>OY288107.1:957500-2325691 GCA_958431225.1 uncultured Alphaproteobacteria bacterium | reverse complement strand
TGGAGAGCTTCACGGGTCAGAGATTTGCTGGATTCACTCTATCGTGGCTATCCGTCCGGCACGATTCTTACGTGGGAAACGGGTGAGAAAGTTGCAACGCGCGACTTTTCTATTTCACAAAAAAACACTTCGACTGGGTCTTTCCAATTACTTCTTGATGGGCAACAAAGACTTACATCTTTATCAGCTATATTGCGTGGCGAGCCTCTCCGTGTAAAAAACTATAAACGTCCGATTGATATTTTGTTTAATCTTGAACATCCCGAAGATATGCAAACTTCCACTGAAGTTGATCGCGATGACTCCGAGAAAATGACCTTTGTCGTGAAAACAAATAAGCTACAAGAAAAGCCACATTGGGTTTCGGTAAGAGAGGTTTTAAATAATAATGATACGAAATTTTTAAAGGATTGTGGCATTGAGAGTGTGCATGATCCGCTTTATGATAAATATACGAAGAGGCTTAACAAATTACGCCAAATAAAGAATTATGAGTATGATGTTCACGTATTAGATAGAAGTAAATCCTATAAAGAGGTGACAGAGATTTTTGTGCGCGTTAACTCGCTCGGCACAAAACTACGTAGTTCTGATTTGGCGTTGGCACAAATTACCGCCAAATGGCCAGGCTCGCTAGAGATTCTTGAGGAATTTCAACAAGAATGTAAGAAGAAAGATTTTGATGTAGAGTTAGGGATATTTATAAGAAATCTTGTGATTTTTGCGACGAAACAACCAAAGTTTAATATTGTTTCCAACTTATCACAAAAGTGTCTAGAGGATGGGTGGGAACAATCAAAAGCAGGGTTTGAATATGCGTTAAATTTCCTTAAAAGCAATATAGGCATTAATAGCCCAGCGTTGCTTTCAACCCCATATCTGATTATCACCTTGGGATATTTCGCCAGTCAAAATAACTTTGAGCTTTCTCAAAAAATGGAGAAAGAATTGCGTTATTGGGCACTCATAGCGAATGCCAAAGGGCGTTATTCAAGTGGGTCTATCGAAACGGTTCTTGGTCAAGATATAACGTCAATTGGTAAAAAAGAGGCTCTGCCTGCTATGATAAGAAGTTTACGGAAGCAATTTACTAGGCTTGACGTGCTACCGGAAGACCTAGAAGGGCTTAATAGTCAAAGTGCATATTTCAAAACCATGTTTCTCATTTTTAAAGAGGATGGAGCGAAGGATTGGCATGATGGCTTGGTTATTTCGCTTGATCACTCTGGCGGATCACATAAATTGCAATCACATCATATTTTTCCGCAAGCTTGTTTAAAAGAGCGCGGTGATGTTGATAAGAAAAAGATCAATGACATTGCCAATTTATGCTTTATTGGTGGCAAGACAAATCGCAAAATAGGCAAAAAACCGCCTTCACAATACTTACCAGAGATTGTGGAAAAGCATGGAAAGGACGTTCTTGAAAAACAGTGCATACCAACAAAAAAAGATTTATGGGAGCCTGAAAATTATGATGCGTTTTTACAAGCGAGACGTGATTTAATTGTCAAGAAAATGAACGAATTTATTGGCAAAAGTCCTCTTGAAAAAGAATAATGGCGCACCTGCTAATTCTTAATGAACTTAATCGGAACAACAAATTATGAAAATAGGGCGGAAACCTTTGCAGGCACATTTACGCGCTACGATATAATTTCGTCATCACGAATTCCTTATGCCCTAATGCTTCGGCGGCGGTGGTTCTTCCGTTGGCTGTTCGGCGGATTATTTCTATGAGTGCGTCTCCGGCGGCGTCTATGGTCATTTCGCGGCGGAGGATGCCTGATACGTCTAAATCTATGTGTTCGCCCATTGTGCGTACGGTGCGGGGGTTGCCGGTGATTTTTATTACTGGGATGATTGGGTTGCCTACTACATTGCCTTGCCCTGTGGGGAAGGTATGCACTACATAGCCTGCCGCCGCCATCAGTGTCACGCATTCTGCCGCCGCCGATGAGGTATCCATGAAATATAGCCCTGCGCCTTTTTCGGGGGATTCGGCGGCGTCTAGTGCGTCAATATATTGGCTCTCGCGCCCGATTTTTTCCAAATTGCCTAGTGCTTTTTCCTCAATGGTGGTAAGCCCGCCTTCAATGTTGCCCTTGGTGGGTTGCGATTCTGATAGGTCGGAGGTTTTGTAAGGCTCAATCACCTCATCCTGATAGGCTTGCCAGATTTTCATAAATTTCTTTGCCGCATCAGGGTTCGCCGCGCGCGCTTCGCATAAATGTTCGGCGCCAGTGATTTCTGACGTCTCACCGAATACGCCATAAATGCCTTCGGGGAGCAATTTGTCATACATATTGCCAACCGTCGGGCATGAGGATAGCCCGGTGGTGGTGTCGGATTCGCCGCATTTTGTAGATATCCACAAATCACCAATAGCACATTCCTCGCGCTGATATTCGCTGGTTTGATGCACGAATTCTTTTGCCGCGCGTGAAGCCGCCGCGATGGTGTTGATGTCGCCATTTTGTTCAATGGAAAAGCCAACGACAGGCTTGCCGGTTTTAGCGATGCCATCAACAATGCGCTTCGTCCAGCCCGGCTCAATGCCAATAACCACACACGCCGCGACATTAGGATTACTGCCGGTGCCAATCATGGTGCGGAAATGCAATTCTAGATCCTCACCAAATTGCAACCGCCCATAGGCATGGGGGAGCGCCATTGTGCCTTTGATATTGTGCGCCACCGCCTCACAAGCGGCGTTGGAAATATCATCTACGGGCAGAATCGCCACATGATTACGCACACCCACGCGCCCATTTTCGCGCCTGTAGCCCATAAAAACATGATTTAATTGTGTCATAATTCGCCTCCTTACCAGCGTTTGGTTTTTAGATTCTGCACATGCACATGGTCGCCTTTTTTGGCGCTCGCGGTCATTTTGCCGATGTCTTGCCCGTATTTCATCACCGTGTCGCCTGCTGTGAAATCCTGCAATGCCACTTTATGCCCGATGGGGATATCGTGATTGACTTTCAGCTGAAAATCGCTGTTATCCTCGGTGACAACGCACAGCATTTCGGTGCCAGCGGTCAGGTCTTCCACAACAACAACGCCTACATTATCGCCTTTGTGATGGACGAGTAGATGGGGGTTAGACATATTGTTTCCTTTCTCGTGGTTTTATACTAGTCTTCGGATGTGAGGTCAAAATTCTCACGCGGGAAATATTTTGCGAGGCGAATATCGGCGGTGCGCGCATGCGCTTCCATGCCTTCCAGCCGTGAGATGCGCGCGGTCGCCTCCGCCACCGCTTTCATACCTGCGCGCGTGGCGCGTTGCCATGTGACAATTTTCATATATTTATGCACCGACAGCCCGCCAGTATAGCGCGCCGCCCCGGATGTCGGCAGAACATGATTAGGCCCCGATGCTTTATCGCCAAAGGCAACCGTGGTTTCCTCACCCAAAAACAGCGAGCCATAACAGGTCAGGCGCGCCTTCCACCAATCCAAATCCGCCGCCTGCACGGTCAGATGTTCGGGTGCGGTGCGGTCGGATGTTGCCGCCATTTCTTCGCGCGTATCGCATAAAATCACCTCGGCATAATCGCGCCAAGCGGCTTCGGCATTGACGCGGTTAGTCTCGGGCAGGTCAGCAATCAACGGCGGCACCAGCGCAAGCACTTTTTCCGCCAAAGCGCGGTCATTCGTCACCAACCAGACGGGGGAATTATAACCATGTTCGGCTTGCCCGACCAAATCCGCCGCAACAATTTCCGCATCGGCATCTTTATCGGCTAAAATCAGGCTATCCGTTGGACCCGCAATCATATCAATACCCACCCGCCCGAACAGAATCCGCTTGGCTTCGGCGACAAATTGATTGCCGGGTCCCACCAAGATATTGGCTTGGGGCAAATCAAAAAGCCCAAAAACCATCGCCGCCACCGCTTGCACCCCCCCCATGGCGAGGATGGAATCGGCACCGCATAAATTCGCCGCATAGATAATCGCCGGGGCGACACCGCTATCAGGACGGGGCGGACTAGCGGCGGTGATATGACGGCATCCGGCGACCTTAGCGGTGGTGACGGTCATAATGGCGCTAGCGATATGGCTATAACGCCCGCCGGGAATATAGCACCCGGCAGCATCAACAGGGATGGTTTTCTGCCCGGCAATGAGCCCCGGCACAATTTCAACTTCCACATCCTGTAAAGTGCTTTTCTGGGCTTCGGCAAAGCGTTTGACGTTAGCATGCGCGAACGCAATATCGCGCTTTAATTTTTCAGGCACGAGGGCTTTAGCGGCATCAATCTCATCCCGCGAGAGCAGGATATTGCCACCATATTTGTCAAATTTAGCCGCATATTCAAGCGCTTTTGCATCGCCGCCCACCTCAATATCATCCAAAATCCCCCGCACAACAGCCTGCACATCCGCCGCATCGGTGGAGGAAGTCTTGGACGCTTTTTTCAAATAAGTAATCATGGGGATACAACACCGATTAACTAGACCTGAACAATGCATAATGCAAGTGATATTAAATTTTTGTTGATTGTTGCAATATATCCTGTATAACCGCGAATACCTATTTCCCCAACTTTTTTTTTAAGATTGCACCTCATGCATTTTTTGGTTTTGCAACATTCGGCTATTGAGCATCTCGGTAAGTTTCGTGAATTTCTGACTGAGGATGGGCATTCTTGGGATGCGATCTTGCTTGATGATGGTGCGGTTTTGCCTGATGATTTGCGTGCTTATGATGGGCTTTGGGTTTTGGGGGGTGCTATGGATGTTTGGCAGGAACAGGAATTCCCTTGGCTCGTGGCGGAAAAGGCGTTTATCAAACGTGCGGTGGTTGAACAGGGTTTGCCATTTTTGGGGTTCTGTTTGGGGCATCAATTACTCGCGGAGGTTTTGGGGGGGAGCGTTGGGCGCGCGAAATCGCCTGAAATTGGGGTGATGGAGGTGCAGATAACCGAAGACGGCGCCGAGGATGTGCTTTTGGATGGCGTGCCTTTGGCGTTCAAATGCTTGCAATGGCATGGCAGTGAAATAACCGCCTTGCCTAGCGATGTTAAGGTGTTGGCAACTTCGCCCGCTTGCGTGGTGCAGGCTATGGGCTGGCAAAACCGCGCCTATTCGGTGCAATTCCATCTTGAAATTGAAAAAGACACGTTAAAAAACTGGTGCGCTTCTGACCCCGCTTATGAAGACGCCCTACACCAAGCCATCGGCAAGGATGCGGCAGAACAGATGCTTGCCGATGCCGCCGCCAATCAAAGCGCGTTTGAGACTATCGCCGAGCGCGTCTATATCAACTGGCTACAAGCCGTCGCGCATGTGCGCTAACTGCCGATAGCTTGGGTGAGCGATTTGCGTGCCGTATCAAGATGTTCTTTCATCAGATTCGCCGCGCCTTCGGAATCGCGGGCGCGCAGAGCCGTTAGAATCGCCCGATGTTGCGCGTTATAGGTGCGGATAATCGCCCCTTCCAAAGTGATACTACGCACTTTCGCCCATTGCTCTTGCTTACGCACTTCATTGACCTCACCGATGATCCAAATCAGCAAACTATTATTGGTGGATTTAACCAAATCCAAATGAAACCGCGCATCAATGTGAGCAAAAATCTGTGCATCATCGGCGTTTTCTTCCATCTCGTTGATATGCGATTCGAGGCGGTCAAAATCCGCAACTTGCCCGTGAAGCACCGCAAGCCGACAAATATGCGGTTCTAAAGCAAAGCGCACATCCACCAATTCTAAAGGGCGCGTATTGCGTATAATCGCCTCGTAATGTTGCCGTGCCAGATTTTCCAAAACATAACTGCCTGAACCGAGACGAATCTCAACCAAGCCTTCATTTTTAAGGCGCAACAGCGCATCACGAATCGTCCCCCGCGACACCCCATAACGCGCACAAAGCGCGCGTTCTGACGGCAAGCGGTCATGCGAATTCAGACTACCCGCAACAATCATCGCGCGAATTTCCGCCGCAACCTCGCTCGCTCCCATGCGTTTTTTGTCCAAAATAGCCGTCATTTCGCGCTCCTAATATACCAAATCTATACCAATATCAAAAAAAAGCAAGAAATTGGTTCAAAAAAGGTTGCGGCTTGTAAAAAACTATGCAAAAGTTTTACATAAAGATTGAAAGGTTAGGGAGTATCATGGCTTTTCCGAAGCATGCTGAATATGTGATTATTGGGGCTGGCATTCACGGGTTATCCGTGGCGTGGCGGCTCGCCCAACGCCTGCAAGCCAAAGGCGTTTCTGCCGAGGATAAAATTATCGTTTTAGATAAATCGGGCATCGCCGCCGGCGCATCTGGAATCGCTTGCGGGGTGGTGCGGAATAATTATTTTCAACCCGCCATGCGCGAATTGATGGCGCACTCGGTTGAGGTCTGGGAAAGCGAGCCAGAGGCTTTGCACTATCACGATGTCGGCTATATGCAAATTTCACCCGAATCGATGCGCGAAGATGTCGCAACAATTTATGAACAGCAACGCGCCATCGGCTATGAAAGCGAATTCATTGAAGGCGCAAGTGCCAGCGATGCCTATATGAAAGCAATGTTTTCCGACTGGCAAGCCCAAAATATCACCAGCGTATTGCACGAAAAACGCGGTGGATTTTCCAATAATACGAAAACCATGCAGGGGCTAGCGAGGCTAGTGGAGGCGCTGGGTGTGCGGATTATTACTGGCGTTACGGTGACGGGGCTTAAATCCGATAACGGCTCAGGGGCGATTAACACGGTGGAAACCGATCAGGGCGCGGTGCAATGCGGGCGGGTGATTGTCGGCGTCGGGCCTTGGGCGTGCCAGTTCTGGGAGATGCTAGGCTTGCCGGATAAAATCAAGGTCAAGGATTTGAACGGCGATACCCATGAAGACGTGGATATGTGGCGGTTTTGGCAATTAGAAGAAGGGGTGCTCAATATCCCGCCTGAAACGCTCCTAACCGATGCTGGTGATGTGCCACCGGTGTTGCATGTAGATACCGATGCACCGCTTAAATCTGTCGTGGATGGTTCTATTATTACTGAGGACATCTGGGGGATTTATTACAAGCCCGATTGGCATTTCAATGGCGTCCAAGGGGGCGCATCGCCTTACAAAATTGACACCCCGGCGATGGAGGTAGCGATAGACCCTTACGGACCTTCAAGCCCGGTATTTGTCGCAAGCGATGATTTCGCGCTTATGTGGGTGAGCGCGCTCGCCCATTGCCACAAACGCTTTGAGGGGATGATGCCAAAATATCGCAACGAAGCATCAGGGGGCATAGGCTGTTTCACCGCCGATAGTTTCCCTGTATTTGACAATTTCTGCGAAAATGTCATGATGATTTGCGACAGCAATCACGGCTGGAAAATGATTGGTGTCGGACATCTGATTGCCGATGAAGTGTTGGGCGAAAAACAATCTCTGTTAGAGCCGTTTCGCTTTGACCGCTTCACCAAAGGCAAACTGCACCCTGTTTCAAACAGCCCCTATCCGTGGAGCTGAGGGGGAATTGAGGCAGAAAACAACATATAAAGGAGGAGAACAATGGCAACCGATTTAGAAAGATTTGTAGAAGCAAAAGGGCGCGCTGAGAAAATTAAGCAAGTGCGCGAGATGATTGATGCGAAAGGCATTGAATATCTTTATCTGCAATTTGTTTCGGTGACGGGCAAAATTATGGGCAAGGGGATTCCTTCTGACCACTGGGAAACGGTGGCGATGAAAGGATTTCAGCTGGTCTATGGTGCCACGGTCAATCTGTTTTTGAATCGCGGGGGCGACTACCTAGGCTATGGTCCCGAGGCGGCGGAGCTGGTGGGGATTCCGGAACCCGAAACCTTTATGCAATTACCGTGGGCGCCGGAAATCGGGCGGTTTTACTGCACTTTATTCCGCAATCGTGAGGAGCGCGAGAATCCTGGCGGTTATCTCACCGCCGATTGCCGAGGCAATTTACGGCGGCTGCATGAAGATTTTGAGAAAAAACACGGCAGACGTCTGCGTATCGGCACTGAGCCTGAGATGATGTGGCTCAAATTTGATGAAGACGGCAAGCCCAAAGACGGCTATTCCAAGCCCTATTGCTATCACATTGACCAATTTGAAAGCCTGCGTCCGGTGTCTATGCAGGTGATTAGATATGCGCGCAAGATGGGGCTTGATATGATTCAAGGCGACCATGAGGATGCGCCGGGGCAGTTGGAGCTCAACTGGATGTTTGATGATGTGTTGCGTAATGCTGACCGCTTGACCACCTATCGGCAAATCTGCGCGCAAGTCGCCCGCGAGAACGGCATTTTCGCCTGTTTCATGACCAAGCCCTTTATGGGTGTGTCGGCATCGGGGTGCCATCACAATATGTCGCTGTGGCGGGGGGGCAAGGATGAATTTGTCGCTTGTGGCAACAATAAAAAAGACCTGCCGGGGATGGCTGAAAACTACACCTATGTCAAAGGCGGTGAGAATACCTTTATGCCCGATGGCGATGACCCGCAAATGCCCGGCAAAGAAGGACTTGAAGCCATCGGCGGTGTCGTCAAACATCTACAAGCATTGACGGCGATTGGCTGTTCCACGGTGAATTCGTATCGCCGCCTGTGGGATACAGGGTTTTGGGCGCCGGTATTTGCCGATTGGGGTTTTCAGAATCGCACCACCGGGCTACGGGTATCGGCGCCGGGGCGGTTTGAGTATCGTTCGGTGGATTCGATGGTGAATCCCTATATTATGGGTTCAACCTTGTTGGCGGCGATGGATGACGGGATTGATAACAAACTTGACCCCGGCGCGCCCGAAGAACGCAATATCTATGTCGCCATGAAAGAGGGCAAGGATGTCAAAAAACTCCCCATGTCGTTGGGTGAGGCACTTGCCCATCTTGAAGGAGACCCGGTAATCCAAAGGGGGCTACCCGGCGAGATGTATCGGCTCTACCACGAATATAAGCACGATGAATATGCGCGCTTTATGTCCACGGTGACCGAATGGGATAACGAAACTTATATGGAATGCTTGCCCTAGGGCGAGATTGCATAAACTACCGGGAAAGGAGAAAACCATGTGTGGAATTGCTGGTCTGATTCATAGGGGGAAAAGTTCTGCGGTTGGTGCGGAGATGACCTCAATGTTGCAAGCGCTCAAGCATCGCGGCCCTGACAGCACGGGCTATGCGGTCTATGGTGCACCTTTGAAACAAGGCGAGTGCATTATTCGTCTCAAAGTCGCCGAAGCCGAAGATATGGAAAAGGGGCGTGGCATCTATCAAGTGCTTGAAGAACGCAAAGCCGCGGTAGATAAAGTGCTCGCCGAACATAAAGTCAAAGTCAAAAGCAAGCACGAGGCAACGCCTTACGCCATGCGGATTGAGATTGCCTTTGACGGCGATATGGCAGACCTCGCCGCCCACCTAGAAGAACAAGAGGGGGTTGAGATTCTTTCCATCGGCAACGGGCTTGAACTCATCAAAGATTTGGGCGATGCGCGCGATGTTGCGGGGGCTTACGCACTAGAAAATTTCAAAGGCACCCATTCCATCGGGCATACGCGCATGGCGACCGAATCCGATGTGGATATCCGTTCAGCCCACCCTTATTGGGCGTTTCCTTATAATGATGTTTCGGTGGTGCATAATGGGCAGATTACCAATTATTGGATTATGCGCCGCGAGATGGAACGTCTAGGGCATCGTTTTCAATCTAATTGTGATAGTGAATTGCTTGCGGTTTATGTCGCCCATTATATCACGGCGGGCAAAACGTTGGAAGAAACCTTGCGCCAATCCATCCAAGATATTGATGGTGTTTTCACCTATCTGGTCGCTACCAAGGATGAATTGGGCATGGCAAAAGACACCATGGCGGCAAAGCCTTTGGTGCTTTATGAGAGCGATGATCTCATCGCTATGGCATCAGAAGATGTTGCGATAAGGGCAATCCTGCCCCATGAAATTGAAACAAGTGATCCCTATGATGAGGAGGTGCGGGTATGGCAAACGTGAGCGATGATGAATTAAAAGCAATGACCCAAGAGGAGCGCGTCACCGCGCTTGGGATGCGCACGGACCAATTAGCAGGACGGGCGATGCGGGTAGAATTTGACCCCGATGAGGAAGAACGTTTTGAATATCCGTGGGCGCCTCAAGTGGATTTCAACAAACGCGGCGAAATAGATGCCGATGATTTTGACACCACCGGGCTTAACCGACAAATCCGCGCGATGATGGCGGAAGGCTATGGCACGATTGTGCTCAAAAATCCGCGGGGCAAACATTCGGTGGGGGTCGGCATTCTCACGCGCCTTAATCTGATTATTGAAGGCTCATGCGGTTATTTTGCCGTGGGGCTGATTGATGGGGTGAATGTGCGGGTTAATGGTCGTGTCGGCTGGTCGTGTGGCGAGAACATGATGGCGGGGACGATTGTCGTGGAAAAGAATGCAGGTTCAACCTTTGGTGCGGCGATACGCGGTGGCGATTTGGTGTGTAAAGGTTCCGTAGGCTCGCGCACCGGGATTGACCAAAAAGGCGGCACCATCATTGTCGGCGGTGATACTGGCGCGCTTTCGGGCTTTATGATGCAGAGGGGGCGGATGGTGGTTTGCGGCAATGCTGGCAAAAACTTGGGCGATTCGATGTATGACGGCACGATTTTTGTTGGCGGTAAGATTCAATCTTGCGGCGTTGATGCGGTGGAAGCCGAGCTGACCGATTTGGACAAAGCATGGCTCACGCGCAAACTCACGCAATATGATCTGCTCCCCGCGAAAGGCGTGGATCATTTCACAAAAATTGTCGCGGGTAAGCAGTTGTGGAATTACGACAATTTAGAACCCAATGAGAAGAAACTGATTCTCTAAATGAAGGAAGCGGAATTATGACAAATAAAAACTCAAAAAAACCGCCTTTGCCGCGGGATGTAAATCGGTTAGGGGAATCGTTCATATTTCCCCCGCATGTGATTGATGACATTCACATTAAATCGGAACTTGGGCGTTATCGGATGCGCGGATTTTCTTTGTTTAAGAAAATTCCGCATTGGGATGATTTGACGTTCTTGCCGGGGACTTTGACGCGCTTTGTCATTGAAGGCTATCGTGAAAAATGCGAGACCAAAACGATCATCGGCAGTAGAGCCAAACGTCCGCTTGAGTTGGATATTCCGGTCTATGTCACCGGCATGTCGTTCGGTGCGCTTTCGTATGAGGCGAAAACCGCACTAGCACGAGGGGCGACCATGGCAGGAACAGCCACGTGTTCAGGCGAGGGGGGGATGATTCCCGATGAACGCCGTTATAGTTCAAAATGGTTTTATCAGTGTATTCAATCGCGCTATGGTTTTAATCCCAATCATTTGGTGCTTGCTGATGGGTGCGAATTTTTTATCGGGCAGGGGTGTAAAGTCGGCTTAGGCGGGCATTTGATGGGGCAGAAAGTCACCGATCAAGTCGCCGAAATGCGGAGCCTTCCCGCCGGAATCGATCAACGTTCACCGGCGCGCCACCCTGATTGGCTAGGCCCCGATGATTTGGCGCTCAAGATTCAAGAAGTCCGCGAAGTCACCGATTGGCAGATTCCGATTCAGCTCAAATTGGGGGCAGCGCGGGTTTATGATGATGTGCGGATGGCAGTAAAATGCGACCCCGACAGCATCTATATTGACGGCATGGAGGGCGGCACCGGGGCAGGACCGCACCTTGCAACCGAAGACACTGGCGTTCCCGGGATGGCGGCAATCCGCCAAGCGCGCAAGGCGATTGATGGTTTGGGCAAGCGTGGTGAAATTGCGCTCGTCTATGCAGGGGGTATCCGCAATGGCGCTGATGTGGCAAAAGCGATTGCGCTTGGCGCTGATGCGATTGCGCTCGGGCATTCGGTGATGATGGCACTGAATTGCAACAAAGACATCCCCGAAGCCGACTATCCAGAGGAAATTGGCGCCGAGCCGGGGCATTGTTATCATTGCCACACCGGGCGTTGTCCGGTTGGGGTGGCGACCCAAGACCCTAATCTGCGGACGCGCCTAGACCCCGATGAAGCCGCCGAGCGCGTTTATAATTTTCTGCACACCCTAACCATTGAAGCGCAGCTTTTCGCGCGGGCGTGTGGCAAAACCAATCTCCATAGTTTAGAGCCCGAAGACCTAGCGGCGCTGACAATGGAAGCAAGTGCCATGGCGGGCGTGCCATTGGCAGGAACAAATCACACCGTGGGTATTGAAGATTATCACCATCTATAAAGGAGAAAAAACATGGCTGGAACACGCTATCGTGGCTCAGAAATCAAAGACGTAGACCAATTTATCAAGGATAAACAGGGGCTGCAATCCGAACGCGAGAAAGAAATCGGGCAACATATCGGCTATCGCTATGATGTGAATCTAGTGCCCGATTATGCTCGGCTGACGCCATTTCTGGCAAAGTATATTGAGATCATGGGGTGGAGCGATTTGAATTGGCTTGAGGATGTGCATATGGGCTATGAAGATGGTGCGCCGGCGGTATTTGACCGCAACAATAACGGCTGGGTGTCTATTCCCAAGAGCATCTCACTCCCCGATAATCAGCAAGACCGCGATATGATTGCGCGCGAATTGCTGATTAAATTCCAAATGTCCGACCGCCATCCACTGGTGAGCCTACGCAAAGCCTATATGAAGTTTTGATTCCCATGAGCGCTACCCCTAAAATGATTACCCCTTCCCCGCAAGCGCAGAATCTATGCAATAGATTTTTGGGCTGGCAGTGTCGGGTGCGCCAACACGCGATGCGGGCAGGGCAGGGGCGTCCTGATGCCGGGATGATGCCGATGTTGCGTTTAGGCAAAGCGGGGCGGGAATTCGGTGCGATTATCACGGTGTTCAATAAATCGCCGCTTTATGCGCTGACACCAGAATTGCGCCATATAGCAAAATCAAGCCATGACCCGCATCAACGCCGCGAACGCGCGCTTGCCTTGCTGGCGGCGACATATTACCAAAAGCCCCATGAATTTAGCGATACCCTGACCTCATCTTTTCAACCCAATTCGCTGATGGCGGGGACGATAGCTCATGCGAAAAATGTTGAATTGGCTTTTGTCGCTTACGGGCAGGAATTCACCATACCTTGCCGCGTGTTGCGCCTTGGTGCGGATGATTTTTTCTATCAGGCGACATGGTGGCATAATTATTTGTTTAACCCCAATCTTTCGGGGGAGGCGGTGATTTTGGGGTTTGAGCCAGATTGGGAAGGCGCGCACGCTAACCCGGCACTGGAGTAATAGGAGGAGACATGACAAAAATTGCCATTATCGGAGCAGGTCCTTCAGGATTGGCGCAATTACGCGCGTTTCAAGCGGCGGCGGCGGCAGGTGCGGACATGCCCGAACTCGTCTGTTATGAAAAGCAAGCGGATTGGGGCGGTTTGTGGAATTACACGTGGCGCACCGGGCTAGACGAACACGGCAATCCGTGTCATGGTTCCATGTATCGCTATCTATGGTCAAATGGCCCCAAAGAAGGTTTGGAATTTGCCGATTACACTTTTGAAGAACATTTTGGCAAGCAAATCGCTAGTTATCCGCCGCGCGCGGTGCTGTTTGATTATATCAAGGGGCGGGTGGAAAAGGCTGGGGTGCGCGATTGGATTAAGTTCAACCATCACGTGCGCGATGTGCGTTGGGATGGTAAGCAATTTGAAATAACCGTGCGCGATGAGACCCGCGACAGCGAAAGCCGCGAGATGTTTGATTATGTGGTGGTAGCAACCGGGCATTTCTCAGTGCCGAATGTGCCGTATTATGAAGGTTTTGAAAATTTCAACGGACGCATTCTCCACGCCCATGATTTCCGCGATGCGCGCGAATTTACTGGCAAAGATTTGCTGATTCTAGGCACGTCTTATTCGGCGGAAGATATCGGTTCGCAATGCTGGAAATACGGCGCGAAATCCATCACCGTCAGCCACCGCACCGCCCCGATGGGCTATGACTGGCCGGATAATTGGCGCGAAGTGCCGAAATTGCAAAAGGTTGAACCCCGCCAAGCAGTTTTCGCCGATGGCAGTAGCGGCGAATTTGACACGATTATTCTCTGCACCGGCTATAAGCATCATTTTCCATTTTTGGGCGATGATTTGCGGCTCAAAACCGCGAACCGCCTAGCGACCAATGATCTCTATAAAGGCGTGGTCTATGTGCCGAACCCGCGCTTGTTTTATCTGGGGATGCAGGATCAATGGTATACCTTCAATATGTTTGACGCACAAGCTTGGTGGGCGCGCGATGTGATGATGGGGCGCATCGCTTTGCCCGATAAAGCCACTATGCATGCGGATTGGAAAAAACGCCAAGCCGATGAGGATGCGCTCGCCGATGATTACGCCTGCATCGCCTATCAAGGGGCTTACACCGCCGAGCTGATTGATGAAACCGACTATCCAAGTTTTGATATTGAGGCGGCAAACCAAGCCTTTTATGATTGGAAGAAACACAAAAAACAAAACATCATGGGCTTCCGCGACCAAAGTTATATCAGCGCCATGACCGGCACCGCTTCACCCAAACACCACACCGCTTGGGTGAAGGCACTGGATGATAGCATGGAGAGTTATTTGAAGAATTGAATTACGTCGGCAGAATAAGAACTCTGCCATAACACCAATGATAGCAAAAGCTATCACAACCTAAATGGAGGAGAAAATGAAATCCATAAATAAACTAACCAAAATTCTCACGATGGCTGGTGCTTTGGCGTTCGCGCCGGGGCTAGCGGTTGCTGAGGATAGTTCCGACCCCATCATCATTCCGATTCATAACTGGTCATCGCAAATCGTGATGTCTAATGTTGTGGGTCAGATGTATGAAAGCATGGGGCTCAATGTGGAATATGTGACCACCGATTCGCAAGCGGTTTATGAATCCGTGCGTCTCGGCGATGTGACGCTTGAGCTTGAGGTCTGGGAAGGGGCTTTTGGGGCTTCTTATCGGGCGGCACTGGCGAAAGGCGGCATGGTTGATGCGGGCGAACATAACGCGATTACCCGCGAAGACTGGTGGTATCCGCTTTGGACAAAAGAGGCTTGCCCGGGGCTACCGAGCTGGGAGGCACTCAATGAATGCGCGGATTTATTCCGCACCGCTGAAACCGGCGACAAGGGACGTTATTTGGACGGACCGGTTGATTGGTTAAAGCACGGGCAAGAACGTGCCGAGGCGTTGGATATGAATTTCACCGTGATTAATGCTGGTTCTGCCGCCGCACTTTGGGCGGAAATCGGTGCGGCTGAAGCGAATAAGCGTCCGGTGGTGGTGTTCAACTGGACGCCCAATTTTGCCGAAGCGGTCTGGGAAGGCGAATTCGTTGAATTCCCCACTTGGGAGGATGGATGCGATAAAGACCCTGCCAAAGGACCAAATCCAAACGCGCTTTATGATTGCGGCAACCCGGCAACGGGCTATCTGCGTAAAGTCGCGCATCACGAAATGACAACAAAATGGCCTTCCGCCTATTGTGTGTTGTCAAATATCAGCTTCACCAATCCGCAAATCGCTGAAATGGCGAAGATGGTGGATGTTGATGAGCTTGAACCCGAAGAAGCCGCAAGCAAGTGGCTCAAGGGCAATAAAGGCGTGACGCAACCTTGGATTGACGCCTGCACTACCTAACAGGCACGAAAGCCCATATATCATCCCGAGAGCAATCTCGGGATGATAACCTATGCAAGGAATATCTATGCCGCAAACCCCTATCATATCGTGCCGCAATTTGTGGAAACTTTTTGGCGCAAATCCGGAGGCATATCTGACCAAAATGCCGCCGGGGCATAGTTATGAGCAAATCTTGGCGGATAAATATATCGCCGGCGTCAAGGATGTGTCGCTTGATGTGCATAAGGGGGAAATTTTGGTGATTATGGGGCTGTCGGGTTCGGGCAAATCCACTTTGTTGCGTTGCATGACCCGCCTCCATAGCATCACTGGTGGTGCGATTTTGATTGAAGGGCAGGACATCACCAATCTTGAAGAACGGGGGCTCATAGAATTGCGCCGTTCAAAAATGGGGATGGTGTTTCAAAGTTTTGGACTGCTCCCGCATCGCACAGTGTTGCAGAATGTCGCCTTTCCGCTTGAGATGCGGGGGCAGAGCAAACATGATTGCCGCGCGCGCGGGCTTGAGATGATTAAACTCGTCGGGCTTGAAGGGCGTGAGGACTATTTCCCCCGCGAGTTATCTGGCGGGCAACAACAGCGCGTTGGCATTGCGCGCTCGCTGGCGATTGAGCCGGATATTTGGTTTTTGGATGAGCCGTTCTCAGCACTTGACCCGTTAATTCGCCGCGAGATGCAGGATGAATTTCTGCGCCTGCAAGCGATGCTCCATAAAACGATTATTTTTGTGACCCACGATTTTAACGAAGCCTTGCGCCTTGCCGACCGCATCGCCATCATGAAAGAGGGCGCGATTGAACAATGCGATACGCCGGACCAAATTGTTCTAAAACCCGCCACCGAATATGTCAGCAAATTCACCGAAGAGGTTGAAAAATCGCGCGTGATTCATGCCGAAACTCTGATTGACCCAAAATTAAAAGCCACCCGCAACCCCGTCGCCGCGCACGCCACGATTCACGCCATCGCCCAACGGATTGTTGAAGATGACACCGCGGCGATTGCGGTTGCGCGTGAGGGCAAAATCATCGGTGCGATGCCGCGACAGGCGGCGTTTGATATTTTAATGGGACGGGGCGATGCCCAAAATAACTAGAATAACTAGATTAGGTCGCCAAACCCAGATGGGGTTGCTGTTGCTGTTGATGGGGGGCGCTATCACTTTGGCGCAGGCTTACTTGCCTGATTTTTTGCACCGCTTGCCGAGTTGGTCGGATCTATGGGCGGCGGGGCTTGATCGGTTTTTTTCGTGGGTGCAGAATGATTTGGGGTTGATTTATGTGACGCGCGCGATTGCTGGCTGGCTTGGATTTTTGATTGATGCGGCGGCGAATATTCTTTATGGCAAATCGCGCTGGCCGCGTATTGATGCGCTGCCGTGGTCGGCGGTGACGGCGCTGGTGGCGTTGATGGGCTGGTATTTAGGTGGCTGGCGGTTGGCACTGCTTGGCGGGTTTTCGCTTTTTTGGACGGCGATGGTGGGGCAGTGGAAATGGACGATGGAAACCATGTCGGTGATTGTCGTCGCCGCACCGCTTGGGTTTCTGTTGGGGCTAGGGCTTGGCATTGCTAGTTGGAAATGGGCGCGATTTGAAGCGGCACTGCGCCCGATTTTGGCGATTTTACAGACCTTACCTTTTTTCAGCTACCTCCTGCCGGCGGTGATATTTTTCAAAGTCGGACCAACCGCCGCCTCGGTCGCAACGATTATCTATGCCATGCCGCCGATGATTTTAATGACCGCACTAGGATTAAAGCAAGTGCCGCAAGAGGTGGTTGAGGCGGGGAAAATGTCGGGATGCACACGCTGGCAGATGCTCGTGCGCGTCTATCTGCCCTCGGCGCGGACGGAACTTTTGGTCGGGCTCAATCAGGTGATTATGCTGAGTTTAGCCATGGTGGTTTTGACCTCATTTATTGGTATGCCGGGTTTGGGGGCAAAACTTTTGGTGATGATGAATAGTTTCAAACTGGGGCATAGTTTTGAAATTGGCATCACGATTGTTTTGCTGGCGGCGACATTGGACCGCTTATCAAAAGCATGGGTGGTCAAACAGCCCAAGCATTTTGCCAAAGGCACCCCGTGGTGGCAACGGCATCAGGCGTGGCTGATTTGCTTGGGGGTATTTGTGTTTTTTATGCTGATGGCGCAGATATTCCCCTTTCTGAATCAGATTAGCCGTGGCGATTCGTTTTCCGTGGGCAAAGAATTGGATGTGCTGATTAAGGCGTTTCTTGGTCTCGGTTTTGTGCAGGTGATTACCGGTTCAATCCGTTGGTTTTTTAATATCTGGGTGCTGGTGCCGACCGAGCAGGGGATTTTGTATCTGCCGACTTTTGCTGTCATTTTTATAGTATCGGGGCTGAGTTGGCTGTTGGGGGGCTGGCGTTCGGGGGTGATTGGTTTTGTGTTTTTCACGGGCGTTGCGGTGCTTGGTTGGTGGGACCGGGCGATGCTGACCCTGCACGCGACTTTGACGGCGACACTGCTGGCGATGCTTTTGGGGATGCCTCTGGCGATATGGGCGGCGCGGCGTAAGCGGCGTTCGGAGGTGATGATTCTCATCTGCGATATCGCCCAAACTTTCCCGAGTTTTATTTATTTGCTTCCGGCGATTATGCTGTTCGGCATCACGCCTATCACGGTGATTTTGGCGATTCTGATTTTTACTATGGTGCCGATTGTGCGCTATACGGTTGAAGGTTTGCGGGGGGTGTCGCCCGAAATTACTGAAGCGGCGGATATGTCAGGGGCGACGCGGCGGCAGAAATTATGGTACACGCAACTGCCATTGGCGATGCCGACCATTGCCGTGGGGCTTAATCAAGCCTTGATGTTTGCCTTTTTCATGGTCATCATTGCCGCCTTTATTGGCACGCGCGATTTGGGGCAGGAAATGCAGAGGACTTTGGCGGGGACGCATTTAGGAAAAAATTTCACTTTGGGCTTTTCGGTTGTGTTAATTGCGCTTACCTTTGATATTGCCATCAATGCTTGGGCAGAAAAGCGGAGAAAGATATTGGGGCTATGAGTATGATACCAAGATTTGAAACCCCCTATGAACGCGGCGGCATCATCACGCCGGGGCTACCGATTCTGCCCCATGGGACCGAACGTTATTTGATTCCCGGGGGCGGGAGCCGTGCGCTGGCTGTATTTGAAGGCGATGCGATTTCGCTTTTGGATTTTGACGGCTTACAGCCTTGCGAGGTGATGTTCTTTGCCAAGGATGGGCGTTCTGATATGGCGATGTTAGGCATCACAAATGGCATCAGTGGGCGCGACGGGGGCGGCGGCGGGCGCGACCTTAAAGGCATCAAGACGGCACTTGCGCGCGATGCATCGGGGGCGCGGGTGTTGGAAGCGTTGCGGGACATGGATTTAGATATTGGCAAAGCCGACACGGCACTGCTTTTTCGTGAAGGCTCAAAGCCCGGCGACATGGTGCATCTACAGGCGCAATGCGCTGGATTCCTAGTGGTCTGCGCGCCCGCCCCCGAAGCGGACGCCCATAGCCAAAGCGCCCCCACGGATATTATCCTTTACATAAAACGCGCACATCCTAACGAAGCCAAGCCCGAGATCAAAGCCCCGCCCCCCCTAGCCGAACCGCTCCAAGATTTCAATATCCAACCCGGGCACGCACAGACCTATGAGGTCAAAGCCGGGGAATATATCCAAGTTTTGGATGTTAAGGGGCGCGAATGTTCCGATTTTCAAGCCTTTTCCATGCGCGCGTTGGACGCTGGGCGCGAGCGCGAAATTGACCCGACCACCACCCGCAGTCTAACCGGAAGCCTCTATCCGCGTCCGGGAATTTTCGGCAAATATTGGTCGGTTGATCAAGAAGCTTTGGTTGAAATTGTCCAAGATACTTGCGGACGCCATGACACGTTCGGGCTTGCTTGCACGGCGCGTTATTATGATGATTTGGGCTATCCCGGGCATATTAATTGTTCGGACAATATGAATCAGCAATTAGACCGCTTTACCATCGCCCCCCGCAAGGGCTGGCCCGCCATCAATTTCTTTTTTAATACCATGCTTGATGACACGAATGCGTTGGGGATGGATGACCCGTGGTCGCGCCCCGGCGATTATGTGCTTCTGCGCGCATTGAGCGATTTGGTCTGTGTATCCACCGCCTGCCCTTGCGATATTGACCCGGCGAATGGGTGGAATCCCACGGATATTCAGATCCGCACTTACAAAGCAACCGAAGACTTCCAGCCATCAATAGGCTGGCGCAAATCAGTGGAGGCAGATGTGGAAGACACCAAAAAAACCGGATTCTATGATTGTTTTGCGCGCCATACGCGCGATTTTGTTGAATATTCTGGATATTGGCTCGCGGATGCCATGACCAATCACGGCGCCATTGCCGAATATTGGGCGTGCCGTGAAAAAGCCGTGGTGATGGATTTATCGCCTTTGCGTAAATATGAAATCACCGGTCCCGATGCTGAGGCACTGCTGCAATATTGTGTGCCGCGCGATATCAAAAAACTCGCCATCGGGCAGGTGGTCTATACGGCGCTGTGCTATGAGCATGGCGGCATGATTGATGACGGCACGATTTTTCGTTTGGGTGCTATGAATTTTCGTTGGGTGGGGGGCAATGATCAATCGGGGCAGTGGCTCAAAAGCCAAGCGCAAACGCTAGGCATGAATGCGTGGGTGCGTCCATCAACCGAGCATCTTTCCAATATAGCGATTCAAGGACGCCTTAGCCGCGAAATTCTAGAAGCCATCATCTGGACGCCGCCCAAGCAAGCGCGCATCAGCGAATTGCCGTGGTTTCGTTTCACCATCGGGCGCATTGGCGATGTGCAAGGGATTCCTGTGGTGGTGAGCCGCACCGGCTATACGGGGGAGTTAGGCTATGAGATATTTTGCCATCCCAAACACGCCTCAGAAGTCTTTGATGCGGTTGATGCGGTGGGCGCGCCTTTGGGCATGGTGCCGGCGGGCTTGGCGGCACTTGATATGTTGCGGATTGAAGCGGGGCTGATTTTTGCGGGTTCAGAATTTGACGACACCACCGACCCCATGGAAGCGGGGATAGGTTTCACCGTGCCACTCAAGAGCAAAAGCGATGATTTTATCGGGCGCGCAGCACTCACCGAACGCAAGGCGCATCCGCAACGGCGTCTGGTTGGTTTAGAATTGGAAGGGGGCATTGTCCCAAACCCCAAGGATTGTTTGCGTATCGGCAAGGCGCAGGTGGGGGAAATTACCTCAGCAGTGAAATCGCCGATTTTAGGAAAAGTGATTGCGCTGGCTAGGGTTGCGATGCCGCATGCCGAAATCGGCACGGCTATTGAAGTCGGGCAGTTGGATGGCGCACAAAAACGCATCAAGGCAAAAATCACGCCCTTCCCGCATTTTGACCCGGATAAATCGCGCGTCAAAGGGGACTATTCCTAACCGCCCCCCCGCCCTTATCGCCGTTTCAAAATGCGCGATAAAAAAGGGACACCCCTTAAGAAAGAGATGCCCCTTTTGAAGGTTGTTTCGCCTTCTTGGTCGTTTATGACTTCATCTTGTATTTGGCTTGTTCCGTGCGATTGCCCGCCCATAGGATTGCCACAAAACCAACAATACCTACGAACGTCCAAAACGCTGGGGCGTGCGCCCCGCCAGGATACAAAATGTCCGCAACAACAGACCAATCAGCGGTATAATAATTCCATCCCATAACAATGCTCCTTTCGTTTAGTTAGATGCGTTTAGTTAGATGCGGGGGCAGATTTAGGAATGCCCTCGGGATAGGCTTGGGTCGGCACTTTGACCGGGTCAAGTCCTGCTTTTTCGGCGGCTTCTGGCACACGTAGCATACCGAGCCATTTCAGGACGAGCGAACTAACATAACCCGTCACCAACCCAATCAGCACGAACACAATTGAGCCGACTAATTGCCCGACAAAACTGACCGTGGCAACGCCAGCACCAGTAAGCGCAGGATAGCCCGAAGCAATAATTCCCAACGCCAGCATCCCATAAATGCCGATGGTTCCGTGAACGGTCACCGCACCAACAGCGTCATCAATGCCTCGGCGTTCCAGCCAAGTGGCGGCAGGTTTCAATATCATACCCGCAACCAGCGCAACAACGAAGGCGGTGGCAGGGAAATAGACATCAAGCCCTGATGCACATGAGATAATTCCTGCAAGCGCCCCAGACATCATCCAGAACGGATCACGGGTAACTACCCAAGCCCCGATAATACCACCAGCAGTGGACATCAAGATATTAAACGCCAAAGCCGATAGGGTCGTAGGCGTGCCATAGATGGTAGTAAAGTTTGCGCTCCACGACCATGCTTCGCCGCCAACGACAACACAAGCCATCAAGAATCCCCAAAAGCCAGCAATAATCAGCATCAAGCCGATCACCGTGAAGGGAATGCTATGCCCGGTGAGAACATTGGCGGTGCCATCAGCATTAAACTTACCGATGCGTGGGCCCAGATTGATAAGCACCCCAAGGGCAAAAAACGCGGCAACGGCATGGACGAGTCCAGCGGCGCCAAAATCATGAACGCCCCAAGATTGCACTAACCAGCCATCCGCATGCCAACCCCAAGCGGCGGCCAACACCCAAGAAAATGACCCGAGTATAATCGCCAAAATGGTGAAACCAACGGTTTGGATGCGCTCAATCACTGAGCCCGACATGATAGATGCGGTGGTTGCGGCGAACATAGCAAACGCGCCCCAAACAACCCCCGATACATTATCGGCGATATTTGGGCCCATATACTGCGCCGACTCACCCCATCCGAGGGCGATGCTATTGGCATAGGCAAGACCCGAAATTTCGTTAGGTCCTGCGCTTAGGCTGAACCCCGTGGGGAAAGCCCAATAGACCCACCAACCAAAGAAATAAAACGCTGGCAGTGCCGTAGCAAAGGCAAGTAAGTTTTTGATCCCCGATGACAACACATTCTTCATACGGGTCGCGCCCATTTCATAGGCAAGAAAGCCCACATGAATCAATATCATAAGCGGGATAGTGATGTAATAATAGGCTTCAGCAAACATTGTGTTTGTCAGCCCTGCACTTGCTTCTAGCTCGGCGAGACGCTCCGCTAGCAGCCTAAGTTCTTCTTCCATTTTTTCCTCCTACTTGTTATGTGAAAGATGCGCGCAGTTTAGCGGAAAATTGCGAAAATTTCAAAGGATTTTATTTTTTTTTTGCAAAACAAATTTATTTTGTGCTATGGTGGCGCATTGACAATTATTTTCCATGGCAATGGGGGGGATTTTACTAATGAAAACAAGCGCTTTATTCAATCTATGTGCGGCGGTGATAGTATTTAGTTTTGTCACCGCTTGCAGTCCTGTTAGTAATTATGACCCTTCCAATAACGTTCATGTAACGCAACTTGAAACCGCACAGACGCTATGGGCGGAAGAAGGCAATGCCAATGGCGACCCCTATACCGCCGGCAAAGCCGCGTATGATATCGCGCAACTCACCGGCGAGGCGCAATGGTCAAGACGTGCCACTGATTTTCTCAGTGAAGCCCGCAGCCAAAACCCGCAATTCGCACTAGCCACGGCGTATCTAGGCTCGGCTTATGGGCTAAGGGCGCGCGATTTCCCCTTGCGCGGGTTATGGCAAGTGATTCCGGGCCCGGGTTTCGTGCGCATGTATTACGTGTTCCGCGCCGAAGCATTGCTCAATCAAGCCGTGGAACAAGACCCGCAAAACCCCATCACGCGCCTAATTCGTGCGGCGACCGTCATCAATATGCCGGGCATTTTTGTCAGCCACGAAACCGCCCTAGCCGATTTTGCATTGCTGGCAGAATGGGAGCAAAACCCTAACGCCAATGCGGCGCATGCGGATGTGCTGACCTCAGACGAATGGTTGCGGGAGTTTTACGACAGCTACATTGAAACGCTGATAGAACAAGGCGAGGATGCCCGTGCGGCAACCTATAAAGCGAAGCGGCAACGCCTATAATGAGGAGGGGCATCATGGCTATGAAAAAAATATTCTATGCTTTGTTGGCGATTTTATTGATGGGCGCGGGCGCGGGCGCGGCACTTGCCGAGAACCCGTTACTAGAAGACGCCATCGCACTCCACGATGACGGACGCGACGGCGACACCAAGGCAACCGCCGAAGCCATCACATTATTTAAGCAAATCATTAAAGCCGAGCCTCAAAACGCCAAAGCCATCGCCTATCTCGGTTCCAGCTATGCCATCAGCGCGCGCGATAGCAAAGAGGTGGCGGATAAGGTGCGCTACACCAATCGCGGTTTGCGGTTTTTAGACCAAGCCGTGACTCTTGCGCCTAATGATTTCGCCATCCGCGTCATCCGCGCCAATGTCGCCAATAATCTACCTGAATTATTCGGGCGCCAAGCCACCGCCATAGAGGACGGCTTGGTGCTAGATAAAATGTTTTCCGCCACCCAAAGCCCCGCCCAAAGATCAGGCATGGCGCCGGCGATGGTCGGCATTTATGAGATATTAGACGACATTGCCCCCGATAAAGGCGATTGGAAAAGCAAAGCCGCCCATGCGCGCAACCTCCTCAAAGGATCGTAAAACATCATGGGGCAAATTTCACTCCAAGCGGTTTGTCGCACCTATACCACTGGCACCACCAAACAAAAGGTGCTGGACAAGGTTGATTTGCAAATTTCAGACGGCAATTTTTCCGTAGTCTGCGGGCCTTCAGGTAGCGGTAAATCCACGCTCCTGAATATCATCGGCACGTTAGATGCGCCTGATGATGGCTCGGTGATGATTGAGGGGGTGGATGTTAGCACCCTCACCGAGAATAAATTGGCGCAGTTTCGCAATAAAAATATCGGCTTTATTTTTCAGAATTTCCATTTACTGCCGGTGCTGACGGCGGCGGAAAATGTCGCTTGGCCGCTTTATTTTAAGGGCGTAAAACGCCGCGAACGTATGCGCATTGCTAAAGAAAAACTGGGGCTTGTGGGGTTGGCAAACCACGTCAATAAACTGCCCAAACATTTATCAGGGGGCGAACGCCAACGCGTCGCCATTGCGCGTGCTTTGGTCTGTGAGCCGTCCATTATCCTTGCTGATGAACCCACCGCCAACCTTGACCGCAAAACCGCGCGCAAAATTTTGGACGTGATGAAAAAATTGAATGAGCATCATCAAGTCACTTTCCTCTGTGCGACGCATGATAATTTGGTGGTGGAATACGCCAAGCAACTCATCACCCTCGCCGATGGCAAACTCACCACCGAAGCCACCACAAAAGCAGAGGCAAAGGGGGCATCATAATGGATTTATTCTATATCGCGGCATTGAATATCTTTCGCAATTATCGGCGGTCGGCGATTACCATTCTGTCGGTGGCGGTCGGCTGTGCGGCGCTGGCATGTTTTGGTGCATTTATCAATTTTACATTTGAAGGTTTGCGCGAAACCACCATCCGCACGCAGTTAGGGCATCTGCAAATTTACGCTGACGGCTATGCGGAAAACCATGTCGCAGACCCGTGGTCGGTGATGATTCACGATGTGGATAGGCTGGAAGAAGTCGTTGAAAATATAGCGGGGGTTTCCACCGTCACCCACAGGGTAAGTTTTTCGGGCATCGGCAGCACCGGGCAGAGTTCGGTCAATATGTCGGTGATTGGCGTTGACCCGGTGCGTGAGGTGGATTTTGCTGATTTTGAAATTGTCGTTAAGGGACGCAATCTCCTGCCCGGCGACACCGAAACTGGCGTGCTTGGTGTGGAGTTGGCGCAAGGGCTTGGCGCAGAAATCGGCGATTGGGTGACGGTGCTGACGACCTCAAGGGACAATATCATCAACGCCGTGGATTTCCAAGTCATCGGTATTGTCCGCACTGGCTCCACAGAATATGACAGCGTTTTCGCCAAAGTGCCATCAGATTTAGTGCAGCGCGCCATGGACACCACCGCCGTGGAACGCGTGGTCGTGATGCTTAATGACACGGCGGATTTACCACTAATTCGCCCGCAGATTGAGGCGGCAATTGCCGCACTCCCCGAAGCGTATGAGATTCGGCAATGGGACGATCTAGCGGATTTTTACGATGCGGTGGTGTCGCTCTATAACGGATTGTTTAGGATATTTGCGGGAATTATAGCGATAGTCGTGATGTTCTCGGTGGCGAATACTATGACCATGGCGGTGTTTGAACGCACTGGCGAAAGCGCGGCGCTACGTGCCATCGGTGCCACGCGCGGTATCACTATGCGGATGTTTTTATTTGAGGGCATAATTATCGGATTGATTGGTAGCAGTTTAGGGGTGTTATTGTCGTGGCTGATTGCCACGGGCATTGATGTGGCGGGGGGGATTTCCATGCCGCCACCGCCCTCAATGTCGCAAGGTTATCAGGCGTATCTGAAACTCACCCCCAATGTTTTGGTGATAGGTTTTGCCGTTGCGGGCATCAGCACTTTGATATCATCCATCTATCCGGCATGGGTGGCATCGCGCGCCAATATCGTAGAGGCACTGCAAAAACAATGATGAAATTAATAGTTAAATATGTTGTGATGTTTTTTGTTGTTGCGGTCGCTGGGGCAATTTCGGGCGCGGCTTTTGCGGTGGATGGCGATGCGCTTCTGCAAAGGGTGGATGCCATTCGCGCCCCGGCGGCTAGTTTCACATTTACACTAAAGGTTGAAATAGAAGGCGATACAAATCAAGAAATGGAAGTGTCCATCCGCGAGCGCACCAAGGGGCTAGTGCGTTATACCAAACCGGCGAAAGTTGCCGGGCGTTCCATTTTATTTGTTGACCGCAATATGTGGGTCTATGTGCCGGGCTCGCGCCGTGCTTTGCGTATTTCGCCGCAACAACGTGTCTTGGGCGGTGTTTCTAGTGCTGATGTAGCGCGCATTGTCTATTCGCTTGATTATAAAGTGGATTCGCTCAGCGAGGACGGCGATAATATCACATTGAAACTCATCCCCAAAGGCTCCTCTGCGGCGTATGGGGGTGTGGATTTGCTGGTAGATTTAACGGGCGCACCGCAACAGGCGGTGTTTTTTACCACTAGCGGGCGCAAGTTAAAAACCACCTATTTTGAAGATTACCAAGACATATTAGGCGAAATGCGCCCAACCAAATTGCGCGTCATTGACCACCTAGAAAACGATGCCGTCACCACGATGATTTATGATAATTTTGAGAGAACCGAAACCCCCGCCTCATGGTATCAGCCGGGCAATCTCAGTCGGTTTTGATGGTGTTTCATGTTGTGGAACGCATCAAAATATCTTGTGCCGCAGACACTATGGGTTTTGATGTTAGCCTCTCCCGCATGGGCTGAAACTATCAATTTTGAAGTTAGCGGACAGCTAGGCGCATCGGGACAATATAGCGACATTAGCGCAACGCCACTAGTGCCAAATCCAGAATCGGCAGATTATTATGACACCGCCGCCGAGGGCTTTGCTTTGGTGCGCGGGAAATTGCAATATCAAAATCTGAGTTTTTATTCGCAATTCCGTGCAGAATCCGAAGACCAAGAAAGCGAAAATTCTATAGACGAAGCGTATATTGAAGCACAATTAGGCGATAGTGTCTTTGCCTATGTGGGGCGGCGGATTTTGGTTTATGGTCAATCATACGGACTCAACCCTGCGGATATTTTGCGCGACCCATTGGCAGAAAACGACATTTATTCGGCAACATTGGCACGGTCATTAAATCTAGGGGCGGATTTGGCGGGCGTTGATATTTTGGATGATTTCGGCGGCACGCTTAGTCTCATTTATATTGCTGAACATGACAACCCGCGCCTTAACCTAGATGAAGATATTGCCATGCTACGCTATGCAGGTTTTTTGGCGGATGGCGCAGTGGATTATTCCGCCGCATTCATCGGCGGCGAACGGGAAGGGGCGGCGTTGTCGTTCAGCCAAGGGCTCGGCGACGCATCGGTGCTTTATATGGACGCAACCCTACGCCGAGGGCGCGAAAAACGGGCAATTTCCGGCACAAGCCCGCAAGGGCATTTATTACCCCTGCCACGCGAAACCAAAGATTTACACCCCTTCGCCACGCTAGGATTGGGGCATTTTTTTGAAAATGGCTGGTCGCTAAATATTGAGTTTTCCCACGATGCTGGCGGTTATTCCGATGAAGAATGGGCGCAAATAAAAACCGCATTAAACACCATAACCCCGCCCCAATCCGCCATTGAGGGGCAAGCATTAGGTCAGCTAAATGGCGTGCTAAATCATTATACATTAAGACAAAACTACACATTCCTCCGCCTCGCTCACGACAATCTATTTTGGGACGGCAAGGTCAACGGCGAGGCAACGCTCTTATACGGATTAGATGACGATTCAGGAAGCCTCGGCGCCCGCCTAGAAACAGCATTAACCGACAACATCACCACAGGCCTGCACTTCTCACATAAATTCGGCAGTGAAAATGCCGAATTCAAACTACGCCCCGAAAACAGCACGCTGGCTTTATACATGACCATGCAATTCTAAAATAAAAGGTGCTTGACAAGCCCGCTAGACCTTCCTTATGCTGACGCGAAACTAGAAACTAGGAGGAGACTATGAAAGACTTTATCAGTGAAAAAATATCCCGCCGAGATTTAATGCGGGTTGCGGGTCAATATGGGCTTACATCAACACTTCTTGGTGCGTCTGCCTTGACTGGCATCATTACCCTGCCGCGCTTGGCAGAAGCCGCGAATTCTACGTATAATAAGCGGTTCAAACACCAACCTAAGCATACCTTGAAATTCGGGGCGGCGGGTTTTAATGAGCGCAATTTGCTCATTGAGCGCGCCGGGTGCCTTGAATTTACCCGCGACCTTGAAGAACGGACGGACGGCGAGATTCGCGTTGAATTTATCGGCGACAATCAGATTTGCGGTCAGTTATCGTGCGTGGAAAAAACACAGCAAGGCATCGTTGATATTTACGCCGCCTCTACCCAGAATTCGGCGGGTGGTGCGCCGTATTACAACGTGCTTGATTATGCGTATCAATTCCCGACACGTGCATCGCTGTATCATTTTCTGTATCACCCATCTAGTGAGCAGATTCTGCGCGAACCGCTTCGGCGCATCCATGGGCTACATTTCTTGTTCTCGGTGGCGCAGTTGCGTGGGTTGATGATGGGGCTTAAATGGAAAGACCGCCCCGATGTCACGCGCATTGAACAATTATTCGGCACGAAAAACCGCGTCACTGGCACCCAGCTTGGGCGTATTGCCATGAATCTTCTCAATCTGAATCCGACGCCGATTGCGTGGGAAGAAACCCTTGATGGCTTGAAACAAGGTTTGATTGATGGTGCGGAAACGTGGTCATCGGCGGTGGCTTATGCCAATATGTCGCCGGTGGTTAGCCAAGTGATTGACCTGCGCTTCTTCTCAGGCTTTGAGCATACGGCGATGAATGTCAAAAGTTTTGATGCTCTGGCACCGCATTTGCAGGATGCCGTCATGGAATCGGCGTATTTCACGCAAGCCTTGATTCAAGGCGCGCATGAAGCCGCGCTCGTCAATACGGTCGGGCATTCGGTGCCGCAGCTTCCGAATACGATTTTCGTGAAGAATAACACGCGTTTTGTGCCGCTTTCCGATGCCGAACGTCAGAAAGCCGCCGAGTTGTGCGCGCCGGAATACGTGCCGAAACCTTGGGAGCAATGGCGTGAGCGCATCAATAATTGGGCGGGCGGTATTGACACCTATACCGAGGTTCATCGCATCGCACGGGAAATCCCGGCGGATACGCTTGTTGAAAATGTTGAACCGCGTCGGTGGTGGAAAGGCTAGGTTCTTCAAGCGGAGGAACTGATGTCAATTTTCACCGATCTAATCGCTTTGCTCGCGGCTTTCGCAAGCCGGGATGTGTTTGCGATTAGGTCGGCGCTGGCATCGGACGCAACCTGGATAGTTGGGGTGGTGGTTTTATTGCTGGCTGGTGCGGGGCTGGCGTGGATTTACCATAAAGCCCCGCCGATTGAACGTTATTTTGAACGCACAATTATGGTGACCAGCTATCTAGGCATTGCGCTCATTATATTTTGGGGCGTCATTGACCGCTTTGTTTTTTCCAACCAGCAACCGTGGTCAACGACAATCCCGCCACTGCTTTTTATGATTATGGCGTGGTTCGGGGCGGCGTATAGCGTCCGCGTCCGCACGCATTTGAGCTTTTCCGAATTCCGCACAAAACTGCCCCGCAAGATGCAGTTTCTTTGCTTGTGTCTTGATTGCGTGTTGTGGTTCGGTTTCGCGCTCATCCTGTGGGTCACGACTATGCGGTTGGTGGTGTTGTCGGCATCTAATTTTCAAATTGTTCTCGGCACGGATAATACGATGCAATGGTGGTTTTTGACCTCGGCACCGATAGCGGCGATTCTCATTGCTGCCCGCGCCATTGAAAATATGCACGAAGATGTGCAAAATCTGCGCGCGGGACGCCCGCTGATTCAACAGGCGGTGATTGGGAGGAATGCGTAAATGTCCGATGCTTCTATTATCACGCTCATTTCGCTTGGGGTTACCTTTCTGTTTATGTTAGGGGTGCCGGTGTTTTTGATTATTGCCTATTGGGTGATTGGGTGTTCGTTCGTGCTTGGCTTGACGCTTGATAATATGGGCGCGGAATTGTTGAATGTTTTTAATAAGGGCTTTGCGCTCTTGGCGATGCCTTTGTTTATTTTGACTGGGGATTTGATCAATAAATCGGGAATCGCGCGGCGGCTTTCTGATTTTGCTTATGCGTGTTTGGGCTGGGTGCGGGGCGGTTTAGCCATGGCGTCGCTTGGGGCTTGCGGGTTGTTTGCCGCCATTTCGGGTTCTAATTCTGCCACCACGGCGACGATTGGTTCTATGTTGCACCCGGAAATGGTCAAGGGCGGATATGATGAACGTTTTTCTGCGGCAACGGCGGCGGCAGGCGGCACGGTCGGCATCATCATCCCGCCGTCAATTATTTTCATTGTTTATGGGTTTTTGATGAATTTGCCGATTTCTGACCTGTTCGTGGCAGGGATTATTCCCGGTGCGTTGATGGTTGCGGGGATGCAGGTGGCGTGTTGGATTGTCTGTCGTCTCAATGGTTGGGGGCATTTGATTCAGCTACAGATGAACAGGATTTTGAAAACTGCTTTCGGTGCGTGGCTGGGGTTTTTTGCTATCGGTTTGGTGCTTTGGGGGATTTATACGGGTAAATTCTCGCCTACCGAAGCGGCGGGGGTGACGGTGGGTTTTTGTATTATTGCCGGTTTGCTGTCGTGGGTTGCAACGCGGCTTTTGGGGTTAGACTCGGCAAAGGCTTGGCAAGAAAAATCCTATGGCGAGATGCTGGTTGTTGAAGGTTTCACGCTCCGCCAAATCCCCGGCATCACCATGCGTTCGGCAGAAATTACTGGCATCCTAGCCCCGCTTATAGCCATTTCGGTGGTGATGCAACAGATTCTATCCCTACTAGGAGCGCAAGCCGTCATCGGCGATTTTGTGGCGTCCATGGGGGGGTATCATGCGGTGCTTTTCACGGCGATGGTGATCGTGTTTTTTTCGGGCATGGTTTTGGAATCCCTGCCGGTGACGATTATCCTTGCGCCGATTCTAGCCCCGATTGCCGCCAATGTTGGTGTTGATCCGATTCATTTCTCGGTCATATTTTTGGTCGGGGCATCTATTGGCTTCATTACCCCGCCTTATGGGTTGAATCTATATGTGGCTTCGGGGGTGACGGGTGTTCCTTATTTCCGTTTGCTTAAATACACGGTGCCTTATTTGGTTGCGCTGATTAGCGTTTGGGTGCTGGTGTCGCTAACGCCGGCACTAACCTTGCTACTTTTGCCGACAAGGTAGGGCAGGGCGATGCGCGCATGACCGAGGCTGATTTCATTATCATTGGCGCAGGTTCGGCAGGTTGCGTGCTTGCCAATCGCCTTTCTGAAAACCCAAAAAACAGCGTCATTTTGCTTGAGGCAGGTCCGCGTGATTGGAATCCATGGATTCATATCCCGGTGGGTTATTTCAAAACCATGCATAATCCATCGGTGGATTGGTGTTTCAAAACCGAAGCCGATGCGGGCATTAACGGACGCCAGATTGATTGGCCGCGTGGTAAAGTTTTGGGCGGGTCGTCTTCAATAAATGGCTTGCTGTATGTGCGGGGGCAGGCTGAAGATTACGACCGCTGGCAACAGATGGGCAATAAAGGTTGGGGCTGGGATGATGTGTTGCCTCTGTTCAAAAAATCCGAACAGCACGAGCGCGGCGGTGATGATTTCCATGGCGACAAGGGCGAATTGCGCGTGTCCGATATGCGGATTCAACGCCCGATAGTTGATGCGTGGGTGGCAGCGGCGCAAAATGCGGGTTATGCTTTTAACCATGATTATAATGGCAAGAGCCAAGAAGGTGTCGGCTATTTTCAACTGACAACCCGCCGTGGCAAAAGATGTTCAAGCGCGGTTGCGTTCTTAAACCCGGCAAAATCGCGCAAAAATCTACGCATCATCACCCACGCACAAGTCCAGCGCGTTTTGATTAAAAACGCGCAAGCGGTGGGGGTTGAATTCAAAGATAGGGCAGGGCGAATTCAGCAAATTTCATGCGCGCGGGAAGTCATCATCAGTGCCGGCACGCTAGGCTCGCCGCATATTTTGATACATTCAGGCATCGGTGCCGCCGCCACATTAAAACAGCGCGGCATTGATGTGGTGCATGACCTGCCGGGGGTGGGTAAAAACCTGCAAGATCACCTACAAGCCCGATTGGTGTTTAAGTGCAACGAGCCAACGTTAAATGATGAGGTGCGTTCATTTTTCAATCAAATCCGCATCGCCACAAAATACGCGCTGTTCCGTGCGGGACCTATGACTATGGCGGCGAGCCTAGCGGTGGGTTTCATGAAAACGCGCGCGGAACTTGCCACGCCCGATATTCAATTCCACGTCCAGCCATGGTCAGCCGACAGCCCCGGTGCTGGCGTGCATCCATTTTCGGCTTTCACAGCATCGGTGTGTCAGCTGCGTCCCGAAAGCCGAGGGCATTTAGAATGGGTGTCAAATAATCCAGCCGATTATCCAAAAATCCATCCCAATTATCTAGCCACCGAAACCGACCGCCAAACAGCAGTTGCAGGGGTAAAAATCGCCCGCAAAATCGCCCGCCAAACCCCGTTAGCATCAAAAATCGCCGAAGAATTTCGCCCGGATGCTACTCTAGCACTGGATGATTATGAAGGAACGCTTGATTGGATTCGCAACAACACCTCATCAATATATCACCCAACAGGAACGTGCAAAATGGGGGATGACGAAATGGCGGTTGTTGATGACCATCTTAGGGTTCATGGCATATCCAAACTGCGTATTGCCGATTGTTCTATCATGCCCGAAATTATTTCTGGCAATACGAATGCCCCGGCGATTATGATTGGCGAGAAACTATCGCAGCTGCTATTGGAGCGCAAATGATGACGCAAAAAAATTTTCCAACACAGGCACAAGTGGTGATTGTCGGCGGCGGGGTGATGGGGTGCGGGCTTGCCTATCATCTTGCGCATGCGGGCTGGACGGATGTGGTTTTGCTGGAAAAAGCCGAATTGACTAGCGGTAGCACTTGGCACGCCGCCGGACAGATTACGCATTCCACCAGCTCCTTTGGGCTAGGCAAATGCGTTGATTATAATATCGGGCTATATTCGGGCGCATTAGAGGGCGAAACCGGGCAGGCGGTGACGTGGCATGGCTGTGGGTCGTTGCGCCTTGCTTATACGGAAGATGAGATGGATTGGTTGCGGCATACGCTTTCGGTGGGGCGGGCGTTGGATTTCAATATCGCGCTAGTTGATACCGCCCACATCGCCAAAATGCACCCGTTTTACAATCTGGATGGGGTTTTGGGGGCGCTCCATACCCCTGATGATGGGCATGTGGACCCAAGCAATGTCACCATGGCACTAGCCCAAGGGGCGCGGCAGTTGGGGGCGCGCATTATCCGCCACTGCCGTGCCACCAACATCACGCAACAAGCCAATAACGAATGGCAGGTGGAAACCGAACAAGGCACAATTATTTGCGAGCATGTGGTTAATGCGGGTGGCACTTATGCGCGGCAGATGGGGGAATGGTCGGGGTTGCAACTGCCTATGACTTCCATGACGCATCATTATTTTATCACCGAACCCGTGCCTGAATTCGCTGATTTAGCGCGCGAGTTGCCGGTAATCCGCGATGACCGCATGGTTTCGGGCTATATCCGCATGGAACAACTGCGCGGGCTTATCGGCATTTATGAAAAAGAAAATCCGAATGTGGTGTGGGAGGATGCCTGTCCGTGGGAGGCGGAAAACGAACTTTTTGAACCCGATTATGACCGCGTCATGCCGTGGCTTGAAACGAGCCTTGAACGCATGCCAATCTTTGCCGAATTGGGGATTAGCCGTGCCGTGCATGGCGCTATCAGCCACCCGCCTGACGGCAATCCGCTTATAGGTCCGGTGTCAAATCTACGGAATTATTGGTGTTGTTGCGGCACACAGATTGGCATCGGTTGGGGGCCGGGATTGACGCGCGAATTAGCACGTTGGATGGTGCATGGCGCCGGCGATATTTCCATGCGCGAATTTGACCCAAGGCGGTTTGGGGATTACGCCAATAAGGAATGGCAAATCATCAAAGCCAAAGAAGATTACTGCCTGCGCCATGAGATTCCGTTCCCGCATTTTAACCGCCTCGCCGGGCGTCCGATAAAGCCATCGCCCCTCTATGATGTGCTAAAATCCAAAGGCGCGGTATATGAGGAAATTTACGGCTTTGAGCGCCCGCGTTTTTTTGCGCGTGCGGGTATGGCGCAACAAGACCACTATTCGTTCCGCCGCACCCCCACAGATGAAATGGTCGCGCATGAGGTCAATGCTGTGCGTAAAGCGGTGGGGATTATGGATATCACGGCATTCACCAAATTGCGCGTGAGTGGGGCAGGGGCGGAGGATTTGCTTGACCGCCTAGCCGCCAATAAATTACCGAAAAAAGTGGGCGGCATCGCGCTAACCCATTTCCTAAATCGGCGGGGGCGCATTGAGGTGGAGGCACTTATTTTCAAAATGGATGCGGATAGTTATTACCTAGTCTGCGCCGCGTTTTTTGAACAACGTCTATTGGACCATCTCAATCACCACCGCAAGGATGAAGACGTGAGCATCACCGCACTTTCTACGGAGTGGTCGGCATTGGCGCTCAATGGTCCGCGCGCGCGCGATGTGTTGGCGGCATGCACCGATGCGGCTTTGGATAATGCGGCGTTCCCGTGGCTGACGGGGCAGGAAATTACCATTGCGGGGCATCAAGTCTGGGCGTTGCGGATGTCGTATGCCGGGGAATTGGGTTGGGAATTGCATATGCCGTATGATGCATGTTTGGCGGTCTATGAGGCACTAGCGGCGGCAGGCGCGCCCCATGGCATCACCGATTACGGCAGTTTCGCCATGAATGTCATGCGCATGGAAAAAGCCTTCAAAGGCGCGGGCGAATTAACCAACGAAGTCACTCTGCGCGAAGCCGATGTCATGCGCTTTGTTGATACAGATAAGGCATTTTTCGGCAAGGAAGCAACACTAGCAGGAGGCGACAAACTACCATGGATTTGCGCCTATTTGGAAATTGAACCCAACGGCATTGAAGACGGACATGGCGGGGAGGCGGTGTTATTAGAAGGACAAGTTGTAGGTTCAACGGCGTCGGTAAGTTTCGCACATACAGTTGGAAAAATCCTCGCTTTCGCCTATGTTAAACCAAGGGCAGCACTGGCAGGGACGCCGTTGCAGGTGGTGATTGCTGGCACCCCCCGCAAGGCGCGCGTATTGGCAGAACCCGCCTATGACCCACAAAGCCAGCTGCCGCGCAATTAAAAAGGAGGACGTGATATGACAGCAAAACCGATTCCAAAAACCATGCGCGCCATGGTGACCATGGGGCATGGCGGGCTTGAACAAATCGTTCAGCATAATGATTGGGCGTGTCCGCAACCCGCCACGGATGAGGTGCTGATTGAGGTGCGCGCTTGCGGGCTCAACAACACCGATATTAATACGCGCGCGGGCTGGTATTCCAAAGCCGTCACTACCGCCACTAACGATGATGCGCCCGATCTAGCGGGGGCGGAAGACCCCTCTTGGGGCGGTGCGCCGATTGCCTTCCCACGCATCCAAGGGGCAGATGTTTGCGGGGTGATTGTCGCGGTGGGGGCGCACGTGGATAAAGCACGCATTGGAGAACATGTCATTACCGATAATTGGCTCCGCGACCCGACTGACCCCTTAAATAAAGCAAAAACCGGCTATTTTGGCTCTGAGCGCGATGGCGGTTTTGCTGAATACACCACGATTCCTGCGACCAATGCGCTAGCGGTTGATTCCAATTTTTCGGATGCGGAATTGGCAACATTTTCATGTTCGTATTCCACCGCCGAGGGCATGCTAACGCGCGCAAATGTGGGGGCGGAGGACACGGTGCTCATTCCCGGGGCATCAGGCGGTGTAGGCGGGGCGTTGGTGCAGCTAGCAAAATTGCGCGGCGCGCGTGTAATCGCGCTTGCATCGGAGGAAAAACACACGGATGTAAAAACACTAGGCGCCGATATAACCCTCCCCCGCACCCCCAAAAATCTGAAATCGCTTCTAGGCAAGGAACGCATCAGCGTCGTTGCCGATATAGTCGGCGGGGCAATGTGGGCGGAGTTCATTGATACGCTTGAACGTGGCGGGCGTTATACCTGCTCCGGGGCGATTGCCGGGCCGATGGTTGCGCTTGATTTACGCACGTTTTATTTGCGCGATTTGACCTTTAGCGGCTCAACGGTGATTGACCCGCAAGTGATGACGGCACTGATTGGCTATATTGAAAGCGGGGCGATTAAACCGGTGCTAGCGGCAACCTACCCCCTAGAAGCACTGCACGAAGCCCAAACCGCTTTCATCGCCAAAAAACATACAGGCAATATCGTGGTATGTCCGCATGGCGAGTGATATGAAAATAAAACGCATCCATGTTTATCAGATTGATCTGCCCCTTGAGCATCCCTATTGGCTTTCAGGGGGGCGATTGAAATTTGAAGTTTTAGACGCCACTTTCGTCAAAATTGAAACTGATGCAGGGCTTGTCGGCTGGGGCGAAGGCACCCCTTGGGGGCATAGTTATGTGCCAGCACATGGTGCGGGCATCAGGGCAGGGATTGAAACCATGGCGCCGTTTATTCTAGGGCTTGACCCGCGCCAATTATTGATGGTGGAACGTGCTATGGATTTGGCTTTGCCGGGGCATCTCTATGCGAAAGCGCCGATTGATATGGCGTGTTGGGATATTGCCGGACAAGCCGCAGACCTGCCGATTGCCGATTTAATGGGAGGCGCCTTGCGCACCCCTCGCCCGATAGCCTCATCGGTGGGGGCGAAGACGATTGAAGAAACCCGCGCGGTGATAGAACGCTATCGCCAGCGCGGTTATATTGCCCATTCGGTCAAAATTGGCGGAGATGTCGCGCGTGATATTGCGCGCATCCGCGATGTGGAATCCATCCGCCACCCCAACGAAATTATCCTCTATGATGTCAATCGTAGCTGGACAAGGCAACAAGCATTACAGGTTTTGTGCGCGGTTGAGGAACTTAATGTGATGATTGAACAACCCACCGAAACCCTTGACGATATCGCCGCCATTGCTAACAAGCACGCCACGCCAGTGAGCGTTGATGAGTGCCTAGTGACGTTGCAGGATGCGGTGCGGGTGGCGAGCGATAATCTAGCGGAGATTTTTGGCATCAAGCCCAATCGCGTAGGCGGGCTGACGAAAGCGGCGCGTATGCGTGATATTGCCCTTGCCCACGGCATTGATATGTTTGTTATGGCGACAGGGGGTTCGGTGCTCGCGGATACGGAGGCTTTGCATCTGGCGGCAACGATTCCTGATGAAAATTGCTTGGCGGTTTGGGCGTGTCAGGATATGCTTACGATAGATGTCGCGGTCGGGCGCGGCGCGCGCAATAAAGATGGGCATTTGCATCTGCCCGAAGAAGCAGGGCTAGGGGTGCATCCCGACGAAGATATGCTAGGCGAGCCAGTGGCGGTGTATTCATGAAAATCAAACGCTTATCCATTTGGCATATTGAACTCACCAGCCATGAAACCTACTACATGGCGGAAGGCAAAGCTTGTGCCACCGTTGAATCGGTGATTATACGCATTGACACCGATAGCGGTTTGTGCGGTTGGGGGGAAGCTTGCCCGATTCCGCACTATCTGCCGGCTTATGCGCGGGGGGTGGCGCCGGCTTTGGTGGAACTTGCCCCGGTGATTATTGGTGCTGACCCTATTGGCGTCGGGGCATTGATGGCGCGGGTGGATGCGCATCTTTTGGGGCATGTTTATGCGAAATCACCCCTTGATATGGCGTTGTGGGATTTGACCGCACAAGTCGCAGACCTGCCGCTTTTTGCGCTTTTAGGCGGGGCGCGTCAGGCTAATCTGCCCCTTTATCATTCCATCACCTGCATCGCCCCTGATGAAATGGCGCGCATTGCCGATGATGCTTTGGCGCAAGGCATCACGCAATTTCAAGTCAAACTCGGGGCTGACCAGAATTGGCAGGCGGATGTTGCACGGCTCAAAAAAGTGCGCGAGGTGGTCGCCCCGCATCACCTCGTTTATGGCGATTGGAATTGCGGGGCAAGCCAGCTTGACGCAACGCGCGTCGGGCGGGCGGTTGCCGGGCTTGATATTATGCTGGAACAACCTTGTCAAACCATGGCGGAATGTGCGGCGGTGCGTAGGGCAAGCGGCTTGCCGATGAAATTGGACGAATGCGCGCATGATACGGCGACGCTTTTAGAAGCGCATCATCTAGGAATTATGGATGCGGTGGCGTTGAAATTATCCAAATTCGGCGGTGTATCGGCACTGCGGCAAGCGCGCGATTTGTGCCTTTACTTGGGGGCGCGGATGTGTATTGAAGACACTTGGGGCAGTGATATTGCAACCGCCGCCGCCCTGCATCTAGGCATCAGCACCGCCCCTGAACGATTGCTTAATGTCTGTGATTTGTCGGGCTATGTGCATCCGCGCCTTGACGCCAAGGCACCAACGCGCAAAAATGGACGCATCGCCGCACCCACCGGGATAGGGCTTGGGGTCGCACCTGATTTAGACCTGCTTGGGCAAGCCGATGTGATATTGGATTGATGACATGAAAAAAATACACAGCCAAGATGAATGGATAACCCGCGCGCGCAACGTGCTACCCGCCGCCGGGTTTGGCAATTTTGATGCAAATATCATCATTGCACACGGCACAGGCAGTCATGTCTGGGACGAAAACGGCAAAAAATATATTGATTATTTAATCGGTTCAGGCCCGATGCTTTTAGGACATGGGCATCCCGAAGTTTTAGAAGCGGTGCTAGAACAACTGCCCCAAGGCATGACGTTTTTCGCCAATAATGCGCGCGGCATTGAACTAGCCGAAGCAATTATTGATGCCGTGCCATGTTGCGAACAAGTGCGCTTTGTCACCTCGGGCGGTGAGGCGGATATGTATGCCATCCGTTTGGCGCGCGCCTATACCGACAAAACCCGCATTTTGAAATTTGAAGGCGGTTATCACGGCATGAGCGCCGAAGCCCAGATGAGCCTCGCCCCCACAACCCAAACCAATTTCCCCACCGCCGTGCCAGATAGTGCGGGAATCCCGGCAAGCGTCGCCGCGCAAATGTTAATCGCGCCGTTTAATGATTTAGAAGCGGTCGCATCGCTCATGGCGGAATATGATGACATTGCGGCAATAATCGTAGAACCCCTGCAACGCATCGTCCCGCCGCGCGCTGGCTATTTGGAGGGCTTGCGGGATTTATGCGATAAGCATGGTGTCTTGCTCATTTTTGATGAAATTGTCACCGGATTTCGCCTAGCCTATGGGGGCGCGCAAGAACGTTATGGCGTCATTCCCGATATTTGCACTTTGGGTAAAATCATCGGCGGCGGCTTCCCCCTAGCCGCATTAGGGGCAAGCGCCGAGATCATGCAGCATTTTGACAAATCCATTGTCGGCGGCGATAAATGGCTGATGCAATTAGGCACGCTTTCGGGCAATCCAGTGGCGGCGGCGGCGGGGCTTAAAACCATGGAAATTCTGCGCCGCCCCGGGCAGTATGACGCGCTTTATGCACTAGGCACAAAACTTCAATCCATGCAAAGTGCAGCGCTGAGTGATGCCGGAATCGCGCATAAAATTTGCGGCGACGCGACATTATTTGATGTGCTATTTACCAGCGAAGATTGTGTAGATTACCGAAGCGCCAAGCATCAACAACCGCATCTGGGCGCCAAGTTCAATCAGGTGTTGCGCGATGAGGGCGTGTTGAAATCAGCATCAAAATTATATCCGTCGCTGGCGCTTACGGATGCCGATTTGGAAAAAACGCAAAATGCGGTATTGCAAGCCGTCCAAGCCATTGCTAAATAAAGATAGGGGGGAAATATGGACGCACCAATCAAATCATTAGACGGACGCTACTACACCGACCCAAAAGTATTCCGCCATGAAACCCAAGGCTTGCTCGCAGAAACATGGCAATTTGCCTGCCATAGCCGAGAGATTGAAAACACCGGCGATTACACCAGTTTCACGATTGCCGGCGAAAACCTATTCGCCATCCGTGGGGGCGATAATAAAATTCGTGTTTTTTATAATGTCTGCCAACACCGCGCGCATCAACTGGTTAAAGGCGCAGGAAATACGCGCATTGTCGTCTGCCCCTATCACGCTTGGAGTTATGATCTGACAGGGGCATTGCGCGCCGCACCTAATATGAAAGCCGTTGAAGGATTTGATAAATCGGCGATTTGCCTCAACGAGGTGCTGACCGAAGAATTGCTTGGTTTCGTGTTCGTGAATCTGAATCCTAAAGCAGAGCCGATGGAAACATGGTTCCCAAATGTGCGCGCGGAACTAGAAGAATGGGTGCCGAATTGGCGCGATTTGAAACCTCTGGAATGGGTGGAAATCCCCGAAAAATGTAATTGGAAAGTGTCGGTGGAAAATTATTCGGAATGTTATCACTGCGCGCGCAACCATCCGACTTTTGTTAGCGGCGTGGTCAAGCCCGACACGTATGACATCCAGCCCCAAGGCAAATGCCTGCGCCACACGACAGAATGCCAAGCACTAGACCAAATGAGCTATGACATCCAATCAGGATTCGCGCATAATGAAGCCTATTCTAGCTGGTATCTGTGGCCCATGTTTTCGTTTCAGGTCTATCCGGGAAATATCCTCAACACCTATCATTGGCGCGCGATTGATGCCGAAAATGTGGTGCTGTGGCGGGGCTGGTATTCCATTGACGGGGCGGAGGATGCGGTCGTCCGTCAACTAGCCGTGCAAGACCGCGAAACCACCGTGGAAGAAGACATCCATCTAGTAGAATCGGTGCAAAAAGGGCTAGGCTCAAGAGGCTACACCCCGGGACCATTAGTGATTGACCCAAAAGGCGGGGTAAATTCCGAACACCCCATCATGCATCTACAAAAATGGATGCGCGCATATTATAAAAAGGAGACAAGCCATGACAACGTTTGACGAAGACCTATTTCTCAAAGGGCTAGAACAACGCAAAGCCACGCTAGGAAAAAACTATGTAGAAAAAAACCTAGCCGCCGCCGATGATCTCACGCGCCCATTCCAAGAGGCGATGACCGCATGGTGCTGGGGCTTCGGCTGGGGGGATGCGGTGATTGATGCCAAAACCCGTTCCATGATGAACCTAGCCATGCTCGGCGCGCTAGGCAAAATGCACGAATGGGAATTACACTGCCAAGGCGCCATCAATAACGGCGTCAGCCAAGAAGAAATCCGCGCCATCATCCACGTAATAGGCATATATTGCGGCGTCCCCCAAGCCCTAGAATGCTTCCGCACCGCCCGCAAAGTGCTCGCCCAAAATGGGCTTGATGGAGGCTAGTTTTGGAGTTGCGATTTTTTGAAATTTATCGGTCGCCCGAATATCTGGGCATCATTTTTGATGGTGCGCTGACTTCGTTGGGGCTGACGATTGCCTCGGGTGTTTTGGGGTTTTTGCTGGCGTTCGTGCTGGCGGCGGTGCGGTTTTGGCAAGTGCCTCTGCTCAATTATATCTCTGCCGCCTATATTGATTTTATCAGAAATACGCCGCTTATTGTGCAGCTATTCTTTATCGCTTTCGGGCTTCCATTGCTGTTCGGTTATGTGTGGCCGTTTTGGTGTCATGCGCTTTTGGCTTTGACGATTAATTTTTCGGGTTATTTTGCTGAGATTCTGCGGAGCGGCTTTGCCTCTACACAAAAAGGTCAGTTAGAAGCCGCCGCCGCTTTGAACCTATCAAACAAAACCATTTTCAATTCCATCATCATCCCGCAAACACTCATTAAGATGTTCCCGTCGCTTTCAAGCCAATTCATCTTTTTGTTCCTAACCACCGGGGTGATTTCGGAGATTGGCGTTGAAGACTTGACGCATGCGGGGCTTTACATTGATAGTCGGACATTCAGATCGTTTGAAGTATTTATCACGCTAACCGCATTATATGTTGCATTCGCTTTAATGTTGAAAGGCATTTTGCAATTCATTTTTGCGAAAACATTGGGGCGGAGGGTGGCTTGATGGGCGAATTTTTTATTGAAATTTTTGGCAAACCGCATGGCATCATTCTGTTTCAGCTGGTAGCGGCGTGTCGTTTCACCATTTACCTGTCGCTGATTGCATTTTTGGGGGGCGGGGCGATTGCGAGCCTTATCACGCTCATGCGTATAGCACCAAGCCGGCACCTGCAAAGAATAGCCACTGCCTATATCTGGATTTTCCAATCGATTCCGTTGCTGATGCTGCTTTTTCTGATAGGGCTAGGCGTGCCGGGGTTGCTTGATATCAATGTAAATCCTTGGACGGCGGCGACCATTGCCCTAGTGCTATTCACATCAGCATATCTGGCAGAGGTCTGGCGAGGTGCTATTGAATCGGTGGCACGTGGGCAGTGGGAGGCTAGTTTTGCCCTGAACATTCGCTATTCGTCATTGCTACGAAAAGTAATCCTGCCGCAAGCAATCAAATTCGGCATCGCCCCAACCATAGGCTTCATGGTTCAGATCATCAAAGGCACGTCGCTCGCCTATATTATCGGTTTCAGCGACCTCATGTTAGTGGGGAAACGTTGGGCAAATGCGCCGGTTTTGGGCTCCGAGCCTTTTGTCATTTTTCCGCTTATGGCGGTGATGTATTTTTGCATTTGCTACCCCCTCGCCATATTTGCGCGCAAATTAGAAGCACGGAGCATTGCGAAAAATGCTTGAATTGTTTTCATTATGGCGGTAGCGTGAAATCTATTCCACTCAAACAGAAAGGAAAGTCCAATGAAACATATATTTAGCCTATTGGTAGTCGCATTGATAACATGCGCATCAACCGCCATAGCAAAGGCGGGGGATTTAGCAGAAATTCTTGCTGATGGCGTTGTGAAAATCGCTGTTCCAGAATCCTTTGCGCCATTCGGTTCTGTCGGTGCTTCCGGCGAACATGAAGGCTATGATGTTGATGTAGCAAAACTGATTGCCAAAGACCTTGGGGTAGAACTAAAACTTGTGCCGGTTGTGTCCAAGCAACGCATACCCTTCCTTGAAACAGACCGCGTGGATTTAGTGGTGTCGGTGATGGGTGCGAATCCAACACGTGCGAAATCAATCAATTTTTCTAGTGCTTATGCGCCGTTTTATTCGGGGGCATTTGCGTCATCAAATCTTGATATTTCGACGCCTTCTGACCTTAGCGGGCTGACCGTTGGCGTCACTGGCGGCACTCTGGAAGACCTAGAACTCACCAAGACTGCGCCGTCAGATGCAAAAATCACGCGATTCGGCGATAATGCCGCGACTTTGAGCGCATTTACATCAGGGCAGGTGCAGGTTCTCGTTTCAGGCAATACCGCCGCCGCTTCGCTCACCGAGGCTGACCCGAATCTTGACATAGAACGGAAATACATCATCAAGGATAGCCCGTGCTTTATCGGCGTCAAAAAAGGCAATGAGGATTTATTGCGTTGGGTTAATGTTTTCGTCCTGCATAAGAAAGTTGGCGGGGAACTCAATGCGATTTCTGAAAAATGGCTAGGGCAGGCACTACCACCTCTGCCGTCCCTATGATTGCCCCCATTGCGGTCAGTCATGCCAAAAGGCGCGAAAAATATCATCGTCAAGATGGAAAAAGTCAATAAGTGGTTTGACGATTTTCAGGCGCTTTGTGATGTTGATTTGACCATTTTTGAAGGCGAGCGGATTGTCGTTTGCGGTCCGTCAGGCTCAGGGAAATCCACGCTGATACGCTGCCTGAATGGCTTGGAAGCGCATCAGTCGGGGGACATTAGCGTGCATGGCACAGAATTGCGTGGCGATGCGCAATCTGTGCGGCAGGTGCGTGATAATGTTGGCATGGTTTTTCAGCAATTTAACCTATTCCCGCATCTCACCGTCCTTGAAAACTGCACGCTAGCCCCCATCAACAACGGCAAAATGGACGCACAAGCGGCGTATGACAAAGCCATGACTTACCTGAAAAGGGTGCAGATTCCCGAACAAGCCGATAAACTGCCGGGGCAACTTTCGGGCGGACAACAGCAACGTGTCGCCATCGCAAGGGCGTTGTGCATGGAACCAAAATTGATGCTGTTTGACGAACCCACCTCTGCCCTAGACCCGGAGATGATAAAAGAAGTTCTTGATACGATGGTGAGCCTTGCGGAAGATGGAATGTCAATGATCTGTGTGACCCACGAATTGAATTTTGCGAAGCGCGTGGCGCATAGAATTATTTTCATGGACAAAGGCAGAATCGTTGAAGACCAACCACCCGCAGATTTTTTCAAAAAACCAAAATCCCCCCGCGCCAAACTATTTTTAGAACAGATATTGAGCCATTAAGTTAGGTCAATCATCACGCCTGTGCGCGTCCCATTCTTTGCCGATAAATTGGCTAAAAAAATCGTGTCCCTCACGAGTGATATGCACCTCGCGGCTATCGGGCGCGATTTTAATCCAGCCCTTGCTTTCCGATGCCGAAGCGATTGCCGCCCCGAGCGCGCCGGCGATATGGGGTGTGCGCTCGCTCCAATCAATACAGCGCGGCGCGAATTTGCGGCGGCGCGTCATAAGAGCCGCAACATCAATACCGAATATGCGTTCCAAATCCGCACCGGTTTTTGAAACATCAAAACCCGTATCATTCATGCTAATCACCCCATCCCGCAATAGCGTCTGGGCAATCATCACCCCAAGCCGTCCTGCGAGATGGTCATAACACAAACGCGCAAGGCAGAGATGCGGCGGTAGCACCGGCGGCACTGGCGGCAGGCGCACGGCAAGGCTTTCAAGCCCTTCGGCAATTTCAGGATGCGTCAGTTCATAATAACGATGGCGACCGCATTTTATACATTTAATAAACCCCGTCTTTTCAAGCACACGCAAATGGCTGCTCGCGGTTTGAGATGAGACACCGGCGCGATACGCCAGCTCCTTCGCCGGCAAAGCCCGCCCGCCCATCAAAGCGGCAAGCATCGCCATACGACTTTTATGCCCAACCCCTTGGCTGATATGTTCCAGCTGTAAGGTTAATTTTTGCCCATCAATCATGATAAGCGCATTATGACCGCATCCGAAAATAGCACAAGTTTTAATGTTTCCATCAGCATGGAAACGATTTACCTTGCTTATGCGCCGCATTTCCTTGAAAGTTAGTTCGTGCATCCGAGCCTCGAGGGGGCATCAGGGAGGGGGCATCATGCGTAATATATCAGGACCATTACTGATTTTAATCGCGGCACTTTCGTGGAGCACGGCGGGGCTTTTTACGCGGCTTGTCACGACGGATATTCCCACGACATTGCTATGGCGGTCAATTACCGGAGGGATTTGCGTGTTGTTGATTTACTATGCAATGAATCAGAAAAAACCATTGCGGGATTTATTCGTGTTTTCATTCGGGGAATTTTGGATTGCCGGGCTGACGACAGCAGGGATGATTTGTTTTATATCATCGTTCTTTTTCACGACGATTGCGAATGTGTCATTTGTTTATGGCACTATGCCGTTAGTGACCTATTTTCTGTCGCTAATTTTCCTGCGCGAAAAGATTTCGGCGTTTTCCATCGCGTGCTGTGTCGCATCAACATTAGGCATGGTCATCATGACGTTAGGCAATGCCGCCTTGAATGATTATCTAGGCATAGCACTCGCACTAGGCATGACGTTTTTCATGGCAGCATTAACGGTAGCAACCAAATTCTTCCCAAATGCCGACACAACAAAAGCAACATATCTATCCGCATTTCTAGGCGCGCTAGCGGTAGCCCCGTTCGCCACCCATACCCTGTTGCTAACATCGGATTATGTTTGGCTAGGCTTGTATGGCTTTGTCAATGTAGGGTTAGGGTTCGGCGTTTATCTCATGGGCGTCAGCCGCGTTTCGGCATTGGCGGCGGCGTTGATAGGATTGATTGAAATTCCGTTAGCACCGGTCTGGGCATGGATGCTATTTGCCGAAAAGACAAGCGGATTAGTCCTAATAGGCGGCAGTATAATCACCACCACCGCCATCGTCTATATAATAGGCACGCGGAAAAATTAGGAGTATATAATGGAGATAAAAGATTTCAAAACCGATGCGTATTTTTTGCAATCTGAGTGGGTTATCAATATACAAGTTCCGAGCAAAGCCATTGATGAATTCACAAAGATGCTCGGAGAAGAAATTCCGTTGACGCAAGGAAACTATTCGCATTGCATGTATGTTCGCGATGCCGGGCGTTGCAGATTTAAGGGCAATGAAGGCGCGCATGGCGGGGCGGAGGAAACCATCCAAGAAGTGCCATCAGCCGAAGTCATCATATCCATACCGCAAGAATACGATTTTTTGAAGCGCGTATTAGAAGCCATAGATAAATACCACGTCCATGAAGAGCCAACGGTAAGAATAACCGAAGCCTATGGTTTGCGGTCATTATATAATTCGGACACCAACAATCCAAATAGATATTGGAATCGTGATGACAAAGAAGAAATTCACGGAACGTCAGTCAAATAATTAAGCGAACACATCCAGCCCCAACCCCACTAAATCAAAAAATCATTTCTGCGTGTAGATTCTTGTTGCAAATGATTTATGATTGTTTTAGACTTGTAAAAAATGCACTATAACCAATGGAGGACGAAACCATGTCAAATGATTTAACAACACAACGCAATTCACTTAACTGGCGCACCGATACCCGCCAACCGCTTGAAAATAAAGGCTTTTTCCCAAGAGGGGGGGGGGGGGATTCTCTGGGTAATTTCGGGCATAGCCCTAGCTAGTTGCGGCGGCGGTGGCGGCGGCGGGAGCAGTAGCGGCGGCAGAGTCAGAACCCAAACACCCGATCCAATGACCCCGCCAGACCCCACACCTCAAACCGTTACAATAAACTTTGCGAACACCAGCGGCGACCCTGCTTCCTACACTGGCTCAGTCAATGAGGATGGCACTTCCCCCGATTTGCCAAGGATAAGGGCAAGTGTAGATAATGCTGCACAAGGTAGCATAATAGAGTATGGCTTTTTGGAAAGCGGTGGTGGCCGCCTCACAACCTCCGAAGGCGGCGTCTTTCAGATTAATAGTAGCACGGGCGCGATTAGCGTTGCTGATTCCAGCTTGTTGGATTACGAAACCACTCCCCGCTACGAACTAACCGTGAGCGTACTCTACGATGCGGATAGCGATCCTCGCACCACGACTGACGAAGTAACTAGGGATGTGCAGGTGGTCATTGATGTAGGCGATGTACTAATAGAACTCGCGGATGCCGATGGCAACCCTGTCTCTTCCTACACTGGCTCCGTTGATGAGGATGGCGGTAACGCTGATTTGCCAACGATATCTGCAAGTGTGGGTAATGCTGCACAAGGTAGCGTAATAGAATATGCCTTTGTGGTTGACCATTTTGGCAACGTAGCCATCTTATCCCAAGGCGGCGTTTTTCAGATTAATCATAGAACGGGCGCAATTAGCGTTGCTGATTCCAGCTTGTTGGATTACGAAACCACCCCCCGCTACGAACTAACCGTCCGCGTGACCTACGATGCGGATGACAATGTCTTGACCGCGGATGTAACTAGGGAAATGCAGGTGGTCATTGATGTAGGCGATGTACTAATAGAACTCGCGGATGCCGATGGCAACCCTGTCTCTTCCTACACTGGCTCCGTTGATGAGGATGGCGGTAACGCTGATTTGCCAACGATATCTGCAAGTGTGGGTAATGCTGCACAAGGTAGCGTAATAGAATATGCCTTTGTGGTTGACCATTTTGGCAACGTAGCCATCTTATCCCAAGGCGGCGTTTTTCAGATTAATCATAGAACGGGCGCAATTAGCGTTGCGGATTCCAGCTTGTTGGATTACGAAACCACTCCCCGCTACGAACTAACCGTCCGCGTGACTTACGATGCGGATGACAATGTCTTGACCGCGGATGTAACTAGGGAAATTCAGGTGGTCATTGATGTGAACGATGTTGCAGGGCAATCCCCAGCAATAATCCCCGACCGCCAATCCTTCGCACACCAAGACTCCTACGACCCAGACGATTTAGGGTTAACCCCAATGCCAGACGCCGACCCCTCCGCAGGGTGAGCGCAGGGCGCGAATTTAGGGACGGCGCGGATTTTCACCCGCGCCGTTCCCGCACCGCCCCCCGTGCCACCGCACTTAGCGCAAGGCTTTGTCGGTGATTATGTGCGTCCATGCTCCCGATGGTTTTTTGGTTATGACTGGGTCAGAACCCCCCGAGAGCAGAGATGCTACCGTGCGTTCGTAGTCGCGTGGGCTTAGACTGCCGTTGGAGCCGGCGGTTAGTTTGGCTATTTCGCCCATCATGCGCACTTGATGTTTTTCGGTTTGTGCGCCGGTTTCGTCATAGTCCAGCACGATTAGCGCGGCTTGGCGTGGGTTGTCTTCTGCCCATTTCCAGCCCTTCATAGACGCGCGCACGAAACGCACCATCTTATCGCGGAACGCCGCATCCTCTAGCCGTTGTTCCAACACATAAAGCCCGTCTTCTAGGGTTGCCACCCCTTGGTCTTCGTATTTGAACAATTTTAGATCCGATGGGCTTAACCCGGCGTCAATGATTTGCCAGTATTCGTTGTAGCTCATGGTGGATACGCACGCGGCTTGCCCGTTTAAAATCGGATCAACATTAAAGCCTTGTTTGAGCATTTCCACGCCATTTACCGAACCATCGGTGGGGATGCCGAGTTGGCTCATCCAGCTTAGGAACGGGAATTCATTGCCAAAGAACCACACGCCCAAAGTCTTGCCGCGAAAATCCGCTGTGCTTTCTATCCCGGCATCTTTACGGCAGGTCAGCATCAACCCCGAGGATTTAAATGGTTGTGCGATATTGACCATTGCTAGGCCTTTTTCGCGTGCCGCTAACGCTGCCGGCATCCATTCCACCGTGACATCAGCACCGCCCCCGGCAAGCACTTGCGTTGGTGCGATTTCAGGACCGCCGGGTTTGATGGTGACGTCTAAATCTTCGGCATCGTAAAAGCCTCGATCCAACGCCACATAGTAGCCAGCGAATTGCGCTTGCGTGACCCATTTTAATTGCAAGGTCACTTCATCGGCGGCGGAGGCTATGCCTGCAATGAGGCTAAAGCCCACCGCCAGTAAGGTTGTTTTCGTTATTTTCATCATCATGTTCTCCTAATTAACGATTACGTTGAGACGGATGCCAAAAGGTGAAATAGCGTTCAGCCAATGTGACCGCACCATAAAACCCTGTGCCAACCAGTGCTGCAACGAAAATCTCCGCCCAGACTAAATCCATGTCTAGGCGGCCGACTCCCGTTGAGATTCGGAATCCCATCCCACGGGTGGGGCTCCCGAAATACTCGGCAACAATAGCACCTATCAAAGCCAATGTCGCAGATATTTTCAAGCCATTAAATATAAAAGGTAGTGCAGACGGCAACCGCATGGCGCACAAAACCTGCCAATAACTAGCACCGTAAGTCTTCATCAAATCCCTGTGAATCGCGTGGCTGGCTTGCAATCCTTGGGTGGTATTCACCAGAATCGGAAAAAATACCATAATCACCACCACCGCCGCTTTGGATTGCCAATCAAAACCGAACCAATTCACCATAATCGGCGCGATGCCTATAATCGGCATGGCGGCGATAAAATTGCCAATCGGCAGAAGTCCCTTAGTCAAAAAACGCGAACGGTCAATGGCGAGGGCGCACAGCAACGCCGCACTAACCCCGATAGCAAAACCCCGCAACGCGCCTTTGATAACGGTCTGATTGAAATCCCCCCAGAGCAAATCCAGCTCCGCCCCAAAACGCAAAAAAATCGCCGAAGGTGCGGGCAGAATCACCGCGCTCAACCCCAACCCTGCCACCACAATTTCCCACAAAACCAACATGGTAGCGCCGAGAACTAGCGGGGCTAGAATGGGCGCGGCGGCAAACCGCTTTGACGTGAGCCAGATATTCAACCCCCACGCCCCGAACCAAATACAAATCACCCAAAACACCCACATCACCGATACATCCCCATGCGGTTAAGGACAATTTTTTGCAACATATCAATCAAAGTCACCAACGCCCCCGCCAAAATCGCCGCCGCCAATAATGCCGACCAGATGGCTAGTGGTGTGCCGAATTGGTCGCCGATTAAAAGCCGCGCACCTAACCCGCTAATGGCACCGGTGGGCAGCTCGCCTACGATTGTGCCGACCAACGCCGCCGCGATGCCTATTTTTAATGAGGTGAATAAAAACGGCGCCGATGCCGGCAGACGCAATTTCAAAAAACTCGCTAGCCCCGTGGCGTTGTAGGTTTTCAATAAATCAAGTTGCGAATCTTCGGGCGCGCGCAAGCCTTTAATCATCCCCACCAAAACCGGAAAAAAACACAGATAAGCCGAAATAATGGCTTTCGGCACCTCACGGCTTTCAATGCCTAACTGCCCCGACAGCACGATAATCATCGGTGCCAGTGCGACGATGGGGATGGTCTGGCTAATAATCGCCCACGGCATCAGGCTCATGGCGGCGACGCGCGAATAAACCATCGCAATCGCCCCAAACATGCCAATAACACCCCCCAAGGCAAAGCCAAATAAAGTCGTCTTCATGGTAAGCCAGCCATGATAAATCAGCGAGCGTTTTGACCACGCCCGCCCCCGCATCACCATCGCCCCAGTCGTCTTCCAAAACTCACCAAGCACCTGATTAGGCGTCGGCAGGGCAGGGCGTTCTAGGGCGTAAGCATACCCGATAAATTGACGATTCTGCACGAGTAAAATCAACAGGTTAGCATCACGGCGGGCGGATGCGGTGGCGGGCGTAACTGCCGCGCCTTGACGTTCGGCATAATCCAGCCCCCCGCGCAAATTCATCGGCGCCACCGCTAGATACCACAGCACCAACAGCCCCGCTAACATCACCAAAATGGGCAGAAAGCGGTTAATCATAACTATGTCCTGCGCGCAACCCTTGGCGGAGTTGGGCGTTGATGGCTAAAAATCTAGGCGTGTCGCGGATTTCCAAAGGGGCGTTTGCGGGGGAGGGGGTTGTCTATGATGGTGGTGATGCGTCCCGGGCGCGGGCTCATGACGATGATTTTGGTGGAAAGATAGACGGCTTCGGGGATGGAATGCGTGACAAAAACGATAGTTTTTTTCGTGCGTTGCCAGAGTTTCAGCAGCTGTTCATTGAGATGGTCGCGGACGATTTCATCCAGCGCGCCAAAGGGTTCATCCATCAGTAAAATATCGGCATCAAACGCCAACGCCCGCGCGATTGAGGCACGTTGTTGCATCCCGCCAGATAATTGCCACGGATATTTTTTCTGAAAGCCGTCCAGTTCCACCAGCTTCAAAACATGATCCACCCGTGCCGCGCGTTCATTGCGGGGGTAGCCCATAATTTCCAACGGCAAGCGCACATTCCCCGCTAGATTCCGCCACGGATAAAGCCCTGCGTGTTGAAACACATAGCCATAGGCACGTGCTTGCCGTGCGGCTTCGGGGGTCATGCCATTGATTAGCAACGTGCCTTGTTGCGGCGATTCTAGCCCGGCGATACAGCGTAAAAAACTCGTTTTGCCGCAACCTGATGGACCGATGAGACTGACGAATTCGCCTTTTTTGATGGTGAGCGATACGCCTTTAATGCGTGAATTTTATCATCGCTAGTATCAAAAACCAAATTGAGATTTTGCGCCGAAATGCTTGCTTTGCCCGCCATCAAATTAGACTCCGCTGACCGGAATGCCAGTGCGTTTGACGGGTTGCGGGGCGGTGAGTTCTTTCCATGAGGACAAGGCGCGATTGGTCGGGGTCGCCCCTTTGCGCGCGACAAATTCCCCATGCCCTTCCTTGCATTGCACCTTGCCATCATCCACCGCAACTGCCCCCCGCGTCAAGGTAAAGCGGGGCAAGCCTTGGACTTTATGCCCTTCAAAAACATTGTAATCAATGGCGGATTGTTGGCTCTTGGCGGAGATGGTTTTGGATTTTTTGGGATCCCAGACAACCAAATCCGCATCCGCCCCAACCAAAATCGCCCCCTTTTTCGGATAGCAATTAAGTATCTTTGCGATATTCGTTGAGGTCACCGCAACAAACTCATTCATGGTCAAACGCCCGGTGCCAACCCCATGCGTCCAAAGCATCGGTAGGCGGTCTTCTAGCCCGCCAGTGCCGTTAGGAATTTTGGTAAAATCGCCGATGCCGTTGCGTTTCTGTTCGGTGGTGAAAGCGCAATGATCGGTCGCCACCACGCTCAATGACCCCGCTTGTAATCCTGCCCACAGGCTAGCTTGGTGGGCTTTGTTGCGGAACGGCGGCGACATGACACGGCGGGCGGCGTGATCCCAATCTTTGTTAAAGTATTCGCTTTCGTCTAAGACTAAATGTTGGATTAATGGCTCGCCCCAGACGCGCTTACCTTGTTGGCGGGCACGGCGGATGGCTTCGTGGGATTCCTCGCATGAGGTATGCACGACATAAAGCGGCACGCCTGCCATATCGGCAATCATAATGGCGCGGTTGGTGGCTTCGCCTTCTACTTGTGGCGGGCGCGAATAGGCGTGGGCTTCGGGGCCGGTGTTGCCTTCTGCCAGTAATTTCGCGCTCAACTCCGCCACCACATCGCCATTTTCCGCATGAACAAGCGCAATCCCGCCAAGCTCCCCTAGCCGCGAGAAGGACGCATAAAGCTCATCATCATTCACCATCAACGCCCCCTTATAGGCGAGGAAATGTTTGAACGTAGTGATGCCTTTTTGTTCAATGACGGTTTTGATATCATCAAAAACCTGTTCCCCCCACCATGTTATCGCCATGTGAAACGAGAAATCGCAATTCGCGCGCGTGGATTTATTGTCCCATCTTTTGAGCGCATCCAACAGGCTTTCGCCTTGATTTGGCAGAGCAAAATCCACCACCATAGTCGTCCCCCCCGCCAGCGCGGCGCGGGTGCCGCTAGCAAAATCATCGCTTGAATACGTCCCCATGAACGGCATTTCAAGATGCGTATGCGGGTCAATCCCCCCGGGCATCACATAGCAACCGCTTGCGTCCAACTCGCTATCGCCTTTGAGGTTTTTACCAATTTCGGTAATGATCCCGCCCTCAATGCGTATATCGGCTTGATAGGTTAGATCGTGGGTGACGATCGTGCCGTTGCGAATGACTTTACTCATGGCGATTTCCCTTTCCTATTTGGCGACAATTTCTGCGGTTTGTAATACCGCGTGGAGCAATACATCCGCCCCGGCTTGCGCCCATTCTTTGCTAATATCCTCGGCTTCATTATGGCTCAATCCATCCATGCAAGGACACATAATCATCGCGGTGGGGGCAATGTCGTTAATCCAGCAAGCATCATGCCCGGCGCCCGAAACAATATCCATATGCCCATAGCCTAAATCTTCGGCGGCACGGCGCACGGCTTTGACGCAATTTTTATCAAAGGCAGGCGGGTCAAACTGCCCGACAATATTGGCGGCAAATTCAACGCCAATATCACGGCATAGTACCTCGGCGCGCGTGTGAAATTCTTCAACCATAGCATTGAGAACATCCAATTTATGCGAACGAAAATCAACCGTGCAGACGGCTTTGCCGATAATAATGTTGCGCGAATTGGGATAAATATCAATATGCCCAATCGCCCCCACCGCATTAGGCTGATGCTGCATAGCAATTTCATGCACCAGTTCGGTAATGCCCGCCAAGCCGCGCCCGGCGTTACGGCGCATCGGCATCGGCGTTGAACCTGTATGGCTTTCCTTGCCGCTAATCGTGCATTCAATCCAGCGCAAACCTTGCCCGTGCGTGACGACGCCGATAGGTTTATTTTCCGCTTCTAAAATCGGACCTTGTTCAATATGCAACTCAAACATAGCGTGCATTTTGCGCCCCCCCACCGCCTCATCACCAACCCAGCCGATGCGTTTCAGCTCATCGCCAAAGGATTTGCCGTGCGCATCCACGCGCGCATACGCCCAATCTTGTTCATATTTCCCGGCAAAAACCCCTGACGCCAGCATCGCCGGGGCAAAGCGTGTGCCTTCCTCATTCGTCCAATTGACGATAGCAATCGGGTGCTTGGTTTGGATGCCGAGATCATTGAGGCTCCGCACCACCTCAAGCCCGCCAAGCACCCCCAACACCCCATCATATTTACCGCCAGTGGGCTGTGTGTCTAGGTGCGAGCCCATATAGACGGGCAGGGCATCGGCATCGGTGCCAGCACGGGTCGCAAACATATTGCCCATACTATCCACCCCCATCTCCATCCCGGCATCAAGGCACCATTTTTTGAATAAGTCGCGTGCCTCGCCATCCTCATCGGTGAGGGTTTGGCGATTATTACCCCCAGCGATTCCCGGACCGATTTTCGCCATTTCCATGAGGCTATCCCAAAGCCTATCAGGATTGATGCGTAAATTTTTCTGTGCTGTCATCGTTTAGCCCCAAATTATTTAGCCATAGGATTATGGGGATGCGTCGTCCAATCGCCATGTTCTTTAGGCACAGCCACCCCAGTGCGCGGGTCAATGGTACCCGGGGCGAGCGTTTCCATGGTGATGCAATCCTCAACCGGACAGACATTGACGCATAAATTACACGCGACACATTCGGCGTCAATGACCTCAAAAACGCGGGTCTCACTCATGCTGATGGCTTGGTGCGAGGTGTCTTCACACGCGGCATAGCAACGTCCGCAACCGATACATAAATCTTGGTCAATGCGGGCTTTGGCGGTGAAATTGAGATTTAGATACTGCCAATCGGTAACGTTCGGGACGGCCTTACCGATGAAATCATCAAGACGCGCATAGCCTTTTTCATCCATCCATTGCGATAACCCGCTAGTCAATTCATCAATAATCGCAAAACCATAAGTCATCGCGGCGGTGCAGACCTGAACATTCTGCGCGCCAAGTGCCATAAATTCAGCAGCATCGCGCCAAGTCGTCACCCCGCCAATCCCCGAAATCGGCAAGGTTTTAAGGGCTTTATCACGGGCAATTTGCGTCACCATATTGAGCGCGATAGGCTTCACCGCCGGACCACAGAATCCCCCCGCCGTGCCTTTGCCATCAATCATCGGCTCAGGTGCCATCGCATCCAAATCCACCGAAGGAATGGAGGCAACGGTGTTGATTAAACTAACCGCATCGGCACCGCCATCCTTTGCCGCTTTTGCTGGATGGACGATGTTGGCGACATTGGGGGTGAGTTTGACCATCACCGGCAATTTGGTGGCTTCTTTGACCCAAGCGGTGACCATTTTAATATAGTCAGGCACTTGTCCCACGGCGGCACCCATACCGCGTTCGGGCATCCCGTGCGGGCAGCCGAAATTGAGCTCAAACCCATCCACGCCAGATTCGGCGATGAGGGGGATGATGCCTTGCCAACAAGGTTCTTCACAAGGCGCAATGACCGAACAGAAAACCGGATGGTCGGGGAAATCGCGTTTGATGCGCACGATTTCTTCCAAATTGGTTTCAAGGAGGCGGTCGGTGAGGAGTTCAATATTATTCATCCCCAAAACCCGCCGATCCGCGCCCCAAATCGCCCCATAGCGGGGACCATTAACATTGACGATAGGCTTGCCGTCATCAATGCCAAGCGTCTTCCAAACCACCCCGCCCCAGCCAGCGTCAAAGGCACGGCGCACATTATATTCCTTATCCGCCGGGGGACCTGACGCCACCCAGAACGGATTCGGTGAAGATACTCCGCAAAATTTACTAGTAAGATCAGCCATGTTTTCCTCCTGTTAAGGTGCTGTGAATTTGTATAGCAGCATCGCGCCCATGCGCCACCGCCGTCACGGTGAGGTCATCGCCTAAGCCAGTGCAATCACCCCCCGCCCAAACGCCATCCATGCTAGTTTTATATTGGGCATCAATTTTGATTTTGCCATTCTCTACTGCGATTTCAGGGGGAGGCGGGTCAAGAACTTGTCCTATGGCGGTGAAAATTTGGTCGGCTTCAAGGGCGAAATCATCATCGCCCTTAACCGCAAAATGCACTTTGATGCCATCGGCGGTTGTTTCCATTTTCTGCGGCGTCGCATGGAAACGCATCTGCACGCCTTTTGATAGCGCAAGCTCTTGTTCATATTGCGAAGCCGGCATATCACTAGCCCCCCGCCGATAAGCAATCGTCACTTCCGAAGCCCCAAGCAATTTAGACTGCACCGCCGCATCAATCGCTGTCATCCCGCCACCAATCACCACCACCCGCCGTCCGATAGCGACTTTGTCAAGGGCAGAGGCTTGGCGCAAATCAGCGATGAATTCGGTAGCCGGCGTAACGTTCGGGGTGTCCGCACCATCAATGCCTAAATCGCGCGTATCGCCTAAACCGATGCCCAAAAACACCGCATCAAATTCCGCTAACAAAGATGCCAAAGTAAAATCCCGCCCCAACATGACGCCACATTGATGCGTAATCCCACCAATCTGCAACAGCCATTCCACCTCTTTCTGTGCGAAATCATTGACGACTTTATAGGCGGCGATGCCGTATTCGTTCAGCCCCCCCAATTTTTCCCGAGATTCCAAAATATGCGCATCAATCCCCAAAAGCGCGAGGCGGTGGGCGGCGGCTAATCCTGCCGCCCCGCCACCAACAACAGCAACATTTTTTCCGGTGTTTGAGGCACGTTGATAGGGATGCGTTTTTTGCGCCATCAGCCCATCGGTAGCGTGGCGTTGCAAACGCCCGATTTGCACCGGGTCGCGCTCAGATTCTTCACGCACACACGCCCCTTCACAAAGATTTTCCACCGGACAAACCCGCGCGCACATCCCACCCAAAATGTTAGAATCAAAAATAGTCCGCGCCGCCGCATCCGCCATCCCCGTAGAAATCTGACGAATAAAAAGCGGAATATCAATCCCCGTAGGACAAGCCGTCACGCACGGCGCATCATAGCAAAAATAGCACCTATCCGCGGCAACAGCCGCCTCATGCGCATCAAGAGGCGCGTGTAAATCCGCAAAACATTCGCTGAGTTGCGCGCGGTCAAGACGATTTGCGGCGATTCCAGTATTAGTCAATTTCACCCCCTAAATAATGCATCTCCCCGCATCATACTATTTTTTGACCAAGAGTTCAAATTTATTTTGCAAAAACTACGAATACGCCGCTTTGGTATTAAAAAGCCCCAACGCAATAAGCGCAGACGCCACCGAAAACGCCGTAGCCAGCGCGACAGCGTAATGATAACTGCCATAACTGTCAAAAATATGCGCCCCCGCCCAAGTGGAAAGAGACGCACCGATTTGATGGATAAAAAACACCAAGCCAAAAACCGCGCCTTTATTTTCCTTGCCGAAATATTGCAAAGTGAATAGCGAAGTAACAATGACCGTGCCTAAATAAGTCGCCCCAAAAATAGCACTAAACACCACCAGCATCGTCTCATTAGTAGATTGCATCAACAGCCACCCCGATACCGCGCGCAAAAAATAGAACCCCGAAAGCAACATAGCCGGACGCGTGCGGTCGCTCAACCAGCCGGCGATAAAGCCCCCCACCATCTCCATCACCCCCAAAACCGCCAGCGATGCGCCGACAATAGCAGGGGCGGTGTATTGGTCTTGCATCATCGGCACGAAATGGATGTCAATAAACGCCATATTGATGCCACAACCAAAAAACGACAGCGCAATAAACCAAAAAGCCGGATTCATCAAGATATTCTGCCAGAAATGAGGGTCATGCTGCGTTTGCGCGGCGGTATTTTGGCTCGGGGCAGGACTCAAGGGCAGGGCGATAAACAACAACGGCGTCAAAACCACCAGAAAAAACACCCCAAGGATGAGATAAATTTCCTGCCAAGAAATCGTCAAATTGAGATACACCCAAAGCGGACTCAAAATAACAAACCCAAGCCCAGTGCCGTTAATCAGGAGCGCGTAAATCAACCCTTTATTCTTACTACCCTTAAAAGTTTCCTCAACCAGAACCCCCATAGGCACATACTGCACCGCCGCCAAAGCAAAGGCAGAAAGCCCACCATAAATCGCCACAAAAGCATAAAAATTAGCAATCAAAGCCGAGCCAATAAAACTAAGCGCAATCAAAACATTGCCAAGCAAAATAGTCTTACGCACGCCAAGCCGGTCGCTCAAAAGCCCAGCAACCCAAGCCCCAACCCCAGTAATCATCATAAACGTAACACCAGAAAGCGAAAACTCCGCCCGCGTCACCCCAAAAGAAGTACAAATATCAACAAACCAAACCTGAAAAACATTCTTAACACTAGAAGAAAAGAACATCAGCGTGAAACTAACGAAAATCAAAAGATAGACGTATTTTTTACTAGAAATTTGCGCCATCACTCCACGCGCGCCCCGCCTTCAGGACCATAAAAAATCACCCAAGTTTCAAGGCTGTCGCCAAAGTCCAGAAACCGATGTTCCATCCCGGCAGGCACAAACAAAAAATCCCCCGCCTCAAAAGGCACAATCTCATCGCCAAGCTGAAACTTCCCCGACCCACGCACAACCACATAACACTCATCGCGCGTATGCGGTTTCTGCAAATCCCGCCCCTGCGGAATATAAAGCCCCACATGCAACTCCCCCCGCAAAAGCCCAATATGATAATTTTCCTTATCAACCGCAGAGATATGTTTCCGCATATCGCCCGGGGTAAGCCTGATGCCATCTTTAGCCTGTGTCATTTTCGCCTCCATTTAGTGTTATGTTAGTAGAAAACTGCATCCCTGTCTATGGCGAATTAAAAGGGACGGCGCGGCGCACCCTCAGGGTGGTAGCGTGGGCGCGAATTTAAGTGTGGGCGCGAATTTAAATTTTTTAAATTCTTGTTGCAAATGCTGTATGATTGTTTTAGACTTGTAAAAAATGCACTATAACCAATGGAGGACGAAACCATGTCAAATGATTTAACAACACAAGCGCATTTTCTGGACGCCCGCGCCGACGCGCGCGCAGAAGCGCACCTAAACACCATCCATCCCCTTGAAAATAAAGGCTTTTTCCCAAGAGGGGGGGGGGTGTTTATTTGGACAATTTCGGGCATAGCCCTAGCTAGTTGCGGCGGCGGTGGCGGCGGCGGGAGCAGTAGCGGCGGCAGAGCCAGAACCCCAACCACCACACCTCCAACCACCACGCCAGACCCCACACCCACGCCAGACCCTAATCCCAATAATTCACCAATCATACTCAGGGACACCAATCGCAATGAGGTCGGTTCTTACACTGCCTCCGTTGATGAGGATGCATTTGTCGGTGCATCGGTAGTGACGATAGATGCAAGTGTCGATGGTGCCGCACAAGGTAGCACAATAACCTATGCTTTTGTAGGTGGCGCAACAGCCAACCGCGACGGATTCTGGCAGATTGGTGCCGATTCGGGCACAATTATAAATGCATTTGACCCCTCCGGCTCCGTGTTGGATTTCGAAACCACCACTAGCCACACCCTAACCGTGCGCGTGACTTACGATGCCGACGGTGCTGGCACTACGGGCGAAGTGCATACTAGGGATGTGCAGGTGGTCATTGATGTGAACGATGTTGAAGGAATAAGATTCAAGAACGCCGATGGCGATGTTGTCGATTCCTACACTGCCCCCGTTGATGAGGATGCATTTGTCGGTGCATCGGTAGTGACGATAGATGCAAGTGTCGATGGTGCCGCACAAGGTAGCACAATAACCTATGCTTTTGTAGGTGGCGCAACAGCCAACCGCGACGGATTCTGGCAGATTGGTGCCGATTCGGGCACAATTATAAATGCATTTGACCCCTCCGGCTCCGTGTTGGATTACGAAACCGCCGAACGCCACACCCTAACCGTGCGCGTGACCTATGATTCTAATGGCGCTACTGCCGGGGGTGAAATGCATACTAGGGATGTGCGGGTGGTCATTGATGTGGGCAATGTTATAGATCAGTCAGAGGATATAATACTCATGCAGGATGGCAATGTTGTCGATTCCTACACTGCCTCCGTTGATGAGGATGCAACTGCCGGCCCGGCATTGGTGACGATAGATGCAAGTGTCGATAATGCTCCACAAGTTAGCACAATAAGATATAACTTTGTGGGCAATGACCAAGGGTTTGCTATTGATAGCATTGATGGTCGTATTATTCAATTTACGGTTGTTTTGGATTACGAAACCACCCCCCGCTACGAACTAACCGTGCGCGTGACCTACGATGCGGATGGCGATACTCGCACCACCACGAGCGACCAAGAAACTAGGGATGTGCAGGTGGTCATCAATGTGAACGATGTCCCGGGGGCATCCCCAGCAATAATCCCCGACCGCCAAGCCTTCGCACACCAAGACTCCTACGACCCAGACGAGTTAGGGCTAACCCCAATGCCAGACGCCGACCCCTCCGCAGGGTGAGGGCAGGGCAGGGACGGCGCGGCGGCGTGGGCGCGAATTTAGTTGACGGCGCGGCGCACCCTCAGGGTGGTAGCGTGGGCGCGAATTTAAGCTACGGCGTCCCCCAAAAACAAAAACATTTGCATTTTTATTTTCCCTTATTAGCATGGAATAGAGGGAGTAAGCAAAATGGAATTTCTTGGTTATTTTGGTGGGGTTTTTGCGCCTGTTTCGTTTCTTTTGTTGTTGGGCGGGACGATTGGTGGGTTGATTCTTGGGGCTACGCCGGGGCTTTCGCCTACTATGGCGGTGGCGCTTTTGATTCCTTTTACGTTTCATTTGGCGCCGGTTGAGGGGTTGATTCTTTTGGGGGCTGCTTATACTTCTACGGTGGCGGGGGGTGCGGTTAGTGCTATTTTGCTTAAGATTCCTGGCGCGCCGGCTAATATCGCTACCGCCCTTGATGGCAATGCTATGGCGCAAAATGGTGAGGGCGCGCGGGCTTTGCATCTTTCGTTTTTGTCTTCGGGCATTGGCGGGGTGATTGGCGTTTTGCTGTTGATTTTCCTGACGCCAATTCTCGCGCAATGGGCGTTGGCGTTTAGTTATTCGCATTTGTTTTGGATGGCGATTTTGGGGGTGACGGTGATTGGCTCGCTGGCTTCTAAATCTTTTGTCAAAGGTCTGCTTTCGGGGTGTATTGGGCTGTGGCTGTCTATGATTGGCTTTGATGATAATCTTGGGGCGCAGAGGTTTATTTTTGCTGATGCTTTGGCGGGGGGGATTCATATTATTCCGGCGCTCATCGGGCTTTTCGCCATCCCGCAGGTCATGGAAATGTTTGCCAAAGGGCGCGATAATGCGGCGATTGAAACGTTGGATGTGCCAAAACAATCGCTCATGGATTCCATGCGCGAATTGACAAAAAATATCCGCGCGCTTTCCATCGGTACGATTTTTGGCAGTATTATCGGCATCATCCCCGGGGTTGGCGGGCAGATTGCTGGGCTAGTCGCCTATGACCAAGCGCAAAAATTCTCCCCGAACAAAGCCAAATTCGGCAGCGGTCACCCCGAGGGCATCATCGCCGCCGAATCAGCAAATAATGCCATGGTCGGCCCGTCCCTCGTGCCGCTTTTGACCTTAGCCATCCCGGGCAGTCCCACCGCCGCCGTGCTGTTGGGCGGGTTGATTATTCATGGGATTTTTCCGGGTTCTGACCTGTTTGACAACCACCCACAAGTGGCTTGGACATTCATCAATTCTATGTTGGTGGGGCAGATTCTGATGGTGATTTTCGGCATTTACACAGCGACTTGGGCGGCGCGTATCGCCCGTGCGCCTGTGCCGATTATGGCGGCGGCGGTGATGGTGTTGGCGTTGTTTGGCTCGTATTCGGTTCAGCAATCCATGGGCGATGTGTACATTATGCTGGGGCTAGGGGTTGGGATGTTTTTCTTAGAAAAATTTGGCTTTTCCGCCGCGCCTTTGGTGTTGGGATTGATTCTGGGCCCGATTGCCGAATCCAATTTCACCACCGGCTCGCTAATAGCCCAAGCCCAAGATGGTGCGTGGATTTATTTCACCACCGGCGCGCTCAATTTGTTCCTGATTTTCCTCGTGCTGGCATCGGTGGGGTATAGTTTCTGGTCAAATCTAGCCCTCGGTAGCAAGGCAGTTGAAGCCGAAACGCACCGCCGCACCGCCCCGCATCGGCAATATATTTTATCGTCATGCGTCATTTTACTAGTAGCGGCGGCGGTAACATGGATAAGCTTCACCGCCGAGCCTGCCGATGCCTTCCTGTTCCCGCGTTTAATTGCGATTTTCTTCATCGGCTTGGCGGTATGGAGTTTCATCCGTGCCATTTCAGGGCTGGCAAGGGTAGGTGCTGGGCTAGACCTGCTGGGCTTTAAGAATATCGTGCCGGGGTTGGTATTGATGGGCATTTATGTATTTTTCGCGGCAAAAGCACTAGGCTTTTATTGCGCCTCAATCCTAGCGTTTCTGCTGATTTACACCATTTATGACCCGGCGGTTTTATCAAATCACCGCGCTTGGGCGAAACGTGTTTGCGTGACGTTGTTATTTATGCTAGTCATATATAGTCTTTTCGCCGTGCTTCTAAAGGTGCAAACACCTAAAGGCATCTGGTTCTAGGGGATTTAGGAAAGACAAGTTTTGCCAAAAAAACCTTTCTTTGAAAGAGGAGGAAGACATGAACAGACTAATCAAATCAATGATTTTGGGTGTTGGTGCGTTGGCGTTATCTGCCGCCGCATCTTTCGCTGAGTATCCCGAGCGTCCTATTGGCGTTGCCGTTTCGTATGGTGCGGGTGGTGCAACGGATTTCCAAGCGCGCATCGTGACTATGGTGGCGGGGAATGAGGATATGTTGGGGCAGCCCATCTATATCGTCAATAAACCCGGTGCTGGCGGGCGTGTAGGCTGGAACTGGTTTGCCACCGAAGCCGAAGCCGATGGCTATACGATGTCGGCTTACAACATTCCGCATTTCATCGCGCAATCCATCAAAGGCGGGGTGCGTTATTCGGCGGATAGTTTTGAGCCTATTGCGAATTGGGGCGCCGACCCTGCCGTGGTTGTCGTCGGTAAGGACAGCCAATTCAACACCATCCAAGAAATGGTTGATTACGCCAAAGCCAATCCCGGCAAGGTGACGCTTTCAGGTGCCGGGCTTTTTGTCGGGCATCACATTGCGGCACTGCAACTAGAAAAAGCCACAGGCGCGAAATTCGCCTATATCCCCACCAAAGGCGGCGGGGCGGCGGCGATGAAAGCCGTGATTGCTGGCGATGTGCTGGGGGGGATCAACAACCTGTCCGATGCTTTCCGTGCGCGTGAGGCGGGGAATGTTAAAATTCTCGCGGTCGCTGACCTTCAGCGCAATGACTTTCTGCCCGACGTGCCAACGCTCCAAGAAGCCGGGTATGATGTGGATAATTCTTCGGTGAATTTCCGCGGGCTGATGGTGAAAAAAGGCACACCGCAAGCGGTGATTGATAAGCTTGCCGAACAAGTGCCAAAAATGTTCGCGCATGCGCGGGTGGCGAAGCGTATGAAAGCGGGTGGCTCGCCCATGCATATTATGACGCGTGATGAAGTCAAGGCAATGTGGGCAAAGCGCGAAGTGACGTTGAAGGAACTTCTAGCCGGTCTATAAAGCCACAAGCGTGAGGCGGGGGTAGATTCCGCCTCACGCATCCTAATGAGGGAATTGATGTCTATTGCACCAATTTCGCAAAATGACGAAGCGCGCATCATTGATGCGTTAGTGGCACGTGCGCGCACGGCGCAAGCCAAATTTGAAGCTGCGGGCAGTCAAGCACGTTACGACACCGCCGCGCTCGCCGCCGCATGGGCGTTGATGCAACCCGCGCGCAACGAAGAACTAGCAACAATGGCGGTAGCAACCACCGGGCTTGGCAATGTCAAAGACAAAATCGCCAAAAACCACCGCAAAACTCTAGGCGTGTTGCGGGATATTAAAGACGCAAAAACCTATGGAATTTTATCGGAAGACACCGCCACCGGCATCACCGAAATCGCGCGTCCGGTAGGGGTGGTCGGGGCGGTCGTGCCTTCCACCAACCCCCTCGCTACGCCGACAAATAATGTCGTCAATGCGCTCAAATGCGGTAATGCGATCATCCTGTCGCCATCGCCCAAAGGCGTGGAGGCTTGCACGAAATTGCTGGGCTATATGCACGCGGAATTTGACCGCATCGGCTTAGACCGCGATTTAGTGCAGATGGTGCCGCCGCCAATTTCCAAAATCAAAGCCCAACGGCTCATGGAAATGGTGGATATTCTGGTGGTCACCGGCAGCCAAAACAACGTGCAGCGCGCCTATTCATCCGGCACCCCGGCTATCGGTGTCGGTGCGGGAAATGTCACGGTGATTATTGATGAGACCGCCGATTTAGCTGACGCCGCAGAGAAAATCACCGCTTCAAAATGTTTTGATAACGCGACCTCGTGTTCGTCCGAAAACGCGCTCATTATTGTCGATGCGGTGCGCGAGGCGTTTTTGCAGAATCTACACGAATGCGGTGCGCGGCTATTGGATGCGGAAAATGCCGAGAAATTGAAAACGGCGCTATTCCAAAAAGACGGCTTGAACCAAGACATCATCGCCCGCGATATTGATGCGGTCATTGCGGCGGCAGGGATTGAAGTTGATGATGCCGAAACCGCCAAATTTTTACTCATTGAAGGCACAGGTATCGGCGCGGGGCATCCCGAATCCGGGGAAAAATTATCGCTAGTCACCACCTATTACCGCGCCGATGATTTCACCCACGCACAGGCACTAGCGGGCGCAATTCTGCACCATCACGGCACCGGGCATTCGGTAGGCATTCACAGCAAAGACGACACCCGCCCCATGACACTAGGCGCGGAACTGCCTGTCTGCCGTGTTATCGTCAATCAGGCGCATTGTTTTGCCACCGGCGGTGCTTTTGATAATGGCATGCCGTTTTCGCTTTCTATGGGATGCGGGACGTGGGGGGGTAATTCTATTGATGAGAATTTCAACTATAGGCATTTAATGAACATAACCAAAATCGTCCGCACGATTCCTGCGCGCGAGCCTAGCCTAGACTCTATTTTCGGTGATTATTGGCGGCAGGTTGGCGAAGCAAAATCATGAACCCCGCCCCCCTATCCGTGCGCGATTGCATTGAACGCAATGCGGTAGATTATGGCGATGCGCCCTATTTGATAGACCCTGAAAGCGGCGAGGCGGTCAGTTTCGCCCAATGCCAACAACGCGCGCAACACATCGCCGCATATCTAGATTCTGGGGGGGCAAAAGCGGGAGACCCTGTCGCTTATGCGTTCGCTAATAGTGTTGAGGGGGCATTGACGATTTTAGGAATTCTCTATGGGGGATTTCTAGCGACTGCTATCAATTTGGTAGCAGGGGAAAGCATCATGGGGTATGTGCTAGAACATTCCGAAAGCAGATTAATCATCGCCGATGCGGAAGCCGAAGCCATGTTAGCACCGATTTTGGCAAGCGCAAAAAACCCGCCAAGCCTCATCAAACAAGCGGAAATCACACGCGCAAATTCGAACACTAGTGTTAGCGCTTCCACCGCCACCACCACCAAACCCCGCCCCGAAATGGATGGGCTATTGATGTACACGTCAGGCACCACCGGCAAACCCAAAGGCGCGGTGCTAACCCAAGCCAATATCCTAGCCGGCGGTCATAACACCGCCACCGCCCACCAACTAACGCCCAAAGATCGCGGGCTGTGCGTGTTGCCGTTTTATCATATCAATGCGTTTTGCGTATCGTTGATGGGCTCGCTAGTGTCGGGGAGTAGCCTAGTCGTGCCGCCCAAATTTTCAGTATCAAATTTCTGGCAAATCATCCGCGCACAATCATGCAGTTGGTTTTCGGTAGTGCCAACGCAAATATCATATTTATTGCACGATGAAGCGGATGGCAGGGGGTGCGCGCATTTACGTTTCGGCAGGTCGTCATCAGCCCCGCTATCGCCGGATATACACACGGCGTTTGAAAAACGTTTCGGCGTGCCGTTGATTGAAACCATGGGGCTAACCGAAACCGCCGCACAAATTCTAGCCAATCCACTACCGCCACAACTATCAAAAATAGGCTCGCCGGGGATAGGTTTCGGCAACGAGGTCATCATAGGCGACAAATCGCAAAAAGAACAACCAAGAGGCTGCGAGGGCGAGATATTGGTGCGGGGCAATAACGTGTTGCGCCACTATCTAAAAAACCCCGAAGCCACGAGGGACACCATCACCAAAGACGGCTGGCTCCGCACCGGCGATTTAGGACGTATGGATGCGGACGGCTATGTTTTCGTGACCGGGCGCCTGAAGGAATTAATTATCAAAGGCGGAGAAAACATAGCCCCCCGCGAGGTAGATGAAGCCCTATACACCCACCCCGACGTAGTAGAAGCGGCGGCGTTCGCAGTAAATTGCACGAATTACGGACAGAGGGTAGAGGCAGCGGTAAGGCTCACGCAAGACTCAAAATTAAACATGGACGCACTCCTAACCATCTGCCATAAAGAATTAGGAAATTTCAAATCCCCCGACAAAATCCACCAACTACCAGAACTCCCCAAAGGCCCATCAGGAAAAATCCAACGCATGAAATTGGCAGAAATGTTAGCGGAAAAAACGCAGAATAGGAAGGAATCGTAATGTTAGAAATTATTATTATTGTTATGCTAACGGCGGTTTTGGCGGTTCTGATTTGGATCATAATAAGGGGCGGCGGTGATGCGGGGGCGGGCGCACTTGCCGAAGAACGCAAAGGTGAAATTGAACGCCTACGCCAGCAACTCAACGAAGCCACCGAAGAAAAACAAAACCTAAGTGGGCAGAACACCCGACTGCAAGCCGAATTAAAAGCCGCCGCCACCGCCGCCGAGGATAAAATCAAAACCCTAACCAATCTGCGCGCAGACATGGAGGCGAAATTTGGCGAGTTAGCCCGCGAAGCCTTAAAAATCCAAGGCGAGGCATTTTCCAAGACCAACATAGAAAAACTAACCGCCACGCTAACGCCGCTAAAAGAACATGTAGGGCATTTTGAACGCGAATTAAAAGCGGTGCATAAAGCCACGCTTGACGACCGCGCCGCGCTCAAAGCCGAAATCAAAACCCTGACCGAACGTTCCGAGAGCATATCGCAAGAAGCCACGGCACTAACGCGCGCGCTCAAATCCGACCAGCAAAAGCAAGGCGCGTGGGGCGAGATGGTGCTTTCCAACATCCTAGAACGTTCAGGGTTACGCGAGGGCGAGGAATACGAAACCCAAGCCCACCGCACCGGCACAGAGGGCGAACGCCTCCGCCCCGATGTGGTGGTGCGCGTCCCCGGCGGCAAATCGCTAGTAATAGATAGCAAAGTATCGCTAACCGCCTACACCGAGGCGGTGAGTGCCGAATCCGACGACGAAATAGCCAACGCGCGCAAACGCCACGTGCAATCCATGCGGGCGCATATCAACGGGCTATCGGCGAAGGGCTATCAAGCCGCCGAGGATATGAGCGTAGATTACGTAATCCTATTCGTCCCCATAGAAGGCGCGCTTTCCGAAGCCCTACGCGAGGACGGCGCGCTAACCGAATACGCCCTAGAACGCCAAATAACCATAGCCACCCCAACAACTCTAATGATGGCACTACGCACAGTAGCACACGTATGGGCAGTAGAAAAACGCAACCGCAACGCCGAAGAAATAGCCAAACGAGCCGGACTCCTATACGACAAAGTAGTAAGTTTCGTAGAAAGCATAGAAGCAGTAGGAACCCGCCTAAACCAAGCCCAAACCTCCTACGACACCGCCATAAACCAACTATCCCAAGGAAGCGGAAACCTACTCCGCCAAACAGAACAACTAAAAGAACTCGGCGCGAAAACGGGGAAGTCTATTGATATGAATTTTGACGATGAGGCGGAGAAGCCGGCTTTGGATAGTGGGGAGGAGTAGGGGGCTATTTTGAGTCGCGTCTCTGCGCTAAATCTCGCAATTCTTCAAAGTCAGTTACGATTTCATACTTGATGCGATTTTGTTGGTTTAACTTTTCAAAGAATTTTTCAGCGCATTTGATTTTGTCCGATTCAATCAGTCGCAAGTCTCTATCATTCACACTTCCTTTTGTTTCTGCGACAAAGTAAATATGTGTTACGTGTTTTTTGTTGAGCGCGATTGCCCAATCAGGGTTGTAGTCGCCAACGGGCGTTGGGATCGAAAACCAGCGTGGCAGTTTGGCATAGACAATCACTTCTTCGCTATTATCAAGTTGACGAACAAATTCTCTTTCCACATCTGAATCTGTGATGGCAAAATCATACACGTGCTTTTTTAATGGCATTGTTGTGTCTTTCAGATTTTGCGGATTTTTAGTAAATGTATCTATATCATAGCGTTCATCAAGGGTGTTGTATTGGATTCCCTTAGTGATGAGTTTTGCCCTTTGGTTAGTGATGATTCGTGTGGTTTCACTGATAAAATGTTCAGGATTTATTTTGAATTGATCGAATGTTTCTTTTCTAATTTTGGTCAGAATTTTAGCGGTGGTTTGGCGTGTGAGATTTGTTTCTTCAGCAATGCGCCCAATTAAATCATAGGAAGTTGTTGCGTATGCGCTGGCATATTCTTCGGGGCGAGTTGATTTATATTCAAATTCGGTCGCATCGTCTTTTTGCTCGCCCCTTTTGATTTGGTATTGCGGTATTTTAACGTTGAGTTTTTTATTGAGTTCATCCACGCATTTATCGATGAGTTTGCTCGTAGCAAATTCCACACTGTAAAAGGCTTTGATGTTAATGCGTCGCCATAATTCTTGAAATTCAGGGCAATTAAAATTTTCATTGAGGAGGTTTGTTTTTATTGTTCTGGCATTAGAAATTTCAGGGAGGCTGGCATCACTAAAGACACTATCAATCAATTTAAAGATGTCCGTGGCAAAGGGTTTCAATTCTTCTGGCAATTCGGCTAATTCGCCATTTGCTTTTGCTGTGTGATATTCGGGGGTAATTTCGCCTGTGTGGGTTGAATAGTTATTTTGGGCGAGATAAAAATAGATTTGTCTTGCTATATCTTTGTCAATGACTTTTTCATCACCAGCATCGGTGCAAATAGTTTTATTTTTGAAATAATCTTCTGTCGCTCTACGTGGGCGGGAGGTTATGGAATCTCTAATTTCCTTTTGCAGACCGCCAGCAAAGTCTTTGTAGCTTTCGCTAGCGACGACGGTTAGTTTATTTATATCATGGACGGTTGCGGGGTCATCCACGCGCTCGCCATTTTGTGTGACGCAAAGGCGTAAGCCCCTGCCGACTTCCTGTCGCTTTGTGGTCTCACTTTTGCTATACTTTTTGAGCATACACATAACAAAGACATTGGGATTATCCCAACCTTCACGGAGGGCGGAGTGGGAGAAAATAAAGCGTGTGTCTTCGGCAAAAGACAAAAGCCGTTTTTTGTCTTTGAGTATGAGATCGTAGGCATCGGTATTTTTGGTTTCGCTGACCATTGAGGAATCGATAAATTGCTTCGTTCTTTTATCAATGGAAAAATAGCCTTCATGGGTTTTTGCCACATCAATCTTTTCAAGATATTTGCGATGTTCGTGGGTTAAATCCAGTTCGTCAAAGATTCTCTGGCATTCATTTAGGTATTCTTCTTCAAAGATTTTTGCATATTCACCTTTTTGGTCTGCTTGGTCATAATCGCGGTATTTTTTGACTTTATCAATAAAAAATAGCGAAAGCACTTTGATGCTATCATTAAATAATTCACGTTCTTTTTCTAGGTGGGCTTTGATGGTTTCCCTAATTTGGATGCGCCTGACATCATCTTCGGTGAGGTCATTTATGGCGGTTCCAGATTGCAATATAATGCCGTTAGTGAATTCAATGGTGTCACTATTTGCATCGATTTGGGCGATGGTATAGCGGTCGCTATATTGTTCCATTTCATTGGATAAGGCGAAAAGGTCATCGCGTTTTGTTACTTTGCGAATTTCTTTTTTAATACCGGATTTGCGCTTTATTTCCAATTCCACCCAAGCAACAGGACCATCCTTTGTGAGATCTATTTTTTCAAGATAGAGATATGAGCCAATCCCCTGTTGTCCTGTGACTTCAATTCCTCGCACTTCTATTTTTTTCACTAGTTTTTGCTCATAAGCATCCAAGGCATCGAGGCGATAGATGAGATTATGTCGGATTTCATGGGTGGCTGAATAGCGCAGTATCATAAGGGGCTTAAATTTTATCAAAGCTTCAAGGGTTGCCTTACCTTTTATGTTTTGTGGCTCATCTAGGATGAGAATGGGGTTATTGCGACTAATAACATCAATAGGGCGTCGTGATTGGAGCTCATCTAGTTTTTTACGGATGCGAAGGCTATCATTTTTTCTGTTTGCATTGAAGGCTTGGATGTTGATAATCATCACATTGATGCCATCACCGGATGAGAAATCTTTAATCGGTTGTAGGCGCTTGGAATCATAAATAAAGAAATGGGCTTTTTTGCTGTAGGTTTCGTGGAAATGTTCGGCGGTGTCTTTGAGCGATTGATAGACACCTTCGCGGATGGCGATGCTTGGGACGATAATGATGAATTTTGACCAACCATAGCGTTTATTCATTTCAAACATGGTTTTGATATAGCAATAGGTTTTGCCAGTTCCGGTTTCCATTTCCACATCAAGATTGAATTTGCATTGGGGTGTTTCTATTAGTTCGTCGGATATGTTGAGGTATTGCCGCTTTTGGACAGCTTGGATATTGCGTAGCACTTGGTTTTCGTCATGTATGCGGGCGTTTCCAGTTCCGTATTCATCCTCATCATCCTCGTCTTCATCCTCATCAATCTCGTCAAGTTCAAAAAGTTGAGTAGGGAAATTTTTTATATCGGGTTCATCGGTGCGGATTTGGGCTTTAATGCCGGGGTCTATGAGGTAAGACTCACCATCATCAAAGCCTTGCCCTTCAAAGCAATCCACCACCGCATCCACGGCATCGGTTTGATAGTTTTGGATTTTGAATTGGAATTTCATCGGTTTTAGATGACTTTGATTTTTGTTTTGCGGGATTTTTGGCGGAAAAATTGGGCTATATTTGCTTTCATGGCATCACTGGCAAAGCCATTATCACGAAAGACGACGCGCTCGGGTTTATAGTCGGCGATGATTTTAACTAAATCATCATTGATTTTATCAAAACAGGCAATTAATTCGCTCTCATTAACAAAATATACATTCTTCTTTTTATGTTTTTCAAGGTGTATGGTTGAATCTAAATCCACGCCCAAATCCACCAAGACTTCAAAAAGTAAATCTTCGCCAGTGCGGTCGGGTTTGAAATTATCAACGGTTTCCAGCAATTTCGCTTGTTTGGTTTCATGGGGCTTGCGTTCGACATCTTGTCGATTGGAGCTATCAATTTTGAGTACGCGAAAACCAATATCTTGTTGCCAATCCTTATGACACTCACCTTCAAGAATTTTAGACCCAGCGCGGCGGATGCGTTCTTTAGAAAATTCGGCAATGGTTGCATAACCCTCCAGAACTGCTGTAGATTCTAGGGCGCACTCTTCGGGGAGTTGCACCATGATGAATTTGCGGTTGCCACCGTATTCAGCATTAAATTTCATAACTGCATGGGCCGTTGTAGATGACCCAGCAAAGAAGTCTAAAATCACGTCATTTTCTTTTGATGACATTTCAATAATACGCATGATCATTTCTACAGGTTTAGGAAAATCATGTATTTTTTTGTCAAACAAAGATTTTACCATGAGAGTTCCCTTCTCTGTATGAACGTCTTTATCATTCCAAATAGAACGAGCCATTCTTGATTTTTTACGATATTTTTCAACTATTTGATACCCTTCATCTTTCATGGGTTTGCCGACAATGTTTATATTCAGATTTTGAGCAGATTTTGATTTGCCCCATCTCCATACAGTTTTATAGCCTTGCGATTCCTTCGGTAAGACTTCTATAAATCCAGGCTTTGATTCTAGCGAAATTTCACAAAATCCATTTTCATCAACATTATTGGGGTTTAGATAAAATGGATAATGCAGGTTAGGTCTATTGCCTTGATGAAAGGTTATATTCCTGTTTCTAAGCTCTCGAATTTCAAAACCACTTATCTTATCAGTAAATGGGAATTTTTTATTATGGTCTATTAGGCTATGTATTTCGGCATCGCCAGACTTTTGGTAAGCTAAAAGATAATCATGCATTCGTGCTATGCCCCCATAGTCACGGCCACTAGGATTGCATTGCACGGTTATCTGTCCTATAAAATTTTGTTGCCCAAAAATTTCATCACAAATTTTCTTTAAATTATGAATCTCGTTGTCATCAATAGAAATAAAAATAACCCCATCATCACTTAAAAGATTTTTCGCTAATTTTAAGCGTGGATAGATGAAAGAAAGCCAATCGGAATGAAACCGTCCATTGCTATCGGTATTGGCAACTAGCCTATAGCCGTATTCATTCTTCTGGTTAGTGCGCTTATGATATTCGTTTGCATCCTCGGCAAAATCATCCTTATAGATTAAATCCTGTCCTGTATTATAGGGCGGGTCAATGTAGATGAGTTTCACTGCGCCACGATAGGTTTCTTGCAACAATTTGAGTGCGTCCAGATTATCCCCCTCAATAAACAAATTTTTTGTGTCATCAAAATTCACGCTCTCCTCTCGGCAAGGGCGCAGGGTTTTGGCAATCGGTGCTTTCGTCACGATTTTTGCTTCGCGCTTGCCGGGCCAGTCTAACTGATAACGTTCTCGCGGTCCTTCCACGATGTGGTCGCTCAATTCTTGGCGCAGTTGGTCAAAATCCACCGCCAAACGCAATGCGCCAGTTTCCTCATCCTGCGCCTCGGTCACGCAATCAGGGAACAACTCCCGAATCTTTTCAATGTTAGCCTGAGTCAAATCGGGGCTATGCAGTTTCATTTTTTCCATAAGATACGCCTCTATTTGCGCTATGATGTGGTTTCAAGCACAGAGTAGCAAATAATAAATCGCTCGGCAACCATAACTAAACGCGCCACAGTGAATCACCCCCCACCTTTCAAATCCTCCAACCCATCCTTAAGCACCTCCGCCACCCCGCGCGCTTCAAAAAATTTCCGTAGGCGTTGGTTGTATCCTCCCGGGGTGTTCAACGCCTCTATCAATGCGCCACTAGGCATGGCGACAAAACTAGACGCTATTAAACTCCGCAAAAATTCTTCTGCTTTTTCGGCGTCAAAGCCTTGTGCGCCTAGCCAACGCGCCGCCTCATCCACTAACACTGCGCTTGGGGATAGTATGGCTTGTACGCACATGAATGCTTGCATTTCGTCCGGGTTTTCTATTTGGGTTATGCTTTCGCTTTTGCCGAAAAACTCTTGCACTGGTGCGGCGTCTCCTAGCACTAATATCGGTGAGGCGCCTTTGGTTATTTGGGGGAAGGGGAGCATTAGGGTTTGGGTTTTGGCTGGGGTTGTCCATTTTTGCACTTCCGCTAAGTCTATCGCCGCCATTAGTGAAACGACGATTTGCCCCTCGCGGAAATTTAATGTGCTTATCGCGTCCGCCGCTACATCCGCCGGCAGAGCTATGAATACCACATCGGCGCCATCAACTACCGCTTGATTTTCTGCCGCATGCACTTGCGGGAATTCCGCCGCCAAACGCCCCGAATTCCCCGCATTCCGCCTTGAGATCAGCACCTCAAAGCCGTTGCGTGCTAAACGTTCCGCTACTGCGCTCCCTATCGCGCCTACGCCTATGATTCCTGCTTTTGTCATTTCTGCCTCCTAAAACTTCAACCTAAACCATGCGGACGGCACTTGCCAAGCGATTCATCTTGGTATAGTTTATTTTGAATTTTGGCGTCATAATGTAAGGGGACAAATATGACCAAAAACCTTGATGAAAATGTTGATACCTCGCAGCTGACCGATGGCTTTCATCTTATCGTTGATGCGCTCAAATTGAATGGCATCAGCACGATTTATAATGTGCCGGGGATTCCGATTACTGACCTTGGGCGCATTGCGCAACGTGAGGGGCTGCGCGTGATTTCTTTCCGCCACGAACAACATGCCGGTTATGCGGCGTCTATTGCTGGGTTTTTGACGCAAAAGCCCGGTATTGCGCTCACGGTTTCTGCTCCGGGGTTTTTGAATGGGCTGACGGCGCTGGCTAATGCCACTACGAATTGCTTTCCTATGATTTTGATTAGCGGGTCTTCGGAGCGCGAAATTGTTGATCTGCAACAAGGCGATTATGAGGAAATGGATCAACTCGCCATCGCCAAGCCTCTATGTAAAGCGGCGTTCCGCGTGTTGCATGTTGAGGACATCGGCATCGGTATCGCGCGTGCGATTCGGGCGGCGTGTTCGGGGCGTCCCGGCGGCGTTTATCTGGATTTCCCGGCGCAGTTATTGGGGCAGGTGATGGACAAAACCGCCGGTGCGGAATCTTTGGTTGAGGTGATAGACCCGGCGCCTGCGCAAATCCCTAGTGCTGATGCGGTCAAACGCGCGCTTGATGTGTTGAAATCGGCGCAAAAGCCGTTGCTGATTCTGGGCAAGGGCGCGGCTTATGCCCAAGAGGATGCGCTGATAAAAACTTTCGTGGAAAAATCGGGTCTGCCTTATCTGCCTATGAGCATGGCGAAAGGGCTGTTGCCTGATGACCACGCGCAATCGGCGGCGGCGGCGCGGTCTTTGGTTTTGCAGGAAGCCGATGTGGTGATGTTGGTGGGCGCGCGGTTGAATTGGCTGTTGTCGCACGGCAAGGGCAAGGCTTGGGGGGATGCGCCCAAGCAATTTATCCATATTGATATTGACCCCGGCGAGATGGATAGCAATCGCGCCATCACCGCGCCTTTGGTGGGGGATATAGGTTCGTGCCTAAATGCGCTCAGTGATGAAATGGGTAAAGATTGGCAACAACCCCCTGCGGAATGGCGCACCCGCATTGCTGACAAAAAACAGGGCAACTTGGAAAAAATGGCGAGCAAATTGAAAAGCAACGCCGTGCCGATGGATTACCACGGCGCATTAGGGGCGTTGCGCGAGGTCATTAAGGACAATCCCGAAATCATCCTCGTCAATGAAGGCGCGAACACGTTGGATTTTGCGCGGAGCATCATTGATATTTACCAACCCCGCCACCGCCTTGATGTCGGCACTTGGGGTGTCATGGGCATCGGGCAGGGTGCCGCCATCGCCGCCGCCATTGAAACCGGCAAACAGGTGCTAGCCGTGGAAGGCGATAGCGCGTTCGGGTTTTCGGGGATGGAAATTGAAACCATCTGCCGTTATGACCTGCCTGTATGTGTGGTGGTTTTCAACAATAGCGGTATCTATCGTGGCACCGATACCAACCCCGCCGGCAGTGATGTCGCGCCCACGGTGTTCGTCAAAGATTCGCGCTATGAGCTGATGATGCAAGCCTTTGGCGGTGTCGGCATTTACGCAACTAGCCCTGATGATTTGAATCGCGCCGTGCGTGAAGCTATCGCCTCGGGCAAGCCAACGCTCATCAACGCCATCATTGACGAAGCCGCCGGCACCGAAAGCGGACGCATCGGCAACCTCAACCCGCAAAGCATCGTGATGCAACAAGCATCAAAAGGCAAAAAATCATGAAGGCGCTTGACGGCATCAAGGTTTTGGATTTCACGCATGTGCAATCGGGTCCCACCTGCACGCAGTTGCTCGGCTGGTTCGGTGCCGATGTCATTAAGGTGGAACGCCCGCATGTCGGCGATGCCACGCGCAAACAATTGGTGGATAAACCCGGCGCGGATAGCCTCTATTTCACCATGCTCAACCACAATAAACGCTCCATTGAACTAGATTCAAAAAACGCCACCGGCAAGGCGGTGCTAACACGGCTCATTGAGGAATCCGATGTGTTGGTGGAAAATTTTGCCCCGGGCGCGCTAGACCGCATGGGCTTCGGTTGGGAGGCGGTGCATGAAATCAACCCGCGCCTCATCATGGCATCCATCAAAGGCTTTGGTGCGGGCAAATATGCCGATTGCAAAGTCTATGAAAATGTCGCGCAATGCACCGGCGGTTCTGCCTCTACCACCGGATTCTTGGACGGACCGCCCCTCGTCACCGGCGCGCAGATTGGCGATTCCGGGGCGGGGTTGCATTTATGCCTTGGCATCGTAACGGCATTATTCCAACGCGAGAAAACTGGCAAAGGGCAACGGGTTAGCGTCGCCATGCAGGATGCGGTGCTTAATTTAGTGCGGGTAAAAATGCGCGACCAACAACGTCTAGCGGTGGGGGCTTTGAAGGAATATTCGCAACATGGTGCGGGCATTCCCTTTGGCGATACGACGCCTCGTGCGGGCAATGATTCAGGGGGTGGGCAGCCGGGCAAAATTCTGAAATGCAAGGGCTGGGAGGACGACCCTAACGCCTATACTTATTTCATCATTCAGGAGGCGGTGTGGGGAAATGTCTGTGATTTAATCGGCGAAGCTGCGTGGAAAACCGCCAAAGGCTACGCGACACTGCCGGAACGTTTAGACAAGTTGGATGAAATTTTCGCGCGCATTGAAGAATGGACGCAAACCAAAACCAAATTTGAAGTCTTAGAAGCCTGCAACCCCCTAGATATTCCCGTAGGCCCGATTCTATCCATGAAAGAACTAGCCGAAGACGAGGCACTTTACGCCACTGGCACCATGGTTGAGGTTGACCACCCCGAACGCGGGGCGTATCTTTCGGTGGGGTGTCCGATAAAACTTTCCGCCAGCCCTGCGGAGGTTGTGCGCGCGCCATTATTGGGCGAACATACCGAGGAAATTTTACGCGATCTAGGCTATTCAAACGAAGACATCAACAAAATCAGCGCATCGGGCGCGATAGGAGAAAAATCATGCGTATAGTGCTTCACGGACAACAAGCCTTTGGCAGAGCCGTTTTGGAAAAGCTGTTAGAACGTGGCGAAGACGTAGTAGCGGTGTGTTGCGCGCCGACCAAAGACGGCGCACCCGCCGACCCTTTGGCAGAATTGGCGACCGAAAAAGGACTGCCCCTGCACCAACCGGCATCGTGGAAAACGCCAGAGGCACTGGCTTTGATGCAATCCTTTGACGCGGATATTTGCATGATGGCGTATGTGTTGCTGTTCGTGCCACAAGCCGTGCGTGATGCGCCTAAATATGGCACATTTCAATACCATCCGTCGCTGTGTCCGCAACATCGTGGGCCTTCTTCCATTAACTGGCCGATTGCTATGGGCAGAACGCGCACGGGGCTGACGATTTTCTGGCCCGATGATGGGCTGGATGAAGGCCCGATTATGTTGCAAAAAACCTGCGAGATTGGCGGGGATGAAACCCTAGGCGATGTTTATTTCAACAAATTATTTCCCATGGGGGTGGATGCAATGCTAGAAGGGCTAGATTTGGTCAAAGCAGGGGTCATCATCAAACACGACCAACGCCTAGATGACGGCAGTTATGAAGGCTGGTTCAAAAAAGAGGATGCGCGTATTGATTGGCAGCAACCTGTCGATGCGGTCTATAATATCATCCGCGCGGCGAATCCTGCCCCCGGGGCATGGACGACGCTAAATGGTAGTGAGGTGAAAATTTATGACGCGGTTAGGATGGAAGGCACAGGCAATGCGGGTGAGATTGTAGAAATTTCCGAATCAGGTGTTCTGGTTCAGGGCAATGGCGGGCGCATTTTAATCAAGCGCGTCCGTCCCGAAGCAAGCGGAAAAATCCCCGCTTATGAATGGGCAGCTGCTACGGCACTGCAAATTGGTGCAACTTTTGAATGAATAGGAAAGACAAATGAGCCATAAATCTGACATAGAAATCGCCCGCGAGGCATCCAAACAACCCATCCAAGCCATTGGCGAGAAATTGGGGATTCCGGCGGCGGATTTACTGCCATTCGGGCATGATAAAGCCAAATTATCGGCGGAATTCATCGCCGGGCTAGGCGCGCAAAAAACCGGCAAGCTAATCCTCGTCACCGCCATCAACCCCACCCCCGCCGGTGAGGGCAAAACCACCACCACCGTGGGGCTAGGCGATGGGCTAAACCGCATCGGCAAACGCACCGCCATCTGTATCCGTGAGGCATCTTTGGGCCCATGTTTCGGCATGAAAGGCGGGGCGGCAGGGGGCGGTTATGCGCAAGTCGTGCCGATGGAGGACATGAATCTGCACTTCACCGGCGATTTCCACGCGATTACTTCCGCGCATAATCTGTTGGCGGCACTGATTGACAATCACATCTATTGGGGGAATGAGCAGGATATTGACATCCGCCGTGTGGCGTTTCGGCGGGTGCTGGATATGAATGACCGCGCCTTGCGGCAGATTGTCTGCAATCTAGGCGGGGTGGCGAATGGCTTCCCGCGTGAGGCAGGGTTTGACATCACCGTGGCATCCGAAGTCATGGCAGTGCTGTGCCTAGCCACCGATTTGGACGACCTGCAAAGCCGTTTGGGCGACATCATCATCGGCTATAGGCGCGACCGCACCGCCGTTTATTGCCGTGATATCAAAGCAGACGGCGCCATGACGGTGCTATTGCAACAAGCCATGCAACCTAATCTGGTGCAGACTTTGGAAAATAATCCGGCGTTCGTGCATGGCGGGCCTTTTGCCAATATCGCGCATGGGTGTAATTCGGTGATTGCCACGAAAACCGCATTGAAATTGGCGGATTATGTGGTGACCGAGGCGGGGTTCGGGGCGGATTTAGGGGCGGAGAAATTCCTCAATATCAAATGCCGTCAAGCCGGATTAAAACCCGATGCGGCGGTGATTGTTGCCACCGTGCGCGCCATGAAAATGAATGGCGGCGTAGCCAAAGCCGACCTATCTGCGGAAAATGTTGAAGCCGTCAAAGCGGGCTGTGCCAATCTAGGGCGACACATGGAAAATATCGCCAAATTCGGTCTGCCCGCCGTGGTCGCCATCAACCATTTCCACAGCGATACCGATGCCGAAATCGCCGCCCTCCAAGAATTCGTGCGCGCCCAAGGCGGTGAGGCGGTGCTGTGTCGCCATTGGGCAGAGGGCAGTGCCGGGGCGGAAACATTGGCACAAAAAGTCGTAGCGATGATCGACAGCACCCCATCCAAATACGCGCCTTTATACCCGGCAAAAATGGAGCTATTTCACAAAATTGAAACCATCGCCAAGGAAATCTATCGCGCCGATGAGGTGCTAGCCGACCAAAAAATCCGCGACCAATTACATCAATGGGAGCGCGAAGGCTATGGCGCACTGCCCGTCTGTATGGCGAAAACCCAATATAGTTTCACCACCGACCCCAATCGTCGCGGCGCCCCCACCGGGCATAGCCTCCCCATCCGCGAGGTGCGCCTATCCGCAGGGGCAGGATTCGTCGTGGTGATTTGCGGGGAAATTATGACCATGCCGGGCTTGCCAAGGGTGCCGGCGGCGGAAACGATAAAACTCAATCAAGATGGGTTGATTGAAGGTCTGTTCTAATCATGGAGTTTTTTACCGATTACGCCTTATGGATGAGTTTTCTGTCCCTGACCGCACTAGAAATCGTGCTGGGGATTGATAATGTGGTGTTCATCGCGCTCCTAGTGGCGCATCTGCCCGAAAAACAGCGCGAAAAAGCGCGGGTGATTGGCATCGGTTTAGCCTTGTTGATGCGCGTGATGATGCTGTTTGGCATCGTGTGGATTATCGGGCTGACGGCGCCGTGGATTGTGCTGTTCGGACACGCGCTTTCGGGCAAAGATATATTGTTGCTAGCAGGTGGCGTGTTCCTGCTCTATAAAGCCACCGACAGCATCCATGACGAAGTCACCGGCGACACCAAAGCCAATTTGAAAGCCTTTTCCGGCGGCGTGGTCAGCACCATCGTCCAGATTATTTTGATAGACCTAGTGTTCTCGTTTGACTCGGTGATGACGGCGGTGGGGATTACCGAACATATTTTGGTGATAGTCGCCGCCATGACCATCGCCATGATCGTGATGCTAGTATTTTCGGGGATGATTGCGCGGTTTATCAGCACGCATCCAACCCTAAAAATGCTGGCGCTGTCGTTTCTGATGATGATTGGCGTATTTTTGGTCGCAGAAGGCGCCGGATTCCACGTGCCGAAAGGCTATTTGTATTTCGGCATGGCATTCGCCTTGGGGATAGAGGTGCTGAATATGCTAGCAAGGCGCAAGCGCAAAAAATAATCAAACAACCTTGACCGCCAATGCGCCTAGATTTTCAATTTCACCGACCAGCGCATCGCCTTGTTGAATCGCCCCCACGCCAGCAGGGGTGCCAGTCATAATCACATCGCCTTCGGCAATATCGTAATAGCGCGACAGATAAGCGATGATTTCTGGCACTTTCCAAATCATTTGGTTGAGGTCGCCTTGCTGACGGATTACACCATTAACGCTCAAAGCAATGCGTCCGCTATTCAGATGCCCGACAGCACTGACAGGATGCAACGCCCCCATCGGTGCCGAGGCTTCAAAGGCTTTGCCGATTTCCCATGGACGCCCGCTTTTCTTGGCGAGGCTTTGCAAATCACGGCGGGTCATATCCAAGCCAATGCCATAACCATAGACATAATCAAGCGCATCCCCCACGACAATATCACGCCCGCCACGCATTAGGGCTACCACCATTTCAATTTCAAAATGCACATCATCGCTTTGGGGCGGGTAGGGGAATCTGCCACTTGTATTGACATTATCGGGGTTTTTTTGGAAGAAAAATGGCGGGGTTTTATCAGGGTCGCCGCCCATTTCAATGGTGTGTTCGGCATAATTCTGCCCGATGCAATAGACACGGCGCACCGGAAATAGCGTGCCCTCCCCATGCACCCCATCATGCCCCCCATCATGCACGTGCAGGGCAGGTTGCGGCGGCGGCGGGATGATATATTGCGCCATTATTTCGCGGTCAGTTTTATCACAGGTTCCATACTACGCAGGATTTTTTCAGCTAGATGGCATTTGACCTGATGCCCTGTCGCAAGCGCGCGCATGGGCGGGATTTCGGTCTCGCACAAATCGCCTTTGACCTTAGATTTCCAGCGACAGCGTGTTTGGAACGGACAACCCGGGGGCGGATTGATGGCGGACGGCACATCGCCTTCTAGCACGATATGTTGCTTTTCAATATTGGTGTCGGCAATCGGCACGGCGGAAAGCAGTGCCTCAGTATAGGGGTGGTAGGGCGGGGCAAAAACCTGTTCGGTCGCCCCCAATTCCACCACATGCCCCAAATACATGACCATCACGCGGTCGGATAGATAGCGCACAATGCTGAGATCGTGGCTGATGAAAATAAGCGTGGTTTTGTTCTGGCGTTGAATATCCATGAGCAAATCGGTGACGGCGGCTTGCACCGACACATCAAGGGCAGACACCGGCTCATCCGCCACCACAATGCGCGCCCCGCCGGCGAACGCGCGCGCAATGCCAACCCGCTGTTTCTGCCCCCCCGATAATTGGCGGGGCATCCGTGCGGCAAATTCGCGGGGCAGTTTCACCAAATCAAGCAGTTGCAGCATGCGTTCATGGCGTTCGGCATCGCTGTTGCCGATATCAAAAATCTCAAGGGCGCGGATAATCTGCCGTCCGACACTCATGGAAGGGTTGAGGGTATCAAACGGATTCTGGAACACCATCTGCACATCGGCAATCGTCTGCACGTCGCGTTCTTCAATGCCGGTGCCTTGAATCTCGCGGTTGTCGAGGATAATCTGCCCCTCGCTCGCGGTTTCTAGCCCCATCAAAACCTTGGCGAAAGTGGATTTGCCGCAACCGGATTCGCCGACAATGGCAAGGGTTTCGGATTCGCGTGCCTCAAAAGATAACTCCTCATTGGCTTTGACGACTTTTTGATTGCCGCCGCTAAATAGTGCGCTCGCCGCGACTTCATAGTATTTTCTGAGTTTATCCATTTTCAAAATCACGCGCCCGGGTTCGGTTTTGGCGGTGGTTTTACGCGCGGCTAGGGGCGTGTCCCAATCAATTTCATCAATGCGCAAACAACGCGAGAAATGCCTGTCATAGCCCTTAACCTCCGCCATAGGCACACGTTCTACGCCATCGCAAACGCCTTTTTTGAAATAATCACAGCGAGGTCCGTAATTGCACCCGGGCGGGCGTTCATGGGGGAGGGGGAAATTGCCGGGGATGGCTTTCAACGGGCGCGCATTTTTATCCGCACCGGGTAGCGGAATACAACACATCAAGGCTTGCGTGTAAGGATGTTGCATTTTATCAAACACATCTTTGATTGAGCCAGTTTCCACGGCTTCGCCTGAATACATGACACAAATGCGGTCGCAAGTTTCCAGCACTAGCCCCAGATTGTGGCTGATGAACAACATGGACGTGCCGTATTTTTTGCCCAAATCTTTGACGAGTTCAATCACCGCCGCCTCCACGGTCACATCAAGGGCGGTGGTGGGTTCATCCAAAATCAGCAAGGCGGGTTTAGACATCAACGCCATCGCAATGACAATACGCTGTTGTTGCCCGCCCGATAGCTGATGCGGGTATGAGCGCAAAATGCGTTCAGGGTCGGGCAGTTTGACATCGGTGACCACCTCCAACGCACGGGCATAGGCTTCTTTTTCGGAAATGCCTTCGTGGATCATCGGCACTTCAACCAACTGCCTGCCGATCCGCATCGCCGGGTTGAGACTCGCCATCGGTTCTTGGTAAATCATAGCGATTTCATTGCCGCGAATATCGCGCAATTCTTCCGGCGACATCGCACTTAAATCGCGCCCTTTGAATTTGATACTGCCGCCAACGATGCGCCCATTGACCCCAAGGTCTTGCATCACCGCCAGTGCCACGGTGGATTTACCGCACCCGGATTCCCCGACTAGCCCCATCGCCTCGCCGGGTTGCACCGAACACGAAAAATCCATCACCGCCGGAATTTCATGCAGCCGCGTGAAAAACGAGATGCTTAATTGGTCAATTTCAATAATCGGCCCGTCATAATCTGCTAATTTGCTCATAATATCCCCCTCAGTCCTTAAGGCTTTCTTCGCGCAACCCATCCGCCAGCAGATTCAAGCCCAAAACCATCGTCAGCAAAGCAAAAGCCGGGGGCAGGGCAGGGTGCAGGTAAATTGACAACAATTTCCGCCCATCATTGATGGTAGAACCCCAATCAGGGCTTTCAGGCGGCAAGCCCAACCCAAAGAAACCCAATGTCCCTAACAAAATAGTCGTATAACCAATCCGCAAACAGAAATCCACAATCAGCGGACCCCGCGCATTCGGCAGAATCTCCCACAGCATAATATACCAAGGACGCTCGCCCCGCGTCTGTGCGGCATCCACATAATCGCGGGTTTTAATATCTAGCGTCAGCCCCCGCACAATACGAAACACCGTGGGCGAATTGACAAACACCACCGACACGAACACCACCAGAATCCCCGGCGCGATATCAAAGAAATCCAACACCCAGAAATCAATTTTCGTATTAGCACCATTAACCGCCGACATATAAAGCAAAAACATCGGAATCAACACGAAGCCCAGCCTGATGACATTCTTACGCGGTTGCGTACGATAGCGCGAATGAATCAGCAACCCGCTAAAAACTAACGGAAAGAAAAACAACACCACCGCCATATATTGCGGCAATCCCGTCTGCACAATTTCAGGCGTCACCAGCAGATAAAACAGCAAAATCACCGGAAAAGCCAAGAGCAGATTGGATAAAAACGACAGCCCCGTATCTAGTTTCCCGCCATAATACCCCGCCGGCAAACCGAGCGTAATCCCCACCATAAACGCAAACAAAGTCGCCAAAGGCGCGATGGTGATGACCACAGTCGCCCCCGCCAGCACACGGCTAAACACATCACGGGCTAGGTTATCCCCCCCTAATAAATACCAGTGAAAATCGCCAGATTCTGCCCCACGTAGGGGAATGCCCGGGGGTTTATTTTTCATCCCCGACACCTGCACCAGCGGGTCGTGGGTAATCAGCAAATCAAAATGCGCGTAAATCCCGACAAACACCCAGAACATCACCAAAGCGAAACCAATCATGCCGATGGTGGAATCAAATAACTTCCCATAAAGCCCTAATCGGCGTTTATAGAATGACGACACCACAAATAGCACCACCAAGGATACCCAAACCGGGACGAGTTGATGGCTAATGCCGCCAATAATGCCCGCAGCTTTCGCCCCCAACGCCGCCCCGCCCAACAGATAGACCAGCACCACCGCCAACAGCAACAAACCAACGCCGTTGGACAATCTAGGCAATAATACCGGCAAACCGCCACTGACCGCCTTTAATGTGCCGTCGGGGTTGGTTTGCATCGTGGGCGGGGGTAAGACGGCTGAAACGATCACCCTCGCCACCAGCAACACCGCGAAAATCGGCACTAACACGAATAAAATCGGGTCAAGAAACGTGCCCAAACCGCCAGTCCAATTAAGTGGATCCATAATGCTTTCCTCCCCTACCTTAGCTGACCTTGATTCGCGGGTTCAAATACACATAGCCGATATCGGAAATGAGTTGCGTTACCAGCACCACCACCACCGACACCACCGACACGCCAAGCAACATCTCAATATCGTTATTCCCCGCCGCCTGCACCAATAACCAGCCGAAGCCTTTATAATTAAACAAAGTTTCGACAATGACCACGCCATTCAACAGCCACGGGAATTGCAACATAATCACCGTGAAAGGCGCGATGAGGGCGTTGCGGAGGGCGTGTTTGATGACGATATTTTTGAACGTCACGCCTTTGAGCCTAGCCGTGCGGATATATTGCGCGGTCATCACCTCCGCCATAGAAGCCCTTGTCATGCGCGCGATATAGCCCATGCCATAAAGCGCGATGGTGAGAACCGGCAGAAAGAAATTTTCAAAATTCGGCGATTCCATGGCACTCGTTGCCGTGCCTTTGAACCATTTCAACCCCACCGCCGATGAGCTAAACACAGCAATCAAAATCACCCCCGATACATATTCAGGCGTGGCGGTGGTGGTGATGGAAAATGTTGAAAGCGAGCGATCCAATTTACTGCCCTCGCGCATGCCGGCAAACACGCCGATCAGCAAAGCAAACGGCACCATCAACAACAACACCCAAAACATCAAATAACCCGTCAAAGTCAGGCGTGTATTGATGACCGATGATACGCGGTCTTTGAACACCGTTGAGTTGCCCCAATCGCCTTGCAACACCCCGCAATACCTGCCCGAAGGCACATCAACCTCGCGCCCACCGCTACATTTTTCGCGCAATTTGCCGTCGGTGCCAACAATGCTATAGCCGGGCAGAACCCCTAGCCACTGCCCATATTTAATCGGCATAGGTTGCAGATAGCCGCGATTGCCAAGGAAGGTTGCGACCTGTTCGTCGCTCATACGGAAATTGCCTTGATTCTTGGCTAGTTTTTCAAGATTTGGATAAAGATTTGTCAGAAAAAATACGATAAAAGTCAGACACAATGCTGTTAATATCATTACTCCGATGCGTCTTAAAATAAAAATTCCCATTATTTTAGCCTGTTAGCTAACTCCAAAAAAGATGAGCCCGCGCGTCTAAATCTACGCGCGGGCTCGGGGGAAGTCCTTGTTTAGGCTTTGAAGCCCCATTTTGAGATATGCGGCAGATACGCAATATGCACATCACAAACCACATTATCACGGTGATGGCGGTAAATTGACCGCCAGTAAGGTTGCACGGTGACGCCTTCTTCGGCAATCAGCGCCTGACATTTCGCCGCGACTTTACGCCGTTGGTTGGCATCGGCAATGGAATTGGCTTCGGCTAGCAATGCGTCAAATTCCTTATTTTCCCAGCCAAATTCGTTCCAAGCCTCACCCGAACGATATGCCAGCCCCCACACTTGCGTGGCTAGGGGGCGGTGATTCCAGTTGGTTGAACTGAACGAATATTTCGCCCAATCATTCCAGAAAGTTGAACCCGGCAGAATCGTACGCTTGATTTTGAACCCAGCCTCACGCAACTGTGCCGCCACCGCATCGGTGGTGTTCCTGCGCCAATCATCATCAATGGAATGGAGTTCAAATTCATAATCCGCCATGCCTGATTCTTGCAACAATTCGCGGGCTTTTTCAGGGTTATGCGGAAGCCGTCCGACATTGGGGTCAGTTTCGGGGTGCATCGGCCCGGCATGGTGGTTTTGTGCCACCGAGCCACGATTCGCATAGCCGAGTTCCAAACAAACCTTGTTATCCACCGCCATAGCAACCGCCTGACGCACCCGCTTATCTTTGAAAGGAAGCATGCCGTTGGCATCGGCAGTTTGCTGATTCGGACGCACAACAATCGTCGCCCCCGAAGCAATTTCAGAATTGACCCAGCCAAGTGCTTCAAAGAGTTCAATATAATCGCCGACGGTTTCATAAAGAACATCAATTTCCTCAGCCTCAGCCGCGGCAACCCAAGCCGATGGGTCGGTGCCGTAATCAATGAACTCAATGCGGTCAAGATAGGCGTCTTTACCCGCGCTATATCCCCACCAATCAAAGCCTTCATTGCGGACGACCACGCCTTTAACGCCGACTTCTAGTGATTCGGGTAGGTAAGGACCGGTGCCGATAGCCGTGCCGACAACATCATCAACATCATGGTCTTTATGGGTAATCGCGGCAGGATAATCCGCCATGCCAGGAATGATGGTGATATCAGGGGCATTACAGGTGAGTTTGACCGTATGGCTATCCACCACTTCAATCGCCCCACGTGCGGCTTTGCCCGAATCTTCATCAATCAGCGATGCCATGCGTCCCGCCATGGAATTACCCTCAACGGCTTTATCGCACCAGCCTTCAATGTTGCGGGCGACGTCTTCGGCGGTGAAATCATCGCCATTGTTCCATTTGACGCCTTTACGCACATTGAGCGTATATTCGGTAGCATCATCATTGACGCTCCAACTCGCCAGCAAAGCCGGGGCGAAAGAGCCGTCATTATTGTATTCCACCAGATATTCAAGCCAGCCGGCAGTGAAAAAAGCAATCTGCGTCCAATCATAAGTGCGCGGGTCTTTAGGTGCGCGCACTTCCATTTGCATACGCAGAGTCCCGCCTTTTTTGATATTAGCGGATTGGGCTTTGGCAGAAGCGTCCAGATTGATGAGCGCGTAAGCGGCGGTTGCCGTAACGCCTAATGCGGTGGCGCGTGCAAGGAATTCACGGCGGTCAATATCGCCATTTTGGTATTCCTCGGCATACATCTTTGCCGCAGGATGGATGGTTGTGTTGTCGTGCGTCATAATTGTCTCCCTCAAGGTTTTATCCAGTTGTAGCCATAAAACTATAAAGGGGTTTTTTGCCGTGTCAAGCAGAAAAATAGGTTATACCCCTTTTTGATGATGCGATTTATGCTTTTGCGGTATAGAACCCCGCCGATAAAAGCGTTTTACTGCCCTCCAACACGCAATAAAACACAACAGGGGACTAAACATGACTGCATTCGGCACAATATACAATTCTTGGTTCAACAATTTTCCTTCAGCTTTGGATTTCACCTACCATTCCAATGTGCGGGCGTATTTCACCTTTGGCACCGATGCCAATGAACATTTTATCACCACGACCACGAATGCCGTCTATATCAATGCCGGCGGTGGGCATGATTATCTGCAAGGATTTTCAGGCGATGATAGTCTCTATGGCGGTGATGGGCAGGATTTGATTCTTGGCAATAATGGCTGGGATAACATCTATGGCGGCGATGGTCACGACCGCCTCTATGGCGGGTTAGGGCGCGATAATATCTTTGGCGAGGCGGGGCATGACCTCATTTATGGCGGTGCTGATGAAGATTTTATCATGGGCGGAAGCGGACATGATACCATCTATGGCGATGAGGAACGCGACCATATCTATGGCGGCGTTGGGCATGATACCATCTATGGCGGTGCGGGCAGTGATGAAATTGAAGGCGGCGGCGACAATGATACCCTCTATGGCAACGAAAACAATGATTTCATATCCGGCGGTAGTGGCAATGATGTGATTCTAGGCAATGAAGGCAATGATGAATTGCAAGGCGATGCCGGCATTGACCGCATCTATGGCGGCACGGGGGATGATACATTTTACCTAAGAATCGCTGAGCCCTCCGCAAGCGGTGTGGATATCATCACCGATTTCACCCGCAATCAGACCACCGGCGAAATGGATAATTTGCGCATCAGTTTGAATGCCGATGTGGTGGCACAATCAACTAGCACCATCCGTGCGCGTGATTTGGTGGCTGATATCACTTTCGCAACCGCACATACCACCGCCCCCAATTTCACCTCAAGCACCGATGATGCAACGATTCTCAACACCATCATCACCCGCACGAGTGGCGGCAATGATGCGCTGTTGTTGGTATTGGAAGATGTGTCCGTCACCCTAGCCACCGAATTATTCGTTTTTGAAATCAGTGGCGATGGGCAGGACAATACCATCTATGGCAGTGCCAATGCCGATATCGTGCGCGGGGATGGCAGTGCGTCAAGGGGCGGTGATGATACGATTTATGGCGGTGCTGGCACGGATAATCTGGCGGGTGGCTATGGCAATGACCGCATCTATGGCGAGGGCGGGAGCGATACAATCGGCGGCGAAGGCGGCGAGAATTACCTAGATGGCGGGGCAGGTGTTGATGAGATCAATGGCGGTGCTTGGCGTGATGTCATTTTTGGCGGTGCCGACAGCGATTCCATAGATGGCGGCGACGGCGATAACTATATCAATGGCGAAGATGGGTATGATTCTATCCGCGCCGGCACAGGGCGCGACTATATTGAAGGCGGCAACGGCAATGACAGCATCCAAAGCAGTAGCGGTGATGATACGATTTATGGGGGTGCGGGCAATGACCGCATCTATGCCGGGGCAGGCGCCGATTGGATTGATGGCGGGGCGGGTACTGATCGCATTTCCGGCAGTAATGGCGCAGATACCATCACCGGCGGGGCAGGCAATGACCGCATCTTTGGGGGCTTTGATAATGATATTCTGCGTGGAGGACTAGGCATTGATGTCATTGATGGCGACCAAGGGAGTGATATTTACTATGTTGAAAATACCGCGCCTTCCGCAGAAAACACCGATATTCTAGCCGATTTCCGCCGTAGAAGCAGCACCGGAGAATATGACCGCCTACGCATAGTGCTTGAAGCCAACACCACGCAAGTCTGGACGCTTGATGAAGTGCTAACCCAAGCCAATCTGCGGGTTACCCAAGAACATAAAACCACCGACCACGTCAGCACCAAAACCGACAGCCGAAGCGTCAAAAACACCATTTTCTACCACACCAACGGCACAGCTAGCACCGATGATGATGTGATGGTATTGGTGGTGGAAGATTTCACCGACACCTTAACCCTAGATGCGATCCAAATCGCCATCACCGGCAACGCCCAAGATAACAGCATGACCGGGGGAAGCACCGATGACGTAATGCACGGGGGCGACGGCGAAGACACCATCAGCGGCGGCGGCGGGGCTGACATCATCTACGGCGAACATGGCGGTGATGATATTGGGGGCGATGCGGGGGCTGATAGGCTTTACGGCGGTAGCGGTAGCGATGCAATCCGCGGCGGTGCTGGCGATGATAACATCTATGGGGGTGATGGGCATGATACGCTTGATGGCGGCGGGGATGGCGATTACATCTATGGCGGTTCCGGGATTGATACCATCAAAGGCGCAGACGGGGCGGATACGCTCATAGGCGGCGGCGGTGCTGACACTATTGAAGGCGGGGCGGGGGATGATATCATTGAAGGCGGCGGCGGTGCTGACATTCTTAAAGGCGGGGCAGGCTTTGATAGAATCAGTGGCGGGGCAAGTGATGATATATTTGACCTTGATATCACTGCCACGACTGATGCCGATGCCGACCTAATCGTGGATTTTGTCCATAGCGCATTTTATGGGGAATACGACCGCTTGCAGGTGACGCTAGCGGCGGATGCAACCACGCCTACGACTATTGACGCACTCAAAACAACGGCAAATCTGCGTGTTGTCAAATCCGACACGAACCCCCTTGATGCGCGCTCAAGAACCGATAGCCGTGAGCAGAATACGCTCATCTATGCCACCAATGCCAGTGATGCAGATACGAGCGATGATATTTTGCTGGCGGTGCTTGAAGATTTTACTGATGCGCTGACACTGGATATGTTCGTGATGGCGACCAACGGCACGAGTGGCAGGGATACGATTCGCCAAACCACCACTGCCCCCGATCTCATCTATGGCGGGGCGGGCAATGATACGATTTCAGGCGGGGCGGGGGATGACATCCTCTATGGCGAAAGCGGTGTTGATACCATCCGTGGCGAGGCCGGGGATGACAAAATCTATGGCGGTGTTGATTTTGATATCCTCTATGGCGGTGATGGCAATGATATCATCTATGGCGGGGCAAGCGGCGATGTTGTTGATGGACAAAATGGCGATGACATTCTATTTGGCGGGGCAGGCAATGACCGCGTACAGGGCGGTGCCGGCGATGACAACATAGACGCAGGCAGCGGCAATGACAATATAGAAGGAGGCAGTGGCAATGACATTATTGTGGGCGGGGCGGGGCATGATGATATTGAAGGCGGTGCCGGCATCAATACCCTTGAGGGCAATAGTGGCAATGATGTTTTTGACATTTTCAACATAAGGGGCAGTGGCTCTAATGCCAATATCGTGCGCGATTTCACCCATGATGCAGGTTCGGGCGAACAAGACCATATCGGCTTGACGGCGGCAATCAACGGCACTAATGCGGTGCGGCTTACCACGATAGCTGAGTTAGAATCCGTGTTAGGCATCCGCATAGCAACCGCGCAAAAAAATATCGGCAGGATTGATAGTAAAACCGATGATATGGCAATCAATAACACGCTCATCTACGATACGAAATTTTCAAGCGCAACGGGCGATGATAGCATCATCATGGTGCTTGAAGATTTTACCGAAGATCTAACGTTGGATATGTTCCGTTTGTTGATCAATGGCGATGGGAGCGACAATAACATCACCACCGGCAGTGGCGATGATAAAATTTATGGCTCAAGGGGGCATAACATTCTGCGGGGCGGGGCAGGGGATGATGAAATCTTTGGCGGCACCGGGGCTGATACGATCTATGGCGATGCCGGCAATGACAAAATCCGTGGCAATGAGGACGTAGATACAATTTCCGGCGGGGCAGATATAGATACACTCACCGGCGCACAAGGGGATGATGTTTTTGTCCTAGACCTAGCCGCACAAGCAACCGATACCGATATTGTCACCGATTTCACCCGCAATGGCAGCACCAACAACGACCGCATCCGCATTGACACGGCACGAGGCAGTGAAAGCACGTTATCGGCTCTGCTAACCGCCGCCGGGATTCGCACGGCAAAAGAGCATAAAAATGCGACAAGTATTTCAAGCACAACCGATAGTAGCTCTATCCAAAACACCATCATCTATAAAATTGTCGGCGCAGATGACAGCCAAGGCACTGAAACCAATGACATTATGCTGATGGTGCTAGAAGATTTTGCCAGCAATCTGACGATAGATATGTTCCAAATTATTTAATGGCTTGAAAAATGCGCGCAGTTTGCCCATTGTTGGCGCGGATTTTAACAAGAAGGAATGGGCAATATGGGGTCGTTATTAGCCATTGGTGCGGGCGTGGTTTTGCTAGTGCTAGGGGGCGAGTGGGTCGTGCGCGCCAGCGTCAGCATCGCCATAAGATTAGGGCTATCCAAAATGCTAGTAGGCATGGTCATCATAGGTTTCGGCACATCCCTGCCGGAACTATTCGTATCCGTAAATGCCGCCATCAGCAACAGCCCCGACATAGCCATAGGCAATGTAGTAGGCAGTAATATAGCCAATTTCCTACTGATTCTAGGCGTAGGCGCACTAATCACCGCCCCGCAATGCAAAGATAGCGCGATGATTCGTGACGTCCTAGCAACCTTGGGGGCAAGCGTGATTCTGCTAGCGGTTGCAAGCAATGGCAGCATTAGCACGTGGGAAGGGGTAGCAATGCTAGGGGCATTATGCGCCTATCTAGCCTATTGCATCCTATGGGGACGCCAAACAAGCCAAGAAGACATCCCCCCAGCGAATCAAAGCATAACAATGGATATAATCATCAGCCTAGTAGGAGTAATCATGCTAGTGCTAGGCGCGCATTGGCTAGTAGAAGGCGCCAGCACAACAGCAAGACACCTAGGCATCAGCGAAGCAGTGATAGGCCTATCCCTAGTAGCACTAGGCACATCCCTCCCCGAACTAGCCGTCACCATAGTAGCCGCCTACAAAAAACAAAGCGAAGTAATCCTAGGCAACGTAATGGGAAGCACCCTATTCAATATCCTAAGCATACTAGGCATAACAGCCCTAATAACCCCCCTACCAGTAGCCAAACAAATAAGCACCATTGACATACCGCTATCCTTAGGAATAGTGGCAGGAGTGGCGTTTATCATACTGACAATAAAGCATTTACCAAGATCAGCAGGAGGCATAATGTTAGCAAGTTATATAGGCTATATAGCATGGCTTTATACAATAGGCGGGGCGCATTAATTTACGCAAAAAAACGATTCTATCCTATTGCAAAAAGATAAATATTCGCTAAACTAACCCGAAAGCATAGGATGCCCCCCATAAAGTTGAAAATTAGGGGGGTGTCCTACAGGTATGAGAGGGAATAGCCAGCATGGCAACATCGCCGACATTTAATATTACTCGTGACAGCCAGGACAGTTATGGATTTTCCATAGTTCTGGATGAGATTTTGACCGCAGGCATCACCGTTCGTTGGGAGATTGTGCCGATTGGTGAATTGCCGATTGCTCTATCCACGCCATTGACTGGGATGACTACGTTTTCTACTAGTGATTCAGTCGGCACGACAAAATCTGCTGATGTGAGTATCGTTGCGAGTAATTTGCATGGCTTCTCCCGCGATTTTGAAATACGGCTCTATAATGATGACACTGACGCATTGCTATTGAGCAAAGCCGAGCTTTTAGAAGGTGATCGGTCTCTTATTGGCGACCGCGATATTAGTTTAAGCGGTGGCGGTGATAGGAACATTATTGGGCTAGGGTCAACGGATGAAATCAGTAGTGCTGGTGGCGGTGTTGGCGATGACACATACATCGTCACACGCTTTCAATATGGTCATGTTGTCATTTCGGATTCTGATGGTGGCGCTAACCTAGTCAAGTTTGATTATGGTGTCACCATCAAAGCTTATAGCGAAGCTTCAGATGTGGTTTTTGGCAATTTTATTATTCAGTCTGTTACTTTAACGCTTTCCACCGATGCAACGATTAAGATCAATTTCCCTGCGGGGCGCTTTAGCTATCAGCTAGGTAATGGTGATGTGTTGAATTACGCTGACTTCAAGACAGCGATTGGGGTGACACTCACGCCCGACCCTAATGATGACCCACGTGCTGACGAGCTCTTGAATCCTCATGCAGTTAATAGTTTTACGTCCTTGCCGGAATTATCTGCCATGCGTGAGGAGGCTGGTGTTGAAAGCAGTCTTGGTGGTGCGGGTAATGAGGATATACTCACCCTCGCTAGCGATTATGATTTGGCATCAAGTGGCGGTGTTGGCGATGACACATACATCGTCACACGCTTTCAATATGGTCATGTTGTCATTTCGGATTCTGATGGTGGTGCTAACCTAGTCAAGTTTGATTATGGTGTCACCATCAAAGCTTATAGCGAAGCTTCAGATGTGGTTTTTGGCAATTTTATTATTCAGTCTGTTACTTTAACGCTTTCCACCGATGCAACGATTAAGATCAATTTCCCTGCGGGGCGCTTTAGCTATCAGCTAGGTAATGGTGATGTGTTGAATTACGCTGACTTCAAGACAGCGATTGGGGTGACACTCACGCCCGACCCTAATGATGACCCACGTGCTGACGAATTACTGAATGAGTATACAGTCCTCTTCAACACCGCCCCCGAATTCTCCCAAGCTTCTTACACAGTAAATCTACCTGAAAGCACCACGGTGGGGTCGCCGGTTTTTGATCTTGCTAATCTGGTGACGGATGTGGATGCTGGCGATAGTTTTACCTATTCCATTGAGCGTAGTGTTGGGAATTTACGGAGTGGATTTTTTACCATTCAAGAAGGCGCTAGTGCGATATCGCTTGTTCAAAATCTAGATTTTGAAGATCCGGCGACTGATGTTTATGAGGTGGTCCCGGGGGCGGGGTTAGGGGCGAAGCTTCCTGATGGCACGAAAACCTACACCCTCATCGTTGCGGTGACGGATGCGGCTGGTGCGAAAGATACGGCGGAGGTGGTGGTGACCCTCACCGATGTTAATGAATCTGCACCCGCATTTACCCAAACCTCATATACGGAATCGGTGTCGGAGGCTGCGGGGGTTGGTACGGATTTGGTGACGCTTACTGTTAGCGATAGTGATACGGCTGATGCGTTGACTTATGAGATTACCACTGGCGATACCAATCTTTTTGAAATCGTTAAGGATGGTAGCAATGACCGGCAGGCGTTTATCCGCCTCAAGACGGGGGCGGCGTTGGATTACGAAACCGCCGCTAGTCATGAATTGACGATAACGGTCTATGATGGCGTTAAGGGCGAATCTAGCACCAAAACTGGCACGACCTCGGTCACTATCAATCTCGTGGATGTGAACGAACACGACCCGCAATTTGCTGACCCGGATTGGCGAGGGGGTTCGGCTGGTGATGATGTGCTCAGTCGTAATTTCCTTGAAAACACCGCCACTGGCACAATAGCGGAAATTTCCGCGCGTGATGATGATGGCACGAATAATGTGGTGAGCTATGCGATTACTTCGGGCGATACCGAATTATTTGCTATTAATAATGATGGTGTTTTGACCCTCAAAAGCGCATTGAATTATGAAAGTTTCCCCAACACATACAGCCTAACGATTACGGCAAGTGATGAGGCTGGGCGTAGCAACACGCAAATGATCACGATCAATACGCTAGATGTTGATGATGTGGTGCCGGTTTTGGACTCAACGGGTTCGGCTTTGGTGGTTGCGGGGGAAGCAGGGGTAAAAACGGGTCTTACCCTCAGCGTTGCTGATGCGGATTCGAGCAGTTTTAGGTTTGATATTGACGATGTCGGTAGCACCGATTTTGCCAGTAAATTTCAGGTTGCCGCCGATGGCGATGATTGGGTGCTTAAACTGCGGCCGGGGGAGTCTTTGGTTTATGATGCGAATAACCCGTCCTTTATGCTAAAAATTCGTGTGTGGGATGGTGCGAATAACAGCGCTGATGAAGATGGTGTTGATGATGATGCGGATTCTGTAATCACTGCGCTCGTTGAGGTGCAAAGGAGTGAAGCGGGGGCGGCGCAAATTCATTTTGTTGATGGTAGTAATGTTGAAATCACAGCAGCGGTTGTTGGCAATACGCTCAATTTGGCGTTGAAAGAGGCTGATGCGGATGGCAATGGTGATTTGGATTTGGCGAATGCGAAATGGTATCGTGTTACTAACGCCGGCAAGGTTGAGTTTAGTGCAACGAACAACGCTTATACGCCGACGCTTGCTGATGTTGGCACCACCATCCTTGTTGAGATAGAATATAGGGATGGCAATGGCAATGCTTCGGTCTCCTCCGTGCGTCATGTGATTACTGATGCCAATGACAGCCCCCCGACATTAAGCGTTGCTTACGCTAGCGGTGATGCTGGCGGGGTGGTTGAAAATGCGCTGGGGGCGGTGATTGATGGCATTACCCTCAACATCACCGATGCCGACCATCCATCGGTGAATTCATTTGCTAGCGGCAGTTTCACCATCACCTACGCCGCCGATGATAGTGATGCGTCTGGTGAATTTTATATATTCACCAATGATAATGGGGCTAGTTGGCAGTTGGGGCTAGAGAGTGGTGTCGGTCTCAATTATGAAGATTTTACTAGCGGGCGGGTTGCCCTCAAAGTCAAGGTCAATGATGGCACTAATGATTCGACGCCAATTCCTGTTAACGTTCAAATCGCCGATATTGCTGAGGTCCCGCAATTAACGGCGGCGGTTGCTACTGGCACGATTGCGGAAAATGCGGCGGCGAATACGCCGGTTGCGGGCATTACCCTGACCTTACTTGATGGCGATAGAGGCACGGCATCTAGCGGGCGGGATTTTCGCCCCGATGATTTCACCATCACTGATACGAATGGCGTGGTGGATAGCCGCTTTGGCATGGTCAAGGACGGCAATGATTGGAAATTGGCAATCACGGCGCCGTTTAATTTTGAAACCTTATCCAGCAACACGATAACAGTGCTGGTTACGGCATCAAATGGGCGTCTGTCATCCGATGCGGAACGCCTCACGGTCACGGTGAGCGATGTCAATGAAGCCCCTAGCATCACGGCAAGCCCCACAACAGCAAGTTTTCCAGAACAAACATTTACGGCGGCAACCGATACGGGCATCAGTTTCACGGTCAGCGATGTGGATGGTGATAGTTTCACTGCCGATAGTTTTGCCGTTACTGGCGATGCGTTAGACCGCTTTGATGTGGTTGATGATAACGGCGTCTGGAAGCTGCAAATCAAGAAGGATAGTGTATTAGATTTTGAAGCCCAACCTGACCCCGATATCGCGCTCACCATCACGCTGAGCGATGGTGCGTTAACCGATAGCGAAGTCGTCACCATCACAATAGGCAATGTGACGGAAGGCTACAGGTTTGAGGGCACTTTCACTGGTGCGGTGGCGGATGATGTGGATACTGCCGTCCCCCCCATTAGCGGCACGATTACCCGTGTCATCAATGACGATGCCCCTAATGCTGGGCATGTGGCGGGCGTGATATCGGTGCAGAATGCGCAAGGGATGTATGGCACGCTTACCTATACTGCCTCCAACGACCCAAATATAGCCGGCACGTGGGAATATACGCTAGACCGCACCCTAGCGGCAACCCGCGCACTCAAAGCAAATGAGGAAGCGGAAGATAGTTTCACGCTGATTCATCCGCAAGTGACGCAGAGCATCACCATAACCGTCACCGGCGCGGATAATCCCTTCAGTTTTGAGCAAGAATCTTACGCATTCACCATAGCCGAGGGCGACAGCGCGGTTGGTGAGGTCAGAGGGAGCGACCCGGATGCGGATGGGACTTCTACGACTGATTATGATTTCGTTAATGCGCCATCGGACCTTCCGTTCACCATTAATAGCCGAGGCGCAATCAGCGTGAAAAATGGCGTCACGCTAGATTATGAAACCCATGCCAACGTCTATAATTTGGAAGTGGAGGCGACTGCCGATGGCAATTCCATCACCGTGCCGGTGCGGATTACCCTCACTGACCTGCCTGATGAGGCGGTGGTTTTTGATAACACGCATATCACATGGCAATCAAACGCGCCGAATGGTGCCATTGCCGAAAATACGACCGGGCTTTTGGCGTTGTTGCAAGCCACCGACCCCGAATCCGGCGATGGCGGTCAAACTGCATCTGCCCCAACATATTCGGTACTTGCGGTCACGGATGCTGATGGCAACGCCATTAGCGACCATCCGTTTGAAATAGAGGCGCAAGGCGGTTCATATTATCTCGCATTGAGTGCGGGATTGGATTTTGAGACTGCCCAAAACTATCGCGTGACTTTGCGGGCTACGAGTACGGCTTTTGATACGCTATACACTGACCATACGCTCACCATCAGCGTGACGGATGCGAATGACGCGCCGATATTTATAACGGCACTTGAAGATTCTACTTTGGATTACGCCCCAGAAATTGCCGAAACCATCGCCCTTGGTGCGGAGGTCACGCGGGTGCGGGCGCGCGATGTTGATCGTGATGTTAATGGGGACGGCGACACCATAACCTACGCGATTGCAAGCGGTAATGATGCGGGGCATTTTGAAATCAATGCGCGCACAGGCATCATCACGCTGATTAAGGCATTGAATTACGATGTTGCGGATGAATATACATTGACGATTACCGCCACCGATAACGGCACCCCGCCCATGATGAGCCAAGAGGATGTGGTGATTAGCGTGACCGATGCTGATTTACCCCCGCATTTGGCGGCGGTTGGCGACAAGACCACGGGGGCGGTTGCGGAAAATGCTGAGAATGTAGCGACGGGCATAGTCTTCACGCTTACCGATGCGGATTCGACATATATGGCGTCTGATTTTGACATCATAGGCACCCATAAGGGTAATTTTGAAATGAAGGAAGATGATGACGGTAATTGGGCGCTCTGGGTAAAGACTGGCGGGAGTTTTAACCACGAGGAAATATCTGAGGTCAATTTGCAAATCGCGGTTGCCAAGGCAGACGCCATAGATGTGGTCGTTGAGGTGACGGATGTTGAAGAACCCCATGTCTTTGAGGAATCTACCTACACATTTGAAGTCCCTGATGACACGCCTATGGGCAATCTGATTGGCACGGTGCGCGCGATTGATGAGGATGATCCCGATGCAACTTTTATATATAATTTTATGGTTCCCCTCGCTGGCGGCTCGACTTTTCTTACACTGCCCAGCTACGGTCCTTTTCGTATTGATGGGAAAACTGGTCAGATTATTTTGGATAGGGCGGTGGATTATGACACCGACCCCGCCGACGATGACTACATGCTCTATGACACCGCCACCAAGACCTATACCATAAAAGTTAGCGGTTCTGATGCCACAGCTGGCACCACACAGACAACAGTGAAATTGATTATAACACAGGGCGATGGCACAACCCCGGTTGTTGCGCCGACCCCGTATGTTGCGCCCGACAACCCTTACGAATTGGATATAGAAGAGGACACCGCCATCGGCACGCATCTAGTCACCGTTTTCCCTGAAAATGTTGATAACCCGATTTATGCGATTGCCACTGGCAATGTGAACGTTCCTGACCCTGACAATCCCGGTAACACTAAGAGATTATTTGCCATTGATGAATATGGCAGATTGACCCTCAATGGTCCGTTGGATTATGAAACCGGAAAGAGATACAATCTAACAATTAATCTCAATGATGACGCTAATAATAATATCACTGTGATCATCAATGTTGTGGCGGTTGATGATGAAGTCCCGGTGATAGATATTGCCGCGAATCAATCAATAACAATTACCGAAAATGAGGTTGCTGATGTTGAGATTGATTTCATGGCGAGTGATGCGGATACGACATTGACTGTGGCTGATTTCTTTATTCAAGAGGTGGTGGCTAATGGACGCACGAATGGCATTGCTGATAAATTTGAAATTGTAAAAAATGGCGCAAATTGGCGGTTAAAGAATAAAGATGGGGTGGTGTTTGACCGCGATGCCTATACCGAGGACAGCAATGGGGATGTGGAATTCATCATACAAGTCGGGGTGAGGGACGCTGGCGGTAATGTGGCATTGTCCGAAGAAATCACCATCACGCTTCAAGATGACGCCGATAGCGGCAACCCCCCACGCTTGACGCTGATTGATTTTGATGTGGCAGTGATTGGTGCGGACGAAACCGGCAAGGTGACGCGCATTGGTTTTGAGGTGGCGAATGGTGCTGGCGATGATACCGATTTTGACAGCACCAATTTCACCATTACTGGTATTGAGGCACAGAAATTTATGGTTGCCGATGTTAATGGCGTTTGGACATTAAAACTCAAAACTGGCGAGACGCTAGACAAAACAACAAAACTGCGCGTTTGGGTGACCGACGACAACGGCAATAGTTCAGACGCACAAGAGGCATTTATCCGCATAGAAAAACCCCCTATTGAGGGCGCGCTGGCTCTACCAACCTCAACGGCGACTGCCTCTGTCATTGAGGATGCGGATGTAGAAATCAACGCATGGGGGCATGAAACACTGACGGCGGAAGGCACATTGGCGGGTGTTGCTAACGGGTTTGCTAGTATAGATGCCTTCCTGCCCTACACCGACCTAACCACAAGCGATACGGGGTATAATTCGGCGGCAATTTACGTGCGCGCTATCCGTGACGATTCTGGCAAGGTTGCCAAATGGAATGTAGAAGGGCTGTATGGCAGTTTGACTTTGGATGTGGCAAGCGGGGCGTGGGAATATCATGTCCGCAATGACGATGCGGATATTCAGGGGCTCAAATCCGGCGATAAAATCACCGAATCATTCCATTATCGTTTAGATGGACAGACGCCGATTGAACGCATCACCATTGAAATTCACGGCAGGGATGAGGATATTTACTTCGCCCCAACCGACAATCACATCCCAAGCATTGCGTTGGCAGAAGATAACAACATAGCCATCACCACCCGCGCGCACGAGGCAGGGCTAGAAATAGGCGTCCCGGACAGCATCCATAGGCATCTGATTAAGGCGCATAGTTTCCACATCACCGGCACCGGCGCCGAGAATTTTGCGGTGGCGCAAATTAATGGGCGTTGGGTATTGCAAGCCAAAACAGGGACAACACCGGGCAATTATGACCTCAATATTCAAGTGATAGGCGGCGATGCGTTGCTCGATGAAATTGCCGTGGATGCGGTGGTTGCCGCTAATGGCAGGGCAAGCTTCACCGACACGCGCGGGGAATCTGTGGGGATTCATGCGGGGATTGCGGGGGTTTCTACAGGCATTAGCTTTAACGTTGCGGATGCTGATGTCAATACGGGCTTCAACAGCGATAGTTTCGTTATTACTGGTGCGAATGCCGATAAATTTGAAGTCCAAGATATTAACGGCGCATGGGTGTTGAAATTAAAAACTGGCATGGAAATAAACGCCCCCATCGGCACGACACTGCAATTAAAGGTGCAGGTCAGCGATGGCATTGACCTTTCCGCGCCTGTTGAGGTGGCGTTGCATGTGGCTGAGGCGGGCTTTACGCAAGATGAATACACCGCCAATTTTGATTATGATAGCATCAACGCCCCCGCCGAATATGAGGTCGTGCAGGTTAATGGGCAATGGGTCACGCGCCTCAAATCAGGCGAGGATCTAAGCGTCCGCATCACTGGCGCGCAAGCCGATAAGTTTGAACTAGTATTACTTGATGGGCAGTGGGGTGTGCGGCTCAAAGCGGGGGAGAAAGTCTTTGCCCCGCTAATCAATGGCAAGCGCGAATTGGCGCTAAATGTGCAAATCACCGAGGGCGGCACCACCAAAACCATTCCCATAAAAATTGATGTCAATGCGGCACATAAATCGCTTGAGGCGAATAAAATAACCTACACAGCGCAAGCTGGGACGCCCCTTGAGGAACGTCCCACCATCGAATCTACGACTGTGCAGACCTATATGTTAGATGGCTACACCTACGGCGCCATCATTGGCGCGGAGGGCGTGGTGTTCTTTGGCTTTGATACGAGGCTTGCCGGCAACACCGCCCCCACCAACAGCCAATGGACAACCACCATCCCAACCCTACAAAGCGGCGGCGATGCGGATAAATTTCAAATCGTCCAAGATGCCTATGGCGTTTGGACATTAACGCCAAAAAGCACCACTCAATTTAACAAAGACACCGAATACACCATCAACGTGCAGTTAAGCGACGGCACCGATAGTTTTGCCGTGCCAATAACCTTCATCGGCATAGAACAAAACACCTTCGCCGCCAATGGCGTAGATTACACATGGATAGGCACCCCCGCCGATTTCCTATCTGGAAACAGCGCATCAAGCAACAATATCAAAGATGCCGGTGGCAATGTTGTCGGCACGGTCATTGCGGAAAATGACACGCTCAAAATCGCTACTATCGGCAGTTTCGCTAGCCTCACCGCAAGCGATTTCACCATTGCCGGCGTATCGGCTAGCAAGTTTCACATTGCACAGGCGGGTGATGCTTGGGCGTTGCAACTGCGGGGCGGTGAGAAATTGGGTTTGGGTCATGCCGTCCTCAAAATCAGCATCAGCAAGAACAGCACAACCGCCGAATTCATCGTCGTCGCCCAAGCCGATGGCACATTCGCCCCCGCCAATCAGGATTTTTATCACCTGCCTCTGCCCGATTTGCCGGTCATTGATATCGCCCACACTTTGGCGGCGGATGTGGATTTCACAGGGGCGCTTTACAAAATCATCGGCGGCAATGAAGACGGGCTTTTCACCATTGACCGCACAAGCGGACAAATCGCCCTCGCCCTCGTCAAGGGCAGTGATGGCAGCTATGGTTTCGCCGCCGAAGACGCCCTCACACGCTTTTACCAAGAGGTCTTTACCCTCACCATTGAAGCAAGAATCGGGCTAGACCGCTACACGAGCATCGTTGAAATATCAAACCCCGATGCAAGCGATAAAGCTATCGTCATCGTGGAAAAAACCGATGCTGGCACCATTACCGATATCGCCTTCGCCCAAGACAGCTACACCACCGCACTAAACACCGGCCCCACCACCAATAAAGCGGTGTTGCGCGTATCCGAACTCCTAGAAAACGGCGCGGATGCCAATGCCCGCCTCACTTATAGCATCATTGAGGGCAATGAGGACAACCTATTCCGCATTGATGCAAATAGCGGCACGATACGCATTCTGCCGATACGCGATGCGTTATTGGATTCGAGTGCCTACCTCACCACCCTGACCGTGCAGGTGCGTGCTGGCAATTACAGCGACACGCTCCAACTCCACATCGTCCCCCGCACAGCTGAACCCGAGCCACAAATCATCAAACTAGACAGCCTATCCAAAGAGGTGTTGCTAGACATCAACGACCCACAACTAGGCATCCCCGAATCCGCCCCCACGCTAACCGCACAAGGCGTCGGTGTCATTGAAGAAGGCGCATCAGGCACGCTCACCGGCATCACTTTCACCCTAGACGGCGACCGCCCCCCCTACACCGCCAGCAATTTCATCATCAGCGGACAACACGCCGACAAATTTGAAATCGTGCCAGTGGGGACAGAAGGCGCGTTATGGGGCTTGCGGGTCAAACATCTACCATTCGGCGCACGCCTAACCGCCGGCGATTTTGGCGGTGCGGACACCATCACCCTAAACGTCCGCGTAGATGACGGGGCGGGTTTTGAAAAATCTTCTATTAGCACCGTTCATATATTCCTAGACAATATAGGCGGGCAGGGCGCGAGCCAATATGAATTCCTTGACGGCACCGATGCTGAGGTCGGCGATACGCTCCGCCTCCAGATAACCCACGCCGACCCCGAGGGCATTGAAACCCACACCATAACCTATAAATGGTATCGCTGGACGGATGCTGGGCGCGAATTAATCACAACTGCCACCAATGATTATTACACCATCACCGAAGCCGATAAATCCGCGCGCATTTTGGCGGAAATCAGCTATCGGGACGCCAACGACCATCAAGAAACTAGCCATGTATTCACCGACATCATCCCCGATGCAGACGCACCACCAACCACCACACCAATCCCCACCGCCATCCCCCTCATAACCGCATCAGGCATGGGGCAGATTATTGGCGGCAATCGCGACACCGGCATTGTATTAAACGTCGGCGATATTGACAGCACCGATTTTGACGCCGATGATTTCACCATCACCAACGCCGGCGGGGTGGATCACGCCGGGAAATTTGAAATTGTCGCTAGTGGCAATAGTTTCAAATTGCAACTAATATCGCCGCAGACCCTTGCGGTTGGCGAATTTGCCCATCTCAATATAGTCGTCACCGATGGCATCAATCCGTCCGAACCCCTAGCCGTTGGGGTATTATCCCTGGCAGGTGCGGAAAATCTAGCGCAATATGGTTTTGACGGCATACCGACGATTGGCACGATCTTGCGGATTGAAGAATTGGTGGCTGACCCGCTAGAGGCGCCATCGGGTAATCGGTTGTCGTATCAGTGGTATCGCTTGGACGATGAGGGCACGAAAACGCCCCTAACATCCCTCTCATTCTACACCCCGCAAACGGCAGATATAGGCGCGCGCATTTACCTAGAAATCAGCTACACGGACAACACCGGCGTTGAAAAAACCACAACGATTCTCTCGGATGTAGTGGCAGGGGATGTCAATACACCGACACCGCCGACGCCCGCAGAAAACCCGACCGATGCGCCCGAGCCTGTGGGCGCAATTCTGCTCCCCCTAAACATTGAATCATATCTAGGTGGCTTGGAGGATGGGGGCTATCATTTCGCGCTAAGTGACGGCACGGCGGCGGATGTGCAACAGCATTTTGAACTGAGCCGCAGTGGTGAGGTGTATTTTATAGGCACACGCACACAATTAGAAGAGGTCTATAATAACCATAACGGCGTCATTGAAATAGAGGTAGCGGTGACGGCATCAGACCGCGGGGCGGTTGCCGATGCCGGCGACCCGGCGGAAACATTGATTTTCACCGCGCATGTGAAGCGCGATGATTTTTATTTCGCACAACAGCAACAGCAAATTGAGGTGGCGGAAGATGCGGCTATCGGCACGATTCTGGGGAATTTCGCAATTTTGGGGCGCGGATTTGAAGGGCGCGAGCTGACCTATCTTATTGACGACACGCAAAATGGCGCGTTCAACAAAGGGCTATTCAGCATAGATTCCAACGGCAATCTGCGCCTATCTAGCGAATTAAATTATGACACCTTATCCACCCACAAAATCGGCATCTACGCCACCGATGGCACCCGCACGACCTATGCCGATGTGTTGATTGAGGTGCAGGATGCCGACAAAGCCCTCACTTTTCATGCGCCCGAAACCCAAAATCTAGCCCTAGATTTCACATTGGGCAATATGGATGAAGGCACGTCAGGATATTACATATCAAGAAGCGGCGACACGCTAGAGGTACACCAAGTCTTTGACGACCCCGAAGGCATCAGGGCAGGCAGCATGAACTATCAATGGTACACCACCATCACCACCGAAGACGGCACGACCACCACCGCCATCGCAGACGCCACCGCCGCCAATTTTGACACCAGCACCCACACGCTCCCAAGCGGTGCATCTTATGGCGTCGCCGTCACCTACACCGATGAGATGCACACGCCAAGCCGTGTTGATATCATTGAATCAGCTGCGGTATTTACGATATATAACGAAAACGGCGCGGATGAAATTGTCAATTTTTATAGCATCACAATCCCTGAAGATACGCCCGGCGTTACGCCAGACGATCTGCTTCTAAGCAACATAGTTGCACTTTTTAACGGCAAAGTAGCAGAGGGGTATTTATTTGTGCTTGATAATGGCAGGTTTGATGGTACTGACAGAGGTTTTTCAATTGTTAGCGTTCACCATCCCGATGAAGACCATGAAGATCCTAATGCAATTTCATTAAGGCTTCTTAGGGCAAATGACGTTGTTTTTGATTACGAAACCGCCCCCCAGCATATTCTACGCCTACGGGCGAACATTGGCGAAGAATTCGCAGAAACATGGGTGGTCATCAATGTGACCGATGTGGATGAACCTGACGCTGTCATCACCGACACCGATACCGACACCACCCCGCCACGAAACTTCGCCCAAGTCACCGCCCACGACCCGGATACCGATGCGGTCATCTATTCCATCATAGGCGGCAATGAGGACGGCTATTTCACCATTGACAAATATAGCGGTGCGGTGGGTATCAGGGATGCGGATATTGGCGCGCACCATCCGGGCAGGGCGGTGTTGCTGGTGCAGGCGGAGGACGCAAGCGGTGCGCGCATTACCTCCACGCTCAATATCACGTTAAAAGGCACGATTGCGGAAACCACAGGCGCGGTTAGTGATGTGGCACGGCTTGTCTTTACCATAGACAAATCTGATGATGCGGTTGCCGCCATTAGTGCGGTGCGCGATGCGGCGGGTACTGTGCTGACGGACCATGATTTTGAAATTGTGGATGGCGCGGTGCGCTTAAAGGCGCATGCGATTCTGCAGCATGAGACCAACGCACAATATACATTCACCATCGCCTTGACGGAAAATGGCAGAATGACCGAGCAAGATTTCATTGTATTGGTGGCGGATACTGCTGGCAGGGTTGTTTATGGGGATGGTGAATTTGGCGGTGATGTGGGGGCGAATACCATCTATGGCGGTGCGGGTGAAGACACTATCCATGGGGGTGCGGGGGATGATATTATCTATGGGCGTGCTGAGAATGATATTCTAAAAGGCGGTGCGGGGGATGATATTCTTTATGGCGGTGCTGGGCATGATGATTTAGACGGCGGGGCGGGGGATGATATTCTGGCAGGCGGTGCTGGCGTGGATAGTATTTATGGCGGTGCGGACAATGATATCCTTTATGGCGGTGCTGACCAAGATACGATTTATGGCGGTAGTGGCAATGATATCATCTTTGGCGGTGCTGGCAGAGATACGCTGATAGGCGGGGCCGGTGCGGATTGGTTTTTTATGGGTGAATTCACTTGGGAAGATGGCAGGGTCACGCGCGCCGATACTGGGAGAGACACCGTAAAGGATTTTGAGCATGGCATAGATAAGTTTTATGCAATCGTCGATGCTGGCGTTAAAGCTGAGTATGATGACATAGTCTCTCGATTCGGCGGTTCATTCGCCCTCTATGGCTTGGATTTAACAAATACAGATAGCACTAATGACTTGGTGTTTTCTCTGGGGACACCTGAAAGGGATACCGCAATATTTCCGCGCACCTATTTTCTTACGGTAGAGAATTATGGGCAGAGTCCTGGTCCAACCGCAAGCGATTTAGTGATCGTCCTAAAAGGCACGGAAAGGGATTATCTCACTGGGCGTATTGGCGATGACACGCGGGCATTATTTGCTGATGCGTCGTATCGTTTGGCGGCGGGGGCGCATTTTGGCGCGCGCCAAGTCGGTGATGGCGATTTAGATTTCAGCACCATCCAAGGGCTAGACCAAGCCGATATTGCGCGCGTATCCGTCCGCAATGTTGAAAAATCCACGGCGACCGAATATGTAGATGCCGCAAATATCTTTGAGGTGCGCATCACCGATAGCGGGCATGAATTATGGGTGCGCGGGGACGCAAAAATCACCCACAACGCCGATTTTGACGATGTATTCCTAGTGCATCTAAACATTGAGGACAATGACGGCACAAGCCATGATTACACGGCGCGAATCTACATCACCCCCGAACCCGAACCCGAAACCACAAGCCCATCCGCGCCCCCCGGGACAACTATTGAACCCTTAACCGAATCAGAAACCCTGCCCCTAGCAGATGATGCGTATTCCACCCCGTCCGTTGATTTCCGCGCCCTTAACGTCGGCATCCCGCAACGCTCGGCAACCTCATCCGTAACCGCTAATAGAGCCGATTTATACATTGGCAGTCCTACCCATGACATCATTACCGATTCTGGCACGGCAAATAATGTGTATTACGGCAATGATGGCTGGGATAGAATCACAGGTGCCGCGCGGAATAATGTATTCTATGGCGGACATGGCATTGATATTTTCATTGGTGGCGGCAGAACGGATTTTTATGTGCTTCAACCTGATCTCATCGTAAGCCAAAATCGCAATGCTGATGTGGTCGCTGATTTTTCAGGTAGATTTAGACCCGGTTATCAAGGTCCATCGCGCGATGATGAAGGGCGCGCACGTGCCGCTATCTTTGATAATGATTTCATCCGTGTTTATGTTGATAACCCCGATGCGATCACCACGCTAGACCAATTAAAAACCGCATTGGATATTGATTTCGCTGTAGTTCCCCGCGACGGCAGGCTATTTAACGCGCAATGGGAGGATAGTGTATTACATAACGATCTGCGCATCATTCATCAAGGTGCTGTTGTCATGGAATTTGAGGATTTCTATGAGGATCGCACAGAACCCTATTTTGAAATGTTTGAGATTCTGCATGATTATGAAAACCCAGAAACCGCCGCGACTTTCAATGGTGGTGTGCATGTCATTCAGGTTGATGAAACGCTTGGTAGCGAGCCGAGCAATGAGGCGACTAAATTATTGAATTTACATTCGCTAGAAGGCGCAGATGTGCAGATTGTTGCGGATGGTGCTTATGCGGATTTATTTGAAGTGCGTAAGGTCACCGAAGATTTTGCCACGGAAGGCACGCATCAATTATGGCTCAAACCCGGTGCGGTATTCCATCACCAAACCCTTAGCCTCTATGGTTTGACGCTACATTTTTCTAGGGCTTCGGATAAATTTGTTGATGCTGCAAATAACCCCATCATATCCCCCGACGCACAGCGGGTAGAGATTCGGGTTGAGGATATTGTTGGTCATACTTTGCATTACGATGCAACTAATGACAAATATTACCATGATGCTGATGGGTTTTTCGATTCCTATGATAGCAGTGGTGGGAGTGGTAGCACTGGACCGCATTGGATTCATTTCGGTGGCGGTAATGATGTCGCAAATGCAACTCGTAATACAATATCTAAAAGTGATGTTGTTTTTGGTGATGCTGGTAACGATGTCATCTTTAGCGGTGCTGGTAACGATGTCATTTTTGGCGGTACGGGTGATGATGAACTCCATGGCAATGGCAATAATGACCGAATTTATGGTGGCACGGGTGCTGATGATATTCGCGGCAATGCGGGGGATGATGTTATTTTTGGCGGAGATGGCAATGATAGGGGTGGAGCCTATCCTCAATCTAATCAAACCGAAAACACGCCCACCTCCGGGTCTTTAGAGGGTCTGTATGGTAATGCGGGGGATGATAAAATTTATGGCGGTGCTGGGCTTGATGTTATCTATGGTGGCAATGATGCGGATACGCTTTTTGGTGGTGCTGGCGTTGATAATTTGGGTGGCGACCGAGGCGATGATTATGTTTATGGCAGCTCTGGCACAGACCGCGTTTTTGGCGGTGCCGGGCGCGATTTCGTCTATGGCGGGGCTGGCAATGATGAGCGTATCTGGGGCGGTTCTGGTAATGATGTTCTCTATGGCGGTGCCGGCGATGATGGGGATATGAGGGGGCAAAACGATGATGACATTCTCATAGGCGGTGAGGGGGATGATAAATATTATGGCGGTTCGGGTGCCGATTGGTTTCACCTAGACCATACCGGCAAAACTGGCAAAGATGCGATTTTGAGTGCAGAGTTTGGTAGTGCCGACAAAATCTATGTGGTTGTTGACCAAGACATGTTTGACACGATGGGTGATTTTGATGACCCGCTAGAATTCCTTGGTTTGACGAGGGAAATAAGAAATATAGAAGTCAGGATTTTAGGTGCGCCATTTATGCGCGATAGCACGATTTTGAAAAAAGACAACACCGACATTTTCATCATAGAAAACTACACCACCCCCCTAACCTTTGCCAATTTCAAAATCGTTGTGGAGGGTTCGGCGGATGATTATGTGACTGGGGTTGTTGGCAATCCTGACCATGTTTCCAACATTGATACGGGCGATTTGCTGATTTTGGATGAAAGCCTCGGGGCTGGTAAGGCGGCGCGCAAGATTGAGGATATTGCATTTGAAAATTCTGGCGCAACATTTGAGGTAGCCGGGGTGTTCAATGCCGATGGCGCGCGATTAGACACCCGCTTTGAAATCCGCAAAATCACCGATTTCGCAGGTATTTCGTATGAATTATGGCTGTCCGAAAATGCCATCATCCATTACGAACCCACCAACGGGCTAATGATAGCGGTAATACGCGAACTCAACGCGGCAGGCAACACCGTAGGCTATCAAAGCGTGGCGATGGGCGTGCGGGATTTAGCACCAAATCAACGGCTTTTAGTGGGGGATGGCACTAGCAGTAATGTCGCTGATGGGTTGTATGGGGATGCTAGGGATAACGCCCTAAATGCCTATGATGGCGTTGATATCGTCTATGGCGGTGGCGGGGATGATGTCCTGCGTGGCGAAGAAGGTAATGATATTTTGGCTGGCGGGGCCGGGCGCGATACCCTCACTGGTGGCACAGGGGCGGATGGCTTCGTGCTTGATTTCACAACACCCAACACCGCGCAAGCCGATGTTGTTGAGGATTTTACACGTGGCGAAGATTATATCATCATTGACGTGCAAACCGATGATTTATCGTTGCGCCCATACACGTTCACTTTGCTTGATACGACTACCGATGCTTCCCGAAAATTCGGTCTCGGTGAGTTTTCTATTAGTGGCGAAACCCATATTGCTGCGGGTTCTATCACCCTCATGAAATTGAAGGTTGGAAGCGGAACTGCCATACAATACCACGTCCGCTACAATTATGGCAGTGCTGAGGCTGATGTGCCATTTATCGGCTCTGCCGGTGATGATGTTATTCAAGGGCATGGCGGGCGTGATACGCTTTATGGTGGGGGCGGGGATGATTTTATCATCGCTGGCGCAGGTGGCGGCTTTATTGCGGGGGGCGCCGGCGATGATGTGCTCTATGGCGGTGCTGGCGGTGATGACATTTATGGCGAGGATGATGAAGACTATGACGCTTCCCGCACTGGTAGCAACATTATCTATGGCGGTGTTGATGGTTCTGATGACTTACATGCTGGCAGTGGCTATGACCTTATCTATAGCGGGGCAGGGAATAGTGAGATTATTTTGTCGGCTGGTGGCTACAACATTGCCTTTGGCGGGGCAGGGGATGATAGTATAGTGGGCGGTGTTGGCGATGACCACATCATCCTTGACCGCACCCAAACCTATGTAGAGGGTAACGACAACGAGATCAACAATTTCCGCGCGGCTGGCGATGACAGAATCCTCATTTACACCACCGCCGAGGAACGCACCGCCTTCAACACCGCCATTGGCGACAGCGCAAAACTCGCCGTACTAGGGCTAGAAATAGCCCCCGGCACTGGTGCTGCCGCTGGCGATGTATTCATCAAACGCCTATCCGATGACGCCCCATTGGTGCGACTCACAAATTTTGAAAATTTTGACGCTTCCATGCTGAAAGTGCTTGAAGAAGATTTAGCACCCTTCCGCGTCATAAACATGGATGAAGATATTACAGGCCCTAGCACCATCCCGGCGCGGGCTTTAGCCACGATTGGCGTGTCCCCGACGCTCTATGATGTTAGCATCGATAAAATCTATGGCGGTTTTGATACCGATTTTCTCATCGCCCCGGTCGGCGACAAGCACGAATTACAACTTGCCGCCGGCAACGCCCTCAACCACGAGGTATCGGGCGGGGCGATTACATTAAAACTCAAACTCACGCACGTGAATGGCGGTTTCACCTATCAGGTCATTCTGATAGAAATCAACGATATTGTTGGCACGGCAATTTCTGGCGATAAAGCTGCGAACACGCTCATCGGCGACAAAAACGCCAATACGATTTCAGGCTATCTCGGGGACGACATCATATTCGGACATGGGGGGGATGATGCCATAGACGGCAACGGAGGCAATGATGTGCTTTATGGCGGTGCGGGGGCGGATACGCTTGCGGGCAGTGACGGCAATGATGTGCTTTATGGCGGGGCGGGTGCTGATACGATTGATGGCGGGGCTGGCGATGACGTGTTTTATGGCGGGGCCGGGGCGGATATGCTCACCGGCGGGGGCGGCAGAGACCATTTCGTCCTAGACCTAGACGCAAGCAGTCCTGCCGATGCCAATACCATCACCGATTTTAACGCCGGCGATGATACTTTCCGCATCATTGAAAGAACCGGCAAATTGGAACAAACCGCCCGCACAGGATTCCTAGACGTCGCCACCGCTGAGGCACAATACGGCATAACATTCCGCGCCCACAAAAAAAGCATCTTCAAAATTGTCGGCAAGGATGACGCCGACACAACAAACAGCGAAACCGATGACATTAAATTGATCACATCCACAAATACCCTCCCTAGCAGTATAAAATTCACCGTCGCCATCAACGGCGGCACCGAAGCCAACGACCTCATCTATGGCGCGCGCTATGGTGATGTGTTGCAAGGATTCGGCGGCGATGACACTATCCATGGGCGCGCCGGAAATAATATCCTGCATGGCGGGGCGGGGAGCGATACCATCTATGGCGGCACCGATAGCGATATTATATTCGGCGGCTATGATGATGTTGTGCAAAGCGACAGACTCTATGGCGGCGCGGGCAATGACCTCATCATCAACGCCAACAGCGATTATGATATTCAGGGCGGGGCAGGCGATGACACCATCATTAGCGGAAGCGGCGCACGGCTAGAAGGTGGCGGGTTAGATGGCGGGGCAGGGGCAGACACCATCATCATAGGAAGCGGCGGCAGAGACGGCATAGGAACCCACGCCCAAGGGGGGACAGGCGATGACCTCATCATTGACACAGGGCTAGCCACCGCAGACCAGATATTCAGCGGCGGGGCGGGGCAGGACACATTCGCGCTCAACATCAACAGCAAAATCACCACCACCATAACCGATTTCGCCGTGGCACAAGACACGATATTCCTAGAAGTAAGCCAAGCCCAAAAATCCGCCTTTGACGCGCTAACCGATAATGCGGATAAGCTGAAAGCGCTAGGCTTACGCCTCGTGGTAGATGCGACAGGAGCAAACATCATGCGCGGCGACACCGCCATCATAAAACTACCAAACGCCCAAGGGCTAGACATAAACCGAAACATAAACCTACGCACAAAAGGCGAGGATATAGGCGCACGCATCGCTATCGCCAAGGAGGATGTTTTTGATGAGGGATTCACGCCCGAATATCTGCTCAGATATGAAGGTGAAAATGTAGTCATAACTGACAACACAAAACGCGTAGATGGCACTGCTGGCGATGATGTGATTCTCAATCCAGCAGCAAATTATGTCATTTCTATTTTAGGTGGCAGGGGCAGTGATAGATTCGTCTTTGATAGCACGAAGGATAATGGTTATTATGGAAATATCCGTGATTATACTAACACCTCCAATGAACAAGATGTCGTTGTCGTGCAAGTGGCGGCAGAACAAAAAGCACGCATAGATGCCGACACAACTCTGACAAACGCAGAAAAATTAGAATTGATTGGACTAAGTTCAGCCTATAGCAATAACTTAGGCTTTCTTATTTTTCATGTTGTTGATTTTTCCCTTGAGAGCAGAATAATATTGTCAGGCGTCACTGATTTAGATGATGCTGTATTTGAATTTGAAGTTGCTGATAAAACGCCCGAAATCGTGCTAGCGGAAGAAAACACTGATGGCGATGGCGGATTTGCGCGCTATCTCACGGAAATCAACTTTGCCTCTGGTGCTTATGATATCAGCATTGGCAACATCATAACCGACGGCGCATTAGACGCTTCCGCCTTTGAGTTCCGTGAGGTTGGCGGTATTTATCAGCTATGGATAGCCGAAGGCGTAAGGCTAGATGCCGACACCCACGGCGCTATCGTGCTTGACCTAGAATTCACCTTAAAAGAAGATAGCACCACCACAACTGAGCGCATCACCATCCACGTGCAAGAAGCCCCACCCGCCCCTGACACCATTTCGGCGACTGATGATATTTTCGTCCTTGACTATCAAGCCGAGGCAGAGGATGCCGATATTGTAGAAGATTTCGGGCAAGGGCATGACCGCCTCCGCCTCAATTATCGGGGCAGAAACAGCGAATTCACCATCCTCGCTAGCAGTAGCATCATAGCCCTACAAAGCCTATTCAACATCCGCTGGGCGCAAAGTGACGCATCGCTTGCGGGCATCACGCGCACCGAAGACGACCCCCATATCAAAAACACCATTATCTACAAAACGCAAGGCACAGCCACCGAGGAGGACGACACCATCCTCATGGTGCTAGAAGATTACGCACGCGACTTGACGCTCAACGATTTTGAACTCACCACCCACGGGGCAAGCGAAGCCGATGACATCATTATCGGCACCGATAATCACGACACCCGCCACGCCGGCGGCGGCGATGATTTCGTGCGCGGACATAGGGGCGATGACGTGATACACGGCGGGGCGGGGGATGATACCATCACCGGCGATGCCGGGCGCGATTTCCTAGCTGGCGATGCCGGGGATGATACGCTCAAAGGCGGGGCGGGCAGTGATTATATTCTGGGCGGTGCCGGGAGCGACAGCATTGAAGGCGGGGCGGGGGATGATATTATCGCCGGCGGAAGCGGATTTGACCGCATCAGTGGCGGGGCAGGCGATGACCGCTTTATCCTCAATGTGCAGAACCCCGCCGGCGACATCAACAACGTCGATGCCGTCAGCGATTTCACCCGCACCACCGGCAATTTTGACCGCATCCGTGTGCTGGTGGAGGGCGACGCCCTAGCCATTGACAGCATCGCAAAACTCCAACAAGCCACCGGCATTTACTGGGTCAAAGCCAACCGCGCCCTCCCCGGTGATGCCGATAATGACGAAACCACCGCCGACATTGCATTCTACCACAAACGCGAGACGCTAGCCGATGCTTCGGATGATGCGTTTTTGATGTTGCTCCAAGATTATGATGCGGATTTGACACTGGCGCATTTTGAACTAGCCCAAGCCGTCAAAGCCAATAGCCAAAAATTATGGAGCGCAAGCAAAGGCACAAAAACTTTCACCATCCACCAAGCCATTGACGCCACCAACCTAGACGCAAGCGATGTATTTGAATTGCGCGAGGCGGGCGGGAATGTGGAATTATGGCTCAAAACTGGGCAGGAAATAACGCAAAATCACGAAATCCGCCTAGAAATCAGCGAATCTGGCACAACAAGCTACCTAACCATCATCGCAGAGGTCGCCACCGCCCCGGAACAAACAACCACCCCCCTCTTAATCGTTGGCGATGCGGGACATAATACCCTAGACGGCAAAGCCGGCGATGATGCCCTGCATGGCGGGCGGGGTGATGATGTGCTTTATGGCGGTGCGGGGGATGATGCGCTTTATGGCAATGGCGGTGCTGACATTCTGCAAGGCGATGGCGGCAATGACCTATTATTCGGGCATAGGGGCGCTGATGTAATCGCTGGCGGCGCAGGTGCTGATTTGCTCTATGGCGGTGATGGCACGGACGCACTTTATGGCGGTGCGGGCAGTGATAAAATCAGGGGCGGTGCGGGCAATGACCGGCTCTATGGCGGTGCGGGGGATGATAGACTTGATGGCGGTGCGGATGCTGATATTCTCTATGGCGGTGCGGGGGATGACGACATAACCGATAAATTGGGCAGGAATACGATTTATGGCGGTGATGGCAGGGATTTCATTGATATGGTCACAAGCGTCGGTTTCGGCGGCAAAGGCCATGACATTATTAGAAATGGTGTAAATATATCCACGCTCTATGGCGGTGATGGCATTGATTATCTTTTTGGCGATGTGGCGTCGCGTTATTATCTGGACACGCGCGAATTGGCAGGTAATACGGATGTTTTGGGCATGTATAGTTTTTCTGATAGTACTTTTGAACCGCAACTGCTCGTCTATGTGGATGCGGCGGATAAGGCGTTGATTGATGCCGAAACTGGCGATGCGGCAAAATTGACAAAATTGATGGAGCTAGCAAATCTGCGCTTTGCAACAGGTGCGACGCCATCGGATGTTGATTATATTTCAAAAACGCGCTTCCTTGAAATTGGTTTCATAGAAACCGACGACACCGCCACCGACAACACCTTAATTTACCACACGCGCGGCACTACTGGCGAATCTGACGATATTCTGCTGATGGTGCTTGAAGATTTTACGGTTGCGCTGGCTTACAAAATGTTTGAAGTGCAGATCACCCCCGATGGGTTTGACCCCAACGGCGACACACAACACGACATTCCCGCCTATGATGGCGCGGTTGCTGGCAAAACCTTACGCGGCAAACACACCGATGACACCCTTGAGGGCGGCGGCGGTGCAGATAGCATTTATGGGCGTGCGGGTGCTGACGAAATCACCGGCGGGGCGGGTGCTGATATCATCTATGGCGGTATTGGCGATGATACCATCTTTGGCGGATTTGGTGATGATACGATTTATGGCGGTGCGGGGCAGGATGCTATCGTCAGCGGTGACGGTTCGGGCGACCGCATTTATGGCGGGCACGGCGATGATTTCCTAGTGGCTGGCGATACAGGTAGCGTTGTTTATGGCGGTGATGGCATTGATTTCATGCGCGGGGGCGGGGGCGTTGATGGTGGTTTTGCCGCGACCTATTACCTAGACACGCGCGAAAAATCTGCCAACACCGATATTATCGCGCAATTCGCGTATGATGCGGATAGTGATGCGAAAAATAACAGATTGCGGTTGCACGTGGATGAAACACAGTTACGCAAATTGGATGCGATTGCCAATGAGAATGCGTGGCTGGCGGCATTACAAGATATGTTCAATATCCGTTGGGATAATGCTGGCGAAGCACAAGCCGACACCGCCCTCGCCACAATCCTAGACAATAGCAAAATCAAATCCGCCCCGGGCTATGATTTTGAAGGCGCCGATACCGATACCGACACCACCGACAACGTAGCATTCTATCACACGCGCGGCACAGCGGATGCAAGCGATGACTATCTCATCATGGTCATAGGCGGGGTAGAAATAGGCGGCACGGCGGACGCGGACCTAACCCGCGATATATTTGAACTACATTCCGCAGGCATTGATGGCAGTGATGACAGCGACACGCTCACCGGCACAATCTATGACGACACCATGCGCGGACATAGCGGTAGCGATACGATGCAAGGGCATGATGGTAGCGATTATCTAAGGGGCGGTGACGGCGGCGACAAAATCTATGGCGGTGCGGGGCATGATACGATTGATGGCGATGCTGGGGATGATATTCTTTATGGCGGTGCGGGTGCTGATGTGCTTGAAGATTATGATGGCATCAATGCCGTCTATGGCGGTGCGGGCAGGGATATTGTTACTGGCACTTCGGATAATGTCGTCTTTGGCGGTCAAGGCAATGATGTCGTCACCGGTGGCAGACGCGCTAAAACCTATGGTGGCGATGGCATTGATGTTTTGGTTGGCAATGACGAAACGCGCTATTATCTTGATACGCGGGAATTATCTAGCAATACAGATATTGTAACAAACTTCTCTTTCCAAAAAGACATCTACGAAGCCAGACTGCTCATCTATGTGGATGCGGCGGATAAGGCGTTGATTGATGCAGAATCTGGCAACCCGGCAAAATTGACAAAACTGCTTGATCTAGCAAATCTACGCTTTGATAATGGCGACACGCCATCGGATATTGATTATCTTGCACAAACGCGCGCTTCAGCTACTAGGGCTTTATTTGATGATGACCCCGACGAAGAAAACACCTTAATCTACCACACGCGCGGCACGGCTGACGACACCTCTGACGATATTTTGCTGATGGTGATTGAAGATTTTGTCTTTGATGCGCTTATCACTGATGAAACGGCATACGAAGCCTTTGACGTGCGGGTAGCAGATAATTTTGACCCGAACGGCGGGGCTGAGGCTCTACCGGGGCTTATCGGCGGGGCTGGTGATGATGTTTTGGCGGGGCTTGATGATGATGATGTTTTGCGTGGTGAGGCTGGTGCGGATGATATTTCTGGCGGTGCGGGGGATGATGGGCTTTATGGTGGTGCTGGCGATGATACGATAGAGGGCGGGGCTGGTGGTGATATGCTTTATGGCGGTGCTGGCAAGGATGTGTTGATAGGCGGTGCTGGCGGTGATGTTTTTGTTGTGTCCTCAGACCAATTTACTGATGCCGATAGCGCGCTCATCATTGAGGATTTTTCGGACGCCCAAGGCGACAAGATTTTGATTGACCTGCGCGATTGGGGCATTGGTGCCGTGACTGGATTTGCGGGTGCAAATCTGCGTGTTGTCACCGGGCATATCAACGCTATCACCACCCGCACGGAGGATGACGCAACCACACAAAACACCGCTATCTATTACACACAAGGCACGGATGATATTCTGGTAATGGTGCTTGAAGACTTTACCGGGCTCAATTTTGCTGATGATATTATCATCGCCTATGATGGCAATTTCGGCACCACTGGGGCGGATAGCATCAGCGGCACTGCCCGTGCTGATAAATTATATGGTTTTGCCGGTGATGATTGGCTCGCTGGCGATTCTGGGGCGGATGCGCTTGATGGCGGTGTGGGTGCGGATACGCTTTATGGCGGTGCGGGGGCGGATGTGCTTTATGGCGGGGCGGGGGTTGATAGACTCTTTGGCGAGGCGGGTGCGGACACCATCTATGGCGGTGCTGATATTGATGCGATAAAGGGCGGTGCGGGTGCGGATACGCTTTATGGCGAGGGCGGGGAAGATACGCTTTATGGCGGTGCAGGTGATGATGTGCTTTATGGTGGCGATGCCGATGATACGCTTTATGGCGAATCTGGGGCGGATACCATCTATGGCGGTGCGGGTGTGGATAGGCTCTATGGCGGTGCGGGGGCGGATAGGCTCTATGGCGGTGTTGGCAGGGATAGAATCTATGGCGGTGCGGATGATGACTGGCTCTATGGCGATGACAACAGGGATATTCTCTATGGCGATGCGGGGGCGGACAGAATCTATGGCGGGGCGGATGCTGATACCCTCTATGGCAATGCGGGGGCGGATAGAATCTATGGCGATGCTGGTGCTGATAGGCTCTATGGCAATGACGGCGCTGATGTGCTTTATGGCGGGGTGGGCGCAGATGCGCTCTATGGCGGGGCTGGCAATGATGTGCTTTATGGCGATGACGGCGATGATGCGCTTTATGGCGGTGCTGGTGATGATACGCTTTATGGTGGTAAAGGCGTTAATTACCTCACCGGCGGGGCGGGCGCCGATGTTTTTGTTCTACCTCAAGAATTATTCGGTCGCACGGACACTAAATTTATTTTAACAGATTATAATACTAGGGAAGGCGACCTGATATTATTTGCGCTAGATGGGCAAGAACCTAGCATCTTTGACTTTAATCACGGTCATGTCGTGCTTCGGGGCAGAGTATTTACTGATAGTTCGGAAACTACAAAGACACATCCCTTTAACAGCCCTACCGATGATCCGAATGCGGACAACTTTATGGTTAATTTTAATAGTATTCTGTCCATTGTGATTGAAGATAATGTGTTTGCAATGACCAATTCGTGGTTGGATGAAATTAATTATATTGCTGGGCAAAGCCTCATTTCTGGCACACAAGGCGCGGACACCATCACAGGCAATGCTGACGACAATGCTTTAATCGGTTTGGCTGGCGATGATGTGCTTCATGGTGGCGGCGGTGCTGATATCATCTGGGGGCATTTGGGTGCTGATACGCTTTATGGCGGGGCTGGCGATGATATAATTTATGGCGATGCTGACTTAAATACGCGGGATGGTCCGCATTATTATAGCGGGGCGGATACCATTTATGGCGGCGACGGCAATGATTTCATTTATACCGGCTTAGGTGAGGATACGGCTTATGGTGGGCGTGGCGATGATGCTATTTTCGGCGGGGCTTCGGAAGTAAGCGTGTTGTCTGGTGGTGCTGGCATTGATTTTCTGTCTAGCAGAGCCAATAATTTTGCTACCTTCGTCCTTGATCTTGAAGTGCGGGATGGGGAACATTATGATGCTGTGGCGGATTTTAAATTTGACAACAATGATAGATTTAAGAGCAATCAGATTCGCATCTATGCCACTGCGGAACAATTACGCATACTTGATGCGATTGATGATGAGGCGCTTTGGCTGGAAACATTACAAGAACTGCTCAATATACGTTGGGATGAGGCGGGCGATATCAAATTTACCTCAACGCTTAAAGAGATCGTTAAAGACTTTGGCGATTTTCAAGATTTGCCAGATGGTTTCACTTTCCGCGGTGCCGATACGGACACCGACAACAACGATGATGTCGTATTTTATCGTAAGCTGGGAACGATTGATAGGGAGGATGATGTTGCAGTCCTGTTTCTCGGTAATTTAGAGATAAATGGCGTCAGCGGCGCCAAAGTCACCCGCGCTATATTTGACCTACAACTGCACCCGCATACCCCCACCCTTAGCGGCACCGATGGCGCGGATACGCTTGAGGGCGCTGCTGGCACGGATAGCATTCATGGGGGCGTTGGTGCGGATACGATTCTTGGTCATGGGGGCAATGATTATCTATTCGGCAATGAAGATGACGACACCATCTATGGCGGGGCGGGCAATGATTATATTGATGGCGGGACTGAAAGCGACACCATCTATGGCGGGGACGGCAATGATTATATTGAGGGCAATGATGGCAATGACCGCATCTATGGCGGTGCTGGCATTGATACGTTAAGGGGCGATGATGGCGCGGACACCCTTTATGGCGAGGCGGGGGATGATGTGCTTTATGGCGGTGCGGATGCTGATACCCTCTATGGCGATGCGGGGGCGGATACGCTTTCTGGCGGTGAGGACGCTGATACCCTCTTTGGCGATGCGGGGGCGGATACGCTTTCTGGCGGTGCTGGCGGTGATGTGCTTGTCGGCGGGAACGGGGATGATACGTTAAGGGGCGATGATGGTTTTGACGTGCTTTATGGCGGGGCGGGGGCTGATATGCTTGATGGCGGTGCGGATGATGATATGCTGTTCGGCGGTGCGGGGGATGATGTGCTTGATGGCGGGGAGGATGACGATATGCTATTTGGTGGCGGCGGCACCGATATTCTCATCGGTGGCTTACAGAGGGATATATTTGTCATTTCCTCGGATGCCTTCACTGATAGCGACAGCCTGCTAATCATTGAAGATTTTTCGGGCTGGAATGGACACGCTGACCAGATATTGATTGACCTCAAAAATTGGGGCAGTAAGAATTATGGCACATTTGCCGATTTGGGTCTGCGTGTTGTTACCGGTCATATCACCGCCCCGGGCATCACCCGCACCGAGGACGATGCGAGCACACAAAACACCGCTATCTATTACACCCACGGCACTTCGGCGACCGGTGATGATACGCTCATCATGCTACTTGAGGACGCCACCCTAGTTTTTTCAGATGATCATCTTGAAAATGATATCGTCATCGCTTTTGACGGCAATTACGGCACCACAGGCGATGATATTATTGTCGGCGATGCGCGTGACAATTATCTTATTGGGCGTGAGGGTTCTGATATCCTCTATGGCGGTGCTGGTAATGATTATCTGGTGACCTTTTCTAATGCCCACCAAGATTGGGTCTATGGCGGTGCGGGCGATGACCACATTCGGACGGGCGCAAAAGACACGATTTTTGGTGGCACTGGCAATGATATATTGCGCTTTTCCTCCACTGGCACAGCCTATGGCGGTGATGGCATTGATTATATTGATGGCAGGACTAGTGTGCATTACCATCTGGATACGCGGCAAATAGCAGACAATACCGATGTTTTGGAGGATTTTGCGCATGACCCGGGCGTACATGACCACTATTTGCTCGTCTATGTCAGTGCGGCGGATAAGGCGTTGATTGATGCCTCCACTGGCGATGCGGCAAAATTGGCAAAACTGATGGAACTGGAAAATCTGCGCTTTGAAGATGGCACGACGCCTGATGCTATTGATACGATTTTAACCGCGCATTTTGCGGCAGAAGGATTGGACAGGCGCGATGATGCTGGCACGACGAATCGCTTAATTTACCACACACGCGGCACTAGTAGCGAAAATGATGATCTTCTGCTGATGGTGCTTGAAGATTTCACCGACACTATGCTCTACGCGATGTTTGATGTGCGGATAACCCCTCCCGATTTTGATGTTAATGGCGAAGACCCACCCGCCGAGGGCGTGCGCGCCCATGGCGAAGATATTGCGGCACCGCCCCCGCCTAACCAGATTCCGCCACAGCCAGAATCTAGCGATGCCCCTGCCCTTACGCCTACCGAGGCTGACCCCGCACCCATTAGCACCGCCGCCACCGAAAGCGGCGAACGCCTGCATGTTAGCGATGACACCAACAGCGTCTATGGGCTAGGCGGTAATGATAGGCTCTATGGCGGGGCGGGGGATGATGCGCTTTATGGCGGGGCGGGGAATGATATGCTGATAGGCGGGGCGGGGGATGATTATTTTGTTGGCGGCTTTGGCATTGATGTGTTGATAAACGAAGGCACCGACAACGACATTTTCTACCTAGACATACGCGAAATTACAGGCAACACCGATATCCTAACGCATTTCCACCATACGGCGCATCGCCTATCGGGGCAGAATAAATTGCGCGTTGAGGTGTCGGCGGCAGACTTGGCAGCCATCAACGCCCTAACCACCGATGCCGAACGCCTTGAAGCATTGCAAAATCGCGCCAATTTACGCTGGGAAAAATCTAACGGCAATGGTTTAGACGATACCAATAGCGGCAGTGATGATGCGCGCCAACAAAACCTACATATCTGGCACACAAGATTAGGCAGAAGCGATGAGAGCGATGATTTATTGCTCATGGTCATTGAAGATTTTGCCTATGACGATTTGACCTATGCGATGTTTGATATCGTAGCAAAAGAAACCAACACCCGCGTTTTTGATGTGGATGACGGCACAACACCCGCAACAACACCGACTTGGATTCTCGCCAGCACTGGTTCAACATTGGCGATTGAAAGCGTCAATGGGGCGGATTATGACGCCGCCGATTCGGTCTTTGAGATTTTTTCCAACACCATATTCCGCCTCAAAGCCAACACGAACCTAGACCACACCACCACCCCGCATTATGAAGTGCGGGTAAAAATCACCGCCAATAATGGCGCTATCACCTATGAAGATGTCTGGGTGCAGGTCAATCCGCCAACAACCAATGCGGATATTATAGGCACGGACGGCGATGATATTATCTATGGCGATGTTTTTGACAATCTCATTCACGGCAGGGGCGGGGATGATTACCTAGACGGCGGTTATAGCCGTGATGTGATTTTCGGCGGCAGTGGTGCCAATACGCTCGCCGGCGGGGATGCAACAGATTTACTATTCGGCGGCTTCCATAACGATGCCATCTATGGCGGGGCGGGTGCTGATTACCTCTACGGCGGGGCAGGCACGGATATGCTCTATGGCGGCGGCGGTGCTGATACGATTGAAGGCGGGGTCGGCAATGACATAACCTTCGGCGGTGGCGGCGATGATAATCTAGTGGATTTATACGGCACCAATCGCATCTATGGCGGGGCGGGCAATGATTACATTGATAGCCGTGATTATAATATCCTCTATGGTGGCACCGGCAATGATGTCATCCGCGCCCAAGGCGACGGCAGCTGGCTTTATGGGGGGACAGGTATTGATGTTCTCATCGGCAATATTTTCAACATTTCGACGCGCTACTATCTGGATACGCGGGAGCTATCTGGCAACACCGATATATTGCCAGAATACGATTTCAATTCCATAATTAGCATTATCGCCCACAAATTCCTCATCCATACCAATGCGGAAAATAAAGCGTTGATTGATGCCGAAACCACCGATGCCGAAAAATTGGCAAAATTGATGGAGTTGGAAAATCTGCGCTTTGATAAAGGTGCGACGCCTGACTATATTGATTACCACACCGCTACACGCTTCGGCGACATTGAAGGGTTTAACTATGCGGACGATGCCAACACCGACAACACCCTCATCTACCACACGCGCGGCACTAGTGATACTTACGACGACATTCTGCTGATGGTTATAGAGGATTTCACCCAAGATATAATCTATACCATGTTTGATGTGCGTGTAGCGGATGCGGATTTTGACGCGAACGGCAACGATGAAGCAGATGCGCTTCAGGGCGATATTAGAGGTGTCGGCGATTACGAGCTCGGCTTTCAGCAATTTGCCGCACTTGATGCCTCCGCCCCGATTATTTTCGTGGATAAACGCACCGATACCACCGGGGCAAAAATCGGCACGTTTGAAATACCAAGCGGCGCCACCGCCACGCTCCAAGACGGCGCGCATCCATTCACCCTACAAAACGGCAATGAGTTATGGACAAAAGACGGCACTGAACTCAACCGCGAAACCCAAAGCACCTACGCCCTAGAACTCAGATTTAGCGAAAATGGCGAGACCACAACCCAAACCGCCTATGTAGAAGTGCGGACGGAAAATAGGGAAGTAGTAGGCTCAATCAACACCGTGGTGTTCGGCACCGACAATAACGATAGCAATTTGCAGGGCGGTGATGATGATGACAGCATCTATGGCGGTGCAGGGGCGGATGTATTGCGTGGCGGTGCGGGTGCGGATACGCTCTATGGCGGGGCGGGCATTGATACGCTTTTCGGCAATGCGGGTGCGGATTTATTCTATCTCAACATTGATGATGGCGCGCGCGATATCGTGCGGGGTTATGAAGCGGCGGATAAAATTTTGCTCGTCCTATCTGATGCGCTGATTGATATGGTTGATGCGGATAATTTTGATGACCTAGCAGGAATCCGCATAAGCCCCGGGGCGGACACCATCATCTATGACACGCGCGGCACGACCAGCGAAAGCGATGACATCGCCATCATGGAATTGCAACGCTATAGAACGGCATTGACCTACGATTCGTTTGAAATAATATCCGAAACCGCGCATAAATCGCGCATTTTGTCCGATTTCGGCATCCCCGGCAACCGCGTGATTCCTGACGGGTTTAGGGTCAATCCGCTAACCGAAATCATCACGGTGGAAATTGATGAGCATGAATTCACCGACACCGCCACCGCCCAACACCTCACCGACCTAGATATTGACACATTAGGCGCAGATATATTCGTGGAAATTGAAAGCGTGGATGGCGTAAAACCCACCGCCACAGATTTCACCATACGGGGCAATGAATTATGGTTAGCTGACGGCACTTATCTAAGCCACCAAGACAAACCCACCTATGAGGTAATCGTGCGCGAAACCGACCTAGCCGCCGAAACCATCACCTATCACCTAGTGCGTGTAGCCGTGACAGCGGTTGAAACCGACCTCACGCCAACCGATGGTGCGGATAGATTCTATGGCGATGCCGGGGGCGAGCGCATCTTTGGCGGGGCGGGGGATGATATCCTTTATGGCGGTGTCGGTGCTGATTACATAGATGGCGGGTATGACCATGATGTGATCCATGGCGGTGCGGGCAATGATTTGCTTTATGGGCAGGGCGGACATGATACCATCTATGGCGGTGCGGGGGATGATGTGCTTGCGGGCGGCGGTAGGAACGATCCAAACAGAGTAAATATCAGCGTGGATTATCTTTTAGGCGGCGACGGCAATGATCTCATCTACGCAAATGTCTCCGATGCTGGGCAAGGGCGGTTTGGTTCCATTTCACATGGCGGGGCAGGCGATGATCGTGTTGATGCCGTATCGGGCGTGGCGTATGGCGGGACAGGCATTGATGTGCTTTCAGGGAGTCGAGACGACGGGCATTTTTATCTGGATACACGCGCCATGCCAGACAACACCGATATCATTGAACATTTCCAATTTCATGCGAGTGAAGATTCAGGGATAAAAAACAAACTGGTGGTCACGATTACCGAGGCGCAACACGCCGCCCTTGATAAAATAAAAAATGACGCTGAATTCGGGTGGGAGACGGCGTGGCTCACTAAATTGCAAGAATTTTTAGAGATTCGCTGGGATGCACCGGGCAGGGCAGGGGCGGCAACCGATGTAACGAAAATCATCGCCAACAGCGACATAGCATATCAAGATTCTTTCGCGCTTGGGATAACATCAGGGGACGCATTCGAAACGCCAGACACCGATGATATTTCAGACAATTTTGCCATTTGGAAAATAGTCGGCGCCGATGACAGGCTAGGCACTGAGAGCGATGATATTCTAATTCTGGTCGCGGATAAAACAGATCTACCCGATGGCGTGCATCCCGATATGTTTGAAGTGTATTCGGATGAAACCGCAAAAATCAAGGCATCAGGCGATTTCACCCGCCATGTTATTGAGGTTAATGAGCATCTAGGCGGCGATAATGGCGGGTTAAGATTTTTCTATGATACAGGGGCAGAAGCCGGGGCAACGGTTGAAATTGTCGCCATAGACGGCACGAATGGGGACGGCACAGGAGCCATTTTTGAAATACGCAATGATGATATATGGTTGCGGGAAGGCGCACGGATTCTCGCGGATGCCGAACGCCATGAAATCGCGCTAAAAATCACCGAAGGCAGTGCTGTCAGTTATCAAATCATCACTATCTTTATCAATGAACTTTCGGAACAATATGGTGAATGGCATGGCACGGCTAATGTAATCCGTAGCGATGCAGACCCGGCAACCCCTAGATTTAGCAATGATGGCGGCACCAGCCTTGCGGAATATTATCATGGCGGCGGCGGCAATGACCTTATCAACACGAAGGGCGGTGCTGATTGGATTTGGGGCGGTATTGGCAATGACCGCATCAATCTACACATCCCCCCCAACAATGCGAGCGTTGAAACCATCGTCTATCGCTTCACGTCAGCAAGCACGGGTTTTGAGGCAAATGACGGCTTTGACACCATCACCAATTTCCGCCGTGGCGAAGACGTGCTGATTTTCAGCGACCTAGATGCCGCCCCGATCACCGACATAGATACTTTCTTATCGGCATTTAATTTCGGGACTTCTGGCGGCAAACTCAACATCAGACCGACTATCATTAATGGTATGCTAGAAGGCGTGGAGATTTTGTTCGGGCTGACAAGGGTATTGAAAATCACCTACACCGCCGATAGCAGAGTTGATATCGACACAAGCGGTGCCTATACAAGTGCCGCCGCCACCTATCTAGGCCCCCTAACCGGCGGCACACCTAGCGGATATGACGCAGATACGGGGCTATTAAAAAACAACGTCTTGCTGAAAAATTATTTTGGGGCGGGTAAATTGCAGGTCATTGACGATATACCTTTCCACGCAAGGGGCTTGCTCCATGCCGAATACGCCATTGAGGGCAGTGAATACGTCATCACCGGCGAAAAACTACGCGCGGTGCAAATCGCCCCTGACCCTGACGGCATTAGCGGCATTATCAATTATCAATGGTTCGCCATTGACGAAAACGGCATCCAAACCGATATTAGCGGTGCAACCGATGCCACCTACACATTCCGCACCGGCGACAGCGTTTTGGCAACCTACGGCGTCAAGGTCAGCTACACCGACATGGTAGGCACGCAACATAATGTTGATGCCACTAATGCGCCGCATATTTTCTTTGTCGCCGGTGCGAGAAACCAAGTCATTACCATAGACGAAACCGACGCCATCACCGCCCTAAATAACATCATAGCTGGCGTCAGGGCGATAGTTGAAAATAATGGCGCCATAACTTATCGTGTAGAAGGTTCAGACTTGATTGAGGTTGATCGAAATACTGGTGCCGTGAGTTTAGCCGTGGGAAGCGCACTTGATTACGAAAGCACCAAGCAATATACCGCAACCATCATCGCCGAAGCCTCCGTGAACAACGAAGCGCAAAGAGCAACCACCAAACTCACCATCAATGTAGAAAATGTAGAAGAGGGCAGTGCGGTATTTGATATCGGCGGCTATATCGCCAGCGGGCAGACCCTAACCGCCGCCTTACGCACCGATGACCCTGATGGCGTCGATGCGGATGGTTATAGTTATCAATGGTTCACCACCACCGATGGCGGCACCACCAAGACGGATATTGCCGGTGCTGACGAAGCGTCGTATGTTATCAAATCCGGCGATGATTTGACAAAAACCTATGGCGTTAGCATCACCTACACCGATGGCTACGGCACGGATTATACCGGCAGCGATGCCATCACATTATTGGCATCAAAAAGCACGGCACAATTTGCCTTTGGCAGAGGCGACCAAAGCGTTAGTGTTGGCGAGGGTTCAGACGGGCTTGTGGAGGTGACGGCGAGTGCCACACTTAATGGGCGGGGGGCTGTGACCGTTAGCCCCGATGGTAAATCTTGGACTTTTGTGCTGGATGAACCGCTTCCTGATAACAATCTGCATAATGAGAGTTTTAGCCTAACCATCATGCACCCCGATGGCACAACCGAAACGCGCGATGTGGATCTTAGGATCCAGAATCTAGGCGGCTATGTCTATACTTTAGGTTTTGGTAACCCGCAAAACTCCATCGCCGCCTACGACACCCCCATCACCCAACCAATTGCATCGGTTACCCCCCGCCTAGCCTCCGTCGCCGCCACCGGCGACGGCACCATAAGCTACAGCATCACAAGCGGCAATGACGACAACGCATTCGCCATTGATGCAAGCACCGGCACCATCACCCTAATCAAAGCATTGGATTACGAGACCGCCACCACCCGAACCCTAGAAATCACCGCCACCGATGGAGGCAACAGCGACGCCGCCACCAAAACAAACACCGCCACCATCACCATCAATGTAGAAAACCGAAATGATAATGCGCCGGTGGTTATTTCTGATCTTACTGAGATGTCAATTCCAGAAACAATCGCACCGGGTACTGTGGTTAGGTGGATTCAAGCCACCGATGCCGATGGCGACAGGCTCACTTATAGACTCCTCACCCGAACAGAGCATTATGAGATAGACGAAGACACTGGCATCATTACAGTTAAGGAAGGTCATGGGCTAGATTTTGAGCGCGGAAGCACGGTCCAAGTTCCACAATTTTCAGTGTCGGATGGCACTCATACTGTTCATAGTAGCTTTAGAGTGAGGCTCGTAAATACCAATGACGAACCCCCCAGATTTGATGGCACTGTTAGTGGCTTTGAAGACGCAACACTTCTAGCAGGCACCGCCCCCACAGGTGGCACAAGCACAGGCTATAGAATTGAACTTTATGATTTCGACGATCTCGACTTTGACGATCATGAGATACAGATTCAAAATGGCGAGGACAGATTTGAATTCCGTCAAGTAAGGGTTTTTTATTTTGGGCTTAGAGCAGAATATGAACTATACCTCAAAGCAGGCGAAACGCTACCGACAAGCACCATCAACCTAGAATACCGCATCTTTGACGGCGACAATTACGCCGAAGAAACGCAATCCATCACAGTATACGCAATAACCCGCACAACATTTACCGCTGACATGGGCAACCAAACCGTTGAAGTAGCCGAAAACGACGCCGATGCCAGCGTAGCAACCGTCAAAGCCATCGGCTTTGGAACAGTAACCTACAGCATCACAAGCGGTAATAGCGGCGGTGCATTCACCCTTGATTCCGCCACCGGCAAAATCACCCTAACCGGCGCATTGGATTACGAAACCGCCACCAGCCATAACCTAATAATCACCGCCACCGACGACGGCAACAGCGACACCAACACCAAAACAAACACCGCCACCATCACCATCAACGTACAAGACACCAACGACAACGACCCCATATTCGCACCATTAGAGGTAAATACAAACAGCGCGGGCGTGATAGCAGGGCTTCCAACATTAGCGGGGGCGACTAGTGGCGATGATACTGCCCTTGCTGGCACGGCTGGTGCGGAATACATATATGGCGATGCTGGTGCCGACACCATCACTAGCGGCGGTGGTGCCGACCATATTTGGGGCGGTGCGGGCAATGACGAAATCACGCTTTCAACGACAGAAGGGGTTGTTGAGACCATCTATTACCGCTTCACCTCAACCGATTCGGGCGCATGGACAACCTCAGATGGTTCTGATACCATCACCAATTTCCGCCGTGGCGAAGATAAACTCGTCCTCCTTGATGCCGATGGCTCGGTCATTAACCTAAATACCTTTATAAACCACGACAATTTGGCTATGAAAGTGATTTGGACTACTGACTATGTGCTTGGGGTGGAAATCCTGTTCGGCACCAGCAAAGTGCTGGAAATCGAATACGAAACCAGCAACCTTGAACGTGCCTACAACTTTCCCAAACGCGAATGGATTCTCGAAGCCACCGAAAAATTTATAGGCGACTTACCGAACGATGACATAGTCAACGACAATCCAGTAGGCTACAATATCAACACGAGAGACGTAGCCACCACCACCTTACTGCCAAACTATTTCAACAAAGAATCTGGTGACGACAATCTGCAAATCGTTGATGATGCGTATTTAGCACGCATAGCAGCAGACGTCCTAATCCCAGAATCGCTAACAGGAGGCGACGGAAAATTCGCAACCGTCTCCGCCGACGATGCCGATGCCACCACCGCAAATAATCAAGTGCGCTACCACATAACCGGCGGCACCGGCATGGGCGTTTTCGTCATAGACGAATTCAACGGCGAAATTAGCGTGTCAGACGGACAAACATTAGATTACGATACCACCACTAGCTACACACTAGAAATCGGCGCCACCGACAACCTAGACGCCAACGGAGACAGAGACACCGCATTCGACACCATGCTAGAAATCACCATAGGCATATTAGACATAGCCTAAGGAACAGGGAGGATGCGGCGCACCCCCGAGGGTGGTAGCGTGGGCGCGGATTTACAGGGCGGATGCGGCGGCGTGGGCGCGAATTTAGTTACGGCGCGGCGCACCCTCAGGGCGAAAGGGACGGCGCGGCGGCGTGGGCGCGAATATAAATGTGGGCGCGGATTTAAACTGCAAGTTTGTAGAATGTGTGGCGCGGGCGTCTCGCGGGGTATTTATGCCCCCTCGACGATGCGCATATCCCGCACTGCACCGCCATCTAGCGCGCTTAGCGCCTCGGCGTATTCGGCGCTTTCCAACGCCGCCAACGCCTCCGCAACACTAGGGAATTCGCAGACTACAGCCCGTTCCATCATGCCATTTTCCTTAACCGCCACCGGCATCCCCCGCACCAAAAACCGCCCGCCAAAACCCTCTAAAGCCGGACGCGCCAATTCCGCATATTCTCCCAATTTATCAACATCATAGATCGCATGATAAACCGTAATCAAATACCCTTTCGCCATAGTAAAACTCCTTTCAAAAATTTCCCCCCATAACCGCACATTTTCCGCTTGCGTGTCAATCAAAACCGCGCAAAATATACCCACGAAACAGAGGAGGGCAAAGTATGAAAACGCATTATAGGGTAGTCGTCATCGGCGGCGGTGTGGTTGGGGCGTCGGTGTTGTATCACCTCGCCAAACTAGGCTGGAAAGATGTATGTTTGTTGGAACGTTCTATATTAACGGCGGGTTCGTCTTGGCACGCTGCCGGGGGGATTCATGCGCTCAATGCCGACCCCAACATCGCCGCGCTCCAAGCATACACCATTGATTTGCTCAAAATTATCCAAGAGGAAAGCGGGCAGGATATTGGGCTGCACATGACCGGGGGGCTGACGCTCGCTGGCACGCCTGACCGCTGGGAATGGTTGCAATCTGCTTATCGTGTTTTTCAATCCATCGGCATCCATGATTGCCACCTCGTGAGCCCCGAAGAAGCCGCAAAATTAAACCCCATCATGTCCACCCAAGGCATTTTGGGCGGGATGTGGGCAGACCGCGAGGGCTATGTAGATACCACCGGAACCGTCCAAGCTTATGCCATCGCCGCGCGCAAAAACGGCGCAGAATATTTTGAACACACTAAGGTAGAATCCCTAGAACAAACGCAAGATGGCTGGCGCGTCCATACCGATAAAGGCACGATCACCTGCGAGCACGTGGTCAATGCCGCCGGGCTATGGGCGAAACAGGTCGGGCGCATGGCAGGGATAGAACTACCGCTATCGCCGCTAAAACATCATTATCTAATTTCCGACACCATCCCAAAATTGCAAGAGCTAGATTTTGAAGTCCCCATGACCGTGGATTTAGAAGGCTTTACTTATCTGCGCCAAGACCAACACGGGGTTTTAATCGGCATTTATGAAATTGACCACGAACATTGGGCGCTGGATGGCGCCCCGTGGGATTACGGCATGGAGCTTTTTCAAGAGCAAATTGACCGCATTGAAAACGAATTAAGCCTAACCTTTGAACGCTATCCCGTCCTGCACGAGGTCGGGGTGAAAACATGGGTCAATGGCGCGTTCACATTTTCGCCTGATGGCAATCCGCTAGTCGGTCCGGTGGCAGGAAAGCGCGGCTATTGGTGCGCCTGTGCGGTCATGGCAGGGTTCCTGCAAGGCGGAGGCGTCGGCAAATCCCTAGCCGAATGGATGGTGCATGGCGAGCCTGAAGCAGACGTCTATGGCATGGATGTCGCACGCTATGGCGCCTATGCCGAAAATAAAAAATATATTAAGGAAACCACCGGGCAATTTTATTCAAGGCGGTTCGTCATGACCTATCCCAATGAGCAATTACCGGCAGGACGACCGCTAAAAATGGCACCCGCTTACAGCGCTATGGACGAAGCAGGATGCGTATGGGGCGTCAGCTGGGATATGGAAGTGCCACTATATTTCGCGCCGAAAGGTTTTGCCGAAACACCATCGCTAAAACGCTCCAACGCTTTTGACCTAGTAGGCGCAGAGTGCCAAGCCGTCCGCGAATCCGTGGGGCTGTTAGATATTTCGGCTTTCTCTCGTTTTGAGATTAGCGGCGCGGGCGCGGAAGCGTGGCTAGGCTACATACTAGCCGGCAAAACCCCCAAACCCGGACAAGTAAAACTAACCCCCATGCTAAGCCCCCAAGGACGCTTAAAAGGCGACCTGACCATATTTAATTGGGGGGACGGCAGATTCTGGCTCATGGGGTCATATTACCTGCGCGCATGGCACAAAAGATGGCTCAACGACCAAGCCACAGAAAACATAGTAATCCGCGATCTAGGCGAGGACATAGCAGGATTCGCCCTATCAGGTCCAAAATCCTGCGAGGTCATAGCACAGCTAACCGACAGCGACATAGAATCCTTACCCTTCATGGGATGCGGGCATTACGACATAGGGCTAATCCGCGCAAAAATAGGCAGGCTTTCGGTAGTAGGCGAGCGCGGCTACGAAATAAACTGCCGCATGGGCGACCACATAACTCTAAGAAATATACTATTAGAAGCCGGCGCAAACCACAACATCCGCGAATACGGCTTCAACGCCATGCTATCCCTACGCATAGAAAAAAGCTTCGGAATATGGTCAGCAGAATTCACCCAAAGATACACCCCAGCCATGACAGGAATGGACAGATGGATAGACTGGAACAAAAAAGAATTCATAGGACGCAAAGCCGCGCGCATTGAGCAGGACACACCCCCCGCACAAAGGCTAGTAACCCTAGAAATAGAAGCAAATGACGCCGACGCAAGCGGCTACGAACCCGTATGGCACAAAGGCGAGTTAGTAGGATTCATAACATCAGGCGCCTACGGACACTACACAAAAAAATCACTAGCAATGGCACTAATCAACAGCGCACTAGCAGAGGAAGGATGCGAGGTTATGACCCATATAGTCGGGGTGGAATGTAAAGCAAAAGTCATAGCACCATCGCCTTATGACCCGGAGGGGCTTGTTATGCGGTAGCCACGGAACGCGGTGGAGCGAATTTTTGGCGCGTGATGTTGTGATTCGCGCCCTTGATGTTGTGCTTTGATGATTATATGTGTAATTGATGGACGCAAATGAAGTGAAAGGGAAAATGTTATGAATGAAGAATACTCATGTTTTATTTGGGGAACTAAGGCATTATTGCTTGAACCAAGAGGCGATTCACAAATGATTGACTCACCGCGGGCGGGTGGAAAGTATGTGATAACTAACTCAGTTTTAGCAACTATTCCCACAAGACTTGCGGATGATGCAAAAGTTAGACTGACAGATTGGCTTGTTGAACAACGCGAAGCAGGAGTGGAAGTGCCAAAAATTGATTCAGGGGTATTGGAGCATGTAAAAGTTAGACAAAACAAAGCGATGTCAGAACGCATTAAGAGCCTTATATCATATTTAGCAACGAACTATGAAATTGGTAAGCAATTTCGTTTTAAAAGTACTGATAGTATGGGATTTTCGCAAGGAGAACCAAAAAGTATTAGTAATATTGTAACTACGCTAATGGCGTATTCTAGTTCGACAACACTAGAAACAACACATGAATTTCTTGAAGACTTCAAAAAAGATGGATATTTGAAAGTGCCAGATGGCTATTCTCAACAGCATTATACCATGACAGTAAAAGGCAAAATATATGCCGAGGAAATTATTAAAGAAGACAAGCAAAAACGCCAATGCTTCGTTGCTATGTGGTTTGATGAAAATAAGAAAGGCATGGATGATGTTTATAAAAAAGCCATTAAACCTGCCATTGAGGATGCGGGGTATAAGCCGTATCGTGTGGATAAAGCCCCTGATATTGGAAACATTGTCGACCAAATTATTGCTCAAATTAGGCAATCGCGCTTTATCATTGCTGACTTTACTGCAGAAAAACCGAAAGAGCCAAGAGGTGGGGTATATTATGAGGCGGGGTTTGCCTACGGATTGGGACTTAAGGTGATTCCGACGTGCCGCAAAGATTTCATGAAACACATCCATTTTGACACGCAACAACTTAGGCATATTGTTTGGGATGAGAAAAATTTACAAGGTTTCTATGAGGAAATTTACGATTCTATCGGTGCGAATATCGATTGGAGCGAGGATGTGAAAGACAAAGGCACTTCCTTTGTAGGATACAAGCCCAAGCAATAAAAACTACCGAACACGCCATTTTGGTGATTCGTTGGTGCGTGATTTTTTATTGGCTAGCCCTTGATGTTGCGCTTTAGATATAGTTCCCTAAAAAAACCTCCCTATTTTTTATCTTCATGATCTTTTTTAACATTCCCCAATGACCCACGCACCGCCCAGATTGTCACTTTTAAGAACACAACCCAAAGCAACAAAAAAAACCCAATAACAATAAAAAGGCCAATCAAAAAATCTGCAAATACAAAACCATCATACAACATACCAGTCTCCCTAAAATAATTGAACAAGCACCATACCTCACTAGGCGCATAAAGCGGCTTTTTCAGGCTATTCTACATTTACAGCCCTTTTACGAATACCCACAATAACATCCTATGCTTGATTCTTAAAATAGTCTATGTTAAGAGAAAGCAATAATGTTAAGAAGCGGTTGAAATTTCCCGCTGGTGTAAAGAGAGGATTGGCTTCTCTGCCAGCGACCTATGGAGTCTAAAATGGCAAATGTGAAAAAACAAGCGAAAAATACCTTAAAAGGTAAAACGGCTAGGCAAACTGCTAAATCCGCGAGCCAGACCTCTATCCACCCCTACAAAAAGCGCATTATACTTTTTTCAATCCTTTCTCTCGCATCTCTAACACTTGCTATAACCAGCAATGAACCAATATTTTTTTGGGTATTAACTTTCTTTTTTGCATGGATGGCAACCCTGATGTTAATTTTAGGTTCTCTATTCCCAAACCTTAACCCACACACAGAAACAACTGGCTCTTTCTTAACAATTCACCCATATCAATACAAAAACGGAATCATGACCGACTATAATGGTAAGCCTCTGACTATTCATGAAAGATATGAATAATCAAAAATTGCCAGTCGGCTTCTGCCCCTCAAAAGAAAGCCTGCAACCCCGTCTGCGCTCTTCCTAGAATCAGTGCGTGTATGTCGTGGGTTCCTTCGTATGTGTTCACGGATTCTAGGTTCATCATGTGTCGGATGATGTGGTATTCGTCTGCGACTCCGTTTCCTCCAAGCATATCTCGTGCGTTGCGGGCTATGTTTAGGGCTTTTCCGCAGTTGTTGCGTTTCATTAGTGAGATTAGTTCGGCGGGGGCTTGGCTTTCGTCAAATAGCCGCCCCAATCTCATACATCCTTGCAATCCTAGGGCGATTTCGCTTTGCATATCGGCTAGTTTTTTTTGGATTAGTTGGTTTTGGGCTAGGGGTTTGCCGAATTGTTTGCGTTCTATGGTGTAATTTCGCGCTATGTGCCAGCAGGATTCTGCCGCGCCCATTGCCCCCCAGCTGATGCCGAATCTGGCGCGGTTTAGGCAGCCGAATGGGCCGGCTAATCCGCTTGCGTGGGGGAGGATGTTTGTTTCTGGCACGAATACTTCGTCCATTTGCAGCATACCGGTGGAGGAGGCGCGTAGGGAGAATTTGCCTTCAATTTTGGGGGTTTCTAACCCTTTCATGCCGCGTTCTAGGATGAATCCGCGGATTTTGTCCCCGTCCTTGTCCGTGTCCGTGTCCGCGTCCAATTTCGCCCAGACTATTGCTATATCGGCTATGGGTGCGTTGCTGATCCAATTTTTCGCGCCTGTCAGCTTATACCCGCCATCAACTTTTTTCGCGCGGGTTAGCATTCCGGCGGGGTCGGAGCCGTGGTCGGGTTCGGTTAGCCCGAAACAGCCTATCATTTTGCCGCTTGCTAGTGCGGGTAGGTATTTTTGGCGTTGCGCCTCATCGCCATAGGCAAAAATCGGGTGCATGACTAGCGATGATTGCACCGACATTGCCGAACGATAGCCACTATCCACGCGTTCAACCTCGCGCGCTATCAGCCCGTAGCTGACATAATTCGCCCCCGCCCCGCCGTAAGTTTCAGGGATAGTCGCCCCCAAAAACCCTAGCGCGCCCATTTCCGTCATAATATCGCGGTCAAAAATCTCATGGCGGTTGGCGTTGATGATGCGGGGGGCTAGCTTGTCTTGGCAATAATCATGCGCGCTTTGCATAATCAGCGCCTCATCCGCGCTGAGTTGCGTGCGTAATAGGAACGGGTCTTGCCAATCCATTTCAGGCGGTTTTGCCCTTGCTTTCTCGGGGGTGGTGGGGGCATCATAGATTTCGGTTGATGGCTTTGGTTTAATAATAACTTCTGGCTTCGGTTCTTCGGTTTGTTCGCGCTTCATGCTAACAACTAGTTCGGCAATGTTCCAACATTCACCGCGATTTGGGTCTAGTATAAAATCCCTAAAGGCTTCAGGATTGCGCGCAATATAAAGCATAGCCGAAATGTTGCGCCTCATTGGGTTGGATTTGGTCGGATTGCCGTTTGGTTTTTTGCTTGGTTCGTCGTATAACCAATCGAATCCATGCTGGCAGGCGGCCTCATAAGTTGCCTTACGACTTCCACCTCCAACTGCATCAACATCGCGCACGTACGAAATGCATGATGAAATTGTGGCGTCTAACAAATCAGGATCTTTTAGCGACTGCTTCAATCGATCTGGTTTAATCAACGTTTTTCTGAAAAGGTCTTTTTGCTCAGCAGTAGCATGGATATTTTGTTCGAGCATGAATCATCTCCTTAATTGCCCCTAGCATAAACCGTCGCGGCTTGATTGACAAGTTGGGATGATTTATCCAAAATAGGCTATGGCACCGATTTTAGATTTTACGCGCATTTCTTGGCATTCCTATTGGTGGGATAATGACCCGCCTCTGCGCCAAGACCATGATAACCTGCCCACTGAAGCCGATATTGTAATCATCGGCGGCGGATTTACCGGGCTCGCGGCGGCGTTGGTTTTGGCACGTGCCGGCAAATCGGTGGTGATTATTGAAAAATCCACGGCGGGTTATGGGGCATCTACGCGCAATGGCGGGATTACTAGTGCCTCTATCCGTCCGTCGCATGCGGAATTGACGCACAAATTCGGCGGTGATTTCGCCGATGCTTTGTATTTAGAAGCCTCCACCGCCCGCCAAGATTTACAGGATTTCTGTAAAGATGAAGGCATTGACGCAGAATTCAGGCTCTCAGGCTGGTTCAAAGGTGCCATGTCCCCCGGCGATTACGACACACTCGCACGGCAGGCAGAACACCTAAACCGCCTCAACATCCCGTGCCACATGGTTAGCCGTGCCGACCAACACAGCGAAATCGCCAGCGACAAATTCCATGGGGGCATGGTGGAACAAGACATTGGCGGTTATAACCCCGGGGCGTTTTTCGCTGGATTCTTGCGGGTCGTGCGCGATGCAGGGGTGCAGATTTTTGACGAAACCGCCGCGCATGATATCCAAAGTGATGGGGCAGGGGGCAAGTTAATCACCACCAATCGCGGCTCAATGCGTGGGGGCGTGGTGATTGTGGCGACAAATGCTTACACAGGCGGGCGGGAGCATCGGTTTAGCCGTTTTCTCCGCCGCCGCATCATCCCCATCCGCAGCAGCATCATCGTCACGCAAAATCTAGGCACAGCGCGCGTCAAGGAGCTGATGCCAGCATTGCGGATGTATAGCACCACCGCCAAATTGACCACCTATTTCCGCCCCACGCCTGATGGCAAGCGCATTTTGTTCGGTGCCAGAGCATTGGAAGCCAACCCTAGCCACAAAACCGCGCGTTTTCTGTATCACCGCTTGCTTGACATTCTGCCCCAGCTACAAGACACGTTGCAAGACACACAGATAGATTATTGTTGGAATGGCTTTGTCGGCTATCACCGCCAGAAAATCCCAGCGATTTATTCCCATGACGGCGTGCATTATGCTTCGGGTTATGCGGGTTCGGGGACGGTGTGGGCGCGTTGGTGCGGCAAGAAATTGGCAGAACATATTTTGGGAGGCGATAACGCCCCCAGCATCCTCATCCGCCAACCGCCCAAAGCCCTACCGCTTTACAATGGCACCCCGTGGTTTTTGCCGTTGGTTTATGGCTGGTATGGATTGCAAGACCGCATCAATCAACGGCGGCGGCACTAATGCCATTACAACATGTGGCGCTTTTAGACCCGCAAATATCCCTCCACCACCATGAGGGAAAGTTGCGGGTGTGGTCAAAACGCTATGGCGATGTGTATTTTTCGGCAGAAGATGGCTTTCAAGAAAGCATGGCGGTGTTCGGACAAGGCGCAGAACTGCCCCAACGCCTCGCCCATAATTCGCGCTTTGCCGTGGGGGAATTGGGGTTTGGTAGCGGGCTCAATTTTTGTATGACGCTAAAATTATTCCGCCAATACGCCCCGCCCGATGCGCGGCTTTATTATTTTGCCACAGAAAACGCGCCTTTGGATGCGGATGCGATGGCGGAAATTTTGGCGGCTTTCCCGCAGATTGCGGATGAACGGCAGGAATTGGTGGCGCATCTGCCCCCACGTTGGGCGGCTAGGCATCGGCTGTTGTTGGCAGGGGGGCGGGTGGTGCTTGACCTCATTTACGGGGATAGTTTGCAGAATCTAGCGGTGTCGGATTTTGCGGCAGATGCGTGGTTTTTGGATGGTTTCGCACCAGCGCGCAATCCCGATATGTGGCAAGATGCGCTGTTTGAACATATCGCGCGCTGTTCGGCAAAGGGCGCGATTGCGGCAAGTTTCTCAGCCGCCGGGGCGGTGCGGCGCGGACTCACCAAAGCCGGTTTCAACACCCTCCGCCATGCAGGGTTCGGTGCCAAAAAACACCGCATCACCGCACATTTCAGGGGAGGCACCACGCCATCCCCCCGCAAGCCAAATGTCATCATCATAGGCGGCGGCATCGCCGGTGCATCCTGCGCCGAAGCATTGCAGAGGCGGGGGGTTGAAGCCCAGATATTAGAATCCGCACCCATCCCCGCCCCCATCTCCGCCAATACGGCAAGCGGCAATCCCGTCGCCATCCAAGCCCCACGCTTAACGGCTGATGCGAGTCATGATGGTTGGTTATCGTTAAATGCGTTCGGCTATGCAAGGCGCGGGGCATTGCGGGCAGGGGCGGGGCTTGATGCGGGGGTATTGGCACTCGCCCATGACGCAAGGGAATCCGAACGCCAACAACGCATAGCCAGCCTAGACCTGCCCCACGAATTAGTCACCCCCTGCACCCCGGAGGAAGCGAGCGATTTAGCCGGGATAAAACTCAACCAATCAGCCCTATACTATCCGTACGCCGGCGCCATAGACCCGCGCCATTGGGTAAAAACACTATTAAAGGACGTGCCATGCCGTTACGGCATCACCATCACCAAAATCACCGAGACCACATCAGGCATAAAACTCCACGACCAAAACGGCGACACGCACCGCGCCGATGCGGTGATATTAGCGGCAGGGGCGGGGCTAGCAGAGTTATGGGGCGGGCGGTTAGAGCCTATGTTGCCCCTAACCCAAATCGCAGGACAGATAAGTCAAATCCCCGCCCCGCACGACCATCCCATAAAAATGCCATTAAGTTTCGGCGGCACTTTGGCGCGCGGGGGCGATGGCGCATTAGTGCTAGGCGCGACCCATACCCGCCTAAAAAACGCCCCAACCCCCCAAGATATGCAAGTCAGCGACAAACTGCACCATGAAAACTACACCCGCCTACCCGAAACCATCAAACCGCACCTCCCGCCCCCGCCAAAAGATTGGCAAGGCCGTGTAAGCATCTGCGCCGCCACCAGCGACCACCAACCCATAGCCGGCGCAGTAGGCGCATATCTTTACGCACTAGGCGGTTTAGGCGGTCACGGCATGGTCAGCGCGCCGTTATTAGCCGAATCGATTGCCGCCGACATCTGCCAAGACGCCGCGCCCCCCACGCCATTAGATGCCTATATGCGCCGCCATAGTGACCCGTTCCGCTTCAATCGCCGCGCCGGATTTTAACCGAAAGTCTAATTATGCGTCTAATAAAGTCTAATTGCGCATCTAATAAGCACAATTATGCAAAAAAAGGCTTGAAAAAGCATTTTGTCTTGGGGTATAGAGTAGCGAAAGCCAACGGGTGCGTAGCTCAGCGGGAGAGCACTACGTTGACATCGTAGGGGTCGCAAGTTCAATCCTTGCCGCGCCCACCATAGGCTTTTGACGGGATTTTGCCGTGTTTTTTGCGGTATTTTGACAGGTAATGGCAATTGTGAAATGGTTGTTTTGTTTCACATAATCTTTAGGAAAGGGTTAGAAAACTATTGCTAATTACCAAAAAACGAAATAAACTATTGCGATTTGTCAAAGGATAAGGTAGATTCTTTGACCAGTCTAATAGTAGAAACTGACCACTTCTTTCAAAGGGGAATTGACCATGCCAAACGAATTTGACACAAACAAGAACCAGCTTGATTTATTCAGCTATGCCGAATCCAAGCAAAACCAACAAGACAAACGCCAAAAGCTAGCGTCATCGGGCTTCACCGCCACGGTTTGGACGCTTTCGGGCGTTGTGTTGGCTGCGTGTAGTCTTTTTCAAGATGATGAGGGGGGCGCCGGCGGCGGCTCGGTTAGCGTTAATGCCAGCCCGGTTAGGGACGCCCGCCTCTATTTTGATATAGATGGCGATGGCGATGTGGATGAAGAAGATGTCCGCATCCAAAATGAGCAATATCCCGGCGGCTTTACCACAGACGCAGATGGTCGTGCCACAGGAATCCCCATTGAATTGCTTGGTCGTCCATATATTGCGGATTTGAACGGCGCGGTCGATGATGCGACAGAACATCCATTAGAAGGTCAGTATAGTTCCCTACAAGACGAAGATGGCAACCACCTAATCGCCTCACCGATTACCGCTTTGATTGCCGAAGCGATGGCAGACACAAATCAACCAAACACAGTGTCAGGTGTCGTTGCAGCATTTACCCCATCAGGCGTAGATGCTACAGAACTATTAGAGGAACTGCGTAGCCGCGATAGCTACCTCCCCGGCACGGAGAGCAGTGAACGTGTCATTGCCCTGTCAAAATATCTGGCGGATAACAAAGCCAGAGAAGTGGTCGGGCGTGAAGATACCATCGCCGAACAAATCGCCGAATCGCAACGCATTATTGAGGCAGTGGAAACTGGTCTTGACCCCGCCAACACCGATGCCATTGTTGTTGTGAATGAGGATACTGATGGTGCTACGCCTGGAGTGCAGTTGGCAACTATTACAATCGGCGAACACGATAGCTATGTAGGGATTATCAATGCCTTTGCCCAAGATGGTAGTGCGCTTACCTATACGCTTACCAATCAAGACGGCACGGCTACTGATGCTTATACCATTGATGATCGTGGGGGCATCCGAGTTGCCGATGATTCAGTAACCCCGACCAATATGGGTGGGACTTTTAATGTTGTCATCAGCGACGGTAACGGCAACGAGGAAACCGTTGAAGTTACGATTATGGTTGATGTTGATGTCTATGAATTGAGTCTTGAAGAAGGGCGGGAAGTTGGCGACATTGACGAAAATATACTCGGTTCCGCCGCCGACCCCTTGATTACGGGCATTGAAGTTGATGATGCTACTGTTAATATGCCTGATTATTTTACGATTCGTGATAATGCCCTTGGTGTTTTTGCCGATAAATTTGAGATGGAATTTGACACCACAAATCAGGCGTGGAATCTAGTGCTGAAAGATACGGAATATCTGGATTATGAGGCGATTCCCGGTGGTGAATTTGAATTGTATGTTTCCGTTAGAAACGATGCCACCGCAGATATGGGCGAACATTCCAACATTCTAACTATCACCGTTACAGTTAATGATGATCCTGATGACATTAGCTTTAGCGGTACTCTGAGGGCGGATTTGCGTGAGGATGATACGACCCCACCGAGCACCCACTTAATTGCCGAAGGGCAGGTGCAGATTGCCAATCAGGATTTGGGTGGCTCTATACAGCCAGTTGTGTTGAGCAGTACGTTGCTGAGCACTGGTATGCCGGCACCGGCCTCTGGCACAACTGTGGAAACGCTAACACTAGACCACGGCACATTCACCTATAACCATGCGGATAACACATGGACATACACCGTCAATAATGATGCCACCGCCATCCAAGAACTAGTTTTTGGTCAGGCGACGACGGAAATTGTCACTTTAACGATTGCTGACCCCACTGACCCCGACATCACCTACACCCAAAGCATCGTCCTCAACGTGCATGGTGCCAATGAGGATGTGCGTTTTGAGGATGCCAATGATGCGCGCACTTCGGTGGCGAATGTGCCTGATGCCATGAATATTGAAATCGGCGATGAGACTGCGCTTAATGGTAGTTTTGCTCTGGGCAATGTATTGACTGATTTAGGCGTTACCCTTGAGGGGCGGTTAAGCGAATCCGAAACCACCACCGTGGCATTTGCTGATTCGGTGGATGCGGAACTGCGCAGGATATTTGAACTAGATGCAAACGATCCTTTGCCCTTTGCTTTAACCGAGGGTGGCGATTTAACTTTCACTGGCACGAATGCAAATGCGCTAACGCACAACATCGGCACCATCTCTCTCAGAGTGCTTGTGAGCACCGAATCCACAGCAGATGATATCCCCCTAACTGTGCGGGTAAATATAGTCAATGAGGTTGACAATGACGGCGCTGGCAGTGCCATTTATGAAATTGATGGCGATACGAGCGCGGAAGGCAATCTCCTTACGGCGCAAATTGCGCCTGGCGGTGCGGATGTTGATGGCGTCATGGCTGGCAGTGAACGCTATCAGTGGTATCGCGGAGACGATGCGGCAAATGGCGTATTAGTAGGCAGTGGTTCAACCTATACGGTGCAAACGGATGATGTAGATGAAACGATAACCCTAATCGTCAATTATACTGATGGCTCAGGCACTCCGGAAACATCAGAAGCGGCAACCACACCAGTACGCATTACCCGCCCCACTGCGGCGGAGTTAGAATTCGCTGAAAACGATGGAACCGCATCTTTAACCTTAACGGCAACTTCCAGCGATGATACCAATCCATCGGTTGCTATCAGCACCTTTATGTTCGTCTATACGGACCAACAAGGGCAAGAGCAAGAAGCGTCAGACTATCAAGGCTTTAGCATCAATAGCATCAATAATCAGGGTGTCATAACCCTTACTGGCGGCACAGCATTGGATTATGAAACCGCATCTTCGTATGATTTGCGTATCCGTGCCACCGATGCGAATGGTGAGGTGGGGCATCTTTCCATCACCATAACTGTGGGCGATGTGAATGATAATGATCCGGCATTTGAGCAAGCCACCTACACGACAGCCATTGATGAAACGCTTGCCCCCGGTGCGTCTGTGATTAGCGTTCGGGCGACTGATGATGACGGCACTACCGCGAATAGTGATGTGCGTTATTCCATCATTTCTGGCAACACAGGCAACGTTTTTGAAATTAACGAACGCACTGGCGCGATTACTGTGGCGGCGGGTGCGGATTTAGATTTTGAAACCACCCCTAGTTACACGCTGATGATTGGCGCCAGCGATGGCTTAAATGCCAGCGGCACCGCCGACCAAACGTTCACCGCCGACGACACAGCAACCGTCACCATCACGCTCAGCGATGTTAATGATATCACCCCCACCTACATGGTTACTGCTGGCGAAAATTCAGCTTCGGTTCGGGGGACGGAAGCGGGGGGTAATTCTGCCGATGTTGGTACTGGTTATAGAATCACTATCACGGATGCGGATACGACCAACACCTTCAGGGGCAATTTTGATGTTAGTGACCGCCGCTTTGATTTCGTAGAAACATCTGCTGGCAGTGGCGTTTGGGAATTGACCCTCTTAGCCAATGAAGCAGTTGCGCTTTCTGAAACCTCACTCACGATCACTTATCAAGTGTATGACGGCACCAATACTGCGGCAGGGGGCAGGGGTTCTGTTACTGTTGCTGTTGTGGATTCAACGGTGACTTATACCGCAACGCAAAATGCCCCTCTTGAAATTGCAGAAGCCGATAACATTGACACGACCACTCTTGGCACTGGCGGCGTTTTGGCACAGGTCACGGCGGAATCAAGCGAGAGTCAAACTGTAACCTATACGCTCACATCTGCGGTTGACCAAAACGGTGCTGATGTTTCTAGCCTATTCACCGTTGATGGTGACGATGGTGAAGTCAGATTCACTGATTCAACTGTGAATTTGGATTATGAAGCCGTCTCAGAATATAGTTTAGTCATCACCGCCTCTGCGCAGCAATCGGCTACGACTACGGATACGGACGATGTACCCACGACCGTCATCATCCGCGTCATAAATGAGCAAGAGGGCGATGGCACTTATATTGTTCGGGGCAATGTTGCGGCGGGTGCTGAATTGACGGCGGTAGTCACTGACCCTGACGGCACGCGAAGCGTTACTTATGAATGGTATAGCATAGACCCGGCGGACAACAATGCGCGTACGGTACTCGGCACCACGCAAAGCATAACGCTTCCTGGCGCGGCGGATTTTGATGATAGCCTAACCTATCATGTTGACATTGTGCACATTGATAATCTCGGCGATAGGCATGAGGAAACCCTAGACGCCTCGGCGGTGGTGTTTGAATTTCAGGATACTACTGGTAATGCGTTTCCTAGTAGCATCGCTGAAAACACTGATAGTTTGCCGGTGGTGGTGGCGACGTTGGAGGGTGATACACGCCCCGTCGCCTATGCCTTTGTCGGAGGTGGCACGACTTCGGGGGATTTTACAATCAGCCCGACAACGGGGGCAATTACGGTTAACGCCCCGAGTGATATAAATTTTGAAACCGCGCAAGAGTTCAATGACGGTAGCAGAGGTTATACTTTGAACGTGCGCGCGACTTTTGCCGAAGATACTACTAGCAATCTCCCGGAGGTGACTGGCGATGTGGTGGTGACTATCATTGTGACCGATGTGAATGAACATAAGCCGGTATTCGCCACGGACCCCGCTTTAAGTACCGGCACGGAGGAAATTGCTGAGGATGCCGCAAATGGCACTAGGGTTGGGCTATTCCGTGCGACAGATGCGGATGGTAGCAATAATGATGTTACATACAGTTTGGACGATGGCGGTCTTGGGGTGTTTGGTATTCGTGAAGTGACAGGCACTAATAATTGGGAAATTTATGTGCTTAACAATGCTAATTTGGATTACGACCCCACCACCACTAAACCCACCCCGACCCGTAGCTATACCATAGAGATTACGGCTACCGATAGCGACCCTGACACCACTACCCGTAAGTCCTCCGGGGCTGAGGCGTTCACCATCAACATCACCGATGTCAATGACAATGACCCGGTGCTTAGTGCGACGCCTGTGTGGGAAGGCACTTTGGATTTTGGGGTACCCGAGAATACCGGTACTAACGTCCATCTATTCACGGTTAGCGCCACCGATGCCGATGAAAACCCATCTTTGACTTATGAGATCGTTAGCATTGATGGTGTTGCGCTTGCAAGCATCGCCAACCCAATTTTCGGCATTGATGCTAGTGATGGTCGGGTTGGATTGGCAGGACAGCTGGACCGCGAAACCAAGGCCAGCCATGAAATAGTCATTCGGGCAGTTGATGAAGGGGGCAGGGCATCAAATGAAGAAACATTCACCGTCACTGTGGGGGATGTCAACGACAACAAACCGGTGATTCCGGATCAAGTTTTTATATCCACTTATGCGTCTGGGGTGCCCGAATCTGCCGGTACCGTCGCGCTATTCGCTAACGAAGGTGTGAATCCCGGTGTGTTGCTCGTCAACGATGACGATCTAAACCAATCTTTCACCTATCGCATCGTTAGCATTGATGGCGTCGCACATGGGGACATCACCAACCCAATTTTCGCCATTCAACCTACTTCTGGGCGTTTTGGATTAATAGGTAAGCTGGATTACGAAACCGCCCAAAGCCATAGCGTAGTATTTGAGGTAACTGACCAAGGCGGCATGGTATCAGAACACAAAGCGGTCGTGATCAACGTCTTAAACGAGGATGATGGTCCGGCAGTTTTTGAAGTCAGCCCCACGCAAGCCAATGACAAAATACTTGAAGTGGAAGTGGATACGGCAGACCCTGACGGCTTGGATGGCACTTATAGCTATCAGTGGTTCACGACAACCGATGATGGCGTTACCCAAGTCGATATTTCTGGTGCGAATGGGCGCAGATTTGATACTTCAGGGCGCACAGACCCAGCAGGCACGGTTATTGGTGTGCGGGTTGAATATACCGATAATGCAGGCACGGAATATTCTCAGGCTAATGGCAATGCGCCTTTCGCTGTCAATACGACATTGCGCTTTACAGAAAGCTATTCCATCACGCTTACCGATGGTGACGCCAGCCCGACATTGCCGGTATTTGCGGATGATCTGGAACTCAATGGCGATGCGATTACGACGGGTCTTGAATTTACATTTGCGACTAATGGCAATCCCGGCAATTTGTTCACACTTTCATCTGCGGGTGTATTAACCTTCACTGGTAGTGCTGTAGATTTTGACATGGCCACAGATGCACAAAAATCGTTTAACTTGCTCATAGTGGCAACGGCGACGGCGGGCGGCGAAACGACAACTGCGATCATTCCGGTCACCGTAGAAGACGTCAACGACAACGACCCAACACTAAGCGAGCCTTTTGATACCGCTAGTGCCGCTAGTGACCCCCGCACTGCGCTTTCAACGGATGATATAGATGAAGGTGCTGGAGGGGTAGGGGCGACAACATCAATTTCCTTTGAGGCTAGTGATGCGGATACCGTTTTTTCGGGAGCAGGGCAAACCGAGCTTGAATTCACAATCACCGCCACGGCTGGCACTACCGATGCCCAAGACATCGCCGATATGTTTGAGATGGCTTATGATTCGACCAATGATATTTACACGCTCCGACTGAAAGACGGCATGGCACTTAACGCTGAGGCCGCCGGGCTAACCACCAATGGCGGAGTCCAGCAAATTGAGCTCAGAATCCAAGCGACTGATGGGCGGACGGATATGCCTACCGCTACCCCTACCGCCGGTCAGGGGCTTAGTGATGCGCGCACAGTCACCATCACCGTCAACGATATCAACGAGTTAGGACCCGTATTTACTGATGTTAATAATCGTGATGGTGATGATAATGGCGCGACCCTCACGCTGGTGCCTACTCCCGAAAATACGCCTTCAGGTCCTACTACGACGCTTACCCTCGTCAACCCCGCTAGCGATGGCGATGCCACAACTCTACATAACACTATAACTTATAGCATCGTCGACGTTAGTGGTGCCCCTCGTGCTGATGAGTTTTTCAATGTCAACTCTGGCACAGGGCAAATTACCCTCGCCCAAGATTTTGACTATGAAACCACCCCTCTACTCCCAGGCGGCACCACTGAAAGGGGCTATGTAATTACCTTACTGGCAGAAGATGGCGGCGGAATGCAAGCAAGACAAATGATCACGGTCGTGGTCGGGGATGTAGATGACACACCCTCAGAATTTGGGACTTTGACTTGGCAGGAAGGCACTGGCTCTGGCGTGGCGGGCGAAGAACATATACGCACAATAAATGAAAACACCACCGGAACACTGCTAACAATCCCAATTAGCGACAGCGATACGGCTGGTGGGACATTGGCTGTGCGCATCGTTAGCGGTAATTCGGTTGAAGGCGGCGAGGATCTTTTCGTTTTCGCAAAAAATACCGCCAACACCGCAGCCGAATTGAGTATAAATCCGAATAGGGTATTGAATTATGAGGACGGCACTACCTATACGCTAGTGCTTGAGGTCAGCGATGGCACTAATACACCCGCCGCCACACAGACCGTCACCATCAACGTGAATAACCTAAATGACGAAACCCCAGCATTCGCTGACCCTGTAGTGACTTGGGAAGCTGGCTTTACTGGTGGCGTCATTCCTGAAAGTACCGACGGTAGCACGACGCGGGTGTTAGTTGGTAGGGTTGCGATAACTGACGGCGATGGCACAGCATTTTTGGGCGACCGAACATTTGCTATCAATGGCGCTGGCAGTAAGTTTGTAATTGAGCGCGACACCACCACTGGCGAAGGCCTGATTTACTTAAATGCCGCACTGGATATTGATGATCGCGTCAGTGGCGACCCTGCCCAAATTACTGGTGTGACGATCACGGTGAACGATGGCGTAAATCCCGCCGTCACGAGCACCGCATTCGACATTGAGATTTCGGATGTCAATGAACATGACCCAGTGATTAGCCCTGGCGCAGTGGTATGGAGCGACCCCACCGTTACGTCGGGCGCGATTAACGAAGGCAGTTACAGCGCAGGAACAACCATTGCGTTTGCGACCGTGACTGATGCCGACGCCACAAACCCCGCCCCCCTTCGATATACCTTAACTAAAGGCGGTACTATCTTTAGTATTAGCAATACTGGCGTCATTACCTTTACAGCCGATACTGATTTGGATGCCGATACTGCCCCCACTTCCTATACACTGGCTTATACAGTGCAAAATGTAATAGGTGGTAATCCAGTTGGCAATCCAGTTGCTTCGGGCGATATCACACTCACAGTCACCGATGTCAACGAAAGCCCAGCATTTGGCAGCCCCCTAGTGACATTTGAAACGGGTTTTAGCAATGGTATCATCCCTGAAGATACCGACGTTGGCGATGTGATTGGCGTGGTTAATGTAAGCGACGACGATGGTGATACATTAACGGTTACTGTCCTTGGCGGTATGGACGCCACCGCCGACACCACCGCTAAATTTGAGGTTGTCTATAACACAACCGACACGCAATATGAGCTCAAATTAAAGACGGCGTTGGAGCTTGAAGGCACCGATGCCGACCCTAGCTCTTTCGGATTGCGGTTGCAGGTAAGTGATGGAACAAACCCCGACGTGGAAACCCCGGCAGCTCTGAATCAACAAATCGCCATCTCGATTGCGCCTGTGGATGACGAACGCCCAGTATTTGGCGACCCCTTACATTCGTGGCTAACGGGCTTTGGCAATGGGGTCGTCCCTGAAGATACCGACGTCGGCACAGCCATTGCCGAGATTAATGTAAGCGACGCCGATACCGATGCCGATGATTTAACGGTTACTGTCCTTGCCGGTCTTAGCGCAACGCAAGACCTCGCCGATAAATTTGAGGTTGTCTATAACGCATCCGAAACGCGATTTGAGCTCAGATTAGCGGAGGCGTTGAATCTTGAAGGCGCCGACCCCGACCCTACGGGCGTTTTCGGATTGCGGTTGCAGGTAGACGATGACACCACTGACGCAATCGACGCCGTTGAATCCCCAACAGCTAATAATAAACAAATCGGCATCCAAATCAGAAATGTGGATGACGAAAAACCAGTATTGGATGCGGATAGCATAACTTGGGATACCAGCAATGTTAACGTTAGTGAGGTTGATGCCAACACGCTCAGGGTGTATGAATTTGTGACCGTTGACGGTAGAACGTCTGGTCCCCCCGCCAGCACAAAATTGGCAACCCTAATGGCCACTGACCCCGATAATCTAGGCGCATCTATTACATACACCGTTGATAACGGCCCAACAATAGGCACCGCGCAAATCTTTACCATTGAAAACGGCAACGAATTGACGCTGAATACTGCGTTGGATTATGAAGATGCCAACATTGATATTTTCAGGGATGCGGACAACAACGAAATAGCCAGAGGCTACACACTAACGCTCACAGCCACCAAAAGCGGCAAAACTGACGACCACGAAATCGTCATCCACGTGGCAAACTTTGAAGACGGCAAAGCAGGATTCGCCCCCCTCACCAGCAGCGGGAGTTTAAGCGCACCAGCTGTAGGGGATACGCTAACATTCAATCCCACCCCCACCACATCCGACGGCGACGGCGACCCAGATGCAGGATACACGCCAATATGGTATCGTGCAGATGATTCATCCAGAACCGGCTTCACCAGAATCAGCAATACCGGTAACACATACAAACTACAAACCGCAGATGTAGGCAAAATAGTAGGCGTGGCAATAGAATACACCGACAAAAGCGGCATAGAATACACGGGCGATGAAGGCGTATTCGTAGAATTAGCCAATGTTGTTGCTTCTGATTTCTCCGTAACAGGCGGCGCAATGGGCACGGCAGAGCAGTATGATACATCCCCAGTAGATGCCACAGGAACGCTAACATTTGGCACCGAAAGCGCCATGGACGTTGATAGCACTGGCACTTATACAATCGCAAGCCAAGGCACTTACGGCACGGTAAGCCTTGTTCCTGTTAATAGTGATATGAGTATGGGCCCCATTGTTACTCCCGGCACGTGGGCGTATAATGTCAATAACGCCCACGCCGCTGTCAAAGCACTAAGGGCAAGCGATACCACTCCGCTAACAGACACCTTCAAAATAGGCGTCCCACTAACCGCAGCCGCTGGCGGCGGAGTCCAAGAGGTAACGGTCACCGTAGACATAAGCGGTGTAGCCACTGGCGCTGAAATTCATGGTACATCTTCCGCAAATACAGGTAGAGCTCCCGGTAACCCTCTTGATCGCGCCACAGCAACAGCCTTTGAAGTCATCCAAGGGGGCAATGGTAACGATGAAATCTGGGCGGGTTCTGGCGGTTCGCTTGTCATAGGTGGCTATGGTAATGATAACATTATGCTAGGGGATGGCGCAGATACTGTCGTCTATCGTTTTGCATCTATTACACAAAGTGCAGGTTGGCGTTCTGATGATGGTGGGGATGAAATCCACGATTTTGAATTGGGTAAAGATAAAATTGTTTTTGTGGATACTGATGGTAGTCCAGTCACTCTTACACAATTTTTGACTCAATCTGTGTCATTGGACGTTGGTAAGATGGTTCTGCAAGCGTCTATTAATTTAGCCGCCAGCACCATCCAAGGATTCACACTTTTTCTGCCGGCCGTCAGTGATGATAATGGTCCTGATACTACAGGTGGTATGGAGACAAAACCTCAACTTGTGTTTAGATTTAAAGAAGAGGTTACGCAAACACAGGCGGAGGGGGCATTATGGGATGCGTCTGGATTTGCCAACAGTGTCAATACTGCCACTGGAGAACTAGAAGATTATACTTTCCTTAGTGGTTGGTTCAGTGGTGAACAACATGATGCGGTAGATCCTTTTCAAGGGCTGGATGTAATTGCTCTTGCTGACTTGGAGATTGACATCGTTTAGGGAAATTAAGGGCAATGCAATTTGCCAACATTTTGGAGTAATTGAGGCTGATGCAGTAACTCTTATGCTTTTAGACGGCAAAATTAATTTTGATTTTGCATTGTTGCAGTAGTAGGGTTAGCAATCAGTTTTGTGAATTTAACCGCTTTTAGGGAGCGACTTTTATGACGACATTTAATATTACTCGTGACAGCCAGGACAGTTATGGATTTTCCATAGTTCTGGATGAGATTTTGACCGCAGGCATCACCGTTCGTTGGGAGATTGTGCCGATTGGTGAATTGCCGATTGCTCTATCCACGCCATTGACTGGGATGACTACGTTTTCTACTAGTGATTCAGTCGGCACGACAAAATCTGCTGATGTGAGTATCGTTGCGAGTAATTTGCATGGCTTCTCCCGCGATTTTGAAATACGGCTCTATAATGATGACACTGACGCATTGCTATTGAGCAAAGCCGAGCTTTTAGAAGGTGATCGGTCTCTTATTGGCGACCGCGATATTAGTTTAAGCGGTGGCGGTGATAGGAACATTATTGGGCTAGGGTCAACGGATGAAATCAGTAGTGCTGGTGGCGGTGTTGGCGATGACACATACATCGTCACACGCTTTCAATATGGTCATGTTGTCATTTCGGATTCTGATGGTGGTGCTAACCTAGTCAAGTTTGATTATGGTGTCACCATCAAAGCTTATAGCGAAGCTTCAGATGTGGTTTTTGGCAATTTTATTATTCAGTCTGTTACTTTAACGCTTTCCACCGATGCAACGATTAAGATCAATTTCCCTGCGGGGCGCTTTAGCTATCAGCTAGGTAATGGTGATGTGTTGAATTACGCTGACTTCAAGACAGCGATTGGGGTGACACTCACGCCCGACCCTAATGATGACCCACGTGCTGACGAGCTCTTGAATCCTCATGCAGTTAATAGTTTTACGTCCTTGCCGGAATTATCTGCCATGCGTGAGGAGGCTGGTGTTGAAAGCAGTCTTGGTGGTGCGGGTAATGAGGATATACTCACCCTCGCTAGCGATTATGATTTGGCATCAAGTGGCGGTGTTGGCGATGACACATACATCGTCACACGCTTTCAATATGGTCATGTTGTCATTTCGGATTCTGATGGTGGTGCTAACCTAGTCAAGTTTGATTATGGTGTCACCATCAAAGCTTATAGCGAAGCTTCAGATGTGGTTTTTGGCAATTTTATTATTCAGTCTGTTACTTTAACGCTTTCCACCGATGCAACGATTAAGATCAATTTCCCTGCGGGGCGCTTTAGCTATCAGCTAGGTAATGGTGATGTGTTGAATTACGCTGACTTCAAGACAGCGATTGGGGTGACACTCACGCCCGACCCTAATGATGACCCACGTGCTGACGAATTACTGAATGAGTATACAGTCCCCCTCCCACCCATAGACGGCAATCATCTCCCCGTCTTTGGGCAGGGTGCGTATTTTGCTAGCATTGATTTGGGTGATATGGCGGGGGATGCGGTTATTATGCTTACAGCCACGGATGCGGATGTGGTGGCGGGGGAACAGACGTTGAGTTATCACATTACTGGTGGCAATAGTGGCGGGTTATTTGAGATTGCTGAAACCACTGGTGCGATTACTTTGGCGCGCGCACCAGATGCTATCCTTGATGCCCAAGGTTATACGCTCACTATTGAGGTCAGGGATAGCAATGACCCGGCGGGCGTTGATAGGGCTACATTGACGATTGCTGGATTTAACAATGTTACCGAAGATGCGGCGGTGCAATATGCCTACCCTGAAGAAAGAGGCGTGGCGCATTCTATCACCACATCGCAGCAGGCGGAGGTGGAACTTCTCACCACTGCTGAGGATGCCACTAGTGATGCTGCTAGTGTGACAGAGATTACGCAAGATCGCGTTGATGAAAATGGTAATACCGTTACGGAAACCATCGGCTACCGCGCCACAGGCACTTATGGGGTTTTTGAATATTATCTATTCGGCAAGGGCTGGAAATACACCGTCAATCATGATGCCGCCGAAACCATCGCCAAAGCAGGCGCACGAATCAGCGAAGATTTTGTCTTTGAAATCACGCCTTCAGGTGGCGCAACATACAAAACAACCATTACCGCCAACGTGGCTTCCAATTCCAGCTATGTTGAGGAAGAGGGTAGTTTGGATGTCAGCGATACTACTATCACTGGCATTACGATTTTAACCAATAGGATCACGACTGACGATGGCAGAACTTTATCTTTGATGGTTGACCCCGATGGTAATGTTTTTGCGGTTGATGGCATAGGTAGGCACTATGCGGTTGATGCCGATGGCAATGTAGCAACGGCAATATCCTTGGGCGAAGACACCTCGGATAAAGAACCTTTGAATGGTGATGCCAGCAGTGTGCGGACGGATGGAGATATTGTGACAGCCTCGACGAGTTGGGGCGATTTGGAATTTAATACAAATACCGGGGCTTGGGTCTATACGCTCAACAATAACGACCCTGATTTCCAAGCAATGAAAGCTAGTGATACACCACTCACCGAAACCTTCGTCGTTGAAATCAGCAAAACTGGTGGCACGAAAGCAACAGAAAATATTGTCATCAATATCAATGGTGCTGATGAGGACATCTATTTCGTGGATGCCGATGGCAACGAAGTTGATACGCTCCCGGGCAGTGCGGAAATCACCACCACCCATTTTTTTTTTCCTGACCCGGCAACCATCAGCGGCACCATTCTCCAACCGTTAGGGCAAACGGTGGCTGAAAATGCTATTAATGCTAATGTCGTCTATGGGGTTTTGACATTTAATGCCGAAGCCAATTTTTGGGAATATACACTTAATCACGAGCATGCCGCTGTCAAAGCTTTGGCAATCGGCGGCACACTTACCGACACTATCGCATTTGATACCACGCCCTCATCTGGCGGGGCGACAACCACCGAAACCATTGAAATTAATATCGCCCTAGGTCATCAGGGCATCTATTTTGCCGATGAAAATGGCGATGTGATTACCCTAGCCAGAGGCAAGCAGTATTTCGCGCAAGATGGTTTCAGTGAGCAATATGTGACGACATCCGGCGGGCCTTTTGATATTACGCTTGACCTTAACAATCCTGCTGTTACCAGCCCCGGCGGTCTCATTCTCGGCGATGTTTTGCCGGAAATTGGCGGTCTGATTGATATTCGTAGCGCGCAGGTTGCGTTTGCCGATGGTGTGTCCGTTGACCTAAAAAACATCTTTTATATTAGTGGGGATGGCACATTAGCCATTGACCCAATCGGCACCGATGCCGAAGTTGAGGCACTGCTTGCCGGGCTTGGCGATAGCGTCACCCTTGACCTTGTCATAACAGCCCCCCGTGAAACCGCTGAGGAACTCACCTATCAAGTTGTAGTGGATGTCATCAATGGCAACAGCAATGTCCTTGCTACCATCCCCGAAAATGCCGTGGGTGGCACTGAAGTGGGCAGGCTCAGAAGCTTCACCGAAAAAGGTTTTTTTAACCCAGACGAAGCTGGCACGGCGACGCTCGCTTATAGCATCACTGCTGGCAATACCGGCGGTGTCTTCGCCATTGATGCGGGTAGCGGCGTGATTACGCTTGCGCCTTCGGCTACATTGGATGCCGAAACCACCGCCAGCTATACCCTATCCATCACCGCCACCTACGACCCCGATGGCAATTCAGCCACAACAAACGACATTGAAACCCACAGTTTTGATGTGGTCATCAATGTAGGCGATGTGAACGAACACGACCCAGCATTTGCGGCTAATGCGGTGGCGTGGCAGACTGATTTCACCAGTGGCAATATCCCCGAAAACACAAAAATCGGCACGCATCTAGCCACCATTACCGCAACCGATGCTGATATCACTAAAAGCCTGAATTACGCGATTACCGGCGGCAATACGAATGATATATTCGCCATTAGTCCAATTAGTGGCAGACTAACCTTAAATGGTGCGTTGGATTTTGAAGATTCCAGCATTGATAATTCATACAGTTTGACGATTACGGCGTATGATGGCGATGCGACCGATGCCGATACCAATTCTTCCACGACCACCGTCAGCATCACTATAACCAATGTCGCCCCAGAATTTGGGGATAATGCGGTGACGTGGGCGGCGGGTTTTGCTAATGGTAATGTTGCCGAGGACACCGCTACAGGTATAAAACTAGGCGAAATGGTTGTCGACAGACAAGGCAACACCAACACTCTGACCTACACCATCTTGGGCGGCAATGACGATGGCATATTTAGCTTAACCGGGGCAGGGGCGTTAAGTTTGGTAAAGCCGTTGGATGCCGAAACCACTGGCGAATATTTCCTGACGATTCAAGTATCCGATGGCACTGCCACACCTGACACCACGACCATCACCGTCACGGTCGGTGATGTCAATGAACACACCCCCGCCGCCCCGACCATATCATGGGCGGCTGATTTCGCCGGTGGCAATGTCGCCGAAAATACAAGACCCGACACGCCCCTAGCCACCGTCACCGCCACCGATGCTGATGCCCGCCCCACATTGAGCTATAGCATTAGCGGGGCGGGATCTAACCTGTTTGACATTGATAATAATGGCAACCTGATCCTCAAAGGCAGGTTGGATTTTGAAACCACGGAAACCTACACCCTGATGATTACGGCATCCGATGGCACGAATACTTCCCCCGCCACCGCTATTACCATCACCGTGACCGATAGCGACCCAGATATTAATTCTATGACATGGGAGACAGGTTTTGAAAATGGTGCAGTTTCCGAAAACACTGCGGCTGGCACAGCGATAGCCAGTTTTGATGTCAGCCATAGCAAGCCGGGGATTTTCTTTCGTGTCAATGATGATGCTTTCGCCGTTGATAGTGATGGGAAATTGCGTCTCACGCGCAAGCTAGATTACGAAACGACCAGCCAACACAATCTGCGGGTTATTGTCAGCGATGGCACGAGTAGCGATTTCATGGATGTGGTGGTCACTGTACAAGATGCGGAGATAGAATTTAACGCACCAGCATGGGAGACAGATTTTGCCAATGGCGTTATCGCCGAGGACACCACCACCGGAACGAAACTAGCCACCATCAGCGCCAAAAGAGAGGATGATACCACCAATAATCTGGGTTATTCCATCGTTGCGGGCAATGACGGCAATATATTCACCATTGATAATAATGGCGTCCTGACCCTAGCAAATGCGTTGGATTACGATGACGCCAGCACCTATAGCCTAACCATTCGCATAACCGACACTACCAATACCGCCCATACCGCCGATGTTGCCGTGGATATTGAGGTAGTGAATGTGAACAAAGATGCCCCGACCGACCCGACAATAACATGGGAGGCTGATTTCACCGGTGGCAATGTCGCTGAGGACACCGCAATCGGCACGACCCTAGCCTCCGTCAGTTCTACCGATGGCGATGATGACGAAACGGTGACCTATTCCATCAGTGCTGGCAATACGGGCGGTGTATTTTTCATTGATGAAGATACTGGTGCCATTACTTTGGCGGGGGCGTTGGATTATGAAACCACCCGAAGCTACAGCCTGACGGTTACGGCATCCGATGGCACGAAAACCGCCACCACCGATATTACCATCACCGTGACCGATGTTGACCCCGAATTGGTATGGGCGAAGGGCTTTGCCGACGGCATTGTTGCCGAATCCGCCGCCGCAGGCAGGTATATAGCCACGCTTACCAAAGACGCTGACAACACGGCAAGTTTGCGCTATGCTATCACTGATGGCAGTTCGGGCGGTGTATTCGCCATTGATGCGAATACTGGTGCGATTACTTTGGAGGGTGCGTTGGATTACGCAACCACCCCCGACTACACCTTAACCATCACCGCCACCAATACCGCTACTAACACCGTAATAGCCACCACCGAAGTGCATATCCGTGTTGGCGGGACAGAGGTGATATGGGAAGCTGGCTTTGGCTCTGGTTCTACTTTTGTTGATGTGAATAATGATCCTATTGTCAATACTGCCAATGTTGGTGCAAATGTTAGTGGTGTCACGATTTTGGGCAGTTTCAGCCACAACCGCTTTGCTGATGATGCCACGACTTATTCCATTGCTGGTGGCAACACCCATCGCTTCGCCATTCATAACGGCGACCTATATTTTTTCGGTGATGCAGGGACGCATGCCTATACCCTGACGATTATAGCCACCGATGGCACTCTGACGGATAGCACCGATATCTTCGTCGTTGTCGGCAATGACAATGCGCCGGCATTTGAAAGCGCACCAGTGGCGTGGGAAGCGGGCTTTGCCGACAATGTGCTGGAAAATACGGCCATTGGCACATTATTGGGGCGGGTGGATGCCAGCGATGCCGATGGCGCAAGGCTAAGTTATTATTTTGTGGAAAATGGCACGGCTGTGTCTAGTGTTGGGGCTTTCAACATTAATGAGTATACAGGTGCGATTACTTTGACTAGTTCGTTGAATTATGAAGCCGCCACCAGCCATGACCTAACGATTCGCGTTTTCGATGGTTATAGAACCACCGACACCGACATTAGCATCGCTGTGGGTGATGTTGATGTTGAGGTGCATTGGCTGGCGGGTTTTGCCGAAGGCAATGTAAGGGAAGAACAGGGGACGGCGGGTACGCTATTGGCGACAATAAACCCCGACGATATGAGTGCCAATCATGGCTATCGTTTTATTGATGGCTCACAGATATTTGGTGCTTTCAGAATCAATGATAGTGGCGAGCTTCTCATTCGTGAAGATTTGAATTATAAAGATGCCACCAGCCATAGGCTAGATGTTAAAATTATTGATACAACCACTTCCGAAACCATCGCCGTCGTCCCGCCCATCATCGTCAATGTAGTGGATGCCTATCCGCGATTAGCCGTCACGCCGGTGCGCTGGACAACTACAGAACTATCGGAAGCGACGCCCATTGGCACGGTGTTTGGGCAGGTGGATGCCGCCGACCCCGATTCACGAATAAACTATTCTTTCGTGCAGAATGGCAAGGCTATATCTAGCGTTGGGCCTTTCACCATTGACCGTAGAGATGGAACGATTAAATTAGCTGAATATCTAGATTATGACACTGCCAGCAGTTATGCCCTAACGATTCGGGTTACCGATGGCGTCAATCACCGCGACACCGCCCCCCAAACCATCACTGTAACGGATTTTGATAGTGAGCTGATTTGGGTGGATGAGGGTACGGCAACTAATACGGTCATTGGAACGATAGCCCCCGACAATCCCAACCCTGCTCAGACCTATCGTTTTGTTGGTGGTGCATTGGTGAATGGTCCTTTCACCGTCAATGCGAATAATGGCGATATTATTTTTTCTGGTGCGGAGTTGAATTATGAAACTGCCTCCGCCCATGCCCTACGGGTTGAGGTCGTTGAAAACAACGCCGTCACTGCAACCCTCAATGTCAGCATCAGGGTAGTGGATGTCAATGAAGCCCCCATGTTTACCAACGCATCACCGGTTTATAGTGTGAATGAAGCCGCACCTATCGGCGCGCTAGTAGGGCAGGCGGTCGCACTTGACCCTGAAGGCGATAAGCTAAATTATGCTTTTGTGGAAAATGGCGCGCTTACCTCTACTGTTGGTGCTTTCACCATTAGCGTGGGTGGGAAAATTACCGTAAGTAGTGATTTGGATCATGAATCTACCAGCACCTACAGCCTGACAATTCGCGCGCGCGATAGTTTTGACTACGATGCCAAATTCGCCGATGCCACCGCTACCATCAACGTCATTGACGCTGATACCGAGATAGTTTGGGGACGTGGATTTATTGGTGGCAATGTGGGTGAGACTACGGCGACTAGCACGCAATTAGCGACGATAAACCACGATACGACCGCGACGCGGGAGTATGCATTTGTCGTCGGTGCCACGACCGCGCAAACAGATGGTGCTTTCACCATTAATGAGAATACTGGCACGATTACTCTGACCGGCGCATTGGATTATGAAACTACCACCAGCCATGCCCTAACGATTCGCATTACCGATACCACCGCTGGCACTCTACCAGAAATCATCCCCATCTCCATCAATGTGCTCAATGAAATTGAAACAACATGGGAAGCGGGTTTTGCCAATGGTGCTGTCAGCGAGAACACGGCATTCGGCACGAATCTTGCCTATATGACAGAGGGTAGGGGGGGTGTAGCTTACAGAATCGTTGGTGGTGATGAGGAAGGTTTATTTGTTCTGGATCAGCACCATGAAAAGATAACGGTAATTGACCCGATTACTCGTGAGGAAAAAGAGGTAGACGGCGATCTGCTCGGTGCTAATCTGGCTTTACAAGGGGTGTTGGATTATGAAACCAAAAGCACCTACATATTAGATATTCAGCTAGTCAAAGGCGATGGCGAGATCTCCACCACTCAGGTGACGATCAACGTGGGCGATGGAAACGATGCGCCAGAATTCGGCGATTCGCCAATAACATGGAGCATAGGAGGCACCGACTATACTGAAAGGGATGAGACTCCCGCCTACGAAATTAGTGCCATGCCGGCGGCAGGTGCGACCCTAGGCACAATCACCGCCACCGACCCTAATAATGATGCGTTGACTTATCGCATCATTGGCGACGGCTATGGCGGTTTTGACAGCGAGAAGAATCCAAGGGAAAAACTGTTCACCATTCAAAACGGCAACGAAATCGCCTTAACGGGTGCATTGCCAATCTTTCCTGCCATCTACCGCCTAACGATTGAGGCCTCTGATGGCACCCTCACCGATACCACCGATGTCGTCATCCGCATAGGCAGCAATGATGGGGCGCCGGTATTTGGAGCCTCGCCAGTGTCTTGGCAGCAAGATTTTGCAAATGGCATCAGCGAGAATGTGGGTGCTGGCACCGTAGTGGCGCTTCTTAATGGTGTGACTGATAAGGAATCTGGTGATTTTGTGCGGTTTTACTTTATTGATGAAGATGGTGCGCATACGCCTCGTTTGGGTGCTTTTGATATCGTCTTGCTGGGCAGAGATGAAAATGGCGAAACTGTGGATAATATAGCAAAATATCTAAAAGCGAATCCTAACAGCCCTGTTTCTATCAATTATGCGATTAGATTAAATGATCGTGTGGATTATGAAGCTGCCTCTATACTCAGTGATGGCACAAGAGGCTACAAGCTAAAAATTGGGGCATCTGATAGTTTTGTTGCTGGCACGGGCAATATTGCTGAGGCGACGGACATTATTGAGGTCAGGGTGCATGATATTGATGATTATGTGACATGGGAGACAGGGCGCGGTTATGCAAATGGCAATGTAGAGGAGAAAAATTCCGGAGTTCTTGGAGATGTTATAGGGCGGGTAAGGGCAGATGTTGACGGCGACAATGACAATCTGAGATTTTATTTTCTAGAGAACAACGTCCGGACGAGTAAGATTGAATATCGTGGCGAAGATAAAGCTAATGGAGAACCTACTATGGGTCGGATTGTCATTGACGATAGGACTGGCGAGATTATGTTTAGAAACATTAACCCAGATTTTGAAAATGGCCCCACTACCCATAACCTAGTGGTTGAGATTTCGCTTGAGGATAGCAGCAACCAACTCATCCCCAAAAGAACCTTAGATGTGACGATTAATATAGTTGATGTCAATGAAAGCCCTGCGTTCACGCAAAGTGCTTATGATTTTGGCACAGTGTTGGAAAATGCTCCGCTTGACCTTTCCATTGGTTTTGTCAAAGCCAATGACATAGATGCGGGTGATGAAGTTACCTATGGCATATTCAGCGGCAATGATGATAATCTCTTTGAAATTAATCCTATGACTGGCGAGATTACTGTGAAAAGCACGCTAGATTATGACGACACCACCGCGAGCAATAACATCCATACGTTTATCGTTAAAGCAACAGACTTGGCAGGTCTTCGTGTCAATGCCATGGTCACCATTGAAGTGGAGGAATATATCGCAAGCACCCCAGTTTTATCAGTGACAAGCACCACCCCCAACATTGCCGAACAAGAAACAGCAAGCACCGATGCGGTTAGTGCATCGGGAATCACCATCAGCGTGACGGGCGGCGATCCGAACAGAAATTTCTTCACCACCGGCGATACCCGCTTCCAAGTAGTTGAGGTTGATGGTGTCTGGACACTACAACTAAAACCTGGCGCAGTATTGGATTATGCAGACGCAAACGCCGATGGAACCCCCGATACCGACCCGACAATTACCCTAACATTGCAAGTGAATGATGGCTCAAACCCAGGTGGCACAGGGCGGGTTTCTAATACGGAGACGGTGACCGTCACCGTGCTTGATAGACCCGCATTGGCATTGGCAACCGCATCGCCGAAAGGTGGGAGTTTGGATATTAGCGCGAATGGTGCCTCAACCCCAGAATCGCTTGGCGTTACCTTTGATGTAACCGATGCGGATACAACCCTCGCTTCGGCTAATGTTGAATTTGATGTGTCCGTTGTGTCGTCTGATAGTTTCTCCAATGCTGGTTTTTCCGATGAAGATTTTGCGGTGAATGAGGTGGGTGGTGCCTATACGCTCCAATATGTCGGCGCGCCGCGTATAACTAACTATGACGATTTGACAAATCTAGCGAATTTCCTCAACCCAATCATTGAGCTGGATGTCACGGTCAGCACCGATGGCTTAGCAAGTACGGATACAATCAGAGTGCAGGTCAATCTCCATGACGGCACCTATCTAGATTTCCGGCAGTATGAGGGCAAATCTGCTGTATTCAAAGTAAATCAAGCGGATGATGTGTCGATAGAACCTGTTGACCTAGACGACATATCTACCTTGGTGGGGAGCAACATTATTTATTTGAATGAGCACTATGATGGGCGGGCGGTAGGTCTATCAAAAGGGCGCGATATCTATGTCATTGAAAATAATATTAACACTGATAAGACTATAAATATACGGGATGTTTCGGTAGACCCACAAGATATTCAATCGTCTATCATGCGTTTTGACAGCAACATCCAATTTAAAAGCGTTACAGGGTTGGTGGGCTTTGAAGGGGTTGCCATCGGATATGAATTAACTTTGGATACCGATGGCGATAAGGCTACCACCGACGATGAGGTGATTTTGAATGTGCGGAGTCTTGATCCCAATACTGGCCATCACTTCCAAAATGGTGAATTCGGCGAAATCCAAGATTTTGAAAGTTTTACGGGGACGCTCATTGCCGACATACCCCTCCTTGAAATCAGTTAAGACCGGCTAATTTCCGTTCAAGGTTAATCATTAGATTCTGTTGATGCGTATTGAGCCATTGGCGGTGTTGGTTGTAATCGGGCATCATATCTTCCACCAATTTCCAGAATCGATGGCTGTGGTCGTGATGGCGTAGATGTGCCACCTCATGCTGAACGACATAATTTAAAACCGCGGGCGGTGCCATAATCAAACGCCAATTAAACGAAAGATGCCGCCGGGTGGAACAGCTCCCCCAGCGTGTTTTTTGGTCGCGGATGCTAAACGGCACGGCGGCTTCGCCTAAGCGCGCCAGCATTTCGGGCAGAACGGCTTGGATAGCGGCCTTTGTTTCGCTTCGTAAATGTTTTTCTAATTGGCGTGAAGGGCTTAATCGCCCCCCTTGCGGGCGGTGAAGCCATAACGCCCCATCCACAAAATCCATCTGATATTGATGCCCACAAAAATCGCGGTTGATATGCACAGGCGTAGATTCCCCGCGATAGAGGATAGACGGCACCGCATCCGCATAAAGCGCCGACAGGGCAGAAAGTCGCGCGGTTATCCACGGCGTTTTTTCACGAATAAAGCCAAGAATTTCATCAGTATCCGCCTTAAGCGGTGCGGTGACGCGCAGTTCGGATTCTTCCACGCGCAAAGTCAGCCGCCGTGCATTGCGCCGATAGCGAATCACTAATGGCATAGCCTCACCTGCCAGCATCACCTCTAACCGCTGACTCGGCGGTGTTTGGCGCGAAAACCCGAACATACGCCATTGTCGCCTAGCGCATGTGAATCGTCAAGAGGGCAAAGCGTCAATTCATGCTCGTCAGTTTGCCGGTGATGCGGAAAAAATGGAATGGCGGTTCAGGACGCAAAGCGATCTCAATATTTTCAAGCATCCCATTTTCCACAAAATTCGCGCGCAAATTGGCAATAGAAACATTGCTTTTGACATATCCGCTAACGCTTGCGGTATTGTCGGCGGCGATGACGATTTCATCAATTTCCGTCGCCTCGGGAATGAGGTCGGGGAGATCCTGTAAAAATGCTTGTTGAATTTTTGATTTACCATTTGCCATGAGATTCACCTATATCTGGGTCTGGGTTGCTGAAACATCAACAGAATGCCAAAATCCGCGCCCTAAAAAAATTACCCAAAAGCACAAATTTGATTCCCAGAAGTCGGACGCTATGACGCCATTGCCCCCCTAAACCGCCCCCGAACACCAAAAAGGGTTAAGTTTTTATACTAGCGAAATGCGGGGCAATTATGTTAGATTGGGGGGATGAACGAAGAATTGATCATATTTTGGAACAAAATCCGCGCATGGGCAGAGCCTTATATCGCACAGATAGAGTCTTACATAGCGGAAATTCGCGCATGGGCAGAGCCTTATATGGCATGGGCAGAGCCTTATATGGCATGGGCAGAGCCTTACCTAGCACAGGCTGAGCCTTACATAGCGGAGCTTGAGGCACTCATCGCGCGGACAGGTTGGCAGGAATATCACCATGCCATCGGCATCGCTTTGGTGATTCTCGGCATTTTGCTGATTCTGTCGCTATTTTTACGCATCCGCCGCCATTATCGGCCGCAACAGACCGATATGATGGCAGGATTGACGCTCCAACACGTAGAGGAAGCCGACGAAACCACCCGCGCCCTCCATCAAATTGAAAGCGATATGCGCGCCCTCAAAGAGTTATTTGACGCCAAACGCATTGATTCAAGGGTCTATGTCAGCGAAAGCAAAAACCTCTACAAATCCGCCAAAAACATTTACGAAAACAAAGGCGAATAGGTTTTATTTGGCTTTATTGGCGGTTTTACGGCGCGTTTTAGGTTTTTTCTTCAACTCGGCTTGCACCGCCTTGCTAATCATCGGCGCGAGGTTTTTATCAAGATAATCCTCAACAACCTGTTGCACGAGTTTAGAAAACGCATCGCTAAACAACGCTTCAGGCGCAAGAGGCGCACCCGAATCAGCCAAATCAGACGGCGCACCCGAATCACCCAAATCAGACGGCGCGCCCGAATCAGCCAAATCAGACGGCGCCCCCGCATCAGCCGCCCCCGAATCAGCCACACGCAAATTGCCCATATCTTTAAGACGGCTAATCGCCTCATCATCCGTGCTAGGGGTGCCAGATGCAGAAGATGCCTCAACAGGCGGGGCAGGTTCCGCAGATTTTTTGCGCGTTTTTTTATTCACGCGCTTTTTCAAATCCGCCTGCACGGCACTATTGGCGGTATCCCACAGCCCCTCAATAGAAGCCATCATGTTATCGGTGGGGTTGTCATCTAGTTTAGGCACGGGGGGGAGTCCTCTTCAATGGTTTCAGACTGCGAGTTGTTCGGCAATCCATTTGTGAAAATAATGCGTCGGTCCATCCATCACCGGCGAGAATTTCCCGCCATCATACCCGGGCGCCGAACGCCCTTGATACATACCTTCTACCACACCAATATCCTCAATGAAAATCTCTTTCCACATGGCGCTATTTTTTTGGCGCATCGGCGCGTAATCATCGGCAAGCGCGCTAGGGTCAGTATAGTAAATTTCCACCCATTCACTAGTGCGATTCATGGCATCAGGTTTCAGGATAATGTTATAGACATGGTCACGATGCACGCCAAATAATACATTGGGGAACAACGCCAGATATTCGGCGGCGGTATCCCATTTCGCGCTCAAACCTTTGAAATTGGGGAAGGCTTTACCGCCCCCACCTAAAGACGGCGCATAGACCAACGTGCCTTGCCCGGCAAACGCCCCGGGACCTTCAATATTGTAATGGTCTTCTAGGCGCGAATATGAATTCAACCCCGGATGCACAAACGGCAAATGGTATGATTCGCAATAATTTTCCACCGCCAATTTCCAGTTGCTGTTGAGGCTCAAAGAAAAACTAGATTCGGCACCGCCATGATAGATAGGCTTATCAAATTCCGCCCAACGTGCAATGATATCCCTGTGGGTTTCTGCAAAAGATTCCGCCTTGCCGTCAAGATTGATAAACACCACATCCATCCAAACATGGCTACGGATTTCATTCAACGACAGGCATGCTTTATCCACAGATTCGTGTTCATGGATGCCCGAACCACCAATATGCGGGGTCGCGTGCAGCTTGCCGTCTAGATCATACGCCCAAGCATGATAAGGGCAGGTAATCGGCCCGTTGAGTTGTTTCGCCTCATCCACCAGAATCATGCCACGATGCCGACAGACATTTTCAAAAACCTTAATCTCGCCAGCTTTCGTCCGCGTCACCAATAACGGAATGCCAAAAAAAGTAATCGGCATCACACAGCCGGCTTGGGGCAGATTCTTGGCGGCGGTCAGGGCTGCCCAATGGCGGGCAAAGACTTTCTGCTGTTCCATTTGTGCCATATCCGCATCAACATAGACCGCATTCGGCAAGCCAAAGGCGCGATCAATCGGTTGCATCACTGCTTTAAGTTGTTCAGTTGCCATGTTTAACCTCCCGCTTTCTTTGCTTGATGTTGCGTGCAAATCGCGTCAGGATAGTGAGGCTATGCAGATTTCCACCAATCATCAAAAGCTTCCCCATATTCTATATTGCCCCGTTGAAGCGGCGCAGTTTCCAAAAACACGCCTAGTCTATCGCAATTTAGCCTGGGCGCAAAGACTAAAAATGGATGCGGTTTTGAAAAATGATGCTGATTGGTGCGACCGCTTCGGGCGTTTTACCCCCTTTGACGGCGCACAAAAACAACCGCTGGCTCTCTGTTATCACGGGCATCAATTCGGTGTCTATAACCCCGATTTAGGCGATGGGCGGGGGTTTTTATACGCGCAAATCATGGATGCACCAAGCGGACGCCTATTGGATTTCGGCACTAAAGGTTCAGGCAAAACACCATTTTCGCGCCAAGGCGATGGGCGTTTAACCTTAAAGGGTGCCGTGCGCGAATTGCTGGCAAGCGCGATGCTGGACGCGCTAGGGGTCAATACTTCCAAAACTTTCGCCATCATTGAAACCGGCGAGGCACTGCACCGAGAAGACGAGCCATCACCAACACGCGCGGCGGTGCTAACACGGCTTTCGCACAGCCATATCCGCATCGGCACGTTCCAACGGCTGGCGTATTTGCAGGAACATGAAGCATTAGAGGCACTGATTCGCTATGTGCTGGCGCAATATTACGGATGCACCGATGCCCCGCCGATTGCCGAAGCCGCCGAACGCCTATTGGTCTCCATCACCGAAAAACAGGCGCAATTAGCCGCGAGTTGGCTAGGGGCAGGATTCGTGCATGGGGTGCTCAATAGCGACAATTTCAACATCACCGGCGAGAGTTTTGATTACGGACCATGGCGATTCCTGCCGCGCATGGACGCCAATTTCACCGCCGCCTATTTTGATTATCAAGGGCGCTATTGCTATGGGAGGCAAGGCGAGGCGGCGTTTTGGGCGTTGTGTCGGCTAGCCGATTGCTTCGTGCCTTTTCTTGGGGTGGAAGCGTTGGAAACATTGGTCGGACGCTATCATCAGATACTAGAAAAAGCCGTCACCCGCGCATTTTGTCGGCGTTTAGGCATTGACGGTGATTGGGATGACGCCCCCGATTGCATCGGCACATTTTTGGGGGCATTGCGTGGTGCAGATGTCGGCTTTGATGAGGCGTGTTTTGATTGGTATGGCGGGGCAGGGCGGGTGCAAGCCGATTCTAGCAAACGCAAATCCATCTATAAAACCAACGATTTCGCCCCTGCCGCCGCCTTATTACGCACCGCACCCCCCGCCCCAAACAGCCACCCCGACCACGCCTATTTCGCCCAAACTGACCCGTTCCATCTCCGCATTGAAGCGGTGGAAGCACTATGGGAGCCGATTGCCGAGGCGGATGATTGGACAAAACTAACCGAAGCCTTACGCAAGATACATCAGATGGGCGATGCCTATGGATTGTGGGATGAAAAGGCGACAGGAATGGTGTTAGATGCGCGCATTTAAGCCATCAAATCAACGCAACCGGCAGCCCCCGCGTCATCAATGTCCGCAAAACAAAATTGGATTCAATGCTCCGCACATGGGGCAGGGCGGATAGGTAATGGCGGTGAATTTCGCCATAATCCGACACATCTTTGGCGGCGATGCGGAGGATATAATCCTGCCCCCCCGCCATAAAAAAACACGTCATCAAATTGGGTATCGTCAGCACGGCTTTTTCAAATTCCTCTAAGATTTTAGCCGATTGCCCATCCAAAGCCACCTGCACCAAAATAATGACATCATAGCCAAGTTGCTGATGCCCCAATTCCGCATGATAGCCACTAATGACGCCATTTTTTTCCAAATTCGCCACCCGCCTGAGACACGCCGAAGCCGACAGATTGACTTTATGGCTCAATTCCACATTGCTGAGGCGGGCGTTTTCTTGCAGTGCCTTGATGATGGCACGGTCGGTGCGGTCAATTTCAGGATACATGATGCGCCCATTCCGATTCGTTGCACGATTCTGCGCTTATTCTACATAATAACCGCATTTTATACCTATAAACTAGCATTTATCAATAGAATAAGCAAGGAAATTGTCGCGCACCATCACTATAATGCGGAAAATTGGCTTTTATTAGGAGGAAAATGCAATGCGTATTGGTGTGCCAAAAGAGATCAAGAATCATGAATTCCGCGTGGGTTTAATCCCTGCTTCGGTCAAGGAACTCACCGAACAAGGACATGCGGTGCTGATTGAAAGCGGTGCCGGGGCAGGAATCGGTTCAGGCGATGATGAATACAAGGCGGCAGGGGCAGAAATCGCCCCCAATGCGGCAAAGATTTTTGCCGATGCGGAAATGATTGTCAAAGTCAAAGAACCCCAAGAGGTAGAATGGAAGCAATTACGCGCCGACCAACTACTTTTCACCTATCTGCACCTAGCCCCCGACCCGGCACAAACCATCGGCCTAATGCAATCGGGCTGCACGGCGATAGCCTATGAGACCGTAACCGACAATAGCGGCGGCTTGCCCTTACTAGCCCCCATGAGCGAGGTTGCAGGACGTCTGGCGGTGATAGAAGGTGGCTATTGCCTCAAACGCACAGCAGGCGGGCGGGGGGTGTTGCTTTCGGGGGTGCCCGGGGTTGAACCTGCGAATGTGGTCGTGCTTGGGGGCGGGGTGGTTGGCATCAACGCCGCGAAAGTCGCCATCGGCATGGGGGCAAGGGTGACGATTCTGGATCGCGCGCTGGCACGGCTCCGCTATTTGGATGATGTTTTTGGCGGACGCGCAGTCACGCGCTATTCCACCAGCCACACGATTGAGGCAGAATTGGCGGCGGCGGATTTAGTCATCGGTGCGGTGCTGATTCCCGGGGCGGCGGCACCTAGATTGGTTAGGCGCGCACATCTCAAATCCATGCGTCAAGGCGCGGTGCTGGCGGATGTTGCCATTGATCAAGGGGGGTGTTTTGAAACCTCCAAAGCCACCACCCACGATGACCCCACCTATGATGTGGATGGCATCGTGCATTATTGTGTCGCCAATATGCCCGGGGCAGTGCCACGTACCTCAAGCCAAGCGCTCAACCACGCGACTTTGCCGTTCACGCTGGCATTGGCGAAGCACGGCGAGAAGGCGTTGGAAATGGATGAACATTTGATGAATGGGCTCAATGTCAAAGGCGGGCGCATTACGCATGCGGCGGTGATTGATGCTTTGGGCGAAAATCCATCGCTTAACGCTGTAAGTGAAAAATGACTTGACAGAAGCTACCTCATGCTGGCACATGACCCCGATTATGCAATTTTGGGGGCTATAGCTCAGCTGGGAGAGCGCCTGCTTTGCAAGCAGGAGGTCGTCGGTTCGATCCCGTCTAGCTCCACCATTTACGGAAAAAGCAAAGGGAATTTGAAAAATGGCTGTTCCAAAAAGAAAGACTACTCCATCCAAACGCGGGATGCGCCGCGCGCATGATGCGCTGACGGCGGATGCCTATGTTGAGGATAAAAATACGGGCGAATTGCATCGTCCGCATCATATGGATGTCAAAACCGGCATGTATAAAGGACGCCAAGTGCTAAAAACCAAAGCGCGCGTCTAATTCTGACCCCGAATATCCCCCTCTAGTATCATGGCAAAAAAAGCAGAAAAACCCCCGATTTACAACATTGGTGATGTGGTGCGCCATCGGCATTACCCCTTTAGAGGCGTTGTGTTTGATGTTGACCCCGAATTTGACAACACCGAGGAATGGTATGACGCCATCCCGGCAGAGGTGCGCCCGAGCCGCGAACAGCCGTTCTATCACCTATTGGCGGAAAATGAGGATAGTTATTATACCGCCTATGTGAGCCAACAAAACCTCGTCCCCGATGCCGAATCAGGACCCGTCGGGCATCCAGAGTTGCCCGAATTATTTGATGATTTTAACGGCAATCGCTATCTGCCCCGCCGTATCAGCGTCAATTAAGCGCTAAATTAGCAAAATTTTTGCAGTTTAGCGTCATTTAGGGCTTGAAATTCTGCCACTTTACCTGCATATAATCCATAAGGGACTATTTTAGTCCTATATGGATTTGGGATAAACGATGATTAAACTCAATAAAATGACGGATTATGGGGCGGTGTTGCTGTCGGTGATGGCGGGATGCTATCGGCGCGAGCCTATGCGGCACTTTAGCGCGGCGGAATTGGCGCGCAAATCGGGGTTAACCCCGGCGACCACGCAAAAATTGCTCAAACATCTGGCGCGCTGTGATTTTGTTGCGGCGGAACGCGGGAAAATGGGGGGTTATCGGCTCACGCGCGCCCCCCACGCTATTTCGGTGGCGGAGATTGTGGAAACCCTAGAAGGTCCAATCGCGCTCACCGCTTGCGTGACCACATCAACAGATCCGTGCGCGTCGCGTAGGAATTGTTGCATCGGCGGCAATTGGGAGAAAATCAATTCCACCATCGCCGATGCGCTTGATAAGGTTAGTTTAGAAGACCTCTGCCACCCCGAAAATGTTTTTCAACAGGAGATGAAATAATGTCTGCAACCGCCGAAACCATCCGCCAAGTAGAAGAAGCCACGGGCAAATACAAATACGGCTTTGTCACCGATATCGCCGTGGATAAAGCACCCAAAGGGCTGGATGAGGATACGATTCGCTTTATCTCAGCGAAAAAGGAAGAACCCGCATGGATGCTAGAATGGCGCCTAAAAGCCTTCCGCCATTGGCTCAAAATGAAGGAACCGCATCATTGGGCGATGCTTGACTACCCACCGATTGACTACCAAGACATCCACTATTACGCCGCCCCAAAACAAGCCGAAGCCCCCAAATCGCTCGATGAGGTGGACCCCGAATTGCTCCGCACTTATGAGAAATTGGGGATTCCCCTGCACGAACAAGAAATCCTAGCAGGTGTCGCGGTAGATGCGGTATTTGATTCGGTATCGGTCGCCACCACCTTCCGTGCGAAATTAGCCGAAGCCGGGGTCATTTTCTGCCCGATTTCCGAAGCCATCAAAGCCCACCCCGAACTAGTAAAAGCCTATATCGGTTCGGTCGTCCCCCAAGGCGACAACTATTTCGCCGCCCTCAATTCGGCAGTATTCACCGATGGCTCGTTCGTCTATATCCCCAAAGGCGTGCGGTGCCCGATGGAATTATCCACCTATTTCCGCATCAATGAACGCAACACCGGGCAATTTGAACGCACGCTGATTATTGCGGAGGAAGGGTCGTATGTGAGTTACCTAGAAGGCTGCACCGCCCCCCAACGCGATGAAAACCAACTGCATGCGGCGGTGGTGGAATTGGTGGCATTACAAGATGCCGAAATTAAATATTCCACCGTGCAAAACTGGTATCCCGGCGATGAAAACGGCAAGGGGGGCATTTATAATTTCGTCACCAAGCGTGGGCGGTGCCAAGGGGCGCGGTCAAAAATCTCATGGACGCAAGTGGAAACCGGGTCAGCTATCACCTGGAAATACCCATCCTGCATCCTAGAAGGCGATGGCAGTGTTGGCGAGTTTTACTCGGTCGCCGTCACCAACAACGCCCAACAAGCCGACACCGGAACAAAAATGATTCATATAGGCGCGAATACCCGTTCCACCATCATTTCCAAAGGCATTTCTGCCGGGCGGTCAAATAATACCTATCGCGGGCTGGTGCGGATGCTAGGCGGGGCGGAATCTGCGCGCAATTTCACCCAATGCGATAGCCTATTAGTAGGCGACCAATGCGGGGCGCACACCGTCCCCTATATCACCTCGCGCAACCCGACAGCACAGGTAGAACACGAAGCCACCACCTCACGCATTTCCGAAGACCAAATGTTTTATTGCCTACAAAGGGGCATGGAGGTGGAAGATGCGGTGTCGTTAATCGTCAATGGCTTCTGCAAAGAGGTCATGAAAGAACTCCCCATGGAATTCGCCGTGGAAGCACAGAAACTCATCGGAATCTCACTAGAAGGAAGCGTAGGATAATGCCATTACTTGAAATCAAAAATCTGCATGCCTCGGTCGGCGATAAGCCTATTTTGCAAGGCATCAATCTCACCATTAAGGCCGGGGAAATCCATGCGATTATGGGTCCCAATGGTTCGGGGAAATCCACGCTCGCCTATGTGTTGGCGGGGCGTGAGGGTTATGAAGTCACGGAGGGCGATATTTGCCTAGATGGGGAATCAGTGCTTGAAATGGAAGCCGATGCGCGTGCGCGCGCCGGGCTGTTTTTGGCGTTTCAATATCCGGTAGAACTGCCCGGGGTGGGGGGCATGAGTTTCCTCCGTGCCGCCGTCAATGCCAAACGGCTAGCACAAGGTGCGGATGAGGTGGATCATATCGCTTTCGTCAAAATCGTGCGCGAAGCGGCGGCACGTCTAGGGATTAAGGATGATATGCTCAAACGTGCGGTCAATGTGGGTTTTTCCGGGGGCGAGAAAAAACGTTATGAAATTCTGCAAATGGCATTATTAGAGCCAAGCATGGCGATACTTGATGAAACCGATTCGGGGCTAGATGTGGATGCGTTGCGGATTGTGTCCGAGGGCGTTAATGCGCTCAAAAATGATGCTATGGGCGTGTTGGTGATTACGCATTACCAACGGCTTTTGGATTATATCATCCCTGACCATGTGCATATTTTGGCGGATGGGCGGGTGGTCAAATCCGGGGATAAAGCACTGGCGCTTGAGGTTGAAAAAACGGGATATGGAGGCTTCACCGATGCCGCATGAAGCTATCAATTTTGCTAAAATCACGGCGGAGGCGGCGGCGCGCCACGCGGAAAATGGCTGGCCGAAACAGCGCGATGAGGCGTGGCGATTCACCGACCTGAACGCCATCCGTGAAATGACACTGGCGCCGGCAGAAGTGCCATCGGTAACGACAGAATCCGCACCCCCGCAAGACGCCAAAGATTTAATCCAATTTATCAACGGCATCCCGCAAGGTATTGATAAAGTGGCATTAAAGGGCGTTGAAATCGCGCCACTTTCCACGGATAGCGCGCGCAGTTCCGCCCTCGCCGAAGCCGTGCCGTCGGGGCATAGTGTCGCCGATTTCGCGCTCGCGCATGCCAAAGATGGTGTGGTGATTGCGGTAGCAGATGTGGGGGCAGATGCGGTGGCGCCGCCCCTGACCCTGCGTTTTGATTATAGGGGTGATGGCATTTCTAGCCATGCGGTCATTGTCGTGGATGTAGCGGCGGGGGCTAATCTCACCATTCTGGAAGAACATAAGGGCGATGGGGTGGGGTTGTCGGCGCCATTAATGCTATTGCGTTTGGGGGCAGGGGCGGAACTCCACCACGCTAGACGCCTCATTGAGGGCGATTCCCGCCACCATCTAGGGCTAAATCTGGTGCAGTTAGACACCGGCGCGCTCTATCACGGCGATATGGTGCTGGCGGGGGGCGATATTGCCCGCAGTGAGACGCAGATTGCCATGACCGCCCCTGATGCCAAAGCCTATCTCAATGCCGTCTATCTTGGGCGTGATGGGCAGATGCGCGATATCACGAGCCGTATTGACCACGACGCCCCCGATGGGCAGTCGTTTCAACGTGTGCATGGCATTTTGGACGGGCGCGCCAAAGCCGTCTTCCAAGGCAAGGTCAAAGTCGCCCGCTACGCCCAAAAAACCGATGGCAATCAGATGAGTCGCACCCTGTTATTATCGCGCGAAGCCGAAGCCAACACCAAGCCCGAGTTAGAAATTTACGCGGATGATGTCGCCTGTTCGCACGGGGCAACGATTGGCGAGATTGACGCTGACCAATTATTCTACCTCAAAAGCCGTGGCATCAGCACCGAAGACGCACGGCAATTCCTCATTGAAGCGTTTTTGGTGGATGTGGTGGATGCGCTAGATGAACCGGCGCGGGGCTGGTTGTTGGAGGCGATTGCAGCATGGTTGGAAAGGGGCTAAAAAGGGCGTGATTCATGGCAGAACAGGCGATAAAAACTGATTCGGTGCTTGCATCTGAGATGCTTGATTTGGAGGCGGTGCGTGGGGATTTCCCGATTCTGCAACGTCAAATTCACGGGCAGCCTTTGGTCTATCTAGATTCGGCGGCGTCCGCGCAAAAACCTCGCGCCGTCATTGATGCTATGCGTGATGCCTACGCGAATCACTATGCCAATGTGCATCGGGGGCTGCATGTTTTGAGCGAGGAAGCCACTGACGGCTATGAGCTGGCGCGCAAGAAAGTGGCAGATTTCATCGGTGCATCCGCCCCTGATGAAGTGGTGCTGACGGCGGGGGCGACGATGGGGTTGAATATGATAGCCCAAGCCTATGGCGGTGCGGTGCTGAAGGAGGGCGATGAGATTCTAGTATCCGTAGCCGAACACCACGCCAATCTAGTGCCGTGGCAGATGGTAGCACAAAAAACCGGCGCGGTAGTCAAAGCCGTGCCAATGCGAGAAGACGGCGCGCTAGATATGGCAAAAGCCACGGAAATGGTATCAAAACGCACGCGCATCATTGCCATGGCGCATGTGTCCAATGTGTTGGGGACGTTGTATGATATCAAAGCCTTGGCGGATTTAGCCCACGCGCATGGGGCGGTGCTAGTGGTGGATGGCTGTCAAGGTGTCGTGCATGAATCTGTGGATGTGAAAGCGTTAGGCTGTGATTTTTATGTGTTCACGGGTCATAAACTCTATGGACCTAGTGGCATCGGTGTGGTGTGGGGGCGGGGCGCATTATTGGCAGAAATGCCACCATTTTTAGGCGGTGGCGGCATGATTGACCGCGTGAGCATCACCGACTCCACATACGCCAACCCCCCCGAACGTTTTGAAGCTGGCACCCCGCCGATTGCCGAATCCATCGGGCTAGGCGCGGCGATTGATTACGTGCAGAGCCTCGGTATGGAGGCGATAAGCGCGCACGAACAAGACCTCCTCGCCTATGCCCATGAACGTTTAGGTGCGGTGGCAGGTGTGCGTTTAATCGGCACGGCGGCGGAAAAATCAGGCGTGGTGTCGTTCGTCATGGATTGCGCGCATCCCCACGATATTGCGACCATCGTTGATCGGGCAGGCGTGGCGATTCGCGCCGGGCATCATTGCGCGCAACCTTTGCACGAATTTTTGGGGCTAAACGCCACCGCCCGCACGAGCATCGGCATCTATAACCAACGCGCAGATTTTGATTGCCTCGCCGAAGCCCTAGAAAAAGTAAAGGTGATTTTCAAATGAGCGACCATCCTTTAGGACTGCATGATTTTATGCCCGCCGGCACCACAACCGAAGGCTATACCGCCCGCGCCGGTGCGCGCAGGTCCGACATCAAACCACCGCCCAAGGAAGCCATTGTTGGTGCGCTGTCATCGGTGTTTGACCCGGAAATTCCGGTAAATATCTATGATCTAGGGCTGATTTATGATATCACCATCAAAGACAATGCCGATGTGTATATCACGATGTCATTGACCGCCCCGGGTTGTCCGGTGGCAGGGATTCTGCCCCAACAGGCAGCGGATGCGGTGGCGTTGCTAGGTGTGGTGGGGCTAGTTGAGGTGGAATTGATATGGGACCCGCCTTGGACGATTGACCGCATGAGCGATGAAGCCCGCCTCGCGCTAGATTTATGAGGGGGATTTATAGGATGAAAGCCAATGTTTGCCAATGACGCCCCGATAATTCGCCTTTCCGACCGTGCGGCAGAGCATATCCGCGCCCTCATTGAACGTGGGGATAGCGATGTGCTAGGCGTGCGGGTAGGCATCAAAACCGCAGGCTGTTCGGGCATGAAATACCATGTGGAATACGCCAAAGAAAAAAAACCTTTTGAGGATAGTATCAGCGAAAAAGGCGTGACGGTGTTTATTGACCCGGCGGCGGTGATGTTTTTAATCGGCTCAGAAATGGATTGGCAGGATGAGACTTTTGCCTCGGGCTTTGTGTTCCATAACCCGAATGAGGTGGCGCGCTGTGGCTGTGGCGAGAGTTTTTCGGTGGATGCCGGGGCGCATAGCAAGAAAAAGGACTAGCCGAACATGGCTGAAACAACAGGCGCAGAATCCACCCCTCCCAAGCACACCGCAAACACCGCAAGCATCGGCATCAAACGCGCATTAGGGGGCTTGCTCACCTTCGTAGCCCCGTGGGGAAACCAAAAGGTGTTCCAACGTGTATTACTGGCATTATCGTTCCTAGCCCTTGCACGTGCGGCGACTATGTTGGTGCCGTTGGCGTATGGTTGGCTGGTGGATTATGTTTCCGAGGATGCGTATCGTTTTGATATAACGGTGATGTGGTGGCTATTGGGGGCGTATGCGCTGGCGCGGATTTGCCAACAAGGTTTTGATGAGGCGAGCGAATATGTGTTCGTGCGCGTGGCACAAAAAGCCGTGCATAAAGCAGCATTACAAACCTTCCGCCATCTCCACGCATTGAGCCTGCAATTCCATTTGGAACGCCAGACTGGTGGGCTAACCCGTGCCATTGAACGCGGGGCGAAGGGCATGGAATTTCTGCTGACCTTTGCCTTGCTTGAGGTGATTCCTCTGGTGTTGGAATTGGTGTTGGTTTCGGCGATTCTGTGGGGGTTATTTGGCTTTTATTATGCGTTGATTACCATGCTGACGGTGCTGGCTTATAGTGCCTATACGCTGATTTTGACCGAATGGCGCATGAAATTCCGCCGCCGTATGAATCGCGCCGATGAACGCGCCGCCACGCGCGCAGTTGATTCGATGCTCAATTATGAAACGATCAAATATTTCAATGCCGAAGACGTGGAAGCTCGGCGTTTTTCCCAAGCCTTACGCCGTTATGAAGATGCGGCGGTGATTTCGCGCACGTCGCTGTCTATGGTCAATGTCGGGCAGGGGTTGATTATTGCCATCGGCTTGGTGTTGGTGATGGGCTTGGCGGGGCATGATATTAAGGCGGGGGATTTGTCTATCGGCAGTTTTGTTGTCGTCAATACCTATCTGATTCAGCTGTATTTGCCGTTGAATTTTCTAGGCTATACCTACCGCGAAATTCGCCAATCCCTAGCCGATATGGAAAGAATGTTCGGGCTATTGAACGAAAAACCGGCGATTCAAGACGCCGCCGATGCCCATGATTTACACCTAAAAGGCGGTGAGATAGCCTTTGACAATGTGCGCTTTTCCTTTGGGAGCCGTGAAGTATTAAAAGGCATCACATTCCGCGTTGAAGCGGGAAAACGTGTCGCCCTAGTCGGTCCAAGCGGGGCAGGGAAATCAACGATTTCTAAATTGCTATTCCGTTTCTATGACCCTGATTCCGGGGTGATTCGCATTGACGGTGCGGACATTGCCGGGGTGCGCCAAACGAGCCTCCGTGCCGCCATCGGCATGGTGCCGCAGGATAGCGTGTTGTTTAACACGACGCTTGGCGAGAATATTGCCTATGGGCGTGATGGTGCGGATTTTGCTGAGGTGGCGGCGGCGGCGAAAATGGCATCGCTAGATAATTTCATCGCCGCGCTCCCCGATGGTTATGAAACGCAAGTCGGCGAGCGTGGGTTGAAATTATCCGGGGGCGAGAAACAGCGTGTTGCCATCGCACGAGCAATCCTCAAAGACCCTGCGATTTATCTTTTTGACGAAGCCACCTCCGCCCTTGATAGCCGCACGGAAAAGCAAATCCAAGCCTCCCTAAACGCCATCAGCCAAGACCGCACCACGCTAATCATCGCGCATCGGCTTTCCACGATTGTGTCGTGTGATGAGATTTTGGTGCTAGCCGATGGCGAAATTGTAGAACGCGGCACCCACCGCGCGTTGCTGGGGCAGGGGGGCATCTATGCGACCATGTGGCAGAGGCAAGTTGAGGAAGATGAGAGTGAATAATTAGGGCGGCGCGGTGGCGTGGGCGCGAATATAGGATGCCCAATCAAACCTGAAATTGCTCCTGCATAGCACGTTCCGCCAATCCTTGCCCGGGGTCGCTCAGAATCGTGTAATCAATGCTAGTATCCATTCTAATCTCGGCTTGGATGACTTGGCGGATTTCGGTGCCGTCGGCGGTGGCACTAGCCGGGCGGAAATCGGCTTCAAGCACCTCTACCTGCACTAACGCGCTTTGGGGAAGCAACGCCCCCCGCCACCGCCTTGGGCGAAACACGCTCACCGGCGTCAGGGCTAACACCTCCGCCCCCAAGGGAATAATCGGTCCATGCGCCGAAAGATTATACGCTGTAGAACCCGCCGGCGTCGCAATAATCAACCCATCCCCCACCATCTCAGGCAAGCGGGGGATGCCGTCAATGTCAATTTTCAACTTGACGGCTTGATGCGTTTCGCGGGCGATGGAAACCTCATTGATGCCGTGGGCGTGGTGGGTTTTGCCGTCGGTGGTTTTGACCTGCATGATGAGGGGGTGGATGATGGTAGTTTCGGCGGTTTGCATGCGCGATTCTAAATCATCCTCGTGATAGTGATTCATCAAAAAGCCTTCGGTGCCACAATTGATGCCATAGACAGGCTTGCCCTCTGCCGCTTTCAAGGCTTTGAGCATCAACCCATCGCCCCCAAGCGCAATAATCACCTCCGCCTCCGCAGGCGTGTTCTGCCCGTAGCGTTCGGTGAGCTGGGCAAGGCGCGTTTGCGGTAGCGGGTGGTCTGAAGCCGTGAAATGAAAGCGCATAAGATAACTCCCTTCGCTTTTTTGTAGCATATTCTAGCGGAATAAACCATAATTAGCGGTTATGAATGCTAGATTCTCACCGATTTTGCCCACTCCAAAACATTCGCCATTAGTGCGGATGGTGGATGGGCGCGATGAATCCGGGCAGGATGTGCAGATTCCGGTCATCACCGAACGCCCTTTGACGATTTTTCTAAACAACCAAGAAATCATCACCACCATGACGCTCGGCGATTGGGTGGAGTATCTAGCCGTGGGGTTTTTGTGCAATCAAAATATGCTCATGGATGATGATGTGATTACGGGCATTGATGTGGATGATGATTTGGGGGTGGCGGTGGTGCGGACCGAACGTGCCACCAATTACGAAGAAAAATTACAAAAACGCATTCAGACAAGCGGCTGTGCCCAAGGCACGATGTTCGGCGATATGATGGAACAATTAGACCGCATCACTTTGGCGGCGGAGGCACGGTTGGATATTGCCACCATGATGCAGCTGATCAAAAACATCAACACCACACCGAGCCTGTATTTAGAGGCGGGGGCTATCCATGGCTGTGTGCTGGCAAAGGGCGCGGAGATTCTAGCCTATGTTGAAGATGTCGGGCGCCATAATGCCGTGGATAAAATCGCCGGCTGGATGCGGATAGAGGGCGTGGCGGGGGCGGATAAGGTGTTTTATACCACAGGACGCCTCACTAGCGAGATGGTGATAAAAACCGCACAGATGCAGATTCCTATTCTAATCTCGCGTTCGGGCTTTACACATTCGGGGGTTGAGATGGCGCAAAAAACCGGACTAACGCTCATCGGACGGGCGCGTGGCAAACGTTTCACTATGCTCACCGGGGCGGAGCGAATCACCTCATGAGTATTGGGCGCGAACAGATTGCCGCGGTGATTCTAGCGGGTGGCGTAGCACGGCGCATGGGGGGCGGGGACAAAACGCTCCTGCCCCTAGGGGGTAAGCCGATTCTGCAACATATCCTAGACCGCCTAACCCCCCAATGCGCGCCGATTCTGCTCAATGCCAATGGTGATGCGTCGCGGTTTCAGGCGTTTGGCTTGGGGGTCTATGCGGATGCGGTGGATGGATATTTAGGACCTTTGGCGGGGATTTTAACCGGTTTGGATGCGGTTGCGCTCAATTATAGGGACATCACGCACCTCATCAGCATCGCTGGCGACACGCCGTTTATTCCCAAAAATCTAGTGGAAAACATGCGCGGCATGGCGGATGGGGAAAATATCGTGCGTGCTAGTTCAAACGGGCGCGCGCATGCGGTTTGCGCGCTTTGGCCGCTATCCATTCGCGCCGATTTACGCGACCAGCTAGTCAATCAAGATGTGCGCAAAATTGACCGCTTCACCGCCAATTATGCGGTGGTGGATTGCGATTTTGCTGGCATCCCTGACCCGTTTTTCAACATCAATTCCCCCGCCGACCAAGCCGAAGCCGAGCGTGCGTTAGGACTTGAAGATGGGGGGAAAGCAGATTAAATTGACCCCCATGATCAACAGCGTAAAAATGATGGCGGATACTTATAAATCCGCGATAGACCGCTTAATCAGCCATTTGGACGGCGATTTCACTAGTGCCGTGGAGATGATGCTGAATGCAGAGGGGCAGGTGATTGTGTGCGGTATGGGGAAATCGGGGCTTTTTGGGCAGAAAATTTCCTCTACTTTTGCCTCCACCGGCACCCCGAGCATTTTCCTGCACCCTGCCGAGGCGATTCACGGCGATTTAGGGCGGGTGCGCGCGGCTGATGTGCTGATTCTCATTTCCTATTCGGGGGAGACGGAAGAGCTGATTCGCCTCATCCCCGCCTTTGAACGCATCAATACCCCCAGCATCGCCTTCACCGGCAATATGGATTCGAGCCTTGCCCGCTATGCCGATATCGTGCTGGATATTTCGGTGGATAGGGAGGCGTGTCCGTTAAATCTAGCCCCCACCACATCAGGGATAACGAGCCTAGTCATGGGGGATGCGCTGGCGATTGCGCTCATGGAAAAGCGGGGGTTTAAGGTTGAGGATTTCGCCGCCACGCATCCCGGCGGTGCGCTAGGCAAACGGCTATTGGCAAGGGTCAGCGACCAGATGATTACGAAAAATCTGCCGTTCGTAGCCCCGGATACGCTGATGCCCGAAGTGATTTTAAAAATGAACGAAGCACGGCTAGGGGTGGCACTAGTCGGCACGGCTGGGCAATTAGAGGGGCTGATTAGCGATGGCGATTTGCGCCGTGCTTTGGGTGCGCAAACTGACCTCGCCAAGACCAAAGCCAAACATGTGATGTCGCCGAACCCCCTAACCACCACGCCCAATACCCGCATGGCAGATGCCGAAGCCAAAATGCAAGAAGCACGGGTGCAGTGCCTAGTGGTGCTAGATGAGACGCAAAGCGCCACGCAAAACGTAGTTGGAGTCGTGCAGATTTTCCAACCGGCACCATGAAACTAACCGATTTTGATTATGAATTGCCCGCCTCGGCAATCGCGCACCACCCGGCAACCCCGCGCCATAGCGCGCGTTTGCTCAACCTAATGGCAGGGGAGGTCAGCGATGCAAGGGTGATGGATTTACCCGCCCTCCTTAACGCTGATGATCTATTGGTGGTGAATAACACCAAAGTGATTCCGGCAAGGCTCATCGGCAAGCGGGGGGCGGCGACCATATCCATCACGCTCCATCAGCAAGTCAGTGATGCCGAATGGCAAGTTTTCGCCAAACCTGCCAAGAAATTGCGCCTCGGCGATGCGGTGGATTTGGGCGGGGATTTTTCGGCTGAGGTGATTGAGCTAGGCACGGACGGCATCCGCAAATTGCGCTTTAATCGTGGGGGCGTGGCATTGATGGAAGCCCTACATAAGCACGGCACCATGCCCCTACCGCCCTATATCGCGCGCCCCAATGGTGCCGAATCTACCGATGCGCGCGACTACCAAACCATGTTCGCCCGCCACGAAGGCGCAGTCGCCGCCCCCACCGCGAGCCTGCATTTTGACGCGGATTTGCTAGACGCCATCAAAAAGCGGGGGCTTGCCATCACCGAAATCACCCTGCATGTCGGCGCCGGCACATTCCTGCCGGTCAAGAGCGACAACCCAAACGACCATATCATGCACAAAGAATGGGGCGCGATTTCCGCCGAATCAGCCGAAGCCATCAACGCCTGCCATGCAAGAGGCGGGCGGGTTGTGGCAGTGGGGACGACGTGTTTGCGTTTGTTGGAGTCATGTTGGCAGGCAGGCGGACGCATTCAAGCCTATCAAGGCGAGACCGATTTATTTATCCTGCCCGGGTTCAAATTCAACGTGGTGGATGTGCTGATGACGAATTTTCACTTGCCAAAATCAACGCTATTGATGTTGGTGTATGCTTTTGCGGGCGCGGCGCATGTTCGGGCGGGGTATCAATATGCCTTGGAAAATGGCTATCGGTTTTTTTCCTACGGCGATGCGTGTTTGATGGAACGATGCGATGTTTAATTTTACCCTGAAAACCACTGATGGCGGGGCAAGGCGGGGGGTGTTGAAAACCGCGCATGGTGATATTGAAACGCCCGTCTTTATGCCAGTCGGCACGGCGGCGTCGGTCAAAGCCATGAGCATTGAAGATATTTGGGCAACCGGGGCGGAAATTATCCTCGCCAATACCTACCATTTAATGTTGCGTCCCGGGGCGGAACGTGTGGAAGGGCTAGGCGGGGTGCGGAAGCTGATGGGCTGGGATGGACCTTTGCTCACCGATTCGGGCGGGTTTCAGGTGATGTCGCTAGGCGATTTGCGCAAAATAGATAAAGATGGCGTGACGTTCCGTTCGCATTTGGACGGCTCAGAACACCGCCTAACGCCCGAAATTTCCACCGAAATTCAAAAAATGCTTGATGCCACGATTAGCATGGCGTTTGACGAATGCACGCCGTTTCCGGCAACGCATAAAGCGGCGGCGGTGTCTATGCGTCTGTCCATGGATTGGGCGGCGCGTTGTCGGCAGGCTTTCACGCCCCGGGCGGGCTATGGGCAGTTCGGCATCGTGCAGGGGAGCATTTATACCGATTTACGCAGCGAATCGGTGGAACGCCTTAACGCCATGGATTTTGAAGGCTACGCCGTGGGCGGTTTGGCGGTGGGTGAGGGGCAGGATGCTATGTTCACGACGCTTGATGCCACCACGCCCCTGATGCCAGCCGATAAACCCCGCTATCTCATGGGGGTGGGCAAGCCTGATGATCTCATCGGGGCGGTGGCACGGGGGATAGATATGTTTGATTGCGTCCTGCCGACACGTTCGGGACGCACCGGACAGGGCTTTACACGGCGGGGGACGGTGAATCTCAAAAACGCCCGCCACGCCGATGACCCACGCCCCTTGGATGCGGAATGTAGATGTTATACCTGCACGCATCATAGCCGTGCCTATCTGCACCATCTTTTCAAAGCCGATGAGGTGCTAGGTTTAATGTTATTAACCCGCCACAACCTCACCTATTATCAACAGCTGATGGCAGGGATGCGCCAAGCCATTGAAGCCGGCAGTTTCGCCGATTTCGCACAAAATTTCGCCGCCGAATACGCACAAGGTGATATTGATGCAAACTGATTTCCTGACCCGTCTAAACCAACGTGCCAGCAAGGAAGGCTTTGCCGTGCTAGGCGTAGCAAGCACCAAGGCGGATGCGGAATTGGGGGCAGGGTTAGAGGCATTTTTGCGCGCCGGCTATCACGGCGATATGACATGGCTAGCCGACACCAAAAGCCGCCGTGCCGCCCCCCAAGCCATGTGGCAAACCGCACGTTCGGCGGTGGTGTTGGGGATGAACTACGCCCCAGATCACGACCCCCTAGATGCGCTAGATGCCACCACCAAAGGCAATATATCCGTCTATGCCAGAGGACGCGACTATCACGACATCATCAAGGGCAAATTGAAACAACTAGCATCCATATTAACCAAAGAAAGCGGCGTGGAGGTCAAGGTGTTCGTGGATACCGCCCCTTTGATGGAAAAACCCCTCGCCGCCAAAGCCGGGCTAGGGTGGCAAGGCAAACACACCAATTTAGTATCGCGCGAATTCGGCTCATGGCTATTTATCGGCGTCATTTTAACCAGTGCTGACCTGCCCCTATCCGCCCCGGAACACGACCATTGCGGGAGTTGCCGTAGGTGCCTAGATATCTGCCCCACCAACGCCTTCCCCGCCCCGTATCAATTAGACGCAAGGCGGTGCATTTCGTATCTGACCATTGAATATGACGGCATCATCCCGCACGAATTCCGCATAGATATAGGCAACCGCATTTTTGGCTGTGATGATTGCCTAGCCGTCTGCCCATGGAATCGCTTTGCCCAGCAAGCCAGTGAAGCGAAATTAACGGCAAAAGACGCACTAACCCTACCAGATTTAAGCGATTTATTGCAATTAAATGAGGCAGGATTCCGCAAACTAACCCAAGGCACTTCCATCAAACGCAGTGGCTATAAACGTTTTTTGCGTAATGTGCTCATCGCCGCCGGCAATAGCGGGGCGGGGGATTTAGTGGCACATATCAAACCGCATCTCAAATCCGAACATAGCGTCGTGCGGGCGAGCGCGATTTGGGCGTGCGCGCGCCTCATGGATGCGCCGGAATTTACCGCACTAGCAAGCAAAGCCAACGAATCGGATCAAGCCGTGCTGTCGGAATGGGAGGCAGGAATCAACATCTGCGCCACCCCCGCCAACAACAAATAAGCCGAAGTCAAAATCAACCCCCATTGCGTCAACGCATTAAGATTGAACTGATCAAGCGTCGCCCATGTAGCAAAGCCAACCCAAAGCAAAGTCATCGGCAAAGAAACCAGCCGCCAACGTTGCGTCCGCACCGGATGGATAAACCGCACCGGCACAAACATCGCTACCGCCAAAACGCTGCAAATGCCAGTGATGACCCAAAAATTCGGCTGCCATGCAAACAGCACCAACACCACCATATTCCAACAGCCGGGAAAGCCTGAAAATGATTTATCGGTGGTTTTCATGCGCGTATCAGCAAAATAAAGCGCACTCGCAAAGGTAATAATCAGCGTAGAAAACCACCCGGTCCACCCGGTCAGCAACCCGCTTTGAAACAAAGCAAAAGCCGGGATAAACACATAAGTCAAATAATCAATAATCAGATCAAGCAAAATACCATCAATACGCTTGGCATAATCCAACACAGCAAATTTGCGCGCCAAAGGCCCATCAATGCCATCAACAATCAACGCCATCAGCAACCAGAAAAACATAGCATCCCAATCGGCTTTCGCCGCTTCCAAAATGGCAAGCATGGCAAGCACCGAACCGATGGCGGTAAAGAGATGGATGCTATAAGCTTTGATAATCTGCAAGGGTTTCGTGTCCTCTATGCTTGACATAAATCCGTGCCATCATAGCCAAACAATTTGGAATAGCAAGGTTTTGCTTTATCTTTATCGCATTAGATATGCGCCTCCCATTAACTTTTAACCTTGACGACACCGCCCTAATTGCCGCTATTATTGCGGATGAATTGAGGGGGAATTGAGAGGGATATGATGCAACTCGCCACGTGTATTGAAGATTTACGCCAAATGCACCGCCGCCGTGTGCCGCGTATGTTTTATGATTATGTGGATAGCGGTTCGTGGAGCGAGGCGACTTACCACGCCAATGAGGATGATTTCGCCCGGCTCAAATTTCGGCAAAAAGTCGCGGTGGATGTAAGCGGGCGTTCTACGCAAATGCCGATGTTGGGGCAGATGCTACCGATGCCGGTGGCACTAGCCCCCACGGGTTTTGCCGGCATGCAATATGCTGATGGTGAGATTTTAGCGGCCAAAGCGGCGGCGGATTTTGGTGTGCCATTCACGCTTTCCACCTTAGCGATTTGTTCCATTGAGGATGTCGCCGAAGCCACCGACACGCCTTTTTGGTTTCAGCTTTACGTCATGCGCGACCGCGATTTTGTCCGCCGCCTCATCGCCCGTGCGAAAGCGGCAAAATGTTCGGCACTGATGCTGACGCTAGACCTGCAGCTGATGGGGCAACGCCATAAGGATATCAAAAACGGGCTGTCCGCCCCGCCCCGCCTGACCATGGGGAATATCATCAATATGATGACAAAACCGGCTTGGTGCATGAATATGCTGACAACAAAACGCCGCGAATTCCGCAATATAGTCGGGCATGTTGAGGGCGTGGATGATATGCGCTCATTGGCATCATGGACGGCTGACCAATTTGACACAACGTTGAATTGGGATGATGTAGCGGCGATTCGCAAAGCATGGGATGGTGCGTTCATCATCAAAGGCATCTTGGACGTTGAAGACGCCAAAGCCGCCGCCAATATCGGCGTAGATGCGGTGGTGGTGAGCAATCACGGCGGGCGGCAATTAGACGGCACCTCATCCACCATCGCCATGTTGCCACAGATTGTTGATGCCATCGGCAAGACCACCGATGTCTGGCTAGATAGCGGTATTCGTTCAGGGCAGGATGTGTTGCGGGCGGTGGCGTTGGGGGCAAAAGGCACATTGATTGGACGCGCCTATCTCTATGGGCTAGGGGCAGGGGGCGGTGCCGGGGTGACGAAAGCACTGGAGCTGATTCACAAAGAACTTGATACAACGCTAGGGCTATGCGGTGAGAAAAACCTAGCGAAAGTCGGTGCGGATATTTTATTGTCTTAAAATGGAGCGGTCGACCAGACTCGAACTGGCCCTAAGAGCTTGGAAGGCTCTTGTGCTACCACTACACCACGACCGCATCACAGCAGATTCTATAACAGGGTTTCACGCTTAAAGCCACCCCCCGCTATTTTCATCCACCAAAATTTTAATCAGGCGCATGCCATCGGCGCTATCATTAAGACAGGGGATATAGGTAAATTCCGCCCCCCCCGCCCGCAAAAACGCCGCGCGCCCCTCTATATTCAATTCTTCCAAAGTTTCAAGGCAATCCACACTAAACCCCGGGGCGATGATGGCTAAATGTTTCACGCCGTCTTTGGCGAGGGATTCTATGACCTCATCGGTATAAGGTTTAATCCATTCCTCACGCCCAAAACGCGACTGAAAGGCGACTTCAATGCGCACCTCCTCCCAACCCAGAGATTCGCTCAAAAGCCGCGCGGTTTTCATAGCATGGCAATGATAAGGGTCGCCTTGGGTGAAATAACGTTGCGGGATGCCGTGAAATGACAGCAGCAGGGCATCGGGGCGGGTATTTTTGAATTGCTTGCGGATACTGGCGGTGAGGGCTTGAATATAGGCGGGATGGTCGTGCCACGGGGCAACAAAACGCAAAGACGGCTGCCAACGCTGTTTCAGCATCCATTGGAACACAGCATCTTGGACGCTAGCGGTGGTGGCGGCGGCGTATTGCGGATAAAGGGGCAGAATCAGCAGACGATTACACCCCGCCGCTTGCAATGCGCCCAAACGTTCAGGGATAGACGGCTTGCCATAACGCATCGCCCAATCCACCACGAAATGCGCCGAATCATGTTCATCCGCTAACATCTGGTGCAGTTGTTCGGCTTGGCTAGTTGTATATTTCCGCAAAGGCGCACCATCCGCATCCCCATCTACCTCGGCAAGCCAAATCCGCGCATACGCCGCCGACGATTTCGCCGGACGCCGCCGCAACACAATGAAATTAAGAATCAACCACCACCAAAACCGCGGCAATTCAATAACACGGGCATCCGACAAAAATTCACGCAAATACCGCCGCAATGCTTTAACGCTAGTATCATCAGGGCTACCGAGATTGACTAACAGAATTCCCAGCTTGGCGTGGCGCGGGGTAGGGGGGTGGCTATCGGGAAAACTACGAATACTCATAGGGCAAGATATGAAGCCTCACCACACGAAAAGCAACCCCGAAAATTTAGGCACTTGCTTTCGGCGGGCGCGCTACCTATATTCTGCCGTGCAATTTAGGGGCAAGTGATGGCAACGAAAACCACAAAGAAAACCACCGCCAAAAACCAAAAGCAATCGGCTGATGGGCGCGTGCTTTTGCCGGCGGGCTATAAACCATCGGAAAGCGAGGAATTTATGAACCCGCTGCAGGTGGAATATTTTCGCCAAAAATTAGTCCAATGGAAGCAAGATTTATTGTCGGGCGCATCCGAAACCCTCACCAACCTATCCGAAGAAAACCTACAAATGCCCGACATTGCCGACCGCGCCCAAATAGAAAGCGATGCGTCCTTATTATTGCGCGCCCGCGACCGCGAACGCAAACTACTCGCCAAAATTGAAGCAGCATTGAGGCGTATTGAAGACGGCAGCTATGGCTATTGCGAAGAAACCGATGAGCCGATTTCATTAAAACGCCTAGATGCGCGCCCGATTGCATCCATGACGCTAGACGCCCAAGAACGCCACGAACGCAAGGAAAAAAGCCATCGTGATGATTGAGGGGGATGCCTAATCCAAAAAAAAGGAACAAAAGGTGAAAATAATGCTTGCAACCTAGAACATTATGTGAACATACTGCATCCATCAACACATTGGGGCTAGAAAATTATTGTCACTAGCCTCGTATCATGCCAGAAAAGGAGACAGACCATGTCAGCAGTAGTAAAACCAACCAACGAAAACCAAGAAAGCAGAGTAATCCCTATGAACAGCCCCAACAAAGAAAAGCTACAAGCACTTGAAGCCGCCATCGGGCAGATTGAAAAAGCCTTCGGCAAAGGTTCGGTGATGAAACTAGGGCAGAGCGATACCATGGCGGATGTTGAGGCCATCTCAACAGGCTCGCTAGGGCTTGATATCGCCCTCGGCATTGGCGGTTTGCCACGGGGACGCATCGTTGAAATATACGGACCCGAATCATCGGGCAAAACCACACTAGCCCTCCACGCCGTAGCCGAAGCGCAAAAAGCCGGCGGTGTCTGCGCCTTTGTTGATGCCGAACACGCCCTTGACCCGGGCTATGCGCGCAAATTGGGGGTGGATTTGGACGAATTGCTAATCTCACAACCCGATAGCGGCGAACAAGCCCTAGAAATCGCCGACACGCTAGTGCGCTCCACCTCCGTAGATGTGGTGGTGGTTGATTCGGTAGCGGCACTAGTCCCGCGTGCTGAATTAGAAGGCGAGATGGGGGATGCGCATGTAGGCTTGCAAGCCCGCCTGATGTCCCAAGCCTTACGCAAATTGACGGCAACCATCGCCAAATCAAACTGCATGGTGATTTTCATCAATCAGATACGCCTAAAAATCGGCGTCATGTTCGGTAGCCCCGAAACCACCACTGGCGGCAACGCGCTAAAATTCTACGCCTCCGTACGTCTAGATATCCGCCGCATCGGTGCCATCAAAGACAAAGACGAGGTGATAGGCAACCAAACCCGCGTAAAAATCATAAAAAACAAAGTCGCCGCACCCTTCCGCCAAGCCGAATTTGACATTATGTACGGCGAAGGCATATCCAAAACCGGCGAGCTGATTGATTTAGGCGTCGCGGCAAACCTCATCGAAAAATCGGGTTCATGGTTTTCATACAAAGACCAACGCATCGGACAAGGACGCGAAAACGCCAAACACTTCATGACAGAAAACCCCGAAATCGCCAACGAGGTAGAACACGCCCTACGCCAAAATGCCGGGCTATTCGAAAGCGTCATGCTAGAAGCCCCCGCCGACAGCAAAGCCGATGACAGCAAAACTGACGATGCGGACACAGATGCGGATGCGGATACTGATTCTGATTCTGCATCCGAATAATGAAGCGAGGTTTCCCTATTGTGCAAAAAAATTCATTCTATGTTGCTAATGCCGTAGATTTCATGCGCGAATCAATGCCGTCCGATTGTGTTGATTTGACGGTCACCAGTCCGCCGTATGAAAATTTGCGAAATTACGATGGCTATGAATTTGATGCCGAAGCCATTCTTGCCGGATTATTCCGAGTCACTTGTCCCGGTGGCGTAGTGGTTTGGGTGGTTGGGGATAAAATCAATGGCGGGCGAAGCTTGGTTAGTTTTGAACAAGCTTTGCTCGCCAGAGATATTGGATTTACCATCCATGATGTCATGATTTATCAGAAAAAAAACACACCATTTATGCGTTCAAACGCTTATACGAATTGCTTTGAATTTATGTTTATTCTTTCCAAAGAAAAGCCAAAAACCTTTAACCCACTAAAACAACCGACCAAGCGCCACGGCATGGAAACCGCCGTTAGCAACAAAGGCCCTGATGCCGTCAATCGTAAAGTGCCAGTAGAATTAAAAAAGGAAAAAACACGAACGAATATCTGGCCTTATGCGGTTGGTTTGGGGGGGTCTACCAATGATAGAATTGCTTTTCAGCATCCAGCTATTTTTCCCGAAAAATTGGCTGAAGATCATATTTTATCATGGTCAAATCCCGGCGACTTGGTATTTGACCCAATGTGTGGTAGTGGCACAACTTGTAAATGCGCTTCACAACTTGGGAGAAAATGGCTGGGGGTTGATGTTTCCAGCACCTATATTGAAATAGCGCGCGAACGCTGTTTATCAGTGCAATGTGAGCTTGACTATGCGTAAAAATGATTGGGTCTCTGCCATTAAAGGACAAGGATATAGGGTAGATTCCCCAAAGAGAAAAAGGCATTTTCCTAAAAACTCGGTTGGTATTTTTGAGGATATCCAAGACGATACTGATTCGGCAATCGTGTTTTTGGTCGGCTTGAATGAGCGTTGGATTATTCCCATAAAAGAATTAAATAAAGTTGATGTGATGAATACCGGAGATAAGCACGCCAAAAAAATATGTAATACGTGTCATTGTTTGTTCCCAGTTACGCGCTTTGCCAAAAATCAGAACAATAAGCACGGGGATGTAAGGCGCCCCGCTTGTAAGCAATGCAGAACGGATATTGACAAGCGCGCACCAAAAACAAGCCAAGCAAAACAGATGGAAAAAAGGCGCCCGCCAAAAGGCAGCCTTTTTCAGTGTCCAATTTGCGGGCGGCGCTCCATAGCGGGTGTTACAGCGAAAATTGTGGCAGATCATAATCATCACACGGGCAATATCCGTGATTTTATATGCGATAGTTGCAATACGGGGCTTGGTCGTTTTAAGAATGGTGAAAATTATCTATACAATGCTATAAGGTATCTAGAAGAAAGAGATGGCACCGATGCTAGTCAATGATATCCGCAAAACTTTTTTGGATTATTTTGCCGCGCATGAACATGAGGTGGTCGCTTCAAGCTCACTGGTGCCGCATAATGACCCGAGCTTGCTCTTTACCAATGCTGGGATGGTGCAGTTCAAAAATGTGTTCACCGGGGCAGAAAGCCGTGCCGCCCCGCGTGCCGTTACGGCGCAGAAATGTGTGCGGGCTGGGGGGAAGCATAATGATTTGGAAAATGTTGGGCATACGGCGCGCCATCATACGTTTTTTGAAATGCTTGGCAATTTTTCCTTTGGCGATTATTTCAAAGAGCGCGCGATTGAATTGGCGTGGAATCTCATCACCAAAGAATATGGGATTCCTGCCGATAAATTGCTGGTGACGATTTACCACGATGACGATGAGGCGGCGGGGCATTGGCGCAAAATTGCTGGGCTGGATGATAGGCGCATTATCCGCATCGCTACCTCGGATAATTTTTGGTCAATGGGGGATGTGGGGCCGTGCGGGCCTTGTTCGGAGATTTTTTACGATCATGGCGAGGCGGTCGCTGGCGGCCCGCCGGGTTCTGCCGATGAAGATGGCGACCGTTTTATTGAAATCTGGAATCTCGTTTTCATGCAATACGAACAGCGCGCCAAAGATGACCGCATTGCCCTGCCGCGTCCGTCCATTGACACCGGCATGGGGATTGAGCGCATCGCCGCCATCCTCCAAGGCAAGCACGATAATTACGACATTGATCTGATGCAGCATCTCATCGCGGCGTCGGCGGAATGTGCTGGCGTGGCGGCGGATGGTGCCCACCGCATCGCCCACCGCGTCATTGCTGACCATCTGCGTTCCGCGTGTTTTTTGATAGCCGATGGCGTTTTGCCTTCCAATGAGGGGCGGGGTTATGTGTTGCGACGGATTATGCGCCGTGCCATGCGCCACGCGCACCAAATGGGGTGCAAACACGCGCTCATGTATAGGCTCGTCCCCGCACTGGTTGAGATGATGGGTGGGCATTACAGCGCATTACACCGCGCTGAAAATCTAATGACGGAGATTCTGAAATTGGAAGAAACACGCTTTAAGGAAACGCTAGGGCGGGGTTTGCGGATACTGACCGATGAAATTGAATCGGCGAATCAGGGCAAAAAATGTTTGGATGGGGCGGTAGCGTTCAAACTTTACGATACTTACGGCTTTCCCATCGATTTGACCGAGGATGTGTTGCGGGGGCATGGCTGGACGGTGGATGCGGCGGGTTTCACCGAGGCGATGGAAAAACAAAAAGCCATGGCGCGCAAAGCCTGGTCGGGGTCAGGCGATAAAGGCATCGCCGCTACCTATTTGAATCTGGCGGATAAGGTCGGGGCGAGCGAGTTTCTAGGCTATGAAACCACCACCGCCAATGGCATGATTGTTGGGCTGGTGGCGGGTGAAAAAGAGGTGGAAAACATCAAAGCCGACACCGAGGCGGTGCTGGTAGCGAATCAAACGCCTTTCTATGCCGAATCAGGCGGTCAATTAGGCGATAGCGGCACGATTTATGACGAGGCAAGTGGCGCGGAACTAGCACAAGTCACCGATACGTGGAAAACACCATCGGGGGTATTTTTCCATGTCATTAAAACGCTCGCGCCTTTATCCGTGGGGCAGGGGTGTCGTTTTGAGGTAGATGCAACCCGCCGTCAATATCTGCGCGCGAATCACTCCGCCACGCATCTTTTGCAAGAGGCATTGCGCGAAATTCTCGGCACGCACGTCATGCAAAAAGGCTCGCAAGTCGCCCCGACACGCCTGCGCTTTGATTTCAGCCACACCAAAGCCGTCAGCACGGACGAACTGACAGCGATTGAAGCCTTAGTCAATCAACGGCTATTGCAAAACACCGCCGTCACCACGCGCATCATGACCCCGGATGCGGCAATGCAAGAAGGCGCGCTGGCACTATTCGGCGAGAAATACGGCGAGGAAGTGCGCGTGGTTTCCATGGGGGGCGCGAGCGACATTGACGGACGCACGGCATGGTCGGTGGAATTATGCGGCGGCACCCACGTGGCGCGCACGGGCGAAATCGGGCTTTTCAAAATCATCGGCGAATCGGCAGTATCTAGCGGGGTGCGGCGCATTGAAGCGGTCACCAACATGGGCGCGATGGCATGGGTGCGCGACCATTTAGCCATGCTAGACGCCTCAGCAAACGCCCTCAAAACCACGCCGGAACAGCTGCCCAAACGCCTCACCGCCATGTTGGATGAACGCCGCCAAAGCGAGCAGACCATCGCCGATTTGCGCCATAAATTGGCAAGCGGTGGCGGCGGCGACACCGATATTTCGCGCGACATTGACGGCATCGGTTTTCTAGGGCGGGTGCTTACCGACACCCCGGCATCATCATTAAAATCCATCGCCGAGGGCATGATGCAGGCGGATGGTGTGGTGGCTCTGGTCGCGGTCAATGACGGCAAAGCCTCACTGGTGGTTGCAGTATCGGATAGCCTCACCCCCAAAATCAATGCGGTGGATTTAGTGCGGGTAGGCGCGGAAATTCTGGGGGGCAAAGGCGGTGGCGGACGCCCCGATATGGCACAAGCCGGCGGACCCGATGCGGGCAAAGCCGAAGCTGCTATTGAGGGAATTATTAAAGCCCTGACCTAAGCACCCATAGCCGTCTGCAAATGCGCATCAATCGCATCCAAAAATTCATCCGTAGTCAAATACGCCTGCTTCGCACCAATGAGGAGCGCAAGATCGCGCGTCATCGCCCCGCTTTCCACGGTGTTGATGCACACCGCCTCCAACGTATCAGCGAATCGCACCACATCAGGCGTATCATCAAATTTCCCGCGATAACGCAAGCCTTGCGTCCAAGCAAAAATAGAGGCAATCGGATTGGTTGAGGTCGGCTTGCCGGCTTGATGCTGGCGATAATGGCGGGTGACGGTGCCGTGGGCGGCTTCGGTTTCAATGGTCTTGCCGTCAGGGGTCATCAAAACCGAGGTCATCAAGCCAAGCGAGCCAAAACCTTGTGCCACCGTGTCCGATTGCACATCGCCATCATAATTCTTACACGCCCAAACAAATTTCCCCTGCCAACGCAACGCACACGCCACCATATCATCAATGAGCCGATGTTCGTAAGAAATGTTCTTGGCTTCAAATTCCGTGCGGAATTCGGTTTCATAAATTTCCTGAAATAAATCCTTAAAGCGTCCATCATAGGCTTTCAAAATCGTATTCTTGGTGGAAAGAAACACATCCCACCCCAATTCAAGCCCATAATTAAAACACGCCCGCGCAAATCCGCGTATGGACTCGTCCAAATTATACATCCCCATGGCTACCCCGCTATCGGGGAAAGCAAACACTTCGTGGGCGGTGGCGGGACTGCCATCATCAGGCGTAAATGTCATGGTCAGCGTACCCGGGCGGTCAACGACAAAATCCGTCGCCCGATATTGGTCGCCAAACGCATGCCGTCCGATGACAATCGGATGCGTCCAATTCGGCACTAAGCGCGGCACGTTTTTACAGATAATCGGCTGGCGAAACACCGTGCCACCGATAATGTTGCGGATGGTGCCATTGGGCGAGCGATACATCCGCTTAAGCCCAAATTCCTCCACCCGTGCTTCATCAGGCGTGATGGTCGCGCATTTGATGCCAACGCCATATTTTTGAATCGCCGCAGCCGAATCAGTGGTAATCGCATCATCGGTGGCATCGCGCGATTCTATGCCCAAATCGTAATATTTCAAATCAATATCCAAATAGGGATAGATGAGTTTATCTTTGATTTTCTGCCAGATGATGCGGGTCATCTCATCGCCGTCTAGTTCAACGACCGGTGTTTTTACGTTGATTTTCTGCACGTTACCCCCCTTATACTTTGGAAATGAGGTCGCTAGATTCGGTGCCGTCCCATTCCGCTAATAGTGTGTCCAATATATCGGCAATATCATCGGTGCTGTCAAGGAACTGAATCAGCTCCAAATGGTTTTTTTGGATGAATCCGTGCGCCCCGGCATGCGTGAATAATGTGCGCAAACTATCCCAAAACCCATCAGGATTAAAAATATAAATCGGCTTATGGATGACATGCAGTTGCCGCCATGTCAGCACTTCAAGCATTTCTTCCATCGTCCCCAACCCCCCGGGCATGACGATAAAAGCGTGTGCTTCATGATACATAATCTGTTTGCGTTCGTGCATGGTTTCGGTGAGCGTCAGGCGGGTGATTTCGTGATTCACCGGCTCCAGATTTTGCAAAAAACGCGGGATGATTCCATGCACTATCCCCCCTTGCCCAAGCGCGCCTTTAGCCGAAGCCCCCATCATACCCGTGCACCCGCCGCCATAGATAAAACCAAAGCCACGCGCCGCAATCATCGCACCGATGCGCTCGGCTTGCACGAGGAAATCGGGCGGGGATGCGGTAGATGCTCCAGAAAAAACACAGATATTCATAAGATGTGCGGTTGTTTGATTGTCATAAGGTTGCGTTTGGGATAAAGTGGGCGATGGAGGCACCAATCATGCATTCAAGAATTTCACTTTTCATCATCATAGGTTTTGCGCTCGCTTTGATTGCCCTTGGGTTCTATCTATACCAGACTGCGCCGGATAATGACACGACAAACTTTACCGATGCGGAAATAGTCGTCGTTGAAGCCGAAACCGCCCCCGAATCAGATGTGGAAGCGGAAGCGGATGCGGAATCAGAGACGGATGCGCTTTCGGTAGAACTCGTCCATGCCGCACCTGATGGCAGTTTGGTCATTAGCGGATACGGGCAGGCGGGCGATGTCATCAGCCTATACCATGATGGCGAAAAACTTGCCGAGACCACCGCCAGCGCATCGGGTGCATGGACGCTCGTGCCTGATGCGCTTTTGGATGCGGGGAACTATCTTTTGACTTTGCGCGCGCGTGAGGGTGCGGATGGTGATGTGGCGGTAGTCGTGGTGATTCCGGAGACGGACGAACACACCCCCTTAGTCGCGCTAGTGCCACTTGATGACAACGACAAACAAGCCGAATTACTGCAATCCCCGCTAGCCGATGGCACACCAAGCGCAATTCGCGTCACAGAATCACCGGCAACCCAACCCATCACCGCACCAAATGCATCGCCGCACGTATCCATCACGGCGATTGAAGCCCTTACCGCCACACGTATGGAGGTGCGGGGCGACGCCATCGGTGAAGGCGCGGTAGCGGTCAGCATCAATGGTGCGGAAGCAGAGGTCACACGCCAAGACAACGCATACACCGCCCAAGGCAAGATTCCGTCCCGCACCCGCTTCCCCATTGTCGTCACACAAAAAGACGCAGGAGGCAAGGTCATCGCCACCGCGCGCATTAGGATGAGTAAAGCACAGCTTGATGCCAGTGCCTTGGGGCAGGGTCTAGTCGTGGTGCAGAAAGGCGATGCGCTATGGCGAATCGCATTCCGCGCGTATGGCAAGGGCGTGCGCTATATTGATATTTTTCAATCCAACAAAGACAAAATCCGCAACCCCGATTTAATCTATCCCGACCAAATTTTCATCGTGCCGAAACGTTAAAGCCATGCTTGATGCCACCATTAGACCCATTTTAGACCAAGTGCTTTACTACCCGGCGCGTTTTATTGCCCGGCGGGGGGTCAAGGCGAATCACATCACGCTAGCAGGCGGGGCATTGGGGTTGATGGCATTTGTGGCGGTGGCGTTGGGGTATTACCAGACGGGTTTATGTTTCATATTAGCCAATCGTTTAGCCGATGGGCTAGATGGTGCGGTGGCGCGCTCCACGGGTGCGACCGATCTAGGCGGTTATTTGGATATCGTCATTGATTTTCTTTTTTATGCGTCCATTCCCTTGGGCTTTGCCGTGGCACAACCCGACCACGCATTAGCATCGGCGTTTTTGATTTTCACCTTTATCGGCACAGCGTCCTCATTTTTGGCGTTCGCGGTGGTGGCGGCAAAGCGGGGGCTTGAAAGCGAAGCGCGCGGACGTAAATCATTTTATTTTCTAGGGGGCTTGACCGAAGGCGTGGAAACATTAGGCTTTTTGGTGATAATCTGTTTGTTGCCGACTTGGTTTGCGTGGCTGGCGGTGATTTTTGGGCTGATGTGCTTGATTACCACAGCGACACGGATTTTAATGGCGTATGATGCGTTCAATGAAACTTTGGAGGGGTAGAACCGATGCAAAAAGTGATAAAAACCGAAGCCGAATGGCAAGCCATGTTAAGCGATGAGCAATACCGCATCACGCGCAAACACGGCACCGAACCGGCATTTAGCGGGGCGTATTGGGACAGCAAAGACGCCGGCGATTACCTGTGCATCTGTTGCGATGCGGCTTTGTTTTCATCCGCCACAAAATATGATAGTGGCACCGGCTGGCCGAGTTTTTGGCAGCCGTTGGATAAAGCCCCCATCGGCGAGCAAATAGATAAATCGCTTTTCCGCACCCGCACCGAAGTGCATTGCGCGCAATGTGATTCGCATTTGGGGCATGTATTCCCGGACGGCCCCGCACCCACCGGGCAACGTTATTGCATCAATTCGGCATCGTTAAAATTCAAACCCGAATCAGACAGCTAAATCCATCTCGGGCAGGGTTTTAGGGGTAAATCCCGCTTCCACAATACCGGTTTTGAGGTGGCGCGCCATCTCCACAGCAGTCGCCCCATCCCCATGCACACAGAGCGAATGCGGATTGACGCTTTTCCTCGTGCCGTCAAGGGCAGTAATCTCACGGGTTTTGAGCATATCTAGCGACCGCGCCAATGCCGCATCAGGGTCGCTGATGACCGCAGATTCATGCCCACGCGGGGCGAGTTGTCCATCGGGCATATAGGCACGGTCGGCAAAAATTTCCTCCGCCACCACCAAGCCAGCATCGCGCCCGGCTTTGACTAATGCGCTCAACACCGGGGCGAGGAAAATCTGGTTGGCATCAACAGCTTTAACGGCGCGCACGATGGCGTTTGCCATATCAGCATCTTGTGCCGCCATATTATTGAGCGCGCCATGGGGCTTGATATGGGTGATTCGCGCCCCCACCAAAGCCGCCACCCCAAGCGCCGCCCCGAGCTGATAGGCGATCAGATGTTCAATTTCCGCGCAGGACAGGTGAAGCGGACGCCGCCCAAAGCCGTGCAAATCATAAAATCCCGGATGCGCCCCGAGACTAACGCCGTGCGCCACCGCCGCACGCATAGTTTTCGCCATAATGTCATAATCGCCCCCATGAAACCCACAGGCGATATTGGCAGAATTAATCAGGGGCAAAAGTCCCGCATCATTGCCCATAGACCACGCCCCAAAACTTTCGGACATATCGGCATTGAGATTAAAATCGGTCATATTGCGCCTTTCGTGATTTCGTGCCATTTTAACGCTAGTTTTTTGCGGTTTTCAATAGGATAGTTTCAAAAACGATGGCACAGACAAAAAAACAAGACGCAAATTTTAGGCGGTTTCTGCCCGCAGGAGGGCATGGCTTGGTGGTCAATTTTGATGATGGCGGGGACAAGCCGACGCAACGTGCGCGGGCATTGGCACGGCGGATTGAAGCCGAATCGCTTGCGGGCATTGTTGATCTCATCCCCGGGCTGAGCAACCTATTGGTGCAATATGACCCGCTAAAATTGCGGGGGGCGGAATTAGAAGCGCGCATCACCCCATGGCTAGACGATTTAGACACGGGCGCACATCTAGCAAGGCGCCTACGGATTCCGTGCTGTTATGATGCCGAATTCGCGCTAGATTTGGCGGAAATTGCCGAAACATTGCGCCTTGATGCCGAGGACATTATCGCCCGCCATATCGGGGCGGAACTTGAGGTAGCGATTATGGGATTTATGCCGGGGCTTGGCTATATGAAGGGCGTGGATGCGTCCCTGCATCTGCCCCGCCGTGCGACCCCCCGCGCCAAAGTGCCGGCACGGACGCTCGGGATTGCCATGGATCAATCGGTGATTTACCCCCTGACGTCGCCGGGGGGATGGAATCTGATTGGGCGCGTTCCTATGGCGATTTTTGACATCACAAAGCCCGACCCGGTATTGTTAAGAACTGGTGATAAGATAAAGTTTTATCGTATTGACAAAAAAGAATATAATGAAATCCGTTCCGCCTATAAATCTGGGGCGTTTCAAGTGGAGATTATCGCGCCATGAGCGAACAAATGAACGGGCAAATTCACATAGTGCGCGCCGGTCCCTATACCAGCATCCAAGACCATGGGCGTGTTGGCTATCAAGCCCTCGGCATCCCCGAATCAGGCGCGCTTGATAGCACTGCACGGCGGTTAGGCAATGCGCTAGTCGGCAATGCGCCCGACATGGCGGGGTTGGAAATTTGCCTCGGCGGGGTGGAGTTAGAACTCACCGCCCCCCGCCGTGTTGCGCTCACCGGCAGTGTCATGACGGCGATGGTGCTGACCGACCAAAACGGCAATGAGATGCGGATTCTATCCAATCGCGCGCTGATGTTGCAAGCGGGGGTGCGCTTGCGAATCAATAATTTAGTCGCCACAAACACGGCATTTCTGGCGATTTCCGGGGGGATTGGCACACCAACGCTATATGATTCGCGTGCCACTGCGCCGAATGCCGGGATTGGCGGGTTGGACGGACGTTTGCTCAAAGATGGCGACGCGCTCCCGCTTCTGCCTAATCTAGCGGGGGGGCGCGATTTGATGCTCACGGAATTTGCCATTTATCCCGATATAGGGGCGATTCGCGTGGTGCTAGGCCCGCAAGATGACCGCTTCACCGCCGCCGCCATCAATAATTTTCTAACCACGCCTTATCAGGTAACGCCGGCATTGAATCGTATGGGGATGCGCCTTGAAGGGGCGGTGCTTGCACATATTGATAATGCTGATATAGAATCGGATGGTATCCTTAATGGTTCGGTGCAAGTGCCCGGGGATGGGCAGCCGATTTTGTTGTTAGCCGACCACCAAACCACCGGGGGCTACACCAAAATCGCCACGGTGATTGCGGCGGATTTACCGCTATTGGCGCGGGTGGTGGTCGGCTCTACGCTCAGATTTAGCGCCATTTCCGTCGCCGAAGCCGAAGACGCCGCCCACGCCCACGAAGCCATTTTGACCCGCGCCATAGAAAGCATGCTTGCAGCACCCCCCTTAACTGATATATGAGGACAGCATGCCCGAGATAAGCGGAAAAACACGGATTTTTGGGGTGATTGCATCACCGATTGACCATGTGCGCGCACCGATGGTGTTCAATCCTGAATTCGTGAAGCGCAACATTGATGCGGTGCTGGTGCCGATGCACATCCTCCCGGAAAACCTGCCCGAAACCTTAAACGCATTGGCACAGCTGCCGAATTGTGGCGGCGTGGCGGTGACGATTCCCCATAAAATGACGGCGGCAAGCCTGTGTGATGAGCTAGGGATGGGGGCGGAAATCACCGGGGCGGTGAATGCGATTCGCTTTGAAGAAGGGCGCATGATTGGCGACAATTTTGACGGCATGGGCTTTGTGGCGGGTCTAATCGGGGAAGGACATGACCCCAAAGGCAAGGATGCGTTGTTGTTAGGTGCCGGCGGGGCAGGGCGCGCGGTGGCTTTGGCTTTGGCGGAAGTAATGGCAGAATCGGGGGCGGGGCGGCTCACCATCCATAACCGCGATGCCACAAAAGCCGAGGCGTTGGTCGCATTGCTCAAAGCCCAATATCCGCAATTAGCGGTGGCTAGTGCGGACGCCGCGCAAATCAATGCTATGAAAGCGCACGCGAATCTGCTAATAAATGCCACGAGCCTTGGCTTGCATGACGATGATGCCTTGCCCTTGGCGTTAGAAGGCGTTATCAAAGGCGCGGTCATCGCCGATATCATCATGGTGCCGGAAATGACAAAATGGCTCATGGATGCCGAAAGGCGCGGGCTGACCTGCCATAAAGGGCGGTATATGTTTGATTATCAAAAAGATCTCATCGCCAATTTTATCGGTGCGTGGGAGTGAATTTGGGGAATGAAATTGAGGGAAACACAATGAATAACACGATTGATTGGAATGAAAAACGCATGGCCCAGTTGGCAAAACTTTGGGATGAGGGCTTGCCTATTACGCAGATTGGCGTGAAGATGGGGGTGTCGCGCAGTGCCATCGCCGGCAAAATCCATCGCATGCAACTGCCCAAACGCACCGAAGCAAAAAATGAAAAAGCCGACAAAGCAACCCCCAAACCGCGCCCCAAACAACCAGAAGTCATCCCGCTTTTGGCGCGCGATAACCTGCCGCTAAAATTGGCGTTGCGGAATATCACGTGGTCGCGGAGCCGCTGCAGCTGGCCCATCGGCAACCCGCAATCCACCGATTTTCATTTTTGCAGTAAAGATGTGGTGGTGGGCAAGCCCTATTGTAATGAGCATTGCTTTGACGCTTATGCCAATCCGCGTGAGGGCGGCGGTTCTTAAACATGAACGCCTCCATGAATACCCCCAATACAGCGTCGGTGATTCGGCGCACCGATTACACCCCCCCGCAATGCAAAATTGACCGCGTGGATTTGACTTTTGCTATCCATGACGACCACACGCAAATCACCGCGCATTATGTCATCACGCCATTGAAAGCGCCCCCCTTAAATAAGCAAAGCCGCATCGTGCTTTATGGCGATGCGGAAGTGTTGGAATTCGTGGCAATGTCGGTGAATGGCACCGATTATACACCGCCCCAAGACGCCCTAAAAAACGGCGCCATCCCCCTAGATATAAACGACACCACCAAGATAAGCATCACCGCGCGCATTGACCCGGCGTCCAACACCGCCCTTGAGGGGCTTTATAAATCGGGCGGGATGTATTGCACCCAATGCGAACCCGAAGGCTTTCGCCGTATCATCTGGTATGCCGACCACCCCGATATGCTGTCGGTTTTCACCACACGCATTGAAGCCCCCGCCAACCTGCCGTGCCTTTTATCCAACGGCAATTTGATCGAATCCGGGGAGCTGCCCGGCGCACGGCATTTCGCTGTATGGCACGACCCGCACCCCAAACCGAGTTATCTTTTCGCCATGGTAGCCGGCGACCTAGAACGTGTTGAGGATAGTTTCACCACCGCCGAAGGACGCGAGGTTGCACTGCATATCTATGTGGAACACGGCAACGCTAGATATTGCGACCACGCTATGCAGAGCCTCAAAAAAGCGATGAAGTGGGACGAGGATGTGTTCGGGCTGAGTTACGATTTGGACATATTCATGATTGTCGCCGTGCGCCATTTTAATATGGGGGCGATGGAAAATAAGGGGCTAAATATCTTCAATTCCAAATTCGTCCTAGCCGATGCCGCCACCGCCACCGATGACGATTTAGACCGCATCGAATCGATCATCGCCCACGAGTATTTCCATAATTGGACCGGCAACCGCATCACCTGCCGCGATTGGTTTCAACTGACTTTGAAAGAGGGGCTGACGGTGTATCGTGACCAAGAATTCACCGCCGATATGCACTCAAGGGGGGTCAAACGCATCAATGATGTCGCTATGCTGAAAGCCATCCAGTTCCCGGAAGATGCCAGCCCCACCGCACACCCGATTCGCCCGCAATCCTACCGCGAGATCAACAATTTTTACACCCCGACGATTTACGAAAAAGGCGCGGAAGTGGTGCGGATGCTGGGGGCAATTTTGGGGCAGGACGGCTTTATGAAGGGCATCGCCGCCTATATCCGCCTCCATGACGGCAAAGCGGTGGCGACCGAGGATTTTATCGCCGCCATGGAAAGCGCGAACGACACGGATTTAACGCAATTCCGCCTCTGGTATGAACAGGCAGGTACGCCGGAAGTGGAAATCACCCGCCAATATGACGACAAAGCAAAAACCCTAACCCTGCATTTTCAACAAAGCCTGCCCGATAAGCCGACACCAGAAACCCGCCACGAATTGGTGATTCCCATCCGCCTTGGATTCGTGATGGGGGGATTCGTGATGGGGGATGGAAAAGCACCACCTATTGACGAGCAAATCGTCATCCTCAACAGCAAAAAACATAGCCGCACCCTGCCCGATATGCCGAAAGGGGCGGTGCCGTCATTGTTGCGGGGATTTTCGGCACCGGTCAGGCTGAAAACCGATTTAGACAGCGATGAATTGCTGGTGCTATTGGCGGGGGATAGCGATGCGTATGGACGCTGGAATGCTGGGCAGGAATTGATGCAGGGTATCATTTTACGCATCTTAGAAGCCAAAACCACAAATCAAGAAATAGATAATGAAATTAAAAAATTAGCCGATGCTTTGCTTATGGCACTTAAAGAAAAAACCACCGATGCCAGCGTCAAGGCGGAACTGATAAAACTACCCGCGCAACAGGTGGTGGAATCCGCCCAAAACAATATGATTGACCCCATCGCCGTATGGGGTGCAAGGCGCAAATTAGCCAAGACCCTCGCCAAACATCTATGGGAGCCAGCCAACGCCATCATCAAACCCATGATGGCGAATTTGAGCAAATGCGATGCCCCAAAACGCCGCCTGTTGGCGATGCTGACGCATTTATTGGTGGCAAGCCGCGAATCTAGTGCCTACGCCCACGCCGCGCGCCTTGCCAAGCATAAAAACATGACGCTCGCCATGGCCGGGCTAGGCGCGCTCAACCAAACCGACGCCCCTGAACGCATGGAGGCGATGGCAAAATTCGCCGCGCGTTGGCAAAATAATCCCCTAGTGTTGGAAAAATGGTTCGCGCTCGAATCATCATGCCCGTTCTTATCCACGCCTGAGCATTGCGACACGCTGATGCAACACCCGCAATTTGATGCCAGCAATCCGAATAAATTGCGCGCGGTAATCGGCGTGTTCGCCAATTTTAACCCGCGCCACTTTCACGCCGATGATGGCTCAGGCTATCGGTTTCTGGCGCGCCACATCATCGCCATAGACCAACGCAACCCACAAATCGCCGCGCGCATGGTGCTACCCCTGACAAGATTCGCGCGTTATGATGATGACCGCCAAGCCTTGATGAAGGGCGCGCTCATAAAAATCAAAACCGCCCAGAATCTATCGGCGGATTTATCGGAAGTCGTTGAAAAAACGTTAGGTTAGTTGAGCAAAAACGCTGGGGTATGTTCAGAATCAGCAAAACGATTGCCCGAACAATCCGGGGGGGATTTGCGTTCGCTAGCGGTGTTGCGGTTGGGGGTTTTCTTTGATGTTTTGGCGGTGTTTTTCGGGGCAGGGGCAGGCGCGGAAGCGGGTGCAGGTGTCTTGTTTGCATCGGGGCTTCCTTGATATTTGGGAATCACTTTCCCAATCCGTGCTTCCACCGCCGCCAGTGCCAGCGCATCATCATCGGTTGCCAGCAGGGTAAAGGCGCGTCCTTTATTGCCCGCCCGCCCGGTGCGCCCGATGCGATGCACGTAATCCTCGGGGTTGTTGGGGATGTCAAAATTGAACACATGCGACACTTTGGCAATATCCAGCCCCCGCGCCGCCACATCGCTCGCCACCAATAGGCGCGTTTCGTTATTTTTGAAACGTGCCAGGGCGGCGTTGCGCGCGCTTTGGGTCATATCGCCATGCAGGGCTTCGGCGTCTAGCCCGTGACGTTCAAGGGCTTTTTTCACCCCAGAAATCGCACGTTTCATATTGCAGAAAATAAACGCATTGGTGACGTTTTCTTTGGTGATGAGCTCGCAAAGATGCGTATGTTTTTTGCGCGGTGCGCTTTGATAGGTAAATTGTTCCACGGTGTCGGCGGTGGCAAATTCGGGGGAAATCTCAATAATTTTGGGGTTGATAACAAAATGTTCGGAAATGCCATATATGGTCTCATCAAGCGTGGCGGAGAAAAATAGCGTTTGGCGGATTTTCGGCAACGCCCCGGCGATTTGTTTGACATCAGGGATAAAGCCCATATCCAACATACGGTCGGCTTCATCAATGACGAGGATTTTGATTTCCCGCAACATGATATTGCCGCGTTCAAAATGGTCCAACAACCGCCCCGGCGTCGCAATCAGCACATCCACCCCCCTCGCCAACACAGCCGTCTGTTTATGCACATCCTCACCGCCGATAAGCAGGGCGGTGGTGAGATTATGTTGTTTGGAAAACTGCCCGAATTGTTCGGCAATCTGCGCCGCCAGCTCGCGGGTTGGGGTCAAAATCAATGAGCGCGCCATGCGGGCTTTGGCGCGTCCTGATGCTAGGATATCAATGATGGGTAGGGCAAAAGCGGCGGTCTTGCCGGTGCCAGTCTGCGCCGAGCCTAGCACATCGCGTCCGGTTAGAATAATAGGAATGGATTTTTCTTGTATCGGCGTAGGGTTCTGATAACCGCACGCATGGACTACTGCAAGTAGCTTGTCGCTGAGACCAAGTTCGGTAAATGTGGTCATGTAATTTTCTCAATTCTCCTCAATACACCTTTCGAGTGTAAGTAATTTCTGCCCCCTCATAAGCGAAAATGCCGATGCGGTCAAACATTAAATATCAAGCGGGGCAATCAGCGATGGTGCGTGCTCACGGATATAGGCAAAACGTTTATCGGCTTTGCGCCCCATCAGCGCATCAACCAAGCCATCAACACGGCGGCGGTCATCGGCTTCATCGCCTTGGCGGGCGGGGAGGCGGATCTGCAAAAGCCGTCTCGTTTCGGGATTCATAGTCGTCTGTTTGAGTTGTGCCGGCGGCATTTCGCCCAAACCCTTAAAACGGCTAATTTCAATGGCAGAACGTTTGGGAAAGCCATTTTCTATCATCGCATCGCGCTGTTCATCGTCAAGGGCATAGCGCACCTCACCGCCTTGGGCGAGCCGATAAAGGGGGGGCTGTGCCAAATAGAGATGCCCTTTTTCAATCAATTCGGGCATTTGTTGGTAAAAATACGTCATCAAAAGCGCGGCGATATGCGCGCCATCAACATCGGCATCGGTCATGATGATGATGCGGTCATAGCGGAGTTGTTCAAGGGCAAAGCCTTTGCCCGTCTGCACGCCTAGGGCGAGGGCAAGGTCGCTCAATTCTTGGTTTTGGCTGGTTTTATCATGGCTAGCCGAGGCGACATTGAGGATTTTTCCGCGCAAAGGCAGCACGGCTTGGCGGCGGCGGTCGCGGGCTTGTTTGGCTGAACCGCCTGCCGAATCGCCCTCAACGATGAAAATTTCGGTCTCCTCATCGCCGCTACCAGCACTGCAATCGGCTAATTTTCCCGGCAAGCGCAATTTGCGCGTGGCGGATTTGCGGGCGACTTCACGCTGTTGGCGGCGGCGTTTGCGTTCTTCCATGCGGTTGATGGCGGCGTCCAATAGGAATCCGGCGCGTTCCTTATCCGACGCCAGCCAAGTTTCAAAACGGTCGCGCAACGCCACCTCAACCAATCGCGTCGCATCAAGGCTCACCAATTTATCTTTGGTCTGTCCTTGAAAATGTGGCTCGCGGATGAATACCGACAGCACCGCCCCCACGGATGCCATGATGTCATCCACGGTCAAATCGCTAGATTTTTTGATGCCAGCAATTTCCCCAAAATTCCGCATCCCGCGCGCGAGAGCTTGGCGCAAACCTTGCTCGTGGGTGCCACCTTCGCTAGTCGGGATGGTGTTGCAATATGAATGCACGAACGCATCTTCATGGTCGTGGAGCCACGTGATAGCGACCTCAATTTTCTCGCCCTCATAATTTATTTGATCAGCAAAAGGCGCGCTAATCAGCACATCGGTTTTTTGCGTGATATCGGTGAGAAAATCTTTCAACCCATCGGGATAACATAGGGTCGCTTCGCTAGGCACTTCCTGTTCAGGCTTCAACAAAGATTCCGCACATTGCCAACGAATGGATACGCCCGCAAAAAGATACGCCTTTGACCGCGCCAAACGATAGAGCGTTAGCGGATTAAACCGGCAATCTTCACCAAAAATTTCTGGGTCGGGCAGAAAGCGGATTTGCGTGCCACGCCGATTAGACACCGCCCCCAATTCCGCGCATCCCCCCAACGCCGCCCCCCGCGAAAATTCCTGTGCATAAAGGGTTTTATCGCGCGCCACCTCCACCCGCATCTCGGCAGTAAGGGCATTAACCACCGACGCCCCAACCCCATGCAAACCCCCCGAAGTCGCATAGGCTTTACCGCCAAATTTCCCCCCGGAATGCAGTGTCGTCATAATGACTTCTAACGCCGATTTCTTGGGGAATTTCGGGTGCGGATCGACAGGAATCCCGCGCCCATTATCGCTGATGGTGAGATGCCCGCTTGCCTCTAAATGCAAATCAATACGGCTCGCATGCCCCGCCACGGTTTCATCCATGGCGTTGTCAAGAATTTCCGATGCGAGGTGGTGGAGCGCCCGTTGATCCGTGCCACCAATATACATCCCCGGACGCTTACGCACCGCTTCAAGCCCTTCAAGGACTTCAATCTGTTCCGCCGAATAGGCATCAGGGCTGGCATCAAAAAGGCTAGTCATGGCGCTAGAACCTACCACAATATTCTGCGTTGTGAAGCCCTTAATTTTCCGCCCCAATACCGTTAGCCCGAATAGTACTTTTGGAATTCCAACGGATGCGGGGTCTGTTCAAACGCTATCACGTCTTCCATTTTGAGCGCGATATAAGCGTCAATCTGGTCGTCCGTGAACACATCACCGCTAGTCAGGTAATCGCGGTCAGCATCAAGGCTATCCAACGCCTCACGCAAGGAACCACACACTGTGGGAATGTCCTTCAATTCTTCAGGCGGCAGATCATAAAGGTCTTTATCCATCGCCTCACCCGGGTGGATTTTGTTGCGAATCCCATCCAGCCCCGCCATCAGCATCGCCGAATAAGTCAGGTACGGATTCGCCATCGCGTCAGAGAAACGCACCTCCACCCGCTTGCCTTTCGGATTATTGACGAACGGAATCCGACACGAAGCCGAACGATTGCGGGAAGAATACGCGAGCAGAACCGGCGCCTCAAACCCGGGAACTAATCGTTTATACGAATTGGTCGTAGGATTGCTAAACGCATTGAGCGACCTAGCGTGTTTAATAATCCCGCCAATGTAAAACAACGCCATCTCCGACAAATCCGCATAGCCGTTGCCAGCAAAAAGCGGCGCATTGTCTTTCCATAAAGATTGATGCACGTGCATGCCCGAACCATTATCGCCAGTAATCGGCTTCGGCATAAAGGTCGCGCTCAACCCATAAGCGTGGGCGGTTTGATGCACGCAATATTTATACAGCTGCATATTGTCGGCGGTTTCAAGCAGAGTGCCGAATTTCATGCCGAGTTCGTGTTGCCCTGGGGCTACTTCGTGGTGGTGTTTTTCCACAGGGATGCCGACCGCGCTCATCATTGATAGCATTTCCGAACGAATATCCTGTGCGCTATCCACCGGCGGCACCGGAAAATATCCGCCTTTGACCCCCGGGCGATGCCCCATATTGCCTTCTTCATAATCGCGCGCAGAATTGTAAGGGCCTTCCATCGAATCAACTTTGTACAAACCAACATTCATGCCGATTTCAATTTTGACATCATCAAAGAGGAAAAATTCCGCTTCAGGTCCAAAGAAAGCCGTATCAGCAATCCCCGCCGATGCCATGTGCGCGAGCGCGGCTTTGGCGGTGGAACGGGGGTCACGCTCATAAGGCTGCATCGTGGTCGGGTCAAGCACATCACAAAACAACACTAAAGTTGGATGTGTGAAAAACGGGTCTTCAAAAAAACGGCTCAAATCCGGCATCAGATTCATATCCGATTCGTTGATGGCTTTCCAGCCGCCGATGGATGACCCATCAAACATAAACCCTTCGGCGAGGGCTTCCTCATCCACGGTATCAACATGTTGCGTCAGGTGTTGCAGTTTCCCGCGCGGGTCGGTGAAACGTAAATTCACATATTGAATCTCGTTTTCTTTGATGTATTCCATAATTGTTTTTGCGTCTGACATAATGTTGCTCCTTTCAATGGGCGTTGGTCAGCTGTGGTCAGCAGGGGGGTTAAATGGCATCAATCCCGCGTTCGCCAGTGCGGATGCGGATGACTTCTTCAATGGGTGAGATGAAAATCTTGCCGTCGCCGATGCGTCCAGTTTGCGCCGAACCAAGAATGGCTTCCACCGCCGCATCCACCAAATCATCATCAACAATCAGGTCAATTTTGACTTTGGGCAGGAAATCAACGACATATTCCGCCCCGCGATAAAGTTCGGTATGCCCTTTTTGGCGTCCGAATCCTTTGGCTTCGGTGATGGTGATGCCTTGGATGCCGATTTCGTGCAGGGCTTCTTTGACTTCATCAAGTTTGAATGGCTTGATAATGACTTCCAGCTTTTTCATAGCAACCTCCGTTATGTAGATAATACAAGCAATTTTGGTTCTGTTTTGCGCGGGGTAGGTGATTTGCGTATGAAAAACAAGGGGATATTTTTTTTGGGGCGGTTTTGGTGTGGGGACAAGGGGGGATAGAGTAGGGGGAGTTGCCTAAATTATAGGCATTAGTTGCCTATTATTTCATCACGATTCATCCAACGCCCGCGAAAAACGGCTAAGGGCTTCCGCAATAGCACTATCCGAATTGGCACAGGAAAAGCGCAAATACCCCGCCCCCGCCTCGCCAAAACTAGTACCAGAAATCACCGCCACGCCATATTCTTCCAACAATGTTTTCTGCCAGAACGCCGAATCCTTACCCGTATCGGTAATGTTGCAAAACGCATAAAACGCCCCTTTAGGCTCGGCACAGCTAACGCCTTTGAGCGCATTTAATCCTTTAGAAATATCCTTGCCCCGTTGCTGAAAGGCTTGGCGCATGGTCTCAACGCAAGTTTGCGAAGCGGTCAGTGCCTCCAACGCGGCATATTGGGCGGCGGCATTGACGCAGGAATGCACATTGATGGCAAGGCGGTCTGCCACATCCATGAGGCTAGACGGCCAAATCCCATACCCCAACCGCCACCCGGTCATGGCATAAGTTTTTGACCAGCCATTAAGAATAATCAGGCGGTCGCGGATAGCAGGAAAATCCAGTGCCGTCGCCATCTCCGCCCCATCAAAAACCAGCTGGTCATAAATTTCATCCGCCATCAGATAAATTTGCGGATGCGCTTCCAGCCCTTGAATGAGTTTCTGTATCTCGGTTTTTGAAGTAACCCCGCCCGTGGGATTCGCCGGCGAATTGATGATGATGAGGCGGGTGCGTGGGGTGATTTTCCCCAAAATTGCATCGGCATCAAACCCAAACCCTTCTGCTTCATTGAGGGTATAAGGCACGCCCTTCGCCCCGCTAAACCCAATGGCAGAGGCATAAATCGGAAAGCCCGGGTCGGGATAAATAATCTCCGCCCCCGCTTCGCCCAATAATTGCGTAGCGAAAAAAATCACCACCTTACCCCCGGGCAGAATCTGCACCAAATCGGGGCTTACTTCCACGCCATAGCGGTTGTGTAGATTCTCCGCCACCGCCTCACGCAAGGGGGGGATGCCTTTGGATGGCGTATAACCATGCTGCCCATCACGCAAGGCTTTGATGCCGGCTTCAACGATATGCGGCGGCGTGGGGAAATCGGGTTGCCCGATGCCTAGATTGATGATATCGCGCCCTTGGCTAGCCAATTCCGCCGCGCGCGCCAATACCGAAAATGCTGTTTCTGTTCCTAAATTCGCCGCGCGTTCATGCATGATGTCCCCCTCTTGTTAAATGTTGCTACCGCTATTAGATAAGCCCTTATGCAGAAAAAATCCATAAAAATTGGGGTTAAGCGATGCGCTGACTTGACGCAAGGCTGGCAACCCTATATGAGATTGGCATGGTGTGGCGGGTGTAGCTCAGTCGGTTAGAGCGCCAGATTGTGGATCTGGAAGTCGCGGGTTCAAATCCCGTCACTCGCCCCATTTTTTGGACATTTAATATGAGAGGCAAAATCATTATGGGCGTGACGCAAATACGAGACGAAGGGCTGAAGCGGGAATTTGAAATCGCATTGACCGCCAAAGAAATAGCCAAAAAAATGGACGCGCGCCTAGCGCATCTAGCAACGCAAGTGCAGATGCCGGGCTTTCGTGCGGGTAAAGTGCCGGTGAGCATCGTCAAAGCCCGCTACGGCAAACAGGTGCAAGGCGAGGTCATCCAAAACGCCATTGATGAGGCGGCGAGTGGTATTTTCAAAGAAAAAAATATACGCCCCGCCGTGCAACCATCGCTAGACATTACCGAATATAAAGAGGGCGGCGATCTCAAAGCGGTGCTAGCGGTTGAGGTGCTACCCGAAATCGCCAAAGTGGATGTTAAAGCACTCAAGGTAGAACGCTTTAACGTGGAAATTTCCAAAAAAGAAGTGGACGGGGCCTTACAAGAATTGGTGGAGCAAAACCGCCCAACCAAACCCATCGCCAAACCGCGCGGGGTGCAATCTGGCGACACGGTGGTGATGGATTTCATCGGGCGTATTGATGGCGAAGCTTTTGACGGTGGTTCTGGCGAAGGGCATCAGTTAAAAATCGGCTCAAATCGGTTTATTCCGGGCTTTGAAGAAGGGCTAATCGGTGCGAAAGCCGATACCAGTATTGAGGTCAAAGTGCCATTCCCCGCCGATTACCCCGCCAAGCATCTCGCCGGTAAGGATAGCGTTTTTGAAGTCAAGATTCATGAGATTCTTGAAGACGACACCGATGCCAAAATTGATGACGCATTGGCAAAAAATTTCGGCATGGATAGCCTTGATGCGCTCAAAGACGCTATCAAAAAGCAAATGCAACAACAGCATTTCGGGGCGTTACGCAATGCTACCAAGACCTCCATTTTGGATAGTTTGGATGCGGTTTGCGGGGCGGTGGAAGTGCCTGAAACTTTGGAACAGCAAGAATATGAAGCGATTTGTCGGCAGTTGTTCCCGCAAGATGCGCCAAAAGATTCGGGCAAAGATGACAAAACCCCGCCCCCGGCTGCCGATGCCAAGATGAGCGATGCTGATAAAAAAGACGCACGGCTGATGGCGTTGCGTCGGGTGCGTTTGGGCATGGTGCTGATGGATATTGGACGGCAAAATGATTTGCAAGTCACCGATGAAGAACGCAATCGCACCATCTACACCGAGGCGCAAAAATACCCGGGACAACAACAAGAAGTGCTGGATTATTTCAAAAATAATCCCCAAGCGGTGCAGCAACTCATGGGACCGCTGATAGAAGACAAGGTGATTGATTTCATCCTAGAATTGGCGCAAGTCAGCGATAAAACCATCAGCGTAGAAAAACTCTATGCCGAGGACGATATTGAGGCGATGAAGCAAAAAAGCCGTGCTTCCGCCAAAAAATCGCCCCCAAAATCTGCGGCGAAAAAAGCCCCTGCCAAAAAACCCGCCGCCAAGAAAACGCCCACCAAAAAACCCGCCGCCAAAAAACCCGCCGCCAAAAAAACCGCCACCAAATAACATAGAAAGCGACCGCATCATGACCTCAAAACCTAGCACATTATCCGCACTCATCCCCATGGTGGTGGAACAATCCAGCCGTGGCGAGCGCGCTTATGATATTTACTCACGCCTCTTAAAAGAGCGCATTATTTTCGTCAATGGGGCGATTGATGATGCGGTGGCGTCGGTGGTTTGCGCACAGCTACTATTCTTGGAAAGCGAAAATCCCAGCCAAGATATTTCCATGTATATTAATTCGCCCGGCGGTATTGTCACTTCGGGATTAGCCATGTATGATACGATGGAATATATCCGCCCGGATATTGCCACGGTGTGCATCGGGCAGGCGGCGTCTATGGGGTCGTTGTTGTTGATGGCAGGGACGGCGGGGAAACGCCACAGCCTGCCGAATGCGCGCATTATGACGCATCAACCTTCGGGCGGGTTTTCGGGGCAGGCGGCGGATATTGAAATCCATGCCCGCGAAATTCTTAACTTGCGCGAAAGGCTCAATCAAATTTATGTTAAACACACGGGCAAGAACATAAAAGCGATTCAAAAAATTATGGATCGTGATACATTTATGACTGCCGATGAAGCAAAGAGTTTCGGCTTAATTGACGAAGTAGTTGAAAAACGTCCCAATCTGACCAAATAAAGGGATAGGAGTAAGACCCCATGGCAAATTCAAGCGAATCCGATAAAACGACACTATTCTGCTCATTCTGTGGCAAGAGCCAGCATGAGGTGAAAAAACTCATCGCCGGTCCCACCGTCTATATCTGCGATGAGTGCGTGGATTTATGCACGGACATTATCCGTGAAGAACACCGCACCTCTTTCACCGATAAAGGCGAGGGCATCCGCACCCCAAGCGAGATTTTTGAATTTTTAGAAGACTACGTCATCGGGCAACAAAAAGCCAAAAAGGCACTATCGGTGGCGGTCTATAACCACTATAAACGCCTCGCGCATAATGACAGTCCCAATAACAAACCCGGCGATGTGGAAATATCCAAATCCAACATTATGCTGATAGGACCCACGGGATGCGGGAAAACCCTATTGGCGCAAACTTTAGCACGGGTTTTGGATGTGCCGTTCACCATGGCGGACGCGACTACCTTAACCGAGGCGGGCTATGTCGGTGAGGATGTGGAAAACATTATCCTCAAATTACTGCAAGCCGCCGATTACAATGTAGAACGCGCGCAAAAGGGCATCGTTTATATTGATGAGATTGATAAAATCTCACGCAAATCGGACAATCCTTCCATCACCCGCGATGTGTCGGGGGAGGGGGTGCAACAGGCACTGCTTAAAATCATGGAAGGCACGGTGGCATCGGTGCCGCCCCAAGGCGGGCGCAAACATCCGCAACAGGAATTCCTGCAAATTGACACGTCCAATATCTTGTTCATCTGTGGCGGGGCTTTTGCCGGTTTGGATAAAATCATCGCCAATCGCGGTAAAGGCACCAGCATCGGCTTTGGTGCGGATATTGAGGCAACAGATGACCGCACTAGTGGCGAAAGGCTGGCGGATGTAGAACCCGAAGATTTGCTCAAATTCGGGCTGATTCCGGAATTTGTCGGGCGTCTGCCGATTATTGCGACATTGGAGGATTTGGATAGGGAGGCGCTGATTCGCATCCTGCTTGAACCCCGCAACGCCCTGATTAAACAATACCAGTCGCTTTTCGCCATGAATCACGTGCAGTTGGAATTCCGCCCTGACGCCTTGGAAGCCATCGCCGATAAAGCCATCGCGCGCAAAGTCGGGGCGAGGGGCTTGCGGGCTATCGTGGAACAGGTATTGATGGAACCCATGTTCACCATCCCCACTGCCGACGATATCGGGCAGGTTATTGTCAATCGTGATGTCATCGAAAAAGGCACGCCGCCCATCCTAGTCCATGCCGAAACCGCCAGCGAAGGCGGGCGTATATCCTAATCAATAATAATATGCTAAAGTATTTTTAGTTATGGGGATGATGTGGGGTTGATATTTGCGTATCAAGCCACCATATCAATGCAGTATAACGTTTTTTATCATGATTTTTTGAGGTGCATTTATGTCTGAGAATGAAAATACGAAACCAACCCAATCCCCGCCTACATCACCGGCGCATCCGGTGTTGCCTTTGCGGGATATTGTGGTTTTTCCCTATATGATTGTGCCTTTATTCGTCGGGCGCGATAAATCCATCAGAGCCATTGAGGCGGTGATGAATCAGGACAAACAGATCGTCCTCATCACCCAACGCGAGGCGGCGGATGAAGAACCCGAAGGCGCAGACCTCTATAATATGGGGACGCTTGGGACGGTGTTGCAGCTGCTGAAACTGCCCGATGGTTCTATCAAAGTGCTAGTAGAGGGACATCAGCGTGTCAAAATCACGCGTTTTCATGATGGCGACGCCTATCTTGAAGCCAACATTGAAAATATGCCCAGCACCACAAAAATCAGCGATGCAGAAGCCATCGCACTCAGCCGTGCCACGCAACAGCAATTTGAGCAATACACCAAATTGAACAAAAAAATCTCATCAGACGTGATGAAATCATTTAGCCAAATCCAAGACGCCGGCAAATTGGCGGACAGCATCGCATCACACCTAGCCATTGAAATCTCCAACAAGCAGGAATTGCTAGAAGAATTGGACATCGGCAGACGGCTTGAACGCATCAGCAACTTTATGCGCGATGAAATCGGCGTCATGCAGATGGAAAGGCGCATCCGCAATCGCGTCAAACGCCAAATGGAAAAATCGCAACGCGACTATTACCTCAACGAACAAATCAAAGCCATCCATAAAGAGCTAGGCGATGAGGATGGGGTCGATGAAATCACCGAATTGGAAACCCGCGCCAAAGAGGTTAAACTTTCAAGCGAAGCGCGCGAAAAAGTAGAAAGCGAAATCAAAAAGCTCAAATCCATGAGCCCCATGAGCGCCGAAGCCACGGTGGTGCGGAACTATATTGACACCATGTTGGCACTGCCATGGAAAATACGCACACGCACCAAAACCGACATCACCCGCGCCCGCGAAATTCTGGACGAAGACCATTACGGGCTAGACAAAGTCAAAGAGCGAATCATTGAATTCCTAGCCGTGCAGAAGCGCGTGAAAAAAAATAAGGGCCCGATTCTGTGCCTAGTAGGTCCCCCGGGCGTCGGCAAAACCTCGCTAGGTAAATCCATCGCGCGCGCCACCGGGCGCAAATTCACGCGCTTTGCCTTGGGCGGTGTCCATGATGAAAGCGAAATCAGGGGGCATCGGCGCACCTTTATCGGCTCCATGCCCGGCAAAGTGTTGCAGAGTATGAAAAAGGTCGGCTCGTGCAATCCGCTGATGCTGTTGGATGAGGTGGATAAAATCAGCGCGAATTGGCGGGGTGACCCGGCGGCGGCACTGCTTGAAGTGCTAGACCCTGAACAAAATTCCACCTTCCAAGACCATTATATTGAGGTGGAATTTGACCTATCCGATGTCATGTTCATCACCACCGCGAATAGCCTCAATATGAGCCAACCTTTGCTGGATCGCATGGAAATCATCCGCATCGCCGGCTATACCGAAGACGAAAAACTTGAAATCGTCAAACGCCATCTTCTGCCGAAACAGATCAAGGCGAACGGGCTTAAAGACGGTGAAATTAACATCAATGATGCGGCAATCAGGCGTATGATTCAGCACTATACCCGCGAAAGCGGCGTCCGCAACATTGAACGCGAATTGGCAAAAATCGCCCGCAAAACCATCACCAAAATCGTCAAAGGCGAGATGACCCGCGCCGATATTACTGCCGAAAACATTGAAGACTATCTAGGCGTCCCACGTTTCCGCCATGGTGAACTTGAAGGCGAGGATTTATTGGGCGTCACCACCGGCTTGGCATGGACGGAAGTAGGCGGGGAATTGCTAAATATTGAGGCAGTAACCTTCCCGGGCAAGGGCAAAGTCACCTCAACGGGCAAATTAGGCGAGGTGATGAAAGAATCAATCCAAGCCGCAGAATATTTCATCAAAAGCAACGCCTCAATGCTAGGCATAGCCCCGGATACCCTCAAAACCAACGACATTCACGTGCATATCCCCGAAGGCGCCACCCCCAAAGACGGTCCGTCCGCCGGCATCGCCATGGTGACAGCGATTGTGTCGGCTCTAACCGGCAATGCGGTGCGCCGTGATGTTGCCATGACCGGCGAGATGACGCTAAGGGGGCGGGTGCTCCCCATTGGCGGCTTGAAAGAAAAGCTGATGGCGGCGGTGCGGGCAGGGGTCAAAACGGTGATTATCCCCAATGACAACGTCAAAGACTTGGCGGATGTGGCAGAAAATGTCAAAGATAAGCTCAATATCCGCCCGGTATCTATGATTGATGCGGTTTTGGTGACGGCTTTGGTAGAAAAACCCATCGCATTGCCCGTAGGCGATAAGCCCATAACTGGCAAGATTCTGCCAGAAGATGAGCCAAAAGACAAAGATGATCGCATCATCACGCATTAAATTTCAATTTTTCTGCAACTTTGGCTTGTATAGTCGTTGGAATTCGCATAGGGTAAAGGCTTACGATCCTATCAAACTCTAAGCATTCTCTATGGAGGTATACAGTGAAAAAGAACGATCTTATCGCAAATGTCGCAACGCGTAGCGGCCTTTCCAAAGCAGATTCGAGCCGTGCGCTTGAGGCTGTCCTTGACACAATCACTAGCGAATTGTCGCGTGGTGGCGAAGTACGCATCATCGGTTTTGGTACATTTTCCGTGTCAAATCGCTCGGCAACAACTGGGCGCAACCCGCGCACAGGTGCTGTGATCAACATTCCTGCGTCAAAACAACCAAAGTTCAAAGCAGGCGCACCGCTTAAAGCATCAGTGAATAAGTAATTCACTCGATTTTCTGCATGAGACCAGCCTATCAGGTTTATAGGACTGGTCTCATGTATTTCTGCGCCTTTTTGAAGGAAGACACCTTTAAGGTGAGGGCGGTTAGCTCAGCTGGGAGAGCGACTGGTTTACACCCAGTAGGTCGGGGGTTCGAACCCCTCACCGCCCACCATTGAAGCGATTTACATAGTGATTCGGCATAACAGGGGGCAGAATACGCTTGCCCAAACAGAATGCGTTGGCTATAAGAATCAAACCCGATGCAAGGGGGTGTAGCTCAGTTGGTTAGAGCGCCGGCCTGTCACGCCGGAGGCCGCGGGTTCAAGTCCCGTCACTCCCGCCACTTAAACCCCCACTATTCAGGCAAGGAATCAAAAAAATGGACGCAACACTCGGCATAATCCTAGTAATAGGCTTCCCCCTAATCCTAGTTATAGCAATAACCGCATTCGGCTATGTTTCGGTTGAACCGGAATAGGCTAACCATTCGCCTGCACGAATAGATACAGCGCGACCGCCGCGCCGATGAGGGCGACCACTATTGTCCAGTGTAGTTTTGGGTAGGTGTTTTCCTCCGGCACGTTAGCGGGGCGGTTTTTGGGTTTGGTTGCGCGTTTCATGGTGGCGTCTCCTTTGCTATTTTACTGCGTCCGTTCTTTCCATAACATATTACATTGATTGCAGAAAACATTTTAACTTGCTATGGCGCGCGGGTTTCGCTTTAATCGCTTCTTGAAATTGGTTTTTGTTTTTGGGGTATGCGATAATGCGTGCGGTGATTTTATTTATTGTTTTGATGGCGATTTGGCTCATTTTGTCGGGGCATTATACGCCTCTTTTGGTGGGTTTGGGCGTGGTTTCGGCTTTGTTTTGCGTTTGGATGAGCCAGCGTTTGGATTCTACCGATGCTGAAGGCTTGCCCTTGCACCTGCTTTTGCGTCTGCCGTTTTATTGGTTTTGGCTGATTGGGCAGATTCTGCTCGCCAATATTCAGATGATTCGCATCATTTTGACAGGCGCGCATGTCCCACGGCTTTTCCGTGTGGATGCCGAAAATCTAAGCCAAGCGGCACTGGTGCTTTACGCCAATTCCATCACGCTGACCCCGGGCACGGTGACGGTTGAGGCGGAAAAGGGCGCGTTGCTCGTTCATGCGCTGTCTAAATCTATGGCGGATGATATTAAAAAGGGCGGGATGCTGACGCGGGTGCGGCTTGTTGATGGAGGGGACGGATGATGGTTTTGCTCATCAGTATTATCGCCCTCGGTGTTTCTGTCGTCATGGCGATGTTGCGCGTGGTGCTTGGTCCCACCGCATTTGACCGCGTGTTGGCGGTCAATAGCATCGGCACCATGATTATTATCGGCATAGCCCTGCACGGGTTTATTATGGCGCGTCCGGAGTTCATTGATATTGCGATTCTTTATGCGATCCTCAATTTTATCGGCACGTTTGCCGTGTTGAAATTGTTTCGCACCGGAAAGTTAAGCTAATGCTGGACCCAATCACCCTACAACTCGCCAATCTATACCTCGCTTATGGCTTGATTGTCGCTGGCACCTTTATGGTGGTGGTGGGGGCGTTTGGTTTGTTGCGCTTGCCCGATATCTATGCGCGCATCCATGCTTCGGGGATGATAGATACGGGCGGTGCGGCGTTGATTCTCTTGGGGCTTTGTTTATTTTCCGGGTGGAATGCGGTGACGTTCAAACTCATCGCTATTGGCGTGTTTCTGGTATTTACTAGCCCGATTTCGGGGCATGCGATCGCGCTCGTTGCTTACGACCAAAACATTACCCCCAAAGGCAGAGACGAAACCCGCCCCAAAAAGAAACCTAAAAAAAAGAAGCCCAAAAAGAAGAAGGAGGCATAAATGGCATCGCTCATAATTAATATATCGCTGGTTGGCTTTATGTTGGTGATTGCCTTGATGATTCTGTCTAGTCGGCGGTTATTTGCCGTGATTGTCATGTCCGGGGCATATTCGCTCATTTCGGCGGCTATGTTTATCAATTTAGATGCGGTGGATGTGGCATTCACTGAGGCAGCGGTAGGGGCGGGCTTTACCACGGTGCTATTTATGGCGGCGATGGCGTGGCTCCCTGCCGAAGAAAAACGCCGTGAGACCCCGCGCATTTTCCCGCTGTTGATTTGTTTGGTCGTGGGGGCGTTGCTGATGTGGGGGGTGAGTTATCTGCCGGCACTAGGCGACCCCAACGCCGCCCCGCATCAATATGTAGCCCCGCGCTATCTGGCGGAAAGTTATGATAAATGGCATATTCCCAATGCCGTCACTATGGTGCTGGCGAGTTATCGTGGCTTTGACACGTTGGGCGAGGTGGTGGTGATTTTCACTGGGGGGCTGGGGGTTCTGCTGATTCTCACGGGCAAGAGGCGCGTGCGCACGGATAAGGAGGACGAGTCATGAAACATAATCCGATTCTGCGCGTGACCTCAAAAATTCTGTTCGCGCCGATCATGCTTTACGGCTTTTATGTGCAGTTCCATGGGGATTTCGGTCCCGGGGGCGGTTTCCAAGCCGGGGTCATTATCGCCGCCGCCCTGATTCTCTATGGGCTAATTTTCGGGCTGTATAGCCTCAAACAAGTCGCACCGCCCCCGGTTGTGCATGCGCTGATGGGGGTTGGCGTGTTGATTTTCGGCGGGGTCGGCGTGGTGGGACTGGTGCTAGGCGGGGAGTTCCTCAATTACAGCGTCCTGCTGGCGGATGCGGCAAAGGGACAACATTGGGGAATTTTATTGGTAGAATTCGGCGTCGGCACCACCGTGGCAAGCACGATTTTGGGGCTATTCATGGCATTCGCCGGTTTCGTCAAGGAGGCGCCGTGATGTTGGATGTTTTGATTACGCACTGGAATTATTTTATTGTCGTGTTTTTGATGATGATTGGGCTGTTCATCGTCATTTCTAGCATGAATCTGGTCAAAAAATTGGTGGGGTTGAATCTGTTTCAGACGTCGGTGTTTTTGTTCTATATCTCGCTGGGCAAAATTAGCGGCGGCACGGCACCGATTATTGTGGCAAAGGCGGACGCACCGATTCTCTATTCCAACCCGCTACCGCATGTGCTGATTCTGACGGCGATTGTTGTCGGCGTCGCCACCACGGCACTAGGCTTGGCACTAGTTCTACGCATCAAGGCGAGTTTTGACAGCATTGAAGAAGACGCCATCCTAAGCGAAAAGCGCAATATCCGTAGGCGGAGTCTATTATAGTGATCAGTTTCGCATCAGAATACGCATTAGAACACGCGCCGGCACTAATTATTGTCGTGCCGTTATTGCTGGCGGTGGTGGCGGCATTATGCCCGGCGCGCATGGGTTATATGCTGGCTTTGGTGGCAAGCGCGATTTCGGCATTGCTGGCGTGTTTGCAGATGCAGGTGATGGCGGGGCTGCCGACAGATTATCGCGTCTCATACCATTTAGGCGGCTGGACACCGCCTTGGGGGATTGAATTCGCCGTTGATAGCACCGCCGCCTTAGTGGTGCTGGTGATAGCCGTGATGGGTTTCATCGCCACCATTTCAAGCAAGCAGTTGTTTTTGCGCGAGGTTGATGGCTCTAACTATAACCGCGTCTATGGGGCGTGGCTGTTGGCGTTTGCCGGGTTGTTGGGGCTGGTGATGACGGCGGATGCCTTTAATTTATTCGTGTTTTTTGAAATTTCCTCGCTGGCTTCGGTGACGCTGGTTGCTATGGGGAGTGGTGTCGATAAGCGGGCTTTGGTGGCGGCGTTTAACTATTTGTTGATAGGGGCGATTGGGGCGATTTTCTATGTGATTGGCGCTGGGTTTTGCTATGCCATGACCGGAACGCTCAATATGCTGGATTTAGGCGTGCGCCTACCGCAAGTGGCGAGCCAAGTGCCCGTCTATATCGGCTTCGGCTTTATGGTCACTGGCGTCATGGTCAAGGCGGCGGTGTTCCCGATGCATTTTTGGCTCGCCCCATCCTATGGTTATGCGCCCATGGCGGTGACGGTGTTGCTGGCGTCGGTAGCGACCAAAGCCGCGCTTTATGTGCTGATTCGCATCTTTATGACGATTTTTGGTGGCATTGATGTGTTGCCGCAGTTGATTCTGCAATGGGCGTTGATTCCTTTGGCACTGATGGCGATGTTGTTGGGGACGATTTTGGCGATTTATGAACGCGATGTTAAGGTGATGCTGGCGCAGTCTTCGGTGGCGCAGATTGGCTATATTGTGCTGGGGTTTGGCGTGGGGACGCTGGCGGGGTTGCAGGCGGGATTCATCCATATCGTCAATCACGCTATGATTAAAGGCGGGATGTTTATCGGGCTAGGGGGGCTGGTGCTGGCAATGGCGGGGCAGACGCGCCCATCACCGACACGAATTGACCGCTTGGCAGGGCTAGGCTGGCGCATGCCAATCACCGCAAGCGCGTTTTTGATTTGCGGGTTGAGTCTCATCGGTGTGCCACTAACGGCGGGATTCATTTCTAAATTTTATCTGGTCAGTGCGGTCATCAGCGCCGGATATTGGCAGATAGCGGCATTAGTATTGCTATCAAGCGCATTGTCGGTGATTTACCTGTGGCGGTTAGTTGAGGTGATGTGGTTTGCGCCACCCGAAAAAAACAAAGGGGCGCGCTTGCCCGAATCACCGTTGATTTATCTGCCATTATGGGCATTAGCATTAGCGAATCTGTGGTTCGGCATTGATGCCGGGCTGGTGGTTGATTTGTCGTATAGGGCGGCGGCGGCACTGATGGGGGCGGGGTGATGACATTAGCGATTATATTGGGATTGGGGACGCCGTTAGCGGTGGCACTATTGACGCCATGTTTGCGCGCATATCCGATTTTGCGCGATGCGCTAGGGGTGCTTGGGGGGCTGGTGAGTTTCGGTGCGGCACTGCATATAGCATGCGCTGTCATTGATGGCGCGACCCCCGAATGGTTGGTGCTATCCATCGCCGGCGGGTTAGATTTGCGCTTTGCCATCACGCCTTTGGGGGCGATTTTCGGGCTAGTGGCGTCGGGGTTGTGGGTGGTAGCGGCGGTCTATTCCGCCGGCTATATGCGCGCCGCCAACGAATCACACCAAACACGCTTCGCCGCATTTTACGCCCTAGCCATCCACGCCGCACTAGGCATAGCATGGTCGGGGAATCTCCTCGTGCTGTTTATTTTTTATGAGATTTTGACCTTTTCCACCTATCCGCTGGTAATCCACAAACAATCGCGCGAAGCCATGCGCGCGGGCAGACTCTATCTAGGGCTATTGGTTGGCACATCGTTGCTGTTGCTATTGCCGGCGGTGGTGTGGGTGTGGCTGGTGGCAGGGACGCTGGATTTCACGCCGGGCGGGATTCTAGCCGGGCGCATTGACCCGGCACTAACCCCATGGCTATTGGCGCTGTTCGCTTTCGGTATTGGCAAAGCGGCACTGATGCCCCTGCATCGCTGGCTACCGGCGGCGATGGTGGCGCCGACGCCGGTTTCGGCATTGCTGCATGCGGTGGCGGTGGTGAAGGCAGGGGTTTTTACCATGTTGATGGTAGTGGTGTATATTTTCGGCTATGATTTTCTGGCAGGGGCGGCGGATTGGCTGATTTGGCTAGCCTGTTTCACCATCCTAGCCGCGAGCATTATCGCCATCCAACAGGATGACTTGAAGGCGAGACTAGCCTATTCCACGGTGTCGCAATTATCCTACATCGTGCTAGGCGCGGCGCTGGCGAGCGAGCTGGCGGTTAAGGGTGCGGCACTGCATATCGTCATGCACGCCACCGCGAAAATCACGCTGTTTTTCTGTGCCGGCGCGCTTTATGTTTCCGCCAAAGCGCAGAAAGTTTCGGAACTAGACGGGCTGGGGTATCGCATGCCATTGGTGTTTGGGGCGTTTTTCTTGGGGGCGTTGTCTATTATCGGGGTGCCGCCTATGGGCGGTTCGTGGAGCAAATTTCTGCTGATGAGTGGCGGGGCAGAACGCGGCATGATGCTCGTGCTAGTGGTGTTAGGGGTATCGTCGCTTTTGAATGTTTGGTATTTGCTTGAACCTGTATGGCGGGGCTTTTTCTTTGCGCCTAAAGACGACAAGGAAATAACGCAATATCCGTTGGTAGTGGCCCCGCTAGTGGTGACGGCATTGCTGTCCTTGGGGTTATTCTTTACCCCGTGGATTTTCGCGGATTTGGTAGAATTGGTGGTGATGCGATGAGATTGAATGCTGATGAAGTAAAATATAAGATGGAAGTGCTAGCCCTGCGGCGTTATGGGCGGCTTTTTCTCGTCTGTTTGGCGGCGTTGCTGGTGGTATTGCTGGTGATTGAGGTGCTGGCAGTGCGGCATGGGGAATTCGCCTTTGAAGATTTGCCGTTCTTTCCGGCGGCATTCGGCTTTGGCGGCTTCGTGTTGATGGTGGCGTTAGGGTGGGGATGTCGGCGGTATTTGGCGCGTTCGGCGCGTTATTACAGCGATGAGGAGCGCGATGATGATGCTTGATTTTGCGCTTATGCTGTGGGGATTTTTTTTGGGGGTACTGCCATTGGGGGGGATGCCGCCGGGGTTGGCGATGATTTTGGGGGCGGCGGTGTTGCCGTTCCTGTCACTGGCGATGCGTCCGATTTGGATGTTGCTGATGATTGCGCTATCCGCCACGACATTGCTAGTGCCGGCGGGGGAACATGTATTGTGGTCGGTGTTAGGGTTTGAACTATCGCTCTATTATGCCGATGCGTTGAGCCTTCCGTTTTCACTGGTGTTTCATATCGCGGCGGCATTGGCGGTGATTTATAGCTGGCATGTGCGGTCTAGGCTTGAACTGGCGGCAGGGCTGGCGTATGCGGGGGCGGCGATTGCGGCGGTGCATGCGGGGGATTTGCTGAGTCTATTTATCTGGTGGGAAATCACCGCCATCACATCGGTTTTCGTGCTGTTGGCGGCGGGAACATACGCCGCCCGCCAAGCCTCCATGCGTTATCTGGTCGTGCAAGTGGCAAGCGGCGTGTTGTTGTTGGGCGGGGCAGGGCTGTTTTATGTTGAAAACGGGCATATCGTTTTCACGTCCATCACGTTGGATAGCGGGGCGGGGTGGTTTATTCTGCTGGCATTCGGCATCAAGGCGGCGTTTCCACTATTGAATGGCTGGCTCCAAGATGCTTACCCCAAAGCCACGCCAAGCGGGGCGGTGATTCTATCCATTTTTACCACAAAACTAGCCATCTATGCGCTAGCGCGGGGCTTTGCTGGGGCGGAAATTCTAATATGGATTGGCGGGGTGATGGCGGTGGTGCCGTTGGTGTTTATATTGCTTGAAAATGATTTGCGGCGGGTGTTGGCATTTAGCCTCAATAATCAGTTAGGCTTTATGGTGGTAGCGATTGGCGTTGGCACACCTTTGGCGTTAAATGGTGCGGTGGCACTGGCTTTTGTGCATATTCTCTATAAGGCGTTGTTGTTTATGGCGGTGGGTAATGTCGTCTATCATACCGGCACGGCAAAATTGTCCGAACTGGGCGGGTTATATCGCCAGCTGCCTATGACGATGCTGTGCTGTGTCATTGGTGTGTTGGCGATGATGGCGACACCGTTATTGGGCAGTTTCGTTGCCAAAACGCAGATTATGACGGCACTTGGTGATGGCGGGGGCAGTGGCGGCGGCGAATTTGTGGTCGCGTATTTGATGCTATTGCTGGCGTCGGCGGCGATTCATGGGAGTATCAAGATTCCCTATTTCACCTTCTTCGCCCGCCCGAATCAACGCAATCTCGGCAAAACGCCTGTGGGTGTAGGCATTGCCATGGGGATAACGGCGGTGCTGTGCGTGATTTTGGGGGTGTTCCCGCAGATTTTTTACGCGATTCTGCCCTATGCTAAGGTGAAAAATCCCTATGATTTGAGCCATGTCACCGGGCATTTGCAGTTGTTGGCTTTTGCGCTATTGGCGTTTGTTGTGTTGTTGCGGTTGGGGCTTTACCCGCCCCATTTGCGCGAGACTTTGCTGAATAGCGATTGGTTCTACCGCCGCCTAGCCCCCCAATATATCAAGCCACAGATGGCACAGATTTTAGCACTAGGCAAGGCGAGCGACCAACGGCTAGACACAGCACTGGCACGCATCATCGCCGGGGCAAGGTGGATTGCCGACCATCCCGTGGCCGGCCCCGTCATTCCCGGCCCGGCGGCATTGGTGCAGGTGCTCGTGTTGCTTTTGATTATAGCGATTCTTTATGTCAATCTTCTTTAGATGCGTGGTGATTTTTCTGTTGTTGGTGCGTCCGGCATTGGCGTTGGAACGCGTTGAAATCGCGCTTTATGATGCCGAAGCGGGGCAGTGGCATCCCATCAAAGTTGAAATCGCCGCCACGCCCAAACAACGCCAACAGGGTCTCATGGGGCGCGAATTTCTGGCAGAAAATGCTGGGATGCTTTTCGTATATCCGCGCGAGAGAAACCTATCTTTTTGGATGAAAAACACGCCATTATCGCTTGATATTATGTATTTTTCAAAAAATGGCGCTTGGGTAAGCACCGCCCCCCATACCACGCCTTTTACCCTTGAAACCTACCCCGCCGCCGCCCCGGCACAATATGTTATTGAGATGGTCGCGGGCAGTGCAGAACGCCTCAATATCGGGGCGGGGAGCCGGTTTATCATCAAAAATTGCGCGCAATTATCAAACCAACTAAAAGGAGGGCTTGATTTTCGCGTTTGTTCGCATTAAAAGATGAGCAAGCGTGTCGGAGTGTAGCGCAGCCTGGTAGCGCATCTGGTTTGGGACCAGAGGGTCGGGAGTTCGAATCTCTCCACTCCGACCATTTCCCGCCTTAATCTTATTTCCATCGGGGGGCAAATTATGCAAGTTCGCGTCTTTCAAAAAGCAAAATCGGCGATGCAGTCAGGTGGGGCAGGCTGGGATAAATCCCCACGCTGGACGCTAGAACCTTACCGCCACCACCGCGCGCATATTGACCCGCTGACGGGTTGGCAAGCCTCGGCGGATACCTTGAAAACCATCCATCTTGAATTTAGAAGCCTTGACGATGCGCTCGCCTATTGTGCGGCAAAGGGGCTAAAACCCGTGGTCAGCACCCCGCCAAGCCGCCGCAGACGCATCAAAGCCTATGCCGATAATTTCGCCTTTGGTCGCCGCGAATCTTGGACACATTAAGGCTCCGTAGCTCAACTGGATAGAGCAGCTGACTTCTAATCAGCAGGTTGCAGGTTCGAATCCTGCCGGAGTCGCCAATCACTCCGTCGCCTTCAGCATCAAGGGCGGTTTGTTCCCTAAATTATGGTCGCGGGGGTCGTGGCTCACCAACAAAACCGGCAGATTGAGACGTTGGCTTTCACCTTGCACGAGCGCCAACATTTGGTCGCGCATCGCCCCATCAAGGCTGGCAAACGGCTCATCAAGCAATAGGGCTTCGGGTTCGGCCAATAGTGTGCGGAGCAGGGCAATGCGCGCCGATTGCCCCCCCGAAAGCGTGGCAGGGTCGCGGGGTGCCATGCCGTCCAATCCCGCCCGCCCCAACGCCTCAGCAATGCGGGCTTGGCGTTCATTGGCGGGAAGCGTGGCGGGCAAGGCAAAGGCTAGATTGTCGCCAACACTCATATGCGGGAACAATAGGGGGGTTTGGAAAATCAGCCCGATTCGCCGCGATTCGGGGGGTATTTGCGTGATGTCGCGTCCGTTGAGCGTAATCGTGCCATGGGCGGTCATATTCGGGCTAGGCAATCCTGCCACCCACCGCAGGAGCGAGCTTTTACCCATACCGCTAGGGGCGATGATGACCGCAATCTCACACCGGGCGATGCGGAGGTCAAGGGGGGCAAAAAGCGGCGCACCGCCGTAACTTATAGAAGTATCGCGTAGTTCAAGCATCATCAATCTATAACGTTTTTCGCCCAATTTAGCAAAAGTTGCTTGGCGTCGCATTTTCGGCTATAAACAAAAACGCAATCACAAACAAAGGAACCATCATGTCATTTTCATCTATTATCAGCCGGGGCATCAAGCTCATCATCGTATTGCTTATAGCGGTGTTGCTCATTTTTGTGGGCTTCAAATTTATCCATCGCGGGCATCACCATGAAGAACACAAGGTCGCGTTCAACGCATGGGGGGGCTCGCCTGCCATCAATGAATATATCGCTTGGGCAGGGGCGCGCCTCAAAGATAAGCACCACATCACCCTTGAACACGTGAAATTGAACGAAACCGCCGACGCCATCACCCGCATCCTCGCCGAAAAAGCTAGCGGCAAAACGGCTGGCGGTTCGGTGGATTTGATCTGGGTCAATGGTGAAAATTTTGCCAAAATGAAACGCGAAGGGCTGTTGCGCGCTGATGCTTGGGCGTTTGAATTGCCGAATTTTGAATATACCAATGCGGATAAATTGCCGGGGATTATTACCGATTTCGGCACGCCTACCGATGGGCTAGAATCCCCATGGGGGCGGGCGCAGTTGGTGTTTGGCTATGATAGCGCGCATCTGCCCGAACCCCCTCGTTCGGCGGCGGCATTAGCGGCATGGATTAAGGCGAATCCCGGGCGGTTCAGTTATCCCAAACCCCCGGATTTTACTGGCACGAGTTTTCTCAAACAGATTCTGCTAGAAACCACCCCAAACCGCGCACAATTTATGCAACCTGCTGATTCGGTGGATAGCGAAACCGCGCTTGCGCCTTTGTGGGCGTGGCTTGATGAGGTGCATCCGCATCTATGGCGTGGGGGCAGGGCGTTTCCTGCCAATTACACGGCATTGGTGCAGTTGCTAGGCGATGGCGAGATTGCTATTGCTATGGCGTTCAACCCGACAGAGTTTTCCAACGGCATCGCCCAAGGCATTCTGCCCGATAGCGTCCGCAGTTATATCCACGATGCTGGCACTTTGGCGAATGTGCATTTTGTAGCGATTCCCTTCAACGCCAACGCCCCCCACGCCGCCATGAAAGTAGCCAATTTCCTACTTTCCCCCAAAGCGCAACTGCGCAAAGCCGATTCGGATATTTGGGGCGACCCGACGGTGCTAGATATGGACGCACTCCCCGATAAGATTCGCAAGAAATTTTCGGAATTACCGCGCGGGGTAGCGACGCTTGCCGAAAGCGACCTCGGCAAAACCATAGCCGAACCGCATCCGAGCTGGGTTGGTGTCATTGAAAGCGCATGGACGCGCCGTTACGGGGTGCAGTAGAGCCGATTTCATGCGCGCGCGGGTTGCGTTATTAGGCTTTTGCGCTTTGCCGGTATTGGCGGGGCTTGGGGGGATTGCTTTCCCGGCAATGGGCTGGTTTCCGCCGCTTGGGCGTGACGGGTTTTCGCTCGCACCATTGCAAGGGTTTCTGGCGCAACCGGGCTTATGGGATTCGCTGTGGTTGAGCCTGATGACGGCGTTATTATCAACGTTTCTGGCGTATTGGCTGGCGATGTTATTGTTAGCGTTTCTGCACCATGAGGGGCGGGGCGGTTGGATTTTCCGCCTGATTTCGCCATTATTGTCGGTCCCGCATATCACCGTGGCAGTGGGGTTTTTGTTTTTACTGCAACCGAGTGGCTGGTTGTTGAGGCTCATATCCCCATGGCTGACAGGCTGGGTGCGCCCCCCCGATTTTCACCTAGTACCAGACCTATACGGCATGGCATTAGTCATCGGGTTATTGGCAAAAGAATTGCCGTTTTTGCTATTGATGGGGCTAGCGGCATTGAGCCAGATTCCCGTGCGCGCACATTTAGACCGCGCCGCCGGTTTGGGTTATGGCGCATTGGCGGGGTGGTTTTATGTCATTCAACCGCAACTATCCGAACGTTTAAGGATGCCGGTGTTGATCGTGTTAGTATTCGCCGTATCGGTGGTGGATATGGCGGTGGTGCTAGCCCCCTCCACGCCGCCCCCTTTGGCGGTGCGAATCTTGGAATGGTATCGAGATTCTGACCTAGATTTCCAATTCATCGCGGCGGTAGGGGCGGTGGTGCAATTAGGCTTGGCGGCGGTGGCAGGCGGGATTTGGTTCGTAGGCGGTGCGTTGATGTTGCGGGGGGTGAAGGCGTTATCAGCGCGCGGGGTGCGCTTTCGGGTAGATGTGTGGTTTGCACGATTAGGGCGGAGAATGTTGCTCACGCTAGGGGTATTGCCGTGCCTGTTATCGCTAGCGGGTGGAGTGGCGATTTGCATCTGGTCGGTGGCGGATGTGTGGCGGTTTCCGTCCGCCTTGCCACAAGATTGGGGTTTGCGCGCATGGTCGGTGGGTGGCGGGGGCTTGCATATTCCCACCTTTAATAGCCTCTATCTAGGGCTATCGGCATCGGCATTATCGGTGGTGTTGGCGATTCTGTGGCTAGAAAATCAACCCAAACAAGCCGCGCGCCGTTGGGAGAGCATCATCTATGTGCCGTTGTTATTGCCCCAAGCATCGTTTTTGTTCGGCTTGCAGATTCTGCTGATTTTTCTAGGGTTAGATGGGGCGTTTTTGACGTTGTTATGGGCGCATAGCCTGTTTGTGTTTCCGTATGTGATGCTGTCCTTGGGGGCATCGTGGCGGCGTTTTGATAGGCGGTATAGCGATGTCGGGATGACCCTAGGCAAAGGTGCAATGGCGCGGTTTTTCCATATTAAATTGCCGATGCTGATGGTGCCGATTCTGACGGCTTTTGCCGTGGGTTTTGCCGTATCCATCGCGCTATATCTGCCGACTATCTTTGCCAGCAATGGACGTTTTATCACCCTAACCACCGAATCAGTAGTGCTAGCATCGAGCGCCAGCCGTCAAGCCCTAGGCGTGGCGTCAGTGATGCAGATGGCGCTACCACTATTGGTGTTTTTGGGGTGCGATTTGTATATGCGTTGGCGGGGGCGGCGGTTTGATTATTTCCGTCATGGCTGAGCCATTGGTTAGATTAGAGCGCATCACGCAAACGCGCAAATCCCGCCTCTAAATCGGCAATCAGATCATCCGCATGTTCTAGCCCCGCATAGATTCGCAACAAAGTGCCTTGGGGCAAGGGGGCGATGGTGCGTTTGATTTTGGCTTGATTGATAAGGCTTTCATACCCGCCCCACGAATCACCAATAGCAAAAAACGCCAACCCATCCACGAGCGCATCAATGGCTTTTTGCGGAATCGCTTCATCAAAGACAAAACTAAACAGCCCCGCCGAACCAGTAAAATCGCGCCTCCAAGCCTGATGTTGCGGATGCGAGGGCAGGGCAGGATGCAACACCGCAACAATCTCACTCTGCGCCTCCAACCAAACCGCCAAGGCAATGCCGTTAGCTTCCGAAGCCCGCAAGCGCAAATGCATAGTCCGCAACCCCCGCAGAGCCAAATAGTGATCATCAGGCGCCACACAAAGCCCGGTAAAACGCGCATATTCGCGGATGCGTTTAGCCGTAGCCCCGTTCGCAATCACATAACCAAGACTAACATCCGAATGCCCGGCAATATATTTCGTCCCCGCCTCAATAACCACATCAACCCCGTGCGCCACCGCATCAAAATGAAACGCCGTCCCCCAAGTATTATCAATGGCGACCAAGCAATCATGGCGCTTCGCGCAAGCAATAAGGGCGGGAAGATCCTGCATTTCAAAAGTCTGGCTACCCGGCGATTCCAAATACAGCAACCGCGTTTTAGCCGTGAATCGCTCCGCCATCTCATCCCCACTAATAAGAGGCGCATAAAATTCCACCTCCACCCCCATACGCGGCAAGATATTCTCAACAAATTTCCGCGCCGAACCATAAATACTATCAGGAAAAAGCGCATGGTCGCCACACGCCAAAACCCCCGAAATCCCTAAACAAACCGCCGACAACCCCGAAGGCGCAGAAACACAATCATCCATCCCATAAAGCCCCGCCACCGCTTGCTCCGAAGCCTCCGAAGTAGGCGTACCAATACGCCCATAATCATACCGCCCCCGATGATTGCGATAGTCATCAAGGTTCGGCGAGGTAATGGTGGAGGCATGATAAACCGGCACATTGACAATGCCGTGATTCGCCTCAGCATCAATGGACGCATGCACGACGGCAGTGTCTTTAGTAATTTTTTTTGGCATGATTCTACGCTTTGGCAACAGGGCATTTCTCGCGGTCAATATCTGCCCCGCCCCATTCTGACCATGAGCCATCATAGAGCGCGACATCAAATTTGCCCAATAGTGCCATAGCAAAAGCCAATCCGCAAGCCGTCACCCCCGAACCGCATGTGGTCACCACCGGTTTATCCATGGCGATGTTGGCTTCCGCGAAAATGGTTTTTAGGGTTTCCGGGGGTTTTATTTTGCCGGTGCCTTGTTCCATGAGTGCGGTAATCGGGCAGTTGATTGCCCCGGGCATATGCCCTGATGCCATGCCCGGGCGGGGTTCGGGCATCTGCCCGGAAAAGCGCACCTGCGGGCGCGCGTCTATAATTTGCATCGGGCGGGCATCTAGCGGGGTTGCGACCAATGCCACCATGCCATCAAAATCCACTAGCTTATAGTCATCAAGAGGGGCTTGGCTGATAAAATCGCCTTTTGGTAATTGAGGCGCACCGCTTTCTAGCGCGCCCCCTGCCGCTTTCCACGCATTCAACCCGCCATTTAGAATCTGCACATTTCTATGCCCGAAATAGCGGAACATCCACCACACCCGCGCCGCCGATAAAAACCCCGATTGGTCATAGCAGATTAACGCCCCATCTTGTTTAATGCCCAGATTTTGCACCATCGCGGTGAATGTATCGGCACTCGGCATGGTGTGGGGGAGGGGCGCGGTAGTATCGGCGATGATGTCAATATCAAAATGCACCGCCCCCGGGATATGCCCGACAAGGTATTCGCTATAGGCATCGCGGTCAGAATTCGGCAGCACATAAGTGGCATCAATGGCGCGCGCTTTGCGGTTGGTGATGAGGGGGATGGCGTCGTTGGCTTCAATGATCATAGGTGTTCTCCAACCAGTTAGGAATAGGCAACCCTTTCTCACGCAAGAAAACAGGGTTCCAAATTTTGGATTGATAACGTTGCCCGCTATCGCACAACATAGTGATGATGGTCTTGCCCTTGCCCAATGCGCGCGCAAGGCGTATCGCCCCGGCGACATTAATCGCCGTTGAACCGCCCAATAACAGCCCTTCATCTTTCAGCAAATCGTAAATCAGGGGCAGGGCTTCATCATCGGGGATGCTGTATTGCGTGTCTATATCTGCCATGGCTAGATTTTCGGTGATGCGTCCCTGTCCGATGCCTTCGCTGACGGAACTGCCCTCGGCTTTCAGCGCGCCGTGGGCGTAGTGGCTGTAAAGCGCAGAACCTTCAGGGTCGCTCAATGCAATGGTAACGTCGGGATTCTGTTCTTTGAGATAACGGCTAATCCCGCCAATCGTCCCGCCTGAACCCACCGCACAGGTAAAGCCATCCACGCGCCCGCCTGTTTGTTGCCAGATTTCAGGGGCGGTGGTGCGGTAATGCCCGTCTTGATTGGCAACATTATCAAACTGATTCGCCCATAACACATTGCCCCCTAAATCGCCGCGCAATTCATCGGCAAGGGTTGCGGAATAGCGCACGTAATTATTGGGGTCTTTGTAAGGCACGGCAGGAACAAGCCGCAAATCCACCCCCAATAACCGCAACATATCTTGCTTTTCTTGGCTTTGGGTTTCGGGCATGACGATGACGCATTTATACCCGCGCGCATTGGCGCACATGGCAAGGCTGATGCCAGTATTCCCCGCAGTGCCTTCAACAATCACCCCGCCTTTTTTTAATGCGCCAGTGGCTTCGGCATCCTCAATAATGCCCTTGGCGGCGCGGTCTTTAACCGAACCGCCGGGATTCATAAATTCCGCCTTGCCATAAATCTCGCACCCGGTGGCGGCACTCGCACCATTGAGCCGAATCAAAGGCGTGTTGCCAATGGCTTCAAGAAATCCGTCATATTGCGCTGGCATTTCCTGTTGCTCCGTAAGAAGTAAATATTGAAGCAGCAGCAATAAAATCACCGAATTCGAAAGGCTTTTTTGCCTTATCAAAATCCCCAGCTAAAATCCAATTATTCACCCAGTTCATAGTTCTGCCCCTTTACTAGCAATCTTTATAATTCTGCTCTAAACACCGGCGCGCCATTTCTTTTGCTTCATTAAGTTCAAAACCATTTAAAAACCATTCTAACTCATCTCTATTTTTCTTTCCTAAATCAACTCCTTCAACAGCAGCCATACTATACCACATATAAGCAACCCGTACATCCTTCAAAACCCCCAATCCAATAGAATGCAACACACCTAAATTATTTTGTGCCGGACCAAAACCCAATTCCGCCGCTTTACGATACCACATTGCAGACAATTTATAATCTTTCTCAACACCATAATCATTAGAATAGAGTAAACCTAAAGTATATTGAGCAACAACATCACCATCATCTGCAAAAAAAATCAATTCATCTACTATCTCAGGATAAATACTAATTGCCGTAGCAAAATCATCATTTTCTAAAGCATCAAACGCTTTCTCACGATCACCAGCCAACACCGAGCCAACGAACAAGATCACAAACAACACTCCAACAATCCAATTTTTTACCCATCTCATATCAAAATACCCTCCCTACCAATGCGATCCAAAAATTCTTTAGCATCAGGATGACCACCATCTAACGCTATTTTAAAACGCTTTCTTGCCTCAACATAATCTTTACCCACATACAGACCTTCCAAATACATCTTCCCTAAATAAAAATCAGCATCAGTAAAACCTTTTTTTGAAGCACTACTAAATAATTCAAAAGCCATTTTGTAATTATTTCGAACCTTAGTCGAACTTAAACATACTGTACCCAACAAAATCTGAGCAATTTCAATTCCAGCCTCAGCAGGATAAGCCAATAATTCAACTGCCTTTTTGCAATCCCTTTTTACTCCCTCCCCGTGATAATACATTCCCCCAAGCAACAGTTGGGCAAAAACATTACCTTTTTTTTCGGCTAAAGGAGTTAATTCAGCAATGGCAGCTTTAAAATCACGCCTTTCCCAAGCCTCATATCCTTTCCTTGATTCCTCAATCGTATGCTTTTCACCAATACAACGATACCTAGCAACAGCATCACCCCAAGGAAAATCACCATGATAACGATCCATAACCAGTCTCCCTAAAACAATTATACAAACACCAGCATCACGAGAAACAACATAAATACGCCGATACTAAACAAACGCCACACCTCACTGAGCGCATAAACCAGATTCTCTGCCAGCGACCTGTGGAATCTAAAATGGCAAATGTGAAAAAACAAGCGAAAAATGTGAAGATTACCAGTTCCGACCTGCACGAGGAAATCAACAAATTTGCAGAGGAATGGTATGCGCGCGCCTATCTGGATCGCATCAAAAATCCCGGAATCACCTTTGCCCAACTTTCCAAGGGTAAAAGGTGGCTCCCCAGGACGGATTCGAACCGCCGGCCAAGCGATTAACAGTCGCTTGCTCTACCGCTGAGCTACTGGGGATTAGATTTGTTATGCCCTAAATAATCAAAACGGCGCCTGCTTGCAAGGAAAATATGGTCATAGCGCATAACGGCGGATGAAACGGCGGTCAATCCATTCTTTTACACGCCACAAATAGCGGGCAGGGGGTAGAGCCATATTCCCCCAAGCACCGATAGCCCGCCCGCCGCCTAAACCGATTAGTGCTAGGTGTCGTTGTTGCGGTGTCCATTTCCGCAAAGGTTTTTGCGCTAAAACCGCGCGCAGATTATCGCGCAGAATCGGTCCCGCCCTTACCGCATAGACGCCTGATTTAGGGCGTTGATTGGCGGTTAGTGTCGCCACATCCCCGGCGCCGAAAATGTTAGGGTGTGAGAGGCTTTGCAGGTGCGAATCCACCGCCATAAACCCCCGCGCATCTAGTGCCAGTCCCGATTCTTTTAACCATGATGGCGGTGATGCGCCGGTCGTCATTAGGGTCAAATCCGCGCTAATTTTCGTGCCATCATCAAGGGCAATTTTTTCGGGTGCCACCGCCACCGCATCGCGCCCCAAATGCACGGCAATATCACGGCGGCGCATCTCACCCATCAGCCAGCGTGAAGCAATAGGCGCAAGGGCAGGCGCAACCCGCACCCCGCCATCAATTAGGTGAATTTTTATCCCGCCCCCGCCTAACTGCCCAGATACACGATTAAGCCGATAATCCAACGCCAAAGCCACTTCAACCCCGGCAATCCCCCCGCCGATAATACCAATCTGCCGACAAGGCGCATCCCCCCGCATCACATTATCAAGATGTGCCATCAATGCCGGGACAGGCTTGATGGGAATGGCATAATCCGCCGCGCCCGCCACCGCATCCATCATCGGCGTTGCGCCTGTATTCACCGACAGAATATCAAAATTGAGGGGCGGTTTATGCGCCAATGTGAGTTTATGGCGGTCGGCATCCAAAGATTCTACCGCATCATGGATAAACCGCGCCCGGGCAAATTGCGCCAACCGCACCAAATCAATAGAAGATTCGCGCGCATCATACCGCCCCTCAATATACCCCGGCAACATCCCCGAATAGGGCGTGTGGCGGTCGCGGCTGATGAGCGTGATACGCACATCTTGCATCGGTGCGATGCCAAAAGATTTTAGCACCGCAACCTGCGCATGACCGCCCCCGAGCAGAACCAAATCCGTGCGTTTCATCGGGATGCCCCGCGTTTATGCACCGGCGACAATTCCACCAACAGCACCGCCAGCATAATCATCCCCGCCCCAACCATCGCAATGCCGGTCATGACCTGTCCCAAAATGATATGCCCCGCCACCGCCGCCACCACGCCTTCAAGCGACAGAATAATCGCCGCCGCCGATGGCGAGCAATTTTGCTGTGCCACCATCTGTAAAGTGAAACCTAACCCCAACGACACCACCCCGGCGAAAAGAATATCGGGCAGAACCTGCAACACCAACACAAATTCCACCCGCCCCATCGCCATACACACCAACAACGCCAACAGGCTCGTAATGGCGGTTTGCAGAAAGGCTAGTTGGAACGGAATATGGCTCCGCATCACCAACGCCCCGACTAGCATGATATGAAACGCCCAAAAAATCGCGCTGATGAGGACGATGATTTCGCCGGAACTAATGCTCCGAAAACTTGCCCCAGTCATCAGCCAGCTCCCCGCCAAAAACACCGCTACCGCCAACCACCGCACCCATGGCAAGCGCACACGAAACAATACCAGCCCCAAAATCGGCACCAACGGCACATAGAGCGCGGTCAGAAACGCCACATTGGCAATGCTTGCGGTATGGAGGCTCACCTGTTGCATCACCGAACCCAAAAACATCAACCCCCCAAGCCCGCCAGCTCCCCAAACCAACTGCCGTGGCGTCAGCCCTGCCGCCCCCCCGCTTATGGACGCAAAAAATCCGCGCCGTTGATGTTCCAGATAGGCGAAAGGGGCGAGGGCTATGGCACCGACCAGAAAGCGATAGAATACAAAATTCATCGCCCCAATATCTTGCATACCAGTCTTTTGAAACACAAACGCCACCCCCCAAACGAGAGCAGTAACGAACAAAAGAAAATGCGCGAATCCCCGCGAACGCCAAATCTGTAAGGAAAAGAAAGCCATCACATCCCCCTCATAAGCCATTGGCGCACGGGTTTCAATGATTATAGGGTGTCCGTGTCGGCTTTGAGGCAGAAAGCGTCCGTTTTAGATTAAATGCCATGCGTCTAGGGCTTTCTCATAGGGGGGAGGAGGACAATTATGCCCAAACGCACCCGCAAAAACCGCCAGCATATTACCGGCACAGGTTTCAAAAATCTACAAAACCATCTCGGCTACCTAGAACCGCTGAAAGCCGAACAGGTGGAACAAATCCACCAAAACAGCATGAAAATCCTACGCGATGCCGGGATTAAGGTGTTGAGTCCGCCCCTGCGCCAGCATCTCAAATCCTTGGGTTGTTTAGTGGATGGCGAAAATTTTATCGTGCGCACGGATGCCGATTTCATCATGGAACACATCGCCAAAGCCCCGAAACAATTCACCCTAACCCCCCGCCAAACCCGGCACCGCCTCCATATCGGCGGCAATCACATCAATTTCGGCATGGTCTCCGGCCCCCCCAACGCCAGCGACCGCAAACGCGGGCGGCGTCCCTCAACTTATCAAGATTTCCAAGATTTGATGCGCCTAGCCCAAAGCCTCAACGCCATCCATTTCCTAGGCAATCAAGCCGTCGCTACCACCGACCTCCCCGTGCATACGCGCCATTTGGATTGTATGTTCAGCGCCTTGACCCTCACCGATAAAATCACCGCCTGTATGTCGGTGGGGCGCGAGCGCGTGGAGGATGCCGTCAATATGGTAGCATTAGCGCGGGGGGTAACGTTGGATGAATTGGCGCAAACCCCCGGGGCGATGACCAATATCAATGTCAACTCACCTAGGGTGTTGGATGCGGAAATGTCCGATGGCGCGCTAGCCATGGCGGAATTGGGGCAGATGGTTATCGTTACGCCCTTCACATTATTGGGGGCGATGGCACCGGTGAGCCTCCCCGCCGCGCTAACCCAACAAAATGCCGAAGCCCTATTCACCCTAGCCACCATCCAATCATGGCGGGCAGGGGCGCCGGTGGTCTATGGGGGGTTCACATCAAACGTAGATATGCGAAGCGGCGCGCCCGCCTTTGGCACCCCCGAAAACACCCTAGCCAATCTAGCCGGCGGGCAGCTGTGTCGCTATTATGGCTTGCCCTATCGGAGCAGTGGTTGCAGTGCGTCAAATGCCGTAGATGCGCAAGCCGCGTATGAAACGCAAATGTCGCTATGGGGGGCGCTTTATGGCGGGGCGAATTTAGTCTATCACGCGGCGGGTTGGATGGAAGGCGGGTTGGTGGCGAGTTATGAAAAAACCATGCTTGATGGCGATATGTTGGATGGTTTCGCCAAAATGTTGAGCGCGATAGATTTCGCGCCTGACGAATTCGCCCTAGATGCGATTAGTGAAGTGGAGGCAGGGGGGCATTTTTTCGGGCATCCGCATACGTTGGAACGCTACAAAACCGCATTCTTCACGCCCATGTTGAGCGATTGGCAAAATTTCGAAAACTGGCAAGCAAGCGGCAGTTTAGATGCCTACACCCGCGCCGAGAAATGCTGGCAGGAGACCCTAGAAAATTTCACCCCGCCGCCCATGGAGCAAGCCATTATGGAATCGCTACAATCCTACATCGCCAAGCGCATCGAGGAAATCGGCGACCGCCCCCTCTAAATGTAAATGTGAATATAGATGGAGGCCCAGACCGGAATCGAACCGGTGTACACGGCTTTGCAGGCCGCTGCATAACCACTCTGCCACCGGGCCAGCACCCAATGATTTACCCCAAGCACCGCCAAGCGTCAATAGTGCTTTTTCGCCATACTATTTTCACTAGAAATCCCCGCAACAATCGGCTATGTTAGGCGCGTTTTCATCATCAGGAGCCTCATTCCATGTCGGTCTATGCCCAACGCCGTCACATTATGGTTGCCAGCCAGTTGCGTCCGAATAAGGTCAGTGATACGCGGGTTTTGGACGCTTTTGCGGCGATTCCGCGCGAGGAATTTATCCCCAAACACATCCAAAGCCTCGCCTATATTGATGAGGATTTATTCCTCACAGACGGGCGGTTTATGTTGGAACCCATGGTGCTAGCCCGCCTCCTGCAAGCCCTAGAGTTTGATGGCAGTGAGACCATTTTGGATATCGCTACCGCTTGCGGATACAGCACGGCTTTGCTGGCACATCTAGGGCAGTCGGTGGTGGGGATTGAAGCGAATAAAGCCCTCGCCGATGCTGCCCACGACCATCTCATCAAATTGGGGATTGATAATGGCGTCGTGCTAAACGGCGCGCATCAAGCGGGCTATCCCAACGAAGCCCCTTATGATGCCATCATCATTGAAGGCGCGGTGGCAGAAGTGCCTGAGACCATTTTAACACAACTAGCGGAACATGGGCGGTTGGTGGCGGTGGTGCGGGGGGATGCCACAACATCAGGCAAAGCCACCATCATGACGCGCAAAGGCAAACACGAATTCCAAGCCAAAGTGCTATTTGATGCCCAGACACCGATTCTTGATGGTTTCACCGCCCCAAAACGTTTTGAATTTTAACCGCATCATGTTAGGCGCGCGCACATTATTGATAGCCCCTGTCGTTTTCATGTTCACATTAGGCGGGGCGGGCGCCGATGATGATTTGGGTGCGCTTTTAGAACAGGCACTCCACCAAAACGCGGCGGTGCAAGCGAGCATTGAAGGCATCAAATCGGCGCACGAAAATATCGCGGTGGCGAAATCTACGCTAGAATGGTCATCATCCTTGCGGGCATCTGCCAGCGTTGAAGAACGCCGCATTGATAGCGCACCCGAAATCTATCAAGAAGACAATGATTTAACATTAACACTTACCAAACCACTTTATGATGGCGGACAAGCCAAAGCCCAAACCCGCATCGCCAAAATTCAGCTAGACCAAGCCATCATGGCGTATCGTGCCGCCGAACAGGATCTACTCAACCAAGCCCTAACCGCCCTAGTCAATCACACCACCGCCGCACAAAGCCTCATCGTCAGCCAGGCGAATGTCGCACGGCTAGGCGCACAAGTCAAAGCCAGCCAATTACGCCTTGAAATCGGCGATGGCACACCGACACAGTTTGCCCTCGCCACATCACGGCTAGCACGGGCGGAAGCGGTGCTGATTGGTGCCGAAAACCGCCTTGCCACGGCAGAAGCCAATCTGCGCCGCTATTTCAACGAACCTCTGCCAAACATCACCATCCCGCCAACGCCCCTTGCTAATGATGAAGTGCCGCCAAGTGCCGGTGCCACCGCCGATAAAGCATTCACGCACAACCCCGATTTTCTGCAACAAAGTTTCAACACCCGCATCGCCCGCTATAATATGGATCGGCTCTTGGCAAGTTTGCGTCCGCAGTTGGAATTGGAACTAAGCGGACGCACGGCGGATTCCAACATAGATTCGCAAAGACGCGATGCTGTGAGTGCCAGCATCAATTTCCGCACCCCCCTCTATGCCACCCCGGCATCACGCGCACGTTCGCGGGGGCTAGTGGCAGAACATCAAGCCGCGCTTCAACAGCTCATCAATAGCAAAGACGCGCTCCGCATCAGTGCCGAGACGGCATGGCGCAACTACCGCACCGCCGCCAGCCTCATCACCGCCAGCACAGCCGAAGCAGACGCCGCAACATTATTCCGCGATGGCGTAGCGACTGAGGTAGAATTCGGCTTAAAATCACTGCTAGACCTACTAGATGCCGAACAAGATATGGTCGCGGCAGAATTGCGCCTGATTGAAGCCCGCGGCGATTATGTGCTAGCAGGATACGCATTGCTGAAAGTGATTGGCGGGCTTAACGCCGCGCGTTTTGGCATTACGCCGGCTTTTACCGAAGTTGAAGATTTACCCACGCATGACCTACCATTTACGGGCATCATCCCCCGCGTCACTTATTCTGAATGAGGTGCGGGGGGCTTGCGCTATTTCCGCATTTTGGGCTAAAACCATATCGCTATGCTTGATAAAACGTACAATCCGAAACAATTTGAAAGCCGCTGGTATGAGGCGTGGCAGAAAAGCGGTGCCTTCGCCGCCGATGTGGATAGCACCCAAAACCCTTACACGATTATGATGCCGCCGCCGAATGTGACCGGCTCATTGCATATCGGACATGCGTTGACCTTTACCTTGCAGGATATTCTGATTCGCTTCCACCGCATGACCGGGCATGATGCGTTGTGGCAGCCGGGGATGGATCATGCGGGGATTGCAACACAGATGGTGGTGGAACGGATGCTAGGCGAGGAAGGCACTAGTCGCCGCGATTTGGGGCGCGAGAAATTCGTTGCGCGCATCTGGCAATGGGTGGAAGAATCCGGCGGGACGATTTCAAAACAATTACGCAGTTTGGGGGCATCGCCGGATTGGGCGCGCGCGCGTTTTACCCTTGATGAGGGGCTATCCGAGGCGGTGCGTTTGGTATTCGTGCGCCTTTATGAGGAGGGGTTGATTTACCGCGATAAACGGCTAGTGAATTGGGACCCGAAATTATTGACCGCCATTTCGGATCTTGAGGTTGAGATGCGTGAGATCAACGGGCATTACTGGCACATTCGCTATCCTATTGAATCTGGCGGCGAGGTCATTGTTGCCACCACCCGCCCGGAAACCATGTTCGGCGATACGGCGGTGGCGGTGCATCCTGATGATGCGCGCTATACCCATTGCATCGGCAAATTTGTTGTCTTGCCACTGGTGGGGCGGCGGATTCCGATTATTGCTGATGAATATGCTGATATGGAAAAAGGTTCAGGGGCGGTGAAAATCACCCCGGCGCATGATTTCAACGATTTTGAAGTAGGACGCCGCCACAATCTAGACATGATAAACGTGATGGATGCCCATGCGCGCATCAATGAAAATGCGCCTGCCGAATTTCAAGGCATGGAGCGTTTTGAAGCCCGCAAAAAATTGGTAAAAGCCCTAGAATCCGCAGGCGCATTAGCCGAAACCGAACCCACCACCCACAGCGTCCCCCACGGCGACCGATCAGGTGTTCCCATAGAACCGTGGTTGATGGATCAATGGTATGTAGATGCCAAAACCCTCGCCGAACCTGCCATCAAAGCCGTGGAAGATGGGCGCATGTGTTTCCACCCGCAACGTTGGGAGAAAACCTATTTTGAATGGATGCGCAACATTCAGCCGTGGTGCATCAGCCGCCAATTATGGTGGGGGCATCGGATTCCGGTATGGTATGGCGATGACAACACGCCCTTCGTCGCCATGGATGAAGCCGGGGCATTAGAAAAGGCGCGCGCACATTACGGAAACGACGTAGAATTGCGCCAAGATGAAGACGTGCTAGACACATGGTTTTCAAGTGGGCTATGGCCGTTTTCCACGCTAGGCTGGCCCGAAAAAACCGCGCATTTGGAACGTTATTACCCGGGCAGTGTGCTAGTGACCGGATTTGACATCATATTTTTCTGGGTAGCCCGCATGATGATGCTAGGCATGCATTTCATGGATGGCAAAGTGCCGTTCAAGGATATTTATATTCATGCCCTAGTCCGCGATGCAAAGGGACAAAAAATGTCAAAATCCAAAGGCAATGTTTTAGACCCGTTGGTGTTGAGCGAAAAATACGGCGCCGATGCTTTGCGCTTTACCCTGACGGCATTGGCGGCACAGGGGCGCGATATAAAATTGGCAGAATCGCGCATTGAAGGCTACCGCAACTTTGCCACGAAAATTTGGAATGCGTGTCGGTTCTTGGAAATGAACGGCATCACCGGCGCGCCAGAATTAGGTGGGGAGGCGATTAAATCCCCCGCCAATCAATGGATTCTATACGAGCTGCAACAAACCAGCACCGCCATGCACCAAGCCATCAGCACATATCGCTTCAACGATGCGGCGGAGGCGATTTATCATTTTATCTGGCACCATTTTTGCGATTGGTATCTGGAATGGATAAAACCGAATCTGGACAACGCTGAAGGCGCAGAATCTAGGGAAAACACCCGCGTGGCGCGTGTCGTCATGGCTGAGGCTTTAACGCTATTGCACCCCATCATGCCGTTTATCACCGAAGAATTGTGGAAATCGGTGTTTGCTGGGAAAACCATGCTGATTAACGCGAATTGGACGCAACGTGATGTCGCCGAATATGCCGATGCGGGGGCGGAGATTGCGTTCGCCATCGCGCTCATCACCAATATCAGGTCGTTGCGGAATGAGATGAATATCCCCGCCGCCGCCACGCCCGAATTGGTGGTGCTAACCCCGCCCGAACAGCAAAAAGATTGGATTGGCGCGCATCAAGAATCAATTTTGCGCCTCGCCCGCCTCAACGCCCTACGCTTCGCCGATGCGCCCCCGCCGCAATCGGCGCAAAGCGTGGTGGAGGGCGTGGAATTTTCTATCCCGCTAGCAGGGGTGTTGGATTTTGATGCCGAACAAAAACGGCTCAAAACCGCGCTTGATGCCACCACCAAGGAAGCCGACAAAATCGCCGCGAAACTCAATAATGCGGGGTTCAAAGCCAAAGCCCCACCCGCCGTCATTGAAGAAAATCAACGCCGCCTTGATGCAGAACTGGAAAAACGTGATAAGATAGAGTCGGCACTCAAACGCTTGCAATAATTCGGAGGACAGCAAAATGTCATCAAAATGGGATAAATCAAAACTACCGAGCCGTCATGTCAGCATCGGGCCTGAACGCGCCCCGCATCGGTCATATTATTACGCCATGGGCATGACCGAGGAAGAAATCAACCAACCCCTAGTCGGCGTGGTATCCACATGGAATGAAGCAGCACCGTGCAACATCACGCTTGACCGCCAAGCCCAAGCCGCGAAAAAAGGTGTCGCCGAACATAGCGGCACCCCCCGCGAATTCACCACCATCACCGTCACCGATGGCATCGCTATGGGGCATCAGGGCATGAAATCATCGCTGGTCAGCCGTGAAGTCATTGCCGATTCGATAGAATTAACCGTGCGCGGGCATTGCTATGATGCGCTAGTGGGCTTGGCGGGATGCGATAAATCGCTACCCGGTGTGATGATGGCGATGGCGCGGTTGGATGTGCCGTCGGTATTTATGTATGGGGGGTCAATTCTGCCCGGGCGGTTTAAGGGGCGCGATGTCACGGTGCAGGATGTGTTTGAGGCGGTCGGTGCGCACGCTTCGGGCAATATGTCCGATGACGAATTGCACCAGCTAGAATGTGTCGCTTGCCCGAGTGCAGGTTCGTGCGGCGGGCAGTTCACCGCCAATACCATGGCTTGCGTGTCCGAGGCGATAGGCTTGGCTCTGCCGGGTTCTGCGGGTGCGCCGGCGCCTTATGAAAGCCGTGATGAATATGCGTATCATTCGGGGCGGGTGGTGATGGATTTAGTGCGCCAAAATATCCGCCCGCGCATGATTTTAACGCGCCAAGCCTTTGAAAATGCGGCGACGGTGGTGGCGGCTTCGGGGGGTTCAACCAATGCCGGATTGCACCTGCCGGCTTTGGCGGCGGAATGTGGGATTTCCTTTGACCTGCACGATGTCGCCGCGATTTTCAAACGCACGCCCTATATTGCCGATTTGAAACCGGGCGGGCGCTATGTCGCCAAAGATATGTATGAAATTGGCGGTGTGCCGGTATTGCTCAAAACGCTGTTAGAGGGCGGGTTTATCCATGGGGATTGCCTCACGGTGACCGGCAAAACGATGGCGGAAAATCTGGCGGATGTGGCGTTCCCCCAAGACCAAGATGTCGTGCGTCCGGTCAGTGCGCCGCTTTCCCCCACCGGCGGGGTGGTAGGCTTGCGGGGCAATCTCGCCCCCGAAGGCGCGTTGGTCAAGGTAGCAGGGATGCAGAATCTAGTTTTTACCGGCAAAGCGCGCTGTTTTGATTGTGAGGAAGATGCCTTCGCGGCGGTGGAAAAAGGCAACTACCAAGAGGGCGAAGTGATTGTGATTCGCTATGAAGGGCCAAAAGGCGGACCCGGCATGCGCGAGATGTTAGCCACCACGGCGGCGATTTACGGACAAGGCATGGGCGATAAAGTCGCACTGATTACCGATGGGCGTTTTTCCGGGGCAACACGCGGATTCTGTATCGGTCATGTGGGTCCGGAGGCAGCAGTAGGCGGGGCAATCGCGCTGTTGCAAGATGGCGATATCATCACCATTGACGCGGTAGAGGGCGTGATTTCGGTGGATTTAAGCGATGCCGAATTGGAGGCGCGGCGCAAAAAATGGCAACCCCGCACCACCAATTACCAATCAGGGACATTGTGGAAATACGCACAAACCGTCGGTTCTGCCGAAAAAGGCGCGCTGACGCATCCGGGGGCAGAAGCCGAAACCGAAATTTATGCCGATATTTGAGATTTTGCCCCGAATCGTGCCCCCTCGAATCGTGCAAAAACCGGCGTGTGGTCGCTAGCGCGTTCTAATCCGCGCGGGGTTTTGTCTATGTCGCTGGCGGTGATGCGGTCGGCGGCTTCGGCATTGATGAGGATATGGTCGATGCGGATGCCGTCATCTTTCTGCCAAGCCCCCCCTTGATAATCCCAAAAACTAAACGCCATGCGGGACGGATTTAGCGCACGGAAACTATCCGCATAACCCAAATAGGTCAGCCCCCGCCACAATTTGAGGCTATGCGGATGATGGAGCGCATCGCCGTGCCAGCGCGCGAGATCGTGGCAATCCAACGCATCAGGGATAATGTTAAAATCCCCCCCTAGAATCACCGGACGCCCTAATTGATTGAGCGCGTCAGCATGGCGAATCAGACGTTCCATCCACGCCAACTTATAGGTGAATTTAGCCGAGATATTACCTTCATCCATTACTGGATTTCCGTTCGGTAAGTATATGGAAGCAATAATAAAATCCCCAACTTCTATTTCCAAATAGCGCGCCTGTTCATCCCCCGCATCCCCCAACCCTTTTTGGCGTAATACCATCGGCTGTTTTGATGCAATCGCCACGCCGTTATAGGTTTTCTGTCCATGAATTTCCACCGCATACCCCGCCTCAGCAAAACGCTCGGTGGGGAAATTTTCATCCAGACTTTTGGTTTCCTGCATCAACAAAATATCGCAATCGCTAGACGCCAGCCAATCCAGCACCGCATCCACGCGCACTTTGATGGAATTGACGTTCCAGCTTGCAATCATGAGGGGGGTATTAGATGGCAAAGCTCGTCCCGCACCCGCAACCCGCCGAGGCGTTGGGGTTATTGACCTGAAAATACTGCCCGGCGAGTTCGTCCAGAAAATCCAACTGCCCGCCGCTGATGAAATCAAGCGACATACTATCAATCACTGCAACCACCTCGGCATCATTAGCGGTGCGGTATTGCAGGATGATATCATCATCATGGGGGGCATCATCAAGGCTGAACTGATATTGAAACCCCGAACACCCGCCCCCAAGCACAGCAAGGCGGAACACATTGCCATCCTCACTAGCAATAATGCGCGCGATTTGTTCAACCGCACGGGGGGTGATGGAAAAATTTTGCGCTATTGCGTTCATAACATCCCTAATATAATCATCTTTTGGGTGCGCATCAAGTCGCATTGCGTAAAAGCCACATTCGCGCTATGCTCATCAGCATTATGAGCCATCTAGCAATTTACGCAGCAGCGCATCAATCTAGTCGGGGACGGCAATTTCCGCATTTGTCTGAGGAAGACACGATGCGCTCGCCGTTTCAACGCGACCGCGACCGCATCATCCATTCATCGGCTTTTCGCAAAATGAAATTCAAAACCCAAGTATTCATCTATCACGAGGGCGATTATTTCCGCACCCGCCTGACGCATTCATTGGAGGTAGCACAAATAGCCCGCACAATTTGCCGCCATCTACGCCTAGATGAAGATTTGGCAGAGGCGGTGGCACTGGCGCATGATTTAGGACACACGCCATTCGGTCATGCGGGGGAGATGGCATTGAATCAAATGATGAAAGAATACGGAGGCTTTGAGCATAATGAGCAAACCGTGAGGGTGCTGACGAAATTAGAGCAATGCTATGTGGGTTTTGATGGGCTGAACCTAACATGGGAGGTCTTGGAGGGCGTGATTAAACATAACGGCCCACAAAAAAAACCGCGCCCAACCATAGCGCAGTTGGATAAAGAAATGGATTTGAAATTGGGCAGTTATGCGTCATTAGAGGCACAGATTGCCAATCTAGCCGATGATATCGCCTATCTAGCCCATGATTGCGATGACGGGATTAGGGCAGGGCTACTAGACCCCGATGCGATGCGCGAATTGCCGTTGGCAGGGGGGGTGCTAACGCGCTTGAAAAAAGACCACGGCACCTTAAAAACCTCGCGCCTAGTGCATGAACTAACCCGCCACCTCATCAAACAAGCCGTAGGCGACCTAATCACCGAGACCGAAAAACGTTTAGCAGGGTTGCGCCCCAAAAACGCCGATGAAATCCGCAACGCCAACCAACCCACCGCCGCATTTTCCGCAGAAATGGAAAAAGATTTAGAAATTTTGAAAAAGTTTCTATTCACCAATGTATGGCGACATTTCAAAGTAAATCGCATGACCAGCAAAGCAAAACGGCTCATCCGCGAGATGTATCAGCTATTCATGGACGAGACCAACACGCTCCCCAACGAATGGCAATATCTTGACCAACAGCATCTAAATAAGTTAGAAGCCAAAACCAAAGCCCGACACATAGCCGACTACATAGCCAGCATGACCGACCGCTTCGCCACAACCGAACACGAACGCCTTTTCGCGCCAACACCGATTTTGAGATAGATGAATCCGATGAATATTTTTACGCATTATGGTGCAGAGATTACTGCCATCGCCGAGAAATTAGCGCGTGATGGCAAAATCCCGCTAGACGAAATCCCCCCCGCCTATTGCGAACCCCCCCGCGATTCCAGCCACGGCGAATTATCCACCAATTACGCCCTAATAATGGCGCGCCCCGCCAAAATGCCCCCAAAAGAATTGGCAGAAATTCTGGCAAAGGCGATAGGGGAATTAGACGGCATAGATTCCGTATCGGTAGCGGGGGCAGGATTCATCAACATGACGCTTGAACGGCAAAAGTGGCAGGAGCGCATTACCGACATTCTCAAAGCAGGCGAAAAATGGGGCAATAACAACATCGGCAAAGGACAGAGCATCAATGTGGAATATGTATCAGCAAACCCCACCGGACCTCTACACGCCGCCCATGCGCGGGGGGGGATTATTGGTGATAGCCTTGCCAATCTGCTAGAAAAAAGCGGGTATAAAATCACCCGCGAATATTATATCAATGATGCGGGTAATCAGGTGGATGTTCTGGCGCACTCGGTTTATATGCGTTATTTGCAATTGCTTGAGGATGAAACAGCGAAAGTGGGGAAGGACGAATATCCCAGCGATTATGTCATGGAAACGGCGAAAAATTTGCTTGATGCCCGTGGTCGTGGTCTCCTAAACAGGAATTTGCCCGAAGTTTCTGCCATGTTTATTAAAGACATCATGCGGAAAGCAGAGAGAGATTTAGAGCAGAGCATTATTGAGAATTTCCCAAAAAACTTAGCTCCTTTCATCAATACTATTCTGCGGGAAGTTGAGGGCGAGTTGGAATCGAGCATTGACGAGCAACTGCGTGATGGTCTCAGCGATGAGAATTTGGCTGAAATCCGTGACTTTGCCATTGATGATATTATGCAGGGAATCAAAGAGGATTTAGCGCGCCTCAATATCCATATTGACCGCTTTTCGTCCGAGCGTGAATTGGTGGCGGGGGGGGCAGTGGAAAAGGCTGTGGATACGCTCAAGAAAAAGGATCTGATTTATGACGGCATCCCCAAAAAACCCAAATCCGACAAAGCCGAGGATTGGGAACCCCGCAAACAAATGCTTTTCCGTTCCACCGCTTTTGGCGATGATGTGGATCGCACCTTGAAAAAATCTGATGGCAGTTGGACGTATTTTGCCACGGATATTGCCTATCATTTGGATAAGTTAAATCGTGGGAGCGACACCCTCATCAATATCTGGGGCGCGGATCATGGCGGTTATGTGAAGCGCATGAAATCGGCGGTAGCGGCGCTAAGTGGGGGCGAGGACAATCTCAATGTGCAACTAGTCCAACTCGTCAAACTAATGGACAAAGGCGAGCCTGTGAAAATGTCTAAACGTGCGGGGACTTTTGTGGCTTTGTCGGATGTTTTGGATGCGGTGGGGGCGGATATTTTGCGTTTTATTATGCTGACCCGCCGGGGCGACCAAGCTATGGATTTTGACTATGCCGAGGTCACGCAACAGACGCGCGATAATCCGGTGTTTTATGTGCAGTATGCCCATGCGCGCGCGCATTCGGTGCTAAATCAAAAACCGGGCGAGCGCGATGCGAAAAATCTTGTGCGCCTCACCGATGATGGCGAAATGCAGCTGATTCGCCACCTCGCCAGTTTTCCCCGCCAAGTCGAAGCCGCCGCCGAGAACCTTGAACCCCACCGCATCGCGTTTTATTTGATTGAACTCGCGGGGCTTTTTCACGCATTATGGAATCGTGGGCGTGAGGATGCACATTTGCGTTTTCTCGGTGTGGAGGCGGAATTGGAGGATGCGCGCTTGCAACTGGTTGAAGCTACTGCCATTGTCTTGCAGAATGGGCTAGGGATTTTGGGCGTTAGCGCGCCGAAAGAAATGTGAGGAACTGATGCAACGTTTGAAAATAATCATCGGGATAGTCATCTTGGTTTTGGCGGTGGCATTGGGTTATATGTGGTGGCAGTCGTCTTCACAGCCCCGCGACATTGCCATCCTCACAGCCGACACCGCGCCTTACAAAATCCCGCACCCTAATGCCGAGGATGCGCGCGTGGATAACACCGACAGCGCGCTTTTGAGCAATTTAGACACGCCCAACCGCGAAGCACTTGAAGGCGAGGTGCTGATTCCCCCGGAATCAACCCCCGAACTGCCCCCCGTAGAGGTTGAAGTTGAGGTTGAGGTTGAAGTCGCGCCCGAAACCGCGCCCGCACCCGAAACTGCGCCCGAATCCGCACCCGAATCCGGCTTGACGGAAATTCCAACATCGCAATCTGAAACTGAACCTGCGCCCGAATCTGAGCCCGCACCCGAACCTGAGCCCGAACCCGCGCCCGTACCCGCACCCGAACCCGCGCCCAAAATTGACCCCAACACCCCGCTTTACCACGTCCAACTTGCGTCGTTTCGTGATGAAGCCCGCGCCAAGCGCAACGCCGCCTTGCTAACCGAAAAACACCGCGCGCGCCTCAAATCTGGGGAAAGTTTCACCACCATGTTCCACGATGCCGGCGAGAAAGGGCAGTTTTGGCGCATAGTCAGCGCGCCCATGACACGCGGTGATGCGCGTAATTTTTGCAATGTGCTAAAATCCGTCGGGCAGGATTGCATCCTGAATAAAGCAAATTAGGTGCGCCCCTCATGCCTCCCATAAATGACACTTTCCAAGAAGACCCCCGCAATAACTCGCATCAGTTGTCGTTTTTTCTGGTGCTTGATGGTTATGAAGGCCCGATTGATTTATTGCTTGAACTCGCGCGCGACCAAAAAATTGACCTCGCGGAAATTGCCATCTTGCCATTGGCGGAACAATATCTCGCCTATATCTCGCGGGCGGAGGAATTGGATATTGACATCGCGGCGGATTATTTGGTGATGGCGGCGTGGCTTGCCTATTTGAAATCGCGGTTGTTGTTGCCCGAACCCGAACCCGATGAGGCACTAGAAACGCTAGATATGGCAGAGGCGTTAAAACAACAACTCCTCCGCCTTGAAGCCATGCGCAAAGCCAGCCAAGATTTAATGGCACTCCCACGTCTAGGGCGGGCGCGGTTTCGCAGTGGCACAAATTGGCACCCCGACCGGCAAATCCGCATCGCCCATCAGGCGAGCCTCTATGATTTGCTAGAAGCCTACGGACAAATTGCCGGACGCCAAGATGCCGAGGTCCTAACCATCACCCCCTCGCATCTTTACAGCATTGAAGAAGCGGTGGCGCGATTAAGCAGTTTGATAAAAGACAACAAAGGCTGGAATAATCTGCTGTCGTTTCTGCCACCGAATCTGCAAAGCGCGTTTGATTATCGTTCCGCCCTTGCCGCGCATTTTTCGGCTAGTTTAGAAATGGTGCGCGACGGACAAGCCCACCTCCGCCAAGACCAACAATTCGGCGACATTTACCTAACCGCAAGCGAGCAAAAACAGCCATGAGTGCCGACATCAACCATTATTGCCGTATCATTGAAGCATTGCTTTTCGCCTCCCCCGAATCAATGAGCGCGCGCGCGATTCGCAAATATCTGCCCGATGATGCCGATGACGCGCTTTATGATGCGGTGATGGCGGCATTGGGCGCGCGCTATGGTGCGGAAAGTGGGCTTGAATTATGCCAGATGGATGGGCATTGGGCTTTCCGCACCCGCCCCGATATTGCCGAACATTTAGAGGCGTTGCGTGAGACGGAAAAACCGCTATCGCGCGCCGGGCTAGAAACCCTAGCCATCATCGCCTACCACCAACCCGTCACCCGCGCCGAGATTGAAGAAATTCGCGGGGTGACCATATCCAAAGGCACGTTGGATATTTTATTAGAAATGGGCTGGATTCGCCCGAAAGGACGCAAACGTAGCCCCGGACGCCCGGTGACTTGGGGGACGAGCCATGAATTTTTAGACCATTTCGGGCTAGAAAATATCACCGATTTACCGGGGCTAGACGAATTAAAACGCAGCGGATTATTGCGCCAAGGGGCAGTCATCAGCGATTTCCTCCGCCCTGCTGATGCGGATGGCGATGAAGAAGATGCGGATGGCGAAGAAGATGGGGATGACCATGATTGAATTCAAAAATGTCGCCCATACTTATGGTTCTAGCATCTCGGTAGAGGGCATCAGCTTCCACGTCAAAAGCCATGAGGTGGTCGCATTGCTAGGGCCGTCCGGTTGCGGCAAATCCACGATTCTGCGTCTAGCGGCGGGGCTTGAACGTCCTTCGGCGGGGGAAATCTGGCTTGAAGGGCGCAAAGTTGCCGACAATAAATCCATCACCCGCCCCGAAGAACGTGGCATCGGTTTGGTGTTCCAAGACTACGCACTTTACCCGCATATGACGATTTTGGATAATGTGCTATTCGCCTTGGGGCATCGGCGAAGCGGTAATCTGACGGCGGCGGAAAAACAGGCGCGCGCCATGGATGCGCTCCAAAAAACGCATCTTGATAATGTCTATGATGCCATGCCGCATCAGCTTTCAGGCGGGCAACAACAACGCGTGGCATTAGCACGAGTGCTGGCCCCCAACCCTAGCCTGATTTTATTGGATGAGCCGTTTAGCGGGCTAGACAATCGGCTCAAAGAGCGTATCCGTGATGATATGCTCCACGTGTTGCACGATTTAGGCACGGCGGTGATTCTAGTGACGCATGACAGCGATGAAGCCATGTTTATGGCGGATAAATTGATGGTCATGGAACACGGCACCATCGTGCAAGCCGGCGCGCCGGTGGATGTATTCTGCCGCCCGCATAGCGCCTTTGTCGCCGAGTTCTTTGGCGAGGTCAATAAAATCACTTCCACCGCGAAAAAGGGCGTCATTGATACGCCGTTCGGGGAATATCCGGCGGGGGATATTGCCGATGGCGCAGCTGTGACCATGATTGTGCGGAATGACGGGCTTATCGTTGACCCGCGCGGGGATGAGGCGGATGCGGTGGTGGTGGAAACCATCATGTTGGGGCGGTATAGCATCGTCCATCTTGAGCTAAATTGGCAACCCATAGGCGCGCTCCATCTGCACGCAAGGATGTCGGGGATGCAGTGGTTTGAAGCAGGAACCGAGGTGTCGTTACGCCTAGATGCAAGCCAAGTATTTTTATTTAGCGAAAATCATAGCATCCCTAGCGAAACTATGTTAGACAATGCGGACAAATTAACAAATTGAGAGGATATTATGTTTGGTGGAGCATTTGGAATCTGGCAGTGGCTTATCATTTTGGCGATTGTGCTATTGCTGTTCGGTGGGCGTGGAAAAATTTCTAGCCTGATGGGTGATGTCGGCAAAGGTTTGCGTAATTTCAAATCTGGCGTTGCTGGCGGGGATGACGATGATGATGCGTATGATGGCGGGGATGCGGCGGCAGAAGCCCCGATACCTGTGCGCAAACGCGGCAGACCGCGCAAAGACGAGGCAACCCCAAAACGCAAACCCGGCAGACCGCGCAAGGACGAGGCAACCCCAAAACGCAAACCCGGCAGACCGCGCAAAGACGAGACAATCGCAAAACGCAAACCCGGCAGACCGCGTAAAGTCGGCAGACCGCGCAAACGTGGCAGACCGCGTAAAACCTCCTCGTAAAAGCGGGAGGTTTTATGTTTGATTTCGGCTGGCAAGAATTCATGGTGGTGGCATTCGTGCTGGTGCTAGTGGTGGGACCGAAAGATTTACCGCGCGCTTTCAAAGGCTTTACCAAAGCCGTGGGGAAAATGCGCGGCATGGCACAGGAATTCCGCAACTCACTCATGGAAGCCGCCGACCAAGAAGAGTTGCGCGAAGTCAAACAAGCCATCGCCGACACCAAAGACGATCTAATGGCGGCAACCAAAGACCCCCTAGAGCAAATCAAGGTCGCGCAAAGCAGTTTTGAAGAAAGCGTCGCCGAAGCCAAACGCAACGCCCCCGAAACCACGGCAAAACCCACGGTGAAACCCAAACCGAAAAAAACCCCGAAAAAAACCCCCCCGAAAACAAATAAGAAGAAAACATGAATAAAGATTCCCCCAAAAATTCTATCGGCGATTCTACTGAAAGCCCCACCAACCTCGCCAGCATGACCCTGCTTGACCATTTGACCGAATTACGCAATCGGCTCGCATGGTCAATCGGTTTTTTCGTGGCGTTATTTGCGCTCTGTATGGTGCCTTGGGGGGCGGCGCACAATACCATCGCTACGCAAGTCCAACTATTCCTCCAACAACCCCTAGCCGATTGGTTCGCCGCCCACGGGCTAGAAGGGCGCATGATTTTCACCGCCCTGCATGAAGGATTTTTCACGCAAATTAAGGTGGCATTTTTCACCGCGCTTTTTGTATCCTTCCCATTTATTTTATTGCAGATATGGCGGTTCATCGCCCCGGGGCTTTACAAGAACGAAAAACAAGCCTTTCTGCCGTTCCTGTTGGCAACGCCGCTTTTGTTCATTTTAGGCGGGGCAATGGTGTATTATTTGGTGATTCCGCCGGCGTGGAATTTCTTTCTCGGCTATCAATTCGCTGGCACCGAGGGCAGCCTCCCCACCGAGGTTGAACCCCGCATCAGCGAATATCTCAATCTAGTCATGCGGTTAATTTTCGCCTTCGGGGTAGCCTTTGAGTTGCCCGTAGTGCTATTACTCATGGCAAAAGTCGGCATGGTGACAGCCGACGGATTGCGGTCAAAACGGCGTTATGCCATCGTGGTCGCCTTTATCGCCGCCGCATTATTGACCCCGCCGGATGTGATTACGCAGGTGATGCTAGCCGTGCCGGTGATTTTGCTTTATGAGATGTCTATATTAGGCATCGTGTTGCTAGTGCGCGACCCCCCCGACAATGACGATGAGGATGAAAGTTAAAAACCCATGCACGATATTCGCTTCATTCGTGAAAATGCCGATGCCTTTGACGCCGCACTAGCCCGCCGCGGCATTGCCCCCGCCGCCGCCAAGATTTTGGCGTTGGATAAAGAATGGCGCGCCTTACAAGCCGAGATGCAAGAAGACCAACACCGGCGCAATGTGCTATCCAAAGAGGTGGGCAAAATCAAATCCGAAGGCGGCGATGCCAGCGCGCAGATGGCAGAGGTGGCAGAGTTAAAAACCCGCCTAGAAACCCACAATAACAGCGACTTAGCCGCACGCCTTGATGCCGAATTGATGAATTATCCCAACATGCTAGACGCCCACGTCCCCGATGGTGAGGAGGAGGCGGATAACGCGCTCTTACGTGAAGTAGGGGAGGCGCGCCTGCCCGATTTTCCGGCAAAAGACCATGTGGCATTGGGCGAGGGGCTAGGCTTGATGGATTTTGGGCTAGGGGCGAAATTGGCGGGCGCGCGTTTTGTCGTTTTGCGCGGGGATTTGGCAAAATTAGAACGCGCCATTGCGACATTCATGCTGGATACGCATACGCAGGAATTTGGCTATGTGGAACATCTACCGCCATTTTTGGTGCGGGGTGCGGCGATGGCTGGCACCGGACAACTGCCGAAATTTGCTGAAGATTTATTCCAAACCACCGATGACCGCTGGCTGATTCCCACCGCCGAAGTGCCTTTGACGAATTTGGTGGCGGGGGAAATTTTGGACGCGGCAGAACTGCCCATGCGTTTAACCGCCTATACGCCATGTTTTCGTGCCGAGGCAGGGGCGGCGGGGCGCGACACGCGCGGGATGATTCGCCAACACCAATTCAGCAAAGTGGAGTTAGTATCCATCAGCCACCCGGACCAATCCGCAGACGAGCTAGAACGCATGACAAATTGCGCCGAAACCATCCTGCAACGCCTAGAATTACCCTATCGCGTCATGCATCTTTGTGCCGGGGATACCGGGTTTTCGGCGCGCTCCACCTATGATATTGAGGTCTGGCTACCCGGGCAGAATGACGGCAAGGGAATGTATCGGGAAATTTCGTCATGTTCAAATTGCGGGGATTTCCAAGCAAGGCGCATGCGCGCACGCCTCAAAACCGCTGACGGCAATGCGCTCGTGCATACGCTCAACGGCTCAGGGCTGGCGGTGGGGCGGACGATGATTGCGCTGATGGAAAACGGACAGCAGGCAGATGGCAGTATCGTATTACCCAAGGCACTGCATCCCTATATGGGCGGCGGGCGCATTGAGGGCATGGCATCATGACCTTATTGAAACGCATCCTCATTACCAATGATGACGGCATCCACGCCGATGGGTTAAAAGTCATGGAAGCAATCGCCGCAGAATTAGCCAACGAGGTATGGGTTTTCGCCCCCGATGAAAATTGTTCGGGGCAGGGGCGGGCTTTGACATTCACCCGCGATCTCACGGTGCATCAACATGGCACAAGGCGGTTTTCATGCGATGGCACACCGGCGGATTGTATGGTGCTGGCGCTCAATCATTTCATGGCGAAATCCATGCCCGATTTGGTGTTAAGCGGTGTCAATATGGGCATGAATATCGCCGATGATATTACCTGTTCCGGCACCATAGGCGCGGCGTGGGAGGCGGTGGTGCATGGGGTTCCGGCGATGGCGCTATCGCAAAAAATCAACCTGAGCCACCCGGCACCAACCCCCATAGACGCCTTCGCCACCACCAACAATGAGGCTGTGCCATTATTGAAAAACCTCATCGCAAATGGCTGGCACCAAGATGTCATTATCAATATCAATTTCCCCGCCCTTACCCCCAAAGGCATCCGCGCCGTGCAAGTCGGACGCCACAAAGCTTCCGATGAAGTGCAAAGTGGTGCGGGTAAAAATGCGTTCCGCATCGGCTTGCTCCGCCAACGCCGCGAGCTGACAAAGGATGATGATTTTGCCGGAATTATGAATGATTATATCACCGTGACGCCCTTGGCGTTGAATATGACCCACCACGACACCCTTAACGATTTGAGCACCCTTTTCAATGGTCGCGCTAAACAATATGGATGAGCCCGTCGCCGCGGCAAGATTGCGGTTGGTTATGCTATTGCGCCGTTTAGGCATCCGCGATAATGCGGTGCTGAAAGCCATGGAAACCACCCCACGCGAGGCATTTATAGCCGATTCTCTGCGCCATCATGCCTATGAAAATGTATCGCTACCCATAAGCCACGGACAGACCATCAGCCAGCCCTATATAGTCGCGCTAATGACATCTAGCCTTAAATTAAGCGGGCGCGAGCGCATTTTAGAAATCGGCACCGGTAGCGGTTATCAAGCGGCGGTGCTGTCGCAACTAGCACGGCGGGTCTATACGATTGAACGTTTCCGCCCGCTTTTGGTTGAAGCAGAACGCCGCTTAAAAATGCACCATTACACCAACATTACCACCAAATTGGGCGATGGCAGTCATGGTTGGGCAGAGGTCGCGCCCTTTGACCGCATTATCGTGACATGCTGTGCGCCAGAAATCCCGCTTGAACTATTGGCACAACTCAAAGATGATGGCATTATGGTTCTGCCAGTCGGCAACCAAGACGGCGAGCAAAAACTAAAAAAAATAACATGGAAAGCAAATAGGAGTGCGCCAGTGGTGGAAGATATGATAGATGTGCGCTTTGTGCCATTAGTGGCAGATATCGCTGAGGATAGATTATGATGAATCATTATAAAATAGGGTTAGTTTTCGCGTGCGTGTTCGTGCTAAGTGCGTGTGATTCGCTAAAATTACCCGAATTGCCAAAATTTGAATCGCGCGCGCCTTTGCCAGTAACGCACGCGCCTGAACGTATTCCGGTTGAAGACATACCCCCCGATGGGGTCATTACCTTGCGTCCGGGCGATACGATTTACATTCTCGCCAATCGTTATCGCGTGACCCCGCGCAAAATTATCCTCGCCAATCAACTACCCCCGCCGTATGATCTAGGGCATTTAACGACATTAAACTTGCCCAAACCCCGCAATCATAAAGTCAAAAGCGGCGACAGCGTTGATAGCATTGCCGCACGTTATGGCGTCGACCGCTACGCGCTCATCAGGCTCAATGGTTTGCAAGAGCCGTATCACCTAACCGCAGGCAGCAATCTAGCCATCCCGCGCAAATTGGATTATTCGGCATTAGAGACACCAAGCCCCGCAGCAAACACGACCACTGCCTCAGGCAGCACCACTGCCTCAGGCAGCACCACAACCACCGCAACCGCATCATCCGCCGCACCCCGCCCCCGCGATGGTTTGGGCTTTGTTTGGCCAGCACAAGGCACGTTGGTCGCACGTTTTGGCTTGGTGAGTAGCGGTGTGCAGAATGACGGCATCAACATCGCCGGCACGGCAGGGGAAGCCGTGCGCGCAGCTTATGATGGCGAGATAGCCTTTGTCGGTAGCGGCTTGAAATCATTTGGCAATATGGTTTTGATAAAACATAAAAATGGTTGGATAACCGCTTACGCCCATCTAGGCGAAATCAGCGTCAAAGAAGGCGACCGCATCCGCAAAGGCGCCCCCATCGGCACCATGGGGCAATCGGGCAAAGTGCAGAATCCGCAACTGCATTTCCAGCTGCGCAAATCGCGCACCCCCGTAGACCCAGTGCCGTATTTATCCTAACTTGCTTTGGCCTAGGTTGATTTGAAGTTTGGCATCAGCGGCGGCATCGGTGATAAACTGCCACGCCACCCGCCCGGAACGGCTCCCCCGCGTTATCGCCCATTCCAACGCATCATGGTGCAAAGCCTCGCGTTGCTTGGGCTTAACCGCCAGCCCCAACGCATCGGCATAAGCATCAATCATGGCGAGATAAGTATCTTGGTCAATACTATGAAAACCCAGCCACAGCCCGAATCGGTCCGACAGCGATACTTTTTCTTCCACCGCTTCGGACGGATTGATGTCAGATGAACGTTCATTTTCAATCATATCGCGCGCCATTAAATGACGGCGATTTGAAGTCGCGTAAAAAATCACATTATCGGGCTTGCCTTCAATCCCGCCTTCAAGCACGGCTTTGAGCGATTTATACGAAGTTTCCGCCGCTTCAAACGCTAAATCGTCACAGAAAACGATAAAACGCCGCGCCGATTCGCCGCTTAAACATTGCAACAAACGCGGCAGGCTTGCCAAATCCTCACGGTGAATTTCAATGAGGTTGAGGCGATGTTTTTTAGCAATTTCCGCATGCACCGCCTTAACCAAAGATGATTTCCCTGTCCCCCGCGCGCCCCATAATAACGCATTGTTAGCGGGCAACCTCTCAGCAAAACGGAGCGTATTCGTATAAAGCGCGTCCGCCTGATGATCTATGCCCTTCAAAAGCAACAAAGGAATATGTTTGATTTTTTCAATGGGTTGGAAGCGGTCAGGGTTGGTATTCCAAATATAGGCTATGTGTCCATGCGTCAGGGCAGGGGGCTTTGGCGGTGCGCCTAGTTTTTCCAGCGCATCGGCAATCCGTGTCATCACCTTCAACATAGCATCATCATTCGCGTTCATAGCCTTCGTTTTATCGCTTTTTGGCACATCCCCGCAATAACAATTTGCTTTTTCATAGCCGAAGGATGTATGCTCCCCGGCATCAAAGCAACCTTATCATAGCGGAGCCTCGTATGATTATTTCCCCAGCCTATGCGCAAGCCGCCGGTGAAACCGGCAACATATTTAGCGCATTACTGCCATTTCTGTTAATTTTTGTGGTGTTTTATTTCCTGCTGATTCGCCCGCAACAAAAGCGCGCCAAAGCACATCAAGCACTCGTGCATAGCCTCAAAAAAGGCGATGTCGTGGTGACTTCGGGCGGCATCAAAGGCAAGGTGGTCAAAGCGATAGAAGGCGAGGAAAGCGTGGAGGTGGAAATCGCGTCCGGCGTGCGCGTGGATATTCTGCGCCATTTCATCACCGAATGCCGCGACAAAGACGGCAAAACGCCCTTAAGCAAATAACATGATTCGCATTTCCCCATGGTTGATGGCACTGACTTTGCTGGTGGTAGTGGGGTTCGGTGCGCTGGCGGTGAGCAATGTGTTGCCCCGCGAGGACAGGTCGCTCGGCATCAATCTAGGGCTAGATTTACAAGGCGGGTCATACCTCTTGCTTGAGGTGGATATGGATGCGGTGGTGGAAGAACGCATCGCCAATCTAGGCGAGTTAATCCGCACCGCCATGCGCGATAAACGCATCGGCATCAGGGGGCTAAAAACCGACGCCACAACCGCCGAATTCACCCTACGCGACACCAGCCATTTTATTGAAGCCCGCGAAATTTTAAACGGCTTAATATCAAGTGATATGGTGATCACCCCCGATGGCGACCGCTTCCATGTGGCTTTTGATGAAGCGGGATTGGCGCGCCTCACCACCGCCACCCTTGGGCAAGCGATTGAAATCGTGCGCGCAAGGGTGGATGAAACCGGCACCAAAGAACCCATCATCCAACGCCAAGGCAAAACACGGATTCTACTGCAATTACCGGGCATAGACGACCCCGAACAAGTCAAAGCACTGCTAGGGCGCACGGCAAAATTGGGTTTTCAGCTTGTTGATATTTCGGCATCGCCCATAGATGTGCGCGCATCGGGGCGGGTGCCACCGGGCTCAGAATTGCTCCCGGCGCGCGATGACGGGAACGTGTTTTACCTGCTCAATAAACGCGTCATTATTAGCGGTGAGATGCTAGAAGATGCGCGCCCAAGTTTTGACGGCACCACCAATGAGCCGGTGGTATCTTTCACCCTAAACCCCACCGGGGCAGAGCGATTCGGGCGCATCACCGGGCAGAATCTCGGGCGGGCATTCGCCATCGTTTTGGATGATGAGGTGATTTCCGCCCCCACCATCCGCGCGCAAATTTTCGCCAACGGGCAAATCTCAGGCGGGTTCAGCACCGCCGAGAGCAACGACCTAGCCCTATTATTACGCTCAGGTGCCTTACCCGCCCCGCTTGATGTCGTGGAAGAACGTTCAGTCGGCCCGGGATTGGGGAGCGATTCGATCAAAGCCGGGCAAATCGCCGCCATCATCGGGCTTATCGGTGTGGCGGTATTTATGGTGTTCAATTATGGCATGGTCGGGGTGTTAGCGGTGGTGGCGATTTTTGCCAATATGTTATTGCTGTTCGGGCAGTTGACGATTTTGGGGGCGACGCTGACCCTGCCGGGGATTGCCGGCATTGTGCTGACCATCGGCATGGCGGTGGATGCCAATATCATCATCTTTGAGCGTATCAGGGAAGAATTGGCAGCCGGACGCAAACGCATCACCGCGTTTCAAACCGGCTTTAACCAAGCGACTTCCACGATTATGGATGCCAATCTAACCACGCTGGCGGCGGCGGTGTTTCTTTACTTTTTGGGGTCGGGACCGATTAAAGGCTTTTCGGTGACGATTTCTATTGGCGTGATTTCATCCATGTTTTCCGCCATTTTAATCACGCGGATTCTGCTGGCGTTGTGGATTAACTACGCCCAGCCCCGCCGATTATTTTTTGAAAAAGGGGCGTGATGATGGCTTTACTGCGGATGCTTCCCAAAAATCCAAAATTTGATTTTCTGCGTTGGCGGGCTTTCACGAGCATCACCTCGCTGATTTTGGTGCTGGGGTCGTTGTTGTTGTGGGTTTTGGTCGGGTTAAATACTGGCATTGATTTTCGCGGGGGGTTCGTGTTGGAAGCGCGCACTTTATCGGGGGCGGCGGATGTCGAATCGTTGCGTGGTGAATTGCGCGGGCTCAATTTGGGCGATGTCAGCCTGCAAGAATTCGGCAGTGCGCGCGAGGTGCTGATTCGCGTACAATCCCAAGACGCCACCGCCGCCACCAGCCTAAGCACCAACAACAAACAAGCCATCGCCCTAGTCCAAGCCACCATCAGCGACCGCTATGAAATCAGGCGCACGGAATTTGTCGGTGCGGTGGTCGGGTCAGAATTGCGCCAGAACGCCATCTATGCGGTCATCGCCGCGCTTGGCTCTATCATGATTTATATCTGGTTCCGCTTTGAATGGCCGTTTGCGCTTTCGGCGATTCTGGCTTTGGCGCATGATGTGCTTGCCACGGTGGGGTTATTTGCTTTGACCGGGATGGAATTCAATCTCGCCACGGTGGCGGCGCTTTTGACGATTGCTGGCTATTCTATCAATGACACCGTGGTGATTTTTGACCGCATCCGCGACAATTTACGCAAATATAAATCATGGGACAATATTGAGGTGATTAACGCCTCGCTAAATCAGACCCTCGCCCGCAGTTTGATGACGTCGCTGACGACACTGATTGCGCTGTTGGCGATTTATTTCTTTGGCGGTGCGGTGCTAGGGGGGTTAGCGATTGCCATGATTTTTGGCGTGGTGGTTGGCACGTATTCTTCCATTTATGTGGCATCGGCTCTGTTGTCGCGTTTTGATTTGCGCCCTGCTGATAGTGATGATGAAATCCCTGATGCCTAAAACGCATTATACCGCGACGCCGATGATTACCGCTTATGACCAAGATGGTTTTGTCATAGACAATGTGCGTTTTGGCGGGGCGGTAGCGGTGGTCGGGGCTGAACAGGGTTTCGGGGTTAGGGCGGTGGCGTTACAAGGCGATGCAATCGGTGCGGCAGATTTGCAATTATTCTGCCAGCCGCCACTCCCGCATTTAATCGTGCTAGGGGTGGGGGAGGCGATGACGCATCCTTTTTATGATTTGCGAAATACGCTAGGGGAACTAGGCTTATCAGGCGAAATTCTGCCCACGAGTGCGGCGTGTCGTGCGTGGAATTTATTATTGTCCGAGGGGCGCAAAGTCGCATTGCTAGCCCGCCCGGCCAAACGCCCCGCCACACGTGAGGTGTAAGGTGGCAAGCACCGCCGATTTACGCCGTGAATTCCCGGCACTGGCTCTGGTAGCCGGGTTTGTCGCCCCCAAAAAACGCGGCGAATTTGCCGATTTGTTGTTGCTGTGGCTTGAGGGCAGGCGGGCTTTACGCGCCAATGAAAATATGGTCGCCGCCATCCGTTTGGGTTGGTGGCGTGATGCCTTGCGCGACCAAGCCCCGCAAGCCGTGCCGTTGGCGATGCGGTTGTTGGCACATAGGCAGGATTGGGCGGGGGTGGTTGCTGATTTGGATGCTATGATTGGTGCATTGCTTGGGAGCGGGGAGGTTTTGGACAAATGGCACCGCATCATAGCCGAGCAATTATCAGCAAATTTAGGCGGGGACACCGAAGCGATAGCCAAGATTCTAGGGGGCTTTGACACCCCATCCCCAAGCGATATTCCCCCGAATCTGCCCCCAAATTTACCCATAGCATTTCGCTTAATGCGCTGGCTACAAGCCGACCGCCACCGCCTCAATTACCCGCACCAAAACCCTTTACTAGCCCTAAAAATGCTATGGGCGGTGTTATTGCGGCGCATCTAGCCACCCCGCCCAAGCCACCCCGCCATTTCACGAAGCGCATTTTCGGCAAGATAGGCTCTACCCGCCTGTTTTTTCTGCTTACCTTTAACCGCACCAAGCACATCATCAGGGGGCGGTGGGAACAAGCCAAAATTGATATTCATAGGCTGAAACAACGCAGAATCCGCCCCGCCAGTAATATGCGCGAGCAACGCCCCATGCGCCGTTTCGGGCGGGGGAGGCGTGAAGGCATCGCCCAAAGATTCCGCCGCCACCATACGCCCACAAAGCCCGCCAATCGCCGCGGATTCCACATAACCTTCCACCCCAGTAATCTGCCCGGCAAAGCGCAAATTCGGTTGGGTTTTGAGCCGCAATTCCCCATCCAACAAACGCGGGGCGCAGATAAATGTATTGCGATGCAAACCCCCAAGACGTGCAAATTCCGCCTCGCGCAAGGCGGGAATCATCTGCAACACCCGCACTTGTTCGGCGTGTTTCATTTTGGTCTGAAACCCCACCAGATTATAGAGCGTGCCGAGGGCATTATCTTGCCGCAACTGCACCACCGCATAGGGACGTTTTCCGCTATTCGGGTCGGTCAAACCCACCGGTTTCATCGGACCAAAACGCGGCGTATCCACCCCCCGTTCCGCCATCACCTCAATCGGCATACAGCCACTAAAATAAGGCGTATCGGCTTCCCATTGGTGAAATTGCGTCTTTTCGGCATCCAACATAGCGGCGATAAAATCCGCATATTGTTGCGCGTCCAAAGGGCAGTTGATGTAATCCTTGCCGTCGCCTTTATCATAGCGCGATTGATACCATGCCTTATCCATATCAACGCTGTGGCGATAGACTATCGGTGCGATAGCATCAAAAAAGGCGAGGGCATCTTCGCCGGTGAGGGCGCGGATTTCTTGGGCGAGGGCAGGGGCGGTCAGCGGCCCCGTTGCAATGATAGTCGGCACATCAACAAAGTCTTTTAGTGTATTGATTTCCTGTCGTTTTAATGTAATGCGCGCATGCGCGGTGATGGCGTCCTGCACGGCATTTGAAAAGCCTTCACGATCCACCGCCAACGCACCCCCCGCCGGCACGGCATGGCCATCCGCCATCCGCATAATCAGCGAATCCATGAGCCGCATTTCTTGATGCAACACGCCAACGGCATTATTAGTATGGTCATCCGAACGGAACGAATTGGAACACACCAACTCGGCTAGATTTTGGGTTTTATGCACCTCCGTAGGCGTATGCGGGCGCATTTCATAGAGCGTCACCGCCACCCCCAACTGCGCGCATTGCCAAGCCGCCTCCGCCCCAGCAAGCCCGCCACCAATAATCGCCACCCCAGCCATTATGAACCAGTTAAGGCAGTTTTTCGGGCGGGTTTTTGGCGCGATTTTTGTGTAGATACACGCTTCTGCCCCCGCTTCTCATGCCGTTCCATCTGCGCTTTCAAATACGCCCCGGTGATAGATTTCGCATTCCGCATCACCGCTTCGGGCGTACCAGTCGCAACAATTTTCCCGCCCCCATCGCCGCCTTCAGGTCCAACATCAATAATCCAATCCGCCGTTTTGATGACATCCAAATTATGTTCAATGACAATCACCGAATTCCCCCCATCCACCAATTCCTGTAGAATTTCCAAAAGACGGCGGATATCTTCAAAATGCAATCCAGTAGTCGGCTCATCCAAAATATAAACCGTACGCCCAGTGGCACGGCGGGAAAGTTCTTTGGAAAGTTTAATCCGCTGTGCCTCGCCCCCCGAAAGCGTCGTCGCCGGTTGCCCGATTTTAATATAGCCTAGCCCCACCCGTTGCATCGTCACCAATTTTTCGCGCACCGCCGGCACGGCTTTGAAAAACTGCACCCCGTCATCAATCGTCATATCCAGCACATCAGCAATAGATTTATCGCGCCAAGTAATTTCCAAAGTCTCACGGTTATAACGTTTGCCCTTACACGCCTCGCAGGTCACATAGACATCGGGCAGAAAGTGCATTTCAATTTTAATCAACCCATCGCCTTGGCAAGGCTCGCACCGCCCGCCTTTGACATTAAAACTAAACCGCCCGGCATTATACCCCCGCGTCCGTGCTTCGGGCAGGCTAGTGAACCATTCGCGGATCGGCGTAAAAGCCCCAGTATAAGTCGCCGGATTAGAACGCGGGGTGCGCCCGATGGGGGATTGGTCAATATCCACGACCTTATCAACATGGTGCAGACCTTCAATACGCGCAAGCGGTGCCGGGACTTCACGCGCATGATGCAGACGCCGTGCCATGGTCTTCCACAGGCTTTCCAGCACCAGCGTTGATTTGCCACTCCCCGAAACCCCAGTGACGCAAGTAAAAACCTGCAACGGAAAATCCACATTGATATGTTGTAAATTATTGCCATGCGCGTCGGTGATGGTAATGGCGTTGTCTTTTTTGATTTTGCGGCGTTTTTTCGGCACGGCAATTTCCTCCACGCCCGCTAGGTATTTCCCGGTGAGCGAATCCGCCGCCGCCATAATATCTTGATGCGTGCCTTCGGCTACGACTTGTCCGCCATGCACGCCCGCACCCGGCCCCATATCAATAACGTGGTCGGCGGCGAGGATGGCTTCTTCGTCATGTTCCACCACCAGCACCGTGTTGCCGAGGTCGCGCAGATGTTTCAACGTACCGATGAGGCGGTCATTATCGCGCTGATGCAAGCCGATGGATGGCTCATCCAAAACATAAAGCACGCCGGTTAACCCCGAGCCTATCTGTGATGCCAGCCTGATTCGTTGCGATTCCCCCCCGGATAACGTCCCCGAAGCCCGCCCCAGCGACAGATACCGCAAGCCGACATTGCAAAGGAAATGCAACCTTTCCAAAATTTCTTTCAGAATCCGCCCGGCGATAAGATTTTCCTGCTTGCTCAATTCCCCGGACACCGAATCAAACCAATCCAACGCATCGCCGATAGAAAGCGTGGCAATTTCGGCAATATCTTTATCGGTGATTTTGACGGCTAGTGCTTCGGGTTTCAGCCGTTTGCCCCCGCAACTATCGCAAGGATGGTCGGCTTGGTATTTGCCCAATTCTTCACGAATCCAAGCCGAATCAGTTTCACGCATGCGCCTCGCCAAATTAGGGATAATGCCCTCAAAAGGCTTTTCGGTGCGGTAAGAACGCGTGCCGTCATCATATTCCATCCGCACCGCTTCATCGCCTGAACCATAGAGAATCGCCTGTTGATGCGCGTCTTTTAATTGTTCAAAAGGCGTGGTCATAGAAAACCCATAATGCCGTGCGAGCGATTGCAAGGTCTGCTGATAATATTTCGCCGTGCCTGAAGCCCACGGTGCCACCGCCCCTTCGGTCAAGGATTTCGTGGCATTAGGCACAACCAGTGCAGCATCAAAATGGCTCGTTTTGCCTAAACCATCGCAATCAGGACACGCGCCATAAGGATTGTTGAACGAAAATAAACGCGGTTCAATCTCATCAATGGAAAAACCGCTAACCGGGCAAGAAAACCGCGCCGAAAACACGTGTTCTTTATCCTTGTCGGCATCCACTGCCACCATCAAGCCATCGGATAATTTGAGCGCGGTTTCGGTCGAATCAGCTAAGCGCGTGGGCAAATCCTCAGCATCATGGCGAATCACCACGCGATCCACCACTAACGCAATATCGTGCTTTTTCTTTTTATCAAGGCGGGGCAGGGCATCCATTTCATAAATTTCACCATCAATTTTGACCCGCTGAAAGCCTTGGGCGTGATAATCCATCAGCTCCTTTTTATATTCGCCCTTACGCCCACGCACGATGGGGGCTAACAAATAAAGCCGTGTGCCATCGGGCATGGCGATGAGGCTATCGACCATTTGGCTCACAGATTGGCTACGAATCGGCAAGCCTGTCGCCGGGGAATACGGAATCCCCACCCGCGCCCACAACAGGCGCATATAATCATAAATTTCCGTCACCGTACCCACAGTAGAACGCGGATTGCGCGAGGTGGTTTTCTGTTCAATAGAAATCGCCGGGGACAGCCCTTCAATGTGATCAACATCGGGTTTCTGCATCATCTCCAAAAATTGCCGTGCATATGCCGATAGCGATTCAACATACCGCCGCTGCCCTTCGGAATAAATCGTATCAAAGGCAAAACTAGACTTCCCGGAACCCGAAAGCCCGGTAATGACAACAAAGCGGTCGCGGGGCAGATCCACCGAGATATTTTTCAAATTATGCTCACGCGCCCCGCGCACGCTAATCGTTTTTACAGCATCAACGGGGGCATCAGCAGGCGGTAGAGATGACAAATCAGGCATGGGTTTCATCATAATAAATTGGTGTTGCAAAAAAAGCGAAATGCAGTGAAGTTATCCATTGCACTTACGCGCGCAAATAGATAGCATCAATCAACAATTTTTTATAGGAGAAAACGAATGAGTGGGAGTCTAAATAAAGTGATATTGATTGGTCGGCTTGGCAATGACCCGCAAATATCTAGCCTAAATAGTGGCGGTAAAGTCGCCAATCTGTCCATCGCCACGTCGGAACGCTGGAAAGACCGCAACACTGGCGAGCGCCGTGAACGCACCGAATGGCATCGTGTCGTTATTTTTAACGAGGGATTGGTGAAGGTCGCCGAGCAGTATTTGCGTAAAGGCTCGCTGGTTCACATTGAAGGGCAGTTGCAAACGCGCAAATGGACCGACCAAGCAGGCGTAGAAAAATACACCACCGAAATCGTATTGCAACCTTATCGGAGTGAATTAACCATGCTAGGCGGGCGCGGGGATAATGAGGGGGGCGCGAGCGCACCCCCACCGCCATCTAGTGGAGCAAGCGCACCCGAAAATTCAGGGGGCAACACGGAAGCAAATTCGGGGGGCAATTCAGCCGAAAACACCCCCCCCCAACAAAACGCCCAACAAGGTTCTGGCACCCCGCCACCAATGGGCAATGACCTAGATGATGATGTGCCATTTTAGGGCGGGAAATTAAATGCGGATATTTGCACGAATCGCTAGTCTTTTCGCTTGTCTAGTGCTATAAAGAATCAGCAAAATAAGTGAATAGGGGATAAAGCGTTGTCTGACCAAAATCCGCCACCTCCACCGCCTGAATTTGGTGCGCCAATGGGCGGTGGGATTGAAAATATTTCTATCACCGCAGAATTGCGGAAATCGTATCTTGATTATGCGATGAGCGTCATTGTGGCACGCGCGTTGCCTGATGTGCGTGATGGGCTGAAACCGGTGCATCGGCGCATTCTCTATGCCATGATGGAAGGCGGGTATGATTGGTCAAAACCTTACCGCAAATCGGCGCGTATCGTGGGTGATGTTATGGGTAATTATCACCCGCATGGTGATTCGGCGATTTATGATGCGCTCGTGCGCATGGCACAGGATTTTTCCATGCGCGTGCCGTTGGTGGATGGGCAGGGCAATTTCGGCTCGGTTGATGGCGACCCGGCGGCGGCGATGCGCTATACCGAATCGCGCCTGCATAAAGTTGCCGAAAATTTGCTCCGCGATATTGAACGCGACACCGTGGAATTCATCCCCAATTATGACGAAACGCAACCCGAACCGGCGGTGTTGCCGGCGGAATATCCGAATCTGTTGGTCAATGGGGCGAGTGGCATCGCTGTCGGTATGGCAACCAACATTCCCCCGCATAACCCCACCGAGGTCATTGATGCGTGTATGGCATATATCCGCAATCCGCAAATGACGCTTGATGAGCTGCTTGAAATCGTCCCGGGCCCTGATTTCCCCACGGGCGGTATCATTATGGGACGGGGGGGGATTCGCAGTGCTTTTGAAACCGGCAGAGGTTCGGTGATGATGCGTTCCAAAACCGAAATTGAAAGCACCGATACGCGCGAGCGCATTTTAATCCACGAACTGCCTTACCAAGTCAATAAGGCGCAATTATTGGAACGCATCGGCGAATTGGTGCGCGATAAAATTGTTGAAGGCATTGCCGATATCCGCGATGAATCCGACCGCAAAGGCATGCGTGTAGTCATTGATCTCAAACGCGATGCGCAAGGCGATGTGGTGCTCAACCAACTATTCCGCCACACGCGCATGCAGACGAGTTTTGCTGTGAATTTACTGGTGCTTGACCACGGCACCCCCAAACAGATGGGGTTATTACAGGTCATCCACGCCTTTTGCCAATTCCGCGAAGAAGTCATCACCCGCCGTACCCGCCACCTGCTAGAAAAAGCCCGCGACCGCGCGCATATCTTGGCGGGATTGATGGTGGCATTGGCGAGCATTGATGAGGTTATAGCCCTCATCCGCAAAGCCCCCGATGCCGAAACCGCGCGCAATGAACTCACCAGCCGCAAATGGCGCGCCGATGAGGTGGCAGAATTTATCGCGCTCATTGACGACCCCGGGCATCAGGTTGTTGATGGGCAGTACCAACTTTCCGACACGCAAGCACGGGCGATTCTGGAATTGCGCTTGCAACGCCTAACCGGCATGGAGCGCGACAAATTGGCAGAAGAAACGCGCGAATTGGCGGAAAAAATCAAAGAATATCTATCCATTTTGGCGAGCCGCGAACATTTGGTTCAGATCATGCTTGAAGAACTAACCGCCACCCGCGAATCGATGCAAGAACCAAGACGCACCGAAATTTCCGACCAGCTCGGCGACCAAGATGACGAAGACCTCATCCCCGTAGAAGACATGGTGGTCACCGTCAGCCATCGCGGTTATATCAAACGTGTGCCGCTTTCGGATTACCGCGCGCAACGGCGGGGCGGTAAGGGCAGGGCAGGGATGAAAACCCGCGATGAAGATTTCGTCACCCGCGTATTTATCGCCAACACGCATACGCCGATTTTGTTTTTCACCTCGGCGGGGATGGTTTATCAGCTCAAATGCTACCGCCTCCCGCTTGCCGCACCCCAAGCCCAAGGCAAAGCCATGGTCAATCTACTCCCCATCACCCCCGAAGAAACCATCCAAACCGTCATGCCCATGCCCGAAAATGAGGACGAATGGGATGATATGAATATCATCTTCACCACCGCCAAAGGCAATGCCCGCCGTAATATGCTTTCCGATTTCACGAAAATAATGCGGAATGGTAAAATCGCTATGAAACTCGCTGAAAATGATAGATTAATTTCGGTCGCGCATTGTAATGAAGGCGATGAAGTCGTTATAGCAACCGCCCATGGGAAAGCGATTCGTTTCGGGCTAGATCAGATCCGTGTATTCCGTGGGCGCAATAGTAGCGGTGTGCGCGGCATCCGCCTACGCGATGATGATGAGGTGGTGTCCATGTTTATCATTGACCCGAACGCCGAACAATTCATCCTAGCCGCCACCGAAAACGGCTATGGCAAACGCACCAAGGTGGATGATTACCGCATCACTAGGCGGGGCGGGCAGGGGGTTGCCAATATCGTCACATCCGAACGCAACGGCAAGGTAGTCGCCTCCTTCGCCGTCACCGATGAAGACCAATTAATGCTCGCCACCGACCAAGGCAAAGTGATTCGCATCCGTGTGTCCGGCGGCGAAGGCGACCAAATCCGCATAACCGGCCGCAACACCCAAGGCGTGACACTGTTTTCCATTGACGAAAATGAAAAATTGGTGTCGGTAGGGGTAATTCAAGAAAAAGACACCGATGATGATGAGATGGATGACACCGATATCGGTGATGTCGCTGATGCTGACGCTGACGCACCCGACACCGATTCCCCCGACACCGAATCCGAAACCCCCGAATCCCCCGAAACCACGGACGACGAATCCTAATGCACATCGCCATTTATCCCGGAAGTTTTGACCCGGTCACCAACGGGCATATTGATATTATCGCCCGCGCCGCCACCATGACTGACCGCCTCATTGTCGGGGTGGCGGAGGATAGTAGTAAAGCCCCGCTATTCTCGGTGGAACAACGTGTCGCTATGTTGCAAGAGCAGATCGCGTTAATCCGCAAACAAAATGGCTCCGGGCAAAATGGCGAGGCAACCGCAGAAATTGAGGTAGCGGCGTTTTCGGGATTACTGATGCACTTTGCCGAAACACAACAAGCCAAGATGATTTTTCGCGGCTTGCGGGCGGTGACGGATTTTGATTATGAGTTCCAAATGACCGGCATGAATCGCCGTCTCAATCCGCGCATTGAAACGGTGTTTTTGATGGCATCGGAGACCAATCAATTTATTTCCTCGCGTATGGTCAAAGAGATTGTCGGGCTCGGCGGCGATATCGGCAGTTTCGTTCCGCCATCGGTCAAAGACGCATTGCTGGCGAAATTCAAATAAATTTCACTTGCACAATGGCATGAGATTGCCTAGTTTCGCGCTACAAATGGGGGGGCGCGTAGCTCAGTTGGTAGAGCAAGTGACTTTTAATCACTGGGTCACAGGTTCGAATCCTGTCGCGCTCACCATTTTTCTGCAATCGGCAAATGGATGAGGGCAAGGCGGTTGGCGGTGAGGGCGGTTTCCATCGCCTCGGCAAATTCGCTGTCGTGCTTCACGTGAAATGCCAACCCGCCCATCGCCTCGGCAAGCGCGCAGAAATCGGGGTTGATGAGTTCGGTAAGATGCGCCCCCCGCCCGGGAAAATGCCGTGTTTGGTGCATGCGAATCGTGCCATAGATCCCATTATCCACGACAATGATAATCGGTTTCGCCCCGAATTGCCGTGCCGTCGCCAATTCCTGCATGGTCATTTGAAAACAGCCATCGCCAGCAAAAGCAAGCACCGGGCGGTCAGGATAACGCAAACTCGCCGCCACCGCCGCCGGAATCCCATACCCCATAGAGCCTGAAGTCGGGGCGAGCTGGCTTTGCGGGCTACGAAAATGATAAAAGCGATGTAGCCAAGTGGCATAATTCCCGGCGCCGTTGGTCATAATCGCTTCGGGGGGCAGGTGGTCGCGGAGCCAGCCGACAATGTGGCTCATATTGATGGTGCTAGATTCGGCGGGAAGGGGCGTTGTCCAACCTTGATATTCGGCGTGTGCTTCATCAATGCGCGGGGTCGTTTCCACCGCATCAACCCGCGCCAATAACCCATCAAGCACCGATTCTTCATCATCCATGACTAGCCCCAAATCGGGGGTATAAACGCGCCCGATTTCCCCGGCGTCTCGGTGAATATGCACGAAAGGCATCTGTGGTTTTGGCAGTGAAAATAGCGTATAACTCTGGGACGGCACTTCGGACATGCGCCCGCCGAACAGAATCACCAAATCGCTGGCACGGATGCGGTCAAGGATGGCAGGATTGCACCCCAGCCCCAAATCACCGCCATAGGCAGGGCTTAAACTACACATCAACCTCTGCCGCCGAAACGACACGAAGGTCGGAATATCGGCATGGATGGCAAATTGTTCCAGCTTAGCAATCGCAGCATCCGACCAACCCGAACCGCCGACAATCAATACGGGATTCGTGGCTTGGCAAATCCGCGAGGCGAGCGCGTCCAATTCCGCACTAATATCTGGGGCAGGATTTTGCGCGGGCAGGGGGCGCACATCCGCCGCTACTTCTTCATAAAGCATATCTTCGGGCAGGCTAAGCACCACCGGCCCCCGCCGTCCTTCCATAGCGATGCGCCATGCTTCCGCCAAAATTTCTGGTGCGTCTCCGGCATCGTCAATTTCAAAAACGCGCTTTGCCATACCGCCGTAAAATTGGTGATAATCCACCTCTTGAAAGGCATCGCGCCCGCGCATTTCCCGCGCTACTTGCCCGATTAACAAAATCATCGGCGTCGAATCTTGTTGCGCGATATGCACCCCCGCCGCCGCATTGCTCGCGCCCGGCCCGCGCGTTACTAGTGCTATGCCCGGGCGGTGGGTCATTTTGCCGTCTGCTTCCGCCATCATCGCCGCCCCGCCTTCGTGCCGTGCTAGGATGGTTTGGATGGGGCTGTCGTGGAGGGCGTCCAGAATCGGCAAAAAACTTTCCCCGGGCACACAGAAAATACGGTCAATGCCGTATTGTTCCAGTGCTTTCACAATCATTTGTCCTGCTGTTTTTGCCATGGGTTTATTGATGGAACATTAGCACGGTGTAGGCAAGGAAAAAACATCCGCCCCTAACGCCTCAGCATCGCTAGCATCATGCGTCACCAGAATGGCAGTGATGCCGAAATCATCCACCATCCGCCGCACTACAGCGAGGCAATCGGCTTTGGTGATGGGGTCAAGCGCGCTGAACGGTTCATCCAACAACAAAAGCGAACGCGAACCGGCACCCCCGCCCGCACCCCCGGCCGCATGAAGGCGCGCCCGCACCAATGCCCGCACTAGCGCCACGCGTTGCTGTTGCCCGCCTGAAAGTGTCGGAATGGGGCGCGTTTCCATATCGCCTATGCCCAAATCCGCCATGCTTTGCGCGATGATTTCTGTTGATTCGCCATCAATTTTCAGCCCCGCATCCACGCCTAGCGCGATATTCGTCCAAACATCCAAATGCGCGAAAAGATTGTCGCTTTGAAACAGCATGGATATGGGGCGCATGGCCGGGGCTAACCCCAAAATAGATTTTTCCCGCCAACGTATATCCCCGGAATCAGGGTGCAAAAACCCGGCAATCAAATTGAGTAAAGTAGATTTCCCGGAACCCGAAATCCCTGCCACCACCAGCGCCGTATTTTCTGGCACGTTTAGCGCGAATTTAAGGGGGTGCGTTTGTTCGGGGTATTGGAATTTGATATTGTCAATTTCAAGCATGGTGTGCCTCGTAATAAAGAGACGGAGGGCGCGCGAGCCATTTGCCTAGCCCGTTGCCTAGGGCGAAAAGTGCGCTCACCATCAGCATCAACATCAATGCCGTTACCGCCGCTTCATCCACGCGATACCGCCCGGCTTGCTGATATAACAGCCACGGCAGGGTCGTAAAATCCGCACTAGCAAACAGCGCAATCACCCCCAAATCCCCCATAGACATCGCCATGGCTAGCCCGAAAATCAAGCCAATCTCGCGCCCCATCAGCGGAATGGTGAGAAAACGCACCCCCCGCCAACCGCGTAAATTCCACCCCTGCAAACCATAGGCAAGGCGTGAGCGTTCATCGCGCCCCCGCATCGCTAGCCATTTGCCAATCAGCAACCGATACGCCACCGGCAAACCCAACATCACATTCGCCACCAACACCAAAAACGGCGCCACCGCAAACACATTCGCCACCCCCCGCAACAGAATAAACCACGCCGTCCCCATAACAATCGCCGGCACAACCAAATACACCATCACCCCCATTTCTAGCAGGGCAATAATCCCGCGCGTGAGTGGAGAAATAGGGCGGAGCGTTAGTTGCGTCCGTGTTTCTGCCAGCACACAAGCTAGACCTACCACCAACACACCCGAAGCGACAGCAATACCGACACTATTACCCATGGCGCGCCAAAAATGTGCGCTCATCAGCACTGCCAACATATCACCGCTTACCCCCCGCCAAGCCAACGCAGCTAGCGGGAATATCAACAACAAAACCAGAATTGCAATCATAAAAATATCCAATGTTTTTAAGGAAAAATTATTTGCACTTAATATATCATCACAAGGCGCGCGCATGGTCATAATCGGTTGATTCCAGCTGGTTTGGCGGGGGGCGAGGCGCAACAGCACCACCAACACCCCTAACGCCATCCCCACCTGCAACAACGTCAAAGCCACCGCCATGGGCAAGTCAAAGGCAATGCGTAGGGCAGAGTAAATTTCCACCTCAAGCGTCGTAACCCGCAAGCCCCCACCCAGCATCAACACCAACGAAAACGAACTAAAACAAAACAAAAACACCAACCCCACCATCGGCAGAATCAGCGGTTTCATGGCGGGAAATTCAATCCAGCGTCCTTGTTGCCACGCCGTCATCCCCATCATCCGCGCCAACCGCCAATGCGTATCCGGCACCGACAGAATGCGTGGAAGAAACACGCGAATCATCAAAGGCGCGTTGAAAAAAATATGCGCCAAAACCACCGCTTTTAAGCCGAAAAATGTGGGTAGTTCGGGCAGTGCCACCATCGGCAGTGCCTCAGGCACCACCGCATTAACCGCATCAATGGCTTGATTGATAACCCCCTGCCGTCCCCAGATCGCCAGCAACCCGCTTGCCGCCACGGTGGTGGGGATGACGAAAGCCAGCCCCACCAACAACCGCAATACCCGCATGCCAAACCAGCGATAACGCCTTGCCAGCATAATGCTCGCCGGCACCGCCACCGCCAGCGAACCCAAAGCGGATAACAACGCCTGACTCGTCGCCGACCACAGAATCGCTCCGGTGCGCGAATCAAAAATGCGGGAATCAAACCAAGTCGCAATCGGCGCAGCTCCGCCCGCCACATCCGCCCCCCCATCCACCCCCAACAACGCCCCCAATGCCAACAGCAAAAACCCCCACAACCCCGCCACCAATAACAATCCGGGCAGGGTGGCGGGCAGGGCGCAATTCGCTGAAGGGGCGAGGGTGCGGGGCATTGTGCGGCTCTATTGGCTCAACGCCGTGACCCATTCTTTGAGCCAGTCCTGTTGATGTTCGGCAATCAACGCATCATCCAGCAACAAACCTTGGGGCTTGGCACTGACCTCAAACCCATCAGGCAGAGGCGTGTTTTTGGCGGCGGGATACATCCAGTTGCTCGTTGGGATGATGGCTTGCACCTCCGGCGTTAAAAGGAACGCCAGAAATTGCCGTGCCAATTCAGGCTGGTCGCTATTTTTCAACATGGCGGCGACCTCAACCTGCATATAATGCCCCTCATCAAAGCGCGCGTAATCGTAATGGGTTTTGTCCTCGGCAACACGATGATAGGCGGGGGAGGTGGTGTAAGACAGCACCATATCCACCTCGCCATTGAGGAACAGGTCATAAGATTCCGACCAACCTTTCGTGATGGTGGCAATTTTCGGGGCAAGCGCACGCCATTGCGCCCCCGCCTCAGCACCATAAAGCGTCTTCAGCCACAGCATCAAGCCAAAACCCGGCGTCGATGAGCGCGCATCTTGGATAGCAATCCGCAAGTCCGTAGTAGGCGTAGCGATAAGTTCCGCCATAGATGCGGGGGGTGCGGTAAGCGTGTTGCTATCATAAACAAAAGCAAAATACCCCCAATCATAAGGCACAAAATGCAGGTCTTGCCACGCCGGCAGATTGACGGGCAGGTCAAGTTTCCCGGCAACATCATCCACCCCATGCCGAGCAACCGCATCCCGCGCAATATCCGTCTGTGCCGTGTCTAGCCCCAGAATCACATCGGCGGGGCTGTTGTCGCCTTCAAGCCGAATCCGCGCCAGAATCCCCAGGGAACTATCAAGCCCAACAAAGGTTAGCTGGCAGTCGCATTTTTTTTCAAAGGCCGTCTTAATCTGCGGGGCAGGCCCCCATTCCGCCGCAAAACTATCATAGGTATAGACGATGAGTTCAGGTTTTGATTCCGCATGAGCAAGCGAAGCCGTCATCTGACCCGCCAGCATCAGCATTATCGTAGATTTCAGTATAGGACGCATAACACATTCTCCATAGTAGTTGCTTGAGAATGCTAGTGAAAGTGCGAGAGGTATCCTTGGACGCAAAGCATCGTAGGATGCAAACTCTTTCCTCCGCCAGCATTATCTGGTTCAGGTTCATGGGTATATCTCAGCCGATTGATTCGCGGCACCCCAAGAGTAAAGGCAGTGATAGCATAAGCAGAGGGGGTAGGCAAGGGGGGAGGGGCAACGCCCTCAAAATAAATTTTGACAAGAATGTGATTAAGTCTTACTGTTGGTTAAAAGAGAGGATTGGCTTCTCTGCCAGCGACCTATGGAGTCTAAAATGGCAAATGTGAAAAAACAAACGAAAAAGAAAAATACCGCTAAAAGCAAAACGGATGAGCAAACTGCTAAATCCGTAAGCCAGACCTCTATTCACCCCTACAAAAAGCGTATTATATTTTTTTCAATCCTTTCTCTCACATCCCTAACACTTGCTATAACCAGCAATGAGCCAATATTTTGTTGGGTGTTAACCTTCTTTTTTGCATGGATGGCAACTCTTATGTTAATTTTAGGTTCCCTATTCCCAAATTTTAACCCCAACACAAAAACAGACACACAATACAAAAACCAATCATTTCAAATAAAAAACGGAACTATGATGGATCAAGCCGGCATTGGATTTTCACACATCCACGACAGACATTAAACAAGTCAAAACTTACGGCTTTGTCTCTGCCCAAGATAGATAGAACCATATTCAACAACATCTAAGCGATGAAAGGGCAATAGAATAGGTAACAGCAACCCACCCACAGGGACGCCATTTTATCAATTTGTCGCATAATAATGATTATGTAAAAAACGGATTGGGATTTGTTGAGAATTAGGATATTCAATAATAACAATCTGTTCTGCGTTGTTTTTTACATAATCATAAAAGTAGTTATGTCGGACGGATTTTGGGTTGTTTAGGATTTGGCAGTCACCGGGATGCGTTTGCTAATCCAAACTATGACAACCGTGATTACTAGACATACGACCATCAGCGGCGTGATTACCTCACCTAGCCATAATGCTGCAAAACCGAAGGTGAAGAAGGTTTGTAAGAGCTGAATCTGGCTGATTTTGGACACGCCCCCAACTGCCAGCGCCTTATACCAGAAAAAGAATCCTATTAATGAATTGACTAACGCTAGGAACACAAACGCCGCCCAGCCGCTTATGGGCATTGCTGCAAAATTGGACGCATCGCCATAATGCCATGTCAAGACAATCAAAAGCGGCAAGGACACGATTTGCGTCCAGCAGATGACTTGCCAGCCCCCTAATTCGCGCGCGAGCAACCCCCCTTGGGCATAGCCTAGCCCGGCAAATATCGCCGCGCCAAGCAATGCTAAATCGCCTGTATAAAGTGCAAAATCCGCCGCACCACCGGCGCTGATGAGCGAATAGGCGGCGATTGTTAAAAAACCGGCGGTTGCTATCAGCCAATAGAGCCAACTCGGTCTTTCGCCCGAAATAAAACATCCTATCAGCGCAGTTACTAACGGCATCCCGCCCAAAATAACACCCCCATGGCTTGATGGCACCGATTGCATCCCCACCGCTGTGAGAACAGGAAAACCAAAGGCGATGCCACTCGCTACCACCGCCAGCAACCTCCATTGACGCGCGCTCGGCCATGGCTGGCGGTAAATCAGCAGAATGACCACCGCCCCCATCGCCGCCAGCAAACTGCGCCCAAAGCCAATATCCCACACCGAAAGATAGGGGGTGAGGAATTTTGTAATCGGCAGAGTGAGGCTGAAAGCAATGACGCCCATCAAACCCAAAACATAGCCCAAATTCTCATTTTGACTTTCATTTTGATTCGCATTTTTAGCCATTAGAAACTCCTTTTTTCTGCTTTTCACAACTCCACACGCAACCCATCATAACCCGGCTCCACCCCTTTTGGGCATTTTTCTAATAGCGTTTGGTAGTCGCTTTCCAATCCTAGATGCGTCAGGATGGCGTGTTTGGGTTGGCATCTTGCTATCCATTGCATGGTTAGGTCAAAATGGGCGTGGGCTTGGTGGGGTTCTTCTCTTAGCATTTCTACAATCCATAGGTCAAGTTCGTTTAGGTGGGCGAATACCTCGTCGGGCATATCTACTACATCGGTGGAATAGCCGAAGCGGTTGTCGAAGGTGAAGCCTAGGCTGGTGCTGTGTCCGTGGAATTGTTGGAGGCTCCGCACCGCTAATGTGCCAAGGGTGAATTGGCTGTCGGCGGTGATGGTTTTGGCTTCTAATACTGGTTGGAAATAACTTGGCGATGAGCTGCTTTTTATGAATAGATAGTCAAAGCGGGTGCGTAGTGCGTCTAGATCTTGGGCGGTGGCGTATAGGGGTAGTTTTTGGCGCCCCCCACGCCTATTTTTGACGAAAAAATAGGGGCGCAAATCGTCTAAGCCGGCTATGTGATCGGAATGCGTGTGGGTGATTAATACCGCGTCTATTTTTTTGACTTGGTGGGTTAGTAATTGTTGGCGGATGTCGGGGCCGGCGTCTATCAGCACCACGAAATCGTCTTTTTCTACCAATACGGCGCATCTTTGGCGGTGATTGCGTTTCTCATCAGGATCGCACCGCCCCCACCCTGCCGGACCTAGTGTCGGCACGCCCACCGATGTGCCGCATCCTAGCATGGTGATTTTCACGATGCGCCCCCGCCGTCTAAGCGGTGGAACAGGGTTTTGGTGTTGGCTCGCGTCTGTTTGGCTAGGGTTTCTGGCTCTACGCCCTTTACCTCTGCCAAGCAATTTAGCGTGTGGATGACGTGGGCGGGTTCGTTGCGTTTGATTTTGCGCAACGGCTCGGGGCTTAAATAGGGTGCGTCGGTTTCTACCAATAAGCGGTCTAGTGGCACGTTTTTGGCTATATCGCGCAACCAATCGGCGTTTTTGAAGGTTAGGATGCCGGAAAAAGAAATGTAAAAACCGATTTCTAATGCTTTTTCAGCTAGTTTTGCCCCGCTACTAAAGCAATGCATGACGCCGGTGATGGGGCGCGCGCTTGCGGTTTCGGCTAGTATGGCGCGCATATCATCATCGGCATCACGGCTATGGATGACGATGGGGAGGGCTAGTTCGGATGCCACTTCTAACTGCACTTCAAAACTGCGGCGTTGGCGGTTGGGGTCGGCTTTTTTGTGGAAATAATCCAGCCCCGCCTCGCCTATGCCGACGCATTTGGGGTGGTTGGCGTAATTGCGGATGGCTTCGGCGTCATCATAGCGGGGTTCTTCATCGGCGTGATTCGGATGCACGCCTACGGTGAACCAGATATTATCCGCCTGTTCCGCCAATTTGCGCGGGCTATCGGCGTGGATGAGCGTTGTGCCGATGCAAATAACATCGCTCACCCCTGCCCCCGCCATGCGCGCCAGCATTTCGTTGCGGTCATCGGTGAAGATGGGGAAATCAATATGCGCGTGGCTATCAATGACGCCTTTAATCATTTTGTTCCTCCTCCTCTTGAATATAGCGTGGGAAGATGGGTTCGGGTTTTGTCGGCATTTTTGCGGCGGTTAGGGCGTGTGCGGGGGTGAGATTATCAAACCCCCGCGCGTCCTCCGCTACTGCTAATTGTTCCAACAATTTCGCACAGGATTGCGGCATGACCGGTTGCAGTAAAATCACCACCACCCTTATCACTTCGCACAATACCCATAACACATCCGCCATGCGCTCCGCATCGGTTTTGCGTAACGCCCATGGTGCCATTTCATCGACATAGCGATTGGCATCGGCAATCACCTCCCAGATGGTTTTGAGCGCTGTGTGGAATTGTTGCGCGTCATATTCCTTACGGCAGGCATCTAGCAAAGCGTATGCACGAGCCAACAACGCTTCATCGGCTTTGGTAAATGTGTCCGGTTTTGGCGGGATGGTTTCGGTGCAGTTCTTCCACACCATAGACAACACCCGCTGGCATAGATTGCCTAAATCATTGGCTAGGTCGCCGTTCATGCGTTGGGTCATGGCGCTGTGGGAAAAATCGCCATCATTACCAAACGGCACTTCGCGCAGGAGGAAATAGCGCATTTGGTCCAGCCCATAAATTTTCGCCAGTTCCACCGGGTCAATGACATTGCCTAGGGATTTAGATATTTTCTGCCCCTCATTCGTCCACCAACCATGCGCATAGACACGTTTGGGTAGCGGCACGTTTAATGCCATCAGAAATGCCGGCCAATAAATGGCGTGGAAGCGTAAAATATCTTTGCCGACCATGTGCAAATCTGCCGGCCAGAATTGTGCGTAATCGGCGTTTTTATCATCGCCATAACCCACGGCGGTCAGGTAATTTGTCAAAGCATCCAGCCATACATACATGACATGGTTTTCATCATTTGGCACCGGCACACCCCATGAAAAACTGGTGCGACTCACGGATAGGTCGTGGAGTCCGCTTTTGACGAAACTGACCACCTCATTGCGTCTTGAGGTTGGACCTATGAAATTGGGGTTTTGTTCGTAATGTGCTAGCAGCTTATCGCCGAAAGCCGACAGGCGAAAAAAATAGGAAGGTTCTTCCACCCATTCCACGCTTGCACCTGACGGGGCTTTGCCGTCTATGATTTCGCTTTCGGCATAATAGGCTTCATCGCGCACGGCATACCAGCCTTTGTAACTATCCAAGTAAATATGCCCGGCGTCAATGAGCTGTTGCCAGATGTGTTGGCAGGTGGTTTTGTGGCGGGGTTCGGTGGTGCGGATGAAATCATCGTTGGAGAAATTTAATTGTGCCGTCAAATCGCGGAAATTTTGGCTGACTTCATCGGTGAATTTTTGCGGTGGCATATTGTTATCGGCGGCGGATTTTTCCACCTTTTGTCCGTGTTCATCGGTGCCGGTGAGGAATTTGACCGCATAGCCATCAAGACGTTTAAACCGCGCCAACACATCGCAAGCCAGCGTCGTATAAGCATGACCGATATGCGGTTTATCATTGACGTAATAAATCGGTGAAGTCAGGTAATATGATTTAGACATATTGCATTATTAGCCCTTAACGCACCAATTCGCAAGCAAATCATCAAGCGTATGCCAAACGCAACAACAACCGCAACATCATCGGCTGCATGGCGAGATTCAACGCATCGCCCTCGTGCCAGTCATGGAGGAATTCTTGGTGCATTTCGGCTAATTTATTGGCGCCGTGGCGGGTGTTGAGTGCGGTGATGGCGGTTTGTTCTTGCGGTAATGTTGAGGGGGGTAATGTTGCGGTTTCATTTTTAGCGGCGCGGGATAATAGGCGGTCAAATACTAGCATCCCCATATAACGTCGGGGGGCGTGGCGTGCTTCCCCTTCCCCCCATTTTGCGGCGATGGCTTCAAGCCCGGCGAGTTTTGGGGCGTTGTTCAAAACGCGCAGAGTTTCGGCATAAAGCGCGGCGCCGCCGCTTGTCAGTGCCAATATCCCCTGCCCCGGTGCGCCCTCGGCTAGATGCACGGCTAAATCTAATATCTCTGCCTCCGCCCCCCCGCCGTCAATTTCGGTGTCAATTTTGGTGATGATGTCGCGGCAATCTGTTGGCTCTAACGGGGTTAGGCGCATCATTTGTGCGCGCGAGCGAATCGTCGGCAACACCCGCCCGGGCGCATGGCTGATGAGCAGAATCATGCAATTTTTCGGGGTTTCTTCCAAGGCTTTGAGCATGGCATTGGCGCCATTGATATTGAGGTCATCAAGCGCATCAACCACCACCACCCGCCACGCCCCCATAGATGGGGTCATGCTTAGAAATTGGCGCATGGCGCGGATATCATCAACGGGGATGTTTTTGCGCGTATCGTCTTCGGCGAGGCGGATGATTTTGAGGTCAGGATGCGCGCCGGCACGGATGAGCTGGCATACCGATTCTTCCGCCGCACCAATGGGGGCATCGGCACCCGCCCCCGCCCCCGCATCAGTATCAGCAAAAAGCGGGTCATCCTGCACGGAAAGCAAACGCGATGCCAAATGTAGCGCTGCCGTAGCCTTGCCAATCCCCCGCGTCCCGCCCAGAATCCACACCGGTTTTTGACGGCAGGCGGGCGATAGAATTTGCTCAATCGCTTCGCCATGTGCTTTGAGCGCGAATCTGTCAAAGGGATGGAGGATTTCGGTGGAGCTCATGATGCTAGTGCCGAATCAATGCGAGGTTTGAGGGCGGTGATGATTTCTTGATGGACGGCATTTTCATCTTGGCTGGCATCAATGGTGATAAAACGTTCGGGTTCTGCCGCCGCCAATTTTAGATAGGCTTCGCGCAGTTTTTCGTGGAACGCGATGCCTTTTTCTTCAAAGCGCAGCTCATCCGAATCCCCGCGCCCTGCCACCCGCGCCAAGCCAATTTTTGGGTCAAGGTCAAGCAATATGGTAATATCAGGCACGACCCCCTCCAAACAACGCGCATTAAGGAACGCCACAATCTCGGCATCCACCCCGCCAACGAAGCCTTGATAAACGGCGGTGCTGTCAAAAAAACGATCCGATAACACCGCCTCCCCCGCCTCAAGCGCCGGTTTAATCAAACGCACCACATTATCGCGCCGTGCTGATGTCATCAATAAGGCTTCGGTCAAAGCATCCCAGCGATTCTCCGCCCCTGTCACCAATAAACGCCTGATTTCCTCAGCGCCAATCGTGCCGCCGGGCTCACGAGTAAGGCACACTTTGCCGTGCCAATTTTGTTCTAGCCAATTTCTTAACAATAAAATCTGGCTAGATTTCCCGCACCCATCCCCGCCTTCCAATGTGATAAACAGCCCCCTACTCATCATCCACAGCCTTGCTTTCCGCCCCGAAAATGAGATAGCGCAAATAGGCATCAGGATAGCGGTAATATGGCAATGCCTCCACCGCCTCCGCCGCCACTAAGGGGAAGTGGCTTATCGTGCCATCAATATCTATCCGCAACTGCCCCAATGCCTGTCCTTTTTTTATCGGTGCCGAGATGCTTGACAGCCAATCGGTGGTGCGCGTGATTTTATCGGTGCTTGTTTTGGGGAGTATCTTGACAATATCCGCCCCCACGGTAAGCGGCACAATCCCACGCTTGCCCATCCACACCGAAGCATAGCCCAAAATCTCCCCCTGTTTCACCAGATTATAGCGGTCAAAAACGCGGAAGGTTAAATCTATCAGCCGTTTGCTTTCGCGGGAACGCGCTTGATTGGATTTCAGCCCATTGACCACCAAAATCACCCGCTGACCCCCGCGCAACGCTGTGCCGACCAAGCCATAACCCGATTCCTCCGTATGTCCGGTTTTAAGCCCATCGGCGCCAATCGTGCCGTAAATCAACGGATTGCGGTTGCCTTGCTTGATGCTGTTATAGGTGAAATTTTCCTCTTTGAACATGGGGTAATATTCAGGAAACTCGGCAATGATGGCGCGCGCAAGGATGGCTAAATCCCGCGCCGTGGTGGTGGTGCGCGCATCGGGCCAGCCGGTGGAATTGCCAAAGACCGTGTTGTGCATCCCCAGTTCTTTGGCTTTGTCCGTCATCGCCTCAGCAAAGGCATCTTCGCTACCGCTTAGTGATTCGGCGATGACAATGGCGGCGTCATTGCCGCTTTGCACAATGACCCCGCGCAATAAATCCGCCACCCTCACGCGACTATTCGGTTCAAGAAATGTGCGCGAACCGCCCTTTTTCCATGCCTCGGTTGATACCGGAAACGTATCCTCCAAACCTAACACGCCGCTTTTGAGCTGTTCAAAAGCTAGGTAAATCGTCATCATTTTTGCCATGGATGCCGGTTTCATCGGCGCATCGGCGTTTTTTTCAAACAGCACCGCCCCGGTTTCAAAATCCATGATAATAGCGAATTCGGCAGAGGTGTTGATCTCAGCCCGTGCGGTGCTGATGCCGAAAAACACGAGCGCGATGGCGGTGAAAAAACGCATCATGCGAAGCGGTTGAAACATTCCCTTATTCTCCTTAATGTTGGGGTTAAAAATATGGCTAATCAAGGATGATTTTTGACCCTTGATAGCCGCGTTGAATGACGGCGCGCAGAACGCGGTCGGCTTCTTCTACCGAGGCAAGCGGTCCTAAACGCACCCGATGCAAAATTTCAGCATCATGATGGACGGTGAAAATCTGCGTGTTGGCGATATTGGCGATGCGCTTTTTGACGGCTTTGGCGTTGTTTGCCGCGCGAAACGCCCCGACTTGAATCCAAATCTGTGTCGGCAATGGCGTCCCGGTTTGCAAATCAGAACTGCGCGAAGTATTGATTAACGCCAGTGCCGATGATGTAGCGGGGGCGGGGGCAGATTGGCTCGTATCCTCCTCACTATGTAGCGTTAGGTTGCTGCTAGGTGCCGGCGCGGCTTGGGTTTTGGGGGTTTTTGCCGGCGGTAACGCGCCCAATAGGGGGAAATTTCCCTGTTTTGCCTCGTTTTCTAGGCGCAGGCTTTCTTGGGCTAAAATCTGCACCCGCACCCGCGCAACGCCATTTTTCCTGAAACCCAACAGACGCGCGCCTTCTTCGGATAAATCAATGATGCGCCCGGTGATAAAAGGCCCGCGGTCATTCACCCGCACCGCCAATGACCGCCCATTTTCCAAATTCGTCACCCGCACTACCGATGGCAGAGGCAGGGTTTTATGGGCGGCGGAAATTAAATCCGGGTCATAAATCTCACCATTGGCGGTAGGTCTCCCCGCCTCCGCCTTGCCATACCATGAGGCGATCCCGGTTTCATCATAACGCATATTGCGTTCGGGGTAATACCACACCCCGCGCACCTCATAAGGTCGCCCGATTTTGTAATGCGGGTCCGCATCGCCCCTTTTGTATTTTTTGATGGCAGTCGCCGCCAATTCAACGCCAGTGCAACCACTTAGCATCAAAATCAGCATCATTCCCGCTAGGTATTTTACGCGCATTGTCATTCTCCACGCATACTATCCGCCAAAGTGCCGACGGCGATAGCAAAGTAGTTGGAACGATTCCACCGCAGAATCGCTTCGTAGTTTGCATAGACCAGATAGGCGCGCCCATCCGCCCCATCAGGAAGCACCAAACGCGCCTTCAATGCGCGCGTAGGTAAAGGCGCACCATCCGCACTCACCACCCCAAGCCGCGTCCATTCGGGCAAAGGTTTTTTGGTTTTTTTATCGTGGAATTGCATGGCATTGGCCGGGCTAGCACGCCCGGTGGCGGGGAGTTTTACCTCACGCCCCCAAGTCATATCATCGCGCCACCCCACCCGTGCTAAGTAATTGGCGGCGGAGGCGAACACATCGGCTTGTGTCCCCCAAATGTCTTTATGTCCGTCTTTGTTGTAATCTTGGGCGTATTGGCGGAAGGATGATGGCATAAATTGGCTCTGCCCCATGGCACCCGCCCAGCTGCCTTTCATGTCGGCGGCGCTGATATGTCCTTCATCAAGGATATGCAGGGCATCAAGCAATTCTTTGCGAAAAAACGCCGAACGCCGCCCATCATAAGCCAAAGTCACCAAAGCGGGAATCACTTTGAAGCCCCCTAACACGCGCCCAAAATCGGTCTCAATCCCCCAAAGCGCCACGACAAAACGCGGCTGCACCCCATAAGCATCACCAATTTCCGTGAGTAAAGCGCGGTGCTGATTGAGGCGCGCCCGCGCCCGTTGTTGGCGTGATTCCGGCACTACGCGGTCAAGATATTGCGCGAAAGTTAAGGTGAATTCAGGCTGACTGCGGTCGAGTTCAATGACACGCTCAATACGCGCCACCCCATCAAGGGCGGTGTCAAGCGTGGTCTGCGAGATGCCCTGCCCCACAGCTTCCGCCCGCAATGCCTTGAGCCAAGCATCAAACCCAGCATCAGCACGCACACCCCCCGCACATAACACCAGCACAAGCACTAAAAAGATATATCGCAATGTTTTCTCCTCATTCCATGATTCAGGATAGATTAGGATAAAATGTCTACATATTGTAGCACGCACTAGTGCCAATGACAACATCTTATTATAGAGGAAAATAATTCACGGCTTTATTTATCCGCCAACGGGTGCTATAAAAGCCAGACGGATGGGTGGCAGAGCGGTTGAATGCACTGGTCTTGAAAACCAGCATGGGTGCGAGCCCATCGTGGGTTCGAATCCCACCCCATCCGCCATTCGTTTTGTGGGGGTTATTTGGTGTGGCGGTTAGGCGACTCAACCTCATAAGAAATGAAACGCCCTTCAGCCACGTCCTTTTTGGCTTCCAAGATGCCCCTAATAAAATCACGCGGCAAATCGGGGTTGTCCTTGGCGATTCGGTCGATTAGTGCTTCTTGGTCAAGAGATTCCTGTGTAACAGATTTTTTGGAATGTTTTTTTGTCATTGGATTGCCCTCTCTTGCGTGTTGCAGGTGATTTATTAGGAAAAGGGATTTCGGCTAAGTTTCTTATAAACATTTTTGCGTTTTTCAAATTCCAATAGTGTTAGCGTATCGGACTGCTCGTCATAGCTATATATCAACCGAAACTTTGGCATTTCCTTCAATCTATACGAACGGTCAGCAGAAAAACGACCTTTCAGAACTTTTCCAATGGACGGGTCTTTTTTGACTGCATTAAGCGCATCTTCCAAAAAATTCTTTTCGTTGGAATGCAGTTTTTTGGTGGTTTTTTTGTAATGACTCGCTTCTATGACCTTCATTTAGATGGATCAACTTCATAAGAAGTGAAGCGCCCTTCGGCGATGTCTTTTTTGGATTGCAGGATGCCTTTGATGAGTTCCCGCGATAAATCGGGGTTGTCTCGCGCGATTTCGTCAATTAGTGCTTCTTGGTCAAGAGCCTCTTGCTCAATAGGTTTTTCTGCAAGTTTTACGGACATGATATGTTCCCCTTTCGTGTGTTGCAGATTCAATATATAGCATAAAAAAGAAAAAAGCAACTTTCCTAAATTATGGCTAGCCAAATTTATAAGGCGAGACACGCCCTTCTGCTAAATCTTTTTTGCCTTCCAAGATGCCTTCAATGAGTTCCCGCGATAAATCGGGGTTGTCGCGTGCAATTTCGTCAATCTGTGCTTCTAGATCAACATCTTCCTGCTCAACAGATTTTTTGGAATGTTTTTCAGACATGGTATTAACCTTCTTCACTTAGGCGACTCAACTTCATAAGACGTAAAACGACCTTCAGCCAAATCCTTTTTGCCTTCCAAGATGCCCCTAATGAAATCACGCGGCAAATCGGGGTTGTCTTTGGCGATTCGGTCGATTAGTGCCTCTTGCTCAAGAGCTTCTTGCTCAACAGATTTTTTAGAATGTTTTTTTGTCATTGGATTGCCCCAGAATTATGTGATGCTTTTAAGGTGCCTTGATAGGTCGCGGTAAAAATTTTGACGTGACGAAAATTTAATTAGAATCAATTTATCATCTTGCTCGTTGTAAGTGTACGCCAAGCGATATTGTGGTTTTGTTTTCACTTTATAAACGCGAATATAAGCAAGATAAGCTGTCAGAAAGTCTCCAATAAACGGATTATTCGTGACAACCTCAACCGCTTCATCCAAAATAGCCTTTTGGTCGGGAGATAGTTTTTTGATTCCCCGCCTAAAGTGCTTCGTTCGATAGATCTGCACTTTAGATTAGCCAAATTTATAAGGCGTGAGGTCGCCTTCGACAATTGACCGTTCAGCGTCGATGATATCCTCAAGAAATTCGCGCGTCAATTCAGGGTAATCCTTAACGAGTTGTTCAATGTCTGGCAGTTTCCTATCAGGCCATTGCGCAACAGGTTTTTTTGCTAATTTCGCAGACATAATATATATGCTCCCTTTCGTGTGTTGCAGAATCAGTATACAGCATAAAAAGAAAAAAGCAACTTTCTTAAATTGTTAGCCAAATTTATAAGGTATGGTGCGCCCTTCGGCAATTGCCCGTTCAGCGTCGATGATATCCTCAATAAATTCACGGGTCAATTCGGGGTGCTCCTTAACGAGTTGCTCAACATCGGGCAACCGCGTGGGCTGTTCCTGTTCAACAGGTTTTTTGGCAAGTTTCGTGGACATAATATGCTCCCCTTTTGCGTGTTGCGGAATCAATATACACCACCAAAAAGAAAAAAGCAACTTTCCTGTGGTTTTGTGCTACACCTGCCTAGATTGGTTTTTTTAATTTATAAAGGAGATGTGTGATGCAGATGAATCCGCTTGGGCGTAGTGATGTTATGGTTTCTGCGCTTTGTCTTGGTAGTATGACTTGGGGGTCGCAGAATAGTGAGGCGGAGGCGCATGCGCAGATTGATATGGCTTTGGCGCATGGGATTAATTTTATTGATACTGCTGAGATTTATCCGGTCAATCCTATGACACCCGAAACCCAAGGCGATAGTGAACGTATTATTGGCTCTTGGTTCAAATCTTCGGGGCGTCGGGGGGATGTGGTTTTGGCTACTAAGGTGGCGGGGGCTGGGTTTCCGCATTTGCGCGATGGGGCGCCGATTACTTCGGCTACTATTGCCGGGGCGGTGGAAACGTCGCTGGCGTCGCTTCAGACCGATTATATTGATCTTTATCAGCTGCATTGGCCTAATCGTGGCTCATATATGTTTCGCCAGAATTGGCAGTTTGACCCTTCCGCGCAAAATACTGCCGAAACTGCCGACCACATGCTTGATGTATTAGAGGGCTGCGATGCTTTGATTAAGGCGGGGAAAATTAGGGCTATTGGGCTTTCTAATGAAAGTTGTTGGGGGATTACGCGCTGGCTTGCTGTGGCGGAAAAACATGGGCTTCCGCGCATGGTGTCGGTGCAGAATGAATATAGCCTTTTATGTCGGCTTTATGATTTAGACCTAGCGGAGATGACGCATCATGAACAAGTTGGTTTGTTGTCGTATTCGCCCCTCGCCACCGGGTTGCTGACGGGGAAATATGCGCCCGATGCCCCGCCGCCGGAAAAATCGCGGGCGACGCTTAACCCGGGCTTAGGCGGGCGCATGACGTCGCGGGTTTGGGGAGCGCTTGATGCTTATGCGGATATTGCTCGGGAACATAATCTAGATTTGACGGCGATGGCACTGGCTTGGTGTGTGCAACGCGCGTTTATGACTAGCACGATTTTTGGGGCGACTACTTTGGAACAGATGGCACAATCGCTCAAATGTGTGGATATGCAACTGGCACCGGAGGTGCTGACCGCCATTGATGAAGCCCACCGCCAACACCCTATGCCGTATTAGATTATGACTCAAAATTTCACCCTCACCCGCGAGACGATTTGGCATATTACCTGTGATGCTTGCGGGTTTTATTGGACGTATCCGACTATGCGCGCTGATGAGACCCTGACCGGACGCCAATGGCACTGCCCGCTTTGTGGCAAGGCTGGTACGGCTCGTGAGGCGGCGGCTGATGAATAATCCGCGTTTGGGTATTCTGCTGATTCTGTTGGCGGTATTGTGTTTTTCGTTGATGGATGGGATGTCAAAATATCTTGGTCAGCGCAATGATATTCTGTCGGTGGTGATGATCAGGACGTGGTTTTTTGGCTTGTTTGTGTTGGCGTGGGGTTGGTTTAGCGCGGGCGGGATAAGGGCGGTAGCGGCGACTGAATTGCTTGGCTTGCAGATTTTGCGGGGTGCGCTTTTGGCATTGCAAGTCTGTGTCATTGTCACGGCTTTTGTGCGTTTAGGTTTGGCAGAGACGCATGCGATTTTTGCGTGTTATCCGTTGTTGGTGGTGTTGCTGTCCATCGTGTTTTTGGGCGAGCGCGTGGGTTGGTGGCGGATGGGGGCGATTTTTGTGGGTTGCCTTGGCGTGTTGATAATCGTGCAACCGGGAACGCAAGTGTTTCAACCCGAAGCCCTGATTGCCGTATTAGCAACGTTCGGTTTTGCCAGTTACAACGTGCTGACGCGTTATGTGGGGCGGGTGGATTCTGCGGATACGAGTTTTTTCTGGACAGGCGTAAGCGGGGCGGTGGTGATGACCTTACTAGCCCCATTTTTCTGGTCATCCATACGCCCTGAAGATTGGCTCGTTATGTTGATGCTGTGCATCACTAGTATGCTGGGGCATTTTTTGATGATTCGCGCGTTGGCAGTGGCGGAGATTACGGTTTTACAACCCTTCACCATGCTTCAAATTGTGTTTGCGTCCATGATTGGCTTGGTGCTGTTTGAGGAAGTGGTTGGCGCGCATGTGTTTATTGGCGGCGGGATGATTATTGCTTCGGGTTTGCTGGCGTTTTGGCGTGAGGCAAAACTCAAACACGCCCCATCTAATCAATAAGCGGGGTCAATAAGCAAAATCCATATCACCGCCGCCACGCCAAAATGGAGTGGCTTTTTTCGCACCACTTTCAAAAATGGGCGGTTGAAGCCGTTGATGGATTCTGCACCCCACGAAAAAGCGGGGATAAGGGCGTGGATGGACGGCTTTATTTCACCAAAAGCGATGCCGACAAAGACCTTTCAAGGATGATTATACAGGTAAAGGGCGGAAAAAATATAAAGGCTACGGATTTGCGAGACTTGCGGGGAACTATGGAAAGCGAGGGCGCGGAAATGGCAGGGTTTATCATTATGGACGAATTGGGGGAACGCCAGACCGCTAATTTTAAGCAAGTGATGGTAGAGGCAGGGAATCTAACCCTTAATGGCGTGGATTATCCCCGCATGCAGTTATTAACGATTGCAAATGTGCTAGATGGCGTTAGATTTGAAACCCCTAGCCGAGTATTAGGGCGACACGAACCTCAACCCGTATTGCCTAATGTTTTCAACCAACCAAAGAAAGGAACATGACTATGACTATCAACTTTTATCGTATGCTGGTATTGGCAGTGATGACTCTGCTGATGGCGTGTAATGCAACGCCAACCGCTTTTGCGAAAAACCCAATGGATTGTCTGATTCTTGAATCATCCGATTTTGAAGCCACCAAATTGAAAAACATTTGCGAAGTGCCTTTGAATGTTAAGATTGTTTATGAGGAAGGCTGGCCTCATGATGGGCTGATTTTGCCTATATGGGAAAGTGTGGTAATTCCGCTTGGCAATAACGGCGAGGGAAGAAGATGGGCGGCTTGTTTTGTGGGCGACCCCATATCTGGGCTTGATGATTACCACGACACAATCCCGCATTCTTGTATAGCGCGGAGCAGATAATGAACGACCAAAAGAAAAACCCACGCGGCAGACCGCCTAGAATCATCCCGCCCATCAAGGCGACCCCCGAACGAGTCGGCGAGGCGGTGATGAGGGCTATTATGCCACCACAGCAACAAAAGAGGAAAAAATCCTAATTTTTGGGGCTTGCGGAACATTGTATATAGTTCCCAAATAAAAAGAGGGGGCGTAGAGGGCGATAAAGAAAATAATTCCTTATTGACACCACGTTAGCAAGTCGGGGTTAGCAAATCGGGCCAGCGTGCGGCGAATCGGGCTTGATTTGCCGATGATAAGCGCACGACAAAACATTCGCTTTCGCTATCTTGGCTGGTTTCTAAAATCTGTCCGTGTTCATGGAGCCACGCCCGCGCATCCCCTGCCCCGAACGGGATGGCGATGCGGAGTTGAATCTCTGCCTCTGCTAGTGCCGCATCAAGGCGCGCATCTAAATCATCAAACCCGCTTGCATCGGTGGCGGAGGTTAGCACGGCTTGGGGGTAGCGTTGCCATAGCGGTGTTAGTTCGCTATCGGATTCAAGCAAATCGGCTTTGTTAAAAATATGTAGGCGTGGGCTGTCCGCATTGACGCCTAGTGCGGTTATCACAGATTCGACATCATCCGCCTCATCCAATGCCATGGGGGAGGACGCATCATGCACATGCAACAAAAAATCCGCCTCCACCACCTCTTCCAAAGTGCTTCTAAAGGCTTCCACCAATTCTGTCGGCAACTGGCTGATAAAACCCACCGTGTCGCCCAAAATCACCTGCCGTCCGCTTGCTAATTGCCAGCCGCGCATGGTGGGGTCTAGGGTGGCAAACAGCATATCTTTGGACAGAACCCCCGCCCCGGTGAGCGCGTTAAACAATGTTGATTTGCCGGCATTGGTATAGCCTATCAGCGCGATGCTGGGGATTTCGGCGCGCCTACGGTGTTGACGTTGGAGCTGGCGGGTGCGGGCGACTTGGCGGAGTTCGTTTTTGATGCGTAAAATCTGCTCGTCTAGCATGCGGCGGTCAAGTTCAATCTGGCGTTCCCCCGGCCCGCCCAAAAATCCGCCACCGCCCCGCTGGCGTTCTAGGTGCGTCCAGCTCCGCACTAAACGGCTACGCTGAAATGATAATGCTGCCAATTCCACCTGCAAACGTCCGGCGCTCGTGGTGGCGCGTTTGCCAAAAATTTCTAAAATTAGTGCGGTGCGGTCAATGACTTTGGCTTCAAGGCGTTGTTCTAAATTGCGCTGTTGCACTGGCGTGAGGCTGGCATTGACCACCAATAATGTGTCATCGCAAATATCTTCGGCAATGCTGGCGAGCGCGCCAGATGGTAATAAAGTCGAGGCGCGCGGGGTGTTGATGCGCAAAATCTGTGCCGATTCTACGGGTAAGCCGATGGCTTCCACCAATCGCACGGCTTCTTCTAGCATCAGCTCAGGCGGGCGGGTTAGATGCCCCCCACGCAAATCGGGATGGATGACAATGGCGCGCGCAATTCCCATCTTCACAAAACCGCCAACGCATAGTATAGCCTAAACTGCATCCTATTCATATAATAGCATGGCGCGAGAAAAACTATGGATATGTCAAAAAAAACCAAGATTTTTGTTGAAGTATTTTCGGATGTTGTTTGCCCGTGGTGTTATATCGGCTGGCGGCGGCTGGAAAGCGCGGTGCGTCAGCATCAAGGCGTGGAGTTAGATATACGTTGGCGGGCGTTTTTGCTCAACCCCAATATGCCCCCGGAAGGCATGGAACGACAAGCCTATATCCAAGCCAAATTCGGACAGGTCGGCACGAGTTTTTATGACCGCATCGCTGTGGTGGGGCGCGAATCGGGCATTGCGTTTGATTTTGGCGCAATCACCCGCACCCCTGATAGTCGGCGCATCCATCAGCTGATTCAAGGCGCCGGGGCGGCGGCGCATGATGTGAAATTAACGCTATTCGCCGATTATTTTGAACATGGCGTGGATATTAGTGCGCCCGATTATTTGAACGCCTTATCTAGCCGTTTCGGCATCGCCCCAAGCGCCATAGACGCCGCCGAAAGCATCGTTGAAAATGATCTCAATCAGGGGGCGATGTTAGGGATTCAGGGCGTTCCCCATATTATCATTGACCAAAATTGGGCGGTATCGGGCGCGCAAGCACCCCAGAGTTTCATCCCGCTATTTGATGCCGTCATTGCCGGCAAGCACTAGCAATTCTTCCACCAATTTACGTGCGGCGGCGGCGCGCCCTGATTGCGGTAAGGTCTGGCGCAGAACCAATTTCTGCTCGCCGGTTACCTGCATTTCCCCTGCCCTTGCGTTGATGAAGGCGATTAGTTTTTCGGCTTGCGGGAATTGGTTGTTGCGGAAGCTGATGCTGATGCCTTTTGGTCCGGCGTCTAGTTTTTCAATATGCGCCAGCCGACAGCGCATTTTCAAAATGATGGTGTCTATCAAATTCGCCACCTCTTGAGGCATCGCACCAAAGCGGTCGGTTAGTTCGGCTATCAGTTGGTCCTGTTCTTCCAAATTTTCCATCGCCCCGATGCGCCGATAGAGCGATAGGCGCACGGCTAGGTCAGCGACGTAAGATTCGGGAATCAACACGCTTGCCCCTAGATTGATGTTCGGCGCCCAATCGCCGTCGGGGTTTGCGTCCGTGCCGGTTTTGGCTTCGCGCACGGCTTCATCTAGCATGGATTGGTATAGTTCTACACCGACTTCACGGATATGCCCCGATTGTTCATCGCCCAGCAAATTCCCGCCCCCGCGAATATCTAGATCATACGAAGCCAGCGTGAATCCCGCCCCCAACGCATCTAGCGTCTGCATGACTTCAAGCCGTTGCTGTGCCGATGGCGTCAATTTCCGCCCCGATTCGGTGGTCAGGTAAGCATAAGCGCGCACAGCACCCCGCCCAATACGCCCCCTTAATTGATAAAGCTGTGCCAACCCGAATAAATCGGCACGGTGGATAATCATGGTGTTGGCGGACGGGATATCAATCCCCGATTCGATGATATTGGTGGCGAGCAGAATTTCCGCCTCGCCATCGCCAAAACGATTCATCACCGCATCCAATTCCGCCGGCGGCATCTGTCCGTGGGCGGTGAGAATCCGCGCATCCCCCGCCATTTCTAGCAAGCGGTCATAGACACGCCCTAGATAATCAATGCGCGGACTAACACAGAAAATCTGCCCCCCGCGATGGCGTTCGCGGCGGATGGCTTCGGCTAACACCACATGATCCCACGCCCCCACCGAAGTGCGAATGGCGAGGCGGTCTATCGGCGGCGTGGCAATGATAGACATATCACGCACCCCCGATAACGCCATCTGCAAGGTGCGCGGGATGGGCGTGGCGGTAAGGGTCAAAACATGAATATCCCCGCGCAGAGATTTCAGCCGTTCTTTTTGGCTGACGCCAAAATGCTGTTCCTCATCAACAATCATCAGCCCTAGATGATTAAATTTGATGGTTTTGGAAAGGAGTGCGTGGGTGCCGATGACGAGCCGACAATCGCCGCTTGCGAGTTGTTTTTTGATGCGCGAAGCCTCCCCCGCTTTGGTCATGCGCGACAATACGCCGATGGATACGCCAAAACTTTTGAAACGTTCGGTAAATAATTTTCCATGTTGGCGGGCTAATAAGGTTGTCGGTGCAACCACCGCCACTTGATACCCCGCCATGACCGCAACAAAAGCCGCGCGCAAAGCCACCTCGGTCTTGCCAAAACCTACATCCCCACAGATGAGCCTATCCATCGCCCGCCCCGAACGCATATCGCCCAAAGTATCGTTGATGGCGTCCAGCTGGTCGTCGGTTTCGGCATAGGTGAAGCCTTGGCAGAATTCACCATAACTGGCGGGGTCAATTTCATAATCGCCAGTGTTAGCGGTTTGGCGCATGGCGGCGGTTTTGATGAGCGCGCCGGCAATATCGCGGATGCGTTTTTTGACGCGGGCTTTTTTGGCTTGCCACGCCACCCCCCCTAGCCTGTCTAGCACCGGCTCATCATGGCTCTGCCCGTAGCGTGATAGCAAATCTATATTCTCAACCGGCAAATAAAGGCGGTCGCCCCCCGCATAAGTCAAAAGCAGGCAATCATGCTCGGCATTAGAAACGGTCAGGGTTTCCAAGCCATCATACCGCCCGATGCCATGCTCGCTATGCACCACCAAATCGCCGTTGCTGAGGCTGGATACTTCTTGGAGAAAATGTTCGGCACGTTTGCGTTTGCCTTGGGGGCGGGTCAGGCGGGTGCCGTAAATATCCTGTTCGGTGATGACGGCGAGATTTGGCAGAATAAAGCCACTCGCCAAAACCCAGATGAAAATGTTGATGCTGTCGGGTTTTATGTCGTCCCAATTTTGCATCAGGTGGATGGGGCGGTTGAGGTCGTGTTCCGTGAGGCGGGTGGCGATGCGCTCCCTGCCCCCGGCACTAGCGGCGGCGATGAGGATGGCTTGTTGGGGCGGGAAATTGCCTAACATATTGCGTAAATGCGCGATGGAATCGCCGCCATGCTTGACCTTGTCTTGATGAAACAAAATACCTTTTTTTGTTTTGAGTTCAATTTGTTCGCCATTGTTGCTGATTTCTTGGTTAAAGGTGCTGAAAGTGATACGGTGGAAATTTTTAAGCCCCGCCTCAAAAGCTTTCGCATCAAGGTAAAGCGCGTCTATGGGCAAGGGGCGGATGCTGTCTTCATCGTCCATACGCGCTAGCCGTGCCTCGTAAAAATCGTGCATCTGTTCCATGCGCGCGCTGTAGGCACTCTGCCATTCATGCGCTAACACCACTAACGGGTCTTGCAGATATGTGCTAAAATGCACTAGATTTTCGTGGAATAGCGGTAGGTAATGTTCCGCCCCGCCTACCCTTGTGCCGGTTGAGGTCATTTGATAAAGCGCATCACGGCTGGCTTGTCCGCCGAAATGCGCGATGTATTGCTGGCGAAAACGGCTGATGCTGTCGCTATCCATGGGCAATTCGCTGACCGGGTAAAGTGTTATGGAGGTGATTGCCCCTATGCTTCTTTGCGTTTCCGGGTCAAATTCCTTGATGCTTTCAATGTCATCACCAAAGCGGTCGAGGCGGATGGGATTGGCACTGCCTGTTGGGAACACATCAATGATGCTCCCCCGCACCGCATATTCGCCGGTCTCACGCACGGTGTTGGTGCGGTGATAGGCGTTGGCTTCGGCATAGGCGGTGAAATCGGCTAGGTTGAGGCTTGCCCCCACCGCCAATGCAAACTGCCCTTGCTTGAAATAGGCGGGGGGTGGCACTTTTTGTAGCCATGCGTTGATGGTGGTGAGGATGATAGTAGATTGGGACGGGGTGGCGGCGCATTGTGCCAGTGTTTTGATGCGTTGCCCCACTAGATGCGGGCTAGGCGATACGCGGTCAAAGGGCAGGCAATCCCACGCCGGAAACCGATAAATGCGGGTGGGGTCTAGCCCCATGGTGATGAGTCCCGATTCTAGTTCCGCCATGGCTGCATCATTGACGCTGATATGGATAATCGGGGCGGATTCTGTGCGCCCGAGCTGTGCCATCAGCAACACATCAACGCCATGCGCCACACCGCTAATGGCAAGCGGGGTGGTGGCGGTTGGGCTTGGCAATGGGGGCAGAAAGGCGGGGGTCATATTAGGGATGGCGGGCATCTAAATAAGCAAATAAGCGGTTCAGTGCCGTGGGGTTTAGGGTTTCGGGTGGCGGTTTCTGACGGCTCAAAATCTGCCAGAGGCTGGTGTCGTCTAATGCCAGCAAATCTTCATAACTAGCAAGGGTTTTTGCGTCAAATTCCGCCAATTCCGCGCGCGCAAAAGGACACAGCAACACATCCAATTCCTTAACGCCCCGATAGCATGATTGATAAATTAACCGCAATGTTTTCTTGCGTTTCGCGTCCATAACTAGTTCCTCGTGTTGGGGGGTGCATTGGGGGATAGCATAGCCAAGCGTAAAAATATAGCGTATGAATCAAATATGATGGAAACGGGTTATCGTAAATTTGCGCGCCAAGAGGTGCTTTATCCGCTATTTCGCGGGGTTGATACGCTCAAGGGCATCGGCGGGCGCCTGTCAAAAATTATCGGCAAGCGCATCGGTGATTATGTCATTGATTTGACCCGCCACGCCCCCCATAGCCTCATCCGCCGTCATTTGCGTGAAAATCTGGCGGTGATTAAGGATGGCGAGGTGGTGACGCTTTTGCTCACCCCCACCCGCCACGACAGGCCCGCCGACAGAAATAGCCGCCGCCCTACCCGCGTATTTTGCGACCATGATGGCGGACAGGTGGAATTGGTGTTTTTCCATGCGAAAGGCGATTACCTTGCGCGCGCCCTGCCCTTAAATCAGCCGCGTTATGTTAGCGGGCGGGCGGAATGGTATCAGCAAAAATTGCAAATCGCCCACCCCGATTATATCACGGCAACATTGGAAGAAATCCCCAAAAATGAGCCGATTTACGCCCTCACCGCCGGACTGACGGCAAAGCCCCTCAACAAAGCCATCGCCGCCGCCTTAGACCTCGTGCCGTCCTTGCCTGAATGGATTGATGCCGATATTAAAACGCGTTTTGGTTGGGAGGATTGGGATGTTGCAATGCGCGCACTCCACCGCCCGACGCAGGAGGCGGAATTGCACCCGGAACATCCGATACGCATGCGCCTTGCCTATGATGAATTGCTGGCGAATCAGCTGGCTTTGGCGATGGTGCGTGTATCTAGCACCCAAGGCAAAGGGCGTGTTTTTGCTGGGGCTGGGGAATTACGGCAGAAATTGTTGGACACAATCCCCTTCGCCCTCACCCAAGCACAGACCCGCGTCATTGGCGAAATTTCCGCCGACCAAACCACCGAAAAACGCATGTTGCGGTTGTTGCAAGGCGATGTTGGGTCAGGGAAAACTTTGGTTGCAGTGATGGCGATGCTCAATGTCGTCGAATCTGGCGCACAAGCAGCCATCATCGCCCCCACCGAAATCCTAGCCCGCCAACATCATGACAGCATCAGCAAAATGCTAGAACCCCTAGGAATCAAGCCGTGCCTATTGGTGGGACGCATGAAAGCCAAAGAAACCCGCGAGGCGCATAGTGCCATTGCGGAGGGCGGGGCGCGGGTGATTATCGGCACCCACGCGCTCATTGCCGAAAAAACGCAGTTTCACGATTTGGGACTGGTGGTGATTGATGAACAGCATCGTTTCGGTGTGCGCCAACGGTTAATTTTGGGGGATAAGGGCAGTGCGGTGGATGTGTTGGCGATGACGGCAACGCCTATACCGCGCAGTCTGGCGATGACGGCTTATGGGGATTTGGATAATTCTATATTGGATGAAAAACCGGCGGGGCGGGCGCCGATTACCACCACGGCTATGCCGATTGCGCGCATTGATGATGTGGTCGCGCGCCTCCGCCAAACCGCCTCGCCCACGCAGAAAGTCTATTGGGTTTGTCCCCTCATTGAAGAATCCGACAAAATTGATGTCGCCGCCGCCGAGGCACGTTTTACCGAATTATCCGCAAGCCTGCCCGCCCTCAATCCGCGCCTCCTGCACGGACGCATGAAAAGCGATGCGCGCGAGGACGCCATGCACGCATTCCGCCATGGCACAACGCATTTATTGGTCGCAACGAGCCTGATAGAGGTCGGCGTGGATATCCCCGAAGCCAGCATTATGATTATCGAATCCGCCGAACGTTTTGGCTTGGCACAGCTCCATCAATTACGCGGGCGTGTCGGGCGGGGCGGGGCGCAATCGTCGTGCGTTCTGCTCTATCGTGCGCCTTTGGGGGAAGTGGCGCGGGCGCGATTGGCGATTATGCGTGAGAGCAATGATGGTTTCCGCATCGCCACCGAAGATATGCGCTTGCGCGGACCCGGGGAGGTTCTAGGCGAAAAACAATCGGGCGACCCCGAATTCATGCTCGCCAATCTAGCCTATCACGAAGACCTACTCAGCCTAGCCCACAACCAAGCCCAAGATATTATCAAAACCGACAGCACCCTCACGGCAGAACAGCACCAAGCCCAGCGCATTTTGATGGCATTATTTGAACGCGACCGCGCCGTTGCTTACTTAGCTGGGGGATGAAGACCCGCCTCTCGGTGCTTTTCCCATATCCGAAAGCGAAAATGTCTCGCGGTTTTGGCGGCGGTCAGGGGGCGTAACGATACCGCCGGAAACGACCATTTTCACGGCTTCTTCTACGCTCATATCCAAAGATATGGTGTCTTTGCGTTCAAAAAACAGCAAAAAGCCCGAAGTCGGATTAGGCGTTGTCGGCACGAATACATTGATGAGGTTTTCTTGGGATAGTGCCTGCACCTCGCCTTTGGTGGTGCCGGTGACAAAGCCTATCGCCCACACGCCGCGGCGGGGATATTCCACCAACACCACCTCACGAAACGCCTCGGATTGATTCGCCATGATGGTTTCTAAGATTTGTTTAGACGCCCCATAAAGCGAACGCACTAATGGCACCCGCCTCGTCACATGGTCAAAAGACGACAGCAACATCCGCCCAATAATCCCCGCCGTCAATGCACCGATAATGATAAAACACACCGCCGCAATCAACAAGCCAATCCCCGGCAACGGAAAGCCCACATAGGTTTGTGGATTGAGCCACACGGGAATCAACCCCGACACTTGTGCGTCAATAAACGTCACCAGCGACCACGTGATATAAATCGTCAAGGCTAGGGGGGCGGTGATCAGAATCCCCGAAAAAAACCACTGACGCAGATGGAGCCACATAATTTTGCTCATAATCTAACCTAACTTTTATTTCCTCATAGGCGTTACATGTAGCACCAATTCATAAAAATTGATAGAACGAAGTGCAATGCCTGATTCAACAAAAAATTCTGATGCGAAAATTGCCCAGCAGATCCTAGAACTCGTGGGCATCATGCGGCGTCTGCGCGACCCTGAAACTGGCTGTGCGTGGGATGTTGCGCAAACGCATGCGAGCATTGCCCCCTATACGATTGAAGAAGCCTATGAAGTTGCCGAATCTGTGGCGTTGGGGGATATGGACGCATTCTGTGATGAGTTAGGCGATTTGCTATTACAGATTGTGTTTCAGGCACAGATTGCTAGCGAAGCGGGGAATTTTGATCTCGGTGCCATTGCCACCGCCATCAGCCAGAAAATGCTCAACCGCCACCCGCATATTTTTGGCGATAGCACTAGCAATACTGCCGCCCCCTCCGATTCTAAAGCTGTGCATGAACAATGGGAAGAATTGAAAGCAAACGAGCGCACAGCCAAAGGACACACACGCACCCTAGACGGCATCGCCACCACCCTACCGCCGATGATGCGCGCACGGAAATTGCAAAAACGCGCGGCACGGGTCGGCTTTGATTGGGATGAACCCCGTGCGGTTTTAGCCAAATTGCGCGAAGAAATTGACGAGGTTGAAGCCGAACTAAACGCACAAAACGCCGACGCATTAGCAGGCGAGGTCGGCGATATGCTATTCGCCGTGGTAAATCTCGCGCGCAAACTCAACATAAACCCCGAATCCGCCCTCGCCGCCACCAACGCCAAATTCACTGCGCGCTTCGCCCATATAGAAGACCAAGCCAAAGCCCACAACACCCGCCTCCAAGACTGCTCATTAGAACAGCTGGAGGCTTGGTGGGTGGAGGCTAAGACTCTATGAGCCGCAGAGCCCCATGAGTCGCGCCCTATAAAACCCGCCCTATTGTTCGTCTTCAGGCTGGTCGTATAAGGATAGCGGTGTTGAAGGCATGATGCTGGCGATGGCGTGTTTATACACCAACTGCACGTGCTGGTCGCGTTTCAGCAATAATGTGAAACTATCAAACCACGTCACAATGCCTTGCAATTTTACCCCACTCACGAGGAATACGGTTACCGGCGTGTGGTCCTTTCTTATGGTGTTCAAGAAAGTTTCCTGTAACATCGTATGGTTGTTTTTATCCTGTGCCATTTCTTTTTCCTATCTTGTTGTGTGCTTAGTGAAAGGTTGTATTACCGATTTCTTTAACGCAACCCAATCATGCTAAAGGTCAGTATGATGGATACATCAGAAGTAATCTACCCCCACAGAAAGCATTTTTTCTACCTCATTGATATAGCCCCTTGCCACAAATAGAATCACTTTGTCGCTGGGCTGGATGATGGTATCTCCGCTTGGGGTGAGGAATTCGTCCCCGCGCAATACCGCCCCCACCATCGCGCCTTTCGGCAATTTGGCTGAACGCAACGGCGTCCCTACCAATGATGATGAGGCTAGGGCTTCAATCTCCATCACCTCGCCTTTTTCTTCAAGGATGGTGTGGATGTCGCGTACGCGCCCTCGGCGTACGTGTTCTAAAATACTGGATACCGTGATGGCGGGGGGATTGATGACCGAATCCACCCCTAGCGTGGAAATCAGTGGCACGAAACTCGGCATTTTTATGAGCGTCACCACATGCGCCGCCCCGAATCGCCGTGCCAACAACGATGACAGCACATTGACCTCATCATCATCGGTGACAGCAATGAATGTATCCACATCCTCCACCCCGCCCTCCGAAAGAATATCCGGGTCAAGCGCATCGCCGTGAATGATGGTGATTTGTTGGGGCAGGTTCAATGCCGCTTCGCGGGCAATGTCGCGGTTGATTTCTATGATGGTCTGGTGGGGTTTATCAATGCTCAAATGCACGGCATTTGCCACCAATGTGCCAATGCGCCCTGAGCCGGCGATTAAAATACGCCGGCTTTCGCGTTCTTCATGCCCAAAGGATGCCATGGCACGCACTAGATGCGTTTCCTCACAAACGAAATAGACTTGGTCGCCTTCCATGATTTTATCACTGCCATCGCGGGGCACGATGACCTCATTGCCCCGCAAAATGGCGACGATGCTCATTTGCAAATCATCAAATAAATCCACCAAATAGCGTATGGGTGAGCCTAATATCGGGCAATGTTCGGTGCATTTGACGCCGATGATGCGAATCTTATCATCGCACATATAGCCGACATCAAACGCCCCGGGCACTTTCAATCGCCGCAGAACCGCTTGCGATAATTCCACCTCCGGCGAGATGATATGGTCTATGGGTAGATTTTCGGAGGAAAATAAATCGGCGATGCTGGGGTCAAGATAACTGCTGGCATGCAGGCGGGCGATTTTTAGAGGCGTGCGATAGATGGAATGCGCGACTTGACACGCCACCATATTGATTTCATCCGAGGGCGTCACGGCGATGAGCATATCGGCATTGCCAACATCTGCCTCCGCCAAAATATCCGGGTGCGACGGCACACCGATGACCCCCCGCACATTGTGATGGTCGGTGACACGCTGAATCAGCTCATCGCTTTCGTCAATGATGGTGATATCGTTGTCTTCTTCGGATAGGTGTCCGGCGATGCTGAAGCCGACCTGCCCTGCCCCGCAAATCACGATTTTCATGTTGTCTCCTCCCCATCTTTTGTTTCTTCTAGCTGCCCCTCTTTTAACTGAATGTCTAAATTTTTCAACTTACGATGTAAAGCCGACCTTTCCATGCCGATGAACTGCGCTGTTTTGGCTATATTGCCATCAAAACGTTCTAATTGCGATAGTAGATATTGGGTTTCAAATTGCTCGCGGGCTTCTTTTAATGTCAAACTCGCGGTATTCTGCGCCTCCCCCGTATTTCTGCCATCTGTGGTTTCGCCTTTCGTATTTCCAATGATTTTGCCCGATATTTCCGCCGGCAGGTCATCGGGTTCAATCATTTTGCTATCACGATTCACCATAATCACCAACCAGTCAATCATATTACGCAACTGCGTGATATTTCCCGGCCAAGCGTAGGATTCTAATAATGCCAAACTAGACGGCGCGAATTCCAATTTGCGCCCGCCCCCGCCTTGACCAAGATTCTGCCCATCATTCTTTAGGCGATTTTTGAGAAAATGCTTCGCCAATGCGGCAATATCCTCGCGCCGGCGTGATAAGGGCGGCACGGCAATCGGCACGACGCTTAGGCGGTAAAATAGGTCTTCGCGGAATTTACCTTGTGCCATTGCGCTCTGCACATCGCGCGAGGATGCACTGATGAGGCGCACATCTAATTCTACATCCGAAGCCCCGCCTAACCGCCGAAAGCCTTGATCTTGCAGACTCCGCAACAGGCGCGCTTGGGTTTCTAGGGGTAGGTCGCACACTTCATCAAAATAGAGTGTGCCATTATGGGCTTGTTCAAACAGCCCGACCACCCGCTTGCCATCCTTGCCGGTTTCGGAACCGAATAAATCAATCAAAGCGCGTTCAGGCGACAATAGCGCGCAATTCACCACAATAAACCGCCCCTCCGCCCGCGTGCTTTGGGCGTGAATATGGCGCGCGAGCAACGCTTTGCCCGCCCCCGAAGGTCCGGTGATGAAAATACGGCTATTGCTCGGGGCGACCTTGGCGATGGTCTGTTTGAGCGCGACTATCGCCGGGGATGTGCCAATCAACTCCTCGGACAGATTGCTGCGCCGTTTTAACTCGCTATGTTCCGCCTCCCGCTTGGCATTGGCGAGGGCGCGCGCGCATAATAACAATAATTGGTCGGATTTGAACGGCTTTTCCACAAAATCAAACGCGCCGTCTTTCATGGCTTGCACGGCGGTTTCAATGTTGCCGTGACCTGAGATCATAATCGCCGGCATATCCGGGTAATAGCGGCGCACCCATTTTTGCAATTCAAGCCCATCCATATCCGATTTCCGCATCCAAATATCAAGGATGACTAACGCCGGCGGTTTGCTCGTGAGTTCATCGCGCGCAGTTTCGGCATTTTCCGCCTCGCGCACGGCATAGCCCTCATCCTCTAAAATCAGGCGCACCATGGCGCGGATATCGGGTTCATCATCAACGACTAGAATTTCAGGTTTCATGTTGATGCCTCCTCATCCCCGTCTCCGATTTTGCCGTCAAAACGTAGCGTGATGCAGGCGCCGTGATAGCCCTTGCGGGGCGGGGCATCATCATCGTTCATTGAGCCAAGAATCAATTCCCCCGCATGGTCTTCCATGATTTTTTTGACGATAGCAAGCCCCAGCCCGGTGCCTTTACCGCGATTGGTGACGTAAGGGTCGGTGAGGCTGGCGCGCCCCTTTTTCGGCAAGCCTGGACCATTATCAATCACCTGCAATTCCACCGCATCAGCATCCATTTTAACAGCAACGAGCAATTTTTTATCTTTGGTATCGGCTTCCACCATCGCATCCACCGCATTGCGTAATAGGTTAGTGATGGCTTGGCGTATCATCGCATCATCGCAAGCAATCGGGGCTTTTGTCATGCCGCCGAAATCCACCTCAAAGCGGATATTGGTATCGCTATTATGGAACAGCATGATTTGCGATTCGGCAATCTGTATCAAATCATGCGGGGCAATTTTCGGGGCGGGACTGCGGGCAAATGCCGAAAATTCATCCACCATACGGCGAATATCATCAACTTGGCGGGTAATCATGGCGAGGTTTGAGGCAAAACTTTCCTGCTTTTGCGGATCATCAATGGTGAATTTTGAAGCTAGCCGTTCCGCCGCCAGCTGTATCGGCGTTAGGGGGTTGCGAATCTCATGCGCGATACGCCGTGCGATATCCGCCCACGCCGCCTTTTTCTGTGCGTCCATCAACGCACTCACATCATCAAAGGTCACCACATAGCCGACCAAACGCCCGGCAATCATCTCACGGGTGACCCTTGCCAATAAAGTCAGTTGGCGGTCATTGCGGGTGATTTCTACATTCATTTCTGGTGCTTTTTGGGGGGCTTTGGGGGCTTTGCGGGTAGTATTGGCGGCACGTTCCAACACCTCGCCGAATTCAGGCACGACATCCACCAATTTTTTACCGACCACTTCATGCGATTCAATATCCAGCATCTTTTGTGCCGCTAAATTGGGTAGCGTAATCATCTGTTCCGCATCAATGCCAATCACGCCTGAGGACACCCCGCCCAAAACGGCTTCGGTGAATTCACGCCGTTTGTCTAGTTGGATATTGGCTTCTAGTAATTCTTGGCGGTTTTTGTTCATTTCATCCAGCATCTTATCAAAGGAGGCGGCGAGTTCGCCAATTTCACCGCTATCGTCCAATTTCCCCACGCGGATGGTATGGTCTCCCGAACGCACTTTATCGGCGACGCTGATGATGGAGCTAATCGGGGCGACAATGGCATTGGCAAAATTTAACCCGAGCCACCCTGCCCCCAATAACAGCAACAACGACACCATGCCAAACATCACGCTAAAACTAATCTGCAAATCAAGCTGACGCAAATCCAGCAACTGATAGGTGGAGGCGGCAAAGCGTGTACGGTCAACCGCCGCCAACACCGTCGGGTCAACAAACCGCCCCACCAATAAATACGCATCAACAAACTGATTGAGGCGCAAGCCGGCACGGATGCGGTTATTATTTTCGGCATCGGCAATCGCTACCTCGCCCTGTTGCATTTGTTCGTAAAACGCATCGCTCAAATCCGAAAATGTAATGGCGTAAGCATATTGCGAATTGCCTAAAATGCGTCCGGTGGAGTCCATGACTAATGCCTCGGCTAGATTCCGCACCCGTGCTTGATGCGTCAGGACGCGGTCAAACTGCCCGCGATTGCCCACCAGCGTTGAGGCTTGGCGATTGACATCATTCGCCATCGCCAACAACTGCCCGCTAACCGAACGTTTATGTTCTTCTAAATACGAATTGGCGATAGTCACCGATTCTTCCACTGCGGTTGAAATGCGCGCATCAAACCACCCCCGCAGGGATACATCCAACACGAAAACAGCAAAACTCATCACCACCAATGACGGCAGAACCGAAATCAACCCGAACAAGCTCGCCAGACGCCAATGGAGCTGATGCCCGGCCATGCGGCGGCGTCTTTCACGGATGATATGCACAATGCGCCGCAACACAAACGCCGATAGCACAAATAAAACCGTGATATTCAACCCGAACAACAGCAAAGTAATATCGGATTGCTCATCCAAAAAACTGGGGCTAGATAGCACCGCATAGGTCATCGCCCCAAGCGCCATCGCCACCACAATCGCCCCATAGGCAAGGCGCGTTTCCATGCCTAGACGCCGTGTTGTGCTATTTTGGGAAAGGGGCGATTTCATGAGGGCTGATTCCAATCACGTTCGGATTTTGGGTCAATGCCGAGGGCGGTGATTTTCTTGCGTAAAGTATTGCGGTTGATGCCTAAAACCTCAGCGGCTTTGAGCTGATTGCCTTTGGTAGCCGATAAAGTGCGGGTGAGTAAAGGGCGTTCCACCTCCGCCAAAATGCGCTCATAGATGCCGTTCGGGGGTAGCGCGCCATTATGTGCGGCGAAAAATTGTTCCATCTGGTTGGCGATGAGTTCGGCTAAATGCGATGCCCCCCCTAATGTTGATGGCTGATGCGGGGATAGTATATCGTCCAAATGCGCTGTTTCAATTTTGCCGCCATCCACCAACACCAATAGCCGTTTGATGGTATTTTCCAATTCGCGCACATTGCCCGGCCAAGCATGGCGTTTTAATAATTGCATGGCTTCATCGGTGATGATTTTGCTTTCCAAGCCGTCCTTTTGCGCACGGCGCATGATGTTTTCTATGAGGTCAGGGATGTCTTCCGCCCGTGCGCGCAGGGGCGGCAGCTGCAATGGCACGACATTGAGCCGATAGAATAAATCATGGCGGAACTCGCCGTCCTTGATGGCTTGGGCGAGGTCTTTATGGGTGGCGGCGATGATGCGGCAGTTGGCGCTAATCATTTTGCGTCCGCCGAGGCGGGTGAAAGTCCCGTCCTGCAACACCCGCAATAGCCGAGTTTGCGCGTTGAGGGGCATATCGCCAATCTCATCAAGGAATAATGTGCCGCCGCTAGCCTGTTCAAAACGCCCTAGATTTTGGCGGTCAGCACCGGTGAACGCGCCTTTTTCATAACCAAATAATTCGGATTCGATGAGTTCTTGCGGGATTGCCGCCATGTTGATAGCGACAAAGGGCGCATCGCGGCGTTTGCCTAAATCGTGGATGGCGCGGGCGACCACCTCCTTGCCTGAGCCGGATTCGCCGCTAATCATCACCGTCAAATCCGTGGGCATCAGCCGTGCGATATTGCGGTAAATTTCCTGCATAGCCCGCGATTTGCCGATGATGGCGGGGGTGTCGTCTGTGGGCGCTATTGCTGGCGGTGCGGGGGTTTGCGCCCTATCGTTAAGGCGCGCGACTACGCCAATCAATTCGCGCAAGGGGAATGGCTTGGGCAGATACGCCTCTACTTTGTACTCGATGGTTTTGACGGCGGTGAGGAGCGTGGATTGCGCGCTCATCACGGCGATGGCGATGTCCGGGCGTTTGGTGCGAATTTTCGCCAATTTTTCGAGCGCATTGCCATCGGGGAACATCACATCCGATACCAAAATTTTAATGTCAGCATCGTCCAAACACGCCAATGTTTCGGCAATGCTCGCCGCCAAAACCACCGCATGCCCATCGCGTTTTAGGGCTTCTTCAAGCACCAAACGCAAGGATGGGTCGTCATCAGCGAGCAGAATTTTCGCATCTTTTTGCATCACGCCCCCTCCTCCACTGCAATTGGCACTATCGGCACATTGAGTTGAAACATCGTCAAGCCATCGGCTTCGTGCAAATCCACCGAACCGCCATGCTCGGCGGCGATGCTGGCGACTAGTGCCAAGCCTAGCCCGCCCCCATCGGCTTTGCTGGTGACGAATGGGTCAAAAATGCGCGGCTTTAATTCGGGCGGGATAGCGCCCCCACGATTGCCCACCGCCACCCCGAGCATCGCGCCCTTCTTATCGGCGGAAAGGCGCAGTTTTTCGCCGAGACTATAACTGGTTTTGATCATAATTTCATCTTTTTTATCCGATGCTTCGCAGGCGTTTTTGATGATATTTGTTAAGGCTTGGATGAGTAAGTCTCTGTCCCCCGCAACTTCCGGCAATGATGGGTCAAAGTTTTTTTCAAATACATACCCCGCCCCGAAACTCTGCCCCGCTAGATTTAGGCAATGGTCAATCACCTCATGGATGTTGAGGGGTTTTGGCGTGATGCTATGCCCGGCACTCAGCGATTCCATACGCGCCACCAGATTGGTCATGCGGTCGCTTTCAGCAATGATTAAATCCGCCAATCTGTCCGCCCCCCCTTCACTATTTGGCCCTCCGCTATTTGCCAATAATTCCGCCGCCCCGCGAATCCCGGCAAGGGGCGTTTTCATCTCATGCGCCAACATCGCCCCAAAGGACGATAATTGCCGTGCCGTGCCGCGAAATTGCTCCTGCCCGCGCAAACGTTCCGCCAATGCGTGGGGTTGTAGTAGAATCACCACATGCTCCGGGCGGTCTAGCAGAGGCGACAGGTGCAGATTGACCCAAACCCGCCCCTGCCGTGCGATATTGGGGCTGATAATTTCAATATTTTGGTCGCTGACGCTAGAAGCGGTTTGGCGCGGTTTTTCTAGCATTTCTTCCAAAACACACGGGGGCGGGAAAATCTGGCGCAAGGGTTGGTGCATTAAACTGCGCCGCCCCATTTGCAGAAATTCCTCCGCCGCGCTATTGGCTTCAATGAGCCGATTATCCCCATCAACCACCAATATCGGCACGTTGATGGAATGCAAAATCACATCGGATAGGTTAGGGATAGCCAACATCACGCCGCCTCATCGCAAGAATCTAATTGCCGAAACCACGCATCCATGGCGGCGAAAACGTGGCTAGCATCGGTGCTGTTATTAGCAATCTGGCGCATTTGTGCGGCGTGGGGCAGGTTTTGCGCATAAGCCCCGATATGCTTGCGCGCCAACCGCAAGCCGTGCGTGCCATAATGCGTCAGCATCAAATCAAGATGTGCGCGCATAATCTCATAACGCTTGGCAATGCTAGGGGCGTCCTGCCACTCCCTATGCTGAAGCCAATGATTTAACTGCCCCACTAACCACGGTTTCCCCATCACCGCACGCCCAACCATAATGCCTTGCGCCCCGGATTCCGCTAGCGCAGTGTCCGCAGTGGCGGCAGAGTTAATATCGCCATTGACAATCACCGGCAGGCTTACCGCTTCCACCACCCGGCGCACCGCTTGCCAATCCGCCTTGCCTTTATAGAATTGACAGCGGGTGCGCCCATGCACACTAATCATTGCCAATCCGCTAGATTCGGCAATGCGGGCGATGTTGGGGGCGTTGCGGTTTTGGTCGTCCCAACCGAGACGCATTTTGACGCTGACCGGGCGGGTGGACGCCTTGATGACGGCTTGGAAAATCGCCGCGACATTGGCTTCGTCCTGCATCAGTGCCGAACCTGCCAATCTACCGGTGACTTTGCGCGCGGGACAGCCTAGATTCAAATCAATCGTCGCCGCGCCTAAATCGGTGCCAATCCGTGCCGCCTCGCCCATCATGTCGGCATCCCATCCGGCTAATTGCAGGGCAAATGGATATTCCGCCGCCGCATCGCTAGATAGTTTCCGCATTTCTTTTTTGACACCGCTTATCATCGCCGCGCTCGCCACCATTTCCGACACCACCAAACCGCCGCCGCACCCACGCACAATACGGCGGAACGGCCAATCGCTCACGCCAGACATAGGCGCGAGGATGACATTGTGATTGAGGCTGACAGCACCGATTTGCATGGATGGCTCCAAAAATGCTTAAAATTTAGGCATTGTTAGCATAAAGCGCGGGTAAAAAAAAGTAAAAGGCGAAACTAGCAATTCGCGCATTTGTCGCTATAAAGAGGCTATGACGGAATGTGATTTTTATGCTTTGATAATTGCTGGCGGTAAGGGTGCGCGCCTTGGTGCGGGTGTGCCTAAGCAATATCGCAAATTGGGCGGGCAGGAATTGTGGCTGTATTCCACGCTCAGTTTGGCGGGGTATGCGGGTTGTTTGGGCGGGGTGGTGGTCTGTCCTGCGGGTAAGGAAGCGCATCACCGCACGGCACTAGACACGCATGGGCTGGATGCTTGGCAGGTGGTCGCCGGGGGGGCAGAACGTCAGGATTCGGTAAAAAATGGGCTGGAGATGTTGCAATCTCTTGCTTCAGGGAAAGCGGTATTGATTCACGATGGCGCGCGTCCTTATGTTTCAAAAGATGTGGTAGCACGGCTTCTACACGCTTATCAAAGCGGGCAGAAGGCGGTGATTCCCGCCCTCGCCCCGAGTGATAGTTTGAAGCAGGTTGCCGATGCGCGCGTTGCATCCACCCTCCCCCGCGACAATATTATGCGGGTGCAGACCCCGCAATGTTTCGGTTTTGATACGATTTATGCGTTGCATGCGCGTTTTGCTGGCGCGAATCTGCCCGATGATAGCGCGCTAGTAGAACAGGATGGCGGGCAGGTTTTTGTCGTGGCAGGCGATGTGCGTGGGTTCAAAATCACTGATGCGATGGATTGGCTGATGGCGGAACAAATTTTTGCGACCACGCACGAAACACGTATCGGACATGGCTATGATTTGCATCGTTTTGCTGATGCGGGTAAGGAGGATGCGCGGGTGATGCTGTGCGGGGTTGCCCTGCCCCATAGCCATGAAATCTACGCGCATTCGGATGGTGATGTTGGGCTGCATGCGCTCACCGATGCGATTCTGGGGGCGATTGGCGATGGCGATATCGGCGTGCATTTTCCGCCTAGTGATGACACATGGCGTGATGCTGATTCTAAACAATTCGTGTTGGATGCGTGTAAGAGGCTCAAAAACATGGGCGGGCGCATTATAAATTGCGATATGACGATCATTGCCGAAGCCCCGAAACTGGGCGCGGATCTGCGCGAGAAAATGCGCGAGGTGCTGGCGGAATTATTGGGCATTGACGCGAGCCGAATCAGCATCAAAGCCACCACCGGCGAAGGTGTCGGCAGTATCGGACGCGGGGAAGCCATCGCCGTTCATGCTATTGTCAGTGTCGCTATGATGCGGGGGGAGGCATAAATGAAAAACACACGCACGACATTGCTTTCGGCTTTTGCGACTTTGGGCTGGGTTGGGTATCTGCCGGCTCCGGGGACGGCGGGGTCGTTGGTGGCGGCGGTGGCGGGGGCTGTTATTGCCGTTGAGTTCGGCTTGCTGGTGTTGGTGGGGGCGGTTATTTTGGTGGCTATCGTGGCGTTTCCGGCGATTGATGCGCATCATGCTTTGACGGCATCCCACGACAATAAGGAAATTATCATTGATGAGGTCATCGGGCAGTGGCTGGTGTTGTTGGCAATTCCCATCGCGCCTGTGTGGCAGTGGGACTATCTAGCGGTGTTGATTCTAGCATTTGTGCTGTTCCGCTTTTTTGACATTTTGAAACCGCCACCGATTGGCACAGCGGAAGACCTGCCCGGGGCGGCCGGGGTGATTGCCGATGATGTGCTGGCGGGGGCGATATCTGGGGCGTTGATCATGGGCGGATTTCAGATTTATCACTGGTGGGGCGGCGCATGACGGCGGCGGAGGTCATCGCACTGGCACGGCAAGCGGGGGTGATGCTGGTAACGGCAGAAAGCTGCACCGGCGGCATGATTATTGGCGCACTGACGGACATTGCCGGGGCGTCGGCGGTGGTGGATCGCGGATTTATCACCTATTCCAACGAGGCAAAACACGAAATGCTGGGGGTGCCTATGGCGGTGATTGAAGAATATGGCGCGGTTAGTCAGCAGGTTGCGGAATTGATGGCAGTGGGGGCTTTGGAGGCGTTGCGGGCATCGGGGGGCGGCGCATTAGGCGCATTGGGCGGGGAATCGGGCGCGCATCCGTGTCTTGCGGTTGCTGTCACTGGCATTGCTGGGCCTGATGGCGGGTCGGCGGATAAGCCTGTTGGCTTGGTGTGGTTCGGGCTGGCTATGCGGGGCGGGGCGGTGTCTAGCTGGCGGGAAGTATTTGACGGCGGGCGGGAAAATGTGCGCGCAAAAACCACGCAGATGGCGCTGGCTAAAATGGCGGAAGCATTACGCGACTATTCGGCAACACGCGGATAGAGCGTGTCGGCACGGCTCTCAAAAGCCTTGACCATCCGCATCACCGCCTCCGAGAAAAGCGATTCCATCACCGATTGAAACAGGCGCGAACGGAATTCAAAATCAACTGAGAAATCAATTAAACATCCGCTTGGATGCGGTTGAAAATGCCACGAATTTTCTAAATGCTTAAACGGACCTTCGGCATAGCGCACATGCAGTTTCAATGTCTCAGGATAAAAATCCACATACGAGGTAAAACGTTCCCGATACAGCCGAAAGCCAATCATCAAATCCGCGACCATTTTGCGCTCATCTTGCTCGCGCACCCGCGCCGCTAAACACCACGGCAGAAATTCCGGGTAAGCATGCACATCCCCTACCAAATGATAGAGGTTTTCGGGCAGGTGCGGGACGAGCCGTTGTTCGCTATATGCGGTCATTGTGGGCTTGGCGGGCTTGGCGGAGTGCCGCGAAATCGGCATCGGCATGATATGATGAGCGTGTCAGGGGCGTGGCGGAAATTAACAAAAATCCTTTGGCTTCGCCGTGCGCGCGCAATTCCGCGAATTCATCCAAAGCCCAAAAGCGGTCAAGGGGGTGGTGTTTGGGCGTTGGTTGGAGATACTGCCCGATGGTCATGAAATCAACATCGGCACTGCGTAAATCATCCATGACCTGACAAATTTCTTCCATGGTTTCGCCTAGCCCCACCATCACGCCCGATTTGGTGAAAATGGTTGGGTCTAGTTCTTTAACCTGTTGCAATAAGCGCAAGGAATGGAAATAACGGCTTCCCGGGCGGACACTTGGATAAAGGCGCGGGATGGTTTCTAAATTGTGGTTGAAAACATCAGGGCGCGCCGCCACCACTTGTTCAAGCGCGCCGGTTTTGCGCCGAAAATCTGGGGTTAAAACCTCAATCGTTGTGGCGGGGGTGCGGGTGCGGATTTCGGTGATGACTTGCGCAAAATGCCCTGCCCCGCCATCGTCCAAATCATCGCGGTCCACCGAAGTGATGACCACGTGATTGAGCTGCAATTTCGCCACCGCATCGGCAACACGGCTTGGCTCGTGGGGGTCGAGTTGGTCCGGGCGTCCGGTGGCGACATTACAAAACGCACAAGCCCGCGTGCAGACGGAGCCGAGAATCATCATGGTCGCGTGTTTTTTCTGCCAACATTCGCCGATATTGGGGCAAGCAGCTTCCTCGCAGACGGTGACTAAATTATGTTCGCGGATAATGTCGCGGGTTTGCGTATAGCCCTCGGATTGTGGGGCTTTTACCCTGAGCCAATGCGGGCGTTTCGGTTGCGGGCGTGGCGGGTTTTTCGCCTTTTCAGGGTGGCGTGCCTCCCCGCGTAATTTTACGCCCCTATGTTGTTGTGCTTCTGCCATTTTAGAAATGAATCCCTCTATCAAAAGCATCCAACACCGATTCGTGCATGGCCTCGGACAGCGTTGGATGCGGGAAGATGCTTGCCATCAATTCGGCTTCGGTGGCTTCGCATTGGCGGGCGATGACATAGCCGTGAATCAATTCGGTGACTTCGGCACCAATCATGTGCGCGCCCAATAATTCGCCCGTCTTGGCGTCAAAAATGGTTTTGATCATGCCGCTCGATTCGCCTTGGGCGAGGGCTTTGCCGTTGGCGAGGAAGGGGAATTTGCCCACACGAATTTTGCGCCCGCCCGCACGTGCCGACTCTTCGGTGAGTCCGACACTAGCAATCTGCGGACGGCAATAGGTGCAGGATGGCACGTCTTGGGGTTTCATGCCGTGTGCGCCCCCGCCATCAGGATGGTTTCCGGCGATATGTTCGGCGGCGATGATGCCCTCATGCGAGGCTTTATGCGCGAGCCATGGCGCGCCTGCCATGTCGCCTATCGCATAGATGCCTTTGATGTTGGTCTGTGCGTTTGCGTCGGTGATGACATGACCGCGTTCTAATTTGATGCCTGATTCTTCAAGCCCTAATCCTTCAACATTGGCTTCAATACCCACCGCTAAAATGGCGCGTTCGGCGGTGAGGTTTTGCGATTTGCCCTTTTCAGTGATTTGCGCCTCTACCTTGCCCTTTTCTGCGGTCAGTTTTTCCAATTTTGCATCGGTGTGCAGATTGATTCCCCGCGCGCTAAAGGCTTCCGCCGCCATGGTGGATATATCCGCATCCTCCACCGGCAGAATGCGCGGCGCCGCTTCCACGACACTGACTTCAACGCCAATATCGTGATAGAATGAGGCGAATTCCATACCAATCGCCCCGGAACCAATAATCAACAGCGATTTCGGCAGGGTTTTCGGTGTCATCGCATCGCGGTAGGTGACGATCTGTTTGCCATCAGGGGTTATGTTGGGGAGGTGTTTTGCTCTTGCACCGGTGGCAAGAATCACCGCCCTTGCCGTCAGCGCATCGCCTTTATCCAATTCCACCCGCCAATTTTCCCCAGATTTCCCCGCCAATTTTCCGCTTGCCATAAAGACGGCGATTTTGTTTTTCTTCATCAAATGGCTAATCCCCGCCGAGAGCGTCGCCGCGACTTCGCGCGAACGTTTTATCAGTTTTTCTAAATCAAAATCAAGCTTGCCGATGCTGATGCCGAATTGGTCGGCATTGGCGGCGAGGTGGTAAATTTCTGCCGCGCGCAATAGGGCTTTGGTGGGGATGCACCCCCAATTTAAGCAGATTCCGCCCAGATTTTCGCGTTCCACCACGGCGGTTTTCAACCCTAATTGGCTCGCGCGAATCGCCGCGACATAGCCCCCGGGTCCGCCGCCGATGACCACCAAATCATAATGTGTTTTTTCTGTCATTGTCGCCCCTCAAATAAACGCCAACATCGGCGTTTCAACGATTTCCTTAAACGCTGCCATCCATTTCGCCCCCACCGCACCATCTATCACCCGATGGTCGCAGGATAGCGTGGCGGTCATCATGGTAGCGATCTCAAGCGCGCCATTTTTCGCCACAGCCATTTCGCGCCCTGCCCCGATTGCCAAAATCGCGCCGTGGGGCGGGTTGATGACGGCGGTGAATGAACTCACCCCGAACATGCCTAGGTTGGAGATGGTGAAACTGCCGCCGCTGAATTCGTTTAGTTTTAGTTTGCCGTCTTGGGCTTTGGCGATGAGTTCCCGCATTTCCGCCGATATTTTGGTGAGGGATTTTTGGTCGGCTTGCCAGACTATCGGCGTCACCAAACCGCTTTCCGCCGCCACCGCTACGGCAATATCGGCGTGATGCCATTGTCTAATCGCCTCGCCCTCCCCCGTGACTTCCCATGAAGTATTGACCTCGGGAATTCGCATCAAAGCCGCCGCCGCGCATTTTATTAGCATATCATTGACGGTAATTTTCGCGCCATCATCCTGCCCCTGATTGACGGCTTTACGCGCATCAAGCAACGCATCCAAGGCGATATCCATATTGATATAAAAATGCGGGGCGGTTTGCATGGATTCTTGCAAGCGCGAAGCGATAACCTTGCGCGTTGCAGTGATGGGAATCAGCGTAGAATCGCCATCAGTTGAGGTAGTAGTGGGGGCGGTAACGGGTGCGGTGTGTCCGCCTTCCACATCGGCTTTGATGATGCGTCCGTGGGGTCCGCTTCCCTGAATTTGGCGCAAATCTAGCCCCTTATCGGCGGCAATACGCCGTGCCAAAGGGCTGGCAAAAATGCGGGTGGATGTTTCGGGTGCGGGGGCGGGTTTCGGTGTAGGTGCGGGTGCAGGTTTCGCAACTTCTTTAGGGGCGGATTCTTGGGGCGCAGGTTTCGGTGCCGGTGTAGTTTCCTTACCCACTTCGCTTTCCTCACCCTCACCTAAAATTTCCGCAATCGCCGTGCCGACGGCGATGCCCTCACTACCCGCGCGCACCAAAATGCTTGCGACTTTGCCCTCATCTAGGGCTTCTACTTCCATGGTGGCTTTGTCGGTTTCAATTTCGGCTATGACATCGCCTGATGCCACGCTGTCGCCTTCCTTGACGAGCCATTTTGCTAATTTGCCCTCGGTCATGGTGGGGGATAGGGCGGGCATCATTACAATCGGCATGGCTATTCCCCCCCCTTTTGGTAAGTGACTTCATGGACGGCGGTGATGATAGTTTCCACTTGTGGCAGGGCTAGGGCTTCAAGGTTCGCCGCATACGGCATCGGCACATCGGCACCGGCGACACGCACGGGCGGGGCGTCTAGCCAATCAAACGCCGCTTCCAGCACTTGTGCCGATAATTCCGCACCGATTCCGGCAAAGGGAAAGCCTTCTTCACAACTGACAAAACGATTGGTTTTCTGCACTGACGCGATAATCGTTTCCATATCCAACGGACGCAGGGAACGCAAATCTATCACCTCGGCACTGATGCCTTGTTCGGCTAGTTGTTCGGCGGCTTGCATGGCTTTGCCGACCATGATGGAAAAAGCGGTGATGGTAACATCACTCCCCGTGCGCAAGATATTCGCCTTGCCAATCGGCACCAGCCAATCAGGGTCGGTTGGCACATCAAAACTTTGTCCGTAAAGCACTTCGTTTTCTAGGAAAATCACCGGATTCGGATCACGAATCGCTGATTTCAACAACCCCTTGGCATCCGCCGCCGACCAAGGCGCGACCACCTTTAACCCCGGGCAGTGGGCATACCAGCTGGCATAGCATTGCGAATGTTGCGCCCCGACCCGTGCCGCCGCGCCGTTGGGTCCGCGAAACACTATAGGACACCCCATCTGCCCCCCGGACATATACAGCGTTTTCGCGGCGGAATTGATGATTTGGTCAATCGCTTGCATGGCGAAATTGAAGGTCATAAACTCAATAATCGGGCGCAATTCAGCGAATGCTGCCCCGACGCCTAGCCCGGTGAAACCCATTTCGGTGATGGGCGTGTCAATGACGCGTTTTGCGCCGAATTCATCCAATAGCCCTTGCGAGACTTTATACGCGCCTTGATATTCGGCGACTTCTTCGCCCATTAAAAACACGCGGTCATCGCGGCGCATTTCCTCCGCCATGGCATCGCGCAAGGCTTCACGGATGGTTAGGGGGGCGACCTCGCCGTCGTATTCTACCGCAACGCTAGGAGTGGGTTGTGGTGCAGGTTGTGGCGGGGCTTCTTTCGTGGCAGGTGGTGGCGGTGCTTTGGCTTCAGGGGGGGATTCAGGTGCATCATCATCCTCACCATCAAGGGCGGCGATGACCGTGCCTACCGCAATCCCCTCCGCGCCCTCGGCAACATTCAACGCGGTGATGATGCCGTCATCTAGGGCTTCTACTTCCATGGTGGCTTTGTCGGTTTCAATTTCGGCTATGACATCGCCGGGGCTGACCGCATCGCCGATTTTGACGAACCATTTTGCCAATTTGCCCTCGGTCATGGTCGGCGACAGGGCTGGCATGGTGATGGTGATGCTCATGATGCGCGCCCTTCTATTAAAATATCCGTCCATAATTCCGCAGGGTCAGGCTCGGGGCTTGCTTGGGCGAAATCGGCGGCTTTGCTGACCACGGCTTTGACCTCGGCATCAATGGTTTTTATTTTGTCGTTTTCCACGCCCTCGCTGGCTAGCAATTCGCGCAAAGTATCAATGGGGTCGCGCTGTTTGCGCATGGCATCTACTTCTTCGCGGGTGCGGTATTTTGCTGGGTCGGACATGGAATGCCCGCGATAGCGATAGGTTTGCATTTCCAAAATATACGGCCCTTTGCCGGCACGGCAATATGCCATCGCCTCCGCCCCGGCCTCACGCACGGTGAGCACATTCATGCCATCCACCTGCATCCCCGGAATGCCATAGGCTTTGCCGCGGTCGGCTAATGCCCGCCCCGCCGCCGCCCGACTCACCGATGTTCCCATGCCGTATTGATTATTTTCAATGATAAACACCAACGGCAGATTCCATAGCGCCGCCATGTTGAAACTTTCATAAACCTGCCCCTGATTGATCGCCCCATCGCCAAAATAGGTCAGCGCCACCCCGCCATCTTCTTTATATTGATGCGCGAACGCCAAGCCTAAACCGATAGGCACTTGCGCGGCGACAATGCCATGCCCGCCGTAGAAATTTTTGTCGCGGCTGAACATGTGCATGGACCCGCCCTTGCCTTTGGAATAGCCGTCGCGGCGTCCGGTCAGTTCCGCCATCACCCCATCCGCTGACATGCCGCAAGCCAACATATGCCCGTGGTCGCGGTATGAGGTTATGACGCTGTCACCTTCTTTGGCTATGGATTGCATGCCGACGACGATGGCTTCTTGTCCGATGTAAAGGTGGCAGAATCCGCCAATCATCCCCATGCCGTAAAGCTGCCCCGCCTTTTCTTCAAAACGGCGGATGAGCAGCATCTCCTCATAAAGCCCGAGCATGGCATCAGTATCAGGGCGAGCGATAGCGGCGTTTTTGGGCGGACGACCCGGCACCCGCTTGATGCTCTTTTTGGCTTTTTTAGTCGCTGATTTCGCGGCCGGTTTTTTGGGGGATTTTTTGGGGGGCTTTGCCATGAAATTGGCTCCATATAAGGAAATGTGTCGCCTATTTTTGCAGAAAATGAATAAATTACAACAGATTTTTTATCGTTGTTTTCATTGACAATTTTCAATTTTAACTAGATTCGGTTAATGGCTAATCCGTAAAAATCACCGTCTCATCCGCACCATAGAGCGCGTTTTTGCGCCGCGCCAATTCGCCCAGAATATCGGCATCAATTTCTTGTTGCGATAATAGGCTGACTTTATTTTGCAAATGCGCTTCAATGGTTTTGAGATTATTTTGTTCGGCTTCAAGGGCGATAATTTCGCCTGTCTGCACCCGCATAGCTTGCCAATCCGTCAGCGCGCTCATGAGAAAATTGCCCATAATCACTAGCAAAAGCAGGTTAAAAACCAGCAATAATTTTTTCCGTATAGCCAACATAGCGCACATTGAATCAAATCCGTCGCCCCGCGTCAAGCGTTATTTCGCTTTTGCCGGCAAGAACCGCTTGCCCGCATAGCTAGCATTATGCCCCAACATTTCTTCAATGCGGATGAGTTGGTTGTATTTTGCCGTGCGGTCAGAGCGCGATAATGAGCCGGTTTTTATCTGTCCGGCATTGGTAGCGACCGCCAAATCGGCGATAAAATCATCCTCGGTTTCGCCAGAACGATGCGAGATGACCACCCCCATATCCGCACTTTGCGCCCGCATGATGGCGTTCATGGTTTCGGTCAATGTGCCGATTTGATTGACCTTAATCAAAATCGCATTGGCGGCTTTGCGCGCGATGCCTTTATTGAGGCGGTCAAGATTGGTGACGAATAAATCATCCCCCACGAGCTGCACCCTGCCCCCCAATTCTGCGGTCAGCGCAACATAGCCATCCCAATCATCTTCGGCAAGCGGGTCTTCAATGGAACAAATCGGGTAAGCATCCACCAATTTTTGCCAATATGCCAGCATCTCGCCACTAGTCAGGGACTTGCCCTCGCCTTCAAGGTGGTATTTACCGCCGCGAAAATACTCGCTAGCGGCGGCGTCTAGTGCCAGCATGATGTCCTCGGCGGGTTTATAGCCAGCCGATTCTGTCGCCGCCAGAATGTAATCTATGGCTTGGGCGGTATCGTTAATGGCGGGGGCGAAACCGCCTTCATCGCCTACTGCAACCGATAATCCTTTTTCTTTCAATAATGCGCGCAAGGCATGAAAAATCTCTGCCCCTACGCGCACGGCATCGGCAAAATTTTCCGCCGCCACCGGCATAATCATAAATTCCTGCACATCTAGGGCGTTATCGGCATGCGCACCGCCATTGATGATATTCATCATCGGTGTCGGCATTATGTGTGTGGGTGTTTTTGGGGCGTGCATGTCCGGCACGAGTGTCCTGCTAATATAACGCCAAAGGGGTTGCCCCGAGGACATAGCGGCGGCACGGCATACGGCAAGGCTCACCCCCAGAATCGCATTCGCCCCGAGGCGTGATTTATTTTCCGTGCCGTCAAGTTCAATCATGGCTTGGTCGATGCCGTGTTGGTCAAAAGCATCCCATTCTAGTAAGGTTTTGGCGATTTCATCATTGATGCTTGCCACCGCGCCTTCAACGCCCTTTCCGTGAAATTTTTTCATATCACCATCGCGGCGTTCAACGGCTTCAAAAGCCCCAGTGGAAGCCCCCGAAGGCACACTCGCCCGCCCCATGACGCCGTCTTCTAGTGCGACATCAACCTCCACGGTGGGGTTGCCGCGGCTGTCCAAAATTTGCCGTGCGTGAATGTTTAGAATCGCGCTCATGGTGCTTCATCTTTTAAGGTTGCTTTCGTCAATTTATCTAGTGCCGTTAGTTGATGCAACAGATTTGGCATTTCATTTAATGGCACCATGTTCGCCCCATCAGACGGTGCGTTATCGGGGGTTTGGTGGGTTTCTATGAAGACGCCGGCGACGCCAATCGCTACCGCTGCCCGGGCTAGTGTTGGCACGAATTGCCTTTGTCCGCCTGAAGCCCCGCCTAACCCGCCGGGTTGTTGCACCGAATGCGTGGCGTCAAAAATTACCGGATAGCCTGTGGCGGCAAGTTGCGGTAAAGCGCGCATGTCGTTGATGAGGGTATTATAGCCAAAACTGGTGCCGCGTTCGGTTAGCATGATGCGTCCATCGCCGACTTCCGCCAATTTTTCTGCCACATGCACCATATCCCACGGGGCGAGGAACTGCCCTTTTTTGACATTTACCGCACGTCCGCTTTGTGCCGCCGCGACTAGCAAATCGGTCTGACGGCATAGGAAGGCGGGAATCTGTAAAACATCCACCACCTCCGCCACCTCAGCGCAATGGTCGGGGAGATGCACGTCGGTCAATACCGGGCATCCCACCTGCTTTTTGACCTCTGTTAAAATTTCCAAACCTTTTTCCAACCCTGCCCCACGCGCGGATTTTAGCGCGGTGCGATTCGCTTTATCAAAAGACGATTTATAGATGAAGCCCAGATTTAGATGCGCCGCCATTTCCGCGAGCGCGCTTGCCATATCTAGGGCATGGTCGCGGCCTTCAATGGCGCAAGGCCCGGCGATTAAAACCATAGGCGCATCATTGCTGATGGTGATGTTGTTGAGTTTTAGGGGATGATTCATAATGCGCCTCCTTACACCAACCGCGAGCGTTCTAATGCCGCGCCGATGAACGCACGGAAAAGCGGGTGCGGGTCAAAGGGGCGCGATTTCAATTCGGGGTGGAACTGCACAGCGATGAAAAACGGATGGTCGGGGCGTTCCACAATTTCCGGCAAAGCCCCATCAGGCGACAGCCCCGAAAAAATCAGCCCGTGTTTTTCTAAATCTTCACGCCAAGCGATATTGACTTCATAGCGATGGCGGTGGCGTTCGCTGATTTGCTCCTTGCCGTAAAATTGCATGGCGCGCGAATCGGCTTGCAACACGCAATCATACGCCCCTAACCGCATCGTCCCGCCTAACTCGCCATCGGCATCGCGCGAAATGGCGGTGTTGCCTTTGGTCCATTCGGTCATCAGCCCGACCACGGCATCTTTGAGGGGCGCGAATTCGCTTGACCCGGCATCGCCGTGTCCGCATAGGTTGCGCGCGGTTTCTATCACTGCCATCTGCATGCCGAAACAGATTCCCAAAAACGGCACTTGATGTTCGCGGGCGAATTTGATGGCGTTGATTTTGCCCTCAGACCCGCGCGCACCGAATCCGCCGGGGACGAGGATGGCGTCAGATTGGGCAAGGCGCGAGAAATCGGCGTTTTCATCCTCAAAAACCTCACTATCAATCCAAGTCAGATGCGTTTTGACATTATGTTCTAGCCCCCCATGCGTTAGCGCCTCTGCCAATGATTTATAACTATCAATCAGGCTAGTATATTTGCCGACAATGGCGATTTCCACCGCGCCTTCGGGGTGGGCGAGGCGGTGGGTGATATTTTCCCACACCGACAATTCGGGTGCTTGCGCTTTGAGCGCGAAATGGCGGCAGATTTCACCATCAAGCCCTTGGTGGTGATAGCGCAACGGCACTTCATAAATGCTCGTGGCATCGGGCGCGCTGATGACGGCACTTGCGCGCACATTACAGAAACGGCTGATCTTGGTTTTCAGGTCTTCGGGGATGTCGCTATGGCTACGGCAGAGCAGGATGTCGGGTTGAATCCCCACCGATTGCAATTCTTTGACCGAATGTTGCGTGGGTTTGGTTTTCATCTCGCCGGCGACTTCAATAAAGGGCAGTAAAGTGACGTGCAGAAAACAGGTTCTATCGCGCCCCATCTCATAACCGAGTTGGCGGATGGCTTCCAAAAATGGCAGGGATTCAATATCCCCCACCGTGCCGCCGATTTCCACAAGAACAAAATCTTCATCGGTTAAATTAGCCGTAACAAACTCCTTAATCGCATCGGTAACATGCGGGATGACTTGGATAGTCGCCCCCAGATAATCCCCCCGCCTTTCGCGCGCCAACACGTCCGAATAGATGCGTCCGGTGGTGACATTATCCGATTTATGCGCTTCCACGCCGGTGAAACGTTCATAATGCCCCAAGTCTAAATCGGTTTCGGCGCCGTCATCGGTGACAAAAACCTCGCCATGTTGCGTGGGGCTCATGGTGCCGGGGTCGACATTCAAATAAGGGTCTAATTTCCGCAAGCGCACCTTATAACCCCGCGCCTGCAACAAAGCCCCCAATGCCGCCGAAGCCAGCCCTTTGCCAAGCGACGACACCACACCACCAGTAATAAAAATAAATCGCGGTATGGAATCATGTTTCGGCATAGGTGATGCCCTCTTATTGATCCGCGGGGACGATAGGGATAGTGGGTTGTTCTTCGGCTTCCTGCACGACCTCATCAATCAGCGATGGCGTCACCGCCGTGCGCCCACTCAAAATCGCCAAAAGTATAGAGGTAGCAAAAAACGCCACCGCCAAAAACGCCGTCACCCGCGTAAGCATATTGGCAGTCCCGCGCGCGGTCATAAACCCGCCCCCTTGACCGCCACCCCCGCCGCCACCAATGCCAAGCCCGCCCCCTTCACTGCGTTGGAGCAGAATCACAAACACCAACGCCAGCGCAATGAGGATGTGGATGGTTAATAGTAATAGACTCATGGGATGAGTCTATAATGGATTGTTGCGGGAAATGCTAGATAAAAATTACCGCCGAACGCGGCGGGGCGATTTTTTGGTGTGGGGGGGTAAATGCCAACAAAGCACATTACCAAACTACACAATATCCGCCGCCGACACTACAACCGCGAGCGTTTCAACCAAAATATCAGGATTCCCGTCAGCATCTAAATCAATAGCCACCTCAGCATGATAACGCCCAGCTTCAGTCGCCATATAGGTATGTCCCGTACCTGCAATTGCAACATCGTCCCTATACCAAACATGCCCTGTGCTATAAGCGTTGCCAGTAATGCCGTCAGCATCAATGCGTAATAATTCGGGTGCCGAATCAATTGCACCATCATCTGCGACAATCTTAACATTGCCGAAACCATCTCTGGCAACATTGGTAAAGATTACCGGGACATCGTACCCGTTGCCCTCGGGTATTCCCAAGATATTTACAGCCAACTCGGTAGCACCGGGCGTTAGCTCTGGTAAATTAAAAGAATACCCCAAATCACCAAGAAGTGTCCGACCACTACCAGACGAAAAATAAAGATCTCCATTTACATCCTCATAAATTGACACGATAACATCAATAGACCCATCATTTTGAGGCGCACCAGCGACATTAATCTCAGCACTCCCCCTAACATTTCCATTTGAATATCTCATTGTCCATGCAGACGACAAAGAAACCGCATCACCACGAATCGAAGAAGCCGAATCATCTACTATATCATCCACTATTTCATCCACAGTTAGCCCATCATAATGAGTAATATAATCATCTATCTCCACCCGAATATTCAAACTAATACCGTCAAATCGTTCACTATCTGTCAAAACTAACCCATTAACTTCAACCGCTACCTGACCTACATTACCAGCGCCACTAGCATCAACAGTAATATCAGGAATAGTAGCCACCGCAGTGCTAGGATGAGGATGATGAATAACCGTCCCGCCACCAAGATTAGCAGATTCATACCGATAATACACATCAGGAATCATATTCTGCCCTTCGGTCAAAATAATCGGCGGACTCCCCCGAGGAGCCTCCTGAATATTTGGTATCCTAGCATTAGGAACTGGCGGACCAGAATTGATGGGCGGTGGTATGGTAACCGAAATTCCACCACCTCCTCCACCCCCACCGCCACAAGCAGCTAAAGCCAGCCCCAACATTGTCCATGTTGGCGCAATCATTTCTAAATTTCTGCGATTTTCTTCGGTTCTATTCTTCATCGGACTTACTCCTTAAGCAAATTTTGTCAAAGTGTAGCCACGACCAGAGGGCCGGGCTGTTTTGCGACAAAATTTATAAGGAATTTTACAAATCCTACTTATTTCCCGAAGGTGTTCTATTGGGTAGGCAACCCGACGAAAGGGGTTCCTTATAAAATTTTGTCGCACATTCGGGGATATAGAGGTTTGTTATAGGTGGCAAGCAAAAAATGAAAAAAATTTACGCTAGGTAAATTCCGTATCATCTTACCGCAATTTACTAATGGCATTGATAGCATCGGCGTCTAGGCTTGCTCCGCCTATTAGTAGCCCATCTACGCCGTCTAGTGCCATCAACTCGGCGGCGTTTTCGGCATTTGCTGACCCGCCATATAGCACTGCCACCCCTGCCCCTAATGCGTTGTGGAGGGCTTGGTGCATGGTGGTTATGTCTTTGGGGGTTGGGGTTTTTCCGCTGCCTATTGCCCAGACGGGTTCGTAGGCTATGGCGAAATTTGCGTCTGTTTTTGATGGCATGGAGGTTTTTAGCATTTTTAATACCGATTCTACCGCTTTGCCGTTTTCGCGTTCGGTTCGGTTTTCGCCTACGCATAGCATTACGGATAGCCCTGCCGCTTCCGCCGCCGCGAATTTTTTGGCGATTATCTCCCCGCTTTCATTGTGGTTTTGGCGGCGTTCGGAATGTCCTAGCAATACCCAACTGCACCCTGCCTCTACTAGCATTTCTGCCGAGATGTCGCCTGTGTGTGCGCCTTTGCCCTCGTGGTGGCAATCTTGTCCGCCTAGTTCTATGCCCGACTGCCCTATTACTTGGCGGGCGGATTCTAATAGCGTGAAACTTGGGAACACTAGGCGTTTTACTGCAGAATCGACCGCCTCCCCCGCCATGGCTTTCAACAAAGCCGATGCCGATTGGCGGTTTAAATTCATTTTCCAATTACTTGCTATAATCATACATTTGATTATGCTATGTTTTACTCTCAATGGCAATGTTTTGATAACGGATAGGACGAAAACCATGCTTCAAGCCTTACGTGATGCGACTAAATCTAATTTGATGCGGGCATTTTTGCTCATTTTGGTGGTGGGTTTTGGTATGTGGGGAATCGGCGATATTTTTCGTGCCAGCCCTAGCGACCAAGACGCTATCCGTGTCGGCGATATCAATGTCAGTGCCATTGAAGCCGCGACCATATTTGACCAAGCACGGCGGCTTTATTACCCTGACCTCAACAACAACGAAGCCATCGCCCAAGGATTGATGAATCAAGTCATGGGCGAATTGGTGAGCCGTAGCCTGTTTGAAGCCGAAGCCGCACGGCTTGGGTTGGTGGTGACCGATGAAATGGCAAAAAACGCCATCCGCCGCAACCCGCTTTTCCAAGATGACGCCGGCAATTTCAACGCCTTGCTGTTGCGCGATATTTTGGCTCGGCGGGGGATTGGGGAGGCGCAGCTGCTTGCCGAAATAGGCTATGCCGAACGGCGTAATCAGCTTGTGGCTAGTATTGCATCGGGGGTGCGTTATGCCCCGCCCCTTGCCGAATCTATGGCGGCATGGCTCGCGCAACGCCGTCAAGTGCGCTATGCGGAACTCGCCATTGTGCCGGAAAATGTGCCGGACCCCGATAACACTTCCCTCGGTGTTTGGTATGATGAAAACCAAGATATTTTTGCCGTGCCTATACAACGTGAAGTGACGGCGGTGGTTTTAACGCCTGAGCATTATTTAGGGGCGGTTAGCGTTAGTGAGAGCGATTTGCGCGCCGGCTATGAGGCGCGCATTGATGATTATGTCCTGCCCGAACGCCGTGATTTTCTGCAGATGGTATTGCCGGACCTAGCCGCCGCCGAAGCCGTGCTGACGCGCCTCAAAGGCGGGGAGGATTTTGCCGAAATTGCCCGTGAAATTGGCGGGGATAGCATTGACGATATCCGCTTCACCCAAGTGGAACGTGGGGCGTTATTGGATAATTTGGGCGATGCGATTTTCACGGGTTCTGTGGGGGTGATTGCTGATGCGATTGAAACGCCTTTTGGGGTGTATGTGGTGGAACTCATCGCCGTGCATCCTGCCGAAACCACTAGTTTTGAAGAAGCACGGGCGGGCTTGGCGGCTGAGATGCAAAACGAAAACGCCATCAATATGGTCTATGACAGCATCACCATATTTGAAGACGCGCAAGCCGGCGGGGCGACCCTTGAAGAAGCGGCGGAAATTGCCAAAGCGCGGGTGGTGACGCTCCCCAATATCGGCAGAAATGCGCCCCCCGACACTGATGGGCAAGATGCGGATGATATCGCTACCAGCACAGCGTTTCGTGGTGCGGTTTGGCAACAGCCTATCGGCGTGGATAGCGGGTTAATCGCCGATGAGAACAACACCTATTTCGCCTTGCGCGTGGATAGCGAAACGCCCCAACGGACGCGGGGGCTAGATGAGGTGCGGAGCCAAGCCATCGCCGCGTGGAAAATGGAAACCGCCATCAGCCGAACGCACGAGCAAGCCGAAAGCATCATCGCCGCCGATGATTTCGCTGATGCCGTCCAATCTGCCGGGGCAACGCTCATTGCATCGCCGCCATTCTTGCAATCGGGTAGCGGTTTTGACCATGAGGAATCTAGCCTCATCGCCGCCGCTAGTTTCGCCATAGGTAAAGGCGACCGCACTATTGTGGAAAGTGGCGGGGCGGCCATGATTGTGCTGAAACTTGAAGAAATCACTGAAGGCGATGCCGAGGCATTAGCGCTCCGCCAAGCGCAGTTGCTCGGCGATTTTGCCAGCCACCTCGCCGCCGATACCGAAGAAGCCATCACGCGCGGGCTTGCGACCATCCATAGCATTGATGCCAATCCCAATGCGGCGTTGCGTTTGTTGATTGGGAATGTGCAGTGATGCTCGCGCCGTCTGAGTTAGCGCGCGCGCGCACGGCTTTGGGTGCGGGGCGCGCGACCCTGCTCCACACCGAATTGGTCGCGGATTTGGAAACCCCTGTTTCTATCATGTTAAAATTGGGGATTGATAGCCCCTATCATTGCTTGCTCGAATCGGTGGAAGGCGGCAATGTGCGCGGGCGGTTTTCGGTAATCGCCCTCAACCCCGATTTGATTTGGCGGGTGCGGGGGGATGCGACCACCACGCATGATGGCGATGGTGCGCTGTTGTCCCAACAAAAAGGCGATGCGCTCGCGCATTTGCGCCGAACCCTTAAAGAATCGCAAGTGGATATTCCCGATGGTCTGCCGCCGATGTCGGCGGGGCTTTTTGGTTATTTTGGCTATGAGATGATTCGCTTTATGGAAAATGTGCCGACAGATAACCCTGATGAGCTAGGGATTCCTGATGCGTGTTTTATGCGTCCGCAGGTGGTGGTGATTTTTGACCGCCTCAAAGATAATATCCGCATCGCTACCCCCTTACGTCCTGATTTGGTGCGTCCGGGTGATGGCGATGTTGAAGCGGTGATTGCGGCGGCGGAGGCGCGCCTTAAAGCCATCACTGATAAATTGAAGACTGCTTTGCCCATCACCGAAAAACCGGCGCGCGAATCGCCCCTGCCCCCGGTCACCGCCAATATGCCGAAAGCGCAATTCCTCAACATGGTCAAAAAAGCCATTGATTACATCAAGGCGGGGGATATTTTCCAAGTGGTGTTGTCGCAACGTTTTTCGGTGCCATTCTCAAAACATCCTTTTAGATTGTATCGGTCATTGCGGCGGCTCAACCCTTCGCCTTTTTTGATTTATTTTCATATGGATGGCTTTGCGCTAGTCGGATCTAGTCCCGAAATTTTGGTGCGCTTGCGTGATGGCGTGATAACCTTGCGCCCGATTGCCGGCACCCGCCCGCGCGGCAAAACCCCCGATGAAGACCAAGCCCTCGCCGATGAATTGCTAAACGACGCCAAAGAACGTGCCGAACATTTAATGCTGTTGGATTTAGGACGCAACGATGTCGGGCGCGTCGCCAAGCCCGGCAGTGTCGCCGTGGTCGATCAATTCCACATTGAACGTTATAGCCATGTCATGCATATCGCCTCGGAAGTGCAAGGGGCGGTGCGGGCGGAATGTGATGTCATTGACGCCCTCAAAAGCGGGTTTCCGGCGGGGACGCTTACCGGCGCGCCGAAAATTCGTGCCATGGAAATCATCCACGAATTAGAGCCGGCAAGACGTGGCTCGTATGGCGGGGCGGCGGGGTATATTTCTAGCAATGGCGATATGGATAGCTGTATCGTCCTGCGCACCGCCCTCATCAAAGATGGGGTGCTGCATATCCAAGCCGGGGCGGGAATTGTCTATGATAGCGTCCCAGAAAATGAATTCCAAGAATGCGTCAATAAAGCCATGGCAATCATCAGTGCCGCCAAAGCCGCCGCCGCAAATGAGGCGTAAAAATCATGTTTTTCTTTGATTTTCTGGGGGGGGATTTGTGGATAATTGCCACCATCTTTGCCGCCATCACCCAGACTATCCGCAGTGCCATCCAACGCCAAATGCAACCCATTCTAGGCGATGATGGCGCGAGTTATATCCGCTTCCTTTACGCCCTGCCTTTTGCGTTACTGATGCTTTATGGCTATGGGATTTGGGCGGGGGTTGGGTTGCCCGACACGAATTGGCAGTTTTGGTTGTGGGTCAATATCGCCGCACTGACGCAGATTCTATTCACGGTGTTATTGATTCGCATGTTTTCTCGGCGCAGTTTCGCCGCCGGCACCGCCTTTTCCAAAACCGAAGTTCTGCAAGCGGCGATTTTAGAAATCATCATTTTGGGGGTGATGGTGTCGCTCCTCACCGGCTTTGCTATCGTCTTGGGGGTGGTTGCGGTGATTCTGCTGTCCTTTGCGAAATCCGCCAAAACCCCGCAAGCGATTATGGCGTCACTCGTCTCGCGCAGCTCGCTCATCGGCTTAGGGAGTGGCACGTTTTTGGGGCTTTGCACGGTGTCGTATAAGGTGGCGGCGGTGTCATTAACGGGGGGCGATTTATTCATGCGTGTGCTTTACACAGGCGGGGTGGCGACGCTGATTCAGGTGGCGGTGATGGGGGTGTGGATGGCGTTGTTCACGCGCCAGCAATTTATCGCTAGTTTTGTGCATTGGCGGGGGTCAATTTGGGCGGGGTTTTTTGGCGCGCTTTCCACGGTGGGTTGGTTCACGGCTTTCGTGTTGCAAAGCGTGGCGGCAGTGCGGGCGGTGGGACAGATTGAATTGCTGATCACGCTAGCCATTTCTATATTTTGGTTCAAAGAACAGAGCAATCGGTTAGAGGTTTTTGCCATCATTATGCTGACGATTTCTATCATCATGGTGCTGTTGGGGAGTTAGCCACCCCCTCCTTAACCACCCAAAAATAATCGCCCCACATCAGGGTTTTTAAGCAACCTATTGCCCTTATCCGCCAGCGATGTCGCCCCGGACACCAACACATAGCCAATATCCGCAAAATCCAGCCCCTTTTTGGCGTTCTGTTCCACCATGATGATGGTCTTGCCTTCGTTTTTTTGTAGGTCTTCCAAAATGCCGAACACCATATCAATAAAGCGCGGTTCAAGCCCGATGGATGGCTCATCAACCAACAGCACTTTGGGACTCATCACCAATGCGCGGGAGATTTCCAATAACCGCCTTTCGCCCCCGGACAGCACCCCTGCCGGTTGATGGCGGCGGTCGGCTAGACGGGTATAGCGGTCAAAAATGCGTTCGGCGGCGCGTTTGGCTTCCTTGGGGCGTTGTTTCAAAAACCCGCCCATGAGTAGGTTTTCTTCAACACTCATCTGCGGGAATACCGATTTATCTTGCAGAATATAAGCAATCCCCGCATGGAGCAGTTTTTCGGACGGCTTCAGTTTCGTCACATCACGCCCATCAATACTGATTTTGCCGCTAAATATATTGGTAAAGCCGAAAATGGAATGTAGCACCGTGGATTTCCCCGCCCCGTTCGGACCGATTAAACAGAGCGACTGCCCCCGCCCGACACGCAGGGAAAAATGGTGCAGAATTTCCATCTTGCCATAGCCCGCACATAAATCATCAATCTGCAAAAAATCATCATTTTTGGCTAGGGTTTCGAGCTTTTTTATCGGCGGGGCTTTGGCGGAGATATGCGCGGCTGCGTGCGCGACCTCATCCACGGACATGACGACATCAACGCCCCCTGCCCCATAACCTTGAATTGATTTTGCGGTAGGTTTATTAACCATCAATGCCCTCCACCTAAATAGGCGTCAATGACACGTTGGTCGGCTTGTAACTCCGTGGGTTTGCCATCCGCCAGCAACCGCCCATTTGCCAGACAATAGATATGTTCTGCCAAATTCATAACCACCCGCATATTATGTTCAATGACACAGAGCGTGATGCCCAATTCTTCATTGGCACGGTGCAGGCGGTCAATCAAGCCGTTAATCAGCGTCGGGTTTATGCCGGCGGTTGGCTCATCCAGCAATAAAACTTTCGGCTCATTCATCAATGCCATAGCGAATTCCAACAATTTCTGCTGACCGAAGGATAAATCCCCGGAAATCAAATTGCGCTTAGAATAAAGCCCGACAAATTCCAACAGCGACAAAGCGCGTTCCAACGTCTCGCCTTTGCGGGGGGCAAAAAGACCATCGCGCGCATCTTTCCTATGCGACACCGAAATCAGCATATTATCCACGCAATTCATTTTGGAGTAGATGCGCGTTTGTTGAAACGTCCGCAACAGCCCTAGCCGTGCAATCTGCCCCACTAGCAATTTAGAAATCTCGCGCTCTTCAAAAATGATGGAACCGCTATCAATCGGATGCGCGCCGACAATGGAATTGAATAGCGTTGATTTGCCGCAGCCGTTCGGGCCGATAATGCCGGTAATCCCGCCCTTTTTGACGTGCATGGAAATATCAATATTCGCATGCACACCGCCAAAGGATTTGAACACATTATGGACCTCAATGATATTGCTGTGCAGTAGTGATTTCATTGTTCCGCATCCTTATCAGGAGGGGCATGGTCTATGGTGATGCCGAAAAATTCGGGGAATTTGCGTTGGAGCCAGCCCATGATGCCCTCTTGGAAATAGACGATATTGATAATCAAAATCAGCCCCAGAGCCACCCACTGCCAGCCCAATAAATACGTCCAAGTCGTCTCCTTAATCACATGGAACAGCACCGCCCCAATCACCGGCCCCCAGAGCGTCCCCTTGCCCCCTAGCAGTGCCATCGCTACCATGAAAATGCCAAAAGTCGCCACCGGGAACGCCACCTCAACGGGTTCAATAAAGCCCACCATATTGCCAAAAACCGCGCCGATACAGCCCATGAAAAATGCCGTAATCGCCCAGCCGATTTGTTTGTATTTTAAGGTAGGGATGCCCATGGCTTCGGCTTTGTCCTCATCGTCGCGGATGGCGTTGATGGCTAGCCCGAATTGCGTGGAATAAATCCAGCGTAATAATAAATGCGCGACAGCTGCCAAGAAAAAACAAAGCCCATAGAAAAACAATGCGCGAATTTCCACAGCCCACGGGAAAAATGGCATAGAAATACCGCTACCGCCGCCGACATAATCAATCGTCCCCATCAGCTGTCCCGCCGCCGTGGCTATACCCAAAGTGCCGATAGCAAAATACGGCCCGCGCAAGCCGAACATAATGAAGCCCAGCAAATATGACAGCAACATCGCCCCGAATCCTGCCGCTAAGATGCCCAAAAATAGACCCATGAAATATTGCTCATCGGTGAATTCGGGTTTTATCGCCCCGAAAGCCGACGTATATGCGGCGACATCGTAAAACATGGCAATCTGCACCACCGCCGAGATATACATCCCACAGCCAAAAAACGTGATATTGCCGAGCGAATTATACCCCATCTGCCCCCCTAATAGATCCCACGTAGACGCCATCAGCACCATAATCCACAACAACGCCATCTGTTGAATATATTGGGGATAGAACCACGGGGCTGCTAGCCCCGCGCCCAAAATCAGTAAATATAATAAAAACCGCCGCCCCAACATCACCGCACCACCTGACGTTTGCGCTTGGCGCGCCTTTGGCGATAGACTAGCACTAGCAACAGCATGACCACCGCCGAGGCGACCTGATATTCCGCACCCAAAATAAAGCCGGTATATTGTTCAATGAGACCTAGCCCGAATCCGGTGCTAATCACCCCGGGCAGATTCCCCAACCCCGCCGCCGTAACAATAGCGAATGAGCGCAACGAATAGCTAATGCCGTAAAAAGGTTGCAACACCCAAATCATAGAAACCATCACCCCCGCCGCCCCGCAAATCGCCGCATTCAACGCGAAAGTAAAAGCATAAATGCGGTCGGTGTTGATTCCCAAAACCCGTGCCGCACGTTCATCTTGGGCGGTGGCACGGATGGCTTGTCCCATGCGCGATTTCCGCATAAATAGCACAATCAGCACCGCCAACACCGCCACCATGCCGAGCGATAGCAATTTCACCACCGGTAGCGTCACAGAATCATTGAATAATTGATAATTCGGCAAGTGGCTATCAATCACCTGCACTTCGGGTCCGAAAATTAAATTCATCACCTGTTGCAACAACAGTGACAGCCCAAATGTTGCCAAGAGAGACGTGAACATATCCTGTTCAATCACCCGCCGGATCATAAACACATAGACCATCCAGCCCAGCATCGCCATCAACACCATAACAATCGGCAACGCCATCACCGGATGCACGCCTTCCCTAGCCAGCGCGAATGCTATATACCCGCCCAAAATGATAAAATCCCCTTGGGCGAGGTTTTTCACATTCATCACCCCCCAAACCAGTGCCAACCCATAAGCACCGAGCGCAAGCACCGCACCAATAAAAATCCCATCTAGGATGAGTTGGATATTGGTAATCGGTGCAATATCAAACAGAATTTGCAGATTGAACAGCATGGGATTGTGAGCCTAAAAATGAGGGACGACACGCCCCGCCGTCCCTCATCCTATTGCGCCTAGTATTGTGCCTTACGCGGCCAGACCATATCATCGGGGGTAATGATGGCGTTGTAATTGCCGTCGCCATCAATTTGCCGCATAAACATCGGCTTGGCGATATTGTTGCCGAATTCCGAAAAGCGGATATGCCCGTAAAATGTTTCCATATCGGTGGCGGCGATAGCATCGCGCAGTTGTTTTTTGTCAAAACTATTCGCCGCTTCAAAGGCTTCTTTCCACACCAATACGGCGGCAGAGGCTTGTGCGGATTGATACGGCACCGAGGTATATTCTGGATAAGCTTTTTTGAATCCAGCATTCCAGTCGGACGCATTGCCGAAATACTTGTCCTTTTTCGGCGAGCTTTCCACCCATTGCGTTGCACAAAGAAAACCATTGGCGGCGGCAGGGAATTTTTCTTGCACCTTCGCCGCTTCGCAGTGGGTCATGCCGACAATCGGCACTTGCAATGTCATTTCATCAATCTGCCGTGCCGCCGTTGCTGCCCCTTTGGAATGCCCTGAGACAATCAACACATCGGGTTTAATCGCTTTCACCTTGGTCAAAGTCGCCGACATATCCGACAAATCCGCCGGCAATTTATCGTCAATGACAATCCGCATATTGTATTTTTTGGCGGTATCCACAATGCCCTCACGCACATCTAGCGAAAACGGATCATTTTCAAACGCCATGGCGATAGTGACGCTTGATGGCTCTTTGCCTGCCGCTTTGGCTTTCGCCGCCGCTAATTCCACCACCGGGGCGAGATATTGTTCCGACGTGGAAAGCACGGCGAAAAGATATTTATAGCCTTGCGTGAAAAGCGAGCGTGACGCGCCCTCGGCTTCAATCATCGGCACGCCAAATTTTTCGGAAACCGGCGCCATGGCTTTGGTTAAACCCGAGCCATACGGGCCGAGCATATATTCCACGCCATCCTGTTGAATCAGCCGTTCTGCCAGTTGTGCCGCCCGTGCCGGGGTTGATTCGTCATCATAGTATTTCACCGACAGTTTATATGATTTACCGCCGACTTTAACCCCGCCGAGATCGTTGATGCGATCCACCGCGAAATCATAACCCCTTTGGGTATGCAAGCCGTTGGTGGAATATTTACCCGTGAGCGAAATCGCCGCCCCGAGTATAATCGTGTCGCCCTCCACTTTCGCCAATGCCGGGGCGGAAAGCGCGAGGCTTGCCGACAGCGTAGCGATTGCGGAAATGGTTTTGAATGAAAAAGACTTCATAGAATCCTCCAAAGAAAAATATGTTGTTGGCGTGCAGTATGCGTCAAGCCGCCCCCCGCGTCAATAGCCTGCGGCAAAGCCATCTTTACGCGCATCCGATGCGCCTATGAGCGCGCCGGTGCAGCCACGCAGAATCGCTTGTCCGCCCCCGATGGGCGCGGGATTCCAGATAATTTTATGCCCTCTTGCGCGTAGATTATTGGCAATTTCCGGGGGAATGGTGCGTTCTAATTGGAGCGCGCCATCAATGGCAAAACTGCGGGGGGCGTCTAGTGCAGCTTGTGGCGACAGCCCCAAATCAAAATGATTGATGAGGAACGCCATCTGCCCCACCGCCTGATACTGCCCGCCCATGACACCATAAACCCCTAGCAATTTTTCATCTTGCGTCAGCATCGCCGGAATAATGGTATGCAGGGGACGTTTATTGGGGGCGATGGTGTTGGGGTGTTTCGGGTCTAGGCGAAAGGCACGCCCCCTTGATTGCAGGAGGATGCCGAATTGGGGGCTAGCGATGCCGGCACCGAACGTATCAAAAATGGATTGAATAAACGACACCGCCATACCATCCGCATCCACCACGGCTAGATAGATGGTGTCGGGGTGGTGGGGGAAATCAGTTGGCGCAAAAACCCCTGCCCGCGCCATATCAATACGCCCCGCCGCCGCATCAATCACCGCATCCGATAACAGCCAATCCACCGCCACCGCATGATGTGCCGGGTCGGCGAGGAACAGATCGCGCAAGCCGTAAGCCTGTTTGCTAATCTCCGCCAAAAGATGCATGCGGTCGGCTTCGTTGAGGCTTGCCGGGTTGAAACGCGCAAAAATCCGCGCCATAATTAAAGCGGTCAGCCCCTGCCCGTTAGGCGGACATTGCCAGATTACCTTCCCGCGATATGGTGCGTTGATGGGCGCGACTTCTTCGGCATGGGGGCGCGCAAAATCCGCCATGCTGTGCCGCCCCCCAAGGGCGTTCAACTTGCCGACAATATCTTCTGCCACCGCGCCTTTATAGAATCCATCGCGTCCTTCCTTGGCGATGCGCGCAAAGGCTTCTGCCATCGGCGCACAAGTGAAATTCTGCCCCGCCGCATAGGCTTTGCCATTGTTGAGGTAATGGCGTTTAGCATCCGCATCGCCTAAATTCCCGCATTCCTCGCCCCAATCCCACGCCACACGTTCATGCACCGGAATGCCCGCTTTGGCATAATCAATCGCCGGGGCAAATAACCCCTGCCAATCCGCCCGCCCCCATTTCTCATGCAACAAAGCCCAAGCATCCACCGCCCCGGGAATCGTCACCGCATGCGGCGAATCACGCGGGATTTCGTCCGCCCCGCCTAAATCCGCCACATCAAAAGCCGCCGGCGCACAGCCCGACCCATTCACCGCATGAATCCGCGCATCGCCCTTGGGGGCAACTAACGCAAAGGCATCGCCGCCTAGCGATGTCATCTGCGGTTCTGCCAGCGTCAGCACCGCCGCCGCCGCAATCGCCGCATCCACCGCATTACCGCCATCATAAAGGCATTTCAACCCAGTGCTAGTGGCAAGCGGGTGCGAGGTTGCTACCATCGCTTGATGCGCCATAACATCTGAACGACCCCCCGAACGATTCATGATGAAAAAATTACGGCGCATCAATGGTGTTTTACGATGGGTCTTTGACTTTACGCAGATAAGGTTTCAGCGTCTCCCAACCATCAGGGAACATCTTTTCCGCCTCATCATTGGAAACCGCCGGGACGATAATGACATCCTCGCCCTGATTCCAATCCGCCGGGGTTGCGACCTTATGTTTTGCCGTCATTTGCATCGAATCAATCACCCGCAATAATTCGGCAAAATTGCGCCCGGTCGCCATGGGATAGGTCAGCGACAGTTTAATTTTCTTATCAGGCCCGATAATGAAAACCGAACGCACGGTTTGATTATCCACCGCTGTGCGGCCGCTAAAACTATCGCCGTCGCTAGCCGGGAGCATACTATACGCCTTGGCGACCGCCAATTCGGTATCGGCAATAATCGGATATTCTGGGCGCATCCCTGACACGTCTTTGATATCGTCAAGCCATTTCGTATGGTCATCCACAGGGTCAACCGAAAGCCCGATGACTTTGACATTGCGTTTAGCGAATTCGGGTTCCAGTTTAGCTAGCGCGCCTAATTCGGTCGTGCAGACGGGGGTGAAATCTTTGGGATGCGAGAACAGCACCCCCCAACTATCGCCCAGCCAATCGTGAAAATGCACCGTGCCTTGCGTGGTTTCAGCAGTAAAGTCAGGTGCGGTGTCGTTAATACGTAAGGACATTGTTTTCTCCAATGTTTGATGGTTAAGGCGGTATAAAATTCGCCGATTCACTTACCTCAAATTGGTGCGGCTGGAGGGACTTGAACCCCCACGGCTCTCGCCACCAGAACCTAAATCTGGCGTGTCTACCAATTTCACCACAGCCGCATTTGTGTTTTGTATATCACGTTTTATCGTGGCTGGCTAGCACTGCTTCAACTCGGGGGATGCCATTTTTATCTAGGGGCAATTCCGCCACCCAAAGCACGTGTTCTATGGGGAGCGTGCCGAAAAGATGCGGGAATAATGCCCCGCCTCGCCCCCCGCTTTTTGATTCTTCAAAACGCACATCCAGCCCCGCCCATGCCACCGCTACCAACACCAAATCGGCTTGATGGGCAAAATGAAGCCGTGCGGTTTCGCCCAGTTGTGATGCGGTGGAAAAATGGATAAAGCCATCGCGGCGATCCACCTCAGACCCCGCATAAACGCCAGACGCCACAGCATCACGCCACGCCCCTGCCCCGCAGATTTTATAGATGATTGCGTCCATAGATGCCTTACTTGACCCCAATGCGGTGAAATGTCAATCTACATCCGAAAGGATGGCGGTTATGACAATCGGATTTATTGGCTTAGGGGCGATGGGTACGCCCATGGCGCGCAATTTGGTTAAGGCGGGATTTGCCGTGACAGGCTTTGACCTCACCGCCCCAATCCCCGATGGCGTGGCGCCAGCTGATTCGCTGATGGAACTAGCAGACCAAGAAACCATCATCACCATGCTCCCCGACGGCAAGGCACTAGCGCAAGTTGCCGATGGCATTTTATCGGCACTGACGGCAGATGCGCTATGGATTGATTGTTCCACCATTGACGTTGCGACCACGCGCAAAATCGGCGAGAGCCTGCTAGCAAACGGATGCGGTTATGTGGATGCGCCGGTATCCGGGGGCATCAGCGGGGCGGCAAATGCCAGCCTTACCTTCATGGTTGGCGGGGCGGCGGCGGATTTTGCCCGTGCTAGACCTTATTTTGATGCTATGGGGCAGAAAGCGGTGCATTGCGGGGGGATTGGTGCCGGGCAGAGCGCGAAAATTTGCAACAATCTGATTCTCGGGGCGACCATGATTGCGACTTGTGAGAGTTTTGACCTCGCCGACCGCTTAGGGCTAGACCGCCAGAAATTATTTGATGTGGTTAGCACGTCTTCAGGATATAGCTGGTCAATGAATGCCTACTGCCCTGCCACCGGCATAGGCCCGGACAGCCCCGCCGACCACGACTATAAACCGGGATTCGCCGCCGAATTGATGTTGAAAGATTTGCGCCTCGCTATGGAAGCGGCGGCGGATTGCGGCATCACCCCCGCTATGGCACAACGCGCCCAAGAAATTTATGCGGAATTCGTTGAAAATGGCGGTCAGGGCAAGGATTTTTCGGCGATTCTGCCGTGGATTAAGCGCGCGTAGTTTTACGCGCCATAATCGTATTACCCGCCACCACGCAAGCCAGCCCTATCAGCGAAAAATACGTCCATGCAAACGCCTCGGCTTGTTGCGAAATCAACAGCGCGAAAATCGGGAAAAGCACGGTGATATAACTCGCACGTTCCGCCCCTATCCGCCCCAACAGCGTCAGATAGCAACTAAACGCCAATATCGTTGCCACCAACACCAGCCACGCCAAGCCGCCCAAATAGGTCCAGCTTTGTTCCATAATAAACGCATCGCCTTTGACCAGCGCAATGATGCCCAGATACACCGCCCCATAGCACATCCCCCAGCTACTACTGCTAAACACCGACACGCTTTTACTCTGCAACCGCCCCGAAAGAATGTTGCCGAAACTGAAAATCATCACCCCCAGCAAACAGAACCCCAGACTGATAAGCGGGGCTTGCCCATGGCGCAATTCGGGCAGGAAAATGAGCGCAACCCCTGAGATGCCAAGACTCGCGGCGAACACCAACCGCCATTGGGGCAACCGCCATTCAATCAAGGCTTTCTGCAACAGAACCACTAGCGAAGCCGTAGAAAACACCACCGCCAACAAACCCGAAGCCAACCCCATGCCCCCATAATAAAAACAGACGAAATTGAAACTGAACAAAAAGAGGCTCAAAACCGCCACGCGCGCGTGGATCGCCAACGGCAAGCGCAACGAATGCCCCAACGCCCGCGTCACCAGCATCATCACCGCCCCGGCGAACAGAAACCGCCAAAATAGCGACACTTCAGGCGCCACCACCCCCAACTGCCAGCGCAAGGGCAACCAACTCGTTGACCACGCGAATATCGTCAAGGCGTACAGAAAATAATCAAAGATTTTCATTAGAATCCTAAAGAATAAATGGGGGGGGAAGAAATGGTCGGAGTGGCGGGATTTGAACCCACGACCCCCACACCCCCAGTGTGGTGCGCTACCAGGCTGCGCTACACTCCGACTTGCCCCCTTTATAGCGCAAGGCGAGGCAAAAGAAAACCTTAACTTTAAGCAATTTGTTGGCTGATGCGGGCGAGTCTATTGCGCGCCTCAATGAGCAATGCCGAAGCCGCCGCCACCGCGCCAGAATTCCCACCATCTTGCCCGCCATCCTGACCGCCAGATTGTTCTGCCGATAGGCTTTCCACCGCTTCATCTTCTTTGGGTTTGTTGAAGCTTTTAAGCACTTGTTGCGCGCCTTTGATGGTGTAATTCTCGCTGTAAAGAAGCGCTTGGATTTTTTTGAGCAACACAATGTCCTCCGGGCGATAATAGCGCCGCCCGCCATTGCCTTTGCGGGGCTTCAACTGACTAAACCGCGTCTCCCAAAAACGCAAAACATGCGTAGGAATCCCCAGCATTTCGGATACTTCGGTAATGTTGCGAAAGGCTTCGGTTTTCTTTTCCACCATCAAGCCCCCCTATGAGTTCACCTTTTTGCGCAGGATATGCGAGGGGCGGAAGGATAACACGCGTCTTGGGGTGATGGGGACTTCTTGTCCGGTTTTCGGGTTGCGCCCGACGCGTTCTTTTTTGTTACGCACGAGGAAACTGCCGAAAGAGGTGATTTTTACCTGTTCGCCAGCGTCAAGCGTCTGGCTAATCTGCTCAATAATCGTCCCGACCATGTCGGACGATTCATTGCGCGATAGCCCCACCTGACGGTAGATCGCTTCAGCAATATCAGCACGGATTAAAGAACGTTTCATAAAGCGGAAAATACGCATAAAATTCGGGCGCGTCAAATCAAAAAATAATTTTTTTTAAGGTGCGAGATTTAAGGTCTGCCGACACGCACTATCGCCGCCCCCCATGCCAAGCCGCCGCCTATGGCTTCAAAGGCTACGACATCGCCGGCTTTGATTTGCTTGCCCCGCATGGCTTCGTCAAAGGCGAGCGGGATGGAGGCGGCGGAGGTGTTGGCGTGGCGGGCTATGGTGCGAATCACACGTTCATCTGGTAGTTTAAGTTTTTTTTGTAAGGTTTTGATAATGCGGTCATTTGCTTGATGCGGTACTAGCCAATCAATATCCTCAGCCCCTAATCCCGATTGCGTCATGGCTTGGTCTAAACCATTGGCTAATTTTTCAACCGCGTGTTTGAATACATCGGGTCCGACCATTTTGACTTTGCCCACCTGCCCCCGTGCCACCCCGCCATCTACATAGAGAATATCCCTGAATCGCCCATCGGTGAAAATCACTGATGATAGAATCCCCCAATTTTCTGCGGAATTTTCGCCCCCATCGCTGGCTTCAAGCACCACCGCCCCTGCCCCATCGCCGAACAGCACCGCCGTGCTGCGGTCTTGCCAATCAAGGATGCGGCTAAATGTTTCCGCCCCGATGACGAGGATTTTGCGGGCTTTGCCAGCTTTAATCATGGCATCGCCGACATCAAGCCCATAGATAAACCCCGCACAAACCGCCTGCACATCAAAGGCAAAGCCCGTCGCCGCCAATTTACGTTGCACCACCGAAGCCGTGGATGGAAACGTATCATCGGGCGTGGTGGTGGCGACAATGATGCCGTCAAGCGCATCCGCCCCCAATCCTGCCATATTGAGTGCCTGTTTTGCCGCCGCCACTGCCATGTCCGATGTGAGTTCATCCTCGGCGGCGATATGCCTTTGGGCGATGCCGGTGCGTTGGCGAATCCATTCATCGCTGGTATCTAGGGTTTTGGTTAAATCATCATTGGTGACAATTTTTTGCGGCAAATATGAGCCGCTAGCGGTCAGTAATACCGAAGGAAATGTGGGGTTTGATGGCGTCATTATTCCTTCTCCTGCCCCTTTTGTGCGGTGGCTTGTGCCGCTTCAATCGCCGCCATAGAACGGCTCAATCCCGCTTTGAGGTCATTGATAAAGCCACGGCGGTGTAAATCGCTGGCGACTTTGATGGCACTAGCAAAGCCTTCATGATTAGCACTGCCATGCGATTTGACGACAATGCCATTCAACCCCAACAGCACGGCGCCATTATAGTGTTGCGGATTCATGGTATCGCGCAATTTTCTAAATGACCGCCGCGCCAATACATACCCAAGGCGCGCGGATAGCGATGCGCCAAACGCATCACGAATCAAACTGCCAATAAAGCGCGATGTGCCTTCGGCGGTCTTGAGCGCGACATTGCCGCTAAACCCATCACTGACCACGACATTGACCGCGCCTTCAGGGATGGCATCGCCCTCAATGAAGCCGACATAATTCATTTTGAGCTGTGCATCGGATAGGATCGCCGCCGCCTCGCGGATGCTGGCACTGCCTTTTTGGGCTTCAATGCCGACATTCAATAGCCCGATGCGCGGGGATGCCACGCCTTGCAACACCCGATAAAACGCCTCGCCCATGGCGGCGAACTGCACCAAATTGGTGGCATCGCAATCTATATTCGCGCCTAGATCCAGCATACAGCACGGCTCTTGGCGGGTGGGGAGCCATGCGGCAAGGGCGGGGCGTTCAATGCCCTCAATCTGGCGTAGCACCATCAGGGCTTTGACCATGAGCGCGCCGGAATTCCCCGCCGAGACAATGGCGCTTGCCTCCCCGGACTTCACCAAATCAAGCGCTAGACGCATGGATGAATTTTTGCCCGAACGCAAGGCTTGGGATGGGATTTCCTCGGAAGCCACCACCGCATCGGTATGGACGATTCGGGTGCGGTCGCCAATGCCTTCGCTAGCCAATAGGGGGCGCAGTTTCCCCGCATCCCCCACCAGAATCAGGCGCAAATCCGTATCAAGGCGGAGCGCTATCGCCGCGCCCTTAACAACGGCTTGCGGGGCGTGGTCCCCGCCCATAGCATCAATGGCTAATGTAATTTCCTGTGAATTCAATTTTTCGCGCCTTTTTGAAAATGAAATTCTTTTTTATCGCTTTTTCTTCCATTCAGCAAGTTTTTCAAGCATGCCCCCCTGCATCGTATGGTCGCCCTGCCCCTGCACCGACATTTTGAGGGGCGCGAGCCCACCCCCACGCGGCCAAGCCGGCGCGGCAAGTGCGACCAGTTGCGCCAAGGTCTCCCACAGCGGAATCGTGCCGTTCACTATAGGCTCAGCTTCAACCCCCATAGCATCAACCACCACCTCCGCCCCGCCATCATCCATAACAGCAAAACGCTCATCAACATCAATTTCAAGGTGTTCAGGCACATCATCACCACTCACCCCACAGACCATAACAATATCCGCAACCAACGCCCCACGCATCTGACACGAACTCGGCGAAATGCGTGTCAACTCCACCGCACCTTTGAGACCATCCACCCGAACCCAACCAAACCGCACCGCCAACCCGCGCAAATCTTCGGCATCAGGCGCAATGTTTAAGTGCAAAGGACGCCGTGATTCAACGCGGTCAAAACTAATTTCAGCATGGTGCATTTTTGCCTCCGTCATGGCTTCACCGCCACAAAATTGAGGCGCACATAATCCACCGTCCAAATGCCTTTGGCATCGCAAATTTGTGGGCGCAAACGTTCCACCATATGATCTATGACATCAGCGCGGTCAGCATTTGAAAGATCAAAAAGAATCTCGTTGCAATAGGTCTCAAACCACCCCCGCACATCCGTCGGCAAGGGCGTGGGGCGCGGGTGCAGATGGCATTTGATAACCTTAAATCCCGCTTGTTCTAGGCGGGTGCGTTGCTCATCGGGGGTAGGGAAAATCCACGGGTCGCGCCTAGCGAAATCAATGCCACGCTCCGCCAGAATTTCTGTAAGCGCCCGCCGAATCAGCGCGATATTACCCGCCCCGCCCATTTCCACAACAAACCTACCGCCTGATTTAAGCGCACGAAAAACCCGTGCCATGAGGTCTTGTTGGCGGGGCATCCAATGGAGTGCCGCGTTTGAGAACACCGCATCAAATTCGCCTACGAATTGGATATTTTGCGCATCGCCAACCCGCGCATCAACACCGCGTGCTTGCGCCACTTCAACGAGATTGGCACTGCTATCAATGCCTAAAACCTTGGCACCTTGTTGCAACATCAAAGCACCCAAGGCACCATCCCCGCAACCGAGGTCTAAGATGCGTTCCCCTGCTTGCGGTGCAAGGTCGCGCATCACCGCATCGGCTAGGGCAGAAACGTAGTTGGCGTGGCGTGCGTAATCCTTGGCTTGCCAGTAATCATGCGTTGTCTTATCCATCCCCCGCCCCCCATTTAGCCAATATCTGCGGCAAATCCCCTGCTAGAATCGCCTTATCGTCCATTTTATCACAAGCGGCGGCGTGGGAAAGCACCTGTTTTGCTAGTGCCGCCGCTTTATCGCTCATGCCGTCACGATAGAGATTGCGGCGCAAGGCTTTGGTTAGTTGGGTTTTGTCGTTTGCGTCCAATGCGGTGCTGTATGTTTTTAGGCGTCCCATGAATGCCGCTGCCATGATTTTTACCTTTTTGCCGACTTTATTTTCGCTGACGCCGATTTCGTGGAGGCTTAAATCCATGTCGGCGAACATGGTGTCTATCAGCTCTTGCGCGCGGGGGGTGCCTTTGCCGTCATTTACCCGCATTAACCGCCATGCCACTAGTGCCACCAACAGGCTTAGGCAGTCAAAACGTCCGTCAAAACTATCGGCTATGCCGTATTGTTGATATAATTTCGGGCGGCGGGCTATCTTGGTTAGTTGGCGATAGAGTGCGTCCGCCTCAATGCTTGACGGGCGCGCCCATTCAATGACTTTTTTCTGTAACCAGCGTAGCATGCGACCCACCTTTGTGCGACTTGCAATAGCGCGAAAATTGGCTTATGGAAATATAGCATGAAAAGATTATTTCATTCAATTCTTGGTTTGGGGCTGATGGTGGCGGTGGCGGCTTGCGGTAGCGAGACGCGCCTGCACGGCAATAGCCTTGATGCCAGCGCGCTTGACCAGCTGCAAATCGGTAGCACCCGCCGTATTGAGGTAGAGGCACTTTTCGGCAAGCCTTCGGCAAGTGGGGCGTTTGATTCCGGGCGCATTTATTATATCGCGCAATCCATGATTGCTAAACCCGGACGCAAAATTGAAATGCAAACGCGTACGATTGTTGCCTTTGCTTTTGATGATGCGGGGCGTCTCGAATCAATCCGATTCACCGATGAAAGCGACGGGCGTGAGGTGTTCTATGTCGATAGCGCCACCCCAACCCCCGGCGATACTTACGGGCTATTTGACCAGATTTTCAACAACCTAACCTCCGCCCCAAGCGCGAATCAGCCTTGATGCAAAGCCCCCCACGGCATGGCAAAAAAATAGGGGCGCGAATCACTATCGCCCCCCCTATAACGGCAATTTGAAGCCGCAAACTAGATACCTTATAGCATCTGCATTAGAACGAAAACTGCGCCAATAAGCGCGCCTATGGCAGTCACCATCAGCCCCACAGCCACCCAAGCGCAACGGTGGAGGAACACCCATATATCCCGCACATTGCTAAACAAAGTCTCGTGGTCTTTTTCGTTTTGCGCTTGCCATTTCTCCAAGCTCTTAACAAGGTGCGATAAGGTGATAGCGGTATCCACGCTAATCTCTCTTGTTGTCTTGCCCTTAAAATCGCTTGGCTTGGCGATACCTGCCATATTGCCATCGCCTAAATGTGCCATTACTAGTCTCCTTGGTTAGTTATGTGTGTTGTACAACAATCTTAGAATCGCGTCAACAGTTTTTTAATGAACGCCCAGACTCCCCCCTTTTATAGGGGGAAATCGTCACAAACCTACGCCGCCAATCCTGCCAACAATAACAATGCCACGATGTTGATGATTTTTATCATCGGATTGATGGCGGGGCCGGCGGTGTCTTTGTAGGGGTCGCCTACGGTGTCGCCGGTTACTGCGGCTTTGTGGGCTTCGGAGCCTTTGCCGCCGTGGTGTCCGTCTTCAATGTATTTTTTGGCGTTATCCCATGCCCCGCCGCCGGCGGTCATGGAGATGGCTACGTAAAGCCCGGTCACAATCGTGCCTAGCAACATGGCGCCTACTGCGGTGAAGGCTGCTGTTTGGCTTACTGCGTTGGCTATGACGAAATAGACGACAATCGGGGCTAGCACCGGCAATAATGATGGTAGAATCATCTCGCGGATGGCGGCGCGGGTTAGTAGGTCTACTGCGCGGCTGTAATCGGGTTTGGCTTTGCCTTGCATGATGCCTTTGATTTCGCGGAATTGGCGGCGGACTTCTTCTACCACTTGGCCGCCAGCACGTCCCACCGCTTGCATACCCATAGAGGCGAACCAATACGGCAACATCCCGCCCAGCAATAGCCCTACCACCACATAGGGGTCAGTGAGGCTAAATTCCACATCCAAATCGGGGAAATAACGTTCCAAATCGGCAATATAGGCGGCGAACAGCACTAATGCGGCTAATGCGGCAGAGCCGATGGCATAGCCTTTGGTGACGGCTTTTGTCGTGTTGCCCACGGCGTCTAGTGCGTCGGTGACTTGGCGCACTTTGTCGTCAAGTTCGGACATCTCGGCAATGCCGCCAGCATTATCGGTCACCGGACCATACGCATCTAGTGCAACCACCATTCCAGCTAGTGCTAACATAGTCGTGGCGGCGATGCCGATGCCGTAGATTCCTGCCATCAAAAACGAAACGATAATCCCTGCCGAGATGATAATGGCCGGGATGGCGGTAGCTTCCATGGACATGGCTAGACCTGAAATCACATTGGTGCCGTGACCGGTTTCGGAGGCTTTGGCGACGGTTTTGACCGGGCGAAAACTCGTTGAGGTATAGTATTCGGTAATCCACACCATCAAACCGGTCACCACCAAACCAACAAGGGCGCAAATGAAATACGGCATCCCTATTTCCATGCCAAAGACCTGCCTTATCAGCACGAAAATGGCGAGCGCCGACAGCACGGCGGTGGCAATAAAGCCCTTGTAAAGCGCGCCCATAATGTTTTGGCTTGCCCCTAAACGCACGAAAAATGTGCCTATAATAGAGGCGACAATACACACCGCCCCAATGCCCAGAGGCAATAATAGCGCGTTCGTATCACCGCTTAATTGAATCGTCGCCAATAGCATGGTTGCGACAATGGTGACGGCATAAGTTTCAAATAAATCTGCTGCCATGCCCGCACAATCGCCTACATTGTCGCCGACATTATCGGCTATGACGGCCGGGTTTCTTGGGTCGTCTTCGGGGATTCCGGCTTCAACTTTGCCGACTAGGTCTGCACCGACATCGGCGCCTTTGGTGAAAATACCGCCCCCTAGCCGTGCAAAAATAGAAATCAGCGATGCGCCAAAGGATAGTGCGACCAAGGCTTCCATCATTTTATGGATATCAATGCCGGTGCTGACGAGATAATGGTAATATCCGGCAACGCCTAGCAAACCTAGACTCACCACCAACATGCCGGTAATTGCCCCGGATTTGAAGGAAATGGATAGGGCTTCGGCGAGCGAACGTCTGGCGGCATTGGTGGTGCGGACATTGGCGCGCACGGACACATTCATGCCGACATACCCCGCCACGCCTGAAAGCACCGCACCAATAATAAAGCCCACCGCCACATAAACGCCCAGAGTCTGCCATAGAATAATAGCAACCACGATGCCGACTAGGGTGATGGTGGAATATTGACGATTGAGATAGGCGCGCGCGCCCTCTTGGATAGCGCCAGCGATTTTCTGCATGCGCTTACTGCCAGCAGGGGCGGCAAGCACGCTTTGCGATGCCCAGAAACCATAAATTAGCCCTAAAATACCGCTAATCATGGCAAGAAAGATGAAAGATTCAGCACTCATGGTTGGTTAGTCCTATTTTTAACGGGGGGTTGCGCCAAGCCGACTAGCTGACCCCCCAATGCGCCAACCAGCCAAATATGTTCAAATTTGCTGTTGTATAAACAAAGCCCCGCATTAGTGCAATGAAAAAGCATCATTTCACCAATTCACTTGCACGGAAATGATGCGCTAGGCGATCCAGAATCGCTGTAATATAGCCAGTATCGCTTTCCCAACTCGCGGCGATGGCGGAATATTCGGCTATAATCGTGCGCGCGGGGATTTCGGGCATTTCTTTTAACTCCACGCTGGCTAGGCGTAAAATGTCTTTATCTATTTGATTGATTCGCTCCATCACCCAGCCTTTTTCCAAATAGGCGGTGATGCGCGCATCTATATCATCGCGCGCCGATTCTACGCCGTAAATTAATTTCATATAGTGGGCTTCATTGAGATGCGTCAGCGCGAATGCTTCCAGTAAATCGGGGAGGTAATGGCGTTGGAATTGTTCCAGCACATCGCCTAAGCCTTGCCCGCTTCCCCATTGTTGATAGAGCGTCTGCACAGCAGCTTGGCGGGAGGCGGTGCGGCGGCGGATGGAGGCAGGGCGCGTGTCTTTATCGTCATTTTCATCGGTCATTTTTTCGCCCCCCCCATTATTTAGCTCCATCATCAAATTGCCGATAATCGGTGATGGTTAGTCCGTAGCCATCTAGCCCGACAATGTTATGTTTGCTGTTGGATAGGAGAATCATCTCGCTAACCCCTAAATCGTTTAAAATCTGCGCGCCGACGCCGTAATTGCGGATTTCGGTGCGGGAGGTGCTGTCGCCGGAAACTTTGCGTTGGATGAGGTCGGAAATGGTGGTGGGGCTAGGCTCGCGCAACATAACAATCAGCCCCCTTCCCGCATCGGCAATCATCTGCATGGCGGTTTGAATCTCATTGCCCGTGCGTCCCGAAAGTTCTTCGCCCAACACATCGGTCATTAAATTGATGGCGTGCATGCGCACCAATACGGGTTCAGGGGCGGATAAATCGCCTTTGCTCAGGACGATATGTTCGGCATAGCTGGCGGTGTTGATATAGATGATGAGGCGCCAATCACCGCCGATGCTGGAACGGAAATTCATCTCCCCCCCGCGTTTGATGATGGTTTGGCGTTTGCGCCGCCACGCGATTAAATCAGCAATCGTGCCGATGCCTAATTTGTGTTTTTTGGCAAATTTTTCCAAAAAGCTGCGGTCGGCGAGCGCGCCATCTTCGTTCATAATCTGGCATAATACCCCGGCGGGCCAGCTATCTGCGGCACGGGCTATATCTACCACGGCTTCGGTGCGGCCGGCGCGGACTAGTGTTCCGCCCATGGATGCGACTAGGGGGAATAGATGCCCCGGGGCGGTGATGTCTGCCGCGCTGTAATCGGGGTTGGCGGCGATTTGGATGCTGTGGGCGCGGTCTTTTGCCGATACACCGCTGGTGATGCCGTGACGCGCTTCAATGGATACCGATACCCCCGAATGGCGGGGCTGCTCAAAGATGCTGGCGGGGAAATGGAGCCCTAATGTGGTGGCGCGGTCTCTATCCATGGCGAGTCCAATCTGCCCGCGCGCGTGTTTTAGCATGGCATTGACCGCCTCGGCATCGCAATGTTCCGCCAAGATGCACAGGTCGCCGGTGGATGAACCATCGCGGTCATCCATTAAGATAAACATTTTTCCGGCTTTGGCATCGCGCAGGATGCGGTCTATTGCTGTCATGATTCTGCCCTTTCAAATGCGCGCATGCGTGCCACATAGCGCGCCAATAAATCCACCTCAACATTGACTTCATCGCCCACGGCAAGATTGCCTAGATTGGTGGTAGCCCCGGTGTGCGGGATGACCATCACCGAAAATTTCCTGCCTTTGACTTCGTTGATTGTGAGCGATACGCCGTCTAGGGCGATGGAACCTTTGGGGGCGATGTAAGGGGCTAGGGTTTTTGGCAGTTCAAATTCCATTGCGCCCCCCCCATCGCCCGCTTTGGTGATGGCGGTGATGTGCGCCACGCCATCTATATGCCCGGAGACGATATGCCCGCCCAATTCATCACCTACGGCTAGGGCGCGTTCAAGGTTGATGTTTTGTCCTGTTTGCCAATGTTTCATGGTGGTGATGCGCAAGGTTTCGGCTGAAGCGTCCGCCGCAAATAGATTCCCTTCCGCCCCTATTAAAGTCAGGCAGATGCCGTTACAGGCGATGGACGCACCGATGGCAATTTGCGCACAATCCCAAGAAGTGCGTATATGCAATTTCGCGCCCCCATCGGGCTTGTGTGCGATGCGGGTTATTGTGCCTTCTGCGGTGATGATTCCTGTGAACATTTAAATTTCGCGTTCCCATATTTCTAGCGTGTCTTGCCCGAGCATGCGCCTCTCATAAAGCCGCCACCCGCGCCCCGCCTCTAAATCCGTCAAGCCGAGCGTAGATACGGCATCGCGCCCATCCCCGCCTATTATTAGCCCGGCGCGGAGCCAGATTAGGCGGTCAATTAATTCTGCTTGCAAAAATGATGCTAGCAATGTGCCTCCTGCTTCGAGGAGTATGTTAGTGATACCTTGTTTTGCTAGTATTGACAAGGCTTCGTGGGGGCATGGGCGACCTGTATTGTCGGTTTTTATGAGGCGATGCGTGATGGCGGTGGGGGTGGAATTTGTGCTTTTTTTGCTTCCGTGAAACACCGACACCGGGTGTTGTTGTGCGCTTGATGCGATTTTGCTTTTGCTATCAAGGCGGGGTTCGGATGCCATAATGACGCGCAAAGGTTGATGCGCCACCCCTGCCAGCCTGCACGTCAAAAGCGGGTCGTCCGTGCGCACCGTTCCCATTCCTGTTAGAATCGCATCATGGCGCGAACGCAGATCATGCGTGTAGCACCTTGCCATCGCGCCGGTAATCCATTGCGAGTGTCCATCATTTAAGGCGATGCGTCCATCCAGCGACGTGGCGATTTTCGCGCTCACATAGGGGCGCGATTCGCTCCGCGTCATTAGATACCCGGCTAATTGACGTGCGATGGCATCGGCTAACACGCCTTGGGTTGTTTCTATCCCTGCTCGTTCTAGGATTTTGATGCCCTGCCCTGCCACACGCTCATCGGGGTCGGTTAGCCCGATGACTGCCCGCGCTATGCCTGCTTTGACTAGGGCTTCGGCGCAAGGGGGGGTTTTGCCGTGATGCGCGCATGGCTCTAAGGTGATATAGGCGGTGCTTCCTTTCGCCCCATTGCCGGCACTAGCGATGGCCGCACTAGCGATGGCTTGGGTTTCGGCGTGGGGGCGTCCGCCTTGTGCCGTGGTGCCTCTGCCGATTAATCTGCCGTCTTTGACCAGCACACAGCCGACCGCGGGATTGGGGGCGGTTAGACCATCCCCCCGCCGTGCCAGCAACAATGCCCCCCGCATCCAATGCTCATCGGCATCATGTGCCATGGTTAATCTATCTCATCTTTGACGAAATTGCCGAAATCTTTGGCTTCGCGGAAATTGCGATAGACCGACGCATAGCGCACATACGCCACTTGATCAATTTGCGCCAGCTCATCCATGACGAGTTGCCCGATTTGCTCGCTTTGGATTTCGCCCTCGCCTTGGGATTCTAAACCGCGGACGATGCGATTGATGCGTTGCTGAACCATGTCCGGGTCAACATTGCGCTTGCGGAGCGCGATATTCATGGAACGTTCCAGCTTATCGCGGTCAAAGCGCGAGCGTTTATTGTTGCGTTTTATGACAATCAATTCGCGCAGCTGCACACGTTCAAAAGTGGTGAAACGTGCGGCGCATGACGCGCATTGACGGCGACGTCTGATCGCTGCCCCATCTTCACACGGGCGCGAATCTTTGACTTGGGTATCTTGATGACGACAAAAGGGACAATCCATAATAATGACCTACAAGTTATTGATGACTGCACCCAGTATAACCCAAAATATAACCCAAATCTAGTAAATTGGAAAGGCACTACATAAAGCATGCACTTTTTGGCGGACGGTGCTTTCAATTTGGCTGTTATCATCGGGGTTGCGCGCCAGCCCGTCTAGCACTTCGCCGATGAATAAACCGACCTGACGGAATTCATCCGCCCCAAATCCGCGCGTGGTTGCCGCCGGGGTGCCGAGACGAATCCCCGATGTCACCATAGGCTTTTCCGGGTCAAACGGCACACCATTTTTATTACACGCAATATCCGCACGTTCCAACGCTAGTTCCGAAATATCGCCGGTCAGTTTTTTCGGGCGCAAATCCACCAACACAATATGATTATCCGTGCCGCCCGAAACAATATCAAAACCGCATTCTAATAAAGTATCGGCTAGGGTTTTGGCATTTTCCACGACTTGGGCGATGTAGGTTTTGAATTCTGGGCGTAGTGCCTCGCCTAACCCTGCCGCTTTGCCAGCAATCGCGTGCATTAACGGCCCGCCCTGTAATCCCGGGAACATGGCGGAATTGATCTTTTTGCCGATGGCTTCATCATTGCTTAAAATCAATCCGCCCCGCGCACAACGCAGGGTTTTGTGGGTGGTTGAGGTAACGATATGCGCGTGATTTAGCGGGCTTTCATGTTCCCCCGCCGCCACTAGCCCGGCTATATGCGCCATATCCACCATGAGATACGCCCCGCAGCTATCGGCAATTTCACGGAATCGCTTAAAATCAATGGCGCGGGGGTAGGCAGAACCGCCAGCGATAATCATTTTCGGTTTGTGTGCGCTTGCGAGGTTTTGCACTTCGTCATAATCAATATAGCCATCTTCACGGCGCACCCCATACTGCACGGCATTGAACCATTTCCCCGATATATTCGGCGCAGAACCATGCGTCAAATGCCCGCCAGCCGACAGCGCCATGCCTAAAATGGTATCCCCCGGCTCTAACATGGCGAGGAACACGCCCTGATTCGCTTGCGCGCCTGAATGCGGTTGCACATTGACCCACGCGCAATCAAATAATTTTTTGGCGCGCGCAATGGCTAGGCTTTCCACGACATCCACATGCTCACAACCACCATAATAACGGCGTCCGGGATAGCCCTCGGCGTATTTGTTGGTGAGGATTGAGCCTTGGGCATCAAGCACCGCTTGGCTGACAATGTTTTCGGAGGCGATGAGTTCAATGCCCTCGCGTTGGCGGGTGCGTTCATTATCTATCGCCGTGAAAAGTTCGGTATCTGTCTCACTCAGCGTTGCGCTGAAAAACCCCTGCATTTGATTCATTTGATTCATCGTGTTCTCCAAATTCATGGTAAGTTTGTTAGTTTATCAACCCGCGCCTGATGACGCCCACCTTCAAAATCTGCACTAAAAAACGCATCCACGCAAGCCAAAGCCGTCGCCGCGCCAATCAGCCTTTCGCCCAAGACAAGCACATTAGCATCATTATGCTGACGTGCCAACATTGCAGTTGTGACATCGTGACAGAGGGCGGCGCGAATCCACGGGAAGCGATTCGCCGCGATGGAAATGCCGATGCCACTACCGCAAATCAACACACCGAAACTCGCCGGGACGGGTTGCATATTTCGTGCCAATTTTGCCGCGTAATCGGGGTAATCCACTTTTTCTGCGCCATCAGCCCCTAAATCGTGGAGCATGGCTGTATCGGCTAGATGCGCGGCGATGGCTTGGCGTAGTTGCGCACCGGCGTGGTCTGAGGCTAGATAAATTTCCAACATGGTAACTCCTTTATCATGAGTTCGGGGGTTGAGGCCCTCGTCCTTTATGCATGAGATAGAATCCGGCGAATGTAATAAACAGCCCCACAAACCCAAGGAGGCTCAATTCTTCGCGGAAAATAATCCATGCGATTAGCATCGTCACCGGCGGCACGAAATATTGTAGGGCGGAGACTCTCGCGGCTTCTCTGGTTCTGATGAGGTAAAACATCATGGCGTAGGCGACGACGGATACGACTATCCCCAGCCAGACGACAGAAAAGATAAACGCGCCCCCCCATTGGGCTTGGTAGCCTTCAAAAAAGAACGCGAGGGGGGTTAGGAGGGCTAGGGTTAAAAGCCCTTGCCAGAACAGCGACGTCATGATGGGGGGGGAGTGTTTGCTTTGGGTATATTTTCTGCCCCACAGGGTGATAAAAGTTAGGCTTAGGGTGGCGGTAAAGGGGAGCAGATAGACCCAAAGCGCGGTGTCAGTAAAGGAGGCATCAGCACCAACAAAGACCATAACGCCCAAGAATCCTGCAAGGATTCCTAGCCAGATGCGGGCGTTATTTTTCTCGCCAAGAAAGAAAGGTGCGATAAAGGCGGTTAATATAGGTTGCCCCGAGGCAATAAGCGCGACCGCACCAGCATTCATGCCATATTCAAAGGATTTAAGAATCACAACCAGCCAGACAAAATGTGCAAAAAAACCTAACAAAAAAGAATTCGCATCGGGTTTTCGCCATTCTGAACGCCAGCTAATCACAAGCGCCGCAATCAGCACAACAATGATATAGCGATAAAAAAGTAGGGTAAATGTCCCCGACAAAGGCACACCAATTTTCGCCCCGATATAGCCCGAAGACCATACCAGCAAAAATAAAATCTCATCGCGCTTAAAAACATTGCTTATAGACATCGCCAACGGGTCCCTATGTCATCTGCTTCCATTAGTTTCGTGCATCAATGCGCGCCCAATCCCTGAATGAAAACCACCCGGCTTCAATGATGAGCCACGCGCCCACCCATAATAGCATCGCTATCAGCGAAGTCATTAACATCTTTAACCCTAGGCGCGGTTTTTCTGGGGCGGATGCTACTTGTCCTTTTTCGGGATTCTTTAACCCTCTTGCGCCGAAGGGGAGCGTCATGAAAAACACCCACCACCACAGCAAAATATACAGCACCACGCCTGAGACCGCATCCATTAGTTTTGTTCCAATTCAATTAATGTGCCGTTCATGTCTTTGGGATGGATGAACAGCACCGGTTTGCCGTGCGCGCCGATTTTTGGCTCATCGCCCCCCAAAACCCGTGCGCCGTTTTTGATGAGATGGTCGCGTGCCGCCATGATATCGGCGACTTCAAAGCAGATATGATGCACCCCGCCTTGGGGGTTTTGTTCCAAGAATCGCGCTATCGGGCTATCATTGCCCAGAGGTTCTAGCAGTTCAATTTTGCTATTGCCGAGGTCAATAAACACCACGCTTACCCCGTGTTCAGGTTGCGGTAAGGGCGGGGATGGTGTGACGCCTAGTCGGGCTTGCCATTGGGCGGATGCCTCCGCTAAATCAGGCACGGCTATGGCGATGTGATTGACTTTATCAAGCATTAAGGTTTTTGCAAATCGGGCCAGTTGGCATCGCCACTAGCAATTTCCGCATCAACATTTTTCAGCCACTTATTGCGGATGCGTTTTGAATAGTTGAGATACAATTTACCATTTTCAATAGACCACGCATCAGGGTCAATCGGTGCGAAATACCCCCTAGCCGCCGCATAGGCACAGAAACCGCCATATTGCGGAATGTATTTGGTTGGGTCGGCTTTGAAGGTTGCTAGATTTTCGGCATTGGCAAAATACCATAAGCCGTCTTCCCATTGGTATGAGAATTCCTTTTTGCCTTTGACGGCATCACTGCCCTCCGGGAGCGTGAAATATGCCACCGCGTCATGTTCATAAATGGTGATGCCATCGGCGTCCAGATTCCAATGATAGTCATCGGCTAGCACCGGGCTGACGGCGCAAAGCAACAACACGCATATTTTTAACCATTTCATCATGCGGCAAACTTTATACACATAAAGGGGTAAAGTCAAACCCGCAAAATATGGATATGCACCACCGGACGTCTCCCTGCCATTTTTTTGGCGAGACTACGCAGGGTTTTGGCGACAATGCTTTCCACCTGTGCATCATTATCGCGGATATTTTTGTTGAGTTCGGCGCACGCGTCTTCTAGGGCTAACATGGCTTCGGCTGTGAAATCGCTGGCTTTTTCGTCATCCATGACACCGCTTTGGTGGATAAGCGGGCTGGCGACTAGGCGTCCTTTGCCATCAAGCACTAGGCTGGCGCTTATCGTGCCGTGTTCCATCAATTTGCGCCTGCCTTTTAGCCCGCTACCATAAAGGGGGACGATGTCTTTGCCCTCGCGGGTCTGCATACCTATTTCGGCTTCACCGATGCGTTTTGGCGGGGCGGGGTGGAGCCTGATCACTTGTCCGTTTTGCATCTCTGCCACATACGGCACTTGGCAATTTTGTGCGAGTTCTACATGGGCTTGGATATAGCGGGGGGTGCCATGCACCGGGATGGCTATTTGCGGGCGAATCATTTGATACATTGCCACGAGGTCGCCCCTTGCCGGATGCCCCGACACATGAATCGGCGCGTCATCGGCATCAATCACCTTGATCCCACGTGCCACTAACGCCCCGGCGACTTTGGCGATTGCCGATTCGTTGCCGGGAATTTCGCGCGAGGAAAACAGCACGCAATCCCCAGATTCCAGCCCGACAAGGTGATGCGTTCCCATGCCTATACGCGTCATGGAGGAACGCGCCTCGCCTTGTGAGCCTGAGGCGATGAGCAGTAATTTTTCGCGTGGCACGCTCTCAAAATCTTCAACATCTAACAATCTAGGCCAGTCTTTGAGATAACCGCTTTCCTCCGCCGCCAGCACCGCCCGATTGAGCGCGCGCCCCACCAACATCACCTCACGCCCCACCTGCCCCGCTACCTCAATCAATGAATTGAGCCGTGCGACATTGGAGGCAAAGCACGTGATGGCGACCCGCCCTTTTTCTTTTTTTATGGCTTCCAGCAAGCCTGCCTTGGCGGTCTCTTCGCTAGGGGTTGTGCCTTCCACCATGGCATTGGTGGAATCGCCCACCATCGCCAGCACCCCGGCATCGCCTAATGCTTTCAGCCGTTCTATATCCGATACGCCGCCTAGTTGTGGGGAGGGGTCAAATTTCCAATCGCCTGTGTGGAAAATCTGTTTGCCCGCCACCGAGATAATCAACCCCGCCGCATCGGGGATGGAATGTGTTAGTGCCAGCATCTCAACGCTAAATGGCGCGATGTCGGTGGGGGTGTTATAGGGCATGGGGTTTAGCGGGACTTTACTTGCCAGCCCGTGTTCTTTCAATTTTGCGCGCAACAATGCCAGCGTAAAAGGCGTGCCATAAACCGGACAGCGCAATTTCCGCCACAGATACGGCACCGCACCCAAATGGTCTTCATGCCCGTGGGTTAATACTAGCCCGGCTATGTCATCAATTTTATCGTCCAAAAAGCGCAAATCGGGGAGGACTACATCCACCCCGGGCATGCTTTCATCGGGGAAATTGATGCCTAAATCCACCATCAGCCATTTGCCTTGATAGTGATAGAGATTGACATTCATACCAATTTCACCGGCGCCGCCTAGGGGGACGAATAATAGTTCATTGGGTTTCCAGTTCATGCGGATTCCTTTGCGTGTGCGGCGATGATGGCTAGACCTTTTAGAGTTAAATCTGCGTCATAATGGTCGATAGTTTCTACGGCATCGGCGAATACCGCCCCTAGCCCGCCGGTGGCTATGGTGGTGATTTTGCTCTCAGGGATGGTGGTTTGCATGCGGGTGATGATGCCCTCAACGAGGCTAACATAGCCGAAAAATAGCCCGCTATTCATGGCTTCAATGGTGGTTTTGCCGATGATGGGGAGGTCTTTGTTCCAGTGGCTTGGGTCTATGAGCGGGAGTCGTGCCGCCGCTTGATAGAGCGCGTCAATGGATAGATTCACCCCGGGCGCAATCACCCCGCCATGATACGCCCCATCGGCAGCAACATAATCAAAAGTGGTCGCCGTGCCAAAATCAACGACAATCACCGGACAGCGATATTCATGCGCGGCGGCGGCGGTGTTGGCGATGCGGTCGGCGCCGGCTTGTTCGGGTTTGTTGATGGCGATTTTAACCCCGTGGCTTGGGTCATCCGCGCGCAAGATATAGGTGAAAACCGGCAGATAACGTGCGGCAAAAGCAATCAATTCCGGGAGGCTATCCGGCACCACCGATGAGATTATCACCGCATCAATCGCCGTGAAATCATAGCCATGCCCGCCTAAATGATGCGCCAGCCAGACCGCGTAATCATCTGCCGTGGTCGCAGGCGCGCTCGCCATGCGCCATGTTAGATATTCATCCGCACCCACGCGCAAGCCAAAAATCGTATTGGTATTTCCGCCGTCAATCGCTAAGAGCATGGGTGTCTCCTCCGGGGTGCGCGCCTCTGAGACCGACGACTTCGCCGGCGGTTAGGGTGCGGGTTTTTCCGTTAGATTCCTCTAAACGCATCATGCCGTCCTCGGTGATGCCGCGAAAAATGCCGCTTAGGTTCTGCGCGCCGACATCTTCAAATCGGATGGGGCGATTTAGAAATGCTGCGCGTTTCTGCCATGGCGCATGGAAAGGCGCGAAACCTTGTTGTTGCCATGTGGTGATGGTTTTTTCCAAACAAGCGACCAAATCATCGCGGAAATCATCGGCTTCTACTTGGCTCATATCGGCTAGGCGGGTGGATGCCCAGCCATCGGCGACATCAGGGGCGACTAGGATATTCACCCCCATGCCGATAATGACCGCATCGCCCTCAACCTCTAACAATATGCCAGCGATTTTCTTATCATCCACCAATACATCATTCGGCCATTTGAGCTGCACCCGTCCCGATTCAATATGGGTTTCCAATGCCTCTGCTAATGCCAGCGACAGCACTAGTGATAGGGGTGCCCATTCAGATTTAGCGCGTTTTGGTGTTAGTAAAAATGACATATAGAGATTGCCCGGAGGCGATTGCCAGTTGCGTCCGTGTCTCCCGCGTCCTTGGGTTTGGCGGCGGGCTTGGAATGCTGTGCCTGACACTGCACCTGATACACGCGCCTCGCGCACCAAATCCGATGTGCTAGTCGCTTCATCAACCACCGAAAGTTTTATGCGGAACACCTGTTTTCACCCTACCACAATGCGCGCAAAAATGACGCTCGCATCAATGACTCCGCGCAAAGTTGCTAATGCGAGCATGAACCCGAACATCGCCGCCGCCGCTACGATGGCAATAAACCGATTGCTCGCGGCAATGTCGGCGTCTAGTGCCGTTTCGCTTTCGTCAATATACATGATCTTGACGATGCGAATATAGTAAAACGCCCCTATCACCGATGCCAGCACGGCTATCACCGCCAACACCACCTGCCCCGATGCCACCGCCGCCGAGAACACATACCATTTCCCAAAAAACCCACCCAAAGGCGGAATTCCGGCTAGCGAGAACATCAAAATCATCATGCACAAAGCATAAAGCGGATGCGTGCGTGAAAACCCGGCTAAATCTTCAATGCGGGTGACCGCCCTGCCCTCACGCCTTAACGCCAGAATCAGCGCGAATACCCCCAATGATGATAGCACGTAGATGAGCATATAGAGCATGACAGCGCTTACCCCCGCTGGTGTTGCCGAAGCCAACCCCACCAACGCATAGCCCATATGCGCGATGGATGAATATGCCATAAAACGTTTGAGGTCACTCTGCATAATCGCCCCGCCCGCCCCTATGAACATGGATAGCACGGCTAGAATCATCAATATCTGTTGCCAGCTGGCGCTCGCCTCCGCCAAGACCCCATGCGTGAAGCGCATGAATAGTGCCATTACCGCCAATTTCGGCACCACCGCGAAAAATGCCGTCACTATGCTGGGGGCGCCTTCATAGACATCGGGCGTCCACATGTGGAAAGGCGCGGCGGAAATTTTGAACGCTAAACCTGAAATGAGGAACACCATGCCAATAACCGCCCCGGCACTGACCCCCTCATAACTTAGCGATGCGGCGATGCCCGCATAACTCGTATGCCCCGTGAAGCCGTAAAGCATGGACGCACCATACAACAGCAACCCCGATGACAAAGCACCTAAGAGGAAATATTTTAACCCCGCCTCGGATGCGCGCGTGGATTCGCGGCGCATCGCCGCTATGACGTAAAGGGGTAGCGATTGCAATTCTAAACCCATATAAAGCAACATGATATCATTTGCCGATACCATCAGCATCATGCCTAGAACTGATAACAGCATCAGCAATGGCAATTCGGGTTTATCAATTTGCGATTCTTCAACTTCCCTTGCCGCCATGCATAAAACCCCCATCGCCCCTAACAGAATCAACAATTTCATCATCACCATAAAAGGCGCGGTGAAAAACATCCCGTTAAATGCCGAGATTGGCGTGAAGCCATTATACAAACACATCCATCCCGCCAAAATAAAAGTGGCGATAGTGGCACGGCGGGTGAATTTGCTAGCACGTGCTTGCGGGGCTATGAACGCCGCTACCATGACCAGAATTAGTGCCATGACTGCCATGAAAATTTCAGCTATTGCCGGCTGTAATGCGAATAAATCCATTATCTTGTTCCTAATTGGTTCAAAATACTGTCAATGGATACTTCCATCAGCGTGAAAATGCCCCCGGGGAAAATGCCATACCAAATCACCAATATGGTCAAGGGGACGAAAATGGCAATCTCGCGGCGGCTTAGGGGTTTCAGGCTAGCAATTTCATCGCGTTCAGCTGCGCCAAACACCACCCGCCTATACAGCCACAACATATAAGTCGCCCCCAGAATCATGCCGGTGGTGGTGAAAATAGCGACAATGATATGTGCTTGCCACGCCGCCGCCATTACCAAAAACTCGCCGACAAACCCCGTCGTCCCCGGCAAGCCCACCGAACCTAGCATCATAATCATAAAGAACACCGCATAACGTGGCATGGCATCCGCCACCCCGCCATACGCATCAATATCGCGCGTATGCAGGCGGTCATAGACCACGCCTACCGCAAAGAACAACGCGGCAGAAATCAACCCGTGGCTAATCATCTGAAACATTGCCCCGGCAATGCCTTGGGCGTTAAAGGTGAAAATGCCGACGGTGACAAAACCCATATGTGCCACCGATGAATAGGCGATTAGTTTTTTCATATCTTGCTGTGCCAATGCCACTAGCGATGTGTAGATAATCGCCACAATGGACAGCACAAAAATAAGCGGGGCGAACTGCATGGAGGCATCAGGGAATATCGGCAGAGAAAACCGCAAAAACCCATAGCCCCCCATTTTCAACAACACCCCTGCCAGAATCATTGACCCCGCTGTCGGGGCTTCAACATGCGCATCGGGCAACCATGTATGCACGGGCCACATCGGCATTTTCACGGCAAAGGATGCGAAAAAGGCCAGGAATAACCAAATCTGCATTTTGGGGTCAAAACCGAAGGCGGTTAGGGTTGGGATATTGGTCGTCCCCGCCGTGTTATACATGACCAAAATCGCCACCAGCATCAGCACCGAACCTGCTAGCGTATAAAGAAAGAATTTGAATGCCGAATAGACCCGCCTTGCCCCGCCCCAGATGCCTATAATGACGAACATCGGAATCAATACCGCTTCAAAAAACAGATAAAACACCACCAAATCAAGGGCGGCGAAGGTGCCTATCATTAGCGTTTCTAATACCAAAAAGGCAATCATATATTCGCGCACGCGATTCTGCACCGAATTCCAACTCGCCAAAATCGCCAGAGGCGTTAAAAATGCCGAAAGCACGATGAACGGCATGGAAATCCCATCCACCCCCATCATATAACCGATGCCCTCACCCACTAGCCAATCGCCCCTATCAACGAACTGATAGCCCAGATAATCAGGGTCAAAATTCATCAACAACGCCAATGCCAGCATCAGGGTAGAACCCGACACCCATAATGCTACCTGCCGTGCATTGCGCCTAACCACCTCCTCACTGCCCCTAATCAGCAACAGGAACAGCACCCCTGCCAGCGGCAGAAATGTCAAAACCGTCAATACAGGCCATTCGGTTTGCATCGCCTACCCCCGCACCAGATACCAGGCGATCAGGGCAAGCACCCCAATCAACATGGCGAACGCATAATGAAACACATAACCCGATTGCAGACGGCTACAAAATGCGGCAAAGCGCACCACTATGTTGCTTATGCCATCAGGACCATAGGCATCAATTACTCCCCGATCCCCGCGCAACCAAAAAAACTGCCCGCACCGCACCGCCGGACGCACGAAGGCTTTGTCATAGAGTTCATCAAAATACCATTTATGGTAAAAGAGTTGATAGATGGCGGGGAATGTATTGGCGATTTTATCCGCTATCCATGGGCATTTGCCGTAGATAATTATCGCCAAACCAATGCCGCCGATGCTGACGAATAATGGCATCAGCTTGCCCCATTTTGGCACATGATGCGCGTCCTCCATGACCGAATTTAGCGGATGGATGAAAAGCGCATCGCCCCAGAAATCATGCCAGTGATGCCCGACAAATAAATCATAAAACAGCCACCCCGACAGCACCGCCCCCACCGCTAACACAAAAAGCGGCAGTGTCATCACCGGCGGGCTTTCATGGATTTTTGCCATGACTTTCGCTGGCGCACGGGGGGTGCCGTGAAAGGTCAGCATCAACAACCGCCACGAATAAAACGCCGTCAAAAACGCCGCGCCAATACCCAAATACCACGCCAGATTACCCAAAGCAGAATGCGCGCCCCATGCGGTTTCTAGCACCATATCTTTGGAATAATACCCGGCAAAAAACGGCACCCCCGCTAGTGCCAGCGACCCTACCCACATCATCGCATAAGTGAAGGGAATTTTCTTCCAAGTGCCGCCCATTTTCCGCATATCTTGTTCATCGGACATGGCATGAATGACTGACCCCGCCCCCAAAAATAACAGGGCTTTGAAAAAAGCATGCGTGGTTAGGTGGAACATCGCCGCCGGATACGCCGATACCCCTGCCGCGAAAAACATATAGCCCAGCTGCGAACATGTAGAATAGGCAATCACGCGCTTAATATCAAATTGCGTCATAGCGATGGTCGCGGCAAAAATCGCTGTCAATGCGCCAATAATCGTTATCACCCCCAGTGTCACCGGGGCGTATTCCAGCATCGGCGACAGACGGCACACCATAAACACCCCTGCCGTCACCATAGTCGCCGCGTGAATCAATGCCGAAACCGGTGTCGGGCCTTCCATGGCATCCGGGAGCCATGTATGCAGACCCAGCTGTGCCGATTTCCCCATGGCACCGATAAATAGCAGAATGCCAGCGACCTCAAGGGCGGGGAGGCTTAACCCCAAAATGACGAATTGGCTATTTTGCAATGTCGGGGTGGCGGCGAAAATGATATCCAACTGCACCGAACCTGTGAGATGAAATAATGCGAAAATCCCTAGCGCAAACCCAAAATCGCCGACACGATTGACAATAAATGCCTTCATCGCCGCCTCGTGTGCCGATGCCTTATGATACCAGAATCCAATCAGCAGATACGATGCCACGCCGACGCCTTCCCAGCCAAAGAATAGCTGCACCAAATTATCCGCCGTCACCAACATCAACATGGCAAAAGTGAAAAGCCCCAGATACGCCATAAAGCGCGGTTTTGACGCATCATGCGCCATATAACCCACGGCATAAATATGCACCATCGCCGATACCGAGGTCACCACAATCACCATCACGGCGGTGAGCGCATCATAGCGCAACGCCCAATCCACTTGGAACAAACCCACATCAAACCAGCGCGCCAAATGAATCGTTATATTCTGCCCGGGGATAGCGATGGTGAGAAACGCCCACCACCCCAAAGCCATCGCCAGCACCACACCGCTTAGGCTGAACGCATACGCCAAGCGGTCGCGGTGCAGAAACGCACCTATCCCCGCCCCGATGGCGCCCAATAATGGCAGGAATACAATCGCGCTAATCATCATTTAGCCTTTCATCATGTTGATGTCTTCAACGGCGATACTGCCGCGATTGCGGAAATAGACGACCAAAATAGCCAAGCCAATCGCCGCCTCCGCCGCCGCCACGGTTAGAATGAACATGGCAAAAATCTGCCCGACTATATGCCCGTGATACGCCGAAAACGCCGCCAAGTTGATATTCACCGCCAACAGCATCAATTCAATACACATCAAAATGACGATGACGTTTTTGCGATTGAGGAAAATCCCCACCGCCCCTAGGGTGAACAGGATGGCGGCGACGATTAGATAATGCGTTAATGCGATGGTGAACATGGTGCCTCTCCTCCCCTTATTGCAATTTCTTGTGCGCCGCCGGTGCGTCTTCTAATGCGTCAGGCACAGCACCCGATTCTACCGATACGATGGCGATAGTGCCTCCGCGTGTGCGGCGGTTTTGTTTGGCGATGCTTTGGCGTTTGACGCCTTCCCTATGGCGCATGGTTAGCGTGATTGCCCCTATCATTGCTACTAGTAAAATCAACCCGGCTAGCTGGAACAGCAATAGGTATTCGGTGTAAAGTTGCCTGCCGATTAGGGTTGTATTGCTCGCCCCGCCATGTCCTATCGCTAGCACACTACCGCTATGTCCGCCGCCCAAAAATACCAGCAATAATTCCGCCATCAACACGCATCCCACCGCCGCGCCTATGGGTAGATTTTGGCGAAACCCTTGGCGCATTGCGGTGGCATCAATGTCTAGCATCATGACCACGAATAAAAATAGCACCGCCACCGCACCCACATAGACCACCACCAACAGCATCGCCAAAAATTCCGCCCCTAGCAAAATGAACAGCCCCGCCGAATTGAAAAACGCCAGAATCAAAAACAACACCGCATGCACCGGATTGCGCGCCAACACCACCATCGCCCCCGACAGCACCACCATCAGGGCAAAAAGATAAAAGAACATAGCAGCTATAAACATCGGCGGTTCCTATCTATAGCGCGCATCGCGGGCTAGGTTGCGGGCGATTTCGCCTTCCCAGCGGTCGCCATTGGCTAGTAATTTATCTTTGTCATAGTAAAGTTCGGCACGGGTTTCGGTGGCGAATTCAAAATTCGGTCCCTCAACAATGGCATCCACCGGACACGCCTCTTGGCAAAACCCGCAATAGATACATTTCGTCATATCAATATCATAGCGGGTGGTGCGGCGACTGCCATCAGCCCGGGGTTCGGATTCTATGGTGATGGCTTGGGCGGGGCAGATGGCTTCGCATAATTTACAGGCGATGCAACGTTCCTCGCCATTGAGATAACGGCGGAGGGCATGCTCGCCACGAAAACGCGGGGACAGATAGCCCTTTTCATACGGGTAATTGAGCGTGACTTTTGGCTTGAATAGATATTTCAACGTCAAACCTAGCCCCCTCACTATCTCAAGCAAGAGAAACGAACGCAATGCAGTAATCAATGATGACATCTATAAACCCTTCCTTTATGGCAACAGCCCAAACCCTAATAACACACCGCCCACTAGCACGACAAAAAATAAAGTGAATGGCAAAAATATCTTCCAACCTAGGCGCATTAATTGGTCATAGCGATAACGGGGCGTGGTGGCGCGCACCCATAGGAACACGAATAATACTAATGCCGTTTTCAAAGCGAACCACACCACCCCAGGAATCGCATTGAGAATCGGCACATCAAACGGCGGCAACCAACCGCCTAGGAATAGCGTTGTCGTCATGCCACTCATCAGAATCATATTGGCATATTCGCCCAAGAAAAATAGCGCGAAGGACATGGACGAATACTCAACGAAATAGCCAGCCACCAATTCAGATTCGCCCTCGGGCAGGTCAAACGGCGCGCGATTGGTTTCTGCCAAGGTGGAGATGAAGAAAATCACAAACATCGGGAATAGCGGGATGCAGAACCATAAGCCTTGTTGGGCGCGCACGATATCGCTCAAATTCAATGAACCTGCCGCCATGATGACGGTGATGATGACTAGACCTAGTGATACTTCATACGAAATCATCTGTGCCGCCGAACGCATTGCCCCCAAAAATGGATATTTGGAATTGCTCGCCCACCCCGCCATGATGACGCCATAGACCCCTAGCGATGAAATGGCGAAAAGATATAAAATGCCGATATTGACATCGGCAATGACTAACCCCTCGCCGAAGGGAATCACCGCCCATGCCACTAGCGACAGCACGAAGGTTAGCATCGGTGCTATGACGAACACGGTTTTGGATGCGCCCGATGGTAATATGGTTTCCTTGGATAATAATTTGAGCGCATCGGCGAAAGGTTGCAATAGACCGAACGGGCCGACGACATTGGGGCCTTTCCTTAATTGCATGAAGCCGATGATGCGCCGTTCTGCCAAAGTCAGATACGCCACCGCAATCAGTAACGGCACGATGACCGCGAAAATTTTTAATAGCGTCCAGATCAAATCCCAAATGTAAGCGTTAAAAAATTCAATCATCCCGCATCCTCCCCCGCATCCTCCCCCGCATTCTCATAAACAAAGGCTTTGACACATTCCGCCATAGTTACCGAAGCACGGCTAATCGGGCAGGTCATGTAGAAATTTTTGATATGCGTTTGCAATGGGGCGTTGCTGATGGCTTGCTTGCGCCCTAGTTTTTTCGGTTTTAGGCTGCGTGGTTTATCCATTTCGTCAAATTCTGGCACGGCACTAATCATGGCTTGGCGCAGACCGCCGAGATCATCAAAGCCTAGTTTTTTACCTAGCACCGCCGAAAGTGCGCGGATAATTGCCCAATCCTCGCGCGCCTCACCCGGCGGGAAAGTCGCGCGATTTGCCCTCTGCACCCGCCCTTCGGTATTGACATAGGTGGCGTCTTTTTCGGGCCATGCGGCGGCGGGAAGCACGACATCGGCACACCCCGCCCCCCTATCGCCATGACTGCCCTGATAGATGATGAAACTATCGCTATGACGGCGCGATAAATCCACTTCATCGGCGCCTAGATTGTAAAGCACTTTCAATCTGCCATGTTCCAATGCCCGCACCATGTCGGGCGTGGCAAACCCGCCCTTTTGCGGCAGGAATCCCAGCATCAACCCACCAACAACCCCCGCCGTGCTATGCAGGACATTAAAGCCGTTCCAGTCCTCTTTCACCAAATCCACCTGCTCTGCTAAACGCCCCACCGCATGCAGAATCCCCATACTATCGGGACGATTGAGCGCGCCCTGCCCCAAAATCACCATCGGACGCGCGGCGGATTTGAGGGCATTGACTACCGCACTGCCCTTATTGAGCCCCCCATCACACCATTGTTCCAACACCCGCGCATCATCCCCTAATTCAACTAGCGGATAGGTCAAATCCCCCGCCCCGCCTAAACGGAACACCCGCACGCCGTTATTGAGCCAATTCTGCCTGATGCGCGCATTTAATACCGGGGCTTCGCTGCGCGGATTGGTGCCGATGAGCAGAATCGCATCCGCCACATCCACGCCGTTTATCCCCGAATTGAAAAGATAACCCCCCGCCCCTTTTCCCCCCGTACCGGTGGCACTGCCGATAACCGCACCATCTTGACGGCAATCGCGGTGGGGGGTGCCGATCTTATCCAACAACTGCCCCAAGGCAAAAATCGCTTCGGCATCGGCTAAATCCCCGGTTAGCGCGCCAATCTCATCGGCTTTGGCTTTTTTGATGGCTTTTTTGATGGCGGTAAAGGCTTCATCCCAACTTGCCGCCGCCAGCCGTCCATCGCGCCCACGCAGATAGGGGCGGTCTAGCCTTTGTGCCAACAAACCATCAATGGCGTGGCGGGTTTTGTCCGAAATCCATTCCTCATTGATATCATCATTGTGGCGGGGGAGGACGCGCATGACTTGGTTGCCACGGCTATCCACGCGGATATGGCACCCCAAGCCGTCCATGACATCAATGCTCGGCGTGTGGGTGAGCTCCCACGAACGTGCCTGATACGCATAAGGACGGCTCGTCAAAGCCCCCACCGGACATAAATCAACAACATTCCCCGATAATTCGGACGCTAATGCCTGTTCCAAATAGGTGGTGATTTCCATATCCTCGCCCCGCCCGATTGCGCCCAATTCTGGCACACCGGCGACCTCGGTGGCAAAGCGCACACAGCGGGTGCAATGGATACACCGCGTCATAATCGTGGAAATTAAAGGTCCCATGGCTTTATTTTCCACCGCGCGTTTGGGTTCTAGGTAACGGCTCTCGGCGGTGCCGTATCCCATCGCTTGGTCTTGTAGGTCGCATTCGCCCCCTTGGTCGCAAATCGGGCAGTCTAGGGGGTGGTTGATGAGCATGAATTCCATCACGCCCTCGCGGGCTTTTTGCACCATGTTGCTGTCGGTTTTGATGACCATGCCCTCCCCCGCCGGCATCGCACACGAGGCTATCGGTTTCGGTGCCCTTTCCATTTCCACCAAACACATACGGCAATTGCCGGCGATGGATAATTTTTCGTGATAGCAGAAACGCGGGATTTCCTTACCCGCCGTCTCGCAAGCCTGCAAGATGGTGGCGCCGTCTTCAACCTCTACTTCAATATCGTCAATGGTGAGTTTTATCATGTTATGCCACCGATTCTATAGGGGTTTTTGCCGGGGTTTTGGATTTGAGGCGCGCCTCTAATGCCGGGCGGAAATGGCGAATGAGTCCTTGGATAGGCCACGCCGCCGCATCGCCCAAGGCACAAATCGTATGCCCTTCCACCTGTTTCGTCACATCGTAGAGAATATCAATTTCTTCCAGTGTCGCCTCCCCCCTTACCATGCGTTCCAGCATTCGATACATCCAGCCGGTGCCTTCACGGCACGGGGTGCATTGCCCGCACGATTCGTGTTTGTAGAAATACGCAATGCGCGTAATGGCTTGGACGATATCGGTGCTTTTGTCCATGACGATGACGCCTGCCGTGCCTAGCCCGGTTTGTGCTTCTTGGAGGCTGTCAAAATCCATCAGCACATCATTACAGATATCTTTGGGGATTAGGGGCGTGGATGAACCGCCGGGAATCACTGCCAGTAAATTATTCCACCCCCCACGCACCCCGCCGGCGTGTTTTTCAATTAGGGTTTTTAATGGAATCCCCATCTCTTCTTCAACATTGCACGGCTGATTGACATGTCCTGAAATGCAAAAGAGTTTTGAGCCGGTATTGCCCGCACGCCCTAGCCCGGCGAACCATTCTGCCCCCCGCCTCAAAATTGTTGGCACGACAGCGATGGTTTCCACATTATTGACGGTACTCGGGCATCCATACAGCCCCACCCCTGCCGGGAAAGGCGGTTTGAGGCGGGGTTGTCCCTTTTTGCCCTCAAGCGATTCGATGAGGGCGGTTTCCTCCCCGCAAATATACGCCCCCGCCCCCCGATGCAGGTACAGATCAAAATCCCAGCCGGAATTCGCGGCGTTTTTGCCGAGTAATTTTGCTTGATATGCTTCATCAATAGCGGTTTGTAATGCTTTGGCTTCATTGACAAATTCGCCCCTGATATAGATATAGCCCACATGCGCGCGCATCGCCTTGCCTGCCAGCAAACTGCCCTCTACCAATTTGTGGGGTTCATAGCGTAAAATGTCGCGGTCTTTGCAGGTGCCGGGTTCGGATTCATCGGCATTGACGATCAAATAATGCGGGCGGGTTGTGATCTCTTTCGGCATAAACGACCATTTGAGTCCGGTGGGGAATCCAGCCCCGCCCCGCCCGCGCAAGCCTGATGCTTTGATGGCTTCAATGACATCCTCGTGGCTTCGTTCTAGCAAGCCAGCGATGCCATCCCAATCCCCCCTTGCCCGTGCCGATTTTAAATCGGTGCCGTGCCAGCCGTATAAGTTGGTGAAGATGCGGTCGGAATCATGAAGCATCGCTATCTCCTTGTTTCAGGCTCGTTGCACCTGATGCGGGTTCTGAGCCTTGGCGTCCTGCCATTGAGCCAGATTGGGGCGTCTCGCCTTGTTGCAGTTGGTTGATGAGTTTTGCCATGCTGTTATAGTCTAAATCTTCATAATAATCATCATTGATCTGCACCATCGGCGCATTGACACACGCGCCTAAACATTCCACTTCAAGTAGCGTGAAATTCCCGCATGCGCTCGTCTCGCCCGATGTGATGTTGAGTTTGTCTTTGATGCACTGCATGACCGCATCACTGCCACGGAGCCAGCACGGGGTGGTGCCGCAGGCTTGGATGAAATACTTACCCACCGGGCGCAGATTGAACATAGTATAAAAACTTGCCACCTCAAATACGCGCATTTCGGGCATCTCGCAGATTTTTGCGACTTCCTCAATCGCCTTGGTGGGGAGCCAATTATCGTGTTGGCGTTGGGCTAAATCTAGCAACGGCAATACTGCACTGCTTTTGTGGGATTTGGGGTATTTGGCTAGAATCACTTTGATTTTCTGCTTATTTTCCGCAGAAAAGGCAAAATGCGTGGGTTGGTCGTCGGCGATACGGCGGGCGATACTCATCGGTCAATCTCCCCGAATACCACGTCTAGCGAGCCTAGAATCGCCACCGAATCGGCTAGCATATGCCCGCGCGATAATTGATCCATCGCCGCCATGGCATAAAACCCCGGGGCGCGGATGCGGCAGCGGTAAGGCTTATTACTGCCATCCGATACCAGATAGACGCCGAACTCGCCTTTGGGGGCTTCAACGGCGGTATAGGTTGCGCCCTCGGGGGTGTGAAAGCCCTCGGTGTAGAGTTTGAAATGGCTTATCATGGCTTCCATGGATGTTTTCATGTCATCACGGCGGGGGGGGGTGATTTTGTGGTCTTCTGTCATCACCGCACCTGATGGCATTTTCTCAATGCATTGTTTGATGAGGCGCACGGATTGGCGCATTTCTTCCACCCGCACCAGATAACGCGCATAGCAATCGCCGGTCTTACCCGTGGGGATGTCAAAGTCTAATTCATCATAGACATCATAGGGCTGGGTTTTGCGTAAATCCCACGGCAAACCCGATGCGCGCAGGCACGGACCCGAAAAGCCTAAATCCAGTGCCTCGTCTAAACCGACCACGCCTATATCCACGGTGCGCTGTTTGAAAATGCGGTTTTCGGTTAATAACCCTTCCATATCATCAACGAAACTGCCGAAACGATCCGCCCATTTATCTATGTCTTCTAGTAAGCCATCGGGGAGGTCTTGATGCACCCCGCCGGGGCGGAAATAGGCGGCGTGGAATCTTGCCCCTGATGCGCGTTCATAAAATTCCAATAAATGCTCGCGTTCTTCAAAACCCCACAATAACGGCGTCATCGCCCCGACATCAATGGCGAAAGTGGTTAGATTCAACAGGTGATTCAAAATGCGTCCGATTTCGCAATAAAGCACACGGATAAACTGCCCCCGCCTAGGGACTTCTAGTTGGAGCAATTTTTCAATGGCGAGGGCGAAAGCGTGTTCCTGATTCATCGGGGCGATATAATCTAGGCGGTCAAAATACGGCAAAGCCTGTAAATAGGTTTTATGCTCAATCAATTTTTCGGTGCCACGATGTAGCAAGCCTATATGCGGGTCGGCGCGTTCAATCACCTCACCATCCATTTCCAGCACTAGGCGCAATACCCCATGCGCCGCCGGGTGTTGCGGGCCGAAATTCATGGTTAGGGGTTTTATGGTTGGATCAGTCATCGGTATTCTCAATCGCATCTTGGCGCGGGGCATCGTTTTGTTTTAGGGCATCTTGTGCGCCTTCCATCTTTATGCCTTCCCAGGGACTTTCGAAATCAAAATCGCGGTATTCTTGCATGAGTTCCACGGCTTCATAGACCACGCGCCCCTCATCGGGGTCATAGCGTACTTCTACGTGTCCGGTAAGCGGGAAATCTTTGCGTAATGGATGCCCTTCAAAGCCATAATCCGTGAGCAAGCGTCTTAAATCTCCATGCCCGTCAAAGAAAATGCCAAACATATCCCAAATCTCGCGCTCTGCCCAATTTGCTGAGGTGAAAAGTGCGGTCACCGAAGGCGCGATTTCGCCCTCGCCCAAACTTGTAATCAAGCGCACGCGTTGATTCCATTTGACGCTGAGGAGCTGATAGATGAGCTCAAAACGTTGTTTGCGTTCGGGGAAATCCACCGCTGTGATGTCCGAAAGTTGCGTGAATTCGCCCCCCGACTCGTCTTTGAGGCGGGTTAAGGCGCGGTGTAATTGTTCCAACGGCACGCGGATGGTGATCTCGCCGCGAAAAATGCTGATGGCATCGGCTTGGGTTGCCAGAATATCTTGGAAATGTTGCTTTTGCTCATCATAAGAGCGCGTGATTTCAGATGGGGTTTGGTTATCGGCGGGCATTGGGGTTTCTCATTAGGTATTAGCGGGCGATGGTGGTGGTGCGGCGGATTTTTTTCTGTAATTGCAACAGCCCATAAATGAGCGCCTCAGCCGTGGGCGGACAGCCGGGAACATACACATCCACCGGCACAATGCGGTCGCACCCCCGCACCACCGCATACGAATAATGGTAATAGCCCCCCCCATTCGCACACGACCCCATAGACACCACCCAACGCGGTTCTGCCATTTGGTCATAGACTTTGCGTAAGGCGGGCGCCATTTTATTGGTGAGCGTGCCAGCGACAATCATGACATCGGATTGGCGGGGGCTTGGGCGGAACAACATCCCATAGCGGTCCATATCATAACGCGACGCCGCCGAGTGCATCATTTCCACCGCACAACATGCCAACCCAAATGTCATCGGCCACAACGAACCACTGCGCGCCCAGCTGAATAGCTTGTCGGCTTGGGCTACGACGAAACCATTATTGTTGAACTCATGCGCCACCGCACCCAATAGCGCATCTTGGCTTTTTTCCGTGGGTAGCATTACTTTTCCCATACCGCTAATCCCAATCAAGGGCTCCTTTTTTCCACTCATAGATAAAACCGATGGTCAGCACCAATAAAAACACCACCATGGACCAAAAGCCAAAAGCACCAATATCGCCTAAAGCCACCGCCCACGGGAATAAAAACGCTATCTCTAAATCAAAAATAATGAACAGAATCGCCACCAGATAAAAGCGAATGTCAAAACGTTGGCGCGATGAGTCAAAGGCTTCAAAGCCACATTCATACGCGCTCAATTTTTCAGCATCAGGACGCTGCGCCCCCACCAATAACGCGCCAATCACAAACGCCCCGGAAAGCCCGATGGCAATGCCGAGGAATAGCGCGATGGGTAGATATTCTGCAAGATATGGCATTTTGTTCCCTGTTGCCTATGGTGTCGCCTATGGTTGTAGCAGATAACGCCCATCTATTTCAACTAAAACCTTTGGCGTTTAAGCCAAAATCATCAATAAGCGCGCGTTCTAGTGCGGTTGCCTTATCCGCATCCAAAGCCAGCAAAGGCGGGCGCAGATTATTATAGCGCGCATCCTGCCAACGCGCGAGCAAGGCTTTTTGTGCGGGAATCGGCGCGTAGTCTTGGAATAAAGCACGGATGGCGCGGGTGCGGATGTGGTTTTTTTCCGCGCCCTCATAATCCCCCGCATGGCAGAGGCGGATGACTTCGGCTATGCCGGGGCTATTGATGTTGCCGGTGGCGGAAATACAGCCCGGCGCGCCCAATTTGATGGCGTCAATCACCGGGGTTTCTGCGCCGGGATAGACGATTAAGCCCTCAATCGCCAATAATTTTTCGGTATTTTGCCAATCGCCCGAGGAATCTTTAATCCCCACCACTTCGGTAAAATCGGCGGTTAGGCGCGCGACTAAATCAAGGCTCAACCCGACACCCGCCACTTGCGGGATGTGGTAGAGGTAAATTTTGAGGTCAGGATGCGCCACCCTTTTAATCACCTCAGCATAATAGCGGTAAAGTCCATCATCGCTAGCGTTTTTGAAATAAAATGGCGGTAGCATCATCACCCCCAAACAGCCATGCGCGCAAGCATGGCGGGTCAATTCCGCCGTATCGTGCATATTATTTAGCCCAGTGCCGACAATGAGGCGTTTAGGGTCAATGCCTTTGGCGATGAGCATATCAAGGCTCGCCATACGTTCCTTGATGCCCACGGAAAGCGCCTCCCCTGTAGTGCCGAATAACGCCAAGCCAGCCGAGCCGCCATCCCCCAAAAGCCATTCGGCGTGTGCCAACAACAAATCATCGGCAATCGTCAGATCATCATTGAACGGCGTTAGAATCGGTGTAATCAAACCTTTTAGCATTTATTTATCCTTTCTCGCGCATTGCTACGCTTTTTCGCGGTTTTTGGCAAGCGGAATCAATAGGGGTTGCAATTTGTTGAGAATATGTTATACCCCTCGACAATAGGGAAAGCCAATGGTGGTTTTCTTGCCTCTTGCTGGTGGTTCTGCCATCGGCTCATTGTGTCCGACAGGGCATAGCATGATCCAGAAGGGGGATGATATGCGACTTTATGAATGCGTGTTTATTATACGCCAAGATCTTTCGTCAGCTCAGGTTGATTCCATCACCGCAGAATTCTGCGCCATCATCACCGACCACAAAGGCGCGGTGAAGAAACAGGAATACTGGGGGCTGAAAACCATGGCCTATAAAATTAAGAAAAATCGCAAAGGGCATTATGTCATGCTCAATTTTGAAGCCGATGGGGCTGCGGTGGCGGAACTAGACCGCCGGCTTGGGCTGAATGAGGATGTGTTGCGCGCGCTCATCACCAGCATTGATGCCATTGACCCCGAACCTTCCATCATGATGAAAAACACCCGCGAACGTGCGGGTAATGATGCCCCCGCCCCTGATGATGATGCCCCTGCCCCCGCTACTGATGAGGTTGATGAGGTTGATGCCCCTGTTGATGATATTGATGATGAGGTTGAGGTTGAGGCGGTTGAGGTTGCTAGCGAAACCCCCGAAACCCCCGAAACAACAGAAAACCCCGATAGTGAGGATAATCATGACCCAGCTTGAAATCACCCGCCCTTCGGCACGGCGTCAGTCTAATAAGCGCCATAAATCCTGCCCGCTTTCGCACCCGAGCGCGCCGAAAGTTGACTATAAAGATGTCAAATTGCTCCAACGCTATACCACCGAGCGTGGGAAAATTGTGCCGAGGCGTATTTCTGCGGTATCGGCGAAAAAACAACGCGAACTCGCGACCGCCATTAAACGCGCAAGGCATTTAGCCTTGATGCCGTTTGTTGTGTCTTAATAAAGGGGACTAACTCATGGAAATCATTTTACTTGAACGTGTCGAAAAATTGGGGCAGATGGGCGATTTGGTCACTGTCAAATCCGGCTATGCGCGCAATTTTCTGCTCCCCAAAGGCAAGGCACTCCGCGCCACCAAAGCCAATAAAGAACATTACGAGGCACAAAAGAAACAGCTTGAAGCCGACAATCTCAAACGCAAAGGCGAAGCCGAGAAAATGGCTAAGACAATGGAAGATCTGTCGGTGACGCTCATCCGTGCGGCTAGCGAGATGGGGCAGCTTTATGGTTCGGCATCGGCACGGGATATTGTCGCGGCAAGCACCGAGGCGGGATTTACCCTTGCGCGTGGGCAGATTGACCTCAATACCAACATCAAAACCCTTGGCATTTTTCCAGTGCGCGTGGTGTTGCATCCCGAAGTCGCCGTGGAAATCACCGTCAATATCGCCCGCAGCCAAGATGAAGCCAAAGAACAGCTGAAATTAGGACGCGCCATCGTCAGCGATGTCGCCGAACGCGAACGCCTAGAAGCCGCCGAAGCCGCCCAAGCAGCCGAAGCACGTGCCGCAGAAATGCTTGAAGAAGGCGTTGCGCCGCCGGAAGTGCCGGTGTTAGATGAAGCGGAGGTTGAGGTTGCGGCGGAAGTTGAGGCGGAGGTTGAGGCGGAGGTTGAGGTTGAGGCAAAGCCAAAAGCGAAGGCAAAGGCTAAACCGAAAGCAAAAGCGAAAGCAAAAGCGAAGCCGAAAGCGAAGGCAAAAGCCGAAAGCGCGCCTGAAAGCGATGCCAAAAACGACGATAAGGCGGATGATGCGGCTGAAGATGACGAGCCTGTGAAATAAGTAGAACGTTATCACCGATATTACCGATATTCACAGGCAATTTATGGCTTGTTAATGCTTTTTGACGATGCTGGCGCAGTGCTATGATTGCGCCATGAACGATGATTTAATCCATAGTAGCAAAAGCACTAAAAGCATTGAGGAAAGCGGACTGCCCCAAAATCTTGAGGCGGAACAGGATTTGCTCGGTGCGCTTCTGCTCAGCAACGACATCTTTGACAAAATTCCAGACCACCTAGATACTGCGCATTTCTTTAATCCCCTGCATGGGCGCATTTTTACCGCTGCACGCACACTCTGCACTAAGGGGCAACTTGCCAATCCTGTCACCTTAAAAAGTTATTTTATTGGCGATCCAAGTGTCGAGGATGTTGATGTAGAAAATTATTTAAGGGAATTAATGGATAACATTAGCTCCATTTCCGAAGCCCCTGATTATGCGAAAGATATCTATCAATGTTTTTTACGGCGACAACTCATTATTATCGCTGATGAAACCATTGCACGCTCACGAACCGCCAAACTAGATACCGATGCAGAAACCCTCATTGAAGAAACCGAACAAGAATTATTCCGCCTTGCTGAGACGAATCAACCGACATCAGGATTATTGCCGTTTCACAAAGCCCAAGCCGAAGCCATGACCCGAACCGAAGCCGTCCTGAAAAATGAAAGCCACCTAGTAGGCATCAGCACAGGGTTGAAGGGGCTTAACGATCGTCTCGGCGGGTTGCAGGATTCGGATTTGGTGGTTTTGGCGGGGCGTCCGGGCATGGGGAAAACGGCACTGGCAACCAATATCGCTTTTCACGCTGCCACTACCACCCGCACTGGCGAGGAGTCGTGCAATGTGGCGTTTTTCTCACTTGAGATGTCTGCACAACAACTTGCTAGTCGTATCTTATCCAGCGAAGCACAAATTCCAGCTAATGACATGCGCCTTGGACAGATAAATCCGCAACAATTCAATGATCTTGTCCGCACCAGCAATCAAATTGAAACCGCGCCCTTTTATATTGATGACACGCCGGGGCTGTCGGTATCGCAACTAGCATCGCGGGCTAGGCGGTTGAAACGCACCCACGGACTAGGGCTGTTGGTGGTGGATTATCTGCAATTACTTAGCGCACCCATGGGGATGCGCTGGGAAAACCGCGTGCAAGAAATTTCTATGATTACGCGCTCGCTCAAAAACATTGCCAAAGAACTATCGATTCCTGTGCTGGCACTTTCGCAATTATCGCGGGCGCTGGAACAGCGCGATGATAAACGCCCCAACCTAGCCGATTTGCGCGAATCTGGCACCATTGAACAAGATGCCGATGTAGTGATGTTTGTTTATCGTGAGGAATATTATTTAAGCAAAGCCGAGCCTGAACAAAAAGAAAGTGAAGATTTAGATACTTATCAAAAACGCCATACACGCTGGCGCGAAAAATCCGAAAAATCCCACGGCAAAGCCGAAATCATCATCGCCAAGCACCGCCATGCTGGCACTGGTGTGGTTGCCACGAATTTCATTGACCGCTTTACTAAATTCACCGATACCGCCTCCGAAGACTACCTGCCTGAGCGTTTTGAGTGATGCCCCCAACGCATAATATGGCGCATGACATGGCGCACCGCCTCATTGCCGAGATTGACCTTGATGCCATCGCACAGAATTGGCGGCGGATGGATGCGCTCAACACCGCGCCCACCACCGCCGCGGTGGTTAAGGCGGATGCTTATGGGCATGGGGCGGAGGCGGTTGCTGGGGCGCTTTATGGGGCGGGGTGTCGGGTGTTTTTTACCACCAATGCTGATGAGGGGGCGCGGATTCGTCCCTATGTTGCGGATGCGGTGATTGGCTATTTTGATGGGCTTTTTGTTGAGGATGTGGAATTGATTCGCGGCGCAAACCTCACCCCTAGCATCAATGATGAAGCGCAGATTGCGGTGCTTGAAACTCTACGTGGGGAGGATGATGCGCTTCCTGCCGTGATGGTGCAGGTGGATACGGCGATGAATCGCTTCGGGCTGGATTGGCGGTGGCTCAACGAAACGCGTGCCACCGCACTGCAAACGCAGGCGGATATTAAACTTCTCTATTCGCACCTTGCCTCTGCCGATGAGCCTGATAGTCCGCTTAATGCCGAACAACTGCGCCGTTTCACCGAATGTCGGCGCGCCCTCCCCGCTTGTGCGGCTAGCCTTGCCGCATCGGCGGGGGCTTTGTTGGGGGCGGAATATCATTTTGATTTGATTCGCCCGGGGATTGCGCTTTATGGTTATCCGCCTTTGGCGGCGGAAGGTTTTACCCCTGCCCTCACTTTGCGCGGGCGGGTTTTGCAGATTCGCCATGCGCGTAAGGGCGAAACTGTAAGCTACAACGCCACGCATCAATTGACCCGTGATAGTGTATTAGCGACCATTGGCGGCGGTTATGCAGATGGGTTTTCGCGCCATCTAAACAATAAAGGGCGCGTCTGGTGCGGGGAGTATAGCGCGCCGATTCTGGGGCGGGTGACGATGGATGCGCATGTGGTTGATGTGACCGATTGGCCCGATGCGGTGCTGGCGGGGCTAGAATGGGTGACTTTAATGGATGATGCGGAATCTATGGCTTTATTAACCGACACGATTTGCTATGATGTGCTGGTTGCGTTAGGTTTGCGGGCGGGGCGGAAATATATCAAGAACGGATGAAGGAAGTTTTATGGTGCAGCTATTACAAATACCCGGACGCGCCGCCCTCGCTATGCTGGGGGAAATTGGGCGGTTGAGTTTCTTTATCGGGCGCACGCTGTTTTGGTTGGCACAGCCCCCTTGGTATGGGCGGCAGATTCTGCGGCAGATGCTTGATATTGGCTATTTTTCATTGCCGGTGGTGGGTTTGACGACCATGTTTTCGGGGATGGTTATTGCGCTCCAAAGCTACACCGGCACCGAACGTTTTTCTGCTGAAGGCGAGACCTCGGTCGCCACGGTGGTGGTGTTGATTATCACGCGCGAATTGGGACCGGTGCTGGCGGGATTGATGGTAGCCGGGCGCATCGGGGCGGCGATGGCGGCGGAAATTGGCACCATGCGTGTGACCGACCAAATTGATGCTTTGGATACGCTTTCTACCCGCCCGATGCAGTATCTCGTCATCCCAAGGGTGGCGGCGGCGACGCTGTGTTTGCCGTTTCTGGTGTTGATTGGCGATACGATTGGCGTGTTTGGGGGGTATGTGATTGCCGTGTATCAGCTCAATTTTTCGCCCTCGGCATATCTTTCGGGGACGTTGGAATTTTTAGAAGCCTTTGATGTGATTATCGGGCTAGTCAAGGCGGCGGTGTTTGGTTTTATCATCGCGTTGATGGGGTGCTATTTTGGCTATTATTCCGGGCGTGGGGCGGAAGGCGTGGGGCGGGCGACGACTAATGCGGTGGTTTATTCTGCCATTTTGATTCTGATTCTGGATTTTATTATTACAGGGCTTGCTTTTGCACGATAATGCTATGAGTCATATACAAATCCGCGATATTCATAAACATTTTGGCGCCAATCACGTGTTGCGGGGCGTTGCGCTCGATGTGGCGGCGGGGCAAACTATGGCGATTATTGGGGCTTCGGGTAGCGGTAAATCGGTTTTATTGAAAGTCATTTTGGGGTTGTTGCCCCCCGATAGCGGTTCGGTTGAGGTTGATGGCGTGGAAAGCGTTAATGCATCGCGGCGCACGCGCGAGCAAATTTTGCGGAAAATTGGCATGTTGTTTCAAGGCGGGGCGTTGTTTGATTCTTTGCCGATTTGGGAAAATATCATGTTCCGCTACCGCCAAAATGTTGATATGGACAAAGCCGCACTGCGTAAAGAAGCCAAAGACATTTTAGCACAGGTTTTGTTGGAAGAACGCGTGCTTGATTTGTACCCTGCCGAATTATCCGGGGGGATGCAGAAACGTGTGGGGCTGGCACGGGCGATTGCCGATAAGCCTGAGATTCTGTTTTTTGATGAGCCGACTTCCGGGCTTGACCCGATTACTAGTGGCGTCATCAATCGGCTAGTGCGCGATGCGACAAAGCGGCTGGGGGCAACGGCGGTGGTGATTAGCCATGATATGAATTCCGTGCGCGAAATTGCCGACCGCGTGGCGATGCTCCACGAAGGCAAAATTATCTGGCAAGGCACGGTCAAGCAAATGGGGCGGGCTAGGCATCCGGTGGTGCGTCAATTTGTGCATGGCTTGGCTAGTGGCCCTCTCACCGAACAATATGAGATTAAAAAATGAGTAAAAATAGGGCGCAATATGTCTGCAACCAATGCGGTGCGGTGATGAGCAAATGGGCAGGAAAATGCCCCCAATGCCATAGCTGGAACAGCATCAGCGCAGAAGCCACCACCGCCACCCCCGGGGCTGGGGGCAAGTCCAAAGGCAAGCATATCACGATGCACGGAATCATCGGCGATACCGCCCCGCCCCCACGCATCAGCACCCGCATCCCTGAACTAGACCGCATCCTTGGGGGCGGATTGGTGCCGGGTTCGGCAACGCTCATCGGCGGCGACCCGGGGATTGGTAAATCCACCCTGTTATTACAGATGCTGTGTGCCATGGCGGCGGCGGGGCTGGAAGGCGCGTATTTTAGCGGTGAGGAATCGGTGGAACAGATTAGGATGCGGGGGGGGCGGTTAGGTTTGGCGACCGCACCACTGGCTTTGGGGTTGGCGGCTAGCACTGATGCGGCGGATATTTGTGCTTCATTGCGCGCACCGGAGCCTATTGTTGTCGCCGTGGTGGATTCGATTCAAACCATGTATCTGCCATCCATAGAATCCGCCCCGGGCACAGTGGCACAAGTGCGCGCGAGTGCTTATGAGCTGATTCGCGCCGCCAAAGCCAAAGGCGCGGCGGTGATGATTGTTGGGCATGTTACCAAAGATGGCGCGATTGCTGGACCCAAATTGCTGGAACATATGGTGGATACGGTGTTGCATTTTGAAGGCGACCGCAATCATCATTTCCGTATTTTGCGCTGTATGAAAAATCGTTTTGGTCCCACCGATGAAATTGGTGTGTTTGAGATGAAAAGTGAAGGGTTGGTGGAAGTCCCTAACCCATCCGAATTATTTCTTGCCGACCGCCAAGATAATGTTTCTGGGGCGGTGGTGTTTGCCGGGCTGGAAGGCACACGCCCTATTTTGTTGGAAATCCAAGCCCTAGTTGCGAACACCACTATGGCGAATCCCCGCCGTAATGTTGTGGGTTGGGATCAGGGGCGCCTGTCAATGCTGGCGGCGGTTTTGGAGGCACGTGGGGGGATTCCGCTTTCGGGGCGCGATATTTTTTTGAATGTTGCCGGGGGGGTGCGAATCCATGAACCCGCCGCCGATTTGGCGGTGACGGCGGCGTTGCTTTCGTCTATCCGCGATGTGCCTTGTGCGAAAAATTGCGTGGTCTTTGGTGAGGTGGGGCTGGCGGCGGAAACACGGCGGGTGGCGCATGCGGATTTGCGCTTAAAAGAAGCGGCGAAATTGGGATTTGACCAAGCGATTCTGCCGCCGCTTAAAGGCGCGGATATTGCCACGCCCAAGGGCATGACCCTGCATCATGTGGGGGATTTGAAAGCGTTAATCGGCGTTCTGGACGGCATTAAATAAAATCGGGCTTGGTGTTCGGGGCGCATTGGGGTAAAAGGGGGTGCTATGCTTGATATTGCGATTATTAGCATCATTGTGCTATCGGGGGTATTGGGGCTTCTGCGCGGGGCTATCCGCGAGATATTGGGGCTGATTGGCTTGATTGTCGCGGCGATTATATCCCAACAGATGTCGGGTTTTATTTCTGATATGCTGGCGCCATCGATTCCTTCGGCTAATGTGGTGGGGCTTTTGAGTTTTGCTTTGCCGTTTATGGTTGTTTTAATCATCTGGGGGGTGTTGGCGGGGATGCTGACCCCGCGTTTGCGTCCGGTGGTTTTTTATTTTTTTGACCGCCCGTTAGGGTTTTTGCTCGGTTTGGGGCGGGGGGTGATTCTTGTCGCGCTGTTTTATATGGCGGGGCTGTTGTTGGTGCAACATGAGGACGGCTTGCCGCATGCCGTGCGTGAAGCCAAGACGATGGATGTGATTCGTGTTGTTAGCATCTGGCTCGCCGAACAGACCCCCGAAAGCATGGGGGATGAGATTATTTCCAAGATTCCCCCGCCAAATGATTCGCTACTCCCGGATGAAATTGCCCCCCTATCGGAGGTTGGAGACGCATATGGGGGATGATGCTTTTCGTGAGGAATGTGGGGTGTTTGGCGTTTATGGCAGTGAAGAAGCCGCCGTCCATACCGCATTAGGACTCCACGCCCTGCAACATCGGGGGCAAGAAGCCGCCGGCATTGTCAGTATGGAAGGCGCGCAATTTCACAGCCATCGGGGCATCGGTCATGTTGGCGAGAATTTTGATGCAGCATCCGGGCATTTAGACCGCCTCATCGGGCGCGCGGCGATTGGGCATAACCGCTATTCCACCACCGGGCAGTCGGATCTACAAAACATTCAGCCGTTTTTTGCCGAATTGAGTTTTGGCGGTTTTGCCCTCGCGCATAATGGTAATTTGACCAATGCCGAACGCTTGCGGCAATCGTTGGTGGAAACCGGCAGTTTGATGCAGGGCAGCACCGATACCGAAGTCATCATCCATTTGGTGGCGCGTTCGCATCAGCCCGCGCCCGATTTGCGCCTCATTGATGCGATGAAACAGATAGAGGGGGCGTATGCGCTCATCTGCCTTTGTCCGCAAGGGTTGATTGCCATGCGCGACCCGCATGGGATTCGCCCGCTTTGTTTAGGGCAGATTGGCGAGGCGTATGTGGTGAGTTCGGAAACTTGCGGGCTTGATATTATCGGGGCGGAATTCATCCGCGATATTGCGCCGGGCGAAATGGTGGTGATCAATGGCGACGGCATCACCTCAACCCAGCCTTTGAAGACAGCGCCATCGCGTTTTTGCATTTTTGAATATATCTATTTCTCGCGTCCCGATAGCATCGTTGAAGGACACCACGTCTATCAAGCGCGCAAACATATCGGCAGGGAACTCGCTAGCGAAAGCCACATCGCCGCCGATGTTATCGTCCCGGTCCCCGATTCGGGCGTGCCTGCCGCGCTTGGCTATGCCGAGGCGAGCAACATTCCTTTTGATTTTGGCATTATTCGCAACCACTATGTCGGGCGCACCTTTATTCAACCCACCGATGCCGGACGGCAGGCGGGGGTGAAAATGAAACACAACGCCAACCGCCACATGGTTGAAGGCAAGCGCGTGGTGTTGGTGGATGATTCTATCGTCCGTGGCACGACCTCCATGAAAATCGCCAATATGATGCGCCAAGCCGGGGCAGAGGAAGTGCATCTCCGCATCGCCTCACCGCCGACCATGCATCCGTGTTTTTATGGGGTGGATACGCCCGACCGCGAAAAACTTATCGCCGCGCAAATGGATGTGGCAGAAATTGCCGCACATATCGGCGTGGATAGTTTGGCGTTTATCTCGCTTGATGGGCTTTACCGCGCCCTTGGGGAACGCGCGCGTGATGGCACTGAACCGCAATTTTGTGATGCATGTTTTACCGGCGATTACCCCATCGCGCACGATGCGGGTAAAGGGGTTTCGGTTAAATGAAGTTGAAAAATAAAGTGGCGTTAGTGACCGGGGCGTCGCGGGGGATTGGTTATGCGGTAGCAAAATGCCTCGCCAAAAATGGCGCGCATATTATCGCTACCGCCCGCACTGAAGGCGGGTTGGTGGAATTGGATGATGCGATTAGTGACGCCGGGGGCAGTGCGACTTTGGTGGTGATGGATTTGCTTGACCGCCCTGCCCTGCCAAGATTAGCGGCGGCGATCCAACAACGTTGGGGGCGGTTGGATATTATGATTTTGAATGCCGGGATGTTGGGGATGCTCGCCCCCATCGCGCATTTGGATGAGGCGGTTTGGGATGATGTGCTTGCCACCAATCTGACCGCGTGTTTTCGCATCATCCATCACCTAGACCCCCTATTCCGTCAATCCGATGCCGGACGTGCGGTGCTTGTGAGTTCAGGTGCCGCCGATGCGATGCGCCCCTATTGGGGGGCGTATGCCGCTAGTAAGGCGGGGCTTGAATCTTTGGGGAAAGGGTGGGCGGAGGAATTGGTGCAGACCCCGCATAAAGTCAATATGCTCCGCCCCGGACGCATTGCTACCAATATGATTGCTGAGGCGTTTCCGGGGATTGATAAATCTACCCTGCCTAGCCCTGATGACATTGCCGAGGCGTTTTTGCAACTTTGCCTCAAAACCTGCCCGCATCAGGGGCAGGTTTTGGATGCTACTCAACTGACGTAAGGATTCTTGCCCTTGCGCATCATCAACCGCAACGGCACGCCGTCTAAATCAAAATCCGCGCGCAACCCTGCCGCTAGATAGCGCATATAATGGGCGGGGAGTTCGGCGGGGCGACTGACGAAAAAGGCGAAACTTGGCGGGCGGGTTTTGACTTGCGTGGCATAGCGGATGCGCAACCGCCGCCCCTCCACCAAAGGCGGGGGGTGGGCTTCTAGCTTGGCTTCAAGCCAGCGATTGAGGTTTGCCGTGGCAATGCGCCGATTCCATCTTTCATAAATGGTAAAAGCTTCGTGCATCAATGTGCCGATGCCGGTGCCTTTCTGTGCGGAAATCGGCACTAGTGGCACGGTTTTGACTTGTGCCAGCGATTCATCCAATTTATGGCGCAATTCTTTTTTCGTGGCGTCTTTATCCTTTGCCACATCCCACATATTGGCACCGATGATGAGCCCGCGTCCTTCCTCCACCACGAGGCGCGCGATGGCTAAATCTTGCTTATGTAATTCTTCGCGCGAATCAATCAGTAAAATACATAATTGCGCGAAACGGATTGCCCGCAACGCATCATCCACCATGGCTTTTTCTAATTGGTCATCAATGCGCGATTTGCGCCGCATCCCTGCCGTATCCACCAGCATCATGGCACGCCCCGCATAGTTGAACGGCATTTCAATAGCATCGCGGGTAATCCCTGCCTCCGCCCCGGTGAGCATACGTTCCGCGCCGATGAGGTGATTCGCCAAAGTGGATTTGCCCATATTCGGCCGCCCGATAATGGCGATGCGTAGGGGGGCATCCGCGTCAAATTCCTCCGCCTCATCCGCCCCCATGAGCGCGTCCGATTTTCCCATTTCTTCTGCGTGTGCCACCAACGCATCGTAAAGATCGCCTAGCCCTTCTCCGTGTTCGGCGGAAACCCCTACCGCCTGTCCTAAACCTAGACGCCATGCCTCGGTCAAGCCATCCGCCCCCGCTTTGCCCTCGCATTTATTGCCGACAACAATCACCCCCGCCCCCGAACGTCTGATGGCATTAGCGAAAAACACATCCGCCTCGGTCAGCCCCACCCGCGCATCAAATAGCAATAGAGTCAAATCGCTATGGGCGATGGCGTATTCGGTTTGCTGGCGCATTCTATCTTCTAAACTGCCCCTGCTGGCTTCTTCCAAACCGGCGGTGTCTATTAGCCGAAAGCGTAATCCTGCTAGTTGCCCCGCCCCTTCACGGCGGTCGCGCGTCACCCCCGGGCGGTCATGCACGAGCGCGTGTTGCCGCCCGGTCAGCCGATTATACAAAGTGGATTTGCCAACATTCGGGCGTCCAACAATAGCAATGCGAAATTCCGCCGCAAAATCATTCATCATCATTCATCATCCCGCCCCTAACGATAAGCCGATAAAGACCCGCTATCATTCAAGAGAATCAACATCCCGCCAACAACAATCGGCGGGGCGGATTGTGCGCCACCAAAAGGATGGCTGGATAAAATTTCACCGCTATCGGCATCCAAAAACTGCCCCCGCCCGTTCTGGTCAATGACCACCACACGCCCCCCGGCAACGATGGGGCCGACATAGCGATTGGGGTCTGCCGATACCGGCACATCAATCGCTACCGCCCCGGGTAGATCCTGCAACCAACGCAACGCCCCATCACGTCGCCGCAACGCATAGACACGCCCTTTGGCACTGACGGCAAAAATCGTCTCGCCTGCCACCCACGGCATTTGATGCGTGGCTAACGGCACTTCCCACAGGCTCGCCCCGGTGCGCGCATTGAACGCCACAAAGCGTCCCGACATACTCCCCGCTAGAATCAGCCCATCAGCATAGACCGGATTGGCAACAATGCTATTGATGCGGTCCAGAGCCGTGCGCGGTGCTGTTACCGACAGATTATCCCCCCACAAAAACGTCCCTTGATTGATATCAAGCACCGAAAGTTCAGCGTCCGTGCCGCCTAGCACCAACGCGCCCCCTGCCAATGCCGGCGATGCCCCCCCAAGAATCCGCGTGGCTTCGGGATTGCCAAGGCGCGTCCATAGGCGGGTGCCATCATTTGCCGATAGCACATAAAGCCTGCCATCAAGATCAGTCACAGCAACACGCCCATCCGCCGCCACCGGTGCGCCCAATAACGGCAAATCAAATTCTATGCGCCAATTTTCACTGCCCGATTCGGCATTATACGCCACCAATTCCGCCCCGCCTCCATGCGCGAACACCCGCCCGGCATCTAACGCCAGACCGCCACTGACACTGCCCTGGGTTTCATCAAGGCGGGGGGCAATCTGCACCTGCCATAGCATCGCACCGGTTTGCAATTCCACCGCGCTTAATTGCCCATCAGGGGTCACGCCAAAAACACGCGCCCTATCGGCAACCGGTGCCGCCATGAGCGTGCCGAATTCCACCCCCGCACCGATAGACACCCGCCATACCCGTTCCAGCGGCCAATCCAGTGCCAGATGCCCGCCTTGATGGTTGGCGAGGGTGCCGGCTTGGCTATAAATCACATTCGGCAATGCCGCACCTAGCAATGCGCCTTCGGCGTTCGCATCGGCATCGGTAGTCGGCAGGGATTGACCCGTGAGAATCGCCGTGCGCACCCCGGGCAGAATCACATCATCACTATCCCCGCAAGCCGCCAGCACCAACAGGCACATGAAACAAAATCGTTTTAACATGTCGCGCATCCTCATTGACTGCTATTGAGGGCTTGTTCGAGTAATTGTTGGCGGGCGTGGGCGCGCGGGGTTAGGGGTTCTGCACCCGCTTTCCATTCATCCAAATAGCGCCGCGCCCCTGCTAGATCGCCGCCTTCAAGCGCCAGCCCCACCTGCCATTCGCTGATGAGCGACGCCCATGGGCTCGTGGTTTTGTCAATCGCCTCCAACCGCGCCAATTTTTCGGCAAGCGATGTCGCCTCGCCGGCATTGACCACCGATAACCAACGCGCCGCATCGCGGTAGATGGTCTCAATACCGCTATCTTCCGCCAATTCTAGGTAAAGCCGTTCGCTCGCCTCGCTATCCTCTGCGGCGAGTGCCGCCGCCGCACCGAATCGCGCCAGCATCCCATAGCCCCCGGATTCTTCAGCTAACCCCGCCAACAACGCCGCCGAATCAGGCGCGGTTATCGCCTCTTGATAGCGATTCGCTAAATCATTGAGCCGCGCCCCCTGCCACTGCACATAAAGCTGACGCGCGCCCACCAACAGCACTAGCGCTATGACGCCCCCCAACACATAGCCACCATAACGGCGCATCAATAAACGCGCGCGGTCGGCTTTCAATTCTTCATTGATTTCGTGAAAAATATCGCTCATTCTGTATCCCAAGTCTTGACCTAAGCCATCATATCATTGCAACATAATGCAAAGCAACGCGATAATCTAGCAAAGAAAGGCATGAATATGCAATCAAGCGAATGGGCTAAACGCAAAAACAAGAATCAGCGCGGGTATTTTTCCCGTTATGAACTCAATCAGATTTTGAATGTCTATGCGCGCTTTGTGTCCATGGGGGCGTGGCGCGATTATGCCCTTGACCACCTTGAAGGCAGGGCGGTGTTTTCTATCTATCGTTCCGCCGTGGAAACACCCATCTTTACCATTGAAAAACAACAGATCAAAGGGCAGTATCTTTACCATCTACGCGACCGCCGTAAAACGCTCAAAACCGCAGGACGCATTGAAGCGATTCTGCACCCATTAAAAACCATGCCGCAATTAGTGCATGGCTAACCCCGAAAGGAGACCCAATATGGAAGCCGGTGAAGCCAACCAAATTGAACGCTATCTACAAAAACGTTTTGCCAACAACACCATCAAAGCGCGCCCACGTTCGGATGATGTCGCCGAAAGTTCAGCAGAAATTTCTGTCGGCGGTGAATTTGTCGGGGTTGTGTTCAAAGACGATGAAGATGGCGAAGTGTGCTATCATTTCCAAATGACGATTTTGGATGAGGATATTGATTAAATTATTTGGGCGCATATAGCGCCTAGCTGACGCGCCGTTTTTTGGTGTGGGGCGCACCGAGATGTTCAGTGCCACGGGCTTTGGCGAGGCGCATCTGTTTCTGCCGTTCGGCGTGGCGGCGGCGTTTGGCATCGGTCATGTCCCCCACGCAATGCCGGCAGCAAATCCCTTCCACATAATCAGCGTGGCGACAATCCGCCGGGGTAAGCGGCATCCGACAAGCATAACAAAGCACGTAATCGGTCAAAGCAAGCCCCTGCCCCACCGCCACGCGCTCATCAAAAACAAAACAATCCCCCCGCCAAAGGCTCTGCTCCGCCGGGATTTCCTCCAAATAGCGCAGAATCCCGCCTTTGAGGTGATAGACATCGTTTAAGCCAATGCGCTTGGCAAGGGCGGTGGATTTCTCACAACGAATCCCGCCAGTGCAGAACATAGCCAATTTAGGCGTGCGTCCGGATTTTTCCCAAACCGCTTTCTGTTCCGCCAGCCAAGCCGGAAATTCACGAAAACTAGAGGTGTGCGGGTTAAGCGCCCCATCAAAACTCCCCAGCGCAACCTCATAATCATTGCGCGTATCCACCAGAATCACATCAGGGTCGTTAATCAGCGCATTCCAATCCCCAGCATCAACATAAGTCCCTCGATGCAAAGCAGGGTCAATATCCGCCTGCCCCATGGTAACAATCTCCGGCTTAACCTTAACCTTAAGACGGCGAAACGGCATAGAATCCGCATAAGAAGCCTTAATCTCAAAATCCCCCCCAAGCCAAGAACGGAGGCGCGCACAAAACGCCTCCATAGCATCAGGCACCCCAGCAACCGTGCCATTAACCCCCTCATGCGCCAACAACAAACTCCCCTTAATCCCCCGCGCACGGCAAAACGCATAAAGCTGGTCGGCGCGCACTTGCGGGTCAGCAACAGCAAAAAAATGATAAAGCGCAATCACGCGGATGGGCGGGGTGGGGGTGTTCATGTTGGTCATCATGGTCATCATCATCATCATTATGGGGGGGGTATTATAGGGGAATTGCTATTTTATTTCCAATCAGCAAATAATCCTACCGCCACGCTTGCGGTGTCATCGCTCCCAAAAGCGGGTTTGGTGGAAACCTCATTTGTTTTTTGCGAAGGCACAATAGAGCCGATTCGCTTATGCGAGAGCGCAATATAGTCAGCGTCTAACTCAATGCCAACATAATTACGCTTATGCCTCAACGATGCCACAGCAGTCGTGCCAGAACCATTGAACGGATCAAGAACCCAATCTGATTCGTTCGTGGATGCTAAAATAATTCTTTCTAACAATTTTTCTGGTTTTTGCGTTGGGTGTTTTCCGAATCGCTTTTCTTCTTTGCTAGGCGCGGTAAATTTCCACACATCTTTCATTTGTTTTCCGCCATTAATTTGCCGCATTAGCGGATAATTAAAAGTGTGCTTTGATTTTTTATTTTTCGCCGCCCATATCAGAGTCTCGGTTGAATGGGTAAAGTAGCGACACGATAAATTCGGGGGCGGATTAGGTTTTTCCCACGTGATGGAATTCAATATCTTCATCTCTAATTGTTGCATAGCATAACCAACAGAAAAGATGACATGGTGCGTGCCAGATACAACGATGCTCCCATTGGGTGTAAGCAGTTTTTGGCATCTTTTAAGCCATTCTGTATTGAATTCGTGATTGGCTTCCGCGCCCTTAGATTTATCCCAATCCCCTTTATCCACCTTTACCGCTTTGCCGTTTTGGCAAGTCATGCCGCCATTGGAAAGAAAGTAAGGAGGGTCTGCAAAAATCAAATCAAATTGCTGGTCGCCAGATTGAATCATGCGATCCATGACTTCTAAACAATCCCCTGCGATGATCTCATAGGATTTGTTGTTCATAAATGCCTCCTCACATAATTCATAAATTCCTCCTTAAAATAGAAAGCATGATTTTTGCTTGATATCAAGCGTTGAAATTCTTCAGAGTGAATAGGATGGTATGGTTTTGTATCTTTTGACCGCACTTGAATCAGCTCCCCGTTGGAGGTGTGGATGTATCCGTCATCACTCGTTAAAATGTGATTCCGCAACTGCGAACAAATTGAATCATAATCGTTTTCAAGCATTTCTTTAAGTGCGCTTTGGGTGTTTAGATTGACTTCATGGATAGAAACAAAAAACCAATCTTCTCTATTTTCGGCATCTTTGCAAACAGGTAGAAACACGAGACGCTGTATTTTCTTAAAAAGATTTGATTCGACAAAAGGCAGAGGATTTTTACGCACAAGCGAATCAATTTGCCCTGATATTTGCGTGATAGACATAGTCTCACGTGGGTTGCCATGAGCATCGCTTTTGTTCGTCTTTAGCTCACCATCGCTAAAATCCGTTAACTCCGAATCAAGTTCCAGCCCAATATGCTTGAGAAGTAATTGTCCCACAGTCCCTTTATTGGTGCGTAAATCAACTGGAAGATCAGCAAAAAGATCGCGGAATTTAATACCCACACATTTTTTTAAAAGCGGTATGGCTGTTTCTACATCCACGTGATGTCTCACCTATCTGAGGCTTTATGCTTGCACCTGATCACTAGGCTAGATCGAATCATTCTGCCCGTCAAGCCAAATGCTATCCCCCTACCCCAACGCCCAATCCACCGCATAGGTGGCGTGGATTTTTGTTGTGTCGTATAGGGGGATTTTGGTGTGTTCGGGTTTGACCAGCATTTCTATTTCGGTGCAGCCGAGGATGATGGCTTCGGCGCCGCGGGCGGTTAGGCGTTCCATGGCGGCGAGGTAGCAGGTGCGGGATTTGTCGTTGACTACCCCCATGCATAGTTCTTTTAGGATGATTTGGTTGAGCGCCGCGATGTCTTGTTGGTCTGGCACTATGGTTTCTATGCCGAATTCTTTTGCTAGGATTTCGGCGTGGAAGCCTTGTTCTATGGTGAAGCGGGTGGCGATTAGCCCGGTTTTTTTGCGGTTGTCGCGGGCAAGGCTCTCGCCGGTGGCGCGGGCTATGTGAAAGCATGGGACGTTCACGTGCGCGGCGAGTTCTGGTTGGACGCGGTTGAGGGTGTTGCTGGCGATGAATAAAGCTTCGGCGCCGGCATCCTGAGCGCGCTTCCCTGCCGCGCAGACGATTTCGGCGACGCCTTGCCAATCATCGGCGGATAAAAGCGGTTCAATATCGGCGAGGTTGAGGCTCATCAAAACCATGGGTGCCGAGCTCAACCCGCCTAAACGGTCGCGCGTCAGGCGGTTGATATAGGCATAATAGGTCTTGCTAGATTCCCAACTCACGCCGCCGATTAAACCGATGGTTTTCATTTCGCGCCTCCTGCATCATCGGCAATGAGCCGCTTGCCCATGGACACCACCGCATCCTGCCCATAGCCGATGGCGTGATAAAATTCAACAATGCCAGCGTTTTCCGCACGAATCTGCAAATTGATTTTAGGGCAACCAAGCCCACGCAAAGCCGCCTCGCCATGCGCCATCAATTCCGCCCCAAACCCACGCCGCCGATAGGCGGGCGCAACGGCAAGATAATTCACCCAACCCCGATGCCCATCATAACCAAACATAGCACTAGCCACAATCTCACCCCCACAGACGCCAACAAAAAACAACTCGGCTTGGCACGAGGATTTGCGCGCAATATCAAGCAGAGGATCATTCCAAGCCCGCACCAACCCACAAGCCTCCCAAAGCCGAACCACAGCATCAGCATCCCCCGGCGCAAAAACCCTAATCGTCATTGAAGTGTCTTGGGTCATGGGGGTAGTATAGGCGAATCATGCGAGAAAGCAATGTTGGGGAATCGTTTTTGCTTATTGCCGATGAAGCGGGTTATGTTTATGGCGCTATGATGGACAGGAAAATTAGAAAAGCCGTTGCCAATGACCTATCAAAAATAGAACAAATAGCGCGCACGGCGTACCAAAAATACGTCAGCAGAATCGGCAAAGAACCCGCCCCAATGCTAGCAGATTTTTCAGCGCATCTAAATGACGACACTATTTTTGTCGTTGAGGATGACGGCGGGCGGGACATCATCGCCTATGCCGTTATTGTTGTGAAAGAGGGTCAATTTTGGCTAGAAAATATCGCCGTTGCGCCCGCCAATTCGGCGCAAGGTGTCGGGACGCAACTGATTCATTTTGTCGAGGGATTTATCGCCGATTTTGCCGATGCGTATTATCTCTATACAAATATAAAAATGATAGAAAACATAGATTGGTATCAACGCATCGGCTTTACGGAAATAAAGCGGATGCGTGAAGATGGATTTGAGAGAGTATTTTTTTGTAAAAAACTGGACGCAAAGAATCTCAACTAAATTCCCCATCATCCAATTTATACAATATAGGCTTAGTTAGTGTGGAAAGCGATAGTTTTGGTTTTGCGTTTTGGTCTAGGTTTGCGTCGGCTAGGTAGGTTTCAAAACTCTTTTTTAGGGCGTTCCATTCTTGGTCTATGGCGGCGAACCATGCTGTGTTGCGGTTTTTTCCTTTGCTTATGGACATTTGCCTGAACACGCCTTCGTAGGAAAAGCCTAGGCGTTGGGCGGCGTTGCGGCTTCTTTTGTTTAGGGCGTTGCATTTCCACTCATAGCGCCTATAGCCGCTTTCAAATGCCCATTTCATCATCAAATACATCGCCTCCGTGCCGGCGCGCGTTCTTTGCAACAGCGGCGAGTAATGGATGTGTCCGACCTCAATAGAACCATCGCTTTGATTGATGCGGAGATAGCTGGCAATCCCTACGGCTTTATTATCAGAAAGAGATATGATGGCGAAAAAACTTGGGTCGGTTTTGGTGGCTTCGGCGCCTAGCCATGCCTGATATTCCGCCAGAGTTGCAAACGGACCATACGGCAAATAACGCCAATTTTGCCCCTCAACATCCAGCCCCTTCGCCGCATACAAATCCGCCGAATGCGCCGCCACATCCAAAGGCTCCAACCGCACCAAATTCCCCGTTAGCGTGATGCCTTTCGGGTGCGGCGGCGGTGTGAAATTTTTGACCGGAAAATCTTTGTCCATCCCTCTTAACCCCCCACGCATTACGCATTGAGATAGCCAACAAACAACGAAATAAACGCACCAACATGAACAATCATAATCGCCCTGTCCTTCCACATATACCCCACGGCAAACCACAAAAAGATGCCGATAAAAAACATAAACACATTATACGGAACAACGTTCAAGCCCGTCAGCCCGTAGCCAATCAGCTGGATGATCGTAGCGACCCACTTGGTGATGTCAACTAGTTTTAGGTTGGTTGTCATGGTTTGGTTCCTCCTTTTGTGAATCGTTAAAAAATTTCTAATGACTTATCAAACAACTCACTAACTGCCTTTATGTCAATCCTAAATTTTGTTCCGTGGTTGTGTCCCGTTCTGGCGTCAAAATCAATATACAAAGAATGGCTTTCAAATAGTCTTTGCATCTTGCTCGCATTAAAGGTTGAAAACAATGTTCCAGACTCAAAGTAAAAATGATTCTCACCGTCTATCTTCTTGCTTTTCACTAAGACAAGCAGGGTATTGTTGAGTTTATTTTTAATCTCTGCTTCAATATAACTTCTCTCCCAAAAAATTGGTGGAATACTGGAAAAATGGGATTCTCGCTTCTGTATATCATCCAACCAATCTCCATAAGTGCCGTACACTTTAGTTCTGTCTTTTGCGCTTACATTGACCTCTTTTGGATCAAAAATAAATACGATTTTATCTCCGCGCAATTCAATCGCAAAGCCTCTATCAGAAAATGAATTGGCTCTGGTTGTAGAACGAAAACTCTGTTCATCATCGCGGTATTTGCCACCAGCATCCTTGTGGCACCACCCTAAACTCAAAAGCAGTAGTGGGATTGAGGCTTTTGGCTGTGGCTCTCGATGTAATAAAGTGATTAATGCTCGAGATTTTTTTCGTTTTGTTTTGATCTCAATATCACCCCAATCGGGCAATTTTAGATTATTTTCCTTCACGCCTAATAAATCTTCTAGCGTGTTTCCGGCGTTTCCATCGTTGCCTGCCCGTCTTTCCTTATGCCATCTCCCGATAACGTCGGATTGCAATTTGGCTTTTAACGTTTCAAGTGTGTAATGTGACATTGTTGAGACTCCATGCTGTTGTGAAGTTTCAACCTATCACTCTTATTCAATGATTGAAAAGAAAGAATGGGCAAAATTATCTAAAACGATAGCGCTAATTGGCAGTTGTCATTTTCTTTGACTTTGCTTTTTGAATCCTTTTTCTCTTTTGATTTTTCAATAGTTATGTAGTCTCCACGCTCAGTTTCAGTAATTCTTTTGTTAGCCATCTGGCAATATTTTTCCGATAGTTCAATGCCAAAATAATCTCTTCCTAATGTTTTAGCCGCCACAGCCGTTGTGCCGGAACCCATAAATGGGTCCATAACGATTTTTGCATTTGTGGAAAGAATCACTCGTTCTATCAGGTCAACGGGAAATGGGGCGGGATGTTCATTGTTCATGTCCTGTCCAAATTCCCAAATATCTCCAAAACTATTTGCTCCTTTTGCTAAGACAAATTTCTTTTTTGCTATCAGATAGATGACCTCATAGGTTGGTAGAAAATAACCCTTATTAAAGTTAATCCCGCCATTTCTTCGCCAAATAATGATTTGTCTAACCGGAAAATCCTTAACGATATCTTGTCTATCTTGCAATAGACCGCCCTGCACACGCCATTTGTGATTATAGAAAATTGCGCCATCATCTTTCAGGATTCGATACATTTCCGACAAACATTCTCTTTGCCATTCCGCATACATGTCATGAGGCATATTGTCGTCATAATCATTATAACCATTTATCAAAGCTGCATTTTTCCATTTTCCACCCCTTCCATCTTTCATGCCATTTCCAGTGCTATTTTTTAAGTTGTATGGCGGGGATGTAATGATTAAATCAACGGCGCCATCGCTGATCTTTTTCATTTCAGCAATGCAATCCCCTTTTACTATCGTGTTCAGCTTCATTTTTGCCATTTTGACCACCATCTAAATCTGCGAGTGTAGGTGATTCTACCACCGACAGAAACATTTTGTAAGCAAAAAGACTAACAGCGCAATAATTTTCTTCACTCCCACTCAATCGTCCCGGGTGGTTTTGATGTTATGTCGTATGTTACTCGGTTTATGCCTTTTACTTCGTTGACGATTCTTGTTGCTATTTGGGTTAGTTGTTGTGGGGTGAAGGGGTAGGTTTCTGCTGTCATTCCGTCGGTTGAGGTCACGGCGCGCAACGCCAATGCGTAGTCGTATGATCTGGCGTCTCCCATTACGCCTACTGCGCGCACTGGTAATAATACCGCGAAGGCTTGCCAGATTTTGTTGTATAGGCCGGCTTTGCGGATGGCGTCTAGATATACTGCGTCTGCCTCTCGCAATAGGTTTAGTTTCATTTTTGTAATTGCGCCGGGGATGCGGATGGCTAGTCCGGGGCCGGGGAATGGGTGTCTGCCAATCAACGTCTCGGGCATTGCTAACTCGCGTCCTAATGCTCTTACTTCGTCTTTGAATAATGCGCGTAGGGGTTCTACTAGCTCTAGATTCATGGCTTCGGGTAAGCCGCCTACATTGTGGTGGGATTTTATGGTTACGCTGTTGTCGCCCATTACTGATACGCTTTCTATCACGTCGGGGTATAGCGTGCCTTGGGCTAGGAATTTTGCGCCTTTTATTTTTTTGGCGGCTTTGTCAAATATCTCAATGAACGCCCCGCCTATGATTTTGCGCTTGGTTTCGGGGTCTTCTACGTTCTCTAATTTTGATAGAAATAAATCTGATGCGTCTTCATGCACTAGGGGGATGTTGTAATGTTTGCTGAATAATTCTACTACTTCTTCCGCCTCGCCTTTACGCATCAACCCGTGATCGACGAAAACGCAGGTTAGGCGCGCGCCTATTGCTTCGTGGATTAGCACCGCCGTTACTGAACTATCCACGCCTCCTGATAGCCCGCAGATGACTTTGCCTTCCTCGCCTACTTGGTCGCGGATGGCTTTGATGGCTTGGTCGCGGTAGGATGCCATGCTCCAATCGCCTCTCGCCCCGCATAAGGATTTGGCGAAAATTTCTAATAATTTTTTGCCGTCGGGGGTGTGGATGACTTCGGGGTGGAATTGTACGCCGTAGAATTGTTGTGTCTCATCGGCGATTGCGGCGAACGGCGCGCCCTCACTTGTGGCGATGGGGGTGAAACCGCTTGGCAATTTGGCTACTTTATCGCCGTGCGACATCCACACCTGATGCGCCTCCCCCTGCCCCCATAATCCTGCAAAAAGCGGTGATGAGGCGGTTATGTTTAGCTCGGCGCGTCCGAATTCGCGCGCCTCGCCTGCCTCAACCTTGCCGCCTAGTTGCGCGCACATGAGCTGTTGTCCATAGCAAATTCCCAAAACTGGCACGCCCATTTTGAATATGATTTCGGGGGCGTTGGGGGCATTTTTGTCTAGCACCGACATGGGGCTTCCTGATAGGATGATGCCTTTGGGGTTGAGCGATTTTATGTGCGCGCTATCGGTGTGGAAGGGCAGGATTTCGGCATAGACGCCGACCTCACGCAACCGCCGCGCGATTAATTGCGTGACTTGCGAGCCAAAATCTAGCACCAAAATACCTGCGTTCATGGTCATAGATTGTGCCGATAATTAGGGGCTTCGCGGGTGATGGTGACGTTGTGCGTGTGGCTTTCTTTTAGCCCCGCCCCGGTGATGCGGATGAAAGTGGATTTCTCGCGCATTTCGGGGATAGTTTTCGCACCGGTATAGCCCATCGCCGCGCGCATGCCGCCGATCATTTGGTGAATCACCGCCCCTGCCGCGCCTTTGTAAGGCACTTGTCCTTCAATGCCTTCGGGGACTAATTTTAGGTTTTCGGAGACCTCGGCTTGGAAATAGCGGTCAGCCGAACCCCGCGCCATCGCACCGATAGACCCCATACCGCGATAGGCTTTATACGACCGCCCTTGATATAAAAATACCTCGCCGGGGGTTTCGTCCGCCCCGGCTAACATCCCGCCAATCATTGCGGCATCGGCGCCGGCGGCGATGGCTTTGGCTAGGTCGCCGGAATATTTTATGCCGCCATCGGCTATGGCGGGGACATTGTGTTTGCGGCATTCTGCGCTTGCCTCCAAAATGGCGGTGAGTTGCGGCACGCCCACCCCGGCGACCATGCGCGTGGTGCAGATTGACCCGGGACCAATGCCGATTTTCACCGCATCCGCGCCGGCTTTGATTAGGGCTTCGGCGCCCTCGGCGGTGGCAATGTTGCCGCCGATAATCTGCACGTCATTGGATAGTTTCCGCACTTCGCGCACGCTATCCAAAACCCCTTTGGCATGTCCGTGCGCGGTATCCACCACCACCACATCCACCCCGGCGGCGATAAGGGCTTCGGCGCGGGTGAGTCCTTTTTTACCGGTGCCAACCGCCGCGCCTACCAATAAACGTCCGCTTTCGTCCTTGGCGGCGTCGGGGTAGTTTTCGGCTTTTTCCATATCCTTGACGGTGATGAGCCCGATGCAGTGTTGGTCTTTATCGACAATCACCAATTTTTCAATGCGGTGTTTATGCAAAAGCCGCCGTGCCGCATCGGGGGTGATATTGTCGGCAACGCTAATGACTTCATGCGTCATCATATCGCGCACAGGCTGTTTCGGGTCGGTGGCAAAACGCACATCGCGATTGGTGAGAATCCCCACCAATTTGCCGTTTTTATGATTAACCACCGGGATGCCGCTAACCTTGTGTTGGCGCATTAAATCCAACGCATCGGCGAGGGTTTTGTCGTCTTGGATGGTGATGGGATTGACGACCATCCCGGCTTCAAAACGTTTGACCGAGGCGACCTGTGCGGCTTGTTCTTCAATGTCTAGGTTCTTATGGATGATGCCGATGCCCCCATGCTGTGCCATAGTGATAGCAAGGCGCGATTCGGTCACGGTGTCCATAGCCGCAGAAATCAAAGGGATATTAAAATTGATCCGCCGCGTCAGCCGCGTCCGCACATCAACATCAGCAGGCAAAACAGAAGACGCCGCCGGTTTCAGCAAAACATCATCAAAAGCAAGGGCTTCGGCAATAGGTGGATGGTTATTGGGCATAGTGCCTCCGGCGTGTTATTCGGTGGCTCTCACCTATAACCCAAATTGTGTGGGATGGAAAGATGAAAATACCTGTGTGTTAGGATTTGGTTTTGAATCCTGTCGCTAGCACGTAAATTTCTACGGATTCGCTACGGCTGGCTTCGGGTTTTAGGTGGCGGGTTTTTTGGAAATGTTGGCGTAGGGTGGTTAGGGTGGATTTTTCTGCGCCGCCTTGGAAGCATTTGGCTAGGAATCCTCCGCCTTCTTCTAGCACCTCCAACGCTATATCTAGGGCGGTTTCTAGTAGGGCTGTGGTGCGGATGTGGTCGGTGGGGCGGTGTCCTGTGGTGTCTGCCGCCATGTCGCTGATTACCCAGTTGGCTTTGCCGTTTAGATGGGCGCGTAGTTTGGCTTGGTTTTCGGGGTCGTTTGCGTCTCCTTTTATGATGAATGCGCCTGTTATTGGCTCTATGTCTAATAGGTCAATGCCTGCTAACCTGCCCTGTTCGCCGATGCGTTCTGCCACCACTTGTAGCCATCCCCCGGGTGCGGAGCCTAAATCCAATACCCTTTGTCCTTTTTTGAATAGCCCATATTTCGCGTCCATCTGTTCTAGTTTTAAGGCACTGCGCGCACGGAATCCGCGGGCTTTGGCTTCGGCTACAAAGGGGTCGTTGATTTGGCGTTCAATCCATCTTCGTGATGAGGCGGATAGTCCGCGTTTTTTCTGCACTTTGCTCGTGCGCCCGCCCGCGCCTCGGTATGACCGCCCGCTTGTGCCTTTTGTTTTCATGCGTCAAAATCCTGAAAGAAACAACTGCGCGCGCCGGTGTGGCAGGCTGCCCCGGTTTGGCGCACTTTCAACAGGATGGTGTCGCCATCGCAATCTATATGTGCTGAAACTAATTCCTGTATATGCCCAGAACTCTCGCCCTTGCGCCATAATTTCTGCCTTGAACGCGAAAAATACACCCCCCGCTTTTCTTTTAGGGTTAGGCGCAAGGCTTCTTCGTTCATCCATGCCAGCATCAAAACCTCGCCGGTTTCGGCGCATTGTGCTATTGCTGGCACTAGACCATCGGCGTTGTATTTTATCTTCATGTCCGCCTCCTTAATAAAGCAATCCGCCCTACCGCACCCCGAATCGCTTGATTCAAATCGATGCCTATTGCCAGCATAGACGGCACTACAAACAACACCAATAGTGTTGTGATGGCTAGCCCGAACACAATCGTTGTCGCCATGGGGATGAGGAATTGCGCCTGTAATGAACGTTCAAACATTAATGTGGATAGCCCGCAAATAGTTGTCACCGAGGTCAAAAATACTGGACGCAAGCGGTCTATGGTGCCGCTGATGATGGCTTTGATGCGGTCGCCTTCGCTTTCTTCTAGGCGGCGTTCAATCGTTGCCACTAAAATGATGGAGTTATTGACGACAATCCCGGCTAGCGCAATCAGGGCGAACATGGATAGAATCGTCATGGTCAGCCCCATGATATAATGCCCCAACACCGCACCTATTAATGCGAACGGAATCATCGCCATCACCGCCAAAGGTAGCGCCCATGATGAAAATACCCATGACAGAATCACGTAAATACACAGCAACGCTAGCACCGCACCCGTCCCCATATCGCCAAAGGCTTCGGCTTGTTCTTGGTCGCGCCCGTCAAAGCGATAGCGCAAATTGTAATTTTCGGCGATGTCTTTTAGCCCCTCAGATTCTACGATAGCAAGGGCTTCGGGGGTGGAGATGATGCGCGTGTCTAAATCGCCTTGGATGGCAATTTCGCGGAAACCATCTTGGCGGCGCACCACCGAAAAGCCTAGCCGATTTTCCACCCGCGCTACCTCTTTCAATGGCACATAGCGTCCGCTTTGCGTGATGATTAACACCTCGCCTACATTGTCGGTCAGGGTCTCGTCATCGGGTAGCGAGATTTTGACGGTGACTTCTTCATCGCCCCTTGGGAAACGTCCTGCCTCTGCCCCTTCAAGTGCGGCGCGTAATTGGTTGCCAATCTCCGCCGCCGATAAATTGAGCGACTGCCCATAGGGGGTGATGCGGATGATGCGTTCCTCTGCGCCATAAGATAGATTTTCCGCCACGCCCGATGATGCTGGCACGGCTTTTAATAGCAGCTCCACCTCCGCCCCGGCGGATTTTAGCACCTCCAAATCATCCCCCATCAGGCGCACATCCATATCGCGTCCCGGGGGGCCTCCCCTTGGCGCGCGGATGGTTAGGCGTTCTAGTCCGGCTATAGGCACCACGCCCTCCTCCCATGCGCGCAAGAAATCATCAATCCGCACATCGCGTTGGTCGGCGGTTAGCAATTCCACGATGACCCCTGCCAAAATATCGGTGGCATTATCCGCGCTTGCTGGTTCATCAGACGCATTCGCCCCGACCATCCCTAGCTGGATGCGAATCAACCCGCCTTTACCTTCGGTGAGTTTCTGTTCCGCCCGCACCGCCGCATCCTCAACGATTTTTAACATCGCCTCGGTCTGGCTACGTGAAGTCCCCGGTGCCATGGTGATATTGCCATAGGCGATATCCGCCTCAGGCGACGTGAAAAAGACGAAACCAACACGCCCCCCCGCCAACATGCCAAAGGTCAGCATCAGCATGGCAACACTCAAGGCAAGCGTCGCATAGCGCCAATTCACCGCTATTTCCACCAACCGCCGAAACGCGCCATTCTTAAACGCATCAAAGCCGCGATCAAAATGGTAACGAAAGCCTGAAGTTTTAGATTCAGCCGTCCCGCCAAAATGCGCTAAATGCGCGGGCAGGACAAAAAACACCTCTATCAGACTGGCAATCAGCACCGCGACCACCACCATGGGTATCGCCCCTATGATGACGCCGATAATGCCTTTCACCAAAAATAGTGGCAGGAACGCCGCCACCGTGGTCAGCATCGCACAAATCACCGGCGGTCCCATGCGGGTGGCAGACAATGCCGCCGCATCCGCCATCGGCAAACCCCTATGTTGGCGCAGATATTCGGCATGCTCGCCAATGACAATCGCATCATCCACGACAATGCCTAGCGCCATAATTAAACCGAATAGCGAGATCATATTGATGGTTTGGTCCAATGCCAACATCACGCCAAAGGTCGCCAAAAATGCCACCGGAATCCCTGCCGCTACCCAAAATGCCACACGCATGGATAGGAATAAAAACAACACGCCTATCACTAGCAACAACCCCCCTGCCCCGTTGGTGACTAATAAATTGATGCGCTCGCTAATCAATACTGCGCGCACATCGTATTGTTCTATGACTAATGCTTGGGGGGCGCGGCTGCGGTATTCTGCTAGCCAATCCTGCACGACTTCATTGATGGCGAGCGAATCATTTGCCCTGCCCCGTTGAAATGTTAATTGCACCGCCGGATAGCCGTTGCGGGTTAGTAATGTGGCGGGGGTCAGCACATCCTCGCTGATGGTGGCAATATCGCCCAAGGTGGTGCGGCTACCATCGGCGCGAATTTGCACCTCAATTTCTTCGTATTCTTTGGCGGTTTTAATCTGTCCCAATGAGCGTACGCGCAATGCGCCATCGGCTAGGCGTCCGGCGGGGGTATCTTGCGTGGCTTGGCTGAGCGCTTGGCTGATGGTGGTGAGGGATAGCCCTAGCCGTGCCAATTCGTGCTGGCTGATTTCGATATTGATGATGGCATCGGGCAGACCGGTGATGACGATTTTATCCACCCCGAGACGTTGTAAATCTTCCTTAATGTCCTTTGCTGTATCGCGCAATGTCGCTAGGTCAAACGGGCCCGAGATGACTAGTTTGCTGATAGTGTCATAAAATTCGTATTTGATGATTTTTGGGGTTTCGGATTCCTCGGGGAAATCCACCTGTCCTACGGCGCTTTCTACATCGGCTAGGGCTTTTTGCATATCGGTGCCAAAGGCGAATTCCACCTCCACCTGCCCCAAGCCTTCATAGCTGTTGGAGGTGACTTTTTTCACATTCGCAATCGTGCGCAATTCGGGTTCAAGGGGCTGGACTATGTTGGTGTCTATGTCCTCAGCCGTTGCCCCCCGCCAATTCACATTGATGCCGATGACCTCAACGTCAAAACTGGGGAAGAATTGGCGGTTGAGATTGCCCAACGCCACGATTCCCACCGCCAACATCAAGAACATGATCAGATTGGCGGCGGTGCGGTGTTGGATGAAAAAACTGAATAAAGGTGATGGTCTCATAGCGCACTTGGTCTAACGAATAGCCCATCCCCTAATGCTGGCAAGCGCGTAGCGACCACCACATCCCCGGCATTGAGCGCGCCCCTTACATAGACAACGCCGTCCGCTTTTTGCACCACCTCAACTTGGCGGCGGGCGGTGCGGTTGTTGATGATGATGAAAACGCTGTCATCATCATAGAGCGCGGCTTCGGGGAGTTCTACCACCTCATCCACGCGCCCGGCGGAATATAGCACCTCAACGAACGCGCCTTCGGGAATCGTCCATGCGCCGTCTGCGTCTAGTGGAATATCGGCGTAGAGTCTGCCGCCGCCTTCGCTGGCTTCTATACTGCCTTCAACGCGGCTGATTTTTGTGTGAAAGCGTGATAATGCGCGCCCGCCTGACCGCCAAATCACCTCCACCGCCTCGCCGATGAGATTGGGCGCATCGGCAAAAACATCCGATGACACGACAAAAGATACATTGAGGCTAGATAGGTCGGTCATCTGCCCCACCGCTTGCGTGGGCGATAGCACCAAGCCAACGCCAATCTGCACGTCCGAAATAATTCCGGCAAAAGGCGCGCGCAATACGGCGTCTTCTAGGTTGCGCTTGGCACGTTGGCGGCTCAATTCAAGCTGTTGCTGTTGCTGTTTGGCTTGGATGAGGGCGTTTTTGGCGATGGATAGTGCCAATCTTGCCTCATCTAGGCTGGATTCGGATACCACCGCCGCCGCGCGCATTTGGCTGAAGCGGTCAAAATGTTTTTGGCGCAATTCTAATTGCGTCTTTAATTCCGCAATGGCGGTAGCGTTGGCGGTGAGTTGGACTTCAATTTCATCATAGGCGATCTGCAAAATCTCGCGGTCAAGGCGCGCCAATACAGCACCTTTTCGCACATGCGTGCCGTTTTGAAAAATATCGGCGACCTCTGCGACCTCGCCGGCGATGTTGAATTGCAGGCTAGATTGGCGCGCCGCTGTCACCCGCCCGAACGCCGATTTTTGCGGATAGGCGGTTTGGAATTCCACAATGGCGGTCTGCACCGTCCAAACCTGTTCAGCACGGGGTTGCAGAGGTTTATCGGGACGTGTCGCTACCAAATAATTAAAGCCGAGAAACCCGCTAAGAAAAATTCCTAACGCGACTAGAATTTTTGCGCGCCGCCGCACAAACGCCGATGCGAAAAGCATTTTTATCCATTTAATCATAGAGGCAACCATGGGGTTCAATATATGGCAATAATGCCAATAGTTCAATTAGCGTTTTTGGTTCATAATCTGCTATGGTTGTTTTATGATGATTGCGCCTATTGCTTCACCTTTACCTCGCACCGCACTTTCGCCGCATGAGGCGGAATGTTTGGATTTGTTGCGTGGGGCGGTTGATGCACTTGATGCGGATGCGGATGCGGATGTTTTGGGTATTTTGGCGGCGGCGATGGGGTTCGCGCCCTATTTGGATCGGCTTTACCGCGATAATCTAACCCTCCTGCCCCGCTTGATTGCTGGTGAGGGGGCGGCGGTGATTGCCGATGCCGAGGCGGATTTACGCGCGAAATTAGATATTGCCACCAAAGCCGAACAGGTCATGCGCGCCATCCGCCACTTTCGCCAAGCCTTAAATATGGCGGTGACTTCGGCGGATTTGCTCAATCTCGCACCGATAGAAATGCAGTTGCAATGGTTGAGCCATGGCGCCGATATTGCCTGTGCGGTGTTGGCGGATTGGCTGGAACGTCAAGCCCGTCAGCGCGGACGGCTTAGGGATAACGCGCGCTGGTTTATTTTGGCGATGGGGAAATTGGGGGCGGGTGAGCTCAATTTTTCATCGGATATTGATTTGATTGTGCTTTATGACAGCGATGCCGATGATGCTGAAAGCGGGCGGGTTTTTGTCGATATGGCGCGGGAATTCACGCAGATCATGGGCAGACCAACGGCGCATGGCATCGGCTGGCGTGTGGATTTTCGCTTGCGTCCTAATCCTAGCGTCACCGCCGTGGCTATGCGGGTGGATAATGCCATGAGCTATTACGAATCCCTGGCGCGCACATGGGAGAGGGTGGCGTTCATTCGCGCGCGGGTTATTGCTGGTGATAGGGATGCGGGGGCGGTGTTTTTGGATGAAATTGAAGTTTTTATCTGGCGACGTTATTTGGATTATGCGGTGCTTGATGATATGAAATTGATGCTGCAACGCGAGCCGAAAACCCCCGAACTTTATGGGTTCAATGTCAAAAAAGGTGCAGGGGGCATAAGGGCGATTGAATTCGCTGTGCATGTGCAGCAGCTCATCGCCGGCGGGCGTGAGAAAACTTTGCGCGCATCTTCTACGATTACCGCCCTCACCGCCCTCGCCCAACAGCATTGGATTAGTGCCGAATCTGCGGAAGTGCTTACCCGCCATTACTATGTTTTGCGGCGGTTAGAACATCGCATCCAAATGCTCCATGATGCGCATAACCACCAATTACCGCGCAATCCGCACGGCTTCGCACAATTGGCGCGGTTTTGTGGGCATGACGATAGCGACCAATTTCGCACCGCCATCCATGCACTCACCGATGCGGTCATTGAAAATACTGCCAATGTCGCTAGCAAATTGGGGACGCGCGGGGGTGGTGCGGACGCCCCTATCACGCATTTGCCCGTCACGCTTTTCTTGGACCAAGATGATGATAATGAGGCGGTGATGGATGCGCTTAATGCGCTCGGTTTTGTTGAGGTTGCGGGGATTGCGGACACGTGCCGTAAGTGGCTCGCCGGGCAGTTGCCGGCTACCCAAAGCGACCGCGCGCGCAATATATTGAACCGCATCCTGCCGGAATTGCTCCACCAAATCAGCAAAGCCGACAATCCCGACCAAGCCTTTCATGCCTTTGTGCGTTTGGTGGAGGGGTTACCCATGGGGGTGCAGTTTTTCTCGCTTTTAGCAAGCAACCCCAATCTCGCCAAAGTCATTGCCACCATCATCATCGCCGCACCGCGCATGGCGGATACCTTGTCTGACCATGCGGAATTGATGGATGATTTGCTTTATGAAGATTTTTGGCAGGCGATTGATAGCGACATCGCGCGTCTGACCCAAGAATTATCCACAGAATTTTCTGGTGCCCTCAACGCCCACAGCCATGAGGCTAGTTTGGATGCGTTGCGGGTGGTGTTGCGCCAATGGCGGTTTCGTGCGCAAGTGCACATGGTCACCGGCTTGCTTGACCCGTTGGATGCTGGGGGGGTGCTTTCTGCCATTGCTAGTGCGGCGATTGCGGCGAGCCTGCCCCTAGCCCGCGCACGCATTGAGGCACGTTATGGGCATCTTGAGGGCGGGGCGTTGGCGGTGCTGGCACTGGGGCGGTTGGGTGCGGGGGAGATGACCTCAGCATCGGATTTGGATTTGGTATTCATTCACCAAGCCCCCGAATGGAGTAGCACCGATGGCGCGAAATCTATCCCGTCTAGCCTTTATTTCACGCGCATCGGGCAGGAGTTAATCAACATCCTCACCGCCCCGACGAGCCAAGGGCATGGCTATGAAGTAGATATGCGCCTGCGCCCTAGCGGGAAATCAGGGCCGGTGACTATAGATCTTGACCATTTTAGCATCTATCAGATGGAAAATGCTTGGACGTGGGAACACATGGCGCTGATTCGCGGGGCGGTGATTACGGGTTTTGCGCATGGGGATTTGGAAAAAAAATTGGAAACCTGCCTCGCCAAAATTATGAAAATACCCCGCGATGCCGGGCAGGCTATCGCCGATGCGCGCGAGATGCGGGGGCGGATTGCTAAACACCACCCGCCTCGGTCTAAGCACGATCTGCGTCTGATTCCCGGGGGGTTGATTGATTTGGATTTCTTCACGCAAGTGATGCAGTTAATTTATCCATTAAAAGACGGCACCCGCATCGGGCAAGCCTCCGCCGCCCTCGAATCCCTCGCCAATCGCAACATTATCAGCAAAAAAGACGCGCGCATTTTGATAGAATCAGCACAGGTTTTCACACGCCTCAATCAAATGATGCGCCTGACTATGACGCAAATTCACGAACAAAAAGCCACCGCACTCCTGCCGCAACCACTGATGGAACGCTTTGGTATTGCTGATGTTGAAGCATTGGATGCACTGGTGGCCGCCCACGCCGATACGGTCAAAACTATCACGGCAAAATACCTCCGATAAAATTTCTTTTGCATAAAATAAAAAAAGGGCGTAATGAGCGAAATAGACCGCATTTTGCCCATTTTATCCATTTTACTTCGGGGGGGCGCGGTAGCCATGTAACCTGTAGGAAGCGACGCTATGAACTCCGCTTTACTTTCCTCATGGACGCTATTTTTTGGCATTTTGCTATTTATGGTAGGCAACGGCTTGCAAGGGGTGTTGCTCGGGGTGCGGGCGGAACAGCTCGGCTTTGGCGATGTTGCCATCGGTCTGGTCATGGGCGGGTATTTTGTTGGCTATTTGGGCGGGTCGTTTTTAGTGCCTAAATTGGTGAGCCATGTTGGGCATATCCGTGTTTTTGGCGTGATGGCGGCACTGGCTTCGGCTTCAATCCTCGTGCATCCGGTGGCGGAAAATTCGCTCGTCTGGCTGTTGATGCGGGTCTGCACCGGCTTTGCTTATGTGGGGATGTATATTGTTTCGGAAAGCTGGATCAATGACCGTGCGACCAATAAAACGCGGGGTGGGTTGCTTTCGGTCTATATGATTGTGCAGATGATTGGCATGATGATTGGGCAATATATGCTCAATTTTAGTGGCGGCGATAAACATACGCTTTTCATCGCCATTTCGGTCATTGTGTCGTTTGCGGCGATTCCGATTATGCTCACCGCCACGCAGGTGCCAGAATTCACCGCCCCTGAACCCGCCTCGCTCAAGCGGGTGTATAATACCTCGCCGCTTAGTGTTGTGGGGATGACGGCGGTGGGGTTTCATTCATCGCTGGTTTTTGCCATGGGGGCGGTTTATGCCGCAAAAATTGGCATGAGCGTCAATCAGGTTGCTTTTTTTATGATTTCGCTAAGTGCCGGGGTGATGATTTTGCAATATCCTATCGGCAAATTATCCGATTTGATTGACCGACGCACGGTGATTCTGATGACGCATATCGCCGCCGTGATTTGCACCATTGCCGGTTATTTTGCTGGCAATCATGCGCTGACTTTATATTTGATTATCGCCATCTATGGCGGGGTGAGCATCCCGCAATATTCGCTCTATATCGCCCACGCCAATGATTACCTGTCCCCCCGCCAAGTCGTTAGCACTGGGGCGAAATTGGTGATGCTGAATGGCATCGGGGCGGTGGTTGGGCCGCCTATTCTTGGCTATGCGATATTTTTTGTCGGGGCTGTGGCGTTTTGGAATGTGCAGTTTATTCTGCATGCGGGGATGATTGTTTTCGTGTTGTATCGTATGTCGGTGCGCGCCGCTGTGCCGGTGGAAGCCCAAGGCGCATTTACCGCCGTGCGTGGCACGAGTATGGCGAACACGCTCCTGCCCGAAGCCGAATGGGAAGGACGTGAGGAAACGCATGAAGAAACCCCTGAATCCACCGGTTAAAGCAAGCCTAGATTCTGCAATTCTTCGCGCAATGCGCGGGGCATATTGGCTTCATCTTGGCTAGCTTCGGCGAGGTCCGGGGGTGCTTCTGCCTCGGGCAGATAACGCCAACCTTGAAACGGACGCATTTTCCGTTCCGCCAAAGGAATCAGCCCGGGTTTCAACACGATCCCGCAAGCGGGTTTATTATCGCCCCGTGCCACCTCAACCAAATCCAAAATCGGTTGGCGCGCGCACATCCAGCCTTTAATAATCCAATAGATAGACCCGCCATTTAGCACCTCTTGGGCACGGCGGGGAAAGGCGCGGGTCACGTGCATCACCCGCCCTTCACGTGCCAATAATTGCGCATGCCACGCATTCAAGCCGTCAATATTTTCCGACCCCACGGATAATTTTTTCAAATGCAAAGTCATAAACCTATACCAAAAACAGCGTTGCCAAACCAAGAAACGTCAAAAAGCCAATCACATCAGTAACCGTGGTGATAAACACCGATGACGACACCGCCGGATCAACCCCTAGCCGTGCCAGCAATACCGGAATCCCTGCCCCACTCAACGCCGCCGCTAGCATATTGGCAATCATCGCCAACCCCATGACGATGGCGATATACAGATTCTGAAACCACAGCAACGCCACCAATCCGGTGACTAGTGCGAAAATGAACCCATTGACCAACCCCACCATCGCCTCGCGGAAAATGAAGCGATTGACCATATCATCCCCCAACTGACGCATCGCCAAAGCGCGCACGGCTAAGGTCACGGTTTGCGTGCCGGCATTGCCCCCCATGGAGGCAACAATCGGCATCAGCACCGCCAAAGCCACCAGCCGTTCAATCGTTTTATCAAAGAATCCAATCACCACGGATGCCAGAATCGCCGTCATTAAATTGACGAACAACCACAAAAACCGCGACTGCACCGATGCGATGAGCGAGGCGCGTAAATGTGCGCCACTGACGCCGCCTAGTGCCATTAAATCTTCCTCGGCTTCTTCTTGAATCACATCAACGATATCATCCACGGTGATGACGCCGACCAATTTATTTTGCGCATCCACCACACTCGCCGTCACCAAGCCGTAACGTTGGAACAGCAAGGCGACTTCTTCTTGGTCCATGGTCGCCGGAATCTGATGCGGGGCAGTTTCCATAATGTTTTCTAGGCGCACCGGCCGTCCTGACGATAACAGCCTGCCTAAGCGCACTTGTCCTTTGACCCGCCGTGCCGGGTCTATGATGATGATGACGTAAAAATCATCGGGCAGTTCATCATCGCTCAACCCCCGCAGGTAATCGATGGATTGCCCCACCGTCCAATGCGATGGGCATACCACCACCTCGCGTTGCATCATGCGTCCGGCGCAATGTTCGGGGTAGGATAAGGCATCTTCGGCAATCAGACGCTCGCCCACGGGCATGGCCGCCAATACTTCGGCTTGTTCCTCGTCTTCTAGGTCTTCTAAAATATCCACCGCATCATCACTATCCAATTCGGGCAGGGCTTGGGCTAGCCCATCCACCCCATAGACCGAAACGACTTCTTCCAAAATATCCTCGGGCAGATAGGTGAGCATCTGTGCGTTAAGATGTTGGCGCATCATGAGCGTGAAACGGTGGCGTTGGGCTTGGTTGAGCCGTTCCACCATATCGGCTTGGTCGGCAGGGTGCAGGGGGGCGATGAGGGAAATCAGCCGTTCCCGATGCCCTTCGGCAATCGCCCCGATGATGGCAGCTTCCACCTTTGGCGTCAGCCCATAGAGATTGGACAACTCGGTCAGACCGCCAAGGCGCGCATCGGGGCTTTCATAGTCAAGATTCTTATCTTCAGGTTTTCCTGCCATGTTGCCCCCAATGTTGCCCTTAATTGCACGTGTTTCATCATTATACCTTGTTTTGCCCGAATATCAAATGCGTGCGTGGTGGGGCGTGATTTTAGAAATCTGTGGCGACTCCGCCTTCGGCTTTGCGCCTTGCGACAAAATCCGCTAATGCCTCGTGGTTAGCGGCGTCTATGGGGGGCGGTTGGTATTCGTTTAGGATGGCTTTCATGGTGGCGTTGGCGCGGGTGGCGACGTGTTTTGCCCCGTCCTCGTGCCAAGTTTCAAAATTGCGCCAATCCGACAGGAAAGGTGCGTAAAACGCATCACGGAATCGGCGTATGGTGTGTTCTGCCCCGAAAAAATGGCTCCCCGCCCCGACTTCTTGGATGGCATCAAAAGCGAGCGCATCATCGCTCAAATCTAGGGGGCGGTTGAGGTAGATGATTTGTTGCAGCATCTCACAATCCATAATAAATTTCTCATAACTCGCGCACAGCCCGCCTTCTAGCCAACCGGCGCTGTGGTAAATCATATTGCAATGCCCGCTAGATACGGCATTGAGCGAGGCTAGGCTTTCCCACACCGCCTGTCCGTCGGGGCAGTTCGCCGCCGATGCCACCGAACCCCGCCACGGCAGATGATAACGCCGTGCCAACTGCCCCGAAATCTGCATGGCGCGGGTATATTCGGGGGTGCCAAAGGCCGGCGCACCGCTTTTCAAATCCACATTGCTGGTAAAAGCCCCATAGACCACCGGCGTCTCGGGGCGGACTAATTGCAACAACGTCAAGCCCGCCAGAAATTCGGCATTCTGTTGCACCAACGCGCCGGCTATGGTGGCGGGTGCCATCGCCCCCGATAGGGTGAAAGGCGTGATAATGACCGCCTGCCCCCGCCTAGCACAGCGCATCGCCCCATCAAGCATCGCCCAATCATGTTTCAAAGGCGAGGTGGAATTGATATTGGTGAACATGCGGGGGGTTGCTGTGAATTCCGCCTCACTATACCCGCCGGCTAGGCGCACCATTTCCATGGAATCTTCAATGCGTTCACTGCCGAGCGAATAGCCATGCACGGTTTTATCGGTCAGGGTCAGCATATCGTAAAGGCAGTCCAAATGGCGGATGGATGGGTGCAAATCTAGGGGTTCTACGGGATAGCCCGACACGAAATGCAGGCAGTTAAAATATTGCGTCAGGCGCAGGAAATTTTGAAAATCATGGCGCGAGCCGACACGCCTGCCGCCCTCAATATCGCTAACATTAGGCGCCGATGCCACCGAGGAATGTAGGAAATTTTTACCGCCAAGCGTGACGCGCCTTTTATCGTTGCGGGGGATGACTTCAAATTCAGACGGCGCGCGGGGCAGGATTTCCGCGACCAAGCCCCGATCTATCCGCACATTCTGCCCCTTTACCTTGCACCCGGCTTTTTTGAAATAATCTAATGCCTCATCATTAAGGAACTCCACGCCGATTTCCTCCAACACGCGCAAGGACGTGGCGTGGATGCGTTCAAGGTTTTCGGCGTCTAGGGGTTCGGTGGGCGCGTCAATATAGCATGGCAATTCCCATGCTAGTTGTTCTATCGCCACGCTGGGTTTGCTCTGTGGATTTTTTCTGCGCATCGGATTGCCCCTTTGCATATTCGTAAAAATTCTTTATCACCAAATCATAAGGAGAAAGCAAATGTCAATCATCTGTTTTTTAGGCGGGGCGCGTTCGGGCAAAAGCGCATTGGCAGAAACACGCGCCCTTGCGGAAGCCGAGCGCAGTAAGAAGCCACTTATTTATCTGGCTACGGCGGTGGTTGATGATGATGCGGAGATGCTGGCGCGGATTGAACGCCATAAAACCGCCCGCAGCCCCCAATTCCAAACCATTGAAGAACCGCTTTATTTAGCCCAAGCCATTAAACCGCACGAAAATGCCGTGATTTTGCTTGATAGTGTCGGCATTTGGCTAGGTAATATGATGATGGGGGAGTTAGATTGGCGTGATGAATTGGAGGCGTTGTTGGCGATTCGTGCCACGCTCATTTTGGTGAGTGATGATGTTAGCGGAGGCATTATCCCCGACAACGCATTAGCACGGCGATTCCGTGATGAGATGGGGCTTATCAATCAGCAAATCGCCGCCACCGCCAACGAAGTCATCTATGTTACCGCCGGAATCGCCACGCATATTAAAGGAAAACCATGAACATCACCTACCAAAACCCCGCACAAATCACCAAATTACTGGCAGATTTACCCGCCCCCGACCAAAACGCCATAGATAAAGCCCGCGCGCGCCAAGCCCAACTGACCAAACCCGCCGGCGCATTGGGGCGTCTTGAAGATTTGGCAATATGGCTGGCGGGGTGGCAAGGGTGCGAAAAACCCGCCATCACCGCCCCGCATTGTATTATCTTTGCCGGCAATCATGGAGTGGCAGGGCGCGGTGTCTCCGCCTTCCCTAGCGCAGTTACGGCGCAGATGGTGGCGAATTTCCAACATGGCGGGGCTGCTATCAATCAGTTATGTGCTTTGGCGGGGATTGCATTGGATGTGCGCGCGTTAGAATTAGACCGCCCGACCCAAGATTTCACCACCGCCCCGGCAATGCGCCTTGATGAGGTGATTTCCGCCATGCAAAGCGGGGCGGATGCCATTCCTGCCGATGCCGATTTATTGATTCCCGGCGAGATGGGTATAGGCAACACCACCGCCGCCGCCGCGCTGGCATTGGCGGTGCTGGGGGGCGCGGCGCATGATTGGGCGGGGGCTGGCACCGGGTTGGATGATGCAGGGATTGAACACAAAGCCGCCACCATTGCCGCCGCCATCAAACGCAATGACGGCAAGGCACTAGATGCGGTGGAAATGTTAGCCGAATATGGCGGGCGCGAGGTTGCCGCGATTGCTGGCATGGTGCTTGCGGCGCGGGTGCGGCGGATTCCGGTGTTGCTTGATGGTTATATTTCCACCGCCGCCATCTTGCCGTTGTGGCAGAGCAATCCCGCCATTTTTGACCATTGCCAAATTAGCCATTATTCCAAAGAACCCGGGCATCGGCGCATTCTTGAGGCGGTGAAAATGCGCGCATTGCTTGACCTTGATATGCGTCTCGGTGAGGGTAGCGGGGCGGCGGTCGCTTTTTCCATTGTCAAAGCCGCGCTGGCAACGCATAATGGCATGGCAACATTCGCAGAAGCGGGAGTAGATGATGGATAATTTGGGATTAAAAACTATGAAAGATTGGTCAGGAATTTTGGGGCGGTGCCAACGCGATATGCAAGATGCCGCGCGGATTCTAACGCGCTTGCCTATCAGTCCAAGCGATGATGCGCCGCCAAATGCCACCTGTTATTGGGCGTTTCCTTTGATTGGTATCGCGGTGGCGGGGTTAGCCTCTCTGCCGATGTTGATTCTATATTTCACCGATTTACCGCCCCTCGTGTTGGCGGCGATTCTGCTGGCGGGGGCGGCGTTGATTACGGGCGGGTTGCATGAGGACGGACTGGCGGATATTGCCGATAGTCTAGGCGGGCAGAACCCGAAACACCGCCGCGAAATTATGCGCGATAGCCGTATCGGGTCTTTTGGCGTTATTGCGCTGGTGTTGGTTTTGGGGATTCAGCTAGGCTGTCTGGCAGGGCTGGCGGCGGCGGGATTGACGACGCTTATTGGTGCGTGGCTGAGTGCGGCGAGTCTTGGGCGGGCGATGATGGGGGTGCAAGCATGGCGCCACGCCACGCCCGATGACATAGGGCTAGCGCATAGTCTAGGACGCCCGAGCCAAAATACCATGCTGGCTGGCGTGGGGATTGGCGTGGCGGCGGCGGTGTTGTTAAGCGGGACGCTGGTGGTGCTAATCGCGGCGGTGGTGGCGCTGGCGCTTACATGGGGGCTAGGGGTGTTTCTCAAAGCGCATATCGGCGGGGTCAATGGCGATGGGCTGGGGGCTACGCAAATGTTGAGCCAAACCGCGATTTTGATGGTTATGGTGTTGGCATGAGTGACCACGATTCCCGCCGTCTAATTTTATTGCGTCATGCGACAACAACGCATCATGACCACACAAAAATTCCCCCAGAAAATCCGCCATTAGATGCGGGGGCGAGTCATAATTACAAAGCCCTAGCCGATGCCCTGCCCCAAGATTTACACTGCATCATCTCGCCCTTAGAACGTTGTGTTGATACGGCAAAAAATCTGCAAAAACATGGCGCGCAATTTGCTAGCGTCAAATATGATGAACGCCTTGTGGAACAATCATTTGGGCAATGGCACGGAAAAAAAATTGCTGATATAGAAAAACAGCATCTTGACGATAAACCGAAACATAGTTGGCAGAGCCTCCACCCCGACATCACCCCGCCCGATGGTGAAAATTTTGGCGCACTCACCGCCCGCATTAAACCCGTCATAGATGAACTCATCGCCACGCCCCACGACCATATCCTCATCACCCACGCCATGGTGATTAGAGCCTGTTTAGGCATCGCCCTCAACCTGCCAAGCACGCAAGCGGTGGCGTTTCATCTTGAAAACCTATCCATCAGCAAATTGAATTATAGGGATGCCCCCGACCATGTCGGAAATTGGCATATTGAATACATCAACCGCCCATTTTAATTAACGATTCCCGCGCGGATCTACCCAGCCGATACTGCCATCATTACGGCGATAGATCATATTTAACCCTTGATGCGATTGGTTGCGGAACATCAATGCCGGCTGCCCCGATAGGTCAAAGCGCATAATGGCTTCTTCAAGCGACATAGTATTGATGGGGTAATCCATTTCCGCCAGAATCGCCGGCGCGCCGTCTTCTTCGCCCTTAGTTAAATCATCGCTGTCGGGGGCGTCATCATCAACATCCGCAGGGGCGTTAAGCACCGTCATAATCGCTTCAATCTGCCCTTGTTCGTGGTGGTCAGGGCGGTGGCTCCGCAAGCGTCTTTTGTACCGACGCAGGCGTTTTTCTATATGTTCCGCCGCTTCATCAAGGGCTAGATGGGCATCACCGCCCTTGCCGTTGGCTTCCATATCCATGCCGGTGGTCAGATTGACATGCACCCGCACAGCAAAACCTAACGTGTCCTTTTCCAAAGTCACCGTCGCCGCAACCGCACGCGGAAAATATTTTGAAATCGCCGCCTCTAACTGCGCCTGCGCGTGTTCTTGGAACGCCGCCCCGGTGTCCATATTCTTACCCGAAATGGTGAATTGCATGGGCTTACTCCTTTCCCTTCTTTATTATTTAGTCCAAATTCTTAACCAGTTCATCCACTGCTGGCATGGCGCTCTCTATGCGGTCGAACATGATGTTGATTTCATCGCTACTGATGATGAGTGGCGGGCAGAAGGCTATGCCGTCTAGGGGTAGGGCGCGGATGATTACGCCGGCGTCTTGTAGCATTTTCATTACTTTTAGCCCGACCTTGTGGGCGGGGTTGGGTTTTATGCGGGTGTTGGGTTTTGCTACGAATTCTATACCGCCGATTAGTCCCACGCCTCTTGCATCGCCTACCGAATCATATTTTTTTAAGGCTTGGATGCGGGTTTGGAATAGCGGGGCGACGCTTTGGATATGTTTTAGCACATCGCGTTCTTCCATGAGCTCCAATGTCCGCAACGCCACCGCCGCTGGCACCGGGTGTCCTGTGTAGGTGTAGCCGTGTCCGAACTGTCCCAATTTGTCGGCTTGCGCGCTCATGCCATCGGCTACGGCTTGGCTCACTAGCACCGCAGAAATTGGCAGATACGCCGATGATAATGCTTTCGCGCAGGTCAGAATATCGGGTTTGAGATTATATGTATCCGAACCCCACATATTGCCGGTGCGTCCGAATCCGCAAATCACCTCATCGGCTATAAACAAAATATCGTGTTTTTTCAAAATCGGTTGCAGGGCTTCAAAATAGCCTTTCGGATGCACAATCGCCCCGCCTGCCCCCATGACTGGCTCGGCGATGAATGCGCCTATGGTATCCGCGCCCTCCTCAGCGATTAGTTCTTCCAATTCCTGCATACAGCGGGCGACAAAATCCGCCTCGCTCTCGCCGTCCTTAGCGTCTAGGAAATAATGCGGGGATGATGTGTGTTTGGCGAATTCTAGCGGTAAGCCAAAACCTTTCTGCACGTAATCCAATGCCGTCAGGCTCGCCGCCGCTAGCGTGACGCCGTGATAGCCCCGCTTGCGGCTGATGATTTTATGCTTTTCGGGTTTGCCGATGGCGGCTTGGTAATACCAGACCATTTTTATGGCGGTGTCGTTGGCTTCGGAGCCTGAATTGCAGAAGAACACTTTATCTAAACCATCAGGGGCTAACTTCACCAATTTTTCCGCTAGATTGATAGCGGGGTTGTGGGTTTTCGCACTGAAACTATGATAATAGGGTAGTTCTTGCATTTGCTTCGTGGCGGCTTTAACCAATTCCGCCTCGCTAAAACCAAATGACGCACACCATAACCCTGCCAGCCCTTCAATATAATCCTTGCCATCACCATCATAGACAAAAACGCCTTTGCCTTTATGGATAATCATCGGCCCTTCTTTAGCCAGTGCCGTGGGGTTGGTGTAGGGGTGGAAATGATAGGCAATATCTTTTGCCTCTTGAGAATTGGGGTTAAATTGGTCGCTCATGGTGTCGCCTCCTTAGTTTGTTGGGTCAGACGTGCTGACCGCCGTTGATGTGTAACTCGGCTCCATTGACATATCCTGCCTCATCAGAGCATAAAAAGTAAATGCTGTCAGCAACCTCTTCGGTGGTGCCTAACCGCCCCATCGGAATGTCAGGCACTGCAACCGCTTCGGCACTTGGCGACAGGATGTCGGTTTTAATCTCCCCGGGCGCAATGGCATTGACACGCACGCCCATGGAACCAAAATCATTCGCCATCTCGCGCGTTAGTGCGCTCAATGCTGCCTTGGATGTGGCGTAAGCCGTGCCAGCGAAATTATGCACTCGGCTCCCGGCGATGGAGGTCACATTGACAATCGTCCCCTGCCCGTCTTTGAGCGCATCCGCTAACCCCCTTGCTAACATAATCGGGGCGAAGAAATTGACTTGAAATACCTCGTGCCAGATGTTGATGGGGGTGGCGGTGCTATCCATGCGTCCGCCGTCACGTTTCGGCGAGATTCCGGCATTATTCACCAAGGCATGCAGGGGTTTGCCGTCTAGGCGTTGTCGCAATTCGCCGATGCCTGTTTCAATGCTGGTCGGGTCGCTTAAATCAATTTGTAGGTGGTCTTCTTCCCCGGCCGGCCATGGGCAGTTTTTGGGGAAAGGTTGGCGCGAACAGGTGATCACCCGCCAGCCTTCTTCGGAAAATCGTTTGACCGTGGCATGCCCTATGCCGCGACTAGCCCCGGTCAAAACGAGTATTTTTTGCGTATCTGCCGCATTTGCCATAGCATTTCCTATCTGTATTCTGCTACTATCCTACTAATATAGTGACAATGGCAAGTAAATTCCACCCTTATGACCCCTCATGCTCATGACAGAATCCGCTTTTTGGAAAACGAAACCCCTCACCGCCCTCAACCATAGCGAATGGGAGAGCCTTTGCGATGGGTGCGGGAAATGTTGTGTGCTCAAATTAGAGGATGAGGATACGGGGTGTGTGCATTATACCGATGTTGCTTGCACTTTGTTGGATGGGGCGCATTGTCGGTGCAAAGATTATGAAAACCGCAAAATCCGTGTGCCTGATTGTATCCGCCTCACCCCTGAAACGCTGGAACAACTGCCATGGATGCCCGAAACTTGTGCTTATCGCCTCATCTATGAAGGCAAAGACCTGCCCCCGTGGCACCCCCTCATCACCGGCGACGCCGATAGCACGCACAAAGCCGGGCAATCGGTGGCAGGGAAAGTTGTTTCCGAAGATGATATTGATGAAGAAGCCCTACCTTCGCGCATCAAAATATGGTAAGAGGTTCGCATGAGCAGATTTTCACTATTGATTTACGGGTTGATTACCCTGTTTTTGGTGCTGTCGCTGTCGCGTTGTGGGGTGGAGCGCGAATGGGTGAAGTGCAAAGAATCGCTGATTCAGCACTATTTTAGCGGGGAATGCACCCCCCTTGAAGGCATCGGGCGCCCGCAAAACCGCCAAAACGCCCCCGAAAGTGATATATAATGTTCTTCCCGGTTGGCGCGCATAAAGAGGTTGGCTTGGCGTTTAACCCCCTGAAAGCCATCATCTCCCCCCGCCCTATCGGTTGGATTTCTAGCATCGGGGCGGATGGGGTGCATAACCTCGCGCCGTATAGTTTTTTTAACGCCATTTCCGAATCCCCGCCTATGTTGGCGTTTTCTTCATCAGCGGGGACGGAGGGCGATAAGGATTCGCTCAAAAACATAGAGGAAACCGGCGATTTTGTCGTCAATATCGTCTCCAAGCAATTATTTGAAGCCATGAATGCGTCCTCGGCGGCATTGCCCCGTGCTGTGTCGGAATTTGCCGAAGCGAATCTCACCCCCAAGCCATCTAAATTAGTTGCCGCCCCGCACGTTGCCGAAGCCCCGTGTTATTTGGAATGTCGGTTATGGAAAGTGCTTGACCTGCCCGCAAGCCCCAACGGAAACGCCAATCGCCTCGTCATTGGGGAAGTATTAGGGATTGGCATCGAAAAAGCACTGATTACCGATGAGGGCAAAGTTGATGTCACCCGCTATCAACCCATCGCGCGCCTTGGCTATAAGGATTATGCCAGCATTGATGCGGTGTTTGAATCGCCGCGTCCGCAAGAATAATTTACTCAATCAAACATTTGCTGATAGTGACATTGGCATAGCCTTTGAGTTCGGTGGCGGTTAGGCGGATGCGAATCATCCAATCTTCCATGGCTATTGTCATGGTTAGGGGCAACACGCCTTCGGCATTTTTCTCACCGCCAAGGAATGCGGCGCGCACCCTTACCGGTTGGCTCGGGTCAAACCATGGGTTTTGGCGGTCTGTATCAACGCGCGATGTGCCTTCAATAAACAGCGTTAGCGAATCGGATAGGAATTTGCGGTCGCTATCGCCGATGGCTAGATGCGGGGTCACTACCTCAACATCGCGCCCTTGCAATTTGCGGCATTTGCTCGGCGCGCCTAGGGAATTGAGAAGTTGGGTGATGCGCTCAGGCGGAATATCTTTGGCGAGATAGCCCGACACCAATTTCCGCAAGGCAATGACATCTTTATCCTCATTATCAATTAACGCCTCGGCGGTGATGCGTTTCTGGCGTTCGCTATTGAGTTGCTGGCTCAACACGGCGAGGGTCTGTTCTAGGCGGTTATTGTCTTGGGTCAATTTGGATAGACGCTCATTGGACGGGAAAAACACCGACCATTGCTGTTGATGCCCCAAAAACCAACCGAACCAAAACGATAACACGACTGCTGCAACAGAAATGATGAAGCGCAGGCGTGATATTGCCTCGCGTTTGCGGTATCTGTTGGTGGTTTGATAATAATCCATACTAGATTATAGCGGTATTTTTGCGCTATGATAAGCACGGATTTTAAATTTGGATTGCTTTTATGGGTTTTTAGGGGGCTTTTTTATGAAAACATCAACGCGCGCTTGGCAAAGGATGCTGAGTGGCAGGCGGTTGAACTTGCTCAACCCGACGCCGGTGGATATTGAAATTGAAGATATCGCGCATGGTTTATCACGGCTGGCGCGGTGGAATGGGCAGACGAATGGCGTCTGGGCGTATTCGGTGGCAGAACATTCGCTATTGGTGGAACGCATCTTGCGCGCACAGAATCAAGGCATCGGCAAGCGGTGGCAGAAAGCGTCTCTGCTCCACGATGCGCCCGAATATGTCATCGGCGATATGATTACGCCGTTTAAAAATTTTCTCGGCGTGGATTACACCGATATTGACGCGCGGCTGTGCGATGCGATACATGTGCGCTTTGGCTTGCCCGGGGATTTGCCCCAATGGGTGCAAAAAGCCATCCACCGCGCCGATAAAACCGCCGCCTATCTTGAATCGATTCAGCTCGCCGGCTTTTCACAACAGGAGGCAAAACGCTATATCGCCAACCCGAAAACCCCGCCGGAGATTCGCATCAATCCGATGCCCCCCGATGAGGCAAAAACCGCCTATCTGAAACGTTTTAGCGAACTAGAAAATGGAGCCATGTTATGAGTAAAATTAGCCCCCCAATTACCCCGGAAAATACCCTAATTATTGTCGCCCTTGAAAGCGAATTACCGCGCCAACACTTACCCGAATGGCGGGTGATTTATTGCGGGGTTGGTAAGGTTAATGCGACACTTGAAGCAACCAAAAATATATTGCAATTTCAACCTGATATAGTGCTTAATTATGGCAGTGCTGGAAGTTTGAATCCGACCCTCAGCGGACTCGTTGAGGTGGGGCAGTTTCTGCAACATGATATGGATGTGCGCGCCCTCGGTTTCGCGCTGGGGCAGACGCCTTTTGAGGAAGGCGGTATTGTGCTCAGTTTTGGCTATCAAGGCGTCATTTGTGCGAGTGGCGACCATTTCGTCACTAGCCCGCCCGAATTGCCCACAGATTTGGTGGATATGGAAGCCTACGCATTGGCGAAAACTGCACGGCATTTCGCTTGTGATTTTCGGGCGTTCAAATATATCTCCGACCAAGCCGATGGCGATGCTGCCACGGACTGGCAAGAGAATCAACGTTTGGGGGCGGCGCTTTTTGTGGAATTGTTGGAAAATTTAAGTGGTGGGGACACTCGGACTTGAACCGAGAAGCCTTATTCAGGCGACAGATTTTAAGTCTGTTGTGTTTACCAATTTCACCATGCCCCCTTTTGCGTTATGTTCTAGTGAGTTTCACGCCCCGCTGTCAAGCACCAAGCACCGATGAGATAGGATCAGTCCCATGTTTTTTATACCGCTTTTTGATGATAACCCCACGGGGCGTGTGCCGGTGATTACATGGAGCCTCATGGCGCTCTGTGTGGCGGTGTTTTTGTTTCATCTGGGGCTAGATGCGGAAAGCGAAAGGCGGTTTTTGTTTTCTTACGGGGCTATCCCTGCGCTCATCACCGGGGCGGTATTGCGTCCTCCTGCCTTTGCGGAACTGCCCGATTGGGCGACGCTGATTACTTCGGTGTTTCTGCATGGGGGATTTTTGCATCTTGGGGGCAATATGCTCTATCTGTGGATTTTTGGCGATAATGTTGAGGACGCGATGGGGGCGGTGAAATTTACCATTTTCTATATCATCTGCGGGGCGGTGGCGGTGTTGGCGCATACTGCGATTGACCCTGATTCGGTCACGCCTCTGGTGGGGGCTTCCGGGGCGATAGCCGGGGTGTTGGGGGCGTATTTGATGCTCTATCCGCGCGCGCAAGTGCGGGTTTTGGTGGTGATATTGATCTTCGTGCGTTTCATATCCCTGCCCGCCGTTGCGGTTTTGGCGGGGTGGTTGCTTTTGCAATTTATAGCTGCCCCGGCTTCGCTTAGTGGCAATAGCGGTGTTGCTTATTTCGCGCATATTGGCGGATTCGCCGCGGGGTTGGTGCTGACGCCATTTTTCAAAAACCGCGACCACGCTATTTTCCCTGCCAAAGCAAGCGCGCCTGACCGCCGCTTAAAAATTATCAACCGCCATCAAATCCGCAATGAATTCGTGGGACGTTATCGCCCTAAACGGGCAAAACCCCCGCCCGCATCACGCCGCGACTTACCGCAAGTCAGACGCCCACGCCCCCGCCCACGCCCACGCCCGCCCCCGCCTCCGCCTAAAGATTAGCGTTTTGCTACCCCGCCTAATTCTGTAATCAAAGCCTCCACAGCATCGGCGGTGGCGGATACGGCATCGGCATCTAGCCCCGATACGACTACGGCTACCCCCGAGCCATGAGTATCGGGGGGCGCGGAGAAATGCGGGTAGCTGCCGATGCTGGTGCTGGGATGGTTTTGTTCAATGGTGCGCAACCCGCTAGCCAATGTGCCTTCGCCGATGGTGGTGTGGATGGATATTTGGTGCGTGCGCGCGCCTTGGGGCAGATTTGGCGCTAATGTTTCAAGCATCGCCGCGAAAATTGCTGGCACACCGGCGAGGGCGTATAGATTGCCGATGCGATAGCCGGGCGCGCAGGAAATCGGATTGGCGATTAACCCTGCACCTTTCGGCACATCCGCCATTTTCTGGCGCGCATCATTGTAATCTAGATTCTTCTCGGCATAATAATCGCGCAAGATTTTATCGGCTTCGGGGTGGCGGATGACCGCGACTTTTAATGCTTCGGCTAGGGCCTCGGTGGTAATATCGTCATGCGTGGGTCCAATGCCGCCACAGGTGAAAACCAAATCATATTGCGCCATCAATGCGCGCGTGGCGGTGATAATCGCTTGGTGGCGGTCGCCGACGATGCGCGATTCGCTGAGCGCAATGCCGCGCGCCCCCAAAAATCGTGCTAGATGATTGAGGTTCTTATCGGGCGTGCGTCCTGATAAAATTTCATCGCCGATGATTAACAAACTCGCGCGCGGTTGCATCATGTCTCCATTCGCTATAAATTGCCCTTTTATTGTTATCAGGGATGCGCTTGCGATGCAATTACCGCCACTTTTATCGGGCAGGCTTATCAAACGCTATAAGCGGTTTCTGGCGGATGTGGATTTCGGCGGGGATGTGGAGGTGGTGCATTGCCCTAATCCCGGGGCTATGACCGGGCTGAAAGATGCCGGGATGCGGGTGTGGTGTTCGCGCGCGGATAACCCGAAACGCAAATTGCCCCTCACCCTAGAATTGGTGGAAGCCGATGGCGTTTTGGTGGGCATCAATACCAACCGCCCTAACCGCATCGCTGGGGAGGCGTTAGAATCGCGGCTGATTCCGCAACTCAAAACCTATCAAAGCATCCGCTACGAATATAAATGGAAACAAGGCGTGCGCTTTGATTTTTTGCTGGATGATGCCGATGATGCGTCCCCGCCGATGCTGTTGGAGATCAAAAACGTGCATCTGCGGCGTCCGCAAGATATGGGGGCGGTGGCGTTCCCCGATGCCGTCACCGCACGCGGCACCAAGCATCTCAATGAATTAATGGCAGCAAAAAGCGCCGGTTATCGTGCCGGATTGCTGTTCGTGGTGCAGCGGGGCGATAGCGATAGCATGGTCATCGCCGAGGATATTGACCCCATCTACGCCCAAACTTTGCGCCAAGCCCACGCACATGGCGTAGAAATCATGGCTTGGCGTTGCTTTATTAGCCAAAGCGCATTAACATTGGACCGAGAAATAACTATGGTGATTCCCGCATGATATTAGCACCTTCTATCCCTCGACATAGCGCGCTTGATTTTATGAAAATGCGTAAGGCTGGGCAGTTGGCGGCGGCGGTGTTGGATTATATCACGCCCTTTGTTGAGGCGGGCATGACCACGCTGGCGCTCAATGATTTGTGCCATCAGTTTATTACTGAACACGGGGGCATCCCGGCGCCTTTGGGGTATAAGGGTTTCCCGAAAGCCACCTGTATTTCGGTCAATCATGTCGTCTGTCATGGCATTCCGGCGGAAAAGCGCTTGATGGATGGGGATATTCTCAACATTGATGTGACGGTGATTCTTGACGGCTGGTATGGGGATACATCGCGCATGTATTGGGTGGGGGAGCCTAGCGTTAAGGCGAGGCGTCTCACCGATGCCACCTATCAAGCCATGATGCGGGGGATTGATGTGGTAAGACCCGGGGCGACGCTTGGCGATATAGGCCACGCGATTCAGACTTATGCCGAAGCGGCGCGGTTTTCGGTGGTGCGCGATTTTACCGGGCATGGCATCGGGCAGGAATTCCACACCGCCCCCACGGTGCTACATTACGGCGAGGCCGGCGCCGGCGTTTTGTTGGAAGAAGGCATGATTTTTACCATTGAGCCGATGATTAACGCCGGCACTTGGCAGGTGAAAATTCTCGCAGATGGCTGGACGGCGGTGACACGCGACCGCGGGCTATCGGCGCAATTTGAACATAGCATCGGTGTGACCGCCAAAGGGCATGAGATTTTTACCACCTCCCCCCAAGGTTTCACGCAACCGCCTTACCTTTAGAGCCAAGATATGACCGCGCCCAAAAAACCAACCTCAGCCCCATATAGCGGACATCGCCAACGGCTCAAAGAGCGTATTGATAAAAATGGCGCGGAAAGTTTGGCGGAATATGAATTGCTGGAAGCCCTGTTGTTTTATAGCGTCCCCCGCCGTGATACCAAAGCCGCCGCCAAGGAATTATTGAAAACATACAAAACCATCAATCATGTGCTTGATGCCGATGCGGATGCGTTGAAACGCCACGAACTCATCAGCGACCACAGCATCACCCTATTCCGCATCACCCAAGCCATCGCACGGCATCTGGCAGAGGAAAAAATCATCAATGCCAGCGTGCTCGCCTCATGGACAGACATCATTGATTATTGTCGCACCCGCATCGGTTTTGCCGATAAAGAATATTTTTTGGCTATTTTCGTCAATCCCCATAACCGCGTCATCGCCGCCGAAGAACTAGCCACAGGGACGATTGACCGCGTTGCGGTTTTTCCGCGTGAGGTGGTGCGCCATGCTTTGCGCTATCATGCGGTGGCTGTGATTTTGGTGCATAACCATCCTTCCGGCGACCATCAGCCTTCCGCGCAGGATATTGCCATGACCAAGGCAATCAATCAGGCGATGCGGGCGGTTGACGCGAAATTGCACGACCATTTGATTATTAGCGGTGCAGGACATTTCAGTTTCAAAAATGCTGGGCTTTTGTAATGGGCGGTAATGTGCTATATAGGCAAATGAATTCAGGATAGATTGATGATTTCCCGCTACTCACGCCCCGAAATGACGGCAATATGGGATGACCAAACGCGCTTTCAGATTTGGTTTGACATTGAAGCCCATGCCGCCGACGCCCAAGCCGAGCTAGGCAATATCCCTAAATCGGACGCCAAAGCCATCTGGGACAAAGGGCGGTTTGAGGTGGCGCGCATCCATGAAATTGAGGCAGAGACCCGCCATGATGTTATCGCGTTTTTGACCAATCTGGCGGAGCATATTGGCGAGCCAGCGCGTTGGGTGCATCAGGGCATGACCTCATCGGATGTGCTGGATACCTGCCTTGCCGTGCAGTTGAGCCGTGCTAGTGATTTGCTTGCCGATGGCATCGGGCGGGTGATGGATGCGCTCAAAACCCAAGCTATGGCGCATTGCCATACCCCTACTATCGGGCGCAGTCATGGGATTCATGCGGAACCGACAACATTTGGGCTGAAACTGGCGGGGCATTATGCGGGCTTTGCGCGGGGGCTGGCGCGTATGAAATTGGCGCGGGCGGAGATTGCTACCTGTAAAATTTCGGGCGCGGTGGGGACATTCGCGCATATTGATCCTTTTGTGGAAAATTATGTTGCTGAAAAAATGGGGTTGCGGGCTGAACCGCATTCTACACAAATCATCCCCCGCGACCGCCACGCTATGTTTTTTGCCACGATGGGGGTGATTGCCGGGTCTATTGAAAATCTAGCGACAGAAATCCGCCACCTGCAACGCACCGAATTGCGTGAAGCCGAGGAATCTTTTGGGGCGGGGCAGAAAGGGTCTTCCGCTATGCCCCATAAACGCAATCCGATTTTGACCGAGAATCTAACCGGTTTAGCGCGGTTGGTGCGGGGGGCGGTTGTGCCTGCCCTTGAAAACATCGCCCTCTGGCATGAGCGCGATATTTCGCATTCTTCGGTGGAACGTGTGCTTGCCCCCGATGCCACCATTGCGTTGGATTTTGCCCTGCATCGTTTGGCGGGGGTGGTGGAAAATTTGCAGATTTATCCCGAAGCCATGCAAGCGAATCTCAATCAGTTGGGCGGGTTGGTGCATTCGCAACAAGTTCTACTCGCCCTGACGCAAGCGGGGGTGTCGCGGGAGGATGCCTATCTGTTGGTGCAACGCAACGCTATGAAAATCTGGCGCGATGGCGGTAGTTTCCTTGATGCCCTCACCGCCGATAAAGAGGTGATGGCGCATATCACGCAAGCCGAACTCACCGCATTATTTGACCCAAAACATCATTTCAAAAATGTTGATGCGATTTTTGCTCGTGTCTTTGGCAAGGAATCATGACAGCAAAACGCAAAAAACTCTATGAAGGTAAAGCGAAAGTCATTTTTGCTGGCACCACGGACGACACGCTGATTCAGTATTTCAAAGATGACGCCACCGCCTATAACGCGCAAAAACACGCGGTGCTGCACGGCAAGGGCGTGTTGAACAACGCCATTTCGTGCCATATCATGACGCTACTAGCGGATGCGGGCATTAAACACCATCTCATCCGTCAGATTTCCCCCCGTGAACAGCTTATCCGCAAATGCACCATCATTCCGGTGGAGGTGGTGGTGCGGAATATCGCTACCGGTTCTATGGTGGCACGGCTAGGGGGGGCGCATATTCCTATCAAATCTGGCACGCCTCTCAAAACGCCGATGGTGGAGTATTATTTGAAGGAAGATGCGCTCAATGACCCCATCATCACCGAAGACCATATTGTTGAATTTGCCCTTGCCAGCCGTGAAGAAATTACCTTTATGCGCCTCACCGCCCTTGCCATTAACCATTTTTTGCGCAATATATTTCATGACATCAATATCACGCTGGTGGATTTTAAGCTGGAATTCGGGCGCGCTAACCATCCTCTGCCTGATGATCCACCCCTCATCCTCGCCGATGAGATTAGCCCCGATAATTGCCGTCTCTGGGATAAAGCCACCGGCGACAGCAAAGACAAAGACCGCTTTCGTCAAGATCTCGGCAATCTGGTGGAAGCCTATCAAGACATCGCTACCCGCCTCGGCTTAACCATAACGGAGAAACATTATGATTAATGTGTTAATCACCATCCAATTCAAAGAAGACGTGCTTGACCCCGAGGGCAAAGCCATCGCCGCATCGCTGCATAATCTCGGCTATAGTGAGGTGGGGGCGGTGATGACCGGGCGCCTAATCCGCCTAACCCTAGACGAAAGCGACACAGCGCGCGCCATGCAAAAAGCCGCGAAAATGTGCGAGGTATTGTTGGTCAATACCATCATTGAAACCTACGATATAACCATTGAAGACGGCGAGGAAAATAGTGCCTAGCATCGCCGTCATTCGTTTCCCGGGTTCAAATTGCGACCGTGATATTATCACCGGCGTGGCTAGTATCACCGGCACTAAACCTAGCGCAATCTGGTATAAAGACACCGATATCGCACGGCACGATCTCATCATTCTGCCCGGGGGGTTTTCTTTTGGCGATTATCTGCGCGGCGGGGCGATTGCCGCGCGCGCACCGATTATGGATGAAATCCAAGACCATGTTTGGCGTGGCGGGTATGTGTTGGGGATTTGTAATGGCTTTCAGATCCTGACCGAATCCGAACTCCTGCCCGGTGCGTTGATGCGTAATGTGGGGCTTAAATATGTCTGCCGTGATGTGGTGATTAAGGCGCATCACGCCGATGACGGCTTGCTTTCTGCCTTCAAGGACGGGCAAAGTTTCCGCATGCCGGTGGCGCATAATGAGGGCAATTATTATGCCGATGAAGAAACGCTCGCGCGCCTCCAAGATAAGGGGCAGATTGCTTTTACCTATACGGCGGGGATAGGGGGGGATAAACATATTGATGCCAACCCCAATGGTGCGATTGAGGATATTGCCGGGATAGTTTCGGAAAATGGGCGGGTGCTGGGGATGATGCCGCATCCTGAACGCAACCTTGACCCGATACATGGTGGCGGCGGGCAGGACGGACGGCAATTGCTCAAAAATTTGATTGAGGCGGTTGCACCATGAACGCCAACACCACCACCCAAGAACACGCCACACAAATGGGGCTTAATGCCGATGAATTCGCGCGGATTTGTGAACGTCTAGGACGCGCGCCTAACCTCACCGAATTGGGGATTTTCTCGGCGATGTGGTCCGAACATTGCTCGTATAAATCATCGCGGCGGTGGTTGAAAACGCTCCCCACCACCGGCGCGCAGGTGGTGCATGGGCCCGGCGAAAATGCGGGCGTCGTGGATATTGGCGATGGCTTGGCGGCGGTTTTCAAAATTGAAAGCCATAACCATCCGTCCTTCATTGAACCCTATCAAGGCGCGGCGACTGGTGTTGGCGGGATTTTGCGGGATGTTTTTACCATGGGGGCGCGTCCGGTGGCGTTGTTGAATGCGTTGCGTTTTGGTGCGCCCGACCACCCCCTCACCCGCCATCTGCTTAGCGGTGTTGCCGCCGGCATAGGCGGTTATGGCAACTGCATCGGCATCCCGACCCTAGGCGGTGAGACGCATTTTGATGCCAGCTATAACCAAAACATTTTAGTCAATGCCATGGCGGTAGGATTAGCACAGCGCGACCGCATTTTCCTTTCCGCCGCATCAGGCGTCGGCAACCCGGTGATTTACATCGGCGCAAAAACCGGGCGCGATGGCATCCATGGGGCGACCATGGCTTCGGCAGAATTCAGCGAAGACGACCAATCCAAACGCCCCACGGTGCAAGTCGGCGACCCGCTAGCGGGGAAATTACTGATGGAAGCAAGCCTTGAGTTGATGGCGGCGGATGCGGTGCTGGCCATTCAAGATATGGGGGCGGCGGGCTTGACCTCATCGGCGGTGGAGATGGCGAGCAAGGGGGGGCTAGGCATGGAACTTGACCTCAGCGCCGTGCCGATGCGTGAGGCGGATATGTCGCCTTATGAAATCATGCTGTCGGAATCGCAGGAGCGCATGTTGGTGGTATTAAAACCCGAAACTATGGAAACGGCACAGGAAATTTTTGACAAATGGGACGTGGATTTCGCGCCTATCGGCACGGTCACGGATACCGGAAATTTGGTGCTGAGATTCCAAGGCGATGTGGTGGCGAACCTGCCCCTAGCGCCTTTGGTTGAGGACGCCCCCGAATATGACCGCCCATGGGAAGCCATCACCCCCCCTACCCCGACGCCCAATGACGCGCTCATCCGTGATATGCCTTTGAGTGTTGCGCTCAAAACAATGCTATCTAGCCATTTCCTAGCGAGTCGCCGTTGGATTTATGAACAATATGACCGCCATGTCATGGGGGATACCGCCATTGATTGCGGGGGCGATGCCGGGATGATTCGCGTGCATAATACGCAAAAAGGTTTGGCGATGACCACCGATTGCACCCAACGCTATGTGCTGGCGGATGCGGAGCTTGGCGCGATGCAAGCGGTGGCAGAAGCCTATCGCAACATCACCGCCACCGGCGCGCTGCCACTCGCCACCACGAACAATCTCAATTTCGGCAATCCTGAAAAACCCGAAATTATGGGGCAGATCGTCGGGGCGATTAAGGGCATGGGCGCGGCGGCAGAGGCATTACATGTGCCGATAGTTTCGGGGAATGTGTCGCTCTATAATGAAACCGACGGCATGGCGATTGCCCCCGCCCCGGTGATTGGGATGATTGGGGTGATTGATGATATCATGCGCGCGCGGCGCCAAGCCATCACCGCACCTGAAGAAAGCATCTATGTCATCGGCAATGAAGGGCTAGGCACGGGCTGGCTTTCCAATAGCGTCTATGCGCATATCATCGCCGAAAATACTGATACCGCCGCCCCGCCCCCGGTAGATTTAACGGCAGAAAAACGCCACGCCGATGCCATACGCGCGCTCAATGATAAGGGGTTGATTTCTGCCGCGCATGATGTTGGCGATGGCGGGATTTTGGTGGCTTTGGCGGAAATGTTGCTGGCGGGGAATATGGGGGCGCAGCTGACCCTGCCGGCGCATCGGCTGACGCATGATTGGGCTTTTGGTGAAGACCAAGCCCGCTATGTGGTGGCAGTGGCGGATGCGCCGGTGTTTGAAGCCATGCTGACGGATTTAGAAGTGCCGTTCCAAAAAATTGCCATGAGCGTCGCCGCGAAAGAATTGAAATTAGGCGCGGATGATGCTATTGCATTAACTGAACTGCGTCGGGGGCATGAGGATTGGCTCCCCAATTTGATGAAGGGATAAACCAATGGCAATGCGCGCCGAAGACATTAAGAGCCTGATCCAAACCGCCCTCCCCGATAGCGAGGTCAGCATTGAAGATTTGCGCGGGGACGGCGAGCATTATTCGTGCCATATCCGTAGCCGTGCCTTTACGGGCAAGACAAGGGTGGCGCAACATAAGATGGTCTATGACGCTTTAGGCGGGCGCATGGGCGACCAACTCCACGCTTTAGCGATTCAAACCACCGCCATAGAGGATTAAAACCATGCTAGATGATGCAACCAAAACACGCATTGAAAACGAAATCAAAGCCGCCGATGTAGTGCTGTTCATGAAAGGCACGCCGGTATTCCCCCAATGCGGATTCTCGGCGGCGGTAGTAGGGGTGCTGACGCATCTAAACGTGCCGTTTCGCGGGGTCAATGTGCTAGAAGACGATGCCTTGCGCGAGGGCATTAAGGCGTACGCCGACTGGCCCACCATCCCGCAACTCTACGTCAAGGGCGAATTTTTGGGCGGCTGCGACATCATCCGCGAAATGTATGAAGCAGGCGAATTATCTACAACATTGGCGGAACAAGGGGTCGCCCCCAACGCATAGAAAGCAGTTTTTTGCATGACCATAAGCGTTTGGGCGTTGTTGCTAGGGCTATCGTTCGCGTTCAGCCTGTCGTTTTCGCTAGCGGAGGTGCTATTAGTAAATAACCCGCCCTTCACCATAGTATTCTACCGCCTAGCCATCGCCAGCGTGTTCATGTTGGGGCTGATGCGGATGATGGGCAAATCGCTCCGCGTGCCAAGGGGTCAATTAATTTTACTATTTTTCGTAGGCTTCGCCAACAACGCCCTGCCCTTTTCGGCAATAGTCTATGGGCAGCAATACATCACCGGCGGGCTAGCCTCAATTATCAATGCGAATACAGCGTTTTTCACAATGATTTTAGCCTGCATGGTGTTCGCAGATGAACGCCTAACAACAAGAAGATTTATAGGAATTATACTAGGCATTTGCGGGGTAGCCGTAGCCATAGGCGTAAGCGAACTAACGGCACTATCCGCAGAAAACATAGGACAACAAAGCGTAATCCTAGCAACCCTATCCTACGCAATATCGGCAGTAGTGGTGCGGAAATACCTAAAAGGCGTAGAATCGCTAGTGGCAGTAACACTAATGCTAACCTCAAGCAGCATCTGGATGGCAGGGGTAGTATTAGTCATGGAAGGCCCCCCAATCCTAACCCCCGAAATAAGCGGTATCATTTCCATACTAGTAATGGCACTATTCTCCACAGCAGTAGCCTATATGTTATACTTCGCCCTAATAGAAAGAGCCGGCGCCGGCACAACCATGCTAGTAACAGTACTAACCCCGCCCTTTGCACTAAGCGTAGATTGGTTGATTTTCCGCGAGAGTATTGGTGCGGAGCAGCTGATCGGATTTGTGTTTATTGCAGTGGGGGTTTGGATGGTGGCTCGGAGTTTGCCTTCGCGTGGGGTGTCATGGTAATCCGAAAACACTCTTAACGTATGTTACGTTTCGGCAATTTTCCATAAGTGTCCAGTTGTTTTTTGTCACTCCTACTCTGTTTTTAGAAATAGAACCTTGCCCTAAAACTTCAACATAAAGTGTGGGAATAAAGTAAAAATCTACTTGTGAATCACCATTATTTCCTGTCGCCAGAACGCCAACAACGGCATCGGATGTGTTGGTGTTTTGTATGTATTCTTTCACACTTGATTTATAGTCCCTGTCTGCCCCGCCTCTAATTCCGCCCTTAAACGAGATGCCTCCTGACGCCGAGATTGTCTTTACTTGCAAACGGATAACTTGATTGTCAATATATTCGACAACTATATCGTAAGTGGAATGGGGTAGGTCGACTAATGATGCGTTATAACCACGTTCTAACAATGCGGCCAACAATCTGTTCTCGTTCGCAAAGCCTTTTGCCGACGCTAATTTACCTTTATTGGTTATCCGCATTTTTTTAACACCAATACATGATCATCATCAATGCGTTCTGCGCGCGGCACTTTGATGAAGTGGTTGATGATGCCAGAAACAAAACAGAGCTCAACTTCATAACCAAGACTCGGGGCGACTTCTTGTAAGTAGCGCCATGTTTCAAATTGCTCGCCCCGCACGAGGTTATTGCCAACAACAATCACATAGCGTTTGCCATCTTTCAGCACCCGATGCACTTCGCGCATATTTTGCATCATATCGTCAATGTAATTTGAGGCTATAAAAGCACGGCGCGGGTCGGTTTCATAAATCCGCTTGATGACTTCATTGGCTGATTCAGATTTGGTCAGGTGCAGTTCTTTATATTTTTCTGCCTTAACCACCTCGGTCCCTACATGCGATTTTTTCAACTCCGACAGCGAGCCTTCCGCCAAGCCGAGCCAATAAAGTTCCAACTGATGCGTTCTTGGGTAATCAACAGCGTTCATATATGGCGGTGAGGTGACTGCCAAATCTACGGTGTTGTCCTTTACGCCTATAAGGTTGCGCGCATCCGCTTTGCTAGGGATTTGCACCTTGCCCGATGCCCCTGCCGCAATATAATCAAGCATACCCTCAACACAGAATTTTGCCCTCTTTTGAAATAGAGTAATCGCCTGATTTTCCTTAACGTGCTTATTGAGTTTCTTGCGGATGACCGTTCTAGTGCAGTTATTATCGGCTTCTGAAACCGCACGAATCACCGAAGAAAAACAAATTAGGAAAAAGTTTTTGATATGCTTTGACGAATCAAGCGTATCTATGCTGGCTTTGATATACGACAATTCTTTCAGAACATAAGGCTTAAACCAGTTATCCCTATATGGAAAATCGGGGATGCCATTTATGACTTTATCAATGTCAAAACTTTCCATGCTTGCGATGAGTGCTTTATGGGCTTTGACTAGTTCCTTCGCCGATAGCGGTTTGGTTTTGACGGATGCCAAGAAACGCGAAAACGGATCAACATCAACGCCGATGCTATCCCGCCCGAGCAATGCGGCTTCAAGATTGGCAGTGCCACTACCCATAAACGGGTCAAGCACCAGATCGCCTTCGACTGTATAGCGTTCAATAATCCACCGAGGCAATTCAGGAAAAAATTTCGCTGGGTATTTGTGGATGCCATGCGTCATAGTGCGCTGGTCATTACTAATAAAAAGGAAACGCTGATTGTTTTTGACCTTAATATCAGCGGGGATGTTCCCCTCAATCCTAGTTTCCTGCCCAGTTGTTGCGTGTGCCATCATCGTCCTCCTTAATACATCATGTTGTGTTGTTTTCCAGCCATAGCACAAAAAATAGTGGTTGTGCAAAAAAAATCGCATTAGCGGCGACAAATTATATGATTGCGCGAAAACGCGCCAGCGCATCGCAGGGAGATAGCAAAAAGGCTGTTGAAAAATCCGTGCTCGTGCCTACCGCGAATAATACTCAATCACCAAATTCGGTTCCATTTGCACCGGATACGGCACGTCTTCCATGTTTGGGATGCGTAGGTAGGTTCCTTTGCAGGCGTTGAAATCTATCTCAATATATTCGGGGACGTCGCGTTCTGTTGATACTGCTGCTTCTAGGACTGCGGGGATGTTGCGGGCGCGTTCGCGTAACTGTATGGTGTCGCCGGGTTTTAGCATTCTTGAGGGGATGTTGCAGATTTCGTTGTTCACTAGCACGTGTTTATGGCTGACGATTTGCCTTGCGGAGAACACTGTCGGGGTTAGTTTCATTCTGTATACCATCGCATCTAGGCGGCTTTCCAAAATGCCTATTAGGTTTTGGCCGGTGTCGCCCCGCCTCCGCACTGCCTCAACATAATATTTCTTGAATTGCTTTTCGCCTATGTTGCCGTAATAGCCTTTTAGTTTTTGTTTTGCCATTAGCTGGGTGCCGTAATCTGTGGGCTTGCCTCGGCGCATTCCGTGTTGGCCTGGGGCGTATTCGCGGGTGTTTACTGGGGATTTTGGGCGTCCCCATAGGTTGACGCCTAGGCGGCGGTCAATTTTGTATTTTGCGTGGTGGCGTTTGTGTTCTGATTGTGCCATGATTTTACTCCGAGTTTTTGTTGGTTGCTCCGGTAGGGTCATTGCTGACCGGGGCGCATATTCCGCGTCCGCGTTCCCAGAGAGTGAGGCTCTGCTTTAAACAAAACCCGCCCCCCTGTCAAGCCCCTATTTTGGTTTTTTTGCGGATTTTTCTATGGCTTTTAGGATGCCGTGGAGCGTTTGTATTTCTTGAGATGTTAGATTAGCCTTGTTGAATATGCCTTTGATATTCCGCATGATTACTGGTTGCATATCGGGGCTGGCGAAAAACCCCCCTGCCCCTAAGCGCGCCTCCAACGCATCGAAAAAATAGGCGCGCTCATCCAAAGTTGCGGGGGTTGCCGCCGCATCTGGCGCATTTTCCGCAAGCATATCGCCCCCCAAATTTTTTTGATATTCCAGCCACGCCATCCGACATTCCCACCCCATCAACAACACCGCTTGTGCTAAATTCAATGACGCAAATTCAGGATTCAATGGCACATTGACGGTGATATTGGCATCGGCGACCTCATCATTGGTCAGCCCCGCCCTTTCGCCGCCGAACAACAGCCCCCCACGTCCGCCGGTGTTTTGATGCGCCACCAATGCCGCCGCCGCCTCGCGCGGAGTCATGTATTGTTGCGTTTGGCTCCTTTGCCGCGCGGTGGTGGCTACTAGCAATGTCAAATCCGCCGTTGCCTCGGCGGTGGTGGCGAATACCCGCGCCCCCGCCAGCACATCGGCACCGCCTGACGCCATCGCCTCCGCCGCCGGATTCGGCCAGCCATCCCTTGGGGCTACTAGGCGCAAATCACTCAGCCCGCAATTTTTCATCGCCCGTGCCGATGCGCCTATATTCTCGCCCATTTGCGGATGCGAAAGAATGGTCGCAAAATCCATCACTGCTCACGCTGTTTTGTAAAGTTTCCACGCCATGGCATCGGTCAAAGCCATCACCGACGCATCAATGATATTCGTGGAAACCCCCACCGAAGTCCAACTCGTGCCAGATTCGTCGTGGCATTCAATCAACACCCGCGTCACCGCATCAGTGCCGCCATCGCCCTGCTCACCGCTTAAAATCCGCACCTTGTAATCCGCCAACGACACGCCTGACAGCATCGGGTATGCGCGCATCAACGCTTTCCGCACTGCGCAATCTATGGCGTGAACCGGCCCGTTGCCGACCGCCGCCTCGTGGTAAATCTGCCCTTCAACGATGACGCTAGCGGTGGCTTCGGATTCTACGATGAGGTCGCCTTTGGCATTAAAACGCCTCTCGTCTATGACGCGGAAGCGGTCTATGGAAAAATAATCCGCCACCGAACCTAACGCGCGCGCTACCATTAACTCAAGGCTCGCTTCGGCTACATCATACGCATAGCCTTTGAATTCTAGCTCCTTCACTTTGGCGATGAGGGCGTCTATGCGTTTATCTTTCGGGTCAATTTCAATACCAAAATGTTCAAAACGCGCGATGAAATTGGCTTTGCCCGATTGGTCTGACACCACATATTGCCGTGTGTTGCCGACTAGATCGGGGGCGATATGTTCATAAGTGCGCGGGTCTTTTTGTGCCGCCGATGCGTGTAGGCCTCCTTTATGTGCGAACGCCGCATCGCCAACATACGGCGCATGCGCATTTGACAGCCGATTGATGCGCCCATCCAGCATCCGCGACAGGCTCTTTAACTGCGCTAGATTTTTGGACGGCACAGCGGTTTCATAACCCAGTTTCAGCATCAAATTCGGAATCAGCGTAATCATGTTGGCATTGCCGCAACGCTCGCCGATGCCGTTGATGGTGGCTTGGACGTGGCGCGCGCCCGCCTCCACCGCCGCCAGAGTATTCGCCACCGCCAGCCCGGCATCGTTATGCGTGTGGATGCCTAGGCGGATTTTGGGGAAATTTTTGCGCACGGCACTGATGGCATCATGCACCTCTTGCGGCATGGTGCCGCCATTGGTGTCGCACAGCACGATCCATTCCGCCCCGCCATCGCGCGCCGCCGCCACGCTCGCTAGGGCATACTCGCAGTTGTTTTTGTAGCCGTCAAAGAAATGCTCGCAATCAAAAATAGGCTCGCGGGATTTGGCGGCGGCAGCTTTTAGAGAATCGGTGATCATCTGTAGGTTTTCATCCAAATCCACGCCGAGGGCTTTGGTGACATGGAAATCCCACGTCTTGCCGACCAGACAAGTAGCATCGGTTTCGGCATTGATGACCGCCACCAGCCCCGGGTCATTAGCCGAACTCCGCCCGCCCCGCCGCGTCATACCAAAAGCCACCGAACGCGCGTGTTCCATCGGCGGAAACTGCGCAAAAAACGCATCATCCGTAGGATTAGCCCCGGGCCAACCCCCCTCAACATAATCAACGCCCATAGCGTCTAAGGCTTTGGCAATGGCAATTTTATCCGCCACAGAAAAATCAATCCCCCGCGCCTGACACCCATCGCGCAAAGTCGTATCAAAAAGCCAAATTCGTTTGTCAGTCATAGGATTCTCATCTTTCAATCGGCTCTTTATGGCATTAAGGGCAGAAAGGCGCAAGGGAAAGCGGTTATTTGCGCCGCCATTTTGTGCCTTGGGTTGTGTCTTCTAGGATGATGTTCATTTCTTCTTCTAATTCATCCCTGATTTTGTCGGCAGTGGCGAAATCGCGGCTTTGGCGGGCGTTTTCGCGTTTGGTTATGAGCGCGGTAATAGTGTCATCATCGGCGCCCTTGGGACGAAACCATTGGCTTTCGGTGTTTTGGAGCAAGCCTAGCATATTGGCGGATTTTTTTAAGATTTTCGCATCCGCCAATTTATGTAGCCGTTCCAGTGCGGCGGGGGTGTTGAGGTCATCGGCTAAGGCGGATATAAAATCAGCATCGGCTTCATTCGCGGCTTCCGCATCACCGACTGCGCGATAGAATTTATCCAATATGGATTCGGCTTCGTCTAGTATGCTGTGCGAAAATTCAAGCGGTTTGCGGTAATGCGTTTGCAGTAAGGCTAGGCGGATGACCTCGCCTTTGCGGGTCTCTAACAGCGTCGCCATATCAATAAAATTCCCTTCGGATTTCGCCATTTTCGCCCCCCCCATCATCACATAGCCATTATGCAACCAAAAGCGCGCCATGTGTTTGCCGTGGGCGGCGTGGGATTGGCAGATTTCGTTTTCGTGATGGGGAAACACCAAATCCACCCCGCCCCCGTGGATGTCAAATTCCGTGCCTAGATGCTTACGGCTCATAGCCGAACATTCAATATGCCAGCCCGGACGCCCCCGCCCCCACGGGCTATCCCAGCCGGGGGTTTTGGCGTCCGATGGCTTCCACAGCACAAAATCCATGGGCGATTTTTTATAGGGCGCAACTTCAACCCTTGCGCCCGCTTTCATTTCATCAATGCTCCGCCCTGATAATTTGCCGTAATCGGGGTAGGATGCCACGTCAAATAGGATATGCCCCTCGGCTTCATAGGCGTGATTTTTTGCCAGCAATGCTTCAATCATCGCCAGCATTTCTTCAATATGTTCGGTGGCGCGGGGTTCTGCATCGGGGGCGAGTGCGCCTAGTTTTTCGCAATCGGCATGGAATTGCTTGATGGTTTCTTGGGTCAGTGCATCAATGCCAATCCCCGCCTCTGCCGCGCGGGTGTTTATTTTATCATCGACATCGGTGATATTCCGCACATAGGTGACTTTGGGATAGTGATAGCGCAACAACCGCACTAGCACATCAAACACGACGATGGGACGGGCATTGCCTATATGGATGCGGTCATAAACCGTCGGCCCGCATACATAGACGCGCACGTTTTTTGGGTCTATGGGGGTGAAGGGTTCTTTTTTGCGGCTTAGAGTATTGTGAAATTGAATTTTTGTTTGTGGCATCAATCGTCCCCTTTGAGCCGTGCCATGATGCGTTTGCGTCCTAGCAATGGCAATAGCTTCGCCATTTCGGGTCCTTTTTGGCGTCCGGTTAGGGTTTCGCGCAAAGGTGCGAATACGGCTTTGCCTTTTAGTCCTGTTTTTTCCATGATGGCTTTTGTCCATTTGCCCCAGAATTCTGCATTGACTTCGCCATCGGGTAGGGTTGCTAATGCTACCTTGCGGAATTTTACAGCCTCCGCCTGAATCTTACCCTCCGCCCCTAAAATTTGCGCCCATTCTTCCGCTTCCTTGCGGGTGTTGATATTCCCCCGCACCGCTTCCCATAAGGTTTTATCAACGCCCACATCTGCAAAATCCATCTCTGCCAGCACTTTGGCATTTAACCCCCGCAATTGTTCGGGGTCAAAGCGTGGGGTGGCGCGTCCGAAACGGCTTACTTCAAAAGCGGCGATTAAATCTGCCATTTTTGTGCGGGGTTCTATGGCGTCGGGGGTGCCTAGTCGGGCTAGTAGGCTGGCTATGGTCATGGCTTCTATGCCCTCATCGCGCATGGCGCCTATGGCTAGCGAGCCTAGGCGTTTGGACAGCCCCTCGCCGTCTTTGCCTACCAACAGCGCGAAATGCCCCATTTCTGGCACTTGATAGCCTAGTGCTTCAAATAATTGAATCTGCGCCGCCGAGTTTGTTGTGTGGTCTTCGCCGCGTAGAATGTGGGTGATGTTGTGGGTGCCGTCATCAACCACCGATGCTAGTGTGTAGATGAAACGTCCATCCGCCCGCAAAATGACCGGGTCTGATAGGCTGGACATGGCGATGGATTGTGCGCCGCGTACTAAATCTTGCCATGCTACGCGCTCGTGGTTTAGCAGGAATCTGTAATGGGGTTGCTCGCCTTCCGCGATGCGCGATTCTATCTCGTCGGTGGATAGTTTTAGTGCCGTGCGGTCATAGACAGGGGGTTTTCCTGCGGCTAATTGGCTTTTGCGTTTTAGGGCTAGTTCTTCGGTGCTTTCAAAACACGCATAGGCGCGCCCGGATTTTAACAATGTTTCCACCGCCTCATGATAGCGGTCTAAATGGTTGGATTGGCGGTCTTCGGCATCCCAATCTAGCCCCATCCATTTGAGGTCATAACGGATGCTGTCTTCAAATTCTTTGGTGGAGCGCACATCATCGGTGTCATCAATCCGCAACATGAAATCGCCGCCATGCTTTTTGGCGAACAGGTAATTGACCAAAGCCGTCCGCATATTGCCGACATGCAGATGCCCGGTGGGGCTAGGCGCGAAACGCACTTTTGGCTTGCTCATTGTGCGTCTCCTATGCTGGCGGAAGTTATAGGGAAGCGGCGGTCGCGGGAAAACGCGCGCGGGGTCATTTTGGGGCCCGGGGCGGCTTGTTGGCGTTTGAATTCTGAATTTTTTAATAGGCGCGCGCATTGATGCACCATCTCCGCCGCATACCCGGCTTCAATGAGGGTTTTGGGGGCGGATAAGTCCTCAACCAAGCCGCGCATGATGGCATCCAATAGCGGATATTCGGGGAGGCTGTCGGAATCTTTTTGCCCGGCGCGCAATTCTGCCGATGGCGGTTTGGTGATGATGCGTTCGGGAATCAGCGCACCTTCCGCCCCCAAACTGCCTTTGGGGAGGTGGTTGTTGCGCCATTCTGCTAGCGCGAAAACCTGCGTTTTCCAGACATCCATCAAAGGCGCATAGCCGCCGCACATATCCCCATAAAGCGTCGCATACCCCACCGCATATTCGGATTTATTCCCCGTAGTCAGCACCAATGCGCCGGTGGTATTGGAAATCGCCATCAAAATCATCCCGCGTAGGCGTGATTGTAGGTTTTCTTTGGCGATATCAGAACAGGCACCTAGTGCTTTGTCTAGTGCGTTCATGGATGCGTCAATGGCGATGGTGTTTAGACCTATGCCTAAATTTTTCGCCAATGTTTCCGCATCATCAAGGCTATCTTGGCTAGTAAAAGGCGATGGCATCATGACCGCATCCACCGCATCCGCCCCTAACGCATCCACCGCTAGCGTGGCGACTAGTGCCGAATCTATCCCCCCCGACAACCCCAACACTACACGCTCAAAGCCGTTCTTCTGCACATAATCCCGAATCCCCAAAACCGCGCACCGCCACATGGCACCCAAGGATTCAGTTGGTTTCACCACCGCCCCGCTTAACGCCCAACCGCCGGCGTTTTTATTTAACTGCACCAGACTCACGGATTCGGTAAAATCGGGCAGATAGCATGCCAAATGCCCATCAACATTGACACCAAAAGAACCGCCATCAAACACCACATCATCTTGCCCACCGACTAGATTGGCATAGATTATCGGCAGGCGATTTTCGACCGCACGTGCCACCGCCGTCTGCACACGTGCATCGGCTTTACCCACCTCAAAAGGCGAGCCGTTTAGGCATAGCACCACTTCCGCGCCTTTTTGTGCCAAATGTTTTATGACATCGGCATGCCACAAATCTTCGCAAATCGGCAAGCCCAAGGCACAGCCCCGCAACGCCACCGGCTCCGGCAAGCCCCCATGCGTGAAATGCCTTGCGTCATCAAAGACACTGCCCATCGCCATCCGCACCTTATCGCGCACCGCTACGACGACCCCGCCATCCAACACGAAAGCCGAATTATAAATGCGCCCCGCCTCGATTCTAGGTGCGCCGACAATGATGGCTGAGGCGCCATCCGCCGTTGCCTCTGCTAAGGTTGCAATGGCGCGCGCCACCCGTTCTAAAAATCCTTCAACCAGCACCAAATCATCTAGCTGATAGCCGGTTAAATACATCTCCGGGGCGAGGATAATATCCGCCTTTTGCGCCGCCGCTTCGGTGCGCGCATTCAATAATTTCTGCATATTTTCTTCTATCGCCCCCAGCATCGGATTGAGCTGAGCAATAGCACAAAGCAATCGCGTTTTCATAGTGCTGTTTCCAATTCATCTATCACGGAATGAGGAATTCGCGCCCTTTTTTGACACGCCCCACACCGCCATAAGCAACAATATCCGCCGTGGCATAAGTTTCTGACCATTTATCGGGCAGAAATGACCCGGTGCCAATCAAATCCGCCGGCGCATCCGCCAATGCGAACACACGGCATTTTTCGGGACCAAAACCGCTTGAACAAACAATACGCACCGCTTCAAAGCCGTGCTTGTCTAGCTGTTCGCGCAAATGCCATGTCGCCGCCGCCGATACCCCTGTGCCGATGAGATGTTTTAGCTCATGATCCGTGCGGTAGGCGCGGATGGCTTGGGGTTTGTGGCGGTCTAGCACCGCGTAGGATTCCTGCACGTCTAGCCCTTCGCAATACCGCCCCCCATGCGTGTCAATCCGCATAGACAACTGCCCCGCCTTTGCCATATCGGCAAATTCCTCCGCCACCGCCAGCCCATCGCTAATTTCCGCACCGAAATAATCTATCAGCACCGTTAGTTTTTCATCAGGGAAAGTTTTGCGGTAAAGGCGCGCTGCCTCCACCGTGGAACCCGCATAGCCTACCAACGCATGCGGCATGGTCCCGCGTCCCCTCGCCCCGCCAAAAAATGGGGCGGTGTGGTCGGTGGATGAGCCGATAAAGCCCACCGCCCCGTGCGATTTGGCGGCGATTTTTGACCCCACCGATGCGCCATAAGCCATCAATTCCGCCATATCCGTGCCAGCACAATGGCGCGCATCCATCGCCAGAAATTCCACTTTCGGCAGAGATTCGCACATGGCTTGCGCGTTATACGCCGCCACCGATGCCGCACCGATGCGTTGCAAAAATATGGTTTCTAAATCCACCAGATGCGCCAATGAGCCGGTGATATAACAAATCGCCTGCCCCGCCCCGACCCAACTGCCTTCGGGGTGGCGGAGGTCAATGTCAATTTTTGCGCCCCGATGCGCCATCATATCCTCAAGCCAGCGCAGGGCTAGGGTGGGGGCGGACAACACCGGACGGCGCATGAAAATCGCATAAGTCACCTCAATATCGCCATGCGCTTCAACCACCGCTTTGCTCCGCAGAAAATAGCTGTCGGTCAGGCGTGGGTGGTCATCGGGGGAAGGTCCCGAAAACATGGAAAAATCTTTTTTTGTAAGGGGTGATGCCGTCATGCGCGCGCCTCCTTTTTCTGTCGCCTAGATTTCGCGGGGTTGCTTTTTTTAAGATGCTTTGGCAAAAGCCTTGCCGTTGCCCCGCCGTTTTTGCAATAAATCCGCAATCAAAAATGCCAATTCCAACGACTGATTGGCGTTAAGGCGGGGGTCGCAAAATGTATGATAGCGCAGGGCTAAATTTTCTTCGGAAACCGCGCGCACATCGCCGCCGACACATTCGGTAACATCGGTGCCTGTCATTTCAAAATGGATGCCCCCGGGATATGTGCCGGTGGCATCATGCGCCGCGAAAAATCCGGCGACTTCTGCTAGCACATCATTGACCCGCCGTGTTTTATACCCCGATGAGGCTTTGACGGTATTGCCGTGCATGGGGTCGCAACACCAGACCACGTGATACCCCGCCTCTTTCACCGCCTTTAATAGGGGGGGGAGGGATTTTTCCACGGCATCCGCCCCCATACGGCTAATCAGGGTGAGTTTGCCGGGAATGTTATCGGGGTTAAGCCGTTCAATCAGGCGCAATAAATCATCGCGCTTAAGGCTCGGCCCGCATTTCATGCCGATGGGATTGCTGATGCCCCGCATATATTCCACATGCGCGCCGTCTAATTGGCGGGTGCGGTCGCCTATCCATAGCATATGCGCCGATGTGCAGAAATGCCCGCCCTCACGGGTGAGCGTGTCTTGGCGGGTCAGGGCTTCTTCATAATTCAAAAGCAATGCTTCGTGGCTCGTAAAGAATTCGGTTTCGCGCAAGGTGCGGGTGGTGGCACTAGAAATGCGGCAAGCGCGCATGAAATTGAGGCAATCGCTAATGCGTTCGGCTAGGGATTCGTAGCGGTTTTGTGTCTGTCCTTTGAGGAAATCTAGCGTCCAGCCATGCACCTGTTCCAAATCCGCCAGCCCCCCGGTGGCAAAAGCCCGCAACAGATTCAAAGTTGATGAGGATTGATAATAACCTTGGAGCAAACGTTCAGGGTCGGGTGCGCGTTCCGGGGCGGTGAAGCCGTTGCCATTGACCATATCCCCGCGATAGCTAGGCAATTCCACGCCGTCAATCACCTCGGTGGGGGATGAGCGCGGTTTGGCGAACTGCCCGGCAATGCGCCCGACTTTAATCACCGGCATGGACGCACCAAAGGTGAGCACCACCGCCATCTGCAAAAACAGCCGAAACGTGTCGCGGATTTGGTCGGCGGAAAAATCGTCAAAACTTTCGGCGCAATCGCCCCCTTGCAACAGGAATGCTTTGCCTAGTGCCACGTCTGCTAGGCGTTCGCGCAGGTCTATGACCTCGCCGGCAAAGACTAGGGGCGGTAGGTTAGCTAGTTGCTTTTCTACCTTTTTTACCGCGCTCGTGTCGCTATATTCTGGCACTTGCACAATCGGCAATTTCCGCCATGAATGTGGATTCCACTTCATCCTAAAACCTCATAAAAATGTTCATACCCGCATATCATAGCAGGGTTTTGCGCCTTTTGGCAAGGATAACTGATTTTAACGCGAATTTCTCCCCGAATTTCTCATCGTAACGAACTCTTCCGCCGTGGTTGGATGGATGCCTATGGTGGCGTCAAAATCGGCTTTGGTGGCGCCGGCGGTCATGGCGATGGCGATGCCTTGGATGATTTCCGGGGCGTCAATGCCGAGCATGTGCGCGCCGATAATGACGCCATCCGCTTGGCGCACAATCAGTTTCAGCATGGATTTTTCATCGCGTCCCGAAATGGTGTTTTTCATGGGGCGGAAGCTGGATTCGTAAATGGCGACCGCCTCCCCGGCTTTGGCGGCGTCCGCTTCGGTGAGCCCGATGCTGGCGAGGGGCGGTTGGCTGAATACTGCTGAGGCAATCTGTGCGTAATTGAGCGCATCGCGGGTTTTGCCCCCATAAATGCGCTCGGCAAAATTTTGTCCTTCGGCGATGGCGACCGGCGTTAAATTGACGCGGTCGGTGACATCGCCGATGGCATAGATGGATTTTTGGTTGGTCTGCCCCAACGCATCCACGATAATCGCGCCGTTTTTGGCGAGGCGGATTCCTGCGTCTTCTAAGCCTAGCCCAGCGGTGTTGGGGCGGCGTCCTAATGCCCCTAGCACCGCATCGGTTTTTAATGCTGTGCCGTTGTCCAACACCACCTGTTTGCCGTCAATTTTGCTTGGGGTGGTGTTGGGGTGGAGGTTGATTCCGCGATTTTCTAAGGCTTGCATCAACCCGCTACGCATAGTTTCGTCAAAGCCGCGCAACACTTTATCGGCGCGAAAGACTAGATGCGTTTTAGTGCCGAATCCGGCGAATACCCCTGCCAATTCCACGGCAATATAACCGCCGCCTAAAATGACGATTTCTTCGGGGCGCGCATCAAGGTCAAGGGCTTCGTTTGATGTAATGCCGTATTGCGCTAGCCCCTCAATATCCGGGAAATACGGCGCGCCGCCTACCGCCAATAAAATGCGTTCTGCCGTCCAGATTTTGCCCGCTACTTCAACGCTATGGGCATCCACCACCACCCCACGCCCTTGCAACACCGCAACCCCTGCATCATCCAATAAACCCTGATAGACACCAGCAAGGCGGTCAAGTTCGGTGCGTTTTGCCTGTATCAGTTTGCCCCAATCATGATGCGCGCCATCTAGCGTCCAGCCGAATCCCTCCGCATCCGCAAAATCCCCGGCGAAACTCGCGCCATAGACGAGCAGTTTTTTCGGCACACAACCCCGCAACACGCAGGTGCCGCCTAAGCGGTCTGTTTCCACCACTGCTACTTTCGCACCAAGCCCGGCGGCGATTCGGCTAGCCCGCACCCCGCCTGACCCGCCACCTATGGTGATTAAGTCAAAATCGTATTGGCTCATGTTATGGTCGCCACGGGGCTGACTCTATACCTTCGGGAAGCGTTTCGGCATAACTCGGCACGGCTTTGGCAAAATCCACCATCCATGCTTCAAGGTTCGGCGCATGCGGACGCCAATCTATATTCTTGCGGAAATCATAATGGTCAATCGCCGATGCTAGCGCAATTTCCACCGCATTCGGTGTCGCGCCATTGGTATAACTCGCATTTTCCGCCTTAATCTGGGCAAAACCGCGATGGACTTTATCACGCTGATATTCCACAAAGGATTCCACGCGCATATTTTCGGGGCGGAAACGCCCTTCATAGACAATCAGAATCCCCGCATCCAACATCCCAACAATCCGCGCGAGTTGCGTTTTGAGGCGCGCAAGCCCTATCCCGGCGGCGGGGAACAGCACGCTCTTGCCGTGTTCGCTGCGATAGCAATCGTCCAAATAGTCCAAAATCACACGGCTATCATACAGCACATCATCGCCTACCAATAGGGCGGGCACTTTGCCGAGGGGGTTTTGTTGGCGTAAATCATCATTGGGGTCATTGGGGTCGGCGGTTTGCACTTTGATCTGCATGCCTTGCACGGCGGCGGCTAGGCGCACCATGCGTCCAAAAGGCGAAGGCTGGGCGGTTCGTAAAATCATGTTCGGTCTCCTATTGTTTCACGTGAAAACGCATCATTGCATATTCGCCAAAATCGCGCTAGAAGAATCCCACTAGAATCATCAAGGAGGGTAATTTTATGGCTAAAATAGCATTTCTTGGATTGGGCGTGATGGGCGCGCCTATGGCGGGGCATCTGGCGGCGGCGGGGCATGAAGCCGTTGTCTATAACCGCACCACCGCTAAAGCCGAAGCATGGGTGCAAGCCCACGGGCATACCCACGCCCCTACCCCGGCGGCGGCGGTGCAGGATGCCGATTTTGTCTTTTGCTGTGTTGGGGCGGATGGCGATTTATATGCGGTGGCGTTAGGGGCGGATGGGGCGTTTGATGGCATGAAACAGGGGGCGATTTTTGTTGATAACACTACCGCATCGGCGGAAGCTGCGCGCAAACTTTATGGTGAGGCACAAAAACGTGGGATTCATTTCCTTGATGCGCCAGTCTCAGGGGGTGAAGCCGGGGCGGTAAATGGGAAATTGACGGTGATGTGCGGGGGCGATGAAGCGGTGTTTCTGCGGGCGCAAGATGTTATTGCTTGCTATGCGGCGAAGGTGGTGTTGGTGGGGGCATCCGGGGCGGGGCAATTAACGAAGATGGTTAATCAGATTTGCATCGCTGGGCTAGTGCAGGCGCTATCCGAAGCCATCAATTTTGGGCAACGTGCGGAACTTGATATGGAAAAAGTGCTTGAAGTCATCGGCGGCGGGGCGGCGCAATCTTGGCAGCTGGTCAATCGCGGCGATACCATGACGCGCGATGAATTTGATTTCGGTTTCGCCCTAGATTGGATGATTAAAGATTTGCGGATTTGCCTTGAGGAAGCCCACGCCAACAATGCGTCTCTGCCGATAACGGCTGTGGTGGCGCAGTATTATGAACAATTATCCGCCAAGGGATTCGGGCGTAATGATACCTCGGCTTTGATTCGCCTATTGCGCTAAATTTGCATAAAGCGTGGTGATTTTTAATGCAGCTTCCGCCGCTTCAATGCCTTTTTTGACGAAATGCTTTTCAAAAAATGCAATCATCTCGGGGTTTTCTTGGAAATTATGCGGGGTTAGCACCACCGATAGCACCGGCACCCCGCTATCCATCTGCGCCCGCATCAGCCCATCAATCACCGATGCCGACACGAATTCATGGTGATAAATGCCGCCATTAACGACAAAGGCGCACCCCACCACCGCATCATATTCGCCTGTGTCGGCTAGATTATAGGCTAGGAGAGGAATTTCCAACGCCCCGGGCACGTCAAACACATCTATCTGTTTCGCATCAATTTTCTGCTGAAACCCCGCTAGGGCTTGATTGACAATGTTTCCATGCCAATTCGCCTTAATAAAGGCAAAACGTGCTTTTGTCATGGTGGTGCATCCTTTCAGTAAAAACTTTCAAAACGTCTCGCGTTAGTATAGCATAGCCGAAAATGAGGCGCGATGAAAGGAAAAGCATTATGAATATCCACGAATATCAAGCCAAAGCCATCCTGAAATCTTACGGCGCAGCGGTGGCGGACGGCGCGCCGATTACCGATGCCAGCCAGATTGATGCCGGTGTTGATGGCGTTGATGCCAATATCTGGGTGGTCAAGAGCCAGATTCATGCAGGCGGGCGCGGTAAGGGGCGGTTCCAAGAATTGCCTGCCGATGCAAAAGGCGGGGTGCGAATCTGCACTAGCGCCGATGACGCCAAAGCCAATGCGCATGAAATGTTCGGCAAAACCCTCATCACCGCACAAACCGGGGCGAAGGGCAAACGTGTCGGACGGCTATATATTGAAGCGGGGGCGGATATTGCGCGCGAGTTATATCTGTCCATTCTGGTTGATCGCACTAGCGGTCAGACCGCCTTTGTTGCCTCAACCGAAGGCGGCATGGATATTGAAGCCGTCGCGCATGATACGCCCGAAAAAATCCACAATATCACCATCAATCATAGTGATGGTTGCACCGATGCCGATGCGGCGCAACTTGCCGATGCGCTCAAACTTGATGGCACGGCGCGGGAAGAATCAATCCCGCTTTTCAAAATTCTCTACACGGCTTTTGTTGAAAAGGATATGAGCCTGTTGGAAATCAACCCCCTCATTATTACGGCGGATAACCATTTGCAACTGCTTGATGCCAAAATTTCCTTTGATGATAACGCGCTGTTCCGCCACCCGGATATTGTGGCGCTGCGCGATGAAAGCGAGGAAGATGCCAAAGAATTGGAGGCGTCAAAATATGACCTCGCCTATATTGCGCTTGATGGTGATATTGGCTGTATGGTCAATGGGGCGGGGTTGGCTATGGCGACTATGGATATTATTAAACTTTATGGGGCGGCGCCGGCGAATTTCCTTGATGTCGGGGGCGGGGCTAGTAAAGAAAAAGTCACCGCTGCCTTCAAAATCATCACCGATGATGCCAATGTGCAAGGCATTCTCGTCAATATCTTTGGCGGTATTATGCGTTGTGATGTCATTGCCGAGGGCATCGTCCAAGCGGCGAAAGATGTGGGGCTCAAAGTGCCGTTGGTGGTGCGCTTAGAAGGCACGAAAGTCGCGGAAGGCAAAGCCATTTTAGAGGCAAGCGGGCTTGATCTTATCGCCGCCGATGACCTCAATGATGCCGCACAAAAAATTGTTCAAGCAGTCAAAAAAGGATAAGGTTATGGCTATACTCATCAACAAAGACACCAAAATTATCGTCCAAGGGCTCACCGGCAAGACCGGCAGTTTTCACACCGAACAAGCCCTCGCCTATCACGCAACGCAAATGGTCGCCGGAACGCATCCGAAAAAAGGCGGGCAGGAATGGGTTAGCGACGCCGGAAAAACCCTACCGCTTTTCAGCACTGTGCGCGACGCCGCCGATGCCACCGGGGCTAATGCTTCGGTGATTTATGTGCCTCCTGCCGGGGCGGCGGATGCGATTATTGAAGCCATTGATGCCGAAATTCCCCTCATCACCTGCATCACCGAAGGCGTGCCGGTGTTGGATATGGTGCGGGTGAAGGCGCGGCTTGATGCGTCTAAATCGCGGCTGATTGGCCCGAATTGTCCGGGGATTCTCACGCCTGAAGAATGTAAAATTGGCATCATGCCTAGCGGTATTTTTCGCCGGGGTTCGGTGGGGATTCTGTCGCGTTCAGGCACGCTCACCTATGAAGCCGTCTATCAGACCACCATGGCGGGGTTAGGGCAAAGCACCGCGGTGGGTATCGGCGGCGACCCGGTGAAAGGCACGGAATTCATTGATGTTTTGGAAATGTTTTTAGCCGATAGCGAGACCGAAGCCATCATTATGATTGGCGAGATTGGCGGTTCTGCCGAAGAAGACGCCGCACAATTTATCCAAGATGAAGCCAAAAAGGGACGCAAAAAACCTATGGTGGGGTTTGTCGCCGGACGCACTTCGCCGCCGGGACGCACTATGGGGCATGCGGGGGCGGTGATTTCGGGCGGTAAAGGCGGGGCGGATGCCAAAATTGATGCCCTTGAAGCGGCAGGGATTAAGGTATCGCCCTCCCCGGCTAGCCTTGGCGAGACGCTGTTATCAATCTTATGATGCTTTACTAATTTGGCAGGCGGAAAATTTGAATTCGGGAATCTTGCCATAAGGGTCAAGCTGTGGATTGGTGAGCAAATTCGCCGCCGCCTCAACATAGGCAAACGGCACGAATACCATATCTTCAGAAATTGACCTATCTGCCCGTGCCATAATATCAATCGCCCCCCGCCTTGTGGTAATCCGCACCATCTCCCCCGCCTTGACCCCCAAACGCCGTAAGGTTTTCGGGTGCAGTGAGGCGTTGGCTTCGGGTTCAATATTATCCAGCACCGATGCCCGCCGTGTCATGGAACCCGTATGCCAATGTTCTAATTGCCGTCCTGTCGTCATAATCATCGGGTATTCGGCATCGGGGGTTTCGGCAGGCGGGATGATTTTTGCCGGGGTGAAACGCGCCCGCCCATCCGCACGAGGGAAACCATCGCCAAAGACAATCGCCTGCCCGGCATCATCGGGGGCGAGGGATGGATAGGTCACCGCATTTTCCGCTTCAAGCCGTGCCCAAGTGATATTTTCCAACGACGGCATGCAGTGTTTCATTTCGGCAAATACCTCACGTGGATGCGTGTAATCCCATTTGAGCCCGATGCGTTTTGCCAGTTCCACAACAATCCACCAATCTGCTTTTGCCTCGCCGGGCGGGGCGATGGCTTGGCGTCCCATCTGCACTTGGCGATTGGTGTTGGTGACGGTGCCAGTCTTTTCCGCCCAAGCCGATGCCGGCAAAATCACATCCGCATAATTGGCGGTTTCGGTCAGAAATACATCCTGCACGACTAGATGCGTCAGTTTTGCCAAAGCATCACGCGCATGCGCCACGTCAGGGTCAGACATCGCCGGATTTTCCCCCAGAATATACATGGACGAAATCATGCCCGCATGCACCGCATCCATGATTTCGGTGACGGTGAGTCCTTTTTCGGCATCAATCACCTCCGCCCCCCAGATTTCATGAAACGCCGTGCGCACGCCCTCATCAGTGACGCTTTGATAATCCGGGAGGAACATCGGAATCAGCCCGGCATCCGATGCCCCTTGCACATTATTTTGTCCGCGCAATGGATGCAGCCCACTGCCCGGACGCCCCACCTGCCCGCACATCAAAGCCAGCGCAATCAAACAGCGCGAATTATCGGTGCCGTGAATATGTTGCGAAATCCCCATGCCCCAGAAAATCATCGCCGCCTTGGCGGAGGCAAAATCGCGCGCGACTTGGCGTAGGGTTTCGGCATCAACCCCGCAAAACTCTGCCATTTTTTCGGGCGGGAAGCCTTTGAGATGCGCTTTCATTTCGTGCCAATTTTCGGTGAAGCCATCAATATATTGCTGGTCGTATAGTTCTTCTTCAACAATCACATGCATAATCGCATTGAGCAGCGCCACATCCGAACCCGGGCGGAATTGTAACGCATGCGTGGCGAACCGCCCCAGCCCTTGTGCGCGCGGATCCATGACAATCAGTTTCCCCCCGCGTTTAGCGAATTGTTTGAAATAGGTCGCCGCCACCGGGTGATTTTCAATGGGATTACAGCCGATGACTAGCGCCACATCGGCATTTTCAATTTCATTAAAAGTCGCCGTCACCGCCCCTGAGCCGACATTTTCCAACAACGCCGCCACCGATGACGCATGACAAAGCCGTGTGCAGTGATCGACATTATTATGCCCAAAACCTTCGCGGATGAAACGTTGGAATAGATATGCTTCTTCGTTGGAACATTTTGCCGAACCGAATCCGGCTACACGCTTGCCGTCCTCGGTGCGGGCATCGCGGAAACCTTTTGCGGCTAGGTCTAGTGCTTCATCCCAACTTGCCTCGCGGAAATGCGTCCATGGATTTTCGGGCGCAACATTTAGCCCTTTGGGCGGGGCGTCTTCACGGCGAATCATCGGCTTGGTGAGGCGATGCGGGTGGTGGATATAATCAAAGCCGAACCGCCCCTTGACGCAAAGGCGATTCTCATTGGCGGGACCGCCGGCGCCTTCAACATATTTGATTTTGCCGTCCTTGACTTTGAAACTCAGCTGACAGCCGACCCCGCAATAGGGACAGACCGATTGCACTTCCTCGTCAATGTCTTGGCTGTCGCCAATCTGCGCATCATCCAAAACGCTTGCCGGCATCAGCGCACCGGTGGGGCAAGCCTGCACACATTCCCCACACGCCACGCAAGTCGAATCCCCCATCGGGTCATCCATATCAAAGACAATTTTCGCCGCCCCCCCACGCCCTGCCATGCCGATGACGTCATTGACCTGCACCTCACGACACGCGCGCACACAGAGATTGCAATGGATACACGCATCTAGATTTACCCGCATGGCAATGTGCGATGCGTCCAAGGGCGGCACGTGTTCGGGGGATTTTGCGGGGAAACGGCTTGCGCGCACGTTATTGGCTTCCAACATGGCTAGGAAATGTGAGGACGCATCATGGGGTTGCTTTGGTTGGTCAGATTCTAGCAATTCCACCACCATAGCACGCGATTTTTCGGCACGTTTGCTGGCGGTATTGACACTCATGCCAGCTTCCACCGGGCGAATACACGACGCCGCCAAGACGCGCTCGCCTTCAATTTCCACCATACAGGCACGGCAATTTCCATCGGCGCGATAGCCCGGCTCATTGCGGTGGCAGAGATGCGGGATGGTGTTGCCTTGGCTTTGCGCCGCTTCCCAGATAGTCGTGCCGGCGGGAACCTCTAGATGGGTGCCGTCAAGGGTGAAAGTTAGGGTTTTGGTTTCTAATGAATCTGGCATCTTTTCCCCCTTAACTGATTTCGCTGTCAAAATGTTTTATGGTCAGGCGAATGGCGTTAGGTGCCGCCTGCCCTAGCCCGCAAATGGACGCATCCGCCATCACTTGGCACAAATCTTCGAGCAACGCCTTATCCCATGTTTTGTCCTGCATCAGTGCCACCGCTTTGGCACAGCCGGTGCGACATGGGGTGCATTGCCCGCACGATTCGTCCTCAAAAAAGCGGAGCATATTGAGGGCAGCATCGCGCGCTTGGTCTTGGTCGGACAGCACCACCACCGCCGCCGAGCCTATGAAACTGCCATGGGGTTGGAGCGTGTCAAAATCCAACGGCACATCGTTGAGCGATGCCGGCAGAATCCCCGATGAAGGCCCGCCCGGCTGATAGGCTTTGAATTGATGCCCCGCGCACATCCCCCCGGCGGCGTCAATGATTTCGGTGATGGTGGAACCGGCGGGGAGCAAATAGACCCCCGGATTCGCCACGCGCCCCGACACCGAATAACTGCGTAAGCCCTTGCGTCCGTTATGTTCTATGGCGGATAGAATCGCATGCCCCTCACGGCAAACCCGCGCGACCCAATGCAGTGTTTCCACATTATGCACCAAAGTTGGGCGGTCAAATAAACCTAGCTGTGCCACATAAGGCGGGCGGTGGCGGGGCAATCCGCGTTTGCCTTCTATGGATTCAATCATCGCGCTTTCCTCACCGCAAATATAGGCACCGGCACCACGGCGCAAATCAATATAGCCTGTCTCTACAAGCCCCGCATTTTCTAGCTGGGCAATCTCACGGCGCAGAATTTCCAACACTGCCGGGTATTCATCGCGCATATAGATATAGCACCGCGCCGCTTCCACCGCCCATGCCGCAATCAGCATCCCTTCCAAAAACAGATGCGGGGTGCGTTCCAGATAGTAGCGGTCTTTGAACGTCCCCGGCTCGCCCTCATCGCCATTGACCGCCAGATAACGCGGGGATTCGCCAGCGCGCACAAAGCCCCATTTCTTACCCGATGGAAAGCCAGCCCCGCCTAACCCGCGCAAGCCGCTTTTGTTGATGTCCTCCTGCACCGCTTGCCAATCGCCCCCCTCGCGCAATGCCAGCAAGCGGTCATAACCGCCAGTTTTACGATAGGCAGCAAAGCCCTGATAGGCGGGGATGAGGGGGTGGGTGTGTTTTGTCTTGATGGCTTCGGCGGTTTTTTCGGGGGTGGCGTGGTCAATATGGTGATGCCCCAATTCCAGCACTGGTGCGGTATCACAGCGTCCCATACACGGCGCGCGCACGACCCGCACTTCGCTAGGGTCTAGCCCTGATTCTAACGAAGCGCGCAATGTTTCCGCCCCTGCTAATGCGCATGAAAGCGAATCACAGACGCGGATGGTTAAAGGTGGCGGCGGATTCTCGCCCTCTGCCACGACATCAAAATGCGCATAAAATGTTGCGACCTCATAAATTTCGGCTTGGGCTAGGCGCATTTCATCGGCTAACGCCCGCAAATGCGCGTGGCTGAGATGCCCATATTTATCCTGAATCAGATGCAGATATTCAATCAGCATATCGCGCGGGAAAGGCGGTGTGCCTAACAAAACGCGGATTTCCGCCGTTGCTTTATCATCCGTCTGCCGTCCTTTGGGGGCATGCCGCCCCTTGCCACGTGCTGATTTCCAGATACCATCTTTATCGTCAAAATTCGCGTCCAATTTTTTTCTCCAATATAGGCGACTTTCCGCATCATAACGGCTATTGTGATGAAAGCAACCTTAACATGAGGCGGTAAATGCACGCAAAAGATTTTATGAACGTGATTGAAATGAACGGCACTGGCGGGGCGGAAGTTTTGGGGCTAGGCACACGCCCCTGCCCGCAACCTGCCCCGCATGAAGTGCTCATCAAAATCGCCGCCGCCGGGGTCAATGGACCTGACATTGTGCAGAGGCGTGGGCTTTACCCGCCCCCCAAAGGTGCGTCCGATTTGCTGGGGCTTGAAGTGTCGGGGGTGATTGCCGATGTCGGTGCGAGCGTTAAAGCTTGGCGGGCAGGCGATGAAGTGGTTGCCCTCACCAATGGGGGCGGTTATGCCGAATATGTCGCCGTGCATGGCGGGCATGTATTGCCTCTACCCAAGGGCGTGGATTTGGTGGATGGGGCGGGGTTGCCCGAAACATTTTTCACGATTTGGAGCAATGTGTTTTATCGCCAACCCCGCATCAAAGGAGCGCGGTTTTTAGTGCATGGCGGGGCTGGGGGTATAGGTTCTACCGCCATTCAACTAGGCGCGGCGTTGGGGTATGAGGTGCTGGCGACCACCCGCGATGATGATAATGCCGCATGGTGTTTGGAACTTGGCGCAAGCCGTGCCATCAATCTACTCAAAGAAGATTTTGTTGAAATCACGCGCACGGCAGGCGGGGCGGATATCATCCTTGATATTATCGGCGGCGATTATGTTCAGCGCAATATCAAAGCGGCGCGGGCGGATGCGCGCATTATTCAGCTCGCTTTCAATCAAGGCGCGCAAGTAAATCTAGATTTAATGCCGTTGATGTTGAAACGGCTGACACTGACAGGTTCAACTTTGCGCTCGCGGGATGATGATTTTAAGACAGCGATTGCGCAGGATTTGCGTGCGGAGGTTTGGGGGCTTTTTACGGATGGGGTGATTAAACCGACCACGCATGCGGTGTTGCCCTTGGCGGAAGCATCCGCCGCGCACGCAATGATGGAAGCGCGCCCATCACGCCATCGGGGAAAAATTCTACTCAAAATTTAGGCGGTGAATTCCAACGGCGTGATGCGCTGAAAATAGCCGCACCGCCATAGCGCGTCCAATGCTTTTTGCGGAACAGGCGCATCCAAATAGAGCAGTGCCAATGCCGTCCCGCCCCTTGCCGCGCGCCCGAGGGTGAAATTGGCGATATTGACCCCCTCCTCGCCTAGCGTTTGCCCCAAGGCGCCGATGACCCCCGGCTCATCTTGGTTAATCGCGCAGAGCATATAACGCCCGATTTCAGCATCAATGTTAATGCCGTTGATTTGGATAAAGCGCGGTTTGCCATCGCTGAACACCGTCCCAGCCGCCATGACTTCACCCCCCGCACCCGTCAATTTCACTTTAATATAGCCATCAAAGACCCCTGCTTTATCTTGTGAGGTGGTGCTGATTTTGATGCCGCGCTCATGGGCGATGATGGGGGCGGAAACTAAATTGACATCGGGATTGGCGCGTTTGAGAATCCCTGCAACCACCGCCGAATTGAGCGCGGGTAAATTCATTTCCGCCACGCTTCCCTCATAGATGATGGCGATGCTTTGGGTGGCGTTTTCTGCCATTTGCCCGGCGAAATCGCCTAGATGCCCGCTTAATGTTAGCCATGGATTCATAATTTTGGCTTCCTCGGCGCTCACCGATGGCATATTGAGGGCGTTAGATACCGCGCCCGTCAGCAGAAAATCAGACATTTGTTCGGCAACTTGGAGCGCGACTTTTTCTTGGGCTTCGGCGGTTGCCGCGCCTAGATGCGGGGTGCAAACAACATTCGGTAGACCAAAAAGCGGGTTTTCGGTAGCAGGCTCGGTGGCAAATACATCCAGCGCCGCCCCCGCGATATGACCGCTTTTTAACCCTTCGGCGAGGGCATCCTCATCAATCAGGCCCCCGCGCGCGCAGTTAATAATCCGCACCCCCGCTTTGGTTTTGGCGAGGTTTTCACGCGATAGCAGATTTTTCGTTTCATCCGTCAAAGGCACGTGCAGGGTAATGATATCCGCCCGCGCCAGCACTTCATCCAGTTCCAATTTTTCCACGCCCATCTGGGTGGCTTTATCTTCCCCAAGGAACGGATCGTAAGCGATGACTTTCATTTTTAACCCGCGCGCGCGTTCGCAGACGAGGCTACCGATATTGCCCGCACCGATAACGCCGAGGGTTTTGCCAGTGACCTCAATGCCCATAAAGCGCGATTTTTCCCAACTACCGCTTTGGGTGAGCGCACTGGCTTCGGGGATTTGGCGCACCAGAGCCAGCATCATAGCGATGGCGTGTTCTGCCGTGGTGATACTGTTGCCAAAAGGCGTATTCATCACAATAATCCCGCGCCGAGACGCCGCCGCACGATCTATATTATCCACGCCAATGCCCGCGCGCCCAATGACTTTGAGCCTCCCTGCCGCCGTCAATAATTTCTCACTGACCTTCGTGGCAGAACGGATTGCCAGCCCATCATAATCGCCAATGACCGCGCGCAATTTATCTTTATCCTTGCCGAGATCGGGTTGGAAATCCACCGCAATGCCGCGCGCGTTGAAATGGTCAATGGCGGCGGCGGATAATTTATCGGAAACGAGAACTTTCGGTTTCATAACGCACCCCTTTCGATTTCATACGCCCAGTCCAGCCACGGCAACAGCGCGGCTATATCGTCCAGCTCCACCGTGCCGCCGCACCAGATTCGCAAGCCCGCCGGTGCCGTGCGATAAGCATTGATATCATACGCCACGCCTTCATCTTCTAGGCGTTTGGTGATGCGTTTTGCCAAAGCCGCCGCGTCATCAATCGCCGCATCGGTGAACACCAAACAGACCGAGCTGTTGGAACGTGTCGCCGCATCTTGCGCCAAATTGGAAATCCAATCGCGGGTCGCGCAAAAATCCCAAATTTGTTGCGCATTCGCATCCGCCCGCGCCATGAGCGCATCCAACCCGCCGATAGTTTCCGCCCAATCTAGGGCTTGCAGATAATCCTCCACCGCTAACATAGAGGGCGTGTTGATGGTGTCGCCAGCGAATAGCCCTTCATTGAGTTTGCCATCTTTAGTCATACGAAAAAGTTTCGGCACCGGCCAAGCTGGGGTGTAAGTTTCCAAGCGTTCCACCGCGCGCGGGGATAGAATCAACATACCATGCGCCGCCTCGCCCCCCATGACTTTCTGCCAGCTAAAGGTAGCCACATCTAAATCATGCCACGGCAAGTCTATGGCAAAAACAGCCGAGGTAGCATCGCAAATGGTCAACCCCTTGCGGTTAGCGGGCAAGCGCGTGCCTTGGGGCAGGCGCACGCCAGAACTCGTGCCATTCCACGTGAAAACCACATCGCCATCATAATCCAGCGCCGTCATATCGGGGATTTCTCCGTAAGGCGCGGTGCGGATTTCCGCCCCAATTTTGAGTTGTTCGGCGACATCAACCACCCAATCTAGCCCGAAACTTTCCCACGCGGCGATAGTTGCGTGCCGCGCGCCTAGCATTGACCACATTGCCATTTCCATAGCACCTGTATCCGATGCTGGCACGATGGCGAGGCGGTAATCTTTCGGTAGTTTCAAAAATTGATGGGTGCGGGTAATGGCGGTTTGGAGTTTTGCTTTTGCCCCTGCGCCTCGGTGCGAACGTCCTAGGCACGCGCCCCCTAGCCCCTCAAGAGTAAAATGCGGATTCTTGGTGCAAGGACCCGATGAAAAACGCGGATTCTTCGGCCGCGTTGCCGGTTTGCTTCTAGTCATATCGTTATCCTTCCAGATAAATGCCTCGCGTTGGGGCGAGGTGTCCCACTAATGACGTTAGAGCAGTTTTGGCATGGCGACAAGCAAAATCCTGTGTTAGGGATGGATGATGTTTAGTATTAGTGTGATTTCTGCACCGTCTCATTTACCCGCGCGTGAGGTTGCTGCCTTGTGTCGTCATTGGGGTGGTGGCGCGGTGGTTTGGCTGGCAGAGGACGAAGCGGCGCAGTTTTCCACGCCGACGCATCCGAGCGATTTCTGGCAGGTTTGGGCGGAATTTCAACAGAAAAGCATTGATCTAACCCTACAATCCGCGCCCCCTTCCCCTAAAGCCCTCTTGGTCGCCGATATGGATAGCACGATGATTAAAGAAGAATGTTTGGATGCGCTAGCGGCACGGCTAGGGGTGGGCGAGGAAGTGCGACACATTACCACACGGGCGATGAATGGCGAGATGGATTTTGCCGAGGCTTTGCGCGCGCGGGTGGCGTTATTGCGCGGGGGCTCGGTTGAAGTGCTGACGGAGGTGATAGACAATCTGCATTTTACCGCCGGAGCGCGGGTTTTGCTGGCGACTATGAAAGCGCGCGGGGGGTATGCGGTTTTGGTTTCTGGGGGTTTTACGCCTTTTACCGAATTTGTAGCGGCGGCTTTGGGCTTTGATGCGCATCACGCCAATCGCCTACTGAGCCATGAAGGGATGCTGACTGGCAAAGTAGCAGAGCCGATTCAGGGCGCGGATGCTAAGGCACAGGTGCTAGAAAACCTGATGAAAACGCGGGGGCTAGGGGCGGAGGCGGTTTTGGCGGTGGGTGATGGGGCGAATGATGGGGCGATGGTGGCGCGGGCAGGGTTAGGGGTGGCGTTTCGGGCGAAATCTGCGCTGGCGGATATTTGCGATGTGCGTATCAATCATGGTGATTTAACTGCACTTTTGTATCTGCAAGCCTATACCAAAGAGGATTTTATCTGGGATGATTAATGGTTTATGGTGGTTTGAGCAAAAATGAAAGGATGAGCCATGAAATTGACGTTTCACCATATCAATTTTGTTAGCGATAATGTAGCGCGCTTGCATGATTTTTATTTGAACACTTTGGGGCTGGACGATATCCCCCCCGAAAATTTCCCGCGCCCGCCTGCCGATGATACAGGCGGTTACGGGGGCATGATTCGCTTTGCCACCGATGGGGCGATGCAGCTGCATCTAGCCGAGCGCGATTTTGATGTAGCCCGCAAAAACAACCGCCACATCAACCCCGTAGAGCGCGGACATATCGCTTTTCGCACCGATGATATTCAAGGATTTATGCGGAATCTGGACAAAAAAGGCGTGAAATACGCCGATTACGGCACGGCATTTGCCGAGGAATGGCATCAGGTATTTTTCTATGACCCCGAAGGCAACATTATTGAAGTGCATCAGTATGTTGGTGATGGGGATGCGGATGGCGGGGGTTAATTTGCTTCGTCTTTGATGTTTAGGGCGGTTTTTTGTAGGGGGATGTAGGCTTCTTCGGCTGTTTGTATGTTTTCTTTGCGTTGTTCTAGGATTTCGCGTTCGGCTTCGTCCATGCGGGAGGTGTCTAGGTTGTTGAGTCTGGTCATGTGGGAGCGTATGGCTTGCCGCGCCTCGTCGTAAGGCAGGTCGCCTTTGCGGTTTTTGCTTAATGTGTGGGTTTCGTTGATGAACCTATATTTTTCTGGGTCTTTGAGGTAGATTAGGTGGGCTTCTATGACTTCCATGCCTTTGATGGCCTCACGGAGGCTGTTGCGCATGCGCGGGCTATCGCCGAATTGGTCTAATTCTGTTTGATTAAACGCCTTTTCCACCGCGACGATGATATGGATGTCTTTTGTTTCGGCAGCTTTTTTGAAAATTTCCAGCCCTTGCCTCGAGGCGTTGTCGCGGGCGTGTCCTTCAGGGCTGTCGTTAACATCATCTATCGCCGTCCGAAAAATAAGAAGGAACGCTTCAACTTCGGCAACCAGATCGGCTTTATTTGAGCCAGTCGGTGTCATTTACTGCCTCGCAGGTTACTGTTGGTATGCCTGTGCGTTCGACGAAGTCTTTGCCTAGTGCTTTTAGCAATCCCGATGGTGCTATCATTATTTTTACTAGGCGGTTAAATTCCTCTTCGTCTCCTGCTATGTAGGCTTGGACGAGTGCCCTGCGGACTTTTTTATTCTCCGGCGAGTTGTAGAGTTCATCCTCCGCCGCTTTCTGTTCTGGGGTTAGGGGTTTGTATTCGTATTTTGTCATGGTTTTGCTCCTTTCTTTGGGTATATTGTTTGGGTTTTTGGTTTTTGTCAATCAATTTTGGGGGTGGCTTTATTTGAGCCAGTCGGTGTCATTTGCCATTTCGCAGGTTATTGTTGGTGCGCCTGTGCGTTTGACGAAGTCTTTGCCTAGTGCTTTTAGATGCCCTGATGGTGTGATCATTATTTTTACTAGGCGATTCCACTCCTCTTCGTCGCCATCTACATAGGCTTGGACTAGTGCCTCGCGGACTTTCATGTTTTCTGGCGAGTTGTAGAGTTCATCCTCTGCCGCCTTCTGTTCTGGGGTTAGGGGTTTGTATTCGTATTTTGTCATGGTTTTGCTCCTTTCTTTGGGTATATTGTTTGGGTTTTTGGTTTTTGTCAATCAATTTTGGGGGTTGGTTATTTTAGCCATTCTGTGTCATCTGCCATTTCGCAGGTTATTGTTGGTGCGCCTTTGCTTTTGACATAGTCTTGGACTAGTGCCCTGCGGAGTTTTTGGTTTTCTGGCGTTTCTATTAGCTCTCGCCCTGCCGCTTTTTGTTCTTCTGTTAGGGGTTTGTGTTTCCAGTTTGTCATTGGTTTTGTTCTCCTTTTGCCCCTGTTCCCCCCTTACATTATATCTGGGGGGGTTTGTGGGTTGTCTTGGTTGGTTTGGTCGTTTTGGTCGTCGTTTGGCTCGTAGGAGTCTTGGTGTGCGAAGGCTTGGCGGTCTGGGATTATTGCTGGGGATGCTTCTGAGTAGCCTGTGGTTAGGGTGAAGGTTGCTGTGTCCGATGTATTTCCTGCGTCTTCGGTGGCGGTGATTGTGAATGAGTATGTTGTTTTAGTGAGAGTCAGTGTCGACGCCGGGAATATCTTGCCTTGAAAGACTGTGAAAAGGCTTGAGTCGCCTCCGCTTAGTGCATAAGTTACAGCCCCGCCCCCGACTACGGTTGGGGCTAGGGTGTGTAAAGAGGCAGAGCTAGGGAGGGTTGTATCGGCGGTGCTAGTTCTTGAGATATCATCAAGCGTGACGGATGGCACCAACTGCGCCGCTTCAACGGTTTCGGTGAAGCCCTCGCCATCTCTGTAGGTTATTTCCACGATATAGCTCTCACCTGATGGGGGCGTGTGCCCTGTGGTGTCTAGGGTTTGTGAGGTCGTGTCAGAGATGCTATTTGTGCCTGATGTGGCAATGTCGTTTTTGGTCGTGCCGCCATCGGGGGTGGTGTACCATTGATAAGTCACATCCACAGTGCCATCAACGCCTTCGGGGTCGGCGGTGTCTAGTGTGGCGGTTAGCATAGTGCCACTTTCGCTAACGCTATATTCCGCTTCGCCATTGTCTATTAGCCCGATTGTTATTGTTGTTGGGTCTGATGTCTCGCCTCCGACGTCGGTGGCGGTGATTTCTAGCGTGTATTCGGAGGTGGTGTCGTAATCTAATGTTGCCGTGCTTGCCACGCTAATCTCGCCGTCGCTGTTAATGGTAAAAAGCCCCATGCCAGTGCCGCCGCTGATGTCATAGCGCATAATTTCATTATTCGGGGCAGCGTCTGGGTCAGTGGCGGAGACGGTGGCAAAGAAACCATCTTCGGCGTTGCGTTTTTCGGAGATGAATATGTCTCCCCCTACGGTTGCTGAAAAATCATCAACAATTTGCAGATTGTCTTGGGTGTCATCTTCGTTGAAATAGTTTGGCAGTAGGCTGGTGGTGGCTACATCTCTCGTAGTGAGATTGAAGCCTGTTGGATTTAGGTCGCCTACATCTGCGGCGGCAATAGCACCTAGATACCTGTTGGCAGCTGCGTGATCCCATGAGCCACCGTTACTCTCATAGACCTGCACATGGTCGCTGGAATGGTATCGGATTTCCAGAATTTTGGTGGTGCCAAACAGGATTTCCACCCCAGTCAGAGTTTCTTGCCCCGTCCAAAGCACCCTCATAGCCAGATTGTCGTGGTCTGCAAAGGTATTTCGGTCAATGACCGAGCCATCGTCATCAAGGAAAACGAGCCTATCTTCGCCACGGCGGAAATTGATTATGGTATCAACGCCATCTGAGGCTACCCATGCGCCCGAATCGCTTGAGGTGAAGCGGTAATAGACGGTTTCCACGCTCCCTTCCGCACTTGAAAGCGTGATGCCATCATTGCCAGCCCCACCAAAAATATGGTCAGCACCACCGCCGCTAGCGATAGTGTCAGCACCCGAAGTGCCTTTGATATATTCATCAGCAGTCGTGCCAGTTAGCCCCGTTATTGTTGGAGCCCCGGCCATCGCTAGCGGGTCGTTTGCCGTTACCTGCACTCCTTCAACTACCGGCGCATCGTTCGCGTCGGTTATATTGATGGTAACAGGGATGCGGGCGGTGTCGCCGGTGCCCATTGTTGAGCCGTCATCCACATCGGTGGCAACTATCACCAGTTCAACGGTCTGGACGGTTTCATAATCCCAAACGGCAGGGCGGTCCTCGTTGACGAGGATACTGCCATCGATAGGATTAACTGAAAACCAAGCGTTACCAAAAGAACTAGCATCACGGTCAATACTATACTCAATCTTGCCATCGCCACCCGAAGCCGTGATTTGTGCCGCCGGTATCACTAGATACTGGTCCATAGTTGCCATGCCATCAGTCAAAGGATACATCGCCGCATCATGAACCGGCATAGTATCAAAACTCACCGAGGAGGTGGAGGCTTCAACCACCTCAGTTTTGTCAGTGCCATCGATGTAGGTGATGGTAACGCTATAAGTTGCCGTAGTTGAATCGCCAGCCATGAGCGTGTAGGTCGCACCAGTCGCGTCCCCATTGAGGGAGGAACCGTCCCCCCTAGACCACATATAACTCACAACGCGGTCAATGCCATCAGGGTCAGCGCCATCCGTTGCAACCATCGGCGTGAGGGTAACGCCTGCCGCCAAGTCCGTGACGGTCTGATCATTTGAGTCTGTAAGCGCAATTTCATAAGTGGCTTCGCCTTCTTCTACATTGTTCACGTTGACGGTTAGCCTAAGTGTATTGGTTTGGTCATTAGTATCCGTGGCGAGAACGTATATGGTGTGGCTTTCGTCGGCTTCATAATCAAGCGCGTTAGCGTCAGTGATGGTGATTGAAGCCGATGCCGATGCTGTGCCAGCCCCTGTGGTGGTAATGTCAAAGATTCCGTCTGTGACCGGGGCGCCAGCCGAATCAACGAGCGCGAATGATTGTATGTGAACCATGGCACCGCCAGTGTCCGAAGAGGTTGCCGTCACAGTCGCTACCGCCAAACTCGCCGCATTATTTTCATCCAATGGTATCGTGCGGGTGGCAGGGGCGGTGAACATCACCGGCGTATCAACCGCCATTAGCGTAATCGTGTCAGATGTCGGATTTACGCCATCGGTGGCGGTGTAGCCGAGCGTGATTGTGCCGGCGGTGACTGCCTCACCCGCTAGGAGTACTAGATTCCACGTGTCGCTATTGGGGTCATCACGTTCAAATGTAAAGCGGCGGTCGTTAGAAGTAACCATCAAAGTGCCGACGGTATCCGCATCGGTGACGGTGATGCTATAGCCTGTGTTCATGTTGTCGGCATTGCCAGCCGTCGTCCGAATCGTGCCAGCATCCGCAGTCACCATAGGCGCATTGTCATTGGCGTCGGTTAGGTCGATGGTGACGCTTATTGTGGCATCGGCGGTGAAAGTTTGCTCGGGGTCGCCGTCGGCATCTAAACTATCGCTGACGCCAATCATTAGCGTGTAGCTCGTGGTGTCTTCATAATCCAGCGTTGCGCCGCTTGCCACGCTAATCGCGCCGCTATTATCAATGGAAAACACGTCGCCTGTGTTGCCGCCAGTGATTTCATAGGTCACAGAATCCCCATCAGCATCATGCGCACGAACCCGCGCTACCGTGCCTCTTTCGCTTTCAGGGGTTTCTATCGTGCCGCCGTCGCCGACTAGTTTTTGGTCATTATCTTCCGGGGCGGGGAGGAATACCGGCGCATCATTGGCATCGGTGACCATGACGGTTAATGTAAGCGCATTGGAGCGCACCCCGCCTTCAACAGCCCGAACCTCTACATCAAAGACGCCATTAGAAAACGCCTCATAATCTAGGCTTTCGCCAGCTTTTAGCACTAGTTTCCAGTTGCCACCATCAGCCTCAACGGCAAATTTATCGCTCAAACCGCCGGGGGCGCGAATCACAAAATCGTCAGCGGCGATGCCTGAAGATGCCGTGATTCCCATAACCAAATCCCCGCCCTGAGTATTTTCCACAATCGGGGTTGATACGAAACCAGAATCTACTTCTCCCAATTCCGGCGTAGAAGTCGCAACTGTGATGGCAACCTCAACCGTTATGGGGTCCTCTTGTGGATTGTCATTGCTGACCATAACACGTAAGGTTGTGTCGGCGGTCGGGGTTGTGACAACCGAAATAACACCGCGCTCATTGACGGTGAACGCACCACTATCAGCAGATTCAATGCTATAAGTCACTGCACCGTTGGGACTTTCCACTTCAATCGTGGTAACATACTCATCATGCGCACCAATGGTGACGGTGGGGTCAGAAGGAACAGCTGTGAACGTAGCGGTTGGGCTAGCACCCAAAACTCTGGCGAATTCTGCCGCCGCGTCGGCTCCCCCTCCGTCCAAATAGCGCGCCAAAATATCAATGCCCGAACTGCCATCGTAGCTAGTTGGGTCAAGAATCTGCTCTAAAAATGCGGTAACGTCTTCGGCTTCATTCGCATCGGCGGGGAGGATGTCCTCAATATCTATCATCAGTTGCTCTATCGTGAGATCCGTATCCGAAAAATATTCCGTAATCGGTGAGGCTAGGAGGTGCAGATTATTCTCATTGGGATTGGGAATAGAGTGCAATATACCGCTTAATGATTCGCCAGTGTCGGCGTCAAATGCGCCGTCAAGATGCGCTTCAAACGGCATGCCGTAGAATTTACTGGGGACACCTAACACGCGCCCTTCTGCGTTTGAGATGAAGCCTTGGGGGTGTTCTGCGTCTTGTGCCGCCATTTCGGCAGGGCTAACACCTCCGCCATCTACATCAAAATAAATCCGCGCGCCTTGAACGGGGCTACTATGCACGTGGAGCGTGCCGCCGCCGCCACCGCCGCCGCCGTCATCTAAGCCGAGAAAATCCTCAACATTGCTACACGCCACTAGCACCACGCCCGAAAGCGTCCAGATAGATGCCGTGAAGCCCGATGAGGCTAGTTTTTGGCGTTGCGATTCTGAACGCGATTCTGGGCGCGATTCTGGGCGCAAATTCAACAAATTCCGTTGTGTTTTTAGATCGTTCGGCATGGTTTAGTCCTCCAAGGTTAGCAATTCTTTTGGCACTTTAGAACAAGCGCACAGGAATTGCAAACAAAAAAATAACATTTTTCGCATGATTAGGCATAAGGGTCGGTGTCTGGTAGTGGCACTATGCCTGCTAGTGGGTCGTCGTAATCTGGCGCGGGCGCGGGCGCGGGGTCTGGCGCGGGTGCGGGCGTGACTGGGGCTGGGGTTGATATGGTTATTTCTACTGATTGTGGGTCTCCATCTGCGTAATTTACGCCGTCGTATATGCGGTATTTTAGGGTTATGGTTCCTGCTTCTACGCTTTCGCCCTCTATTAGGTATAGTTCGTAATCTTGTCTGCCTAGTATGCCGCTGGCTTTGCTGCGGAATTCGAATCTGTCCTCGCCGTCTTGGATTTGGATTTCGTGGTTGTTGAATCCTTGGTGGTCTGGGTCGTTTATGCCTATTTTGTAGCCGGTGCTGGTGCCGCCGGTGCCGCCGTTTCCTGGCTCTAGGGTTGCGGATTCGAATCCGCTTATTGTGCCGGCGAATTCGGGGGGTTCGTCGTTGGCGTTTGTTAGGGTTATTGGGACGGATGTTGTTGTTTTTTGGGTGCCGTCGGTTACTTCTACTTCTATGCGTTGGCGGGTGGATTGGGTGTCGTAATCTAGGTTGTGTCCTGCTTTGACTGTGATGATGCCGCTTTCTTCGTCTATTTCAAAATTCTGGGTTTGGGAGCCGGTGATTTTGAAGGTTAGTTTTTCGCTGGTGCCGTCTGGGTCGGTTGCCGTTACTTGTCTTACTATTGAGCCTGCCTCGGCGGTTTCGGATACATTTACCTCGGCATATTCGCCGTTTCCGTCAAATATGAATTCGGGGGCGGAGTCGTTGGTGTTTTCTACATTCACGATAACGACTGCGACATCGTGGTGGTTGGTGGTGTCTCCGTGTCCGTCGTCTATGGCGGCTATGGTTAGTTCGTGGGTTGGGGCGGTTTCGTAATCTAGTCCTTTTATTAGGGATATGATGCCGGTGTCTTCATCAATGGCGAAATGGTTGTCGTCGTTGCCGCCTATGATGCGGTAGGTTATGTCGCCGCTGCCGGTGGCTTGGATGGTGGCTAGGTTGGGGTTGGTGGTGTTTTCGCTTATGGTTACGGCTTGGCTTTTTGCTAGGAGTTGGACGGATGGTTCTTCAAAGCGGTCGGGGAGTGCGCTCACAATACGCAAATTGTTATGGTCGCCACTGCCGAAATAGTTTTTGAGGAGTGTGTTGTCGGTTATGAAGCCGTGTTCGTCTAGTGGGTTGCCTGTTGGTCCTGATTTGTTTGCGGCGGGTCCTACGTAATTTTGGGCGATGGCTTCCCAAATGAAGCCTATCCTTAGCCTGATGATTTCTTCGGTAAAATTGATGGTTAGGGCTTTTACGCCGTCTAGGTAGATTTCCACGCCTATTAGGTCTCTAACATCTGCTGTTCGTCCTATTCCGGGTCCGCTTCTGATGATATCATTTGGGCGGAAATCTATAATCGGTTTCACCTGCACCATATCGCTATTCATAAAATCATCAAGGCTGAGGGGTATGCTGCCCCTATCTACTATGAACAGCCTATCTTCGCCTATACGAAAATTATCTATGGTGTCGTGTCCGTCTGTGGCGATTATGCCCCCTGCCCCTGATGTCATGCGGTAATAGATGGTTTCTATGTCGCCGGCCTTGGTGGAAAGTGTGATGGTGTCGTTGCCGTCGTGGCCGCCCCATAGGTGGTCGTTGCCGCCTCTGCCGTCTATGTCTTCGTGGGCTAGCCCGCCTTTGATGGATTCGGTGGCGCCCGTGCCTATGACGCCTATATTGATGGCTGGAGTGGTTAGTTCGGTGGTGGTGGTCTTGCCGCCTCGGTCGGTGTAGGTTATGCTGACGCCGTAAGCCATGCCTTCGGGGAGTTTGTGTGTGCTGATGTCTAGGCTTTCTGATATGGTATCGTCAATGCCTATGAGCGTGTCGGTGGCGCCACTATTGGTGATGCTGTACCATTGGTATTGGAAACTGCCTCTTATGCCGTCTGGGTCGGGGCGGGTTGTTGCTATGAATAGTTTGGTGTTGTCGGCGTTGGCGGTGAGGCTAAATTCGGCTTTGAAATCGCCATTGGGGTCGAAATCGGCGGCGGCTAGGCTTAGCTCAAACGTGTCTCTGCCGACGCGTCCGTTGCCATTGGTGGAGAATTTGCCGATGGTCATGATGAGGATATCATCGCTTGTATCTGCCGTGCCTCTGGTGTGATAGAAGGCGACATTGTCTCGGGTATTGGTGTCGGTGTTGGCACCCCCGAAATCATTTGGGTGGCGAGATGGTTCTCTGGATTGGGCGATGTGGTTGCCCGCGATGAGGGCTTTGAGTTCGGTGCCGGCTTTGGGGCGGTTTGAATCATCCCAACGGATATTGAGGGTTTGTTGTAATCTTGCGAGCCATGCGTCCTCATCAGTAGTGCCTTCAAGTAGGCTTCTTTGTCTTTCGGTGACATGGACGCGCAATTTGTTTTCTTCATTGTGTCCGGGGTTGTATCTAAAATCGGCGATGATATCGGTGTTGTCTTCTAGTGCGCGTGTGTCTAGGAAATAGGTGGTGTGATAATGGTTGGTGTCGCCCTCCATATAATCAATGCCATCACCGCCGAATATGACCGACCTTACACCATCAACCCCCGCTTTAAGATAATCATTCCCCTGACCGCCAAAAACGTGGTCTGAGCCCATAATGCCACGAATATAATCATTCCCCAGACCGCCATAGATAATGTCATTGCCTGCATGGTCGTCTTCATAGGCATCGCCTATAAGTTCTTCATCGCCACTTGTGGTGACGATGATGCTATCGCCGATAAGCGTGTCATCGCCCACCCCGCCATGGATGGTGTCATGACCATCACCGCCATAGATGGTTTCCGCATCACCCATGCCAAAAATAATGTCATCACCAGAGAAACCATAAAAATTATCGGTATCACCACCGCCTATTAAAACGTCATTAGCACCTGTGCCGAAATTTATATTAATCCCTACGATAAATGATGCCTTAACTAACCCAGTACCATCAAGAACCGCGATATTATTATCTTGACCTTCCCCCCAATAGATATTGTAATCAAGGTGAATCCCCCCCCTAGAGCCACCAGTGCTTACAGGTACGTCAGCAAAGTTAATACTATTCCACTCCGACCCCTCTAGGTTAATCACGATTCGGTCGCCTTGATCCCTGTTATAATCTGTAACACGTATATGATTCCTCCCAGTATTGAAGTAGGTTCTTGAATTTAACACAAAATAATCAGCACCATCACCGCCAGCAATTCTTTGCTCCACCCCGCCACCAGCATTGATAATATCATTCCCGTCCCCGCCATCAATAGTATCAACACCGCCACCGCCATAAATAGTATCATGCCCTATTCCGCCATCAATAGTATCACCGCCATTACCGCCATGAATAACATCATCCCCTGCCCCGCCATTGATGGTCTCGGCATGCGGTGCGCCATAGACTACATCATCTCCACCTCTTGCATTGATGGTATTACTACCCGCCACGCCGTGAAGCACATCGCCTACATTAGAGCCTGTAATCACAGGATTAGCGATAGTGCCAAAATCATCATAGAAGAATAATGGGTCTGCGTAGGTCACGAGCCGATTTGAACTCGCATCAATATAGGACACATGAACCTGAATCACTGCACCAGAATCCGCAGCTACTCTTTGATAGGTGGGGGAATTTGTGCCTATGGAAACAACGTTTCCATCCGCAGTCGTGCGTGTCCAAGCATAGGTTTCACTCCCCGCAACCATGCCATCAGGGTCGTCAAGGACGCGATTCACGGTCAGGGTGCCTCCCGCCATCGGGGTGCTTGATGCCAGACCATAAACCGCACTGCCCTCATCTACATTGGCGATTTCAACTTGGATTGGGGTGCTTTCAAGGGTGGTGCTCTCATCCCTGACCCCGAATATCAATGTATCGCCCCTAAACGGACGCCCGGTGGAGTCCGTGCGTATCGGGGCGGTTTCGTAATCGGCAACATTACCCCTATGCCACAACACATTATCCACAAGATAGAAATGATGCACCGCCGCATTATAGGCAACGCCATTGACGCTGATGATGGAAAAAATCAAGGGCTTGCCATAGAGACCGCCACTCGCCCGCAAATCACCCAAAGGAAACGCCGCACCCCCCGTGGATTCTAGCACTATGCCGCCGGGAACACGCCAATCTATCGGATTATTTTCAAAACGCAACGCCGTATCAACAACGGCAAAATTGACAACACCCGGCGCCGCCGCACGATTGACGCCATCATCTACATAGAAATTCAACGTCACCGTGCGTTCATGGAAATAAAATACCGGTTGGAATTCTTTCAAAAATAATTCCCAAACGCCATTGCCTTGGTCGCGGAATTCAAAGCGGGGGTCGCTCAGCCCAAAGGTGAAAGCATTAGACGTATCCGCATCATCAATCGTGATGCTATAACCCGTGCTTACGTCCTCACGATTGCCACCAAAACTCGTGCCAGTCAGCACCACCATTTCATCCGCCGCCACCGAAGGCGTATAAGTCGGCACAATGTCATTCACATCAGCAACCGCTATCGTTAAAGTTTTTGTCGCACGCATAGACGGCGTGCCCCCATCAGTCGCCGCAATCGTCAGCGTGTAAAGCTGCGTGGTCTCATAATCTAAATTTTTACCCGCCGCCACGCCTATACCGCCATCGGCATCAATGGCGAACACATCGCCTATATTGCCATCAATGATCTCATAACGGATCGTATTATTCGGGGCAGAACCATCGCCATCCCGTGCCGGGAGTGTCGCAAATACGCCATCAGCCACCGAACGCGATTCGATTAAGAATATATCCGCCGTGAACTCATGCGGCGGCTCTTTAATGATTTTTAATTCATTGACGTAATTTTCCAATAGCGTGTTGTCAAACAAACTCGGGGAAATATAACCACGATATTGGAACAAACCATCCAATACGCCAAGGAAAGGTTCGGCATCACGCGAAAAACGATGCTCGCCACGGAAAAGCGGTTGGCTATCTTCGGCAAAATTTAACGTCAAGGCTTTCCTGCCAGAAATGTAAATCTCTATGCCAGCGATGTGGCTAATCACCGAGCCTTCGGTGCGGGCGATAATCGGCTCCATGTATAATTTGCCGTCATTGGCAATCTGATTACCACGGCGGGCATCGGATAGTAAGTCAGCCATGCCTTGCAAATTTCTGTTGATAAATACCAGATTATCTTCATCATAGCGGAAATTATGCACGACCACCTCGCCATCCGTCGCCACCAAATTATTTGTACTCTGAATCAAGCCTATATGATAATACACCGTCTCGGCACTGCCCCTTGTTTCCGCCAGCGTGATCGTATCATGCGTCAGTGTCGGACCGCCCCCCCAAATATGATCATCACCGCCGCCACCATTGATCGTATCATCAAGCGACCCGCCAGATATGTATTCATCGGCAACCGTGCCAGTCAAAGTGTCATGGAGTTGAAAACCCTTAAGCGACAAGCCAACACCCGCCGCCACCCGCGTCGCACCAAAAATCGGCGCATGATCATTCACATCACGAATATAAAGCGTGATAATCGCCGTTGCATGACCGCCCGAAGGATTATGCGTGGCGGTGACCTCAATCGTGTATTCGGTGGCATCGGTTTCGTAATCAAATTGCCGTATCTTGGAGTTTTCAATATCAATAGCAAAAATACTGCCTACGGTATTAACGCCGAAAAACCCAGCATCATCGCCAGTGATGCGATAAGAAATACTACCGCCCGATTCAGTGCTTGTCGCCCGAACATCCGCCACGCGCGCGCCGCCGTCATTTTCATTCAGATAGACAACCTGATTGCCCCTGCCCGCCGTGAAAGCCACCGTGCTTTCCACAAGCACAACATCAACCGCACCCGCCGCCGCTTCATTAACGCCATCGCTCACCGTATAGGTTAGCGCAATTGGCGGTGAAGACGCCATAACCGCCGCCCCGGCTTTGAGGAATAATGTCCAAACGCCATTGCCTTGGTCTATGAAAGCAAAGCGGTCATCGGCATCACCCGCCACAGTCACAGCGAAATTATTGTTGGTATCCGCATCGGTGATCACAATGCTATAACCAGTGGTGACGGCGACGGTATGCCCGCTTGTCGCCCTGATGGAAGCCGTGCCAGCGGGGGTATAAGTCGGGGTGATGTCATTCGTATCGGTGAGCGTGATGGTGAGATTATGTGCCACGACCCGAGAAGGCGTGCCACCATCGGAGGCATGAATCGCCAGCGTGTATTTGGCTAATGTGTCAAAATCTAGGGATTTGCCCGCCGCCACACTAATCGCGCCAGTCATTCGGTTGATGGTGAAAACATCGCCGACATTGCCGCTAACGATATCATAACGCACCGCATTATTCGGGGAAGTGCCATCAGCATCGCGCGCCGTAATCGTGGCAAAGGCCGGGTCGGCATCCGTGCGCGATTCCGAAATTTCTACGCTCATCGGCGTGTTGGAAGCCAATATCGGCGCATGGTTATTAATATCACGCACATTGATAGTTATGTCGCCCGTCTGATAAGGCGCATTGACACCATCATCCGCCGTCACCCGCAATATGATTTGTGTTTCGGTTTCATGTTCCAGAATCTCACCAGCTTTGAGGTGGATGTGCCACTCATCCGGCGTCTGTCCCGCCACGATATCAAAGCGTTTGCCGATATCGCCTTGCACCGAGAAATGGCGGGATTCTAAATCAGGAACAATCCCCGCCACCACCGAACCTAGCGTCAGCGTCACCCCAGCATATAGCGATTCATCGGCAGGGATGGGTTGCTCATCAAGGGCGTAGGTGCTCGCAGGGGCGAGGGTTAGGGTTGGGCCAGTGTCATTGATATTGGTGATGGTCAGCGTCACCGGGACGACATTGCTATCTTTGACGCCATCATGCACCACGATATTGAGCGTGATGGCGTCGTTTTCATCCAGCCCGGTTTCGCTTTCATAATCAATGGTTCTGCCCGTTTTTAATTTGAGCGTCCATACATCATTCACCAGTGCGACTTCAAATTTGCCCGCCAATGTATTTTGTGCGGCAGTCGGGGCATCACCGCCAGCTGTGACGCGGAAAGTGAAATCATTATCCGCATCCGTATCGGCAATGCTAAATGTCAATGTTGTCAGGAGCTCCGGGGTTGGTGCGCTATTATTTTCGGCAAAATCTGCCGCCACCACACCGCCAATAGCCGACAACACCGGGGCAATATCATTCGCATCGGTAATGCCTATGGTGAGCGTATGCGTGTCGTGCATAGGCGGGACGCCGCTATCGGTCGCCGTGATGGTGAGCGTGTATTCGGTGGTGGTTTCAAAATCTAGATTCGCACCCGCCGCAACACTAATCCCGCCATCGCCATCAATGCTAAACACATCGCCTATATTGCCAGCTGTAATCGCATACCGCACCACATGATTCGGGGCAGAACCATCGCCATCAGTGGCAGGAAGCGTGATAAATACACCATCGGCATTACTGCGCGATTCCGAAATAAATACGTCCGTCGCAAAACCCGCAGGCAAATCAGCATCATCAATAATTTTCAAATCAGCAACATAAGCATGCAGCAGGGTGTTGTCATTTAATTGCGGATAGTAATAGCCAGCATATTCACCAATAAAGTCGTTATTTAATGTGCCAAAGAACGGCTCGCCAGTATCTTTCCATCTAAACCTGTCTGTGTCAACCTCGCCCCGCACTTCAGGTTGGCTATCCTCGGCAAAATTGATGGTTAGCGCGGCGGTATCGTCAATCCAAATCTTTATCCCCGCCAAATAAATCGTTGATTTTGGATGGGTGCCAACCTCGCGTTGAAGCGGTTGAAGATACAATTTGCCATCAGGAATCAAATTCCCATCAGCATCGTCCGTGCCAACATTATCATCGTGCAGGAATCTGTCTAGGGTAATGACGCGCGCATCGGTATCAATGAGAACTAAATTATCTTCATAATAGCGGAAATTTTCAACGGTCATCGCACCATCACCCGCCACAAAACCCGCATCGCCTGAGCTGAAGCGGTAATAGATGGTCTCCACACTACCCTTTGCGTCCGCCAGCGTGATGGTGTCAGCACCTTCCCCGCCCAAAATATGGTCATCGCCGCCGCCGCCGTCAATGGCATCAGCACCCGCCCCGCCATCTATGTAATCAACAACGCCATCAATGCCATCTAGCGGGTCGTCAGCATCACTAGTGCCAACAATGGCACGGCTCAATCCCGCCGCTACCTGCGCTTTCGGGGGTAATAGCGGGGCATGGTCATTCACATCATTGACATAGATATTGACGGTGGCAGTGTTCGTGGCATCAGAGGGGCTGTGGGTGGCGGTGATTTCTAGGGTGTAAGCTGTGGCATCAATTTCATAATCCAACGCCCGCGTCAGGGTGATTTTGCCATCTGCATCAATGGCGAATAAATTGTCATCATCCCCGCCCGTGATGGCATAGGCGATTGTCCCGCCGCTTTCGGTGCTTTCCGCCTTTACGCTTGCTACGGCGGTGGCGGCATCATTTTCATTGATACGCACGCTAACCTCATCATCCGTAAAAGTCACCGGTGAATAGATAACCCGCACATCGCTTGTCGTGCTTAGCGCAACGTCCAATGTGTCCGTGTAGCTAACAACAACACCATGCGTCAAAGCCGCATCATCTGCGGCAGGCGTGTAAGATGCGTCAGTGCCAGCAACATTCACATCCATACCATTTTCAATCTTAAACCACTGATAACTAGGCGTGCCAACAACGCCATCGGGGTCTTCCTTGCCGGGAACAAGCGCAACCTCCAAAGCACCAGATTCGGTTTCGGTGATCGCATATTCCGCCTTGCCTTCGGTGACGGTGATTTCTACCCGCTGTGCGTCAAAACTTTCAACGCGCGCACCGGAAACGTCTTTCACCTCCGAAAAGAATATATTGAACGCAATGATGCCGTGGGTGTCGTGGTCTAATAGCGCATTTTCTTTGATGAATAAGTGGAATGTCCCTAGCCCATTGCCCCGCACTTCAAATAAATCGCTATGCGCGCCTTGTATGGTTGCCGTTGCGCCCTTTAACGATTGCATTGTCAGCACGCTTTGGGGTAGCGGATTTGCCCCGCCTTTATGTTCGGTGATTTCAAGGTGGTGTGCGGCGGCGGTTGGTTTTTCCGCCTTGCTGAGAATTTCAAACATATCCAACGTGATCGCGTCATCTGCTGAGAGTGTAGATTTAGTGCCGTCAAAGAAATCCTCAATCTCCAGCAAAATATCGCCACTGCTGTTATAGATATAAAGATTGTCAATGTCTCTATCATCGGCAGCATCACGAAATAGACTAGTCTGAGCCTTACCAAAAGTGATTTTTAGTGCAGTTTTTAACGCATCCACAGTCGTGATGGCAGCTGGGTCATCAACATAAACACGGATGCGGTCATAGTCGTGGGGGCCGTGATGTGTAAAGTCCGCCACAATATCCGCATTGCCATTGGCACTAGAATCATGATCAAAATCCAACACAAACGCATCCGAGCCAGCACCGCCCCAAAATATATCAACATCAGCACCGCCATAGAATACATCATTCCAACCTGCGCCTTGGAACGTATCCCGCCCACCAAAGCCAAAGAACGCATCATTACGGATGCCCGGGGCGGTGGCTGTATTCGCCTCATCGTCGCCAATGTATAAATTTTCCGCATCCGCCGTCAGTGTCGTTTGCGGGGTCGGGTCCTTGTCAATGGGGGTCACGTGTACCGATTTATCAAAATTATACGCAACCACGCTTTCCCGCACATCGCTACCATCGGTGTAGGTGATGATGACCCCGTAATAGCCATCGGTATCTGCATCGTTTGGGAGCGTGTAATTTTCGGTATTTGTCGTATCTAACACCGTGCCGCTGTCGAGGCTGAACCATTGATAGCGGGGGGTTGTTGCGGCTTTGATGCCATCGGGGTCGGGGGTGTCTAAATTGGCGGTTAGTGTTCTGCCAGTTTGGCTAAGGCTATATTCCGCCGCCACGCTTCCTGATTGTGTCACGGTTATTGTTATGTCGTGCGTTGAGGACAGAAGCGGTGCGCCGCCATCGGTGGCGGTGATTTCCAACGTATAGACACCATGAGCCAAAATTTTACCCGCCGCCACGCTAATGCCGCCACTATCGGGATCAATGGTGAAACTATCATCTCTATTGCCCCCGGTGATGTCATAACGCACCACATTATTCGGGGCAGAGCCATCGGCATCATTTGCCGTTATCGTGGTAAATACACCATCCGCCGCCGTATGTGCATCCGCAACCGTTGCTGTCAAAGTGGCGGGAAATGTGGGGGCGTGTTCATTGGCATCGCCCACATTGATGGTAATGGTGGCGGTAGCGGTGTCGCCGACATGCGTGCCGTTGATGCCATTGCCGTCATTGGTAGCTACAATTTTTAGAGTATATTTGTCCTGCATTTCAAAATCAAAATTCGTATCGGCAATATAGGTAATGATGCCAGTTGTCTCATCAATGCTGAATAAATCCGAAGCCTCGGCAAGGGCATAGCTAACCGTCCCCGATGCGAGGGCAACCGCCTCAACAACCGCTAATTGCGCCCCCGCCATTTGCGTTTTGCCCTCCATTACATCAACCGATTGGTCGCCCATGTTCTCAATGAAACGCACCGATGTTGCCACAACCTCAACATTGACTGAACCAGATCTCACCATACCATTTTCATCCACCGCATCATTGTTGCCATCACGCAGCTGATAGGTAAGCGTGATGGTGCCTTCCGCAAGATCAAACACTCTATCGGGTATGACGAACAGCCCCCAAACGCCATTGCCTTGGTCGCGGAATTCAAAACGATTCGGATCGCTAAGATTAAAGGTAAAAACATTGTTGGTATCGGCGTCGTCAATGGTGATGCTATAACCTGTATGGATGCGGTAATTATGCCCATGCACCCCGGTCATCCTAACCATAGCGGCGCCGGATTCGGTATAGGTAGGGGTGATATCATTGACATCGCTGATATCGATGGTGAGTATATGCGTGCTCTCGGTAGGTGTCGTCATAGCATCCGCCCCGCCGCCATCGGTAGCGATAATTTCTAGCGTGTAGCTGGTAGGGGCGGTATCGTAATCTAGCGTCTGCCCGCTAGCTAAACTGACCTCGCCTTTGGCATTGATTTTGAAAATGCCCATGCCGGTGCCGCCGGTGATTTCATAACGCACGATAGCGTTATTTGGGCTTGCGCCGTCTCCATCTCGGGCAGTCACTTTCGCGAACATCCCATCCGCCTCCGTGTGCGATTCAGCAACCGTGGCATAACCAATCACTGAGGCAAATAATGGCGCATGCTCATTGACATCTAGCACATTGACGGTGATGGTTGCCGGGGCGGTGTTGTTGTTGCTTGTATCGGTAGCAATCACATTGAGCCTATAAGGATTGGGGCGGGAATCTTCAAAATCAAAACTCGTATCGGCGGCATAGGTGATGACACCGCTATCCGCATCAATGCTGAATGCCCCAAAAATCTGCCTGCCGCCCAAAAAGGCGTATTTAACCGGCCCCGATGCCGTTGAGGTTGCTTCAACGGTGACCAATTCGGTGCCTACTATTTTTTCCACGCCCTCCATGACATCAAAGGAACGACTGCCCTTGCCGGCGGTGAAACTTACCGTTGAGGTCAATTCTTCAATGGTAACGGGGACGGGGTCAGTGGTGTGGCTTGTGCCATCGCTGAGGCGGTCGGTGACTGCAATGTTTAGGGTAATTGCGCCCCCAGATATAGCGGAAAAATCTATGCCTGTTTCGCCAGTGAAATAAAGCCCCCATTCCCGGTGCGCCCCCACAATCTCCCGCCTGAGCCCAAATTTATCCGCTTCGGTGCCGCTGATGGTGAAACTATCGGATGTATAGTCGTTGGTTGCCACGCCATCTTCATCGGTGAGGATGAGGCGGATGCCGGTATCCGTGCCGCCCAAAAGCCCCGGCGTGTCAGCCCTAACCTTGCCGCTAGCGATAGACGCCGTCAAAATTGGGGTGTCGTCATTGAGATCCATGAGGTTGATATCAAAGGACGCTTGGCTAGTTTTGCCGCCATTATCTCTATCTGCGGCAATGACCACAACCTGATGTTGTGCTTGGCTTTCGTAATCTAGAGACTGCCCATCCACGAGCGTGATTTCTCCGTCATCGTTAATTTCAAAAAGCGCACTAGACGCCGGGGCGAGTGAATATCTGACCGTATCCCCGCGATCATCATCGGTTGCACGCACCCTCTTAATCACATGATCATCGGCGATATTTTCAGCAACATCATCCACATCGTCAAAAGCATCTGCATCAAATGCGGGGGCATATTCATTGACATTATCGACAGCGATGCGCAGCGTAATATCCTCAACCACAGACTCCCCCTCAAAGCTAGTGCTTGCCTCTACGGTTAATGTGTAGGAATCGGGAAGTATTTCATAATCCAAACTTCTATCGGCAACGAGAGAGATGACGGCATTGTTTAGACCATCCTTTTCAAGATGAAACAGACCGCCAATATTGCCGTCGGTGATGCGATAATTCACCTCCAAATCTGGTGCTTCGTCTAATGTCGCCTTGAATGTAACTAGCGCATCCGCATCACTAACATCCTCAGGAACAGGGACGCTCAACAGGCCGGTAATGTTAAATTTTGGCTTACCAACAACCTCAAGCGTGACCACCTCTCCATCAATCTTATGGGTGCCATCATTGACCTCATAGGTGAGCGTGATGGTTTCTGCTTCGCTTGCGTCGGGGTCTATTTCCACATCAATTTCTTGGCCGGCCAAGAGGGTTAATTCCCAAACGCCATTGCCTCGGTCTATGAAATCAAAGCGGGGGTCGCTAACGTTAAATTTGCCAGCGAATTGGTTACCCGTATCGGCATCGGTGATGGCGATGCTATAACCCGTGCCAGCCGCAGAATTTTGCGCAAAATCAGCTGAACCAAACGTCGTCCTCACCGTGCCAGTTGTACCCGCAGGAGGGAAATCAACATCAGGCACAATATCATTGACATCGCTGAGCGTGATGGTGACGGTTGTTGTGCGTGTCATCGCAACGAAATCGGCAGGAGGATTGTCGCCACCATCGCTAGCAGTGATGGTTAACGTATATTCGGTGGTGGCGGGGTCAGTGTCGTAATCCAAATCCACATCATCCGCCACACGAATATCGCCGGTGATAGGGTTAATGTAAAACAACCCCATGCCAGTGCCGTCAGTGATTTCATAACGCACCGCATTATTCGGTGCAGTGGCATCATCATCATCGGCAGTAATCCTCAAAATCGTGCCATCCGCCGCCGTCTGCGTTTCAGGAATCGTCGCGGTGATGATCTGCCCCGGGGTAAATATCGGCGCATTATCATTCGCATCGCCGACATTGACGGTCAGGGTAAGTATATTGGTTTCGGGCGGTGTGTTCGCATCCGTGGCGACCACCTGCAGACTGTAGCTTTCGGTGGTCTCATAATCAAGTGCGTTAGCGTCAGCAATCGTGATTGAAGCCGCTGCCGATGCTGTGCCAGCCCCTGTAGTGCTGATGCTAAAAAGTCCGCCAAAATCATCAACGAGCGCGAATGATTGTATGTGAACCGTGGCGCCAGCATCATCCTCAGAGGTTGCCGTCACGGTTGCTACCGCCAAATTCGCTACATTATTTTCTTCCAAAGGTATCGTGGTGATGGTAGGGGCGGTGAAACGCACCGGCGTATCAACGACCGTGAGGGTGACCGTGCCTGCCGCCGGGGTCGTGCCGACACCGCCATCAGTCACCTGATAGGTGAGCGTGATTGTGGTGCCCAATTCTAACGGCAGGATTTCTTCGCCTGAATCAAGGAACAATTCCCATGTGTTGGTGCCAGTTTGGCGGCGGAATTCAAAGCGGTCATCGCCAGCAATAATATCAACATCAAAATCATTAACCGCATCATCATCGCTAACGCTGATGCGATACCCCATGCCAGTGCCGACAGGATTATCCGCCGCCGCCGTGACCCTAGCCGTGCCTGTAGGGGCGGGATTCGGGACGCTAGGGGATTCGTCATTGATATCGCGGATGTTGATGGTGACGGTTGCTGTGTCCGTCAAAGTGCCATCGCTAGCCGTGATGGTTAGCGTATATTCGGTGGCGGTTTCATAATCCAACGGATTCAGCAAAGTAATTACGCCAGAACTCGGATTAATGTCAAAAACGTTGCCTGTGTTGCCGCCAGTGATGTCATAACGCACATTGCTATTCTCGGCTGTGCCATCAGCATCGCTCGCGGAAACACGCACAACCTCCGCATCAACCGCGAGCGTTTCCGCGATTTCTGCCGTGTAGGTGGATTGGGTAAATACCGGGGCGTGTTCGTTCACATCGCCAACATTGACGGTTAGCATAAGTGTATTGGTCTCATCATTGTCATCGGTGGCACGGACGCGCAGGTTTATGGTGCTACCATCTCTATGTGTATCTTCATGATCCAATGAACCAGTTAGGGTAATGGCACCCGAATCTGCATCAATCGTAAAGCCCCTATATTCTGTCGCTTCCACATTGTTATCATTGACAAACATATAGCTATCAATATCAACAGCTTTGCCCGCACCATCATCAGACCTTGCCTGCACCGTGAAATGCGGCGTGTTGCTTGCGGTGGTGTCCTCAGCTAGATTTATCGTGCGGGTGGCAGGGGCGGTGAATTCTACCGGCGTATCAACCACCGTGAAAATGACCGCGCCGGGATTTGCCGAATTCCTTGCGCCATCATGCACCTGATAATTGACCGTGATTGTGCTTGCAACTGCCTCGGGGACGTCTTGATTGGCTAGGAGGGTTAATTCCCAAACGCCATTGCCTCGGTCTATAAAATCAAAGCGGGGGTCATCAACGTTAAAAGTGAAGCGGTTGTTCGTATCGGCATCGGTGATGGTGATGTGATAACCTGTGCCAGTATCGGTCGTGGAAACACCCTGCGTCGCCGTCGTCCTAACCGTGAAACTAGCGCCCGCAGGAGGAGGCGTGACCACAGGCACGATATCATTGACATCGCTGAGATTGATGATGACCATTTGCGTGGCTGTCATCGCATCGGCAGGGGGGTTGTCGCCGCCATCGCTAGCGGTGATTTCTAGCGTGTATCTAGTCGTGGCGGGGGTGGTGTCGTAATTCAAATCCACGCCAGTTTCCACGCGAATAGCGCCGGTGTTTTCATCAATGTAAAACAGACCCAAGCCAGTGCCGCCAGTGATGTCGTAACGCACCACATTATTTGGCGCAGTGCCATCATCATCGCGCGCAGTAATCGTCAAAATCGTGCCATCCGCCGCCGTCTGCGATTCAGGAATCGTTGCGGTTGTGGGTTGGTTCGGGGTAAATATCGGCGCATTGTCATTCACATCGCCGACATTGACGGTTAGGATAAGTGTTGCGGTTTCTGCTGGTGTATTTTCATCGGTGGCACGGACGCGCAAGGTGATGCGGGTATCGGTTTCATAATCCAATGCGCCGGTGAGGGTGATTGCCCCTGAACTGCTATCAATTTCAAAGCCTTTATAATCTGGCACTACCGCCCTATTTTCATCAAGAAGCTCGTAGCGAGCAATGTCGACAGGGTTGCCATCATCATCCTCGGATTCTGCCGTCACAGAAAAATGCGGCGTGGGACCTGCGGCGGTATCTTCATCTAGGTTTATCGTGCGGTCGGCGGCGGCGGGGGCGGTGAATTTTACTGGCGTGGCAAATGCCACAATGGTCGTGTCAGGGTTGCCATCCCTATGCGTGTAAATTGTGCCCGAACCATCGGTGTAGCTAACAAAAACACCGATGCTGTCGCTGGAATCTATATCGTCTTGGGTGACGCGATATCTTTCGCCGGTGCGGAGTAAGGTGGGGGCGTTTTCATCGCCGCGAAACCATTGGAAACTGACCCCGCCGACAACGCCATCAGGGTCTTCCGAGCCTTGCACCCTGCTCACCGTAAGCACCTGCCCTAGTTCAACATCGCCAGTCACTTCATATTCCGCGCGCCCATCATCAACCTCATTGATGACATTGACTTGTAAGGCAAATGGAAGCGTCGCCCTAGTTAAAACCGGGGCGGTGATTTCTAAATTGAGCGTGATGCTGTCGCCAAAACCCGCAACATCTTCATTAGTGCCGGTGAAAGTCAAAAGCCCGGCATCGCTTATGGTGAATAAATTATAATTTTCCCCCGCATCGGCAAATTTCACCGCAATATCCGCTAGGTTCGCGTTCATCAGCGTCAGGTCAGCAAAAATATCCACCCCCGCAAGCACCGGATTACCACGTTCAACCCCCACGCTTGCATCGGCGGTGCGGGTGCCGACGTTATCTACAAAATGCACGTCCTCATCGGCGCCATTGATGCGGATTAAAATGTTTTGGCGCACGCCCCCGACAGATATTGTCGCCGTATCTATCAAAACCTCCCCGCTTAGCAACCCATCAACCCTAGTGCCCATGCTATCATCTAGCGTATAAGTCCAAGTGCCATCGGCGTATTCTAAACTGCCGTAAGTGCCATGACTGCTAACAATGACATCCGCATTTTCGGGTTGATTTTCAACGCTAATCCGCCCTTGTGCGATTAGATTGCCGTCTTCAAACACAATGCCTAAAACATTACCGCCAAAGTCTATTTCGCTGGGGTCTGTTTCAACTTGAATGCGTAATTCTAGGGCGTTGGAACGCACGCCATTTTCTTTAACCCACACGTGCAGATTGATGACGCCACGGGGAATCGCATCATAATCTAGGCTTGCGCCATCCTTCAACACTAGATTATAGGCGTTGCCCGCCGCCACTATCGCAAATTTTGCGTCCAAAAGCGCGGCAAGCCCCGCCGGGTTCGCCTCACGAATTTCCCATGTAGGATTACTTAGCGGGGCGGTTGGCGTGATGCCACTAATCAAAATCGTGCCTGTGCCCGTGCCACCCTCAACATTTTCCATAATCGTAGCAGTCGTAGCATCGGCGGGGAGTTCGTTCAAAACCGGGGCAGCGGCAACCGTGACGGCAATACTAACAATTTTGCTTTCATCGCCATTGCTGACCTCAATGCGTAGGGTGGTGTCGGTCAGAGTTGCGCCCTCCACAACCGAGATAATCCCGTCCCGGTCAACATGAAACGCCTCATTATCGGCAGGCTCAATAATGCGATAGCGCACGGCACCCGCATGGCTCACCGCTTGAATTTTTGCGATATAGGAATCATACGCGCCTATGGTTTTTGCGGGCAGGTCAATCGTATCGGTGTTAGGGGTCGTATCATCATTGACAATAATGAGCGTGTTGTAGTTGGGGTCCATGGGGTCGGTGGGGACGCCATTCAATATCTTTTCCGCATCGCTCCGCACCGCATCAGGCGTAGGGTTTGTGAGCGATGCCACATAGAACGACAATGCCTCAATGCGCGCATCACCGCCTAGATAGCTCCGAGGGTCGTTAATCGCCTCCAATATGCGGGTGATTTCTGCACTATCGGCGTCGGGCAATAGCGCGGCGATGACTTGTTCAGGGGTTCTGCCGTCATCAACAATAAAATCCGTAATCGGCGAGGCAAGGCGATGCGCGCCATTTGTCGCCGGAATGGAAAACATCTCACCGCTTAATGCCACACCGGTATCGGCATCAATCGCACCATCAAGCACTGCTTTGAATGGGAGGTCTTGGAAAATCGCCGGGATATTGTGCGCGCGCCCAGCGGCATCGGTGACGAAACCTTGCGGAAACACCGCATCTTGCGCCATTATATCAGCGGTATCAATATCGCCGTCATTGTCCAAATCAAAATAAAGGCGCGCGCCTTGCACCGGGCTTTTCTGCACATGGAGCGTATTACCACCCCTGCCATCATCATCAAAAATATCACAAGCCGCCAACACGACACCCGAAAGCGTCCAAATACTGGCGGTAAAACCCGATAATACAAGTCTCTGGTGCGATTCTAACTCACGGTCGCGCCAATTAAACAAATCCCGCGTTGCTGTAAGGTTATTAGGCATAATTTAGCCCTTTCAATTCATTGAAGAACACTACATCTATTACAACCTTATAGCAAAAATACAATATTTGCAACAAAAATCTACATATATTATAACATTAAAATAAACATACAATATTTGCAATAAAAATCTACACCAGACAGAGAGCAGATGATAGCCCCGACAGGTCCCAATTTGGTGAGGTGGTGTTTTGTGAGCTTGCCTCCCCCGCGCACTCTGAGAGTGTTGCTCTGAGGGTGTTGCTCTGAGGGTGTTAGGCGTTTGGGTCGGTTTCTGGTATTGGGGCTTGGGTTGCTGGGCTTTTGATCGCTATAGGGGGGCGGATTTTAATCGCTTTGATTCCGTCCGCATCCTCAAGCGCATTGGCAGAAAGCTACTTTAATGCGATTTGCCAATTTCTAATGCTTCCTACAGCATATCCAGAAACAATTAATAGTGTTGGATAATATATGGAACTGCTACTCCACCACATCACTGCTACAACTATGGCGATAGTCAAAATGGCAATCATTTTTTCCTGTGGCATATTGGATGTTTTGAAAAGGGATAAGGCGGCAACGCCATAAAGGATGAGAAAATTTTGCCCTGCCAAAGCCAGCATTTTTTCAAGATTTATCCACTGGCTCCATGCAAGCATGAGCACAAAAATTAAAATAACAACTACAAAAAAAACAGATGATGCTGGAGTGCCATTATTGCTTATTCTGAGGGGTGCTGTAATAATACGTTCTCGCCCCAAGGAAAGCACCAATCTTGATACAGCCCATATCGCTCCAAGTAAATTAGCAAAAATAATAACACTTGCCACGAGCGCCGTAAGAACACCGCCGCTAATGCCGAACTTGGATGTCACGATAGAAACAAAAGACGCTTCATACGTATTAGATAGACCAGAGGCTTGAACCACAAAGGCAATTGTGAGGTAGATTATACAAATCATAAAAAAAGATAGACACATGGCTTTTGGAAAGTCTTTTTTGGGTGTTTTGAACTCTTCTGCAATACCGGCAGCCACTTCCCATCCGGTGAAAGCAAAAAACACCAAGAGTAATGGTTGCGATATTTTGTCGAGGCTAATACGTGATGGGGGCGCGATGCGTGCGTCAATTTCTGACCAAGAAATTGAAAATAAACCTATGATGATAATAAAAAACAAGGCTACAACTAACAATGAAGCGAGCACAGCAGAGAAACGACTTGCGATTGAAGCCGACAAAAAATTTATTGTTCCCGTAGCGAGCACAAGACCCATGGCTAATATCACAGGTGATAACGGAATCATTGCACTAAGATAATATCCCCCTGTTAATGCTATAGCAGGAAGCCCAAGAAAAACCGCCCCTAAAAAAAGAAATGACGAAATGGTATACGCATGAAAACCAAAGGCAATTTTTGCAAAATGCGAAACACCTCCTATATTGGGGTGTCGTCGACCCATGATAATAAATACGCCCAACATCGGTAATGATACTATGATGCAAATAATCCAGACGTAGATGGCCATGTTCCCGGCAATTTTTACAGTTAATCCGGGCAACGCTAGCAAACCCGCCCCGATAACTATATTAAGCATTAAAGCGGCACCGCCCATCGGAGTGAGAGATTTTTTTAGCTGTGTCATTAAATATCCATCCTTTATCTAAAAATATATTTATAGAAAAATCGTGAATTGTGTAGATTGCAAGATTACAAATTATTTACTTTTTGCAACGTGCAAATTGCATTATGTTTAGGTTGGCGAAATCGTAGTATGTGTGTAACTTGTGATTTGCTTCGAGAATATGATTTATGGTTTATTTACGCCTCGGTCATGTAGCCAGTTTAGAATAACCTCTGTTTCAATTTCATCAATTCCGCCAGTTCCAGCAATAATTTCACGTATTTCTGATATCGTTTCCATATTATCTGCGGCAAGCAAGAGTACTGCATCCCAGTTCCCGGTAATCGCCCAAGATGACAAAATATTTTTGTATGTTGGAAAAATTTTAGATAATTTGAAACAATCATTTCCCTCTTTGAAGCGAATGCGCAAAAAAGCATATACCTTATGCGTATCATCAAATGTGCGATGCGTTGTGAGTATTGTATATCCAGCGATGTGCCCATTTTTTTCAAGGGTTTCGATTCTCTTTGTCAAGGCTTGGCGCGAGATTCCAACAATAGATGCCAAAACACCCAATTGAACTCGAGCGTTTTTCTTTAGCTCAGATATGATATGTTGATTGATGCTATCCATATTTATCACCATTTTGCCTTTGACTAGATAAAATCTGTTCTTCTAAACTTATAGCACATTTTTGATGATGGTGCGAAAAAAGGCACTCATTTTTGTGTGGCGGCGGTGACGGTGATCTGAAAGTCAAAGTCTGCTTCAGTATCAGCGGCATTATCAAGCAGCAATTCATAATCCAGTGCTTCTGTCAGTGTGACGACGCCGCTTGTCCTGCCAATAGTAAAAAGACCGTCTCCTCCACTGGCGATGCTATAAATAGTCTCAACTTCTACTCCATCCCATTATCCTGTGCATAAAGAAATATCTTTTGCAAGCACAATTTTTACAACCCCCATTTTGGCAGAAAACCTAGGGAAACCGCGCCACCCAGCAGATCATCTAAAAGCCCAAAATCCGTGAGGAATCCATCGCTATTGGTGATGCTTGCAAGCGTTGTGCTGCCCAATGCCCAATCTTGGGGCTGGGTCATGCTGACTAACAGCCTGATATGGGCAAGCAAAGCACTCGTCCAGCGTTGCCCCGAATCACTAGGGGGCATTTTCCTGCCACAACGCCAGAGGATGTCCGTGGCTTCAAAGCGATTGAAATCATCCTCAATCTCATAGTTTTCCGCACGAAAGTCGTTCAGTTGGTGATGGTCGGTGATAATGCGCACGCCAGCTGGTTTAGATTTGCCGAACGCGCAGATAGCGATTCCTACAGGTTTCATAAAGTTCATAGCCCAACGGCATGGCACTCCGCACCCCAACACACGCACCAAAAAAACGCTCCACCGCGTTCCACGCCCCGCGGCACGGCGCCCGTGTGGCGGAGGGGACACGATTCCACTCCAAAGGAAATCTGCTTCAGTACGAATCACTTTGTTGAAATTAAAAGGATTTGTCAATAGATTTGTTCATGAAAAATTTCCAGCACCAGCTGTTGCAAAATATGCTTGACATATGTTCGTATGATCTATAAATGAAACTTTAAGGGGTTATACGCCCTTTTAATGAAACAGGAGAGATTGCAATGGCTAAACCAAAGACGCGTTCTTACTCTCGCTATGGGCTGGAAGCTGCTGAGTTGTTGGGGCTTTTGATTCATGATGCGCGCATCGCGCGGGGGTTGACGATTGCCGAAGCCGCAGAACGAGCGGGTATCTCGCGAGGGGCGGTGCGCAGGATTGAGAAAGGCGAGATGGGTTGTTCTATTGGCGGGGCATTTGAGCTCGCCACCCTTGTTGGCGTTCAACTCTTTGCCGCGGAGCCCACAACCCTCACGCACCACCTCACAGCGGCAAGGAGTAAACTGACCCTATTGCCCAAAAAACTGCGCAAAAGAACAAGGGCGGTGAAGGATGATTTCTGAATCCCGCTATCATGAAGCTTATGTTTGGGTATGGCTTCCCGGCAGAGGCGAACCTGTTGTTGCCGGGCGGCTTGAACGTGTGGGAGAAAACTTGATTTTCAACTATGGTCGCAGTTATCTGGCACTTGATGCGGCAATTCCTATTTATTTGCCCGAGTTGCCTTTGCAAGTCGGTGCCATTCCTCCTGAGCCGGGTTTGCAGTTGGCAGGTTGTCTCCGCGATGGCGCACCGGACGCTTGGGGGCGGCGTGTCATTCTTAATCGGGTATTTGGGATTAAAGGCAAGGATGCAGATATTGGCGGGGTTGACGAGTTGGTCTATTTACTTGAATCCAGTTCCGACCGAATGGGCGCGCTAGATTTTCAGCTATCCCCCACGACATACACCCCCCGCGCAACCCCCCGCGCAACCAAAGAGGCTACATTGGAAGAATTGCTGACCGCCGCCGACAAGGTTGAAAAGGGCATTCCCCTCTCGCCTGAGTTGGATCAGGCACTGCTTCATGCCTCCTCGCTTGGCGGCGCACGCCCCAAATCCATGCTTGAATATGACAATAAGAAGTTGATTGCCAAGTTTTCCTCTTTCTCTGATACCTACAATGTGGTCAAGGCGGAGTTTATCGCCATGCGGCTTGCCGCTAAATCTGGTCTCACTGTTGCGCCGGTGCGCCTCATCCATGTTGCTGGTAAGGATGTGTTGTTAGTGGAACGTTTTGATCGCATCAGAGTCGGCGGTGCATGGCATCGAAAATTTATAGTCTCGGCTCTTACATTATTTGGGCGCGATGAGATGATGGCGCGCTATGCAAGCTATGCTGATCTAGCGCAGATCATTCGCCATCGCTTCACCCAACCAAAAGACACTCTGCGCGAATTATTTGGGCGATTAGTGTTTAATGTCCTATGCGGCAACACTGATGATCATGCCCGCAATCATGCCGCATTCTGGGATGGAAAAGCCCTCAGTTTGACCCCTGCTTATGATATTTGCCCGCAATACAGAACGGGCAATGAGGCAAGTCAGGCCATGTGGATTACTGGCGATAGCCGAAGCAGCACCCTGGCAACTTGCCTAGATGCCGCTCCCGACTTCCTCTTGAGTAAGCAAGCCGCCGAAGAAATCATACTGCATATGTTGAAAACCATCCGAGGGGAATGGGAGGCGGTGTGTAAGGAAGCCGATCTTTCCGAAGTGGATCGGAACATGTTTTGGGAGCGGATGTTCCTCAATCCATTTATCTTTGAGAGCAGTCAAGATTTTTGACAACCGCCCGCCGCCTTAAATCTAAATAGCGATAGCGCAACTGGCGTACGATTCCACTCCAAAGGAAATTTGCTTCAGTACGAATCACTTTGTTGAAATTAAAAGGATTTGTCAATAGATTTGTTCATGAAAAATTTCCAGCCCCAGCCGTATGGTGCTCTACCTTGCCTGTTTAGCCCATATCCCTAGACCATTTTCCTGACGTCAAGAAAATGGTTGCCGCCGCGCCGTCTTCATCGTCCCTCTGATGGGTACGTATTGACATATGGCGGCTGGACAATATAATGGGGCTAGATTTAATGGAGAATTTGACATGGGCAATGGCGTGAACGCAGATTTACAGAACCGCATTGAAGGCGCTGTTTTTAAGAAACTCAAAGGCTTTGAGGAATATCTAGGCGGGGTTGATGTTGAAGAAGGGCTAAGCTGGCGCGGCGAGCCGTGCTTGTATATAACCATCCATGTGCGGAAGGATGTGGATATTGATGCATTCTCCAAAAAGAAATTTGGTTTGGGCGTGGATATTCATGATGTCTTAGGCGAGGAATATGAGGATTTATTTCCCTATCTGGAATTAAAAAGCTTTGAAGCAAAAGTCACGGCTTAGATCCTCGTGTTTGATTACAAAAAATATGTAGATGGTCTGCTTGGCGTTGCCGATAGGCTCATCAATTTACCACATTCAGATCGCGCCCACGCCGCCGCATCCGCCTCTCAAATTCGCGCCCACGCCACCGCATCCGCCCCGGACCGCGCCGATAAATGTAGTGCCGTTGGTAGGATTTATTACGCTTTATTTAGTGAATTATGCGGTTCCAATGCTGAGGCGTTTATTGGCTCTGGGTTACGCAAGGCGTGGGGTGAAGTGTATCGTGGGCTTAATCATGGGGAAGCGCGGAAAGCGTGTAATCATCTAAAGAACATGAAAAAATTTCCTCAAGAGTTAAGGGAATTTGCCCATCTATTTGAACAATTACAAGGCCGACGGCACCTTGCCGATTACGACCCGACCGTTGATTTTGATGAATCGGATATCCAAAATTGGCTTCATGAAACTAGACAAGCCATCGCCCAATTCCGTGAAGTGCCACTCGAAGACCGGTGCGCTTTCGCTGCTTGGGTTTTGATGCGTGGTGAGGATTCTAAAGTCAGCAGGAAGCATCAGAGTGAGGTTGATGGGGGTTCCTATCAGCCTTCCGAGAATCGCCCATAAACCAGCCCTCACGCCATTTTTTCAGATCCGGTTGTGTAAGCAAAATGTATTACATAATGAAAACGTTTTAAAATCTAAATATTTATAAGTATTTATAAGTATTTATATTTATTTATACGTATTCATATTTATTTTTATGTAATTATAAGTAAATAGAGGGTGTCGCCTCTGTCTTGCCATTTGCTCAAAGCAGCTCCTGATGAAAAACACTGGTGCTGATGATGTGGTAGCCATGATAAAAGATATGCAAGCGCACCCGCATCCCACAAGAAACTTCCCCAATCCTTATGTTCATAAACCCACATAATATTCACCGCAAAATATGCGGTGATTATAGGTGCTATTCACCGCAAAATATGCGGTGATTATGGGTGGTATTCACCGCACAAGCCCCGTGCGATGGCTTGTTGCCGGCGCGGCTCTTGCATAAATTTTGAAAATTGTTTATTTGCATGGTTATGAGCCATGTAAAACAGCAAAGATTAAAACCTCTTTTAGATAAGGTGCCGCCGGGTTTTCTGGTGGATACCCGCTATCTTAGGGCGCAGTGCATAAACGCTAAGTCCATCCATGGCTATGTAGAGCGCGGTTGGTTAGAGCGCATCGTGCGGGGGGTTTATCGTCGTCCTTTGCCGGTCAATGCCGAAACCGAGTCCGTTGTGTCGTGGCATTATGCCCTGCTGTCTCTTCAGCACGTTATGGAATACGATGTGCATCTTGGTGGTATGAGTGCGCTCAGTGTGGCGGGCTATGGGCATTATCTCCATCTCGGCAAATTACCGCACGTTCATTTTTATGGCAAAGCGCCGACATGGTTAAAATGGCTGCCGAGCGACGCAAAGATAGTTGTGCATAACCGCACCTTATTCGGCGATGAGCAGATAGGGATTATTAAAGATGGTCAGACGGCGGAGGCATGGCAGTGGGTGCCAAAAGCATCGTCCCCTGAGCGCGCCATTCTGGAGGCTCTTGACGAGCTGTCCGATGAAGCCGATTTTGACCATGTTGATAAGAGTTTTGAAAGCCTAACCACGCTACGCCCGAAGTTATTAATGAAGCTCCTAACCGCCTGCCGCAGCATCAAAGTGCGGCGGCTATTTTTTGTTTTTGCAGACCGCCATCAACACGCATGGTTAAAGCACCTGAAGCGGAATGGGATAAATTTCGGCACCGGCCCGCGTGCGCTTGTAAAAGGCGGCGCACTGCACCCGGCTCACCGTATCTATGTGCCTAAATATTTTGTGCGGGCGGGCGATTGATGCGCTATGCTGACAGTTTCACGCTCCTTTATCGCCGCCAACAAATCGTCCTGCTCAACTTGACTGCGCCCATCAAGCACCACGCGCTTTGCGGCTTCGTTTGCTATTTTGGTGACCTCGGCTTGGCAAAAGCCGGTGGTTTTTTCTGCCAGTTTTTTCCAATCAACCCCCTTGGTATCAAAACACGACAGGCGCGTTTTTAGGATGTTTTCTGCGATTGCTGAATCGGGTAATTCGTAATGGATAACATCGTCAAAACGCCGGAAAAGCGCGGAATCCAGAAGCTCTGCGTGATTGGTTGCGGCGATAATCAAACTATCGCTGTCGTCATTTTCGAGGAATTGGAGGAATGAATTTAACACGCGGCGCATTTCTCCAACGTCATTTTCTGCGGTTCGTTTTGCGCCGATCGCGTCAAATTCATCAAAGAAATAAACCCCGCGCGTCTCAAGCATCGCATCAAAAACAAGGCGCAATTTGGCGGCGGTTTCGCCCATGAAACGTGTGATTAAACCATCAAAAACCACAGTAAAAAGCGGCAAGGACAACTCCCCGGCGAGCGCGGCGGCGGTCATGGTCTTCCCCGCCCCAGAAGGTCCGACGAGCAGTATTTTACGGCGCGGATGGAGCCCATGTTTATTTAGATTATGTTGCTGTAATTGCTCTGTAATGATGCGTTTTAGGCGCGTTTCCAGCGCGTTAGGCAGAACCATACTGGCAAGGCGCGTCTCAGAATAACTAGCCGAAATCAGCGATGCGAGGTCGCCTTTCGGTTGAGCGAAAGGGATGGGTTTGCTAGTGCGGTCGGCTTTTGGCGTTCGTGCCTTATCAACCAAATCACGGAGCTGCTTCGCAAAATTACCATGCCCCAACCGCGCCTCATGCGCCGCCACCTGCATAGCAACCGACAAAAAATGCTCATTGTCGCCATCAATATGGCTGCGGAGCAGTGCTAGGAGTTGCTGAGATGTCGCCATGATATTTGCCACATAATTTGATATCCTTTGACTGGTTCTATCAGGGCGCGGTGGTAAAGGCAATGTATTCATTTTGTCTGCTTTTGCCATAGCATCCCCTTCATGGTGTTTTCTGCTATGCTGTTAGCAAGTGTGGTTTTGCCAAGCTGACGCGCGCCGAGCAGTGCCACAGTTGGGTTATGGCTGATGCTTTTTTCCAGTCTTTTTGTGAGCCATCAGCCTAACATACCTTGCATTTCAGGAGTTCGAGTCCGAATTTACAAGGTATAAATGCGGTTAGAACTTTCGCATTGCCTTCCCAAAACTAACATTATTATATTGCTTTATCCGCAAAAATGCGGTAAAGTAATACCATGGCATCACTTACAACAACATCTAAGGCGCAGGAATTGTTGCGTCAGCGTGTTAAGGCTATGCGGTTGCGGCAGGGTTTGACGCAGGCGGGTTTGGCGGCGCGCGCTGGGGTTAGTTTGCCGGTTTTGCGTAAATTTGAGCAGAAGGGGCTGATTTCGCTTGAGTCTTTTTTGAAAATTGCCATGGTGCTGGGCGCGCTTGAGGATGTTGTGGATGCGCTCAAACCTTCCGCCGATAAGGGTTTTGATTCTATTGATGACGTGCTGGCGCAGAAATCTAAACCTCCACGCAAACGCGGATGGCGCAAATGAGTTTTGAGCCGATTTCGCATATCAAAGTCGGGCTTTGCTTTGATGGCACGACCATTCCTGTTGGGCAGTTGGCGCGCGATGGGCGGGTGATTTATTTTCAATATGATACTAATTTTACGCAACGCGGATTGGATATTTCGCCCCTGCACTGCCCCCTGTCCCCTACTCTCCAATCCTTTGAGGCATCGCTTTTTGAAGGCTTGCCCGGGGTGTTTAATGACAGCCTGCCCGATGGTTGGGGGCGGTTGTTATTGGATCGTCGGGTGCAGGCACTTGGCGTTAAGCCAGCAGCGCTGTCGCCCCTCGACCGCCTAAGTTATGTCGGCAAAGGGGGTATGGGCGCGCTGGTTTATGAGCCAGAGCGCGCCGATGATGTTCGCCTAGATAACATTAACATTGATACTTTAGCCCAGCAAGCCGAGCAGGTCATGGCGGGCGATGCGAGCGATGTTTTGGCGGAATTATTGGCGCTAAATGGCTCATCCGCGGGCGCGCGACCTAAGGCTATGATTGGCGTGCATAAGAATAAAAAATACATCATTCACGGCGCGCATGCCGACTCTAATTATGAGTCATGGCTGGTCAAATTCCCCAATGCCTATGACGGCGCGGATGCCGGCGCGATTGAGTATACCTACGCGTTGATGGCGGCGAAAGCGGGGCTGGATATGCCCGAGGCGCATCTATTCCCGGCGCAAAAAGGCGCAGGATATTTCGCAGTAAAACGCTTTGACCGCCAAGGCACCAAACGCCTCCACATGCACACAGCGTGCGGGCTGTTGCATTCTGATTTCAGGATGCCGTCGCTGGATTACGAAGATTTGCTGGCGCTGACAATGCGCCTCACCAAAGACATACGCGAGGTCGAAAAAATGTTCCGCCTAGCCACGTTCAACGTGCTGGCGCATAATCGTGATGACCACGCCAAGAATTTCAGCTTTTTAATGGACGCGGACGGCGAATGGAAAGTCTCGCCTGCATACGATTTGACGTTTTCCTCAGGGCCTAATGGCGAGCAGAGTACGGCGGTGTTAGGCGAAGGCGGGAGTCCTGATGTGGGGCATCTCGTGAAGCTGGGGATTGAGGCGAAAATACCCCAAGAAAGCATTGATAGCATTATTGCGCGGACCCAATCAGCGCTTAGTGAATGGGTGGGGCTTGCTAGGCAATGTGGGGTTAGTGCTGGTAATGTGAAGCGGATTAGTGGGGTGATTGGTGGTTAATTTTATCCGCTATCTCAGATTGCTCACCCATCTCAGCCTCACACGCGGAACATCGACTTTTTGTCCGATCTAAAAATTATTGCCAATTAGCCACTTGACTTTTACTATTCTTTTTGGTAGGCTATGGATCCTTTGGATACATATGTGGAAGTGAGTATGCCTAACGATGTATTAAGAGTGCTGAGTATTGATGGGGGCGGAATGCGTGGAATTTACGCCTCTGCTTATCTGAACAAGCTTCAAAAATCGCACATCAGGGGAAAAGACCCTGATGAGTGCTTGGATGTTGGCAAGGGCTTTGATTTAATTGTGGGTACCAGTAGCGGTGCTATCATGGCTTGTGGTCTAGTTGCCGGCGTGTCCATCTCGACTATTGCAGAAGCGTTTTCAGAATTTGGCCCAAAGGTATTCCCAAGACAATTACCCACATCAATATGCGAAGCATTTTTGGATTTTATTTATAGAAAAAAATCCATCAGATCAGGTGAAATGGCTCTCTCGAAGGAGTTGAAGAAGTTTTTAGAAGATAAAACTGTCGGTCAAGTATGGGAAAAACGAAAAATAGCCTTAGTAGTCACCGCCGTCCACTTATACGACCATAATGCATGGGTATTTAAAACGCCTCATTTGACTGGCACTAATCGTCGCGATAATGATTATAGGCTCGTGGATATATGCCTAGCCAGCACAGCAGCGCCGATATATCGCACCATTGCTAATATCCGCCCACAAAACAACGAAAACGACCCACTATATAAGGCTTTTGTTGATGGCGGATTATTTGCCAACAATCCGGTATTAGTGGCTCTATGGGATGCGTTAGAGATGAACCAGGATAAACGCCCTATTGAAATATATTGCCTTGGAACTAACCCGCCAGATGGGAGCGACAGACTATCCAATGGACGTAATGACTGGTCCTATTGTGAATGGCGAAAAGGTGCGAAGGTTGTTGACATGACGCTGAATGCCCAACAAAATCTATTTGATCATATGGCAAAAACAATAGCGAAGCACCTACGTGTGAAATGTTCAATCATTCGCTTTTCAAGCAAAGCACTAGCGTCCGAGCAATCTAAACATGGTCAGATTGATGCTACAAGCGAGGAATCTATGAGTGTACTTAGAACCCAAGCTGAAAAAGATGTGGATAGCCTTTGTAGCAAAATGAAGAATTCCTCGGATGAGGATGCTCAAAAAATCAAAGCTCTATTCCAGAGCATGCCGACAATGCAACGTGAACAACCACCAACATACGAAAGGAACGAGTCCCATGTATAATTGTCACAAAGAAATCACCAAGTTTCACGATGATGAGGTCAATCTTAACCTAAGTCAACAAGACTCCATGAGAAACAAGCGAAATGCCAATCGTAAGAAGCTCGAAAATGGACTTCGAGAGAACGCCTCCCCAAAATATGTAAAGGTAAAATCTCAAGGTTCATACGCTATGCGAACAATGGTTCAAGCACCTAACAATGATTACGACATTGATGATGGTGTGTATTTCAAGCGATCAGACTTGGTTGGATCAGGTGGCGCAGATAAAGCTGCGCTTGCTGTTCGCCAAATGGTTTGCGACGCTGTTCAGGATTCGAGTTTGAAAAAAACCCCACATGTTCGCAAGCATTGCGTGAGGGTGGAGTACAATGATGGCACGCACATTGATATCCCCGCTTATCGATTAGATGACAATGAAGAAAATCCTGAATTAGCAAGCACTGATTGGGTGCGCTCTGATGCACAAGACGTCACAGAATGGTTTAAAGATCAGCGCCGTTATAGCGCAGATGGTGACCAACTTCTACGGCTTGCCCGGCTTGTAAAAGCTTTTGCACGAAGTCGTGAGAGTTGGAAAGGCTCCATTTTAGGGGGCTTTGGCATCACCGTATTGGTTTGTGAGTGCTATAGCTCGTATTCTGGTAGAGATGATGCAGCACTCTACTACACACTACAAAAAATGTGTAATCGTCTAAGGGTAACTCTCCAAATTGAGCATCCCGTTACGCTCGGCACATTCATTGCTGATTACGATGATTCAAAAGCGAAGAAATTTCGTGACGAACTTTGTGACAAGTTTGAATATCTTGCACCGTTACTTAATGACAATTGTGATGACGAAGATGCGGCAAAATGCTGGAATAAATTTTTCGATACGGATTTCTTCGGTGGCGGAAAGAAATATGCATCGGGAGGCTCAGCAGTTAGAAAGGCTGGCGGAACTGGTGGCTATGCATAAAATCATATCACATTGGATGTAAAAAATGAAAAAAAGCGTCATTGAATCCATTGAAAATGCTTTGCGTTCAAGTGATCATATTAGCGAATTTAAAGCCTCTAATAATGGCGGTCGCGCATCGCAAGATAGCGAGGGTTTTTATCGAAAGTGGGATCTTCAGTTTCGCTTATCAAAAGTGCTTTGTGCCAGCCTCCAGATCAAGTCAGATTTTCCTCTTTCTTGGCCAGAAATCTACATAGATGCTGAATATTTTTGTAAATGGCCTCATGTTGAGGAAAGTGGAAAACTGTGCCTTTTTGAACCTTCAACTGTATTCAATCAATCTGATGTAGAGGGTATTGTAACATGCACCCTTGAGCACGCCTATGAGCTACTTCACGACTTAATTACAGATAAAAACACCGCAGACTTCAGAGACGAAATTGAAAGTTATTGGAAACAATGCGCGCCACATAAAGATAACACTCGAATCATTAGTATTGTGACCGCACCATTTAAAACAAAAATAGTGAGTGCCTATCAAAATAGGGATTTTATCCTATTAGCCGATGATCATAAGCAAGCGAAACAGTGGCTTTCAAATTATTATGATCCCACAAATGAAAAGGAATACGAATTATTCAAATCAATATTAGTGGACATCGGAGATAAGACTATTCGCCCATGCGACTACCCTGAAAATGGGACTGGATTTTTGAAGCTGTTGGGTGCATTTGATATCAATATTGATGATAAAATTCGCAAAGCATTTGTACCCTTGCCATCACTAATCATTATTTGCATGAATGTTGAAACAAAGCACGGAGATTGCCTAGTGGCTTCAATTCAAAAAAAACCAAAGAATAAACTGCCTAACGGGTTTAGGAGTGTTGATAAACTGCCACCACCCATACTTAATCAATATCTTTTTTCTTCAAAATTATACAACGCAAAAGTTGAGCGAGCTGACGCGCATTGGGTTCATGGTCGAGACAAAAATCGCAATGAAGTGGACGCTTTATCGGGAAAGACTGTTACGGTCATTGGCTGTGGTTCTATTGGAAGTTCTGTAGCAGAGCTCCTCCTTAAGTCCGGCGTTGGCAAGATGCATCTAATTGATGGGGATAAATTATCAACGGCAAATGTAAGTCGCCACGTTTTAGGTATGAATTCGGCTGGTAAGAATAAATCAGAAGAACTTTGCTCCATGTTTAGGCGAGCCTATCCTCATGCAGAAATCGAAGCACACAATGAAATTTGGCAAAAAACAGAAGAAATTGGAAAAATTTTAAAATCTTCCGACCTCATATTGGAATTAACGGCGGATAAGTATTCTCTTCAAAGACTCAGTGCTTGGCATAGCAAGAAAAACAAGAGAAAAACACCGATAATCTACGGCTATACTGAAAACCATGCGGCCGCTGGATTTTGTGTCACTATCGGGAAAAATGGTGGTGATATAGAGTGTGCCTTAGATGAATGGGGACAGTATAAATTGAAAATAGTGAGGTGGCAGGATGACGATGTACACCACGAGGCTGGTTGCGGGGCGGAATTTGTGAGCTACGGAGCCATTGAACTCCAATACACGACTAGTTTGATTGCGCGGAAAGCTGTAGAGGTGTTGCAGCAACAAAATCCGCTTACGTCAGAGATAAAGTGTTGGGTTGCAAATAAAGAGACAGTAGTTACTGCTGAAGGCGATTGGACAAAAAAATGGAAAGGGCATCGATCCTTTTGTGATGAAGGGTTTGTTATGTTCTCAGAAAAGTTACCTAAATGCGCATAACAAAATCAATATGGCGGGAAAGTAGGTCAAAATCAGGTTTTAAGATTGTGCTTAGCCCTGAAGTCCTCACGCACCTTAATAAATTCCGACAAAATGGCTTCTTGAAAAAAGAAGCTGGTGGACAATTATTTGGGAAACTTGATGGAAAAACATTTCTGGTCAATATTGCTACTGGCCCGCGCGAAAGTGATAAAAGATCTCGTAATCGATATTTACCCGACAGAAAAGAAGAGCAGGCAGAAATAAAAGAACATTTCAAAAATGGACATCTCTATCTCGGGGATTGGCATACCCATCCGGAGAAAAAACCGGTGCCTTCAGAACTCGATATTGAAACCACTAATGATTGTTTCCAAAAATCGACCCATGAAATGCCTGGCTTTGCCTTTATTATCGTTGGAAAGACAACATTAGTGCGTGATTGGTATATTGGGGTTACTGCAAAGGCCGGTACTCGGCGGTTAAATCTAGTCTAGCTACTCCTGCCCATGGATCAAATGCTAGCTTGGCCATGTCACTGTTCCAGCGACGTGGCAAAATTACGCCCGTTCTGCGGAGATTAGTTCTGCTTGTTCTAGGACGGTTTGTGTTGCTTTTTCTTGTAGGTCGGGTGGGTAGCCGTGTTTGCGTAGGATGCGTTTTACTAACACGCGGATTTTTGCGCGCACGCTTTCTTTTATTGTCCAGTCTATGCTGGCGCTACCCCTGATTGAATCGGCTAGTTCGCGGGCAATTTCGCGTAGTTGATTGTCCCCTAGAACCTCTTGAGCACTTATATTATCTGCCAGCGCATCGTAAAACGCGGTTTCATTTTCATCCAAGCCGAGCTCTTCGCCTTTATCTTGTGCTTTGCGCATTTCTTTGGCGAGGTCTATAAGTTCTTCGATGATTTGTGCGGTTTCAATTAAGCGTCCTTGATATTTTTGTATGGTTGCTTCGAGCATTTCGGTGAAATTCCGCGCCTGCACCACGTTCTTTTTGGCACGTAGATTTATTTCATCTTTCAAAAGTTTTTTGAGTATCTCCAGAGCAAGGTTCTTCTGCTTCATTCCCTTCACTTCGGCGAGGAATTCATCTGATAGAATGGATATTTCGGGGTTCTTTAATCCGGCGGCGGCGAATATATCTACCACTTCGGTGGATGCGACGGCTTTGGAGACGAGTTGTTGGAGTGATGTTTCCAAATCCTCATGGTCTCTATCGGAACTAGATGTGGTTTTAGAAAACGCTGACCTGACATTTTGAAAAAAACCGACTTCATCTCTAATTTCTTTGGCTTCGTCGCTGGCGGCGCATAGGGCGAAGGCTTTGGATAGTTTGAGAGAGAACCGCATAAAGCATTCGCGACCTTCTTCTTGGCTTAAAATATGATCCATCGCTACGGGTAGAATGTTTAGGCGGTCCTGTGGTTTTCCATTGATTGCTATTGAGTAATCAAAGCCATGAAATAGCTGTTGCACCCGTTCATATTGTTTCATCATAGCGGCGATGGCTTTGACTTGAGACACGCCAGTTTCTGCACGATCTCTTTCAGTATAGCGCGCTAGCGCTTTTTTGAGGCTGTATAATATTCCCAGATAATCCACGACTAGCCCGCCAGGTTTGTCTTTGAATACTCGGTTCACCCGCGCGATTGCCTGCATGAGATTATGCCCTTGCATTGGCTTATCAACATACATTGTGTGCATTGGCGGTGCATCAAATCCGGTGAGCCACATGTCTCGGACGATAACTAATTTGAGGGGGTCGTCTGGGTTTTTTGCGCGTTGTGCTATGGCATTTTGGGCGGCTTTATTGCGTAAGTGGGGGTGGAAAGATTCGGGGTCGCTAGCGGAACCAGTCATAACGACTTTAACCGCGCCTTTTTTGTTGTCAGCGCTATGCCATTTTGGACGCAGTTTAATGATAGCATCGTATAGATTAACGCAGATACCGCGATTCATGCATACTGCCATAGCTTTGCCGTTCATTGCCTCTAGCCTAGCTTCGAGGTGGTCGACTATATCTTGGGCGATGAGATTAATGCGTTTTTCCGTCCCGACCAGCGCTTCTAGGCGCGCCCATTTGCTTTTGAGTTTTGTTTTGTGTTCAACTTCTTCACTTTCGGTGACTTCTTCGAATTCTTCTTCTATGTGGGGTCGCTCTGCTTCGTTGAGTTCAATTTTAGCCAAACGGCTTTCATAATAGATTCGCACTGTTGCACCGTCATCTACGGCTTGTTGGATATCATAGGTATCTATTTCTTTACCAAAGACAGCATAGGTATTTTTATCAGATTGCTTAATTGGCGTGCCAGTAAAGCCTATAAATGAGGCATTAGGGAGTCCATCCCGCACATGGCGGGCGAAACCATCGATAAAATCATATTGGCTGCGGTGGGCTTCATCGGCAATGACGATGATATTCCTGCGGTCAGAGAGTAGCGGGAATTTCTCGCCTTTTTCAGGAGCAAATTTTTGGATAGTCGTAAAGACGACTCCGCCGACATCAACTGCGAGTTTTTCGCGCATATCCTTGCGGTCTGTCGCTTGCGCTGGGTCTTGGTGGAGCAGGTCTTTACATAAGCAGAAGGTATTGAATAGCTGTTGGTCTAAATCGTTGCGGTCAGTTAAGACCACCAATGTGGGGTTTTTCATTGCTTTTTGGCGGATGATTTTGCCGGCAAAGAACGCCATAGAAAGACTTTTGCCGGAACCTTGCGTGTGCCAGATCACCCCTGCCCGCTTGTCGCCTTTTTCCGAGGCGGCATCAAGGGTGCTTTGGATGGCTTTATTGACGGCGTGGTATTGGTGGTAGGCGGCGATTTTTTTGGTAATTTGCGCGCCGTCTTTTTCAAACACTGTGAAATATTGGATAAAGTCTAGCAAGATATGCTTATCAAACACTCCTTTGAGCAGTGTTTCTAGTTCCGCGGCGTTCTTTTCGGCAATAGTGACGCCATCAATCGTCCGCCAGCGCATAAAGCGTTGCTTTGGGGCATGGAGCGCGCCCAGTTTAGCCTCAATGCCGTCTGATATCACAAGGAGCGCATTGGTGCGGAAAAGCGAGGGGATGTCGCGCGTGTAGGTCTGTAATTGGTTATAGGCGTGAGCGTTTGTGGTGTGCTGATTGACGGCGTTTTTCAGCTCAATGACGGCGAGAGGGATGCCATTGACAAAAACGACAACATCAGCACGGCGTCTCTGTTTGTTTTCTTCCACGGTGAACTGATTGACGGCGCAGAAGTCGTTTTTGGAAATATCATCAAAATCAACGAGCCATACTTTGTCGCCGGTGGTTTCGCCGTCGGGATTGGTGTATTCCACCTCGACGCCGTCAATGAGCTTTTGGTGGAACAGGCGATTATCTTCAAGCAAATCAGGATGGGTTGAAAGATTTTTACAGACATCATCTATGACTTCGGCGGGGATGCGTGGGTTGATGCTTGTCAGTGCGGTGCGTAGTTTTTCATGCAATATGACGTCAGAATAACTAGCACGCATCTGGTTAGGCTCGCCCGGGGCGATGCTGAAGCCATGGATGATATCATACCCCAATTCTCCCAGCCAAGCTAGGCAGGCTTGTTCTACGGTGTCTTCTGTGAAGTTGTTGTTCATGGGGTTTCCTCTTGGTTAATAAATCCAGCATCCTGCGCTTTCTGCGTCAAAAAATGTGATGTTTTGAATGCCTATATTTTTCTTTGCGCGCGCCATAAATTTTTTAATATTGTGCTCGGAGGGTTTATGCACAGAGACCGCAACTTTCTTATAGCTACCTTTTTGAATTTGCCTTAGCAGATGCCCGTCAAGGGTTTTATGCATTGACCAACCATATATGACGAGTGTTGATCCGCAATTGGGCAAAATATCACGATGTACGGTTAATAGATAATTGCTTCTTTTAATCGAGCGCATCTTTTGTTTGCCACCGCCCTCAGCCACAACTAATGGTTCAACAGATTTTTGTCTCCAAGTTTTTAATACGTGTTCAAGTAAATTATCGGCACTTGTAGTCGTATCTAGTTTTGTTTCTGTGTCATCACTCCACCGAGCAAATTGCAAACCGCCATGGGGATAAAATACGAGAGTGCGATTATTTCTTCTCCAGTCTTCCCAATCGTCCGTGAAAGAGCCGTTATCAAAGCAGTCTTTTACAACTTTGTGATTTTTGCCACGCATAATTGCCCAATAGATAAGCAGGTCATAATTGAGTGAGAATACGGTTTGAAAATGCTTTAGGAAATCTGCTACTCTAGGCAAATACTGTTTCACATTACCATGGCAGCAATGAATGTCGCGCACCGTATCTATCAAAGCTCTACGATGTTTGTCGTATGATTTCGTGATGATCGATTTGCCTTTAACCTTAAAGGTGTCATTGATAGTTTCGGCAAGTAACAATGGACTGAGCAATGCTTCAAAATTTTTTCCTGTTTCCAACCTGTCAGCTAAATCCTGAAGTTCAATGCTGATTCTGTTACGCTTGACCGCTTCCCCCCACAAATTAGGATAGTTGAAGTCTTTATGTATAGCAATACTCGCGCCATTGCCGATGATTAGCGCATCGCGAAAATCCTTCTTTATATCATTCCATTTTTCTAGGGTCATAATGCGTCCTCCACTTCACACTCGGCATCTTTAACACGCAACTCGCCGGACATCAATTTTGGCATGAGGGTGTCGCGTAGTTCGGCTAGAATTTTGTTTTCTTTATCATTGAATAATATTTTATCAAATAAATGACCCACAATTTCATCAAAGGAAACCATTATTTTACTTGGGCAGCTAGCAATCTTTACTTTAGAAAAATTTCCCTTATTCAAATTTGGTGCTACAGAACCACCAGATGCCATCGCAATTATTTCTGTTTTCAAATTTACAAGCGCACAATACAACCAACTTGTGGGGCAGTTCTTATTTGGGATTACCGCATTTATTTGCTGATTTATGTGACTGGGCTTGCTGACGATTGAAACTTCGCCCGGTGAGGCGATACAACTCACTAATACAGTTCCTTTTGGTAGCAGTTTATTAGCTTGGGTTTGATGACCAGATTCAGATAGTGAAGTTTCAGTTTCTGTTACCCATACTGAATTCATATTTGGAATTTTAATAAATGGGTAATCGTTGCCAAAATATTCTGTGCGTTTTGTTGATGGTGTTTTGCCTGTTATAATGTGTCCCTTTTCTTCAATGGTTGTCATCTCCCAATCCGTAGGCAAGCCATCATCGCCAAAAGAATTTGGAAAAAGGTTGCTGATGTCATCGGGAAGTCCGGTTGGGCGTCCTTCCATTTTGGCTCTGACAGGATCAAAATCAATAAACCAACTTTGGAATATAGCTCGCGCCATCTCCTCCAACGTCTCATTCATCTTTTGATTGAGTTCTATTTTGTCGTCTAAACAACCTAGGACGCGAGCGATTGCTCTTTGCTCTAAAAGTGACGGAAGCAATAATTCTTCACGATAAAAATCATCTCGGGAGAGAGAGGGAACCCCAGAACCGCTTACGAGAGTTGAAACGTCCAAATTTTTTATTGCATAATATGCCCATCTAGAATCTAGTTTTTCGCTAGGTTGCAACCAAAAAGCAGTATCGATAATGTGAGACGGTTTAGGTGACCAATATGCAGTTAGTGTCCCCTTTCTAGACACTATAACGCTATTTTTAGGGGCAATTGTTTTATCAACTGAACCTACAATTCCACCGCTTCCGTAGACTGGGTAATCTGAGTTGAAGTGTTTATAATTTTTCAACGCTTTCCCATAGCGTAACTCGCAGGAATCTCCCCAAGTTGTAGTTTTCCAAGTCATTTTAATGCACCCATGGTTTTTGTTAGAGAGCGTTGAATTTGCACGTCTAAATTTTCACTAGATTCTTTTATTTCGGAGAGTTTTTGCGAGAGGATACGCATTTTTGTTTCAAAATCCTCTTCATCAACATCAGTTTTTCTAGCTCCAACATACCGCCCCGGCGTTAGCACAAACCCATTTTTCTCTACTTCTTCCAACGATGCCGATTTACAAAAACCTGCTATATCTTGATAGCCACCCTTAAAGACCTCATGCTCAACTTCCTCACCCCGCCACGAATGATAGGCATCCGCGATATAGCCGATGTCTTTTTGCGGGTCTAAATTACGATGCGTGCGATCTGCCATGAAGCCGAGTTTGCGCGCATCAATGAATAAAATTTCCCCGCGCCGGTCGCGCAATTTGCTACGTTTCACTAGACCATTGCTGCGGTCTTTGGCAAGAAACCATAAACACACAGGAATTGTGGTGGAATAAAAAAGCTGACCGGGCAAAGCCACCATGCAATCAACCAAATTATCCTCAATGAGACGTTGGCGAATCTCGCCTTCACCACTCGCGGTTGAACTCATTGTACCGTTAGCCAACACAATCCCAGCCACTCCACACGGTGCAAGATGATGCGCGATATGCTGTATCCATGCAAAATTAGCATTGCCCGCAGGAGGCGTGCCGTATTTCCATCTCATATCATCACGCAAGCGCTCGCCGCCCCAATTTGAGATATTAAATGGCGGATTGGCGAGAATAAAATCCGCCTTCAAATCTTTATGCACGTCATCATGGAAGGTATCCGCATTTCTAGTTCCGATATTCCCATCAATCCCACGAATAGCGAGGTTCATTTTACACAAACGCCATGTGGTAAAGTTAGATTCCTGCCCATAAACCGAAATATCGCCGATGCGATCACCATGCTTTTCCACAAATTTCTCCGACTGAACAAACATACCGCCAGAACCACAGCAAGGATCATAGACACGCCCCTTGTAAGGCTCTAACATCTCAACAAGCAACTGAACGACCGATTGCGGCGTATAAAACTCGCCACCACCCTTGCCTTCTGCACCAGCAAAGCGGGTAAGAAAGTATTCATAAACGCGACCAAGAACATCCTTTTTGCCTTGGGTTTTCATGCTGACCTTGCTCATAAGGTCAATCAGATTACCTAATCGCTGCCTATCAAGCCCAGGGCGCGAATATTCTTTCGGCAGAATGCCTTTTAGAGATGGATTCTTTTTTTCAATGGCAACCATCGCATCATCAACAATTTTCTTAATATCCGATGAACGCGCATTTGCCTTAATCATATCCCAGCGCGCTTTTTTATGAACCCAGAATGTGTTTTTTGCAATATACTCATCAGGATCCTCAGGGTCAGCGTCTTTTTCAGCGCTTAACTCCTTAAACTTCTCCTCAAAGTCATCGGAGATATATTTTAAGAAAATCAACCCAAGCGCAATGTGTTTGTATTCCGATGGGTCCATATGACCACGCATCTCATCAGCCATCGCCCACAAGTCCTGCGCAAACTCAATAATCGCACCATTCGTTTTGCCATTATTTTCAGATGTCATAGTTCACTCCTTCTTGGTCGTTTTCAGCTTAAGTTCCTTGTTATTCTTGTTGTTTTTAATAAATTCTTTAATCGCATGACGAATAACCCAAGCAACCGATGCACCATTAACATCGGCAATCTGTTCCAATAAAAGCCTCTTGTCCTGCGGTAAGATAACCGAAGTTCTCACCATTTTTTTCGAAGATTTACCAGCCATATTAACGCCCTAACGTAATTTTCATTATTGCACCATAATGCATCATAATACATCATAATAATGCATTATGCACCATAAAAAAAATAAATGCAAGAATTAAAAGGACAAGAATTTTTCAACGCATCCACAACAAAAAACCCACCGGATTTTCCCTACATCATCCAAAACCCTGCGCATAGCTAGCGCTACACCCGCCGCTGGGTTTAGTACCTTCCACCTGCCGAGCGCATAGGGTCGTCATCCAAAATTCCTAGCACGAGTTTCAATTATGGTGATAATGTCGCCAAACACATCCGATTCCAGCCCCTTTGCGGTTAGCTCTGCTTTTAATTCTGGGGCTACTTCCAGCATTTCTTTTACCATTTTCTCCATACGCTTTTTCATATCTGCTCGCGCGGCTTTGGTGTCGGGTGCTAGCTTATAAAACTGCCGCAGATAAACGTCTCGTGGCTCATATTGACCACCAATCTTCATCGCCATATTTTTAGCTAAACTGGGATATATGGCGGTGCTCAGCAAATCATAAACTGGCGCCAATTCTGGTTTATCGCCCTTATAGAGCAGGGCAAAATTCTTCCCATGAGCGTCGGCATTGCCTATCAGGTAATTGAACAACACGCGATCGAGCAATTTCATCTGGTCAGCCGCTGGGTGCGCCGTTTGGTTGGTGATGACCTCCAGACATGCGGCGATGTTTGGGCCGCCTTCGGCTTCATATTTTATCTCTGGTGCGATGCCTAATGCTTGGCAGAAATCTTCTTGGTGGATGCGGGTTATGGTGCCGTCGGGGGCGGTGTGGCGGTCGTAGCGTTCAACTAGGTAATACGGCGTATCGCTGGCAAAACCGAGCGATGTTTCTGGCGCATCAAGCCCCATCATTTTGGCTAGCCTCATGCAAAATAGCTCATTGTGCGCGCTGTCTTTTATGCCTTCAATGACCGGTTTTAGGATGTGCGTGGTGGGCGCGCCGTCTTTGATGAGCGCTATGCGCCCTTCCCTAAGCCCGACCGCTAGCTTATCCTGCGCGCCCGCTAAGGAAAAGCGGTAACCATCATCTCCTGCCAGCATCGGACGGCGTTTTATCAGCTCCAAAACTTCGCCTAATGCTTTGTCGTCCAAGACCTCAACATCATCCGAACGCGCCGGCGGTTTCGTCTCGTGCGGGTAAAACGCCAAAGCCCCGGCGCAATCACCACCGACCGCCTCGAGCAAGGCAAAGGGATTTTTCCGAAAGCCCTAAACACCGCGCCAAACGCGCCCGCACGCTCTGTTCTGGCAAAAGCCCAGAGAAGAACGCCTTGGCAGCATTGCCGCTATGAGTCGCGGCTTCTAGGGGCAGTGACAGCGATATGCCGTGAGGCGCGGCATCTAAATATTCGGCGGCATAGGTAAAAGTTAGGTCGCCACTATCCGCCTGCTCAAGCTCGCCCGCCAGCCTATCGTGCAAATACACATCCAACGTGCGGGTCATAGCGCATCGCCGCCGATGGTGATATCAAGCCCGAGCATGGCTACAACGGCCAGTGCTTTGCCGATATGGCACGATGTTTTGCCTTGTTCAAGCTCGCGGATAAAGCGCGTCCCGACGCCTGAGACGGCGGCGAGTTGCCCTTGCGTCAAACCTTGCTCTTTACGGGCGGTCTTAACCATGCGCCCCAATTTTTCAATTTTGTTATCCTGCATAAATCAACCCTTTCGGGATGATTATAGCATAATAGGGGGCAGAATCAATAGAATCATCCCGTTCGGGTCTTTTTTGCCGTTTTGTGCGTCAATTTTGTAGAGATTATCCTGTTTAGGGGCATTTTCCTTAAAGTTCGCCGCTATAGACCTCGCCTAGTTCACGTTAAGCGGGGAGATTAACAGCCTTTTCAGTCGGCTAAATGCTCAAGGTGATATTCCAGCACCTTAAAAACGCGGCTTTGATATTCAAGATCACGGAGCATTGTTTTTTCCATCATTTTTTGGAATTTTTGCCGAATGAAGACGTTCAATTCCTTGCGTTACCTCATGGGGGTCAGTTAAATCTTGTGTCCAGTTAGATGGCATTTTGAATCGATCTTCATGGCGGATTTGATTCCATTTATCGGCAATCTGAATGCGATCCAACTCCCAGTAAATCTCAATAAACTTGTCAAGTTTTTCATAGCCTGTTTCACCTGCCATCCTTTTGCCAGTCATGATATCGAAGGCAATTATGTAGCCACCAACTGCCAGAAAGAAATGAGGATCTTGAATATCATCTTTCTGAATACCAATTAAGCAACCATTTCTATAACCAATTATCTGACCTTCTGGGCGATGAATGTTTTCTTTAAGCACCCCTGGTTCACAATAATATTTTGCTTGCTTTAGAACCAATGCAGCCGTGTTTGAGAATTTGCTATCAACAACATAGAACAAATTATTATCCATCATTCGCCTCCCTTTCAATTTGGTAAAGTGCATCGGGGAATGGTAATCTGCCGCCAATGCGGTGGCAACTAGCATCACCGCTAGCAATCCACCTAGAATCCAGTTTGTTTATCTGTATCATACTTTTTTTCCTTTGGCTAGACCACCCCCTGATTATACACCAAACCCGCTTTCTTTTCAATCCTACGCACGATATAAAGGCGAATTCTGTGACGGAACTTCGAAAATGGTGTGGCGAACCCTGTCCTATACTCATATTAACGCCACAAGGCTATATTCACGGCGCGGCATTGGCAGATTCAGTTATCTGGAAATTCCGGACAACTGCCTCAAATGGCTAACACGGAACTATTCGCCCAAAGATGGCGGTTGTAGTCACGCTTAACCAATCTCTGGCTTGCTTAATTGCTTGGCGGCGTCAATGACCTCGCTTTCGTTTTTGAGGCATTCTTGTGGGATTTTTCCGCCCAACCAGCCATTAAATGGGACGCGCACTGGCACAGAATGCTATGAGTTCTTTTACTCTTTCGGCGTTGGATTGGGCTATTTTTCCTGTGTCTGATAGGAGATTGTTTTCGAAGCCGATGCGGGCTTTGCCGCCGTTTTTTATGGCTTTTGCTAAGCACGCCGTTTCTGCTGTGCCGAATGCGCATACTGCCCAATCCATTTTGTCTTTGTTGGCTAGTTGCAGAAATTGATCCAAATCTGATGGTGCGGATTGTTGGTTTGCGTTGTATCTGCCTAGAACGAATAGGAAGCGGTTTTGTTCGGGGGGGATGATGTTTTTTTCCATGAAATGTTGCACCGATATGACATCCTTTGGCGCATAGCAGATATGTTGCACCTCTATGCCGTTTTTTTGGCAGAAATTGAATAGTTCTGCTAGCGCGCTTGTGTCCCTGTCGCTTGAAATTTCGGCTATGCTTGCTGAAACATAGGGATGCGCTAGCGTCATGATCAATTTGCGCTGATGGGCGGGGGAATAGATTCCTCCTGCCTCGGTGGTGATTTGAATGTATAAATCGGGGCAGAGTGCCGACAGCGCATCAATCAACGCCCTATAAGGTGCTGCCTCTAACAGATGCCGTTGCTCGGGCGTGCGTATGTGTAGATGCGCGCCATCTGCGCCGGCTTCATGGGCTAGACGCACTTCTCTTATGATTTCGTCATGCGTGATGGGGATGTTGGGATGGTCTTTTTTTGTTTTGTAAGAACCATTCGGTGCAACCATGATTTTGGGAAGCGGTGTCATGGCAATACATCATCAAGCGTTCGTGATAATTTAGCAACCAATTCTTCCATCTCGCTTTCTGAAATGATGAACGGCGGTGCGAGCAATACATGGTCGCCATGCTTGCCATCTATAGTTCCTGACATGGGATAACATAAAAGCCCGTTTTCTTGTGCGCGTTTTTTGATCTGTTTGGCGAGCCCTTTTTGTGGGTCAAAGGCTGATTTGCTTTCACGCGATTCAACCAATTCAATCGCCAAAAATAAACCCCTGCCGCGAATATCGCCGACATGAGGATGCTGGTTAAATTCTGCGCGTAACCTGTTTTCTAAAAACATTCCTTTAGGCTTTACATCGCTTAACAGATTTTGGTCAATCAGCACGTCCAAAACCGCATTCGCCGCCGCCGCCGCCATCGGATGCCCTAGATATGTATGCCCATGTTGAAAAAATCCACTGCCGTTTTCAATCGCCGCATATATCTTTGCCGAACACATCATAGCACCGATGGGTTGATAGCCAGCCCCTAGCCCTTTTGCTATGCAGACTATGTCAGGTGCTATCTCGTCATATTCACAGGCGAACAAATACCCCGTGCGCCCCATCCCGCACATGACCTCATCCAAAATGAGCAACACATCATATTGATCGCAAATTTCACGGATGCGCTTAAAATACCCATCAACAGCCGTAACCGCCCCCGCCGTTGCGCCCACCACTGGCTCGGCTATGAACGCCATGACGCTTTCGGCGCCAAGTTCTTGTATTTTTTCTTCCAGCTGATTAGCCATGCGTTGTCCGTATGCGGCAATGTCTTCATCATCCTTTTTGCCTCGGTAAGCAAAGCATGGCGCGATGTGGTGCGTGTCAATCAACAGGGGCGCAAATTGCTGACGCCGCCACGCATTCCCCCCTACCGCTAACGCACCAAGCGTGTTGCCGTGATAACTTTGCTGCCTTGCTATGATGTTTTGGCGTTCGGGTTGCCCGCGCTCTATGTAATATTGGCGCGCGAGTTTTAACGCAGCTTCTATCGCTTCCGAGCCGCCTGATACTAGATAAACGCGGTCTATTTTCTCAGGGGCGTGGGCGCATAGGCGGGTTGCTAATGTTTCTGCTGGCTCTGATGAAAAAAACGCCGTGTGCGCATAAGCCAACGCATCCACTTGTGCGTGCAGTGCCGCGATGACGCTTGCATGCGCGTGCCCTAAACACGATACCGCCGCACCGCCTGATGCGTCTAAATACGCTTTGCCGCTTTGGTCAAAAAGATAACTGCCCTGCCCACTTACTGCTATGGGCAGATTGTCTTTGGTATGGCGCGGAAATATATGCGTTTTCACGATAATCTGCCCCAAAATGCTGGCTTGGTTTGGCGGCGGCGTTGAAGCATGATGATGACGAACAGAACGCCAAAAGCGGGGATGTAAAACACCTCTTTGATGATGCGTTCCGTGGGGATTTGGATTACCTCTATTTTGACAGGTTCATCGCCATAAAAATCAAATCTTTGAAATGTTTCAAAAAATGGCGTTCCTGTGAAGGGCTCTATGAGCGTTCCTGCCGCCGCATCATCAAAGGTGAATCCTGCCGAATCCATGCGCGCAATCGCATCCGCCCCATCGGGCAAAGTGAATTTCACCGTCAAATCTACACGCCTATCGGGGTTATCAAAATCTGGACCGCTAACCTTTGCATATAATGTTTTTTCATTATCAAGAGGCGTCAAGGCACTAGCGAATTCGGTGGCAGTGATGTTTTCAAATGGCGGGACAAATCGGTCTAGCAAATAACCCGGACGGAAAAGCGTCAATGCCACCAATAGCAAAACCAGACTTTCCCAGATGCGGCTTTTTGCTATGAAATAGCCTTGCGTTGCCGCCGCGAATAACAACATGGCGAGCGTAGCAATGACGAATACAAAGATCGCTTTGGCAAAGCCCACATCAATCAACAGCAATTCTGTATTGAACAAAAACAAAAATGGCAGGAGTGCGGTGCGGATATCATAGGTGAATCCTTGAATCCCGGTTTTGATTGGGTCGCCTTGCGAAATAGCCGCCGCCGCGAACGCCGCTAAACCCACAGGGGGCGTGTCATCCGCCAAAATCCCGAAATAGAAAACAAATAAATGCACCGCCACCAATGGCACCACCAGCCCAGATTGCGCACCAACCGATACAATCACCGGTGCCATCAACGACGACACGACTATGTAATTTGCGGTGGTTGGCAATCCCATGCCTAAAATCAGGCTCATCACGGCGACCAAAAGCAACATGAGCATCAAATTGCCTCCCGATAAAAACTCAACGAATTCGCCAATGACTTGATGCGCCCCGGTTAGTGAGACCGTGCCGATAATGATGCCTGCCGCACCGGTAGCAACGCCGATGCCTATCATATTCTTTGCACCAGAAATCATCCCATCTACGAAATCATTGAACCCTTTTTTAATATCATCCAGCTTGAAATGGTTGCCGCGAAAAAATTGCTTTAAGCCTTTATGGGTTATGACAATAAAGATCATAATGACGGTCGCCCAATACGCCGACAAGGATGGCGACAGGCGTTCAATCAAAATGTTCCAAACCAAAACCACTATCGGCAGTAGGTAATATAGCCCCGTCAAAGCCACAGTTTTTGGATGCGGTAGTGCCTTGTGCGGGCTCAATGTCAATTCTTGAGGCAGGTCAGGGACTTTCGCCGCCACCCGCACTAAAAATACATAAGCAATCAGAACAATGGCGGGGCGGATCATGTAATCTTTTTCTGGAAAAATATCATGCGCCCAGCCAAGCCCATAATAAACAAAAACCCCCAGCAACCCCATAAGAATAAAGCCAAACAAAAATCCCATAATTTTGTAAAGAAAAGACCTTGCGCTGGGTGCTTTTTTCAAGCCTTGCAAATCCAATTTTAGGGCTTCAAGATGCACAATATAGAAAAGCGCGATATACGAAACCACCGCCGGCAGTAGCGCGTGTTTGACCAATTCAGGATACGAAACGCCGGTGAATTCGGCGATTAAAAAAGCCGCCGCGCCCATGACTGGCGGTGTTAATTGACCATTTGTTGATGCCGCGACCTCAATGGCGCCAGCGCGTTCGGCACTGAAACCCGTTCTTTTCATGAGCGGGATGGTAAAGGTCCCGGTGGTCACAACGTTTGAAATTGAACTCCCCGAATAAAGCCCCGATGCCGCCGATGCCGCCACCGCCGCCTTTGCCGGACCGCCCCGCAGATGCCCCAATGTGGAAAAGGCGAGTTGGATAAAATAATTTCCCGCACCCGCTTTTTCCAGCAATGCACCGAACAACACAAAGAGAAATATCATGGATGCGGCAACGCCCAAAGCCACGCCAAACACGCCTTCGGTTTGCATCCAATAATGCCATAAAGCCTTGCCCACCGACGCGCCTTTCCATTGCACGACTTCGGGCAGGTTAGGCGAATCGCCAAAAAATACATACGCCACGAAAACAGACGCAACAACGATTAACGGCAAGCCTAAAGTGCGGAAGACGGCTATGCCAAGAAGCATCATGCCAGTGGCGGACACACAAAGATCCATGATGGTCGGCAGCCCCGCCCTGTCCGCAATGCTCGCCTTGTTAAAGAGCAAATAGATGCACACAAACACCCCAAGCCCCGCAAGGACGTAATCATAAAGCGGAATCTTATTCTTAGGAGATTTGCGCCATAATGGGAAAACCAGCATCGCCAAACAAAGCGCAAAAGCCAAATGCACTTGCCTAGTTTCCTGATTGTTAAAGACGAGTTTTAACCCTAAATGCTCGCTCAAAATAAAGGGCAATGCCGAAGCCACATAAAGCTGAAACAACGACCACAAAAAGGCGAGTGCCAAAACAAATTTAAGCACTACGCCTTCTAAACTGCGTCCGCCTGTTTCGGACGAGGCAACGATTTCTTCAGCAGAGGCGGGTGGGTTTGCCATCTTGTATGCTCATAAAAAATGCCCTCCCCCCCCATGATACTTTGATGCTATGATGCGGGGGGAGGCATTTCAGTTTATGAATCAGTTCATCCAACCGCGTTCTTTGTAATACTTAACCGCACCAGCGTGCAAAGGCGCAGAAAGACCATCGCTGATCATTTGCTTTTCCTCCAAATTCGCAAAGGCAGGGTGAAGTTTTTTGAAGTCAGAAAAGTTTTCAAACACGGCTTTCACCACGGTATAGACAACTTTTTCCGGCACATCCGCAGAGGTGATAAAGGTAGCCCCAACACCAAAGGTCGTCACATCATTATCCGTGCCTTTATACATACCGCCGGGCACTGTCGCTGAACGATAATACGGATTATCCGCGATCAGTTTATCAATAGGCGCGCCCGTGACCGAAACAAGTTTGACATCGCAAGTTGTCGCGGCTTCGGTGATGGCGGCGGCGGGGTGACCGATTGTGTAAATCATGGCGTCAATTTTGCCGTCACAAATCGCTTGGGCTTGTTCTGAGCCTTTGAGTTCGGCGGCTAGTGCAAAGTCGCTCATTTTCATGCCAAAGGCTTCCATGACGACTTCCATGGTGGCGCGTTGCCCAGAGCCGGGGTTGCCAACATTGACTTTCTCGCCTTTCAGCGCCTTGAATGAGTCGATGCCTGAATCTTTACGAACAATCAAGGTGAAGGGTTCGGGATGCACCGAAAATACGGCGCGCAGATTGCTAAACGCCCCCGCATCTTTGAATTTTGAGGTGCCATGATACGCATGAAATTGCCAATCAGATTGCGCGACACCAAATTCTAACTCACCGGCGCGAACGGTATTAATGTTATAAACAGAACCGCCAGTAGATTCGGCAGAACAACGAATGCCGTGATCTTTACGCTCTTTGTTAACAAGGCGACAAATAGCACCGCCAGTCGGGTAATAAACCCCCGTGACCCCGCCTGTGCCAATAGAAACAAATTGCTGTTGTGCGAAAGCAGGTGTTGCAAGCAACGCCACTGCCATAATAAATGAAGCCAGTCTCATAATAATCCTCCAAAAGGTTGATGATTTGATCGTCTAATGATACATCGCTTTTATGTTTTGACAAGCAAAAAAACGATATGACTTGGTCGCGGGTTTTTATCGTGCTATATGTTGGGAAATTTAACATGACACGATTTAATTTTACACCCCGCACCACCACACGCGCAAAAGGCATCGCGGATGGCGATTAAGCATCACAAAATCTAACCGCCCCTTTGCGGTAGGGGATGGGGGTTGTGGTCATGTTAGCCAACCGCTAGATTGCCTAATTGTTCGGCGGCGTAGATGACCTTGCTTTCGTTTTTGAGGCATTTCTGTGGGGTCTTTCCATCTAACCATCCATTAGCCGATTGAAACCAAAAAGCAGTCTGCCATGGGGTCAAATCTTCGGGAAGCACTTCCAAGATTTTTTGGATAATCGGCAAAGGTTTCCCATCAGCAAATTGGAAATCCGGGAACAGATCTTTTTCACCATCTTGAACAGCAAAAACCCGCCCCTCGCGTTTCCACTTGGTGCTTGGGCCTTGAATATCCTCAGCCGTGTAGAGTTCAGTGGTTTGCAAATATCTCGCGCGCATCTCAGCGTTTTTTCGCGCAATCCTAAGATCAATGTCAGCCCATTCTTCATTCCCGCGTCTGCTTTTCGTCGGCGTCATATCATTGCTCCTTCATCGCTAAGCCAAACAAGTAGGGCGACATGCTATACGCTCCCTTTGAGGTTAGCAAATGCTATCATAGCCGTGTTTTTCCTTTCTGCATGTATGGTTGAAAAACGCCCCCAATCTGCAAATGCTTTACAATTATTTATTTTTATGTAATTTTATTTATTTTTACGTATTTATATTTATTTATAAGTATTTATATTTATTTATATGTAGTTACAGCATCCCTTAACGTCCAGCCACCTCCCTTCACGGCGCGACATCGGCAGATTCGCTTTCGGACATGACCCGTTCAAAAAACCTCTGGGTTGCGGGTTTTCCGTAGCGTTTGGCGGTGCGGTGGATTTTTTTTATGCCGAGATCAGAGGCGCGCTGGGCGACGCGTTGCTTCAGTTTCTCTATGTCCTCAGCCAACATATTGATATTGTTGATGACATCCACCAACAAAAACGCCTCGCTGACTTTTTTAGGGAATTTTCGGGTCTCTAGGAAAAAATAATTCTGTCCATTTATTTGCATGCGCCCGTTGCGCTTATGGTTATAGACAAGTCGTTCATTATAAAGCTGCGTCGTTCCCAAGCGGAGCGCATTATAGCTATTGAGCGACATCACAAGAAAATCATCACTCTTGAGAAAACTCGCAAGCACCTTTTGTTCTTCAGGAGGCACGTCACCAAAAACCGATTTTTTGGGCTTATAATAGATACCGCCCCTGAGTTTTTTCACCACGCCGTCATCCACTAGCCGGCGCAAATGACGATCTAGGTTAGTGGAAAGCCCAACAAGATCCGCGCGCCGATACACCTGACCGACCCGAAAATGCCTTTTCAATTTTTCCAAACTCAGCATGGGTTTAGCTCCTGATTGTGCTGTTCGCCGTCCGGGATGGCGGTTGTAGTTACGCTTAGCCAATCATTGGCTTGGCTAATTGTTCGGCGGCGTCAATGACCTCGCTTTCTTTTTTGAGGCATTCCTGTGGGACTTCTCCGCCCAACCAACCATTACCCGCTTCAAACCAAAAAGCCGTCTCCCATGGGCACATGTCTTCGGGAAGCGCTTTCAAGATTTCTTTGATAATCGGCAAAGGTTCCCCATCAGCAAACTGAAAAGCCGGAAACAGATCTTTTTCACCATCTTGAATCGCAAAAATACGTCCCTCGCGTTTCCACTCGGAACTTAGCGCGCTCGGGTTTAGCGCCCGAATATCCTCAGCCGTATAGAGCTTCGTGGTTTTTAGATATGCCGCACGCATCTCATCATTCTCTCGTTCAATTTCACGATCTATTTCAGCCCATTCTTCATTCTCGCGTCTGCTTTTCGTCGGCGTCATATCATTGCTCCTTTACCGCTAAGCCAAACAAGTAGGGCGACATGCTATACGCTCCCCTCGGGGTTAGCAAATGCTATCATAGCCGTGCTGTTCTATTCATTGCGTATTTTGTAAGTAAATATATTTAATTTTTGAATAGTTTTTAAAACGTTTTAATTTATATTTACTTTTTGAATACTTTATAAATACTCTCCAGCATAGTGAAAGGAAATAGCCAATTTGGCTTACAATTTTGTCATTTCCTACCAATGGCACCTTATGGTCTTACAGGCACACGGTCTCGGAGGCGCGCTTGGATATCTTGATAAACAGAAATAGCAACATCCTCACCGACTTCTAAGGAAACAGCCAAACCATATGGAATTTCATCACTTAAATCGCCACCAGTCTCAGACTTACAGGTCACATGCAGAACAATATCTCCATTGTCAACAAATGCCTGCGCTTTCGTACCCTCCCAACGTTTATGAAAAACCGCACCGCGACCGAATACGTCGTGAATCGGTTGCGACTTGGCATTGCTCACACCCAATGAAAGTCCTTTATCGCTACCATTAGTAATTTCGAGCGTTGCCATACGATACTTTCGGTGACTGAAATTTATCGGAGTAAACCAGCCTGCCGTTGCAGTGACAGCCCGAAACCCTCTTACATTTTCCAGCCCTGGCGGTAATGGAATTCGAAATTCGTCGGCTTTTTTGGCTTGAATTGTATTCCACCCAATCATTGTCGCACGATTCTCAGTACATTCCAAAACTTTTTCCAAGTCCACTACACCAAATCCAAGGAATCGCGTTACATCATACCGTAAATTCCGAGAATTGCTGAGTCCGACTCTCTTCGCCAACTTAGTTATTTTTTTCGCTAAATCTTCATCCCACTTCGCAGCATGGACAAGCAGAGTTTTTGCAATGACTGCATGAAATTCCTCATCGACTTTAGGATAAAGCGGGCTTGGCGGCATGTCATCTAAAGATTCTAAAATCTTAAGGGCGCTGTGCGTTGCCAAGGCTGTTGCGACACTAGTGCCACTACAATTCAATTGTTTTGTTAGGTCTCCAGATAAGCCGGGAGCCGCCGCCCCGATTCCAAAATATCGACCTGGTCGTTTTATGGGCAAGACTGATATTGGTGCATGGGAACTATTTGTTCTAATATATTCTCTTCCTCCTGGAAATAGTATTTCCGGTTTCACGCCTTTGCGGTAACCAAGCCCTAGGGCAGAACTTGGATTGGGAAGTCCAGAATTCTCGTAGGGATCAACCCCCCTTGACATACCTGGGCTGTGCGGGGGAATAGTATCTGAATGGCACGCCCCGACAGTTATTGCATTCATCCCTTCTGATGGGGAAAGTAGACGCCGTATCGCGCGCTGCTTAAGTATTGCTTGAAGTAGAATGTCTTCGCGCACCGCAAGCCCTGTATTCTCGAAATCTTGCCATGATGAAATCCCATCTAAAGGAATAGCATCAGTTATATTGCCCGCACTGACCAAAATTAATACTTTGTATTCCCAAGAAAGGTAATCAATCAATCTTGCCCACGGACTCATCACACCAAAGAAGCGACGATTCAAATCACCAAGAGATAAATTAACGATCTTTACTCCTGAAGCTGCTGACTCTTCGCTACCACCGAACATTCGAATGAAACTCTGCCAAATAATATCAATTGCCAGCCTATTCGATGGCATTAACTCAGTTTTACTTCCATCAAATTCCGCTGAATGAGGGTACATTACTGGGCGCACATAGAGTCGACTTCTGATTGGTGTACCAACTGGTTTAGCGTTTAAATCTCCATGTATAATGAGCGATGCCATACTGGTGCCATGTTCTTGCTCCATTGCTTGCCCATAATGATCTTCATATTTGTCAGGGTCATCAATATCGAGTCGTTCTGCTAACCTTGAATGCTGAGCCATTGGAAGTCCATCCAATAAAGCTGCGCGTGGAGGCTCGGTAGGAAGGGGCATATCTGCCTCTTCAACATCTCTGAAATCTTCAGGGTCAGCACTCTGTGGGTCAGTCACGAAAGATTGAGGACGTATCATCATCACATCGTCAAAAATTGCCAGATCAACATCAGGATTATCTAGAATTCGCCGTATATGATTGGGGGGAATTTCTAGCAGTGCTGCATCATAGCGAATTTGTGGAATTGTAGTTTGATGATGAATGCTTCCACCTGCGTCCTTAACTATCTCCTGAAAGCGTTGATGAGCACGATCCCTTCGTTTACCATTATCTCTAAACCAAAATTCTATTTCACATCTAATTGGCTGGTCCGGATTCTGCTCTAGATGTTCTTGCCAATTCTTTTCGGTCTCCTCGGTAATTCGATCTTTTGGCCCCCATGGGCGGATATCGCGCAGGTGATTAAATACTTTCGTCCATTCTTTTTGTCCTTGAGGGAGATCTTCATTTTTTTGATATCGCTTCCAAAGACTCAATATTTCACGCAACGCCTTATCGTTCGGCATTGTAAAGTATATTCGCTGATTCATAATTTTTTTGTCAGCGCCCTCAACAAAAAGACCTTCATTGCTTTCAATTTTGTCATCACCCTCAACAAAAAAATCTTCATCGGTTTCAATTTCGTCTTCATCTTCACCTAAAAACTCAAGCCCTTTAAGGTTGCGGCACGCCTTATAAAAGTCAACACCATCATTTACAATTTCAAAAACGAGGGCTCTCTCAGGCACAATTGCAGCCGGGTCGTTTTGAAGTATTGCCAGCTGTTGAGGCTCAATAGGAATTTGTGAAAGTCGATCAAATTTTGAGCCAAGTCTCTGCCCTTGTCGATCTGCACCAACTGGATGAATCACATTAGAAGGAAACCCTGATCTTGAGCTAGGTGATATGCGCCTCGGAGAAGGTAAATTTAGAAGAGGACGTTCAGCCATTTATTAAACTGCCATATCTGAATTGTGGCTTTTTGACTGAGCTCGTGTCTTCCATGCCTTTAATTGTTCATTAATAATTGTTTTTATAGGTTTTTGATGCATTGAAAGCACATCTCTGCGCCGTATGTCTAGCATAAACTCTTCAGCTTCCGCATAGCTAACCTTTCCTAAACATTTAACGATTTCCGCTAATGTCATGCCAGAATTGTCACTAAGATTCTGAAAATGCCGTTCTAGAAAGTTCTGAAGATCTTTTGAAGTTGGGGCGGGCAGAGATAGACGAATTTGAAACCGTCGCCATACTGCACGATCCAAAAGCTCAGCATGATTGGAAGCCGCAATAATTATTGCATAACTTGGTAAGTTATCAACCTGCATCAAAAGAGAAGATACGACTCTCTTGATTTCGCCGGTTTCATGAACATCACCACGTTCTTTGCCGACCACATCAAATTCATCAAAAAACACCACACAAGGCGTTGTACAAATAAAATCAAACATCCGCTTGAGGCGCTGAGCTGTTTCACCAAGATAGCTTCCAATAAGCGCTTCATAGCGAATAATGAAAAAAGGAACAGCTAAAGCTTCCGCTATGGCTTCGGCTAAAGATGTCTTACCGTTGCCCGGAGGACCAACAAGCATGATGCGATGCCGAGGATCCAAACCATTAGCGCGCAGTATACTTGCGCGTTGCTGTTCTTCAATAAGCTGGTTAACGCTTTGAAGCGTTGTTTTACTTAGCACGATATCATCTAGCTGATGTCGGGGAGTAACCTCAGCGAGCGCATCTTTAATTCTGTTCTGGGCACCGTAAGCTGCGGACGGGATGGCACGACCCCCGTTCCCATTTGTCTGTAACGCGCGCGTGAGCCTATCTGCAAGCACGTTGTGTTGCTTACTCTTTTCCTCGGCAATGATATTCTCCACAACTGAATGCACAGTATCTTTGTTACCACTGACACTGGCTTTTACTAGGGAGATTAATAGATCGCTTCGTGCCATTACGTTAATTTCCGTTCTGTTTCCTTTTCGATTCCCCTATGGATATCTCTACCACTCCACAGCCCCGCAAAATAGAAATCTTCTCTTTTGTTTTACCATACTCTGAACTCATAACAATGCTATTTTGAAATCATATCGGCATTTTTCTTTTCATTGTCGCCTTTTTGCGTGTGTTAATCAAAAGCAAAGTGCCCAGTAAGTGTCCCTACCCCAGTCTTACCGCTAACTAGGGGACGATTTGGAATTTTCTTTTGCGGTCGCTGTCGCGAGATTGCGTTGCGATGCTATCATTTCTGGTTTTATTTCCATTGAGTGTTTTCTGATTTGATCTAGCAGAATCGCGCTTATCAATTTCCGTTTCTTTTTGAGATAGAGGGTTAGGAGCTTCTGTTCACGTTCAGCCAAAGCATCAATCTCAACAATAGCACGCTGGCGTTCTAGATCTGGAACATCAATCCTGAGGGCATCAAGACAAAAACGATCAATTATTCGAAGATTAGTTCCAAGGGCGAATTTATCAAAATGCCTCTGAGCAGGCTCTTGATTGATCACCCATGCGAGGTATCGGGGCGTAACCAGTTCGCGATTTGGACGCAACAATACCAATGGCGAGATCACAACAGCAGAATCGTCCCAAGATTCATCAATCACGCTAGCGGTATTGCGCGCACCACGAGAGCGAAAAACAACGTCCCCAGCTCCGGCGCGATAATGTTTTGGCACATCAGGAAGATCAAACTCTTTAAGTCTAGCAGGATTGACCTCACCGCCGAACATAACATCCCTTAGCTGGATAGCCTTCACCCCAGTTTCCTCAACAGGCTCCAAACGATGCCGAACCGTAAAGCCCATGTGAATTTTACAAATATCAGCAAGACGCATAGAAAAACCCTCTGTTAGGAACACCTACGGCAAATGTAATCGTGTCCATAAGTCAAGTCAATAACCTCAAATTCGGGATGCTGATGCAGAAAACCTTTACCCGACATTGACAGATTCGCTTTCTTAACTAATCCGTTCAAAAAACTTCCGCGTTGCGGGTTTTCCGTAGCGTTTGGTGGCGTGATGGACTTCTTTCATGCCTAATTTAGAGGCTCGTTGGGCGATGCGCTTCTTCAGATTGTCTCGGTCCTCCACCATCCCGAATCTTTATGACTTGGTCGCTGGTTTTTATCGTGCTATATGTTGGGGAACTTAACTGAGGGAGATTAGACATGACACGATTTCATTTTACGCGCCGTGCGGTTGTTGCTGCGGGGTTGGCTTTGATTATGGTTAATCCGCTTTATGCGGGTGGCCATCAGGTTTTGGATAGCATCCATTTTTTGATTCCTGGCGGTGCTGGGGGTGGTTGGGATGGTACTGCTCGTGGCACTGGTGAGGCGCTTACTAAAGCTGGGTTGGTTGGTTCTGCTTCTTATGAAAATATGTCTGGGGGCGGGGGCGGTAAGGCTATTGCTTACCTCATTGAGAACGCTGAGAGCAATCATGGCACTTTGATGGTTAATTCTACGCCTATTGTTATTCGTTCGCTGACCGGCGTGTTTCCGCAAAGTTTCCGCGATTTGACTTTGGTTTCTGGGACGATTGGCGATTATGCGGCTATCGTTGTTGGCAAGAATAGCCCCATCAATTCTATGGATGATTTGGTTAAGACTTATGCGGCTGACCCTAACGGCACTGCTGTTGGTGGCGGTTCGGTGCCTGGGGGTATGGATCATCTGGTGGCGGCTATGGTCATGGAAGCGGCGGGGCAAGACCCTGTTGAGGTCAAATATCTTGCTTATGATGCGGGCGGTAAGGCTATGGCGGCTTTGCTTTCGGGTGAAATTACCGCACTTTCCACTGGCTTTTCGGAAGCGGTGGAACTGGCAAATGCGGGCGAGGTGAAAATCATCGGCGTCACTGCCAATGAGCGCATCCCTGCCGCACCTAATGCGCCGACCATGAAAGAACAAGGCATTGATACCTATTTCGTCAACTGGCGCGGGTTTTTCGCCGCACCGGGTCTGCCGAAATCTCAGCTGGCAAAATATCAAGATGCTATCGCCAAAATGTATGACACGCCCGAATGGGAAGCCGTGCGCGCGCGCAATGGGTGGGCGAACATCCATAACTCAGGGGATGACTTCAAAAAATTCCTTGAAGACCAAGAAAAGGTCATCGGCGATCTGATGGTGAAACTGGGCTTCCTCTAAAAGCATTTTGAACGATGGCCCCTGACCAATGACACTTGACCGATGGATAGCGTTTTTATTGCTCCTAGCGTTTGCGCTTTATGGCTATACGGCGTTTTTCACGATGGACGCGCAGCTGCCGCCGATTATGCAGCGCAACCCCATCTGGCCGTCAAGTTTCCCGAAACTGCTAGCAATCGGCGGGGTGATGACGGCGCTGATTGTGCTTTGTGGTTTTGAGAAGTCGGGCACCGGTGCCCCTAACTCCGACGCCACAGAAATCAATTACCGCCGGCTGAAGGAATACAAATTCGGGCAGGCACTGGCGCTTCTTGGGCTGATGGTGGTCTATGCGCTGGTTTTGCGCCCGGTTGGCTTTCTGGCGGCGACGTTTTTGTTTTTAGCCATCGGTAGTATCATTCTCGGCGAGCGCCGCTATGTTGTGGTGGCGCTGGTGTCGGCGACTGCCGCCGGGGCTGTTTGGTATCTCGTCAATGTGGTGTTGGGGATTTTTCTTACGCCATTGCCGGTATTTTTCTAAAGGGGCGCGCGATGCTTGAAGGCCTTATGATTGGTCTCACCACCGCCCTATCCATCCAAAATCTCTTGATGGTGGTGGGCGGGTGTTTGATTGGCACGTTTATTGGTATGTTGCCGGGGCTTGGCCCTATGTCCATTATTGCGATTATGATTCCCATTGCCGTCACGATTGGCGATGCTTCTGCCGCGCTGATTTTGCTGGCGGGGGTTTATTATGGCGCGGTTTTTGGGGGTTCTACTTCGTCTATTCTCATTAACGCGCCGGGGGTGGCTTCAACGGTGGCGACTAGTTTTGATGGCTATCCTTTGACGCGGCAGGGTAAGGCGGGGAAAGCACTGACCGTTGCCGCGATTTCATCTTTTGCTGGCGGCACGGTGGGGGCGATTTTGCTGTTGTTGTTTGCGCCGATGCTGGCGAGTGTCGCGCTGCTTTTTCATTCATCTGAATATTTTGCTCTGATGGTTGTGGGGCTGTCTGCGATTGCCGCGTTTGCTGGCACCGGGCAGGTGTTTAAGGCGTTGCTGATGACGTTTCTAGGGCTGGCGCTTGGCACGGTTGGCGAAGGGGTGCTGTTTAATTTGCCGCGTTTTACCGGCGGGATTCTTGACCTGCAAAGCGGCTTTGGTTTCATCACGCTCGCCATGGCAATGTTTGCGTTGCCCGAGGCGATTTATCTGGTGCTTGACCCCAATCGTTCCAAGCAAGCGAGCGGAAATAGCGAAATTAAAGAGCTCCGCATCACCAAAGATGAAGCCAAATCCATCGCGCCGGTGATTGGGCGGCAATCGATTCAGGGGTTTCTGATCGGTGTTTTGCCCGGGGCGGGGGCGACCATAGCCTCGTTTTTGGGCTATGCGGTTGAGCGCAATCTAGCCACCAAAGAAGAACAAAAACAATTCGGCAAAGGTTCGGTCAAAGGGCTAGCCGCACCGGAATCGGCAAATAACGCCGCTTGCACCGGGTCTTTTGTGCCGTTGCTAACGTTAGGGATTCCCGGGTCAGGCACCACGGCGATTTTGCTAGGGGCATTGATTGCGCTCAATGTTGCACCAGGACCGCGCCTGATGGTGGATAATCCGCAGATTTTTTGGGCGGTCATTATCTCAATGTATCTAGGCAATCTGGTGCTGTTGATTTTGAATCTGCCCCTAATTCCGTATATTGCAAAAGTGCTAGCGGTGCCGCGTAATTATTTAATTCCGTTTATCCTTTTCTTCACATTGATGGGGGCATATATAGGGCAGAATAACGCCACGGAGCTGTTGATTCTCGTAGGTTTTGGCATCATTGCCAGCGCGTTTCGCTTCGCCGATTATCCCCTAGCCCCATTGTTGATTGGATTCATTTTAGGGCCGCTGTTGGAAAATAATTTTGCCCGTTCCATGCAACTCTATGACGGCATCAATTTCATCTGGGAACGCCCAATGACGCTAGTCCTGCTGTTGCTATCAGCAACACTAATCCTACTACCAACCTACCGAACCCACCGCACCGCCCTGTAAATTCGCGCCCACGCTACCACCCTGAGGGTGCGCCGCGCCTCCCTGTCCGCGCCAAAGGCATCGCCGATGGCGATTAAGCATCACGAAATCTAACCGCCCCTTTGCGGTAGGGGATGGGGGTTGTGGTCACGCTTAACCAACCGCTGAATTGCTTAATTATCGGGATTTTTTTTGGTTTTTGGTTATTTTTTGTGCCATTTCTTCTGCCATTTTTTCGGCTCTGGCGATTTGTTCGGGGGTTATGTTTTTTGCTAGCATATTGCGGTCTTCTTTTGCTTTTTCATCCCCTTGGGCGGCGGCTAGGTTTAGCCACATATAGGCGAGGCACGCATCCTGCTCAACGCCCTCTGCGAGTATATAAACCAACCCGAGAAAATTTTGGGCGTTGGCATTACCCAGCTCCGCCGCACGGCGATACCAGCGCGCGGCACGCACATTATCCTGTGGAACACCTTCGCCATTCGCATGCATCACCCCCAGAATAAATTGGGATTCAGCATGCCCCGCATTAGCCGCTAGGAGATGCCACTGCATCGCTTCTGCATAATCTTGTGGGACACCTTCACCTTGATAATACATCATCCCCAAATTGTATTGGGCCTTGACATTTTCCGCATCCGCCGCGAGGCGATACCACTTCATAGCAAGCGCATAATCTTGGCGAACGCCGGCGCCACGCGCATACATCAAGCCCAGAGCAAATTGCGCGGCGGTATCCCCTGCTTCTGCCGCAAGGCTATACCACTTCACCGCTTCTGTATTATCCTCTGCAACGCCTTTACTACCATTTTTATACATCTCCCCCAGAATAAATTGAGCGGCGGCAAGCCCCGCCTCTGCCGCGGGGCGTAACCATTTTGCCGCTTCCACGAAACTTTGGCGAACGCCGGTGCCATGATAATACATCATCCCCAGAAAATATTGCGCCGGGACGTCCTCTGCCTTTGCCGCCAATCTAAACCATTTTGCCGCTTCTGCATAATCTTCTGCAACGCCCAAGCCATCCTGATATATGATTCCCAGATTGCTTTGGGCAGAGGCAAAACCCGCCTCAGCCGAAAGACGAAGCCACTTCTCCGCTTCCACGAAATCTTGGCTAACACCGGCGCCATGAAAATACATCCCCCCCAGAAAATATTGAGCGCGAAAATTCCCCGCATCTGCCGCAAGATACCACCATTTCTCCGCTTCCGCACTATCCTGCGCAACACCATGGCCTTGCGCATAATGCAACCCCAAAGTGACCTGGGCATCAGTATCCCCCGCCTTCGCCTTCTTAACTATATCCGCAAAAGATTCCTCATCTTTCTGCTTTTCAGCGCCAGGCTTTTCTTTTTTCGAAACCATGTTCTTTTCCTCCTTAGTGTAATTAATAATTCTGCCTACGGCATTTTTTCGCCATACGTTTGGCGATGCTGATTTGTTCGGGAGTCATATCGCGCGCTATTTTATCACGGCTATCTTTTGCACATTCATCCCATATAACATCGACAAGATCATAGCATAAATAGGCACGGCATTTATTTTCTCGCATACCCGTGCCACTTTCATACATAAACCCGAGCGTGAGTAGGGAGACGACATGCCCCACCTCGCCCGCACGGCGAAACCATTCCGCCGCGTCCTTAAAACTTTGTGCAACGCCCCTGCCGCCATAATGCATTAACCCAAAATGAAATTGGGCTTCGGCATTTCCTGCTTCTGCCGCAAGGCAATACCACTTAGCCGCTTCCTCGAAACTTTGTTCAATGCCGTTGCCATCATGATACATCCGCCCCAAATAGTATTGGGCGCGGCTATCACCCGCCTGCGCTAAAGGAGCAATTTTATCAAGCGCGGCATCGTAATCTTTAGCCTCAAAAGCACTCAACCCTTGCTTAAAATTTGCTATCGCAACGAAATCAACGTGCGTCACATTGGAAAGTGGTTTTTTTGTTTCCTCCATACTCATCATCTCCATAATACCCCAATACTACCCAAAACGCCCCGCCCCCGCAACCATATAATCCCTCCCCTAAGCCGCGGCATCGGCTCGGTTCTGCAAAATGTGTAGGAATTCACTAGATTGTGAGGATTCGGTGGTGGTTCTTTTGTAGCCATGTTAGCCAATCGTTGGCTTGCTTAATTGCTCAGCGGCGTCAATGACCTCGCTTTTGTTTTTAAGGCATTCTTGTGGGATTTCTCCGCCCAACCATCCATTACCCGATTCAAACCAAAAGGCTGTCTGCCATGGACTCAAATAGTCGGGCAGTGCCTCCAAAATTTCTTTGATGACCGGCAAAGGTTCCCCATCAGCAAACTGGAAAGCCGGGAACAGATCTTTTTCACCATCATGAATCGCAAAAATACGTCCCTCACGTTTCCACTCGGCGCTTGGCCCTTGAATGTCCTCAGCCGTGTAGAGTTTCGTGGTTTGCAAATATGTTGCGCGCATCTCAGCGTTTTTTCGCGCAATTTCACGATCAATGTCAGCCCATTCTTCATTCCCGCGTCTGCTTTTTGTCGGCGTCATATCATTGCTCCTTTACCGCTAAGCCAAACAAGTAGGACGACATGCTATACCCTCCCCTCGGGGCTAGCAAATGCTATCATAGCCGTGTTTTTTCCTTTCTGCATGTATGGTTGAAAAATGCCCCCAATTTGCAAATGTTTTACAATTATTTATTTTTATGTAATTTTATTTATTTTTACGTATTTATATTTATTTATAAGTATTTATATTTATTTATATGTAGTTACAGCATCCCTTAACGTCCAGCCACCCAGTCTCGGATAGCGGTCATCACGTCTTCAAAATCCGGCTGCCCCTGATAATAGAGGGACTTTTTGCTTATATACTCTTTCTTCAAACTTTCAAAATCCTCCGAATTATTAAGCAAGAAAGCCGGGTTTTCCGACAGGGGAATTTCCCAATCAGTAGCGGGGAACCGGCGTTTTCGGTGGGTTTCAAAAGCTTCCGTTTTGGCGAATGCCCTCACCCCTCTATCTTGTAAAAGGCAATAGACATCATAATAGTGCCGCATGAAATTGGCGGGAACAGATGCGCCTGCTTTGAATTGCCTATACTTCGTGGAGATGGCTTGCAGTTTTTCAACAAAAGTATAGCCCGCTTCATAACAAGCCACGTTTTTCGCCCGATTATCAATGATGCTCACGCCCTCGCTGACGGCGTGTTCATAGACCCAAGAACTTATATCAACAGCTATGTTTGGCGTAACTTGATCAAAACCCAACTCTAATAGTACCCCTTCCTTGATTCCCGCCTCTCCTGTCTTGAAAAGCGCCTGATAATGCAGACGAATGCCACCACTGCGACATTTTTCATCATCAAAATCGGTGTCTCTTTCTGCCTCAATATCTTCAATCGCGATTTCTTTTGCTATGGCATCATAATAGTTTTTCCGCCCCTCAATGTGCGCATCTTTGTTGTGATTTTTGCTAATTTTGAGTCCCGATTCAGGAGGCGGCGGAATGCAAATATCAATATCCTCGGAGAATCTATGAATCAGCCCATGACCTTTTGAAAGAGACGTTCCGCCCTTTAGTTGAAAATCATACCCGCCCTGTTGAAGACCATAGAGACAATGCATGACCCAATAATCTTTTTCAACAATATATCGAACGATGCTCTTATCCCGAGCGACGATAGTAACAATATCCTTAAAGTTAGGATGCCGGTGTAGGAATTTTTTATCCGGCACTGGCAAACTCGCTTCTTGAGGTGATCTGTTCAAAAAACTTCTGGGTAGCGGCTTTTCCGTAAAGTTTGGCAGTGCGGCATACTTCTTCCATGCCGAAATCAGAGGCGCGTTGCGCGATGCGCCCCTTCAGCGCTTCCCTGTCCTCAGCCAATAAATCGATATTGTTGACGAGATCTACCAGCAGAAAAGCCTTATTGACTTTTTTGGGATATTTTCGCCCCTTCATGAAAAAGTATTTCTGTCCATTCATTTCCACACGCCCATCGCGCTTATGGTTATAGACAAGCTGTTCATTGTAAAGCTGTGTCGTTCCCAAACCGAGCGCATTATAGCTATTGAGCGACATCACGAGAAAATCATCGCTCTTGAGAAAGCGCGCAAGCACCTTTTGCTCTTCGGGAGGCACATCACCAAACACTGACTTTCTAGGCTTATAATAGATACCGCCTCTGATCTTTTTCAGCACGCCCTCATCCACCAGTTGGCGTAAATGACGATCTAGGCTAGTGGAAAGCCCAACAAGATCCGCGCGCCGATACACCTGACCGGCTCTCAAATGCTTTTTCAATTTTTCCAAATTTGACATGGGCTTAACTCCTGATTGTGCTGTTCGCCTCATGACATAATAGCGAGCGAATCCAGAATGTCAATCTTTTAGACTAAAATTCATGCAATCATGAATTTTCATTCCAATAATCATCGCAAAGGCTACAATTATCTGTGCGGGGATGGCGGTTTTAGTCACGCTTAACCAATCATTGGCTTGGCTAATTGTTCGGCGGCGTCAATGACCTTGCTTTCGTTTTTAAGGCATTCTTGTGGGGTTTTTCCGCCCAACCAGCCATTACCTGATTCAAACCAAAAGGCTGTCTGCCATGGACTCAAATAGTCGGGCAACGCCTCCAAGATTTTTCGGATAATCGGCAAAGGCTGCCCATCAACAAACTGGAAAGCCGGGAACAGATCTTTTTCACCATCTTGAATGGCAAAAACACGCCCTTCGCGTTTCCACTTGGCGCTTGGTCCTTGAATATCCTCAGCCGTGTAGAGCTTCATCGTTTGCAAATATGCCGCACGCATCTCATCATTCTCTCGTTCAATTTCACGATCAATTTCATCCCATTCTTCATTTTCGCGTCTGCTTTTCGTCGGCGTCATATCATTGCTCCTTTATCGTTATGCCAAACAAGTAGGACGGTATGCTATACGCTCCCCTTGAGGTTATGAATAGTTTTTAAATACTTTTCCATGAAAAACGTGCGCTATCTATGAAAAACGCGCGCAAATTGCAGATTTTGTGAAAAACGTGCGCTATCTATGAAAAACGCGCGCAAATTGCAGGTTTTATGAAAAACGTGCGCGAATGACTCAACCTCATCATCACCGCAGGGCTAGGATTATCTGTGTGGGATAGCCGTGCTGCCCTCTTCATTTGCTAGTGTGCAAGTAAATATATTTCATTTTGATTTCATTTTGATTTCATTCACATTCGCCACATCCGCCCTTCCTTCGCGCACCTCATGCATCATCCCTTTAATCTGCGCCCACGCCGCCGCGCCGTCCTCATCGTTCCTCTGATGGTTACATATTGACATATGGCAACCGGGCTATACAATCGGGTCGAGTAAAGGATGAGCAGACTGGGGCATTGCGTCTAGCGCCCTTCCCTCACTTATTTAGTCCGCGCCCCTAGACCATTTTGCTGACGTCAGCAAAATGGTTGCCGGCACCCCACACCTTCAGTGGAAGGGGCGGAAGCAAGTGCGCGAGATAGTGATGGCAAAATCCCTTTGAGTTTGCCATTAATGAGTCTGCCCTGATTATCTTGCTTGATTTGTTATCGATTTTTAACTATTTTCAAGTCGTGCTTTATAGGTTATTGCATAGCGATTTCAGCAGAGCAGGATAAATCGCTGTATCGGCGCGTGAGAAAACATACGAGGAGATAAAACATGACTGGGGAGGAACAACGCGCAGAATTGCACCGCGGAATCTGGAGAATCGCCAATGAGGTCAGAGGTGCAATTTTAGAGAAATTGCTGGATGGGGTTGGCGGGGCAACTACCGAGGATTCCTCGGTAGTTCAAATTGCTTGGTGGCATTGAAGTGGCGTGATAGAATAATCAACCTTCTAAAGGGGAGAGTGACATGAGACTGGGCGTATTAAAAAAAATTATTGATGAGGCAACGGATGATAACATTCAACTCATATTTGAGGTGGAAAGTGTATTTAGTGGACATTTTTATCATATTAGCGGGTATAACACCTTAATTACAGCACTGGAAGCTTTAGCCGACCAACCTTGGTTAGAGACAAATGCTGAGATTTTAGAGGATATCACTAAGGCATACGGCAAGACTGCAACGGAAGCACAAATTTCACAGGAGCATTTCGGTGAATTGTCGCAAATCGTTAATGAGATTAATCAGGAACTACCTGTTTTCTATGGTATTTTAGAGGTATTGGTTGATGAGCAAGACGAACACATTGTTAACATCAAAATTCCGGCAGATAGCATCAGTGATTTAGACGAGCTCAGTAAATTCAACAAAGAACTTCAAGAGGTTTTAAAACTCATCGTCAAGCATAAAGGTCTAGGCGGTGATATTGAATTCAAAGGCTTTGATACTGGGTCATCTTGGTATGAAATTCTGATTACGGGAGGTCCGATTGTATATTTCGCACTTATGGGCGTAATTGTGATTGCAGAAGGAATGCTCCAAGTTCAAAAACTTTGGTATGAAAATCAAGAGATTCGGTTGAGCCTAGAAGCAGAAAAACGAAAACAGGCAAAAGAAGGCGAAGCCCCAAAACCGGTTACCGATGACGAAATCAAGCGTCGTGTCAATGAGATGGTCGAAATTAAAATCGAAGAACAAGTGGATCAACTGATCGCTGAATTATCGGAACTTCCTAACGGCCCGGAAGAAATGAAAATCTCTATTACTAAGGGGCTTGAAAAACTTATTGCCCTCATTGAGAAAGGCACGGAAATTCACCCCTCGCTCAATCCCCCAGAATTTATAAAGCAAGATGATGAGCAACGCTTTTCTATTGATTATGAGCGATTAAAAAAATTACTGGAAAAAAAAGAAAAACCCCCGCAGATTGAAAACCAAAGCGACAAAGATGAAGACGATGCATCAGACTCGCCTTCTGATGAAGAGGAATGAGACGACTGATGAGCTATTTAGAGAAATTGCTGGCTGGGGCGGAAGTGGCGTGGGATTTTGATGCGGTTTTGGATAGGTTGGGGATTAGGATTGTGCATGGGGGGTGCAGGGTAAGAACACCACGACTAGACCATTTTGCTGGCGTCAGCAAAATGGTTTCCGGCGCACCGCATCTTCATCACTTCAACGGATACCTCACGAAGCGAAATAGTGCCATAGTTGTCAGCATATCCAGCACGATGCCAAAGCCGAAAAGTAGCGCTATTGCTTGCTTCTCTATTTTTCGCTATTTTCACGGCGTGGCTCAATTTTGATTAAGCTTCAACGCACAACAAAAATGATTCCGAGAATGGGGGAAGAGCAATGGCAATTAAAAAATCAGCATTATACAGCTCACTCTGGCAAAGCTGTGATGAACTCCGTGGTGGCATGGATGCCTCGCAGTATAAAGACTATGTGCTGACATTGCTTTTTGTAAAATACGTCTCAGACACTAAATCTTTGGTAGAGGTTCCTAAAGGCGGTAGCTTTGCCGACTTGGTTGCTCTTAAGGGCACAAAAAACATTGGAAACGGAATTAACATGGCCATTGGCGAACTTGCCAAAGCCAATAACCTAATAGGTGTGATCGATGTTGCTGATTTCAATGATCCAGACAAACTTGGCAAAGACAAAGAAATGCAGGATCGGCTGTCCAAGCTGGTATCTATTTTCGATGATTTAGATTTTCGTAGCAATCGTGCTGAAGGTGATGATTTACTTGGAGATGCCTACGAATACTTAATGCTTCACTTTGCTACGGAAAGCGGCAAGAGCAAGGGGCAATTTTATACGCCTGCCGAAGTTTCTCGTGTCATGGCTAAAATCATCGGCATTGATAAAAACACGCGCCAAGATCAGGCTGTGTATGACCCAACTTGTGGCTCTGGTTCTCTGCTATTGAAAGCGGCAGATGAAGCCCCAAGAGGCTTAACCATTTACGGACAAGAAAAAGATGTTGCCACCACTGCTTTAGCAAAAATGAATATGTTTCTGCACGGTGAAGGATCTGCTGACCTTGCGCAAGGTGGTAATAGTACACTTTCCGCTCCGGCATTTGCACAGTCCGCATCTATGCTTAAAACATTCGATTTTGTGGTCGCTAACCCACCATTTTCAACAAAGTCATGGCAGAGTGGCTTTGCAAGAGACGAGAATAAAAAAACCATCACCGATCCTTATGGGCGATTTGACGGCTATGGCGTGCCGCCTTCAAAGAATGGCGATTATGCTTTCTTGCTACATATTATCCGCTCACTGAAAAGCACTGGTAAGGGCGCGGTCATTCTGCCACATGGCGTGTTGTTCAGAGGCAACACCGAAGCGACTATCCGCCAGGCAATAGTCAAACATGGTTATATCAAAGGCATCATTGGATTGCCTGCCAACCTGTTTTATGGCACCAGTATCCCTGCTTGCATTATAGTGCTGGATAAAGAACATGCCACATCTCGTAAAGGCATTTTTATGATCAATGCCAGCAAAGGATTCATCAAAGACGGCAACAAAAATCGGTTGCGCGACCGAGACATTCACAAGATTGTGGATACTTTTAACAATAAGATAGAAATTGAAGGTTTCTCTCGCTTAGTGCCCGTCTCTGAGGTAGCCGACCCAAAGAACGACTATAACCTTAATCTACCGCGCTACATTGATAGTGGCGACGAAACAGATGCCCATGATCTCACTGCTCATTTGCAAGGCGGCATTCCAAAGCGAGATATTGATGGGCTTAAACGTTATTGGGATGTTTTCAAAAAAACACGGAATACACTTTTCAAATCAAATGGTAGCCCAGATTATCTGATCGCTTGCGTGCCGAGCGATCAAGTTAAAGCAACCATCTTGAATTCTTCCGATTATCGAAAATACGCAAAACAGGCTAAAACTACATTGAAAAATTGGCAAGATAAGCACGAATTATATCTGAAGTCGCTTAAAAAAGGTCGCAATCCAAAGGATGTTATACGAAAGATTTCGGAAGACTTATTAGCAACTTTCGCAAACATTTTGTTGATAGACAAATACGATGTCTATCAGCGTTTGATGGACTACTGGTCTGAGACCATGCAAGATGATATGTATCAAATTTCAAGCGTGGGCTGGAAAGATGCTGCAAAGATACGCCCACTCGATTATGAAAGTGATAAAGATAACAAGATAAAAGAAACGCCAGACATCATTATTGGCTCGGGCAGGAATGCCAAAAAATTCAAGGCTGATTTGATTCCACCTGCATTGATAGTGCAACGTTACTACAATGAAGACAAGCAAGCCCTTGATAAATTGGAGGCTCAGCGTGAGACTGCCATACAAAAAATCGAAGAACTGACCGACGAGCATAGTGGTGAGGACGGCTTGCTGGAAGAAGCCAAAAATAACAAAGGCAACCTAACCGAACCCAGCCTAAAAAATCGCATCAAGGCTATTAAAGACAATGAAGATTTTAAAGATGAGATAGCTGTTCTAAAACAGGCACAGAAACTATTGGATAAAGAAGGTGCTTTGGCTTCCAAGATCAAGGAGCAGCAACTGGAACTTGATAAGGAAACCTTATCGCACTACGCCAAGCTCAGTGTTAGTGATATCAAAGATCTGGTTGTGGTTGATAAATGGTTTGCTCAATTAAGCGCCGACGTTGTTGCTGAGGTTGAGCGCGTAACGCAAGCCTTAGCCAATCGTATAAAAGAGCTAGAGGAACGTTATGCCCATCCCATGCCAGTGCTGACCAAGCAGGTTACTGATTATTCCAAACGTGTGGAAAAGCATCTTAAAAAGATGGGGGTGAGATGGTGATGGCAAAAATAAAGGCAGGATACAAAAAGACGGATATTGGCGTTATCCCAGAGGATTGGGATATAAAACTTGTATCAGATTTATGTGATATTGTTAGTGGGGGTACTCCGTCTACGGCAAATCCAACTTTCTGGATCAAGGGTGATATACCTTGGTGCATACCTTCAGATATCACGGAAACTTCTGGTAAATATCTCTATAAAACGGATAGGAATATTACGTCCCTTGGACTTTCTAAAAGCTCTGCTAATTTGTTACCGGAAGGAAGCTTGTTACTTTGTAGCAGAGCCACAATCGGTGAAATTAAAGTTGCCAAGACTGAAATCACAACGAATCAGGGCTTTAAGTCCCTAGTCTGCCATTCTGTAGATAATGAGTTTATGTATTATAAGGTTCTCACCTTAAAGGAACAGCTTTTACAACTTTCCACTGGATCAACTTTTCTAGAGTTTTCAAAGAAAGATATTTCTCGGCTACAAATTGACGTGCCCAAACCCAAAGAGCAAAAAGCGATTGCGGGGGCGTTGTCGGATGTGGATGGCTTAATTGAAAGCCTTGAGAAACTAATTGCCAAAAAGCGCAATATGAAAACCGCTACCATGCAACAACTCCTCACGGGCAAAAAACGCCTCTCAGGCTTTGGTGATAAGAGAAAAGAAAAAAAACGGAAAGGATTAAGCACGGATGAATACAAAAAAACGGATATTGGCTTTATTCCAGAGGATTGGGATGCCCCTTTTATGGGTGATCTTGCGCAAATTCAGCGAGGAGCTTCCCCAAGACCTATTGGCAGTCCGATTTGGTTTGATAACAAATCAAGCGTCGGCTGGCTTCGAATTTCAGATGTGAGTAAGTCAAGGAAATATCTGAAGGAAACAAGGCAAAGTCTTTCAGGGGCTGGCATTGCTAATAGTCGATTTGTAGCCGAACAAAATTTAGTTATGAGTATATGCGCTACCATTGGTAGGCCAATCATCACCCATAAAAACCTCTGCATTCATGACGGATTTGTAGTTTTCGATCAATTGAAAGCAGATAAAGAATATATGTATTATGCGCTTTCCAACATAGAAAATGATTGGGCAAAATACGGTCAAACAGGCTCTCAAATGAACTTGAATACCGGATTAATTAATAATACAAGAATTCCTCTTCCAAGCCCAAAGGAACAAAAAGCAATAGCTACTCTTCTCTCAGATATGGACGCCGAGATTGAATCTCTTGAAAAACGTCTAGAAAAAGTCCATAATCTCAAAATAGGCATGATGCAGGAGCTTTTAACAGGCAAAACACGCTTAATTAAAGCGGATAAATTCAGGAGGTCTTAACATGACTCTATTTTTCGGAGACATTGGACAACTCGAGGAGTTGGTCAAAACAGCTGGCTACGTAGGAAGTTGGCAATACAAAAAGGCAAATGACTGCCATAGCTTTAAGGCTCGCACTGGTGAGGTATTAAATTGGTGGCCGGCAAAGGGAACGTTACAATTCCAAGGTAAGAATGTGCAGGCGGCGAAGGATAAAATTCTTCCGCTTCTTGATGAATCTGCTTCAGCAACGCCTCCCGTTGAAAATCTTACGGACAAGAAAATTTTTATTGTTCATGGCCATGACGATGATGCTACTGAACAACTAGAACTGATCATAAGAAGGCTTGGGCTTGAGCCATTTATTATACAATCCACAGACGCTAGTAGCCAAACCCTAATAGAAGCCTTGGAGAAAAACATAGACAAGGAAACCGCACTGGGTATTGTTCTACTGACACCGGACGATTTTGGTTATCCTAAATCAAAACAGGAGCCTGATAAGCAACCTCGTGCTCGTCAAAATGTCATCTTAGAAATGGGTATGGTGATGGGACGACTGGGGCGAGAAAGAACGTTTATCCTTAAAAAGGGCGCATTGGAGATACCGTCTGATATCAACGGTATTCAGTACCACGAATTCAATGAGCATGTGCAAGAAGTTACAAAAAGACTTGTGCAACGCCTCGGGCAACTTGGCTTCAAAATAGATCAATCTAAAATCACGGCAGCCTTAGGATGAAAAAAGAGCTAATCACAACCTTAACAGGCAATTTTGAGCTTCATGCTCAAAAGACCGAAAGCGGCATTGAGTATTGGCTTGCCCGTGACCTCCAGCACCTTCTCAGTTATGACCAATGGCGAAATTTTGCTCTGGTGATATCCAAAGCTAAAGTTGCCTGTGAATTAAGCGGGCACGAGGTTTCAGACCATTTTGCTGACGTCAGCAAAATGGTCGATCTTGGCTCTGGTGGTAAGCGCGAGATTGATGATGTCATGCTCACCCGCTATGCCTGCTACCTGATTGCGCAGAACGGCGACCCGCGCAAAGAGCAAATTGCCTTTGCGCAGACCTATTTTGCCATGCAAACCCGCCGCGCTGAGCTAATCGAGCAACGCATTCTTGAGCAAGAACGCATCTCTGCTCGTAAGAAACTCACCCAAACAGAAAAAGAACTCTCCGAAGTCATATACGAGCAAACCGGACAAGATCGCAATTTTGGCATCATTCGTAGCAAAGGCGACCAAGCTTTATTTGGCAAAAGCACACAGCAAATGAAAGCCCAGTGGCAAGTACCTGATAACCGCCCATTGGCTGATTTTGCGCCCACAATCATCCTTAAAGCAAAAGACTTTGCCACTGAAATCACAATCCACAATGCGCGTAAAAATAATATGACCACTGAGACGCAGATATCAAGCGAGCATGTCACTAGCCATCAAGCCGTTCGTAAAACTTTAATTGAGCGAGGCATCCGCCCGGAAACCCTACTACCTGAAGAAGACATCAAAAAACTTGAGCGCCGCATTACATCGCAAGAGAAAAAGGCACTTAAATCACCGGATAGTTTGGATGACAATGATGAGTAAAGTTGGAGCCAAAGAGCGCGTCACGCAAAACCGTATCATCGATCTATTCAAAGATCAGCTTGGATACGAATATCTGGATAACCGGGAAGGCTATGCTGATAATAAAAATATTGAGACGGACCTGCTTAAAGCATTTCTGAAAAAACGAGGTTACAGCGGCAAACTAATTGAACGCGCCTCGCGTGAACTGGAACAAGCGGCAGCGCTGGGTGATGGACGCAATCTCTATGATGCCAATAAGGATGTTTATCACCTACTACGTTACGGCGTTAAGGTTAAAGAAAATGCTGGCGAAAAGAACAAAACCGTTTGGCTCATTGATTGGGAGAACCCCAATAAAAATCACTTTGCCATCGCCGAAGAAGTCACAGTAAAGGGAAGACAAACCAAACGCCCGGATATCATTCTTTACATAAATGGCATAGCCATCGGCGTAATTGAGTTAAAGCGCTCCACCATCGGACTGACCGAAGGCATACGGCAAAACCTACTTAACCAGAGAAAGGAATTTATCGGTTCGTTCTTCACCACCATGCAGCTTGTGATGGCTGGCAATGACACGCAAGGATTGCGCTATGGAACCATTGAAACTGGCGAGAGATATTATCTGGAATGGAAGGAAGAGGGTGGCATTGGCGATTATATACTAGATCGCCACTTGTCCCTTATATGTGAGAAAAAACGATTGCTTGAGTTGATCCATGATTTCATCGTCTTTGATGCTGGTGTAAAAAAGATCTGCCGACCAAACCAATATTTCGGCGTTAAAGAAGCGCAGAAGCACATCTATCGCCGTGAAGGCGGCATCATCTGGCACACACAAGGTTCCGGTAAAAGCTTGACTATGGTGTGGCTAACAAAATGGATACGTGAGAACTTAAAAAAATCCCGCGTACTCATTATTACTGACCGAAGCGAGCTGGATGATCAGATTGAAAAAGTATATAAAGGCGTTGATGAGGATATTCATCGAACCACCAGTGCCGCTAATCTTATTAATACCCTTAATAACACCCATGAATCGTTGATTTGCTCTCTTATTCATAAATTTGGCGGCTCAGATAGTGATGATTCATCAGATAAAGACATCGATAACTTCCTAGCAAATATTGAAAAAAATATGAAATCCGACTTCAAGGCAAAGGGTGATATTTATGTTTTCATAGATGAGTGTCATCGCACACAATCAGGCAAGCTTCATGCTGCTATGAAAAAGATCCTGCCCAACGCTTTATTCATCGGCTTCACAGGAACGCCGCTACTCAAGGCTGACAAGCAGAGTAGTCTTGAGATCTTTGGCCCTTACATCCACACGTACAAATTTGATGAAGCCGTTAAAGATGGTACCATTCTGGACTTGCGATATGAAGCACGCGACATTGACCAGAACATAACATCTCAGGATAAGATAGATTTATGGTTTGACGCAAAAACAAGAGGTCTCAATGACTCCGCTCGGGCACAGTTGAAGCAAAAATGGGGAACCATGAAAAAAGTCTTTAGTTCTCAGTCGCGACTGGAAAAAATTGTAAGCGATATTCTGCTCGACATGGAAACAAAAGAACACCTTGCTAATGAGGGCGGTAATGCCATGCTGGTTTCAGATAGTATTTATAATGCTTGTAAATTCTATGAACTCTTTGATAAGACTGACCTTGCTCGCAAATGTGCCATAATTACCTCATATAAGCCTTCGCCTCAAGGCATCAAAGATGAGGAAAGCGGCGAAGGTTCCACGGAAAAAATTCACAAACATAATATTTACCAAAAAATGCTTGCCGATTTTTTTGGTCAATCTGAAGAGCAAGCAGTCAAACGTGCGGGAGAATTTGAAAAGAAAGTGAAAGAAAAATTTGTTAACGAACCCGGTCAGATGCGGTTGCTTATCGTCGTTGATAAACTGCTGACAGGCTTTGATGCACCGCCTGCAACATATCTCTACATCGATAAAAAGATGCAAGACCATGGCCTTTTTCAGGCTATTTGTCGCATTAACCGCCTGCATGGTGAAAATAAAGAATATGGATACGTCATTGACTACAAGGATCTGTTCAAAAGTTTGGAAAGCTCAATTGAAGACTATACCACTTATACCACTGGCGCATTTGATAAATACGATAAAGAGGACGTTATCGGATTGCTCAAAAACCGTTTAACCAAAGCCAAAGAGCACTTGGATGAAACACGCGAAACAATAAAAGCTCTTTGTGAGAATGTCGCTCCACCAAAAGACACCATTGCTTACATTCGATATTTCTGTGCAGAAGATCCATCTGACAAGGACGTTCTGAAAGTCAACGAGCCACGTAGGCTCGCCTTATACAAGGCAAGTAGTTCTTTTATTCGTGCTTATGCTGCGTTGGCTAATGAAATGGCTGAAGCAGGATATTCCCAAAAAGAAATTCAAGCTATAAAAGCTGAGACTCAGCGTTATGAAACTGTGCGAATGGAAGTCAAACTGGCAAGCGGCGACTATATCGATACAAAGCTCTACGAGCCAGCAATGCGCCATCTTATTGATTCATATATTCAAGCGGAAGAAAGCCAAAAAATATCAGCCTTTGATGACCTTAGCCTTATCCAGCTTATTGTTGAACGTGGAGAAGATGCAATCAAAGAGTTGCCAAAGGGAATCCGCAATAACGAAGATGCTGTTGCAGAAACTATTGAAAACAACATTCGAAGCGTTGTCATTGAAAAGCAACCAGTCAATCCAAAATACTATGAAAGAATGTCTGAACTGCTGGATGCGCGCATTCGGGAACGCAAGGAGCAGGCACTCGAATATAAGGATTACTTGGAAAAAATTATTGATCTGTCAGGCAAGGTATTGCGCACGGGAACGAATAGTTCTTATCCAAAATCATTAAATTCAGATGCAAAAAGAGCGCTCTATGATAATTTAGGAGAAGATGAAAATCTTGCTCTCGCAATAGATAGAATAATTAGGGAAACTAAAAAAGATGACTGGTGTGGCCATAGTTTCAAAGAGCTTGAGATAGAACGGGCTATTGATGGTGTTCTGAAAACTACTGGCTATGATGGTTATGACGCGAAGCAAATACTTGAACTGGCGAGGCATCAAAGTGAATACCGGTGAGAACACAATTATTGTAAATGAATTGCCCGTGACGGTTATTCGGAAGAAAATTAAAAACCTTCACTTGGCGGTATACCCACCTGATGGATGGGTTAGGATCGCGGTTCCAGAAATTATCGATGATGAAGCCGTAAGGCTGGCAATTATATCAAAATTCAGCTGGATCAAACGCCAGATAAGACTTTTTCAGGATCAACCGAGACAGAGTGTACGAGAGTTAGTCACTGGGGAAAGTCATTACTACCTTGGGCGCAGATATTTATTAGATATTACCCCTACTGAAAAACGTCCCTTCGTTGAAATTAAAAATAAAAAAAAGCTGGTTTTGAATATCAATGAGGACACAGGAATCGAAGAACGCGAAAAGCTATTGACTGACTGGTATCGCAAGGAAATGAAAAGAATTCTCCCCGACATTGTTAGAAGGTGGGAAATCAAATCTGGACTGCAGGTGGGCTCTTTTGGGATTAAGAGGATGAAGACAAAATGGGGAAGTTGCAATCCTGCGCACAAGAGGATATGGCTCAACTTAGAGCTTATCAAAAAACCAACTAATTGCCTTGAATACATCGTTGTCCATGAAATGGTTCATTTTCTTGAACGCACACACAATGACAACTTCGTAGATCATATGGATCGCATCATGCCGCAATGGCGCACATTTAGAGACGAGCTAAACAGCCTCCCTCTTGCTCATGAAAACTGGCAATACTAATACAATGCAAAGATAACACCCGCATGGCGATGAATACTGATAAGCCAATCCTGCGTCAATTGTAGCGCAGGATTGCTGGAAGCTGGTTTTTTGCCAAAGAAACCACAGAAGGTTGATAGAGGTAGAACTATTTCAACGGGCATTTAACGAGGCGAAATAGTGCAATCATCGTCAGCATATCTAGCACAATACCAAAGCCGAAAAGCAGTGCTATTGCCTGTAATCTCGGCACGAATATGCCCTGCACGTACAATATGAATGCGTTGACATAATAACCGCAAATTCGCCCTGGAGAAATGAAAACTGGCTCATATGTCGCCCTCATTAGCCTCTTCAGAACGATAGGCATCCAATACGTCCGCGTCGATATCGGGGAACCGCCAAACATCGCAGGCCCTTTTAGCCAAGTTGTCTGCGCGTTCAACGATAGTCGCTTCTGTCCATTCTTCCAACTCACCCAACCCGGCATTGACCTTAAGGGGACTCTGCCCGAACCCGCCCTCCATATCTCTTTTTTCCTTGAATGGACGGTTGCTGTATTCGGAGTTGTAGCCGGTCAGTGTCAGGTTACCGAGTGTGTGCAGATATTTCTCGTGTACACGCTTCCAATCATCGCCAATGGCTTGCTTCCATGCAGGGGTGAGGTCTTCATTTTGCGGCATGATGTGTTCAATGGTATATTCATCGACTGGCACTCGTTCTTTGCGACCAAAGTTTTCGAACCGGAGCAGCCAATATCTACGGCTACGGAAGTTGTAGAGATCCCGAACCTTGATATGTTCGCTAAAATCTTCATCCGATGGGAAGCTGCGATAGGTCTGCATCAGCAAGAAATGAGCCATGATGCTTTCCAGATAGCGATCCTTCTTCAAGGCTCGACCAAACGTCGCGAAAGTCTTGTTCAGCGAATTTGTGGGTATCGAACACACCGCACGTCGGAAAACGTATGATTCAATCAAGCGGACGGCGACGAGAAAGTCATCATGATTCAGTTCGTCGCTATCGAAGTCTGCATACAACTCTAGCAAGAGCGGATAAGCAACATCGACACGAAGTTCGCTCAAATCGTGGAAGGCCGCTTTCAGTTTAGCGTTTGCCTCTTTGCCCAAGGCCATTGAGCAGTAAAACTTTGAATACTGGCGAATATCCTTGACCAGTGCCTCGATGCCCAATGTAGCAATGCTTTCAGATCGGGCATACGTCTTGAAAGCCGTATAGACGTCATTAACCTTCGGGATATCGCCTGTCTTCACGGTCAGGTAATGCCGCATAAAACGATCAAAATGACTGTCGTAAAATTTCTGCCCAAACGCCTGCTCCATCGGGTGCCAGTGCTGGTTATAGAGCTGCGTTTGAATATCCGTCTCTAATCCCATCAAAATGAAGTTGCGGATGAGGTCGGCTTGGCTCAACTCTCGCCCGGTTGAGTTCATGCTTTCGAAGATAAGCTGCGGGTTGTCGTCTTTCCGCGATAGGGCGACATAAACAACAAGCAATTTTGCCAATCCGCGACATACCGTTTGCAGGTCGTCCGCCTCACTTTTTATGCACTCTTGGAAATACAAGAAGTTATCTTTAATTCGGCGGGAGCAATTATCCGGCAAATCCCTGTCGTCGATCACCGCAAAAAGGGTATCGCTATCCGTCTCGGACAAGACCAGTTTTCTGTGCTTGTCGCCAGATTTGGAGGCATTGATAAGGTATTCATTCTCCAGTTTTTTCTTCGAAAAGCCGTTCATTGGCTCCTGATCGCCCAAGGCGCGGGACAGCGCAACAATCAGTAGCGTCAGTGTTGTCAATCGCTGTTGTCCGTCAATAACCAGCCAAGGGGTATCATGCGTTTCATCATCAGCTACATAGACAATCGAACCAATGAAATGACCACCAGCGGTATCCGCTTTGCCAGCTCGCAACACATCGTTCCAAAGCTGTTCGCACTGAATACGCTCCCAAGAGTATTTCCGCTGGTAAATCGGAATGACGAACTGCGAGACGCCGCGAACAAATTCTAAAAGATAGCTGTCTTTGGCATTCATGTACCGCCTCCCCTTATGAACCGTTGTAAATTGATTCTGAGTTAATGAGATCGGAACATATCACGGCAATTGATATGGCACTATACAAAAACGCACAAAATTGCAAAAATGCGATTGTTTTGTATTTTGATGCGGTTTGGGATAGGCTGGGGATTCGGATTGTGCATGGGGGGGCAGGGCAGAACGCTACGCCTAGACCATTTTGCTGGCGTCAGCAAAATGGTTGCCGGCGCGCCACACCTTCACCTCTTCAACGGATACCTCACGAAGCGAAATAACGCCATAGTTGTCAGCATATCTAGCACGATGCCAAAGCCGAAAAGTAGTGCGATTGCTTGTAGGCTCGGCACGAATACGCCCTGCACGTATAATATGAACGCGATGACATAATACCCGCAATTCACAACGAGGCTTTGATACAGCATCAAATCTGTGCGTCCCATGCCGTAGAAATAGCTGTCTAGGATGTTGTTGAACGCGAAAATGATATAGAACGGCAGGAACAGCAAGGCTAGGGAAACAATGGCATTGTAATCATCAATGCCCATTATGTTTTGAATAAACCAGCCCCAAATTGGGATGGTGAGAATCCATACTAAACAAACCACCAGCGACAGTGAAAAATAGCCCTTAAAACGGTCGCCAATCACACCTCCATGCGTGCTAACATCTTGTTTAATCAATGTTCCCAACGCCAAAATCGGCAGCAAAAGCCAGCCCCAGATGAAGCCATTAGTAATCCACAACGTGCCTTGTTCGCCAATTTCATTAGCCATTTTCAACACCATAATGACAAAAGCAATATTCCGCACGCCACTCTCCGCGCCGGACAGCACCGACACTCGGAGCCACTTGCGCCAGCTGATATTCTCGGATGGCGCGGATTGCGTTTGGTCGGGCGCGCGCAAGGTTTGAAATAGGATGAATATGCCTGCTAGCGCCGTCACCACGTTGATGCAGATGGTGGAATAAGCAATCCCGATGACGCCCCAACCTAGCGCGCCTTCATTGATAAAGGCATAATCAAAAACCACGCGCACCAGTAATTGTAATAATAAGAATAAATATATCCTAGATTTTGCCGACAGCGCAATTAAGGCAATGAGGGCAATATCGGTTATTACGCGCAAGGGAATGGCTATGGTTTCGAGGCGAATATATTGGATTGTTTCCGCAATCAGCCCCGGCGACTGATTCAAAAAATGCACCAAATGACCGGCGGACACCCATATAAACAGCGCAATGAGCGTGTATAGCGCGGTTATGGTAATCAGCCCGTGCATGATTTTTTGGCGAAAAAACCGAGTATGCGCGACTAGCGGGCCTAGCACGAAAAATAGCGGTAGGATGATGGCTTCTTGTAGCACCTCGTAGATGATATTTAGCCATGCTATTTGCGATGCGATGTTGAAACCCCATTCGCTAGGGATGTCGCCGATTAGGTATATTCTGAAAGTGTTGTATAGCGTCGGCACCAGTAGCGTGAAAACAACCGCTATCAATAGGCGGTAGTTTAGTTGGTTTAGGTGGAGTGTTTGGGTTTTTTTGTTCATTGTGGTGGTTTGCTTGCTGTTGGGTGAGATGTCTATGATATGTTGGATTGGGTTTTGTTGCAACCGCCGCACCATAAATTACTGAATCAGACATTTTACTGACTAGGTATTAACCTAGAAAAAATGGAACGCATTTCCCATTTTTCTTCTTGGCTTTTTGATTGCATCTCAGCGCTTCTTTGCACTGGTAGCAATTGTAAAAGATCGGATAGTAGTGCCGTCACCTCCCCCATTACTGAATAAATTTTATCTACATCAGTGAAATACATAGTATCTGATTGACTAGCTTGATCTCCCACCCTTCCTATTTCCGGTCCTACATACACAAGTCCAATCAAGGTGTGTTTGTCGTATTCTTCTTGTTCCTTGAACCAAGCAATATGGTTATGCCCTTGGCCAATATCACTTTTACTGTATGTTGTCGGAATTTGCTTATTTGTTTTCAACTCAAAAGCCAAAGCTTCGCCCGTATCATCATTAACCCAAAGAACATCAGGGCCTTTATGCAAATCATTATCGGGTCTTGTGGACTGAAATCCCAAAATTTGTCCCAAAAAACGAACAGATTCTTCCGCTTGATTTGCGCTAGGAGTTTTTATTCCATCTAATAACACCCTAGCCTGATTGATTGCTTGTCTAGATTTATCTATCCCGGATTTGTCTCCCCCAGCATCCCAAAAATAATTTTTTACAGATGCATAAAAATTATTCCTTTGCTCCACTTTCCCAAGAACATCACTTTTTATGCTTTTTTTGGGTAAATGAATCACTCTACCAAGACGTTCTCTCGCAATGCTATATGCTTTTTCAGCACTTTCATTGTCATTTTCTAGATCATACACAGCTCCCAACCAAACACTATGCCAACCAGAAAGTCGTGTGTCTATGGGGGCTATTTTAACAGACGACTTCTCAATTTCTATACGCGCCTTTGCATATTCTTTATCCCATATATGAGCTGCATATTTAGCTTCAGAAATAGCCGCCTCTTCTAGAGACGCTTCAGAATCCGCAACTCTATTAACTTGTTCTTGATCTAATTCACCCAACTTAATGTTACTTTTATAATAATTAAGCCAGCTTTCACTTCGTGATAAAACGGCTTCAATAGCGCCCACAACGTTCTCACTAGTCTTAACCCTTCCTTCTTGGACGACTTTCCCTAAAAGAATTTGTTTTTGCAGTAAAGGTGGCAACAGAGCCACATTACGATCTTTGCCCAACCATATATTCAATCCATGCCCTTCTAGCAAAAACACGCCGTAATCATTTCTACCTCTATTAATGCGCCCGAATAATTGTGCTAACCTATTGGCTATCCTTGAGGCATGCACATTTTCCATCTTTAGATCGTCCCATTGATAACGCTCAAGCAATGATGTTCCTCTTGGCAAATCTTCAATTACCATTAATCTGCAAGTGTCGTGTGGCAGGTCTATGCCATCAACCCTTGAAACCAAAACAAAAGCACCAGATTCAGATGCTCTGAATCTATCTAATCTTTCTGAGAAATTATCTCGGTTAGGCACTTTAGCCACCTTAGACCATTTTTCAGATTCTAAATAATTTGGAACAGCAATCACCACTTTTTTAGAAGCGGATAAATCTTTGACAAAATTTGTCGAAAAATTTCCTTCCATCTCCATGCTTCTTATGATAAGTCTTTCTCCATTCCCCGCATCATTTAAAGGTTCAATCGTTTCTTCTGGCATTCTCCCGAAAGCCCTAATAAATTCTGTTTTTGATTTCAATGTAGCAGATAGATAGACTCTCTTTATTTGGTCATGAAAAATTTCCATCGCACGAGACGGCAAAAAGGGTGGAGACAACTCAAAAACACCATGTCTAAAAATAGCCGCACAAGATTCGATGTGACCCTTAAGGTGCTCAAATGGATAAGTTAAGTCTTTATCCTGCGAAAGATCATATTTATGAAATACTTGCAAAAGTTGAGATTTATTGTTTTGTAGCCCTCTAGGCGCAACAAAAGCTGATACATGGCGTTCCTTGCTTATACTGTCTTTAAACTGCTCCGCTATCCCTAATTCATCAAAGTGCGAATAGAATAATTGAGAAATTTCATTGAATAGCTCGGTTTTTTCTGCACTATCAATGCTAATTGTGTAGGAACCTCTTAAAATACTTTCAGCAACATGAGCGTCATCAAAGACAATAGCTTGTGGAAAATGGTTTTTTCTGAGGCTACTATGGCCATTAAACAGAGCATGATAGTTTGTGATGCAAAACCCTTGTTCTAACTCAAATCGAGTGTTGTTAAATTCTTGTTTTACTCTTACTGTATGCTCCAGACCTATGCGAGTTGCTTCTTCAGAAGTTTGTTTCACAAGATCGATTGTTGAGCAAATATAAAGAACATTTTTATGCCCTTCATTGACCAAACTTTGAGCTATGAGTAGACCGACAATTGTTTTTCCAGCACCTGTATTTAGAGCCATAAGAACATCACTCTTTGTTCGACATTGATGCCAATTTTCAAGTGCCTCTGCTTGCCCCCTCCAAAGGTCATTCGGAGTATTTGGTAAACTTGGCAAACTTTCAAAAATTTCTACCGGATGCGTTGGCAATGTTTTTTGAGTGATAGATCCTAATGTTGAAAAGTCCATTTCAGAATCCTCACCATTTGATTTGCTAGTCATTTTATCATCCCTTTCATATCTGCCATAAGGCGGGGTTGCATTTGATTTGACAGTTAATCTAGCCACTTTATCATCAAAAAGTCCATTGATTATTCAAAAATTTCAAAAAATTTAGTTGTGAGAACAAGATAAAATTAGCGCATTTCCGCCAAAAAAAGCACAAAACACCACACCACGCACCAAAAACCCGCCCCACCGCGTTCGGTGACGCCCCACCTAAACCATATCAGCTTCCTCACCCAATCCAGAGTAATATTCGTGCATATCAGCAAGCGTGATTTCCTCGTGACACCTTTCCCCTGCGTTGACACCAGCGCGGGCTCGGGTTTGCCTCCACGGGGCTTCAAGGTGGGTTAGGTCGCTCAACCACTGCGCTGATTTTTCCCCGTAAAAATCAAGCACTCCGTCAATGGTTTCTTTTTGGTCTTTGGTCAATTTTGCGGGGTCGCCTTGCATTGAGCCGAACGCAACCTTGAATTCGCCCTTATGAGCATCGTAAAGTGTTGGGGCGATTGGGCCATTTTCCCATGCCTCAATTCTGGCTTTGAACAAAGGTTCTTCGTCCCAAACCAGCGACCAGCACTGCGAATAATAGACGAGCTTTTGCAATTTCATTGCCGTCATCGCCCCACGCTTCTGCAAAATGTAAGATGCAACATCAAAAATAACTATCATATCTTTACTCCCCAAATATCTTTTTTAGACTAGCAGGAATCTGCGCCGGGATGTCGCTAGCCACGAGTCCGCGACCTATGCTGATGCTGACGTCGCCATGTATCCACACTGCGGCGGCGCTCGCGAGGTGTGCGTCCATGCCTTGTGCGAGCAGCCCGAGGATCATTCCTGCCAGCACGTCGCCGCTCCCTGCGGTTGCCAAATGCGGCGAGGCGTGTTGGTTGGTGATGATGTTGCCATCGGGCGCGGCGATGATGGTTGATGCGCCTTTGAGGACGATATGCGCGCCGATGGTTTTGGCGGCGGCGGTGGCTTTATCGGCGCGGGTGCCTTTTAGTTTGGGGAAGGCGCGGGCGAATTCGCCTTCGTGCGGCGTCAGCACGTAATGCGGCGGCAGCTCCGCGGGCAAATCATAAAGCGCATCAGCATCAAGCACCACCGGCACTTGGGCGCAAAAATCAGGACGCACGGAAAGCCCGCCAGAGCCATAAAGCAAAGCCGATTGCTTAGGCGAAGCCGCGCCCTCGCGCACCAGAATATGCGGCGGCAAAGAGGCACGATAAATCGGCGCAGTGCCCGCATCAGCAACAACCTCAACCAACCCAGCCCCCACCCGAGCCGCCGCCTCCGCCACCAACCGCGTAGCCCCAGTCAAAGCAGGAGCCCCAAAAACCACCGCCAAACCATGGCAGTATTTATGCTGGTTCGTGTTTTTGACAGGTAAGGCGGATTTCCACAGTTTTGGTGAGTTTTCCATGAGATGATATTATAAAAATTTTCGCGGATGTGAAAGGTTAAAGTGATTTTGATGTGGGGGCTTTCACCCCTAACCGTTGAACGCGGTGGGGCGAATTTTTGGCGAATGCCATTAAGGGTGCGGCTAGTTTATGACAGAACGCTCTCTTGGAGTATGAGAGATTGCCTCCATCATAAATTTATAAAAACCAAAAGCCACTATACATATTTATTCATGTGCTTGCTGCTTTAAAGCATCTAACAAGATTGCCATCGCACGCGTATCTTGCTCGCAGTAAGCGCTCAGATTTTTCCATAAATCCTCTAGTTCGTATTCCGGGATATTGCCCGCGATGAAATTTTTATATTGCAACATGGCTTCTTCCCCACTGCCAATTCCTAAATTTTCGTATGAGAGATCGGAAAAACATGGCAAAACTGCTTTAATAGACGCGGAGCTACGCTGATCTGGATGATATAACCAGCGCTTTCTAAACGGCTCTAATAAATCCACTATCCGTGCGTTAATAGCCTGAATAGCACTGGCATATTCTGGAAAATCTTGAGCTAGCTCCTTATTCCGCGTCTTTTCAAGGGACTGATTATAAACCAGCACTGTTCCTGTATCGCCACAAAGATCCACCAGTTTTTCAGCAAATGCTCTACGCGGGTCGCTTCGATCTTTATGTAAGAACTCGTGATGCGTTAGATCGCCGTTAGGTGTGTGCTGGATATGGACAGAGAATTGAAAAGGGATCTGCTGATATGGCTTTGTGCCATCAAACATTGGAATAGCTGGTACGATCGTCTCATAATCTAAATAATAGATTGGATAGCTAATTTGGCGCAGAAAATCGGATATAGCCGGAGCATCTACATGCGTTTCTCCTTCAATATAACTCTGTACATCAATGGCTTTTGTTCCAGTTGGTTTTATTTGATCAGGCAATGCCTTAATATCAAAACCATGCTGGCTGGCTATCTCATCAACTTTTGATTTGGAAAACACATCATAAACCGAGTAATCAGGCACATCCACCCAGCAATAATTTTTGTAATCACATTCAAAAGGCGTAGAGCATTTCACCCCAATCAACTCTTTTGGTTCGGTCTGATCTACCAAAATGGAATTGAGTTGCCTTGTCGCCGTATCAACTTCACTTTGCTTAGCAAGCACTTTGTTTGTTATTTCTTCAAGTTTGAAGAGTTTTTGTGGGTCGATTTTACCATTGCGAATGTAGTCACTATTCACAAGCATCACGTAACATTTTCGAATTTCATACCCAGCGCCATTAAATACGTGATACTGAAACGACACATCATCAATGTGAGGGTCCTTTAATTTAGTGGAACCCTTTACTTCAATCAAATCCCATTGGTTACTATTTTCAACGCGCTTTAAGATATCAATCCGCGCATGGCATCCATTGCTTGGGTGAATGGCTGCGGCTTCAAATATTACACCCTCTCCGTTTTGGGTATATTGTTCAGTAGCTTCGACTGCGCCTTCTGTTTCCCAATACTCATTAGCAACTAAAACGCCATTAGCAAAATATCCCCTAGCTGCATCGCCAATATCTCGACCTGTGTCAAATAATGCTTGTTTAGTTTGTGCAACCTCTGACGCTAGGTCTTTGCTGTGACGACTCAACCACAAAGCCTTTGGGCATTGTAGACCTTTTATATACTGGGATTTGGATATCGTGAGCTTTGTCATTTTAACCCACCCGGCGATTAACTTCATCAATGAGGTTTTTAGACCCTTCAACCTCAATTGTTAAATTCGACAGCGAGCGCCCTTTAACAATGATTTTAGGTCTTTCCCCAGTTTTAAGGTCACGAATACCGCGGAGTTTTCTCACAAAATCATCGCGCCATTCCTTCATTATAGCCTTTTCCCATTCATTGGCGATTTGGTTAGGATGAACCTTCCTACCACCAATCCGAAATTCAACATCAACATCAAACATGTCTATCTCCTCTTTGCTGTTTGCTGCTTGTGCATCGCCTCATAAAATGCCACGCACTCTTGTATGGTTTTTTGTTAACATAATTTCTTGACAAAAAGAAGCAATTTTTGCAAGAAATTCCCTTGTGGGGTGTAAGCGGCGAGGTGGTAGGATGATTTTTCTGCAAATTAAACTGGGGAAAAGATATTGACAAATGGGCGGAAAAAAATGTATTCTTTATGAATGACAGTAAAGAAACCTACATTGCTGAGATCATAACACGCATGGAACTATAAGGATACAATGTTAGGAAGTCACGTGATTAGGAAGGAGCGCAACAATGCCATCAAAGCAATCACAGGTAGGACGAAATAAGGTCGGGAAACTGAACATTTGAGGTGAGCAAATTGAAAGTTATTGTGTTCGGTGCCACGGGTAAGACTGGCGACCATTGCTGGCGCAAGGCGGTGGCGGCAAGCTACTACGTTACGGTTTTTGGTCGCTCGGTCGAGGGCCGGTATGCGCACGAAAGTATCAATAAGGTAAAAGGCGACGTGCTTGATGCCCAAGCCGTTTATCAGGCCATGGCAGGGCAGGAGGCCGTCCTGGTCTGTCTGGGGCCCGTGGGATTGAAAGATCGCGTTACCCTTTCCCAGGGCGCAGCGAATATACGCAATGCGATGCTGGAGCATGGAGTTAAGCGGCTGGTCTTTGTATCGGCGGCAGGCGTCGGTGACAGTTGGGCGCGGATACCTTGGTATTCGAAGATCCTTTTCAGAACGATTTTGAGAAACATTCTGGCGGAACATACGCGAGAAGAGGAAATCTTTGCCGACGAAAGGCTGGATTGGACCGCCGTGCGCGCTGCCGTATTGACCGAAAAACCGGGCACAGGTCGGGTTCTGGCCTCCAACACGTCCATCACAAAAACAATACCGCGCGAGGATCTGGCAGGCTTTCTGGTCGACCAACTTGGCACGAATGACCATCTGAAACAGGCAATTTGCGTCACCGCCAGATGAGGCAGCACTCATAAAGTTAGGATCACCACCCATCCTACCGCAGATTTTATTTTTAGCCAATGCGATATTGTTTATTGCATGGGGTATTTTGGGGTTTTTGGGGATGTTGTAGGACGCATCACCCACCAACACACCGAAACGCGCCTTTCATCTGGTTCATTTCCCGCGCCGGGATGGAGAGTTTTTTCGCTACGGCTTCCCAATCTTTAACAACGGCTTTAACCTCACCAATGATTGTGTCGGCGCGCTCTTCCTCAACACGGAAATAATGCGCCACGGATTTTGCCAGTTCTAAATCCTGGCTATTATCTGCTTCGGAAATATTGAGCGATAAACCGCCCGCGGTCGCCACTGGGTTCATGTCATACGCCGGCGAAAGCACCCAGCCCCTATCCGCGAGCATAAAACCATGATTGCGCAGGTGGTCGTCGGTGTTTGATACGCAGATATAAAACACGATGCGCCGCCAGAGTTGTTCCAAATCCTGCTCGGTCTGTGCGCCGTATTTTTTTAGGAAGCTGACCAAATACAAATAGCTCATACCGGTGTCGGCGCCGTCGCCATCTTGCTTGCCTAGTAGCGTCATTGCCGAGGCGAAGTGTCGGCGCGCGCTGGTTTCTGTGCGGTCGAAACGCTTGGTTAGGAAGGTGTCATGCTCTCCGGAAAATCTTTGGATTTTGGCTTCGGACACATCAACCCCCGCCCGTTGCGCCAGCGAATGCACCAGATATTCCCATTTGCCGATATTGATTTCATCACCGCGACTAGGGAATTTGGCAATCCATAACTGACCGTCAGCATCCACAACACTGGCTTTGGGACGCGCGCCACCTAGCGACCCGCCGGGCGCAATTAACATATTCAACCACTCTTGATATTTGCTCTCATTTTCGACATTATCACGTTCCAATTGCCGGCTGGCATATTCCAAATCCCTGAGCTTTGCCCAAGGCGGGATTGCCGTATTTTCTTGATTATCCAAAAACGCCGCATCCCCGGGCAGCCGAAAGCGCAGAGCCCCCATCCGATGCCCATCATACACGCCCAACAGATAGTCCGATTCCAGCAGAGTGCGCGCCTGACGCCCCTCGCCGCGTGCTTGTTGCGCCTCGCGGCGTTGCATCAAAACCCGCCCCCAGCGGTCAGGGGCAGAATCCAAAAACAAGCCAAAATTACCCTGCCCTTCGCGGGCATATTGCGGCCCCGAAGCCAGCATTAAATCAGGGTCAAGCACTTGCGCATGCGGCGATTTCAACCACGCCGCATCATACGCAAAAGAAAAAATCTCCTTCCCCCGAGACGGCGCGGCAAAAAGCGTCCCCATAAAAATAGGCGCGTCCATGCCATGCCAATGCGCATAAACCTCTATCGTTTTTTGCGTCTGTTTTTGCGATGCCATCATTGCCCCCGCTTCGCCACACGTTCTTTCGTATGCGTCAATTCCGCATCACGCAAACGTTGCCCCAACGGATCATCGCCCCCGAGCAACAACAAATCCCGTTCCAACCCAAGACAAAACAACACATTCGCATACACGCCCACAGTGACGCCACTCGCGCCATTTTCAACCTTACGCAATGTAATGCGACTAACGCCCGCGCGCTCAGCGAGCATCGTCGTCGTAATTTTCCTACGTAGTCGGGCGAGTTTGATGTTTTCGCCGACATTTTGTAGAATCTCTGCCAGTTCGGGCGAGATGATTGTTTTCCTTCTGGTCATGGCTTTAATCCTCAATGGTTAGTATAATATACAAATCAGCCCATAATGTATAGTATATTTACCATTGAGGCAAGTTATTTTTAAGGACGGCCGCTAAAGCAATATCATCCCTTATACTCGGTGAAGTGCGACACAAGGTCAGAGAATGTTGCGAGTCTATCTTTGGACTTGCCGTCTGCGCCTGTTAGTTTGTCGAAATTTTTGTTATCAACATAGACAAAATCAAACTCCACATCGTCTTGCAATGCGTTCACATCGGCGCACCATTGGCGCAATCTTTTTATCTTAAGTGGGGCATCTATCTCCTCACGACCTTTTGTTTCTACGATAAAGATTTTGTTATCTGCAACCTTTACTAGAAAATCTGGGAAATAATTTGCAATGTATCCGGCGGCAGTAACGTAATCAATTTTGAATTTTATTGCCGTGTAATTCTTGGTGAATGAGATCACATCAGGAACGCGCTCTAAAAACTGTGCAAACCTAAGCTCCAAGCCATAATCGCCAACAATTTTGTTAAATACGGACTTTTTGGGTATGATATATTCCTGATTTTTAACCGTAAAGGGGCGCGTGTCTTTGACTTTTATGCTACCACGAATTTCTGCGCTGCCCGGATCCTTAATTATCAGAGCATTGACCGCAAATTTGAACGTCTTAAATATGGTTTCGAGAGCAGGTGGCTCGCTCAAATTCCTGAGCGTATTGCGGTCATCTAGGTTAACGGATTTTCCGAATAATTTATCCTGAATAAATTCCTGAATTTTAGGATAAAGCACATCATAATATGTAGGCATTCGGAGTTCTTTAAGGATGTTTTGTGCGAAAAAGCCAATGACACTACGATAATCGCTTGCCATTGCCCCTTCTAGGTTTGTGGTATGGCTCATGTCTTCACTTGTAATATACCGAAACACCATTACCCGCTGTTCTTCTTCGGAATATTGTTGATATCCTTGCACATGAAATTCCAATTGATTGACATCAAGCGCATTCAGATTCTCATATTCACGAATCGCGCGCGGTGAGAGGATAGGGATTTCAATATCCAATGCATCAATATCTTTATCGCCACCATCATTATCGACTTCAATAACTAGCGATATAATAGGTGGTGCGCCTTCTCCCATTGGCTCTTGATCAAATTCAATCCCTTCGGTTTGGAGTGATTCAACAAAATCCATAAAAGCGTCTGTTCCAATAACGCTGACACGTTCTTCTGTGTCACGTTCGGGATACATGCGCCGCAACCCGCGCCCAAGCGTTTGTTCGGGGAGGATATTCGACTTGGACGAGTAAGGGCGTAGCCCAACAATAGTGGTAACATTCCGCACATCCCATCCTTCTTTTAGCATGAGAACCGAAACGATGGCTTTGTACTTACTACCCCAACTATCAATTTCGTTTGCTTGTTTTCTCAATTCTTCCAGTTCTTTTTTTGACTCTTTAGACGCAGGGTTATCGCTGATTTCCCCTTTTTTATTGGTGTGGATAGTCAAAACCGCACCATTCAATTCAGGGAAGGTTTTTTCCAGATATTCTGCCACTTCATCACAGTTCTTGGTGTCATCGGTCATAATAAACAGCACCGCTTTCTGCCCCAATTTTTTATGCTCAGGATAGACTTTGCGCCATTCGGTGACGCCGAGATTGATATAATCGCTATATTTTTCACTATAAACCGAACTCTGCCTTTCCTCAAGTTTTGTTCGGCTTGGTTTATCTGGTAGCACGGGGCATTTGACGACATTTTGCGTGATTGCTTCAATAAGCGGATAGTCCGAGACGGTCTGAACAAATATCGCGCCTTTATTGTGTTTGGGCGTTGCCGTGACATCGACTTGCAGTGCTAGTTGTGCGCCTTTTTGTTTCAGCTTGTTATGAATATCGTTGATTGATTTGAACCAAGCTAATTGACTATCGTGAATGTGATGCGCTTCGTCATTGATGACGACCAATTCATCAATATCCCTGACAATGCGCCCGAGATCAACGCCTGAATCCGTGGTATTCCCTTTGGGTTTTGGTCCAAGGTAATAATCCATTGAGTTTTCATCATCGGGCGTTGCTTCTAGCGTTTTATCATCATAAACGCGGTGAATGTTAGTGAGAAAGATATTACCACTTGGATTCGGCCTCCCTACCTCATCCTGAATATGTAGCGTGAGTTGAAAATCGGTTTTCCAGTTCCGTTCATCAATGCCATTATCGGGCAGGATGGGGTCGTCGTGCAAGAAAATTTTCAATCCATCAAAATCACTTCTCAGCCGGTCAAGGACGATGATATTTGGTGCTATAATGAGGAAATTTTTCGCCAAATCTGAATCTTCCTCGTATTTTTTATGAAAATACGACCAAGCGAGCAAAAGGCTCATCACCTTAGTTTTCCCGCTTCCTGTTGCCATTTTCACAACATAGCGCCGCCAAGTTTCCTCAATCATTTTTGCTGATACGGCTTCCCCTTTGTCAAAGCGCAGGAGGTCATATTTGTCTTTCACTTTTACACATTCATGTATGTAGATGATGGTTTCCACCGCCTCGCGTTGGGCGAAATAATACTTAAACGCATCCATAAACCCGTCCGCATGTTGGATTGGATGCGGTGTATTGAACCACCAATTTAGCAAAGTCCGACTAGTATTGCTGATATTTGGATATCCGTCATTGCGCCACTGATAGACTTGTTTGCGTAATTCCGGCACTAGGGGCGGCATTAGGTTTTCGTATGCGGTTTCGCGCAATGTTTCATCAGCCGGAAACCAGCGCAGTTCTGGCTTCAGAATCTCATAAGGCGAAGTTGGGAAATTTTTATGCATTGCCATTAGATTTTTCCTCCTATAGTCACGTCAATCACCTTCATGGTGTCGTTGCCGAAAATATCCACGACTTTGATAGCGATTTTTTTGCGTCCATCGGCGAATTCATACGGAACCGATTTCAGCTCAATTGATCTATCGCGTCTTGTCCTGAACGACTGCCATTCATTTTCAAAGATATAAGAGCCTGTCCATTTTTCAACATATTTCCCGGTTTTTGGGTCGTGTTCGTGGATCATTTCTTTTTTGGATTCATAGTCAAAATCAATTGACCAATAATCCACCCAGTCATGCCAGTTTTTTGTCAGCACCTCACGAGGCTTGGAAGTGCCGTTTTTATCTTTGCTGAGTTTGATAACCTGACCGCCTGCGACAACCACTTCACTCTTGCCGTTTTTGAGCGCTGCTTCGGTGCGTGCGAGAGCGCCTTGCGTGTAGAAAACCGAATAATTGGTGAGTTCAATCACCACATTATTTCCATCAATATGGGCGCGGACTTCAATATAGGCAACATCGTGGAATGTCGCCTCGCCTTGGTCTACCGCGCGCTTGTCAAAAACCTCTTTGGGTATGTATTTCATGGCAAGATCAACGCCTTTGCTTGATGCTTCATCCTGAATACTTGGAAAAAGCCCCATTTCAAATTCAAAGGCGAGTAGGTCTATGTTGGTGATGTTATTGTCCAAACATTCCGCGACCACCTGTTCGGCAAAAAGGCGCGATACCGGCATATTGACCGGACCGATGGCAATCATGCGGTTGTTTTTCTTACCGCGAAAAGTGCGGAATCCCTCAACTGCCTCTGCTTGATATGCTTGTAAAATCAGCGAAGTGAATGCCAGGTCGCGGTTATCTTCAAGTTTTTGCGTTGATGTATTATCAAGTTCCGCCAGCCCTGAAACAAAAAGCTCGCGTTCATATTTACCAAGATTCAAAACCTCAAAAGCGCGGTAATTTTTATCCGCTTCTTTGAGTTTGCGCTGAACGCCGATGAGACGTTTTCGGGAGGTATGAATGGCAAATTTACCAAGGTCAGAACAAATCCATTTGCGCCCCAATTTTTCCGCTACCGCCGCCGTGGTGCCTGACCCAGCGAAGAAATCGCAGACTATGTCACCGGATTCACTAGAACTGCTTATGATTCGCTCAAGCAATTTTTCCGGTTTTTGTGTGGGATATCCTGTCGCTTCCTTAGATATAGGAGAGGTTGCATTCTGCGCCCCTATATCCACCCAAACATCTGTCACCAACTTACCTTCATCTGCATAAGTCTTGTATTGTTTCCCTTTTACCGTTTGAACTCGATATCTACGACCATCCGCATCAGTATTTTTGTAATGCGTGGATAAAGTCGACTCATCATAAGGAACGCGCATCACGCTACTGCTTGTGTTGATGCCTTGAGTCTTTCCGTTTTTTTGATAAAAATAAACAGTATCATGTTTTCTAGGAAAATGGCCTTTAGGGCTACCTCCAGCTCCATAACTCCAAATAATTTCATTTAAAAAATTTTTTGGTCCAAATACCTCATCCAATATAAGCTTTAAATTTGATGATAGCCTGTAGTCGCAGTGGACAAAAATAACACCATCCGACGCAAGAACATCTCTCATTAAGGCCAAGCGATCAAATATCATTGATAAAAATGAATCTTGCCCTTTCCCCCAAGTATCTCTATAGGCAATCTCCTCTAACACATTAGGTTCTTTCGCCAGCGTCTCGCCACCAATCTCCACATCCATAGAAAAATCCGCGCCAACATCAAAGGGCGGGTCTATGTAGATGAGTTTTATGCCGCCATTCGCCTCAATCTCCTCACGAAGCGGGCCGTTTTTCAACGAGGAAAGGATAAATTTATTATCCCCCCAAATCAGTTTATTCGTCCAACCCTTTAATTGCCGCCCGGTAGCGAGATCAAACAGTTCCGGCTGTGCCATAACATCCTTTTCAGGGCGCGGCTCATCAACATGCTCAATGGTCTGAAACGGCAGAACAACATTCGTAACATCGCCCGATTTGCCATTCCAAACCAGCTCAATCTCCCGATTATCCCCGAACAGCATAAACCGATATTTGTCAGGAAGCGGCTTGCCTTCCTCCAAAAGACCGGTGATGTCCCTAATTTCATTATCGCTCAGTTTCACAAATCCGCCCCAATAAAAGCCAAATGAATAAAAAAACGGCATTAGCAAGAATCACATTGCTAATGCCGATGTATAGTAAATTTGTCATTGATGCAAGTTTTTATGGGGTGCTACGACTTCCGAGCCTTAAACGCCCGCTGCAAAGCATCCAGTGGAGTGACAGGATGATTTTTTTGCTTGACTCAAAATCGTATATTTTGTAGCCTGTCCGATTGAGATCGCAAAATATGGGCGGTAATTGGTAACTATGTGATTAAGGAGGCAAGAATATGCCAAGAAAACCAAATAGCAAAAAAGTGACTGGAAAGCGGATAGCGTCGCTCGCTTCTAGACTATTGAGGAGTCGACGGACTAGCAAAGCGACAAAATCGGTAGCTGCCTCCGCATTAGGGCAGCGTCCGGGTAGGAGCAAGGGAAGGAAAAAGTAGAGGTAGGCATGACAATTACTGGTTTTGAGATTGATTTTCTAGCGGTGGGGGAGGAATCCTCCTCTGGGGACGCTATACTCTTCCGTTACAAAGAAGAAAATGGTGAATTCAAAATTATACTCATTGATGGTGGGCATAAAAAAAGTGGTAACGTAGAAACTAGCGATACTATACTCAATCATATGCGGACGTATTACAATAATGCTACCCACATAGACCATATTGTTTGCTCTCACCCCGACGCTGACCACATAGGCGGTTTAGAAGGGGTTATGGATAAATGTACCGTGGGTAAATTATGGATTAATGATCCTTGTGATTATGCCAATCGTTCTGAGTTAGCAGAAGAATCAGACCCTAATCGTTTTTCTAAAGCGGATGCGGACAAGGTGGAAGCATTAAAGAAACTTGCCAAAGATAAAGGCGTGCCAGTTTGTAGTCCTGTTCAAGGCTGTGAAATAGGACCACTTACTGTTGCGAGCCCATCAAAAGAATTTTACAAAGGTTTAGTTAAGGGGCAATTAGACCGACAAGGAGGCGGACAAGCGAGTTTTAAGAAAGCGGCACTTGGTGTGTTTACGCAGGTTGCGAAAACAATCATGCGGCTTGTGCCAGCTTCCTGGAAAAAGGATGAGCTTATGGATTATCCAGCAACATCTGTTTGTAACGAGAGTAGCACGGTATTGTTTTGTGATTTTAATGAAGATCAAATTCTTCTTACTGCGGATGCTGGCATAGAAGCTCTTTCAAGGGCATATGAATATCTTGAGAGCATACACGGTTTTAAATCGGGTTCGCTTACTTTTATTCAAATGCCACATCATGGAAGTCGGCGTAATATAAACGTAGAGATTCTTAATAAACTGCTGGGGAATAAATTGCCCGAAGGTGGTTTTGGAGGGCGAGGTTCCTCTTATGCTAGCGTCGCAAAAGAGGCAAAAAAACACCCAAAGAGGTCTGTTGCTAATGCTTTTTTCACTCGTGGGTATTTATGGGATGCGACAAAAGGAGCTCCTATCAGATTTAGCAGCGGCGATATGCCATATAGGAATTGGAGACCCATCGAATTTACTGGATTCTATTATGAAGTTGAGGAATTAGAGAATTGAACATTGTTGCCAGTAAACATCAATTTAGGGCGAGAATTATACCTGAATTCTTTGCCGCATTGCCGATCTTAATTTTGTTGATTTCTAACGTCGAAAGCATCTTGGTTTTTGGTTTTTTGTCATTGGCTCTGTTCTTTGCTTTTTTTCAAGGGCATTTTGCTGCACGACTTGGTAGAAAATTAGAAAAGAAATTATTGAGAGAGAAAAAACTTATATCAAATAGCGAATTTTTAATTGCTCGTTATCAAAAAAACGGTCAGGACAAATATATTATGTATATCCTTGAGGCCGCTAGTAAATCAAGAAATGAGATTGATTTTACCCTTAAAGATAAAACAGAAACGGCAAAACAAATTAACCATGTTATTCAATGGTTAAAGGAACGCACTCGGGAGGATGAAAAATTTCCTACTGTATTTGATAAACTCTGCAATTACGGCTTTCAAAGAAATATGCTCGCGTTAAAGTACTGGGTTTTAGGTATTACCGCATTAACAGGGCTGTTGTTTATAATTAAATCAGTGACCATAGGGTTTCCGCTTCATTTTGCGCTGGAATTCAACGCTGATTTGCTTGAAAAAAATTGGAAAAAATATGAAATTACAATGGGCAGCGTGTGGATATTTCTTACAGCTTGTTGGCTTTATTTGTGGATTAAGGTTATTTCCCTTAACGCACTCAAAAAAGCAAATGAAGAATACATCACGACTTTATTAAAAGCCTCATTGAGCGTTGGGACAGCAGTAACATCGCAAGAGATACCCTCATAAAGAATCTGCAGGGGCGCATCCACCCCTGCTGGGGGCTTGGGGTGCATGGTCCCCCATTTTACTACCGCATCCGCGATGAACCACCACGAGATTCAATAGCTTGCGCCGTTAGCCAATGTTTATCCACGTCCAACAGCTGCGCAATATCGGCTAATTTACCGCGAGAAATCTCTTCGCGGCGATGCGCTTCCAAAGCGAGATAGATGATGTCGCCGCGCAATGCGCGCTGGGCGATGCTTTCGTCATCCGTGCCTTCTAAATCGCTCAAATAGTCGAGTTGGTGCAGATACGCCCTACCCATATCCGCTTTTTCTGCGAGCGCATCGCACTCGGCGGGGGATATGTGGTGCAGGTTTTTCAGCCGGTACACCGCCGTCAGATAGCCCACGCCAAAATGACGCGCGAGCATCGCAACATCGTAATGAGCAATCCTCTGCTTGCCTTTGCCGAAACTTTCTAACAAAGCGGCAATGCCATCGGCAGGCAGCAGGAACGCGGTCGCAAATGCGCTGGCTCTTTGTTCCGCCAGATCCGATGATGCATTGGCGGTTTGGGACAGCGTGACCGGCGCCTCCCGCTCCATCAGCGCGTGGGCGTATTGGTGCGCGTAGGCAAAACGCTTCCTGCTCCTGCTATGCGCCGCGTTCGCGAAAATCGCCATGCCGATGGACGTATGCGACAGCAACAAGCCAGAAATGCCATCAGGAAACGCCGCAACCGACGCCCAGATGCCTTGCGTCCGCATGAGCCGCGCCATATCAGGGACAGGCGCACGCCCCAAATCAAGGCGCTTCCGTTCTTGGCGCGCGATGGCTTCGCCTTGCTGAACCGCTTGCCAAGAATCCTTTGGCACGGGCGGGGTATAAGCAGGCAGAACAGACCGCCGCCCACGCCCCAAAATGCGCTCAAGATTATGTCCTTCGCGGCACCAATTTAAGTAACGGCTCACCTGTTTTTTCACTGCGCTTCGTGCGCCAAAATCAGGTATGGCGCGGTGTAGAACAGCAAGCACATCTTCCTCGTCGGCATCGTGCGCCCCAAAAAACGTGCCCACCGGGCGGTGATAAAGCGCGGCTAATTGGCTCAGTTCCAGTGTTGAAACCGCACGCTTTCCGTTTTCCATTTGAGTGATGGCGGCTCGGGTGAGGTTGAGAGCGGCGGCAACGTCCGCTTGGCTCATGCCTGCATTTTCACGTGCTTGTTTGAGTTTGCTTCCTAGTTCTTTTGGGGTCATTTGTTCTTTCCTCTCGGCACCCATAAATTCCAGCGCGTCACCAGCCGGTTATGCGTAGCATTTTTATCCAGAACCGCATAGCCTGAAGTCGTGCGCTTGCGGCATTTATTGATAAATGAGGGCTTAAACTCAAGCTGTTCAGCCAGATAGCCTAGTTTTTTGAAAACCGCGCCATTATTTATTTGAATGGCATAGTCCAGCAATGCATCAAGGTCGCTTGGCTTATGAAACACCCGCTTGAATTCAAGCAGGCAGTCAGTCACGTGCTGCAACCCTGCCCCTAGATGCAAATCATTGATGCAATCCAAAAGCGTCTTATAGGGGTCAGAAATCAGTATTTTCGTATGCCCGCGCCACACGGTCTCCGTGCCAAATAACTGCTTTTGCGGGGCGTATTTGATAAAGAAATTGACCCCTTGATGCGTATGTGCGCCATAGGCAACACGCTTCTGCGTAAGCACGCAGATTGAGCGAAACAATTGCTCTGTCAGCCCCCAATGCTCCAACGCGCTCCATCCGCCTATGTAGCCGGGCGCATACAGCTCCGGCACGAGCACCCACGGGTCTTCAAGCACCTGCGTCTGCCCCATCGCTGACGGCGGAACAGGAACATACAAACCATGCGCAACACGCCGAAGCGCACCCTGCCTATGCCACCCCGCCAGCAGTGTAGAGGCATGGCGCCGGTCTATGTCAAAAGCGCGCATCGCATCGGCAACACGGATCGCGCCAGATGTCGCGCGCATGAGCGTTGCTAAACGTTGTTGTTTGGTTGATGGTGTTTTGGTCATGAGGCTATGGCAAAATACATAAAAATTGCGGAAAATGCAATTATTTTGTGTTTTTATGTAGGTGATTTGAGAAGGTCGTCTGTGTTGTTTTCCTCAAGTTCAATCTCATCAACCAGTTTGCGGAAATCCACGCGCCCTATCCTTAAAAGTTCTGCTAATTGACCTTCAGACATAAGATCACGTTTCCACGTGGCATGTGCCATTGAACTCAGCGAGTATTCCCCGCGCCGCTTGATGTCCAAAATATTTTCAAGCTCGGTTTCAGCATTCGCTAAATCATTCAAAAGCCGAAGCGCTTCCAAACTATGCTCGTCTTCAGTTTCCCGAAGTTTGCAAAAACGAGGAGCCAAATCAGTGTGAATCGCCTCACGGCGCAACAATGCATTGACTGACATCCCATAGCGATTAGCGAGAATTTGCAGTTCCGGCATACGCGCACGGCGCACACCTTGCTCAATGGACACAAGGGTTGGGAGAGAGGTTTCTATCGCCGCCGCCGCGTCATCCTGCCCGATGCCCGCATTTTCCCGCGCGATGCGTAAGCGGCGACCTATTTCTTCTGCGCCGAGTTCGTTTGAGTCAGTCATATCAACATCCTTTTATCCATCTCCTTAAAAAGGTATTTTCCCCTTGCACCCTCAAAAAGTCATCCCATTCTTGCGCATGATTCTGTAACAATATTTTCAATTTTTTCAAGGCTTCTTCTTTTGAGATTTTCGTTGCTTCTGCGAGTTCAAGGGCATATGCGGAAAGATCTTCGTCAGACAATTTCGCCATATTGGCTAACCGTTGAAAGTGCTGTGCGCCGATAATTCCATACTTAATTATGCTCTCATGTAACTTCACATTATTATCTTTCAGTGTGGCATCAGAATAGTGTTCTGCAGTTAAATCGGGAAAGAAGTAAATGTTCTCCACTGGCTCATCTATGCCAGCTGCGTGCATACTCATGCGACGGAGCAAACAAGCTGCACACAAGCCGCATTGTTGGCGTTTACCCCCAATGATCACATTCCAGCGCTTTTGCCAGCATGAGCGGGTAGTGATCAAGTCATTGTAGGGCCTATCAAGGCTACGAAACTCCTTAATCGTCTGCCCCTTGGTATGCCAAAGCCTCGGTTGTTCATAGGACACTTGGTGCCTAAGAACAGCCTTAATAAATTTTTCCATTTTCCGAAAATAGGTTGGATAGTTTCGATAATCGGCATACGTGTTGTGTAAAGTTATTAGAACAGGGCCTAACGCTCCTTGACCGCTCTCAGGAACTACAATTTTTTCAACACCGGAGATATGTGCGGCAATTGCGGTGATTGCAGCAAATTTGAACCCTCGCGATCTAACACTACTCTCCACATTCTTGCCCGTAACTTCAAACGGCACTTGGTCAAAGGGTCGCTCATCCTTTTTCCGCGTACTTTTATTCTTAGTAACACGCACCCGAAGCACCTCATCATTTTTCTCACAAAGTGCCGAGACGCAAACAGAATCAATGCCATCACTATAGGCAATTACAATTTGCTTATTATATTCTAAGGGCAAGCATTTCTGTCTGTTCTTACCTTCAGGATCACCTTGTCGTTGGATAAAATTAAACTCCCAATCATCACCAGTTAGATACCTAGCAACCTCACACAACCTACCCTGAACATCTTTCTGTTTCCAAATAGCAACCTCATGCACGGGAATCTTTACCTTGAAATTACGTGCCCACTGGCTAATCCCGTGTCTGTGATTGCGGTCGGCAAATTCTATCGCACCACTAACCACAAGCAGATCATAATGAATATTGCTCCAGCCTATGTAATCATAAGTATCTAATGCATCAATATCGAATTTAATTTCATGGCCAATCCTTGGAAAGCGAATTTTCTTTGAAGAAACCCGCTTCGGCTTTTGACCAGATTCCAGTACGACAATGGATAATACCTTACTATGTTTGGAACGAGACATTCTCTAAAATTTAGGTCCCTCATCTATTCCCGATTTTTTATTATAGCGTCCTTAGAAGGCGTTTTTCTTATCGTTTAAAACCGCTTCACCAATGGGCTTCACATCAAGCCCATCAAGAGTGCGGTTTATTTTTTCTATTAAATTTTGAGCTTTTTCTTGGCTAATTTTTTGCTTTTCATGGGAATGATTGACTTCCCCTTGCAATCGACTTTTTACTTCGCCAGCATGCCAAATTATAGTTGCCTCAAGGGATTGCTGCAATGCATCTTCAATCTGCATCCCATCATCAAGTCGACGAATAAGTTGCTTTTCTAGATAGTCAATAAAAGGAGGGTTGCTATTTTCATCAAAAATTTTCCTTATTTGAGAAATAGGATCAATATCCAACTGACTTTTTTGTGAATAAAGTTTTATTTTACTCAAAACAGAAATGTTAGGTTTCGCATTTAATTCACGAGTAATACTATCACTGACGAGAACCTTGCATTGGTCCAGATCAACGGAATCGTTCTCAAGGGCTTCGATTGGTCGCTCCCAATGTTTACCCATCTTCATACTTGTTAAAGGTCCATCAACCATGAATCTCTCCTTATGGGCACGAAAATATAGGTATTTTCTGACAATGTCAATAAAAAATATAAAAACCTGACATTTTGGAATAGTAAAGTAGAATCAAAGTAATAAATAATAAACCTAAGGTTCAAATCCACACAAGGACTCTTCTGCAGCGTTTGAGCTATTTGATTTTGATTTGTATGATGCTTTCTCAGTGCAGAATGGGAGATTGGAAGATTGATTGCCTCAGGAAGCCATTTTTCAAGATGGGAATGTCAGACGCCACAACAGATAGAAACCTATTTAACTAGACCATCTTGACGCATGGATGTTTTAAACTTAGCATGTCGCACGTTCGCGCTTGTTTATTGACATAGTGCCACTGACCGATATGATGGGGATTGCGCTTCAATGACAGACTATGGGGGGCTCAAATGAGTTTTAATCTGACCAACGCTTTGAAAAAACGCATCAGGGACACCATTTTCAAGAGGCTTGAGGGCTTTGAGGATTATTTGGGCGGTGTTGATATTGAAAAAGGTGTCAGTTGGGATGGCGAGCCGTGTTTGCGCATCACTATCCATGTGCGGAAGGATTTGGATGTTGAGGCATTTTCTGACAAAAGCATGGGTATGGGCGTGGATATTCAAGATGCTATGGGCGTTAAATATGAGGACATCTTTCCTTATTTGAGCTTAAAAAGCTTTGAGGCCAGAGCTTAAATATCCATGTATTCCCACGAAGAGCATGTTGATGATCTGCTTGATGTTGCACACGATCTTATCGGCTTGCCAAGTTTTCCAAAGCGCGCCCCAACAGATCGTTCCCACCTCGCAGGGACGACCTTATGGGGCGTTACGGAGTGCAATCCCGTTCTAAGGGGTAATGGAAAACACCGATAGGCGGTTGCTGGCAGAGGAAGGCTTTCCCAAAAAAGTCAGAAGCGAAACGGGGGCTGGTTCAGAAGCGACTCAATGCGCACAAATACATGACAATTTAGAACCGCCCGCGTAATACCGTTGTAGAGCAAACGAGCCTTCTGCTCGTTACTTCCAGGCACTCCCGGTGGCCACAGCAGAACAACATGGTCAAATTGACGATTTTTGGCCTGATGAATGGACATTACAGGAATGCCATAGGTTCGCTGGTATCCATAAGCTTTGTGGTGTGTAGCCTTCCGCTCAACCAAATCTGTCAATCCAGCCACGCTCCAGGATTCGCATCCCTGTGTCTGGGCAGCTTTAACAATCGCTTTACTTACACTGGAAACCCAGGGTGGAGGATTGGCAATCGCATCCAACGTAGCCAAGGCAGTAGCTGTATCTACTGTTTCCATTCCCGCGAATGCCGCGAGAACTGCCTGCTTCTCATCATCGTTCCGGTCCTCATGGAGGAGGTTCTGGGGCGGAATTATACCGTAACCTTTGGATTCCATACCTTGCATTGCACGGGCAATAAATTTATCTGCCCATCCGCGTCCCGCAGGGGCATAAATAAGTGCCTTGCTTCCAGGCGCTCTGGCGAGCGAGGACGCTATTGCAAAGGGCATGACATTTGGGTATTCATAATCAATCTTGAGTCCTGCGCCGGGTCGAGGCGACTGAAGATTCCGAAGCGCAACCCCTGCCGTGAGAAGTCCCTGCCTTCCTGTTCTATGAACGACATTCAGAGCCTCAACATTGCCTGTCGCAAACCATTGGAGAAAAGGTGCTGTATCAAGCCCATCTTTGAGACATTGAAATTCATCTGCCGCGACGAAAAGTGCGACATGCTGCGCAAGAGCCTTAAGAATACGTAGTCGTTCAGGATTCAAATCTTGAGCTTCATCAACAACAATCACAGGGAAAGTGCGCGCCACCCACTCGGCAATGACAGAGCATTCGAGTAGTTGACCGCAGATGTCGCAGGTCTGATCGAAGCCATCAGCCTGAAGCCCTTTTGCGGCCGCAAATGAACACCATCTTTGAATAATGTACTGCGCAAATCTGTCGATTGTCATGCAGGTGACACTCCCCCGAAGGGCGGCAATATTGCGGAAGCGCTCGTCGAGCCGTTTTCGCGATCCGTGCATGAAGGTAAGCGCCAGTACACGCTGATAAGGTTCAAGCGGATGCTGCGCCAAATAATGCTCGACTTCTTTGATAAGTCGGTGTGTTTTGCCCGTGCCTGCCGGACCTTCAAATCCCCGAAACGACATTGTTAAACGTCCATATTGTTGTTTTGCCACTTTTGCTCACAGTGCTCGTCGCCCATTCGGCAGACACGTCTCGGCCCATAGCAAGCGATGCAATGACGTTCAGCATGTGCGCAACACGAGCACAACATTGTGGCTTGGCTGAAATAGCATCAGCTATCAGTCCGTGTAGCACTTCATCAGTTTTGAAATTGTCCTGCGCGAGAAAAGCAGAAAATTTTCCAATATCCGTAGGTAGCCCGTAGGGTGCCAGTTCAGGATCCTGAAGGATACTGTGGTCAGCTGCGAGTACCCAACCAATCACGTCTTCGATGGTCCATCCATCCGGCCATACCATGACACGGGCTGGTGGTTCTAGCTTGGCCGCAAGTGTCCTCGCATATGCTTTGCCCTGAGCATCGCCATCGACGAGGCAGGTAAGCATTGGATGCACCCCACGAAGGTCATCAAAAACATCAGCGATACGAGAATCCTTGGTGGGGATCACACCAACCTCGTGGGTAAAACTAACGAGATTTTCGTTCGTGGTCGAAAGGTCGGCTACCCGTGCCAGAAGACGCAACCAACTCGCATCCGTCTTCCCCTCGGGAATAATGACGGCTGGGTTCATGATTGCGGTAATGGTTGCGTCTCTGTCAGATAGAAACAGTCCGCGTTGCGGGCTTGTTGCGTCTGTGTCAAGCGGGGTCACGAGAAGCGGCGAAGCCGTCAAATGACCAGCATCATTGGCTAGCAGAACCAATTGATGAGGGTCGGGTACTGCGGCAACCGTCGGCGAATGTGTTGTAATGATGGTCTGGGAAGCGTGCTTCTGCATGAGATGCAGCAAGCGTCGCTGTTGTGGCGGTGGGATATGTAGCTCCGGTTCCTCAATACACATGAGGAAATTTTCGCCGTTTGCAGTGCGCAAGGATCCAAAGCGCATCAGTAGGATGAGTGTTTGAAGAGAAATAAGGCCGCTACCATGTCTACGAGAGGGTAGCGGTATCTGGTCACCTTCCGAAAAATGGGGAATCACCGCTTCGAGCACTCCATCGCTGTCTGTCGAAGTCAGCCGGAGCTTGAGTTCGGTTTGACGCCCGAAAAGGCTAACGATATCCCTGTTCACTTCGTCTATCAGCGGCTTCATTTTTTCGTCGACCTCAAGTGGCGCAGTAGGGTTTCTCAACCGGTCACGTTCCTCAATGACGGTCTCGGCTGGCTTTCCGCCAACGTAAGTCACCGCCCGACGAAACAATTCAGAGCCGAACGAGATCATTCGATCCCAGGTTCGACTTGCCGGGACAAGAAAGAAGCCCAGTTCCTTGATAAGTGCTAGCGGGATCTGAGTGATGCTTACATCGTCTCCAAAAGGATCGTCCTGCGCAACATCGTCTAGGAAATAACGAATGCTCTCAACCTCAAGGCTCGCATGATCAAACCGAGCACAGAATGCTATTTGGCAGACAAGAAGATCATCATCATTCAGCTTTTCAGGCGAAAGGGTATCGTTTGCTGGATTGAGCCATTTGGGCACGGCGCGATTAGCACGAAACCAGTCTGGATGACGGGCAGGGTCATTAGGAGCAAAACCTGCAATGGTTGCGACAATCTTAATCCGGTCCGTAACACTAGGACATGAGCCGTAAAAGTCATGTTCAGTGAGGGTGCGAACAAGGCGGTCTCGACCAAATAAAAGCGCAAGAGCCTCAATGATGGTTGTTTTACCAGAATTGTTCGGCCCGATCAGAACAGTAAAGTCGTTGAACCTAACCTTCCCAGATATTATCCCTCTGAACCCCTCAATTTCAATTGCGTGTATGCGCATCCTGCCCCCTTACTGCTTTGCCTTTGTTATCCTTTTCCACTTGGTGTCGTCAAGAGGATGATTCATGAAATGCTGTTTGAGGGCATCTGCTACGCCCTTTTGCTTAGCCTCGGTCGCCAATTTCAGCATCGCCTGCCCGTCCTTCCAATCGATTGGCGCCTTTGTTCGCTTTGCCTTTTCATCCTGTAAAAGCGACAATGCTTCAGCTTCTATCGCGCCTGAGGTCCAGATTTCGAAACGGTGCTTGAATTCACGGAAACTATCATGATTGCGCAAGTAGGCGCGTATAATCGCGATCTTCTCCAGCCATCTTTCAACCTCAAAAATTGTCAGGACTCCACCGGGCTCCTTACCCTTACATTCAATAGCCGTTACAGAGGTGGATTGATTAGTCACTTTGAGCACATCAATTTCGGCTGTTTTGCCAGTCTTCGGATCTTTAGCTATTTTGTTCATATCGATTGATGGAGCATCAAGCCGAGCCAAATAACCCGCCATAAGCTCAAAAAGGACTCCTCGAAGATTTCCATTTCGCCCCTCAATCTCTAGTAGGTTGTCCATAAGGAACATAAGCTGCTTAGGATTAGAAGAAGCGTATGCCGCTGCGTTCTTCAAAACCTTCATCAGGGAAGTGATTGCATTACCAACCCGCTTGCCAAACAGGTCTTTTGGCGTTGCCATTAGCACACCAGCTGCGTGACCTGCTGTGAGTGCTTCACCTGAAAACTCATCAGCCACTATGATTGACAGGACGCCGATGTCCTTACGGGTAGACTTCAATGCCGTGGCCTTTCGGATAAAGTACCGGACTTCATTTACTCCGAGCCTGCCTTCAGCAAACACGTCGGCCACCACAAAACCAGGCTTGCCAGCATCCCCTCGAAGTGGCAGGAGGTAACTTGCCCCAGTAAAATCAAAGGTAAATGAGCTAATAGGTTCCAAATTAGGTTCGCCACGTAGTCGAGCAGAGTCAAAACTGACCAGGCCAATATTCCCCGCCCACTCCCGCATAGCATCAAGCAGAACACGTTCTATCAGCTCACGCACTCTTAGCCCTTCTGGCGAAGTGCTTGCCAGCGATATCGGCAATTCGTAGTGTGCCACATTTTCGTGATTCACTTCCTGCATAAAACCAGCCCTAATCAAACGCTTGGCGACGACTTCGACAGAGAGTTGTTTTGCCACTGGAATAACTGGTGCCGAGCTGATAACCGAAAAATCATTCTTCTTTATGAACCCCCCTCGAGCAATCATGCCATCAATAGCGATGCCGAAAACCGATCCGGTTGCCCGCAGGTCTCGCATAAAATTATCCCAGAAGCGTTCGCTGTTCCGATCTTCCTTAAGGTAGAGAAATGCCTCACGCTTCGGTAGCATAGGTATTGGAAAACGGTGAACAGGCGGTTGCGCACGCGATATACGCTGACGCGCCGCCTCCGCCGTCATGCCGGATGCGATTAAGAACTCTGCGACCAACGAAGACCGCGACGGGCCGTGTTTCGAAAGGTATTTTTGTATCATGTCAGTCATAATGTCACACTGCTTAATTTATTAAATTTCCTACCTTGAAGGGAATCATTTTTCAACGTATTCGTAAGTTCTATATAATTCAACAAGTTAGAATACGCCAATTTTCCATCTGGGGCAAATTGATGTCACAATATCGTTGGAGCAAACATGCAAAACGAGTTCACAACACTGTATTCAGGACGCAATCTAAACAAATAATAAACCGCCTAAGCGGTGGGTTTGGTGATGTCAGCGGATTCTCTAGCCCCCTACCCTCGCACACTAACACTTCCATTACTTCATTCGGCGTATCCGGCGATTGATTTCATCTGATGGTAGGCGCACGGTCAGATCGTTCACCAACTTTCAAGCGCTTTAATAAGGATAGCATTTTTGCATAGTTCCAGACGTTCGATTTCATCAATCACCCAAAGTGCCCCATGCACACAACAACCAGAATCCTTTGCCGCATTGCGTAATTGCTTATCGCCTGTCAGCAGAATTACATCTTCGTAATGAAGAGCTGTAACGAGGCAGCTACAGTCAGCGACTGATGGTCTTTTGTAAATTGATTTTAAATCGTAAACTTCTTGCATTTGTTCAAATGGCAAATCATGAATAGTAGCTTCAGAGTCAAGTATTTTCGTTTCCTGTTCCGTAAATTTGATCATTTCATCCTCCCACACTAACAAGGGTATGACTACTTGATAAGGCAGATTTACAAGCAGGTGCAAAAGCCTCCCTTTGCGCAAAGCTACGAGGCATGAATTATCATTCACAATAACGGAGGGAAATTTGTTTGAGGTCATTGTTAACGGCCCCCTCGCATTTCTTCTTCAAGTTCGGCGAGAGGAATTTTGAGGAATTGCGCTGCCCGCACTGACGAAATCATATCTTCGGCAAGCGCACGATAAACCAGCGACTCAAATAAGAGTGGTTTTTCAAATGCGCCAAAACCTTCCTCGTCTTCAATTGGAGATGGTTCATTTTTGCGCCACGGGCGCGCATAAGTTCTGAACGCATATTCAACCTTTGATTTATCTAATATTCCTACATCACGTAGCCGTATCAACATCGCCGCAGCGGACATCCCATAAATCTGTTTCAAGTGTATTAATTCATGAAGAATTACCCTATGTCGGCTTTTGCCAACCTCTCGGCGCAGATGCTCCGCAGGCGCAAGAAAAGCCCCAGCAAAGCAGTGCATAGCTTTCTCAATATCCATGCCGACTGAATCCGTAACGCTACCGATCACGCGATGTGCTATTTCGTGGGCGAGATTGAATCGTTTGCGCTCAATATTGGTTTTGTTTGAAATAATGATAACCTCAATATCGGGCTTGCCGTCCGCACGTTTTACCGCGCAAGTCATCCCATCAAATCGCTCTGGAAGTTTCTCCTCAATCACCTTAACCCCATTATTTTCAAGCAAAGCAGTAATGCTGGGAATAGGATTATTGCCAAGTTTCCACTTGCGCCTCAGATCCTGTGCTTTTTTTTCAATCTCATCAACAGAAGCAACAGAATCGCACCGCACTTCTGCAAAAGGATCATTAAGCTCTTTAAGATCAAGGATATCCTCAATGGCGAGGTAGTCTTCCAATCGCTCAATCACAAGGGCTTCGGCTTGCGCGCGATCTTTTGCCGAAGTTTTGGAATGTTTTCGAAATTCCACGCCGGATAATTCCACCACTTGGCTACTCATTAGGAAGTCAATGGACACATCAAGTGCCTTACTGAGACCAACAAGAACCGACGACGATGGCATCATCATACCTTTTTCATATTTGTTAATGGCCTGGGCAGAAACGCGTGGAGTGGCGCGACCAGATAGAGTCTGCAAAGACATCCCTGCCCGCTTTCGTGCCAATTTTAGACGTTCCCCAAACATAATGATTCTCCTTTTCTCTGTGGTTGATAAACTCATAAAACATTGTCATATATCAACCATAATGGTTGAGGCATAAAAAGCAAGCGATATTTTTATACAAATTAGTCCCCTTTGTTTTCCCCTTCCTCCTCCAACAGAGGGCGCAACATATCTTGCATCCAGACAGGTAGCGCCATGAAACCTGCGCGCAGATCGTCGCGGATGGATTTGCCGTGTTTTGGGTGCGATAGAATGTCCTTTAACCGCCGATTGAATATCGCGTCATTATCGTCCCTGCCCATCATATCTCGTAGCCAGTGTAATGCTTGAACTACGCGCATGGCGGGTCTGTCTGCCCAGTATAATTTGCTGGGGGCGGTTTTTTTGAAGGTGATTTTCATGTTGCCGAGGAGGATTGGTTTGATGCGTGCGTCGGTGTGGACGATGATTTTTGCCGGCACGGCATTGGTCAGCCCGAGGTCATTCGCCGCCGTCATGCCATCGACTAGCACGCGGATGCAATCGCGCCGGGCGACCGCGGCGATGATTTGCCTGACGTCAGGGGGATTGTCTCTTTGTATCAACTTACTAAAATATGGCTTGTCATAAAGCCCGCGACTGATGCGGCGCAGAATTCTGGCTTGCGTTAGCCTTTGCAGTGCCTTGTCCGTAGCATCGCGCTTGCCGAGATCTAGAAAATCTCGCGGCGTCCATACTTCTTTCTTCGCGGCTTTTTCAATGCGGTCTAGGATGGCGGTTTTTAGATTTGGTGTCGCTTGTGTCATGTCCGAAATATGTAGCATCTTTTTGGACAATTTTACAGGGCTATTTTGCATCTGAAACGTAGCGAGACGCGGAATTATCCCACTAATCCGCCATTTTTAGTACTTGTGGGGTTCATGTGGGGTACTTGTGGGGTGCTTGTTGGGTAACTGGGGTGGTACTGGGGTGGTACTGGGGGGGTACTGGGGGGGTACAGGGGGGGTGAGGCTTCTGCATTGATGCCAGATTTTGGTAGAATATACCGCCTAATCCATCATAATGAAAGTCATCATTGCCAAAATCAAAACCCGATCAAATCTTTTTCAATTCATTCATGTAGTTATTTGCTTTTTTCAGCATAGCCGTAATCACACACCAACCATGCACCAGTTCGGCGCAGATGAACACCACCTAATCACCATTTTAAGCACTTGTACGGTACTTGTACGGTTCTTGTATGGTGCTTGCACGGAATTGGGGGCTTTTGCTTGATGACGCGCTTGCGTCCTCTCCCCCATAGCCCAAAAAACGCGCCCCAATTCGGTGAGGCGGTATTTTTGTTTGCTGCTTTGGGGTTTATCTTAACAACCTGTTTTAGAGTTATCGGGCACTTGTACGGTACTTGTATGGTACTTGTATGGTACTTGTATGGTAAATTTTGATTATTTCCCACGTTTCCGCCAATTTTTTTGGCTTTCTCGCTTAGCCTGTCGCGCGCGATTTTAGCCAAAATATGCCTGCCTTCTCCTTCAACTAGCAATAATTTTTGTTCTAAAAGCGCATCAATAGCGGTATGCTTTCATCAACAACGCCGAATATCAGCCTGCCACCAGATATACACCAGCTAATCACCATTTTAAGCACTTGTGCGGTATTTTGCGACCTTTGCTTGATGATGCGCTTGCGCCCTCCCCTCATAACCCAAAACCGCGTCCCCTACCTCCCTTCTAGGGTGTAGCCTTTCAGATCATTTTTCAAAGCTGATTGCAAATACTCTAGCCGAAAATGTTCTGCATCTTTCATTTTGAGCACTTGCGGGGTAACTTACGGGGTACTTCCTTGGTGCTTCCTTGGTACTTGGGGGGTGCTTGGGGGGTGAGGCTTCTGCATCAACGTCAAATTGGTGCGATTTTTGCCACCGATCAAAACCCGATCAAATCTTTTTGCTCCAAAGCGCCCGATGGAACCTTTTGATTTTATTATATTCACCTATTATCGCCGCACGCAAAAACCGCCCAAAATCAAAACTCGATCAAATCTTTTTCAGCATAGCCGTCATCATACACCAGCCATACACCAGCCATACACCAGCTCGGCGGAAATATACACCAGCTTGAGAAAACAAGAGCCAGACTCAAAAATAGGCATTATCTTGGTGAAATATACACCAGATATACACCAGCTCAGCGCGAATATACACCAGCCTGAGAAAGCAAGAGCCAGCCTCATAAATGGTAATTAGATTGGTGAAATAGTAACCATCTTGGCGCAAATAGTAACCAGCTCGGTGGAATAGACACCACCTCAGCGCGAATAGACACCATCTTGGCGCAGATGATTAGTTTGCATCCTCTCCCCCATCGGTCAAAACCGCATCCCCTACTTTCTTTTTCATAAAGTATCTGAACGACTTGTTTGAGACTGATATAATACTGGTACGGTACAGGCATGGTGCTGGTACGGTGTTTGGGGGTGGGTTAGGGGCGCAATAACTCTCACGCCATTATACTTTCTCTTTTACGGGCAAAACCATATATTAAATATGGTTTCATCCGAATTATTGGGTTTTGTAACCACCGGTGCAACTGGCGCATTAGATGGAGCACTTACCTTCGGGGGAGTCTCTTGCTTTGCCTTATTAGGTTTCTCTGGCTCATTAACTTCATTCAAGTCAGGTTTATGAGCCGCCTGAGCATTTGCATTTCCATGAAGCAATTGCCAAACGTCTATAAAGTCCTCAAAAGACGGAAGGACAAAGTAATACACTATCATGAAAAAAAGAGATAAAGGCGCAGCCCAAATTAAGGGAGTTAAAATATGTTCGAGAAAGTAACCCCACGCAGACCCAAAGTAACCCTGCGCAGGCCGATAGCTAAACGGTTCATAAAATAGGCAAAAGAGGACCACTGCTGGAACAACAGTAAAGAATAAAAATATAAGCAACAATTTCCGAAATTTCTCAACCATCATTTACCGCCTTTCCTCTTGGTGTCGTTAGTGGTTGGCGTGGATAAAAATGCCCGCGAGTGTGGCTTCAAGAATGCCGAAAATTTGCTCTGATTAGCGGTCAAGAATTTCCTTAAGTTGGTCTTCTGTCATACCCTCTTTTTTGCATCTTTGACCGATGTAATAAGCGATCAAATTGAGCTGCCTTTTTATTTTCTCTTGGCGGTCAGAATCGAGGGTCAAGGGGATGAAATTTTCCTTGCCGATGTTGGCTAGAATTTGTTTCTGTTGCTCTATGGTTAGGATGAGTGGATTGTCTCCTTGGACGGTCTTTGTGATGATGTAATCGGTCACATTCATGAACGCCAGTTCAGCATTTTTTGTGATGAGTTCCCACTCCTCATCGGTGCATCTAAATGAGCGTCTTTTAGATTTCCTTACATCCATTTTGGTCTCCATTTTCGTAATGGGTTGTGTTAAAGTCAGATTATAGCATTTGTTCCCATTGGGAGCAAGAGTTAAAAAAATGTAGTGTTTTCAATGTTGTTCCCGTTGGGATTCTTTTGTTCCCATTGGGCAGACTTTGTTCCCATTGGGAGCAGGCAAAAATCATAAAGTGTTGTTTTTTAATAGTTTTTTGTGATTGCTAGTGTGAATCAGGTAAAATTTGGCAGCAAAAAAGATCAATCTTTTCAGACTCTTGCAACCTGTTGTATTTGGTGTGTAGAAAAATCGCCACGTGGCGCGATAGTGGAAATTAGGGCTATCTCTTTCATCAAGTGATTGTTCATGCGCTTGCGATTTTGGGTAGCCGTCGCTGGCGATTGAAGCGGCTAGTGTGTGGATGATGGAAGTTGCAGGCGTCAGGATGGGGCATGATGAATGTCATGCCGATGCGTGTTATGCGCGAGGCGTCTGACGGCCGGCTATACGTATCTATGTTGTCGGCGTCGGGGGGACGGCTATACGGATAATTTGCCGATGCGCTGGGGGCGCGAGGCTTGACAGGAACTAACACAAAAAAACCGCCTGAGCCAATGACGACTCAGGCGGTTTTCAATGATGCGCTATTAGGCTTGCTGACCTAAGCGTTTTACCTTGATGTTTTTCTTGGTCGCTTTATCCACCAAATTATCGGTGATGCCGCCACCGGGTGTTGCTATTAGACCCACCAACTCCAATTTCAGCATTTCGTCATTGCGGCGGAATGGGGCGGCTTTGTTGTGCGCTTTCCAATCTGGCGTGCAGATGATTTGTTTGATGCGCCGGTGGTCAGCCCATTTTGATGCGATCTTTTCTGCGCCGGGGCCGCCGCCATGCACTAGCACCATGTCGCCGTAGCGTTCTTTGACGCGGTCAAGATATTGCCAGATGCAATCTATGTCTTGGAAATCTTTACCGCCGGCAAAACCGACTAGTGTGCCTTCAACGATTAAGGCGCTTTGTTCTTTGTCGGCGATGGCTTTTAACACATCGCGGGCTTCAACGACGCTAGCGGTGGCATTGCGGCGGCTGACATGGTTGCCCTTTGGTGGGTGCCAGCTTTGTTGGTATCTTACCGCGATATGTTCCACCAATTTGTCGCGCACCATTTCTAGCATATCTACGCGCGCATCGGTGTCGTGCATCAGATTGGTCTGTTGTTGGATTTTGATGTCGGTGATTTCCGAGCCGTCAAAGTCTCGCGTCAGTTGGCGGATTTCGGATTGCACATCATCCTGCGTCCGCAATACCCGTTGCAGCATATAATGCAACGAGGTCGCCATGCTTGATGCAATTTCCGCGACGCTATCTTCAAGCTTGGTGTCGTGCGCCAAGCCGTCAATGATGTCTAGGATGTCGCCCCATGCGTGTTGCACGGTGTCTTCATCGGGCGCGCCGCGCTGGTCTGGCTCTTCAAGCCCGCGCCGTGCTGTATGACCGCCATAGAGTTCCAAATGTTCCATTGCGGCCGCCGTTGGTGAGGTTTGTTGTTCGTGTGTCATAACACAATCTCCGTAAGTTTTGAGTTAGCCGTTGTCACCACCGCGGCGACAACGTGCCCCCTCCCCCAGCACGAGTTAGGTTTTGTTGTCACAGCTTGGTCTTGAAACGCCCCAAAACGAGTGGTGCGGCCTGCAAGCCCTTATGTGGAGCTTGGGGCGCGCCTCGTGCCCCTAGCGGAACTTAGGGGTGAAGCCTCGGTCGTTTTGGACTAGGCGTTTCCCAAGATGCCAAGGGATGCCCGCATCCCGCCGGAGGTACGCCCCCGGGCGTGCCTTGACTACAAAGCCTTCGTGCTACAATGGAAAGACACGTGACGTGCGCTTTTCCACGTATGTTGATTAAGGGCGCCCACACTCTGCCCCCGCGCACAAAAAAAGAAGGCAAGGCACTTTTGATCGTGCCTTGCCTTCGGGGAGGATTAGGCTGCGGCTTTAACTTCAGCCGCAGGGGTTGCAGGGGTCGCTACGGGTGCCGCCGCCGGTGTCGTTGCCGGGGTCGCCGCGGGGGCAGCTTCCGCAGAGGTTTCAGGAAGCGTGTCAGATGCCGCCGGGGCAGGTGCCGCCGGGGCAGGTGCCGCCGGGGCAGGCGCCGGGGCAACATCCGCCGGGGCAGGCGCCGCTTCCGCCGTCACCGTGATTTTCTCGAGTGGCATGAAAATGCCATTCATATCAATCAAAATCTCGGTGATATAGCGGGGCTTCGCCTCACTTTGCTCCTGATACGAGCGCGTGCGGCTTTTGCCACGAATCTGCACCAGCTTGCCTTTCAAAGCACCCTTTTTCTGCAAGGATGCAATGCGATTGACCAAGCCGGGTATGAACGTCACAACCCGATGCCACTCGGTTCTCTGAACGCGCTCACCATTTTTGTTGGTGTAGCTTTCATCGGTAGCAACCGAAAAGGTGACAACACGCCCGCCAGAGTTGGTTGTAGTAATGACCGGTTCTGCTCCAACACGGCCGATGAGGTTAGTTTCGTTTTGTCCAAACATATCAATCTCCTTTCTCTATTTTGATCTGTTGGCTTACCAACCCCGCATCGTTTTCTGCTCTGTCCTGGACTAAGGCTTTCTTCGTGGATTTTTTTGCCGTGCGCGCAATAAAGGGCGCAGTTTTTTGGGTTTTCTGGCTTTTTGTTTGGTTTGTTTTTTGAATTTTTTGGATTTTTTTGTGAATTTTGCCGCCCCCGCCATAAAAAGCCCTAGAAAGCCCCTGAGCGCCGTTTAGTGCTTTTGCGGTGTTGGGTAAGTCAAAAAGCCACCCGGCGCGCCGGTGGTGCGTTTTTAGCGCGTTATCGGCAGGATGACGGCGGGCGGACGGCGGGCGACTGGCGGATTTTTTGGTGATGGCAAGAAGGACGGCTATACGAATGCAATTTTTACGCTTTCTGCCTTGACTATGCTTCTGTTTTGTTTATTTTGATGCAATTCTAGTTCAAGGTTCGTGACCCATGTCCCAACAGCCCCATATTGCTATCTATGCTCGTTATTCAAGTGAGCTACAAAATCCGCGCTCATGTGAGGATCAAGAGATGAGTTGTCGGGAATTTATTGCTAAGCAGGATGGCTACGCTAACGTCCCTATTGAGTCCTACAAAGATGAAAAAATCAGCGGTTTTTTAATTAAAGATCGTCCGGAGATGATACGACTCCTCAAAGATGTGGAAGATAAAAAAATTCGAATCATCTTCTCTGAAGCGCTAAGCCGCTTGAGCCGCAGTCTAAGTGAGGCTCCGCGTATATACGAAATTTGCCGTTTCCATGATGTGCAGATTCACACACTACAAGAAGGCGTTATTGATGGAATCAGGATAGGAGTCATTAGCATTATGGACGAATTAGGGGAACGCCAGACCGCTAATTTTAAGCAAGTAATGGCAGAGGCGGGGAATCTTACCCTTAATGGCGTGGATTATCCGCGTATGCAGTTATTAACGATTGCAAATGTGCTAGATGGCGTTAGATTTGAAACCCCTAGCCGAGCATTGGGACGACACGAGCCTCAGCCCGTATTGCCTAATGTTTTCAACCAACCAAAGAAAGGAACATGACTATGACTATCAACTTTTATCGTATGCTGGTATTGGCAGGGATGACTCTGCTAGTGGCGGTTAATTTGTCGCAAACCGCTTTTGCGGATGATTGTGAAATTGAACATGTAAGGAGCGATAGATGGCTTCCTGCTATTAAGGGTAAGAGTGATATTGAGGCGTTTCAACTTCTAAAATCTTGTGCTGAGGCTGGCAATTTTGTGGCCCAATGGGAAGTGGGGATAAGGTATAAACTTGGAAAAGGAACTTTGGAGAGCAATAAGGAAGCGATGCGTTGGATGCTGATGGCGGCTGAGAGTGGCGATTCTCGATATCAAGTAAAAGTAGCACGCCGTTATGCTTCGGGGATTGACCCTTTTTCAAAGGATACGATTCGTGCTTATATGTGGTTTAACCTTGCCGCCGCTCAAGGAAGTGTGAGTGCTCAAACCGCGAAAATCTATATGCGTGAGGGAAGTCTTAATTATGACAAAATAACTCCGGCTCAAATTGAAAAAGCCCAAGAGTTATCTGTTCGTTGCCTTGAACAAAATTACAAGGATTGTTAAAGATGGCGATGGATAAGAAAAAGCCACTAGGCAGACCGCCTAGAATCATCCCGCCCATCAAGGCGACACCAGAGCGTGTTGGTGAGGCGGTGATGAGGGCGATTATGCCACCACCCCAACAAAAGAGAAAAAAATCCTAATTTTTGGGGGTTGCGGAACATTGTATATAGTTCCCTAAAATTGCTATCTATGCTCGTTATTCTAGCGATTTGCAAAATGTGTTGTCTTGTGAGGATCAGGATGTGCGTTGTCGGGAATTTATTGGTAAGAATGCTGCTTTTGCTGAAACCCCCATTGAATCCTACCATGATGCCAAAGTCAGTGGTTTTTTGATTAAAGATCGTCCGGAAATTCAACGGCTCATTGAAGATGTGGAAAGTGACGATGTTCTGATAGTTATCAGTGAAGCGATAGACCGCTTGAGCCGTAGCCAAGAAGAAATCGCGCGGATATACAAAATTTGCCAGTATCATGATGTGCCGATTCATACGTTATATGAAGGCGCAGTTAATGAAATGCATATCGGCTTCAAAGGCACCATGAACGCGATACAGCTTGACGAAATTGCTAAACGCACCCGCCGTGGGCAAGCAGGCAATATCAGTCGGGGCAAGGCTGCTGGCGGGCTAGCTTATGGCTATAAAGTGCCCTATCTAAATGCCGGGGGGAAACCTGAGCGGGGCTTGCGTGAAATTGACCCTGAACAAGCTAAAATCGTGAAGCGCATTTTTGATGAATTTTGCAACGGCAAAACCGTGACGGCAATTACACGCGACCTCAATAAAGACAAAATCCCTTCTGCGCGCGGTGGGCAATGGTCCACAAGCACCATTGCCGGGCATAAAGGACGTGGCAATGGCATCTTGCAGAATCCGCTCTACAAAGGCGAAATGCAGTGGAATCGTAATAACTTTAAGCGACATCCAACCACGGGCACCCGCCATGTGCGTCGGAACTCCGAAGATGAAATTGTGATCCACCAAAAACCAGATTTAGCCATCATAGACACAGCCCAATGGGATTTAGCACAAAAGATCCGCGAGGAACGTTCCCGCGACCAGAAGGAAGAACGCGACCGCAATAAAAAATTGCCATTTGAAGTAACCTGCGGCAAATGTGGCGCCGCCATGAGCCGTTGCGATGAGAAATATATGATCTGCCCAACATTCAAAACCAAGAAGACTTGCGCCGCAAACAAGAAAATGCGCATTGATGCCCTCATAGGCGCCACTTACAAACACATGACAGCAGATACGGCTCTGCTCTGGATGGATTGGGAAGCTCTGCTTTGGCGTAAGAATTACGAACACCACCAAAAGCGCGAGAGAGACCTCGCAAATGGCAAGCTCGAAGCTCTAGGGTGGAATCCATTGGTATTAGATGAAATGGGAAGAACATTTTTCCTAAACCAACTAAAAAAAGCCGCCCCCGACCCTACCGATTTATTGAACACCATATTGGAAAAAATTACAGCAGAACACGATGAAAACGGCAAAATCTACGTGCAAGAAACCATTCCAGACTACGAAGTGCTGACGCACCTGACTCGGAAATTTAAGTGAGTTCTGGCGCGGGGTTTATCTCATCATCGCGCCAGTTCAACAAATTCCGTTAAAATAACAATCAAAAACCACCCCACGCTTTGAAATTTACCCTACAACGCTTTGCAAATTAATCGTGCATGAAAAAAATACTAGCCAAAGGGCGGTGAAAGGTTTAGAATCGGTTTCTTGATGGGGATATTTAGATGACTGACAAAACCGAATACATATTCAAAATTGACGATCACACGCCTGAGACAATGCCTCTCAAGCGTTTGACGGAGTATTACCAGCAATTAGCAAAAATGCTTGGTAACGCTGACCACTTGCATCTAGTCAGCATCACTGAAGGTAGCCTCAACACTGCCTTGCGGTTTGATGAAGAATGCACAGATTATTTTGAAAAACGTATAGAATTATTAGCAAAAGGCGACGCGCCTAAAAGCGCGATGAAGGCGCATGAAAATATGGAAAAAATGTTTGAGGAAGATAAAACTAGCGGTGGAATCATTGACAAAAACAATAAAAAAGTCATTCCATTCCCGAGCAAGCGGACTGAAGAAAAAATTTGCTATGAAGTCAGGGACTCTGCTTCTTTTTCCGGCAAAATTTACCACATGGCTGAAAGCAAAGATGTTATCAATATCCGATTGGAAACGAACGACTACGGCTCCATTTTTGGCACGACAACCCTTGATATTGGGCGGAAATTAAAAGAATTTTTGCTTGAGGATAGATATGTCAATCTTAGTGGGCGCGGTTTGTGGACGCGCGACCCTGACGGCGATTGGACGGTGAGTGATTTTGACATAACCGATTTTCGTCCTTTGAAATCTGGTAATTTGCGGGATGCCATAAAACACATTCAATCTCTGGATATTGATTGGCCCGATGACCCTCTAGGGGTTCTTAAAGAAATAAAAGACGGCGGGGGTTCTTATTGATTGTTGCAGTAGATAATTCTTTTTTGTGTTTGCTATTTAAACCAGATGCTAAGCCACCAATTGACCGAAATGCTGGTGCCGAACTTGAACAAGTAAAAGAGCGCATGGAGGCTTTTCTGGATAAATACGCTAAGGATACGGTGATTGTGCCAGCACCTTGCCTAGCAGAGTTGCTCATTGGCGTACCGGACGTACAAAAGGCTATTGATGCAATTAAGCAATATCCATTTATAAAAATTGCTGATTTTAATGAGAAATGTGCCATAGAATTGAGCATTATAATCCGCAAAACGATGGTGCGACACAATAAAAAATCAGGGTCACAGGCATCTTGGCAAAAGGTCAAATTTGATAACCAAATTGCGACAATTGCTAAGCTTAATAAAGCGACGATTTTTTATACCGATGATGGTGATCAAATTAAGTTTGCAAAGATGCTCGGAATGAAAGTCATGCACTCTTGGGATATAAAAGTGCCACCAAAGTAAGAAGCCTCACCCATAGTTTGAAGCAAAAACAAACCAAAAAAGCAGTCTCTACCCCTTTATCCTTGGGGTGTTAGCCCTTGGTATTCTTGTAATGCTCCATCAAATGCTCAAAAGTACGTCCGAGGCCCCAGTCGTTTTGGTCGGCGAGGTGGTAAAATTCATCAATCGTCTCGCTAAAGGTTCTGATTGTGATATTTTGGTTGCGTCCGGATTGTCGCCGCCGTTTTTGGCGATGTTGTGGGGTGGTGTTGGTTTCTGTTTGTGGGGCGAAGCCTGATTCTCGTGCGGCTTGCAATGATTGTTCTTTGGTGATGCGCGGGGGTTTCTTGTTGGTTTTGGCATCGCCGAAGCCCATATCAACACATTCATCTTCATTTGGTTTATCCGGCATGGTCGGTCTCCTTTTGCTTGCGGGTTATAGAAACAGCCTTGCCAGAAAGTCTGGCAATGACTTCATCGGTGAAAGCTCTGGCGTTTTCTAGGGCTTTCTCTTGGGTCTTGGGGTTGCTTGTGTTTAGGTTATGCAGGGTGGCGCGTTGGCTAAACATATTGCGGAGCATGGTGCGCTCGATGATGCTCGTTTTGAACGCCGGGACTTTATTCAACGCCAGTTGGTGTTCTACATCTTTTTGTGCGCGGGTGCGGATGGCCGGCGAGGTGCGCGTCAGCAAAACCGCATAAGGAATCTCACGCTGGATAATGCGCGCTTGGTTGAGGACAAGTTTAATGGTTTTCGCCGCGCCTTCACCATCAAGCACGGAGCCTTGCGCCGGTATAATGACCAAATCCGCCATGCCGATGCAGTGGCTCACCATCACATCCGCCTTGCCTTCAAGGTCAATGACGACAAAATCATGCGCCGCATCAGCCGTTTCAATATCATCAATGATGCTGTCCTCGGTGGATTGATCCATGACTTGCAGATTGTCGGGCATAGCCGCCGTGCTCGCCCATTTAGAAATCCACCTTTGCGGATCCACATCAATAACAACAACACGCCCCCCACGATGCGCCAATTCACTAGCGAGCAATAGCGCACTAGTAGTCTTCCCCACGCCTCCCTTGGGGTTAGCAAATGCAATAATAGCCATATTTTCTTCCTTTCTGTTTCGTGTGAGTGAAGAATGTAGCCAATCTGCAAGCGCTTTGCAAGTGTTTATGTATAAGTATTCATAATTATTTATATTTATTTATATGTATTTATATTTATTTTTACGTATTTATATGTATTTATATTTACTTATAATTAAATATAATTATTTAACTTTATTTTGTTGTATTTATATGTATAGCATCCCTTCAAGGCAGGATTGCAAAACCCCACAGAAACCCGCCACCGGCGCACCAGCATATCAGGATTAAGCGTCCGCAACAGGGTTTGACGCGATGGCATGATGCGATTTTTTGGGAGCAGCGATGACGGTATTAATGTTAGCCAATCTCTGGCTTGGCTAATTGTTCGGCGGCGTCAATGAGATCGCTTTCGTTTTTAAGACATTCCTGTGGGATTTCTCCGCCCAACCAACCATTACCCGATTCAAACCAAAAAGCCGTTTGCCATGGGCTCATGTATTCGGGCAGTGCCTCCAAGATTTTTTTGATAATCGGCAAAGGTTCCCCGTCAGCGAACTGGAAAGCCGGGAACAGATCTTTTTCACCATCTTGAATAGCAAAAACCCGCCCTTCGCGTTTCCACTTGGTGCTTGGACCTTGAATATCCTCGGGCGTGTAGAGTTCAGTGGTTTGCAAGTATGTCGCACGCATCTCCTCATTCTCTTGTTCAATCTCAAGATCAATTTCCGCCCATTCTTTATCGTTAAGAATCTCCTTAACCATAGCATCTATACGCTTTTCGCTACGTGCCTTAGGATTCTCAGTAACAAAGATTAGCAAAGCGTGCTCAGACCCTATTTTCTTGCCAAGTATTTGTTGCAATGTAGAACGCTCGGACTCGGAAAGGGGGAGCGGACGAAGTGTTTCTTTCAATCCCGCACGACCAGACGATGAACGGCTAATTTTAGTCAGGTCAAACACCTCCACAGTGCATTGCTCATTAGCCATATCCTATCCCCTTTCCCAGTTTTGTTCACATTTCGCAAATATCACGTTCTGTCAATACCCGCCATCACATTATTTACCGCCCTCAAGCCGCGGCATCTGCCTACAGAGTGATTCACCCTGCGGATGGGTCGGCGTCTGGTAGGGGTACTATGTTGGCGATTGGGTCGGTGTCGTCTGGGATGATGACCTCTGCCTGTGTTGCGTGGCGGTTTGGGATTTGTGCTGGGGATGCTCCCGAGACATTGTTCACATCAATGACCACCTGCACATCCCTAGTCTGTTGGTCGTTCGTGGTCGTTGTGTCGCCATCCGCATCGTAGGTCACGCGCACGGTTAGGGTATGGCTGGTGGCGGTTTCGTAATCCAACAAGCTGGCATCATCAACGCTAATTGCGCCCGACGAAGTGTTAATCATAAAAGCTCCGTCGGAATCGCTTACGCTACCGGACTCAACAAATTGATAGATTATTACATGACCTGACGGAGCATCATCCACACTTGCAGATATCGTTGGCAATTCATCGTCCCTGCCATCCTCATCAATTGAGCCAGTGTAGGAATCGACAACATCGCCATACTGCCTGAGCCTTATCCCTTCAACATCATTCACATTGATGACCACCTGCACATCCCTAATCTCTCGGTCACTGATGGTGCCATACCTGCCATCAAGATCGTACATCACGCGCACGGTTAGGGTGTGGCTGGTGGCGGTTTCGTAATCCAACGGCACTGCCACACGCAATCCATGTGACGATTCCGTAGTAATCTCACCATTTGCATAAATATTAAAGTGGTCATCGTCGTCACTCGAAGAAATGCGACCAGCAAAAATGCCCTCGGTTAGCAAAAATTCATGGAATATTCTGCTACCTGGTGCAGCATTATCCACACTTGAATATATCCTCCCCACCGTTGTTAATTCAGGCGCATCTTCATCAACTGAGAAAGTGTAGGAATCAACAACATTGCCATTGGTGTCCCTGAGTATGATTGGCGAATTAACGACTGGAGGTGGTGTAGTTGGAGTTGGCGTGGTTGGAGGTGTAGCGGGTCGGTCATCGCCAGCAACATCGGTGATTGTGATCGTATAGTCGACATCGCCCGTTGAAAGTATATGAGTATAAGCTGCGCCGAACGTTCCTCCCTGCGCATCTAATGTTATTTCATAGACATTATCCCTGTTCGCATCGCGTGGATTTTCATAATCAACAGGATTGACAGTTTGCAAAACCGCATTCTCCGCCCCATCTTGGACGAATATAAAATCACCTGCATCGGCACCTGTTATCGTCCAACTAGCAGTGGTAGTGCTACCAAAAGATGTTGCGGTAAGAGTGACTGTTTTTGAGGTAACCTGTAGATCAAACGTACCAGTGATATCTAATACGGCTATAGCTGTGTCCCATCTAAGTGCATAAAAATGCGCAATCTCATTGGTTTCATCTGTCGTAGCAGATAGGGTGTCACCAACGCCAAATTGAGTGGCGGCAGGCGAGATGACATCGCTTAATCTTGGCGTCGTAGTAGGTGGAGTTCGTGGGGTGGGGTTACCTCCACCGAAACCACTACTACCACCACCTCCTCCACCGCCACAAGCGGTTAAAGCTAGCCCCAACAATGTCCATGTTGGCGCAATCATTTCTAAATTTCTACGATTTTCTTCGGTTCGGTTCTTCATCGGACTTGCTCCTTACAAATGCTGTTGAAGTGCAGCCACGACCGAAGGGTCGGGCTGTATTTGCGACAACATTCGCAGAAAGCTACGAATCCTACCTATTTCCCGAAGGTGTTATATTTAGCAGGCAACCCGACAAAGGGCGGGCTTTCTGCAAATGTTGTCGCACTTTCTGGGATATAGAGGTTTGCTATGGGTGGCAAGCAAAAAATGAAAATTTCGCACAGGGATGCGCTCAATGCAACTCGGACGGCGGGGCATAACCCGCATCAAGCACCGCATTAGCCCGCGAAGGCACGGATTAGCGGCGCGCGATGACGGAGAGGCATCTTACCCCCCGCTTACCGCATCTTACCCCCCGCTTACCGCATCCTCCCCCCCGCTTACCGCTTTCCTCCTCGCTTCTGGAGCCCGTAGAACGATGGGACTAGGTTCAATTCGCCCTTTTGTGCCTTTTTCGTCATGCCGCGCAGATAGCCGCCCGGGGAATAGACCTCGCCTAATTCGCGCCGCCATGCGATTAGGATCACCGCGAGCGCGGCGCCATCCTTGCCCATTTGCCGCACTGCCGAAGCCCATGCTTGGTCTGAAATCCCTAGCCGCACGAGCAAGCGCAACGCCGCATTGGCGACATCTTCCCATCTTGTGTCCTCGTAATCTATGCCTATCTCGGCGGCTAGATTTGGCGGCATGCGCTCAAACAAGCGCGCCGGGTCCAACTGATAGATGATAGCATCGGTCTCAGCCTCCTCCGCTAGGCGTTCAGGAGGCGCATCATCGCTTCGCCTACGCCCTCCTTCTTGGCAATACCCTGCGGACGCTGATGCCCCCACCGCGCCGGACGCGTTATCCACAACCTCGCCGCTACAAGTATGCGTATTTATATCATGAGATTCATGTTGTATTGTATGTGCATCGCATGGATGCGACCCTGGGGTCGCAGATTTGCTTTCCTTGGGTCGCATTTTTGCTGTCACTTTCGCAGATTTCTGCGCGTTATCCACAGGTTTGGTGCGCGCGGGTTCTACGGGTTGCTTTTTCAGCTTTTCTATCCATGCATCCAGTGCGGCGATCCAGCCATCCAACGTGGGAATATCGGTATTCGCATGCAGATGGATTGAGCCGAGGATGGCATTGCATTCGTCGGCGAGGGCAACGATAATGTCATTGTCTTCATCAAGCCCCAACAAATACCTTCGGCACTTTGACCGCAAAGAAATGAGGGAGTTGCGCTTCGTCCCCCATTCTAGCTCGGCGCAGAATATGGTTTTGTCATGCTCCCGCAACGTTTCCAACATTGCTGCCAAAGGCGCGAGATTGATGCCGTAAGCCTCAACAATGCGCCCATCGGCATTACGGCGCCCGAAACGTTTATGGTTGCCGCTATCGTCCCAAGTAATCGCGCCCAACTCCATGAGTTTATTTTCTTGCCGATTGACTTGGCTACACGATATGCCGAGGCGTTGGGCGGTCTTGGCGACGCTCATCCAAACAATGGGCTTGCGGTCTAGCCAATCTCGGTCTTGGGTCATTTTGACCAACATAACTATATGGGTAATCAAAGCGCTCGTCCAGCATTGCCCCGAATCACTAGGGGGCATCTTCCTGCCGCAACGCGCGATGATGTCCGTGGCTTCAAAGCGATTGAAGTCTTCCCCAATCTCATAGTTTTCCGCACGAAAGTCGTTCAGTTGGTGATGGTCGGTGATAATACGCGCCCCAGCTGGTTTAGATTTGCCGAAGGCGCTGATGGTGGTTCTTATGGGTTTCATAAGGTTCATATAGATGCCCAGAAAAAGGGTGCAAAAAACCTGTCAGAAAAATCACTTTTTCTGTTGACTTGTGAGAAACCCGCCTGTATTAAGGAGTTGCATTGGTTCTTTAATACAGAAGAAGCCTCTCACCTCGGTGGGAGGTTTTTTTTGCGCTTAATTTCCTGCTTACCTATCTCCATTCCCCCATTGCTAGATTTGCATTGGCTCGTTTTGAGCACTGAACACAAATTTCCTTTCACAATGGGGGTTGGCGGAGGGGAAGGGATTCGAACCCCCGGAAGGAGTTTCCTCCTTCAACGATTTAGCAAACCGCCGCCTTCAGCCACTCGGCCACCCCTCCGCTATCCTACGGGTTTGAGATTGCTCTCAACACGGCGTATGCAACACCTCATCTAGCCTACTCGCGCGCGCTTGTCAAACATGGATTGCAACATTTGCCAAATACTGGCATAACCCTTGGCGTGATGGCGATTGAGCTTATTATTTTTGATAAAGACGGCGTGCTTTTGGATTTGAGCCAGACTTGGTTTCCTGCCATTGTTGCGATTGCGCGCCATGCGGAAACGTTGATTGAAGGGCGCGTGCATCACCGCCAGTTGCTCGAAGCCATCGGCGTCATGCTTGAAGCGGATGGCGCGGGCGGTAAAGTTTTGGAAAATGGGCTTTACGCTAGCGGCACCTATAGCGCGCTAGTGCCGGCATGGGCAGCCCTAGATAGCCAGCTCGCGCACATCATGACGCACCCCGAGTTCCGCGCCGAAGTAACCCGCATCGCCGCCACCTCCGTAAAAGGCAAAACCGCCCCCAAAGGCAATGTCGTCCCCGCCCTAACCACGCTCAAAGCCGAGGGCTATCTGCTAGGGCTAGTAACCAATGACGGCGCGGCAACCACAACTATAAATATGAGAGAACTAGGATTAAGCAAACTAATAGATAAAATAGTAACCGCCGATAGCGGACACGGAAAAAAACCCGAACCCGGCGGCATCCTAGCCATATGCGAGGCACTAAACATACCCCCACAAAAAACCATAATGATAGGAGACACCCAAGCCGACCACGACGCCGCAACAAAAGCCAACTGCCGCCACGTAATAGCAGTAACCAACACAGCACCAAGCATCCCAGATTTTATGCCGGAATCTAGTTATGCGATAAGTGATTGTGGTGCGTTGCCGGAGTTGATGAAGCAAATTCGGTAAGAGAAATGGGGGGCTTATGCACCCCCCATACCCCCCAGCAGGGGCGACGCGCCCCGGCTATTTATTGGCGGAAGCATTTGGTTTTGTGCTATTTTATTTGCGGTTGAGTATTATAGTATTCAAAATCGCCTTCGCAACATTGGGCAACAGCATCCCCCATGCCCTCAGCAGGAACCTCGCTCGGTGGCGGTTTTTTGGGGGTTTTGAGTGTTTTGAATACTATTATACTCAAAATCTTATATGGAGTTTATTTAGGGAAGCGATGCGCTAGAGTGCGCCCCTGCCACGTGAAAGTGCGCGGGATTTTATCGCGGATGAATTCACGGATTTGCGCGCCGGAGATATGGACGCGCTCGCCTTTGATGGAGACGCCTAGATTGCGTAGGGCTTCGAGGCTTGGGGGGGGTGGTGTTCTATGGCTATGCCGACCTCGTCGAGGATGGTGTCGGCTAGGGATTCTATGCGCGATAGGGTGGTTTCATCCACCAATTCATAAGTAGGCATAGATTTTTCCACCTGCTCCATACCCTGCCCCTTTAACAGCCTTTTATAGTTTTGTGCGCGGTATTTTCCGCCATCTATTGAATTTTTGCAGATTACCCCATTGAAGCGATGGGGTAAATAGTGATGACGGATGGAATGTTGTCCGTGGTGGGGGAGTTAGTTAAAATAAATTGCTTGATTTTTTTTGATACTCTTATTACAATATCCTCTACGTTGCATTACTGCAAAAAATGGGAGGTCAAATTGTCCAACGTTAAGAAACCGCCGCCTCGGCCAAAAAACGCCACTCGGAGGCCACTCGTTGAGAACAAACAAACGCCGCGTCATAGAGGCTCGGGGCGTCCGGTTGCCGTAGCAAGAGAGCCAGTACCACCAGTACCACCCAACATTACCACCACCCAAAAAAATGAGTGCTGAGAAACAACCAATGCGTGAGAAAAATAAAAAAGATGAATTGATTTGGCAATGTCGGATATCTTCTCGTTATCATGGATATAGAGGGGGTTTCTTAGATTTTTGCCATCGTCTTGTTTTTTGCACCATTTTCATATCAAGTGCCTTATTGGCTTCGAGATTGTTTGATAGTAGCTCTAAAATTGTCACGATTTTAGCATTATTGCCAGTGATTTCTGCCTCATTAGACTTGGTATTGAAGTTTTCAATAGGTGCTCAAGCGCATAATTTTTTAAAACAGCGTTTTTACCATTTAGAGATGCGCCTGACTGGTAATAAAATAAGTGATGAAACTCTTGAAGAAGTAGAAAAGGAAATGGTTCAACTTATGGCAGACGAGCCTCCTGGATATAGGGTTTTATTGTATCATTGCAATAATCTTGTGGATATTGAAAAAGATAAAAAACCACGACTTCAAATTTCTAAGTGGAAAATGCTTTTGAGAAACGTGCTTCGCTTTACTGGCACTTCTCCACAGAAAATTAAAAAGCAAAAAAAATTAACCCTCCTCCACCGCTTTTGGCGGGGTGCTTATGATACCCTATGGGGTGTTTTTGTCTTCGCAGTTTTTGTAGTTTTATTCATAATATTGGCGTATTTGGGCGGGTGATTCGGTGGGTTGCGGGGTTTTTCGCTTTTTTTCTATCTTTTTAATAGACGATCCAGATATTCTTGGGCTTTGGCATACCCCTGTTCAATCGCACGGCTATACCACTTCACCGCTTCTGCATCATTCTGCGCAACGCCTTCGCCATAATCATACATCCAGCCTATATTGAATTGGGCATAGGCATCCCCCTGCTCAGCCGCAAGACGAAACCATTTCGCCGCTTCTGCATCATCCTCCGCAACGCCATCACCAGTGAAATACTTACTCCCCAGATTGATTTGGGCTGATGCAATTCCTGCCTCAGCCGCCTTGCGATACCATTTCACCGCTTCCGCAACATCCTCTTCAACGCCTCTGCCAAGGTCATACATCAATCCCAGATTGGCTTGGGCGGCGGCATCCCCCGCTTCTGCTAGGGGTTTCAATATAGCAAAAGCAGTGCCGTAGTCGCCAGCATTATAGGCATCTATCCCTTCCTGCAAATTCGCCACCGATGCTGTGCCATCTGCCGCCGATGCAGTGCTTGCTAGCATTCCTTCCAGATTCTGTCGGGCTTCGGCATGTCCTTGCTCTGCCGCGAAGCGATACCATTTTATTGCTTCCTCATCATTCTGCTCAATGCCTTCGCCATATTGATACATCTTGCCCAGATTGTTTTGGGCGATAGCGTGCCCTTGTTTAGCCGCACGGCGATACCATTTTACCGCTTCCTCAGCATTCTGTTCAACGCCTTCGCCATAATCATACATCCAGCCCAGATTGTTTTGGGCATCAGCGTTCCCGCCCTTTGCTAGGGGGGTTAATATGGCAAAGGCGGTTTCGTAATCACCAGCCTCATAGGCTGCCAGCCCTTTTTGTAAATCGTCCGCCGGCGTCGCCGCTTCTGCCGCCGCTTCTATGCTTGCTAGTAGTCTCTCCAAATTCTGTTGGGCTTCGGTATGTCCTGCCGCCGCCGCGCGGCGAAACCATTGCTCCGCTTCCTCAACATTCTGCGGAACGCCCCTGCCATGATCATACATCACACCTAGAAGATTTTGAGCATCGGTGTTCCCGCCCTCTGCCGATTGGCGCAATACATGTGCGGCTTGCTCATGATCCTGTGCAACGTGTTGACCATTGTAATACATCAACCCCAAAAAGTATAAGGCATCAGCATTTTGTAACTCTGCTAAGGGAAAAATTTTTGCGTAGGCGGTGGCGTAATCGCCATTAGCATAGGCGCGCACCCCTTCATGAAAATCATCCTCAGATACCTTTATAGTTCCCAGCGTTCCTGTTTCAGTAGGCGTGTCTTGGGCGGTCGCATCAACCACATTAAACGCACGATCCCGCCACTTCGTCCATTCCGCATCATCCTGTGGAACGCCCCTGCCAAAATAATACATCCACGACAAAGTGAGTTGGGCATCGGCATTCCCCGCTTCGGCTAGGGGTTTTAATATAGAAAGGGCGGTGGCGTAGTCGCCAACCTCATAGGCATCCAGCCCTTTCTGCAAATCCGCCGCCGATGCCGTCGCGGTTAGCATCACCGCTAGTGCCACGCCTAGAATCCAGTTTTTTATCTGTTTCATGCCCTTGTTCCTTCAATAAATCTTTCCCCTCCTCTAAAACATACTTTGCTTTAGTGCAACACTTTATTAAAAAAAACCGACAGCAAAAATAATTTGATTTTTTTCTTGATTCTTCGCAAATTGTAAAATAGCGTGGGGGCAAATCAATCGTATCATTGGAGGCAATCATGTTTTCACCAGAAGTCAGCGATAAGTTGGAGTATTATGTCTACAGGCTCATTGACCCCAGAAATGGCGATACATTTTATGTGGGCAAAGGGCAGGGAAACAGGGTTTTTGCGCACGCAAATGCAGAACCAGAAACCGGCGCAGACTCGGATGAGGTCAACGATCCTAAACTGCAACGCATACGCGAAATCAAAAATGACGGTTTTGAGGTCGAGCATGTTATTCATAGGCATGGTATGGATGAGGATGCTGCTTTTGAGGTGGAGGGCGCACTAATGGAAGCCTATCCCGGGCTGTCAAATAAAGCCGGAGGTCACGGCTCTAATGAACGCGGATGCATGCATGCAAAACAAGTGATTGAGCAATACGAAGCCAGAGAAACTGATATCCAGCACAAAGCACTGATCATTAAGATCAATCACACTGCTCTTGAAGCAGATAGTATCTATGATGCGGTGCGAAAATCATGGAGACTAAATGTTAAAAGAGCCGAAGAAGCCGAATATGTATTAGCCGTGTCGAAAGGGCTTGTGATTGGCGTTTTTAAACCGAAAGATTGGGAGAAATATCCTGACGGCAGATGGGGCTTTGTAGGAATCGAGGCTCCCGATGACATTAAGAAACTTTATATGCGAACCAGAATCCCCGCCAACATGCGCAAAAAAGGCATGGCGGCTCCTGTCCTATACTCATACTAACCCACCTAGCCCACAAAAAACACGCACCAAAAAACCGCCCCGCCGCGCTCGGCGGTCGGGGGTTTGGGGGTGAAATCCCCATGAGATAATGAGGGACTTATGCACCGCACGGAACGCCAGCACGGAACGTCGTGCAGGGGCGATGCGCTCGGCGGTTTGTTTGCGTAACTGCTTAATTTTGTACTATTTTCTTTGTTATGAGTATTATAGTATTCAAAATCTCTCTACCCCAACCCGCCTTCGCAACATCGGGCGGCATCCCCCCACTCCCCCCAGTGGGGGCGACGCACCCGGCGATTTTTTTGGCGTAAGCGTTTGGTTTTGTGTTATTTTTTTCTGTTGAGTATTATAGTATTCAAAATCCCTCAACCCCAACCCGCCTCCGCAACATTAGACACTGGAATCCTCGCCCTGCCCCAAATCCGCTTGCCCTCGCAATCAAATATCCCACCCCAAAAGGCAAGTACCAAAAACCGCCCCGCCGCGGTCGGCGGTCGGGGGTTAGGATTAGGTGAATCATCCCAACGTATGTTGACGAATTTTTGCAAACGTTCAAGCCATACCGCATCATTGGTAATGCCATCACCGCCGATTAAAACATCCGGGTTGAATGAGCCGTATTTCATTTCAACCCCGATGATAAATCGTATCGTGCGGTCATCATACCTTATCGTGTGGTTATTAAGATGTGCATTTGCCCCCCTCGCAGTGAGGGGGGGGTTCGTCTAATCTTGGTCTAAATGAGTTCAATCATATTGAGATTAAGCCCTGTGAAATCTTCTAATACCATTAGAAGAATATCATCGCCCCTATCTGTTGCGGTGCCGTTGTTGTGGTAGATGACAGTATTGACTCGTGATGGGTGGTCGCTGTTTGAAGGAAAATCGGGGAGGCTAATGCGCCCTTTGTCTATGCGCAGATTGTCTGAGGTTTCTAGCGCGGCTAGGCTTGTTATGGCTGCGGGGTCAGTGACATCCATGCGGAGGGTATCATTGCCTCTGCCGCGAAAATCGATGACAACATCGCCATCATTTTCTCCGCCAGCAGTATTCAGCACGAAAACATCATTCCCCCGCCGTCCTTGGAGGAAATCGCGCCCCGTGCCGCCAGACAAAATATCAGCACCATCGCCGCCATTAAGGAAATCATCCCCCGCACCGCCATAGAGACTATCCGCATTGCCCTTGCCATTGAGCGTATCAGTCCCCGCACCGCCATAGATTATGTCACGGGTGCTAACCCCGGTAATCACATCTCCATTATCGGTGCCGCGCATTGCCGGATCGTACACAGCCACGGTCACTTTATCAAAATGCCCGGCGCTATCTTCCACTTGCAAAGTCATTGAAATAGTCGCTGAGTTGGTGACTTGATTTGGTGTAGCGATGGTAATGACGCCACTTGTTGCATCAACGGCGAATAGCCCCGCATCATTGCCCGCAAAGATGGAATAGATCAGCGCATCTCCATCAATATCGGTGGCAGAAACGCTACCTATCGCATAACCTGTGGTTGCTGTTTCAGGGATATTGGGGAAAAGGTAAATTTCTTCATCAAAGAATAGATTGCCCTCATCCACGTCAGCAACGGCGACAATAAGATTTGCCGTGCCGGTTTGCCCTGTGCTATCCGTCACTTGAATGGTGAGGGTGTGGCTAGTCGCGGTTTCATAATCCAACGCACCAACAAGCGTGATTTGCCCACTATCAGCGTTAATGTTAAATAGCCCGTCATCATTGCCGCTAGTGATGGCATAGCGCAACACATCGCCAATATCCGCATCCGAAGCCACAATTTGTGCGACTGCCGTGCCACGCGTGGCATCTTCGGCGATTTCTGCATGATAGGTAGCATCACTGAAAATGGGGGCGTATTCATACACATTCAGAACATTGATAACGACCTCTGCCGCGTTTGTGCGGTTTGCGTTATCCGTCACTTGAACGCCTAGGGTGTGGCTAGTCGCGGTTTCATAATCCAATGCGCCAAAGAGCGCGATCTGCCCACTATCGGCGTTAATGCTAAATAGCCTGGCATCATTGCCGCTAGTGATGGCATAGCGTAGCGTATCGCCAGCATCGGCATCGGTCGCGGTCACATGCATCAATATCGTGCCTGTAGGGACGGTTTCAGCGACCAGCTGATTTGTGATAATCGTACCGAAAATGGGGGCGTGTTCATTGACATTAAGAACACTAATGACGACCGCCGCCGTATCCGTGCGCCCCTCACTATCCGTCACTTGAACGCCTAGGGTATGGCTAGTCGCGGTTTCATAATCCAATGCGCCAAAGAGCGTGATCTGCCCACTATCGGCGTTAATGCTAAATAGCCTGGCATCATTGCCGCTAGTGATGGCATAGTTTAGCGTATCGCCAACATCCGCATCGGTCGCGGCAACCTTTATAATTACCGTGTCGGTAGTAGCATCCTCGGCGATTTCTGCTTCATAAACATCCCTGCGGAAAATGGGGGCGTGTTCATACACATTAAGGACGCTGATAACGACCTCTGCCGTGTCGGTTTTTCCCCCACTATCCGTCACTAGAACGCCTAGGGTGTGGCTAGTGGCGGTTTCATAATCCAACGCATCAGCAAGCGTGATTTGCCCACTATCAGTGTTAATGTTAAATAGCCCGTCATCATTGCCGCTAGTGATGGCATAGCTTAGCGTAGTATCAGCATCGGCATCGGTCGCGGCAACGCGCAGAATTGCCGTGTCTTGGGCGGCATTTTCAACGATTGCTGTCTCATAAATATCCTTACCGAAAATCGGGGCGTGTTCATTGACATTAAGAACGCTAATAACGATCTCTGCCGTATCCGTGCGCCCTCCACTATCCGTCACTAGAACGCCTAAGGTGTAGCTGGTCGTGGTTTCATAATCCAATGTGCCAGTAAGCGTGATGTCCCCACTATCAGCGTTAATGCTAAATACCCCGGCATCATTGCCGCTAGTGATGGCATAGTTTAGCGTATCGCCCTCATCGCCATCCGTGGCACCAACACGCACAAGCAGCGTGTCGCGCGCGGCATTTTCGGCGATTTCTGCTTCATAAGTATCCATGCCGAAAACCGGGGCAAACGCATTGGCATTAAGGACATTGATAACGACCTGTGCTATATCCGCATGGGCTATGCTATCCGTCACTTGAACGGTTAGGGTGTGGCTGGTCGCGGTTTCATAATCCAATGCGCCAATAAGCGTGATGTCTCCATTATCGGCGTTAATGCTAAATAGACCCGCATCATTGCCGCCCGTGATGGAATAGTTTAGGGTTTCGTCCGCATCGGCATCACTCGCATCAACGCGCACAATCAACGTACCGCGCACGGCATCATCAACAATTTCTGCCTCATAAATGTCCATGCCGAAAACCGGGGCGAACTCATTTACATTAAGCACACTGACAGCGACCTTTGCCGTGCCGGTTTGACCGACACTATCGGTCACTTGAATGCCTAGGGTGTGGCTGGTCGTGGTTTCATAATCCAACCTGCCATCAGTCGTGATGTCCCCACTATCGGCGTGAATGCTAAATAGCCCGGCATCATTGCCGCTAGTGATAGAATAGCGCAACACATCGCCAATATCCGCATCGGTCGCACCAACACGCACAAGCACCGTGCCAGGCGGGACATCTTCAGAAATTACCCAATTATAGACAGGCGCATCGAAAATAGGGGCATACTCATTCACATTATTAACAGTGACAACAACCTCTGCCGTGTCCGTGCGCCCGACGCTATCGGTCACTTGAACGCCGAGGGTGTGGCTGGTCGCGGTTTCATAATCCAATGTGCCAATGAGCGTGATTTGCCCACTATCAGTGTTAATGCTAAATAGCCCGTCATCATTGCCACTAGTGATGGCATAGTTTAGCGTATCGCCAATATCCGCATCGCTCGCGTCAATTTGCACAAGCACCGTGCCTCTAGCGGCGCTTTCGGCGATTTCTGTCTCATAAATATCCATGCCAAAAATGGGGGCGTTTTCATGGACATCAGCAACAGTGACAATAACCTCTGCCGTGTCTGTGTTGCCCGCACCATCCGTCACTTGAACGCCGAGGGTATAGCTGGTCGCGGTTTCATAATCCAACGCACCAATGAGCGTGATTTGCCTACTATCAGCATTAATGCTAAATAGCCCGTCATCATTGCCACTAGTGATGGCATAGGTCAGGGTATCATTTGCATCCGCATCACTCGCGTCAATTTGCACAAGCACCGTGCCACGCACAGCATTTTCAGCGATTATCGCATTATAGATAGCCGCACCAAACATAGGAGATTCGTCATTCGCATTAGCAACGGTGATAATGACTTCTGCCGTATCCGTGCGCCCGCCGCTATCCGTCGCTTGCACGGTGAGGGTGTGGCTGGTGGCAGTTTCATAATCCAATGTATCAGCGAGCGTGATCTGTCCGGCGTCATCAATAGCAAAAAGCCCGGCATCATCACCGCTAATGATGGCATAATCTAGCCTCTCATTTCTATCGGCATCTGCCGCAACCACTTGCAAAACCGCCGCACCTTTTGCCGCAGTTTCGATGATTTCCGCATCATAAGCATACGCACCGAAAATAGGAGCATGTTCGTTCACATTCAGAACATTGACAACAACCTCTGCCATATCCGTACGCCCGGCACTATCAGTGACTTGAACCGCCATGATATGATAGGGGGCGATTTCATAATCCAACATGTTAGCGAGGGTAATTTGCCCGGTATCATCAATAGTAAAAAGCCCAGCATCATTACCGCTAATAATGGAATAGCTTAATGTAGCACTAGGATTGACAGCAGTTATTTTGAGGATTGCGCTATCAATGGCGGCATCTTCGGAAACTGCCCCACTATAGGCCTCGGAATCAAGGATAGAAAGCACCACATCAAACATACTATAGGTTAGGGGAGCGTCAAAATCCTTTAGCACCACAACAATCTCATCATCGCCGCCACTGATTCTATCCACCTCACCTACCACCTTATAGATGGCAGTATCCAATATCGTAGCATTATTAGTGTAAGGAAATTTTACATGGATAATTTGGGCTAAAGCCTCAGGCTGAAACGATTCAAAACTCAATGTATCAACATGTTCTACTGCCACACGCAGACCAGCATGGGCGAGAAGTTCCTCAAGCGTGCTAATCGTCGGGTCAGTGACTTCTATGCGAATTTTATCGCCCGCGCCCGGGTTGAAAAAGCGGATCACATCGCTACCCGAATCATTCGTATCCAGCACGAAAATATCCGCACCGCCACGGCCTTCTAAAACGTCACTGCCGTCACCGCCATCAAGAAAATCAGCGCCGCTCCCGCCCAAGAGGTAATCTATATCTCTACCGCCATAAAAAACGTTGTTGACAAAGTCATCAGCAACAGTTAGGCGATCTAGCCCGCTACCGCCATAAAAGACATAGAAAGGATTTTGGGAATACATCGTATCATTGCCACTACCGCCATACATGATGCCACCGAAGCTTGCACTAGCAAATACACTATCATTTCCACCATAAGCATAACCGATCTCACCAATTTCGCCATAGTCGGCGTGCAACGAACGCCCTTTATCGTTACCACGACCGGGCAGGGTTTGATTAGCGAGAACAAGTTCTGCCGTATCAATGCGCCCACCGCTATCCGTCACCTGCACTGTCAATGTATATCTAGTGAATTCAGACCGCACGCCAACATCAGCAACCGTGATAGCACCTGTCACCGCATCAATGCCAAAAAGCCCGTCATCATTGCCATCAATAATAGAATAGGTCAAAGTATCGCTGGCATCCGCATTTCGTGCGGTAAGCGTGGTAAGAATAAGACCAACACCAACCACCGAAGGTATGGTCACATTATATGAATCCCGATCAAAAACAGGAGCTGTAATAGTATTTGTTGTAGACATAAGATTCCCCTTTCAGATTGTTGTCTTGCTAACGAAGGATGAGTTTTGCGTTAAAGGGAATAAAGCGTCAATGCAGATTCGTATCATGTTTAAGCATCATCACTTATACTGATAGTGGAGCGAAATTTTAACGCAGCTATCTCAGATATTCTGCCACACTGCACCCCAATTCGGGCGCGGTATCCACAACAAGTGCGGAGTGATTATTTATTGGATTTATAGATAGGGCTGGGGTGTGATAAATCAGAACTGTCCCGGCATCCACTGACCATGCTCTATTAGCATCTGCTGTTCTTCCTTAGCTAAACAATGTCAGCCACGGCAACAAGGTCAAACATATCAAGTTCTAGCTCATCGGTAAAATCTTCTAGCACCATGATGAGCGCATCGCCCTTATAGATGGCGGTGTTGTCATCATCAGTGCTATCACTAGTGCTATTAAGTCCCGGTGCTTTGATATCCCCCTTTACCTCCCGTAGCCCAACGGTATTTCCTGTGTTGGCGTTTCCTGTATCATCTGCCCCTACAGCATTTTCTGCTACGGGTCCTGTTCCAGCGAGTGGTGTTGTCATGATGTGCCTCCCTTAACGTCGTTTATTGGTTACTACTTTACTATCAGCCAGACTAAATTAATAAAAAACCGAAAAGCAGTGAGGTTGCTTGCAGGCTCGGCACAAACACGCCCTGCACATACACCAGCCATACACCCCCCATATCTATTCCCCCCTACCCCCGCGCGCGCCATGCTAATGGCACTATGCATACTAGGAGTGCTAGTTTTAGTGCCTCTCCCGGCAGGAATGGCCATAGACCCCATGCTAGAATGGGTTTATCCCATCCTGCTACTGCCCCTAGCCATAACAAGCCCGGGGCGAAAATTGCCGCTAGACCTATGAACCCTGCTAGTGCTGTTAGCAGATATGACCGCCCCCAATGGCGGTTTGCTAAATATCCCGTTACTAACACGGCGCACAAGAAGCCTATCAGATAGCCTCCTGTTGTCCCTAGCATATAGCTTAGCCCTATGCCTTTTGCGGGGGTTCCTGAAAATACGGGTAGCCCTACTGCGCCTTCTGCTAAATATGCTAGCACCGCTAAGCCTCCTAAACGTGGTCCCATGGCGAAGCCTAGGAATACTACTACGAAACTCTGCATGGTCATTGGCACCGGGTAAAATGGCACGCTGATTTTTGCCGACAGGGTTAATAACAGCGTGGCTGCGAAAACTAGCGCTAGGTTTTGTGCCCATCCTTCGGGGCGGATTAGTGTGGTGGTGTTAGTGGTGGTTGCGTTTGTCATGTTTATTCTCCTTTTTAAAGTTACGCCAACGCCGCGCGCATGGCGGTTAGGGTTTGGTTGCGTTCGGCTCTTGCCTTTAGTGCGGTTTCCATATCCACTTCCTTAAACTGCATATCGGTGCCCGGTTGTAATTGTCCGATGAAATCCATATCGGCGGAAATAATCGTGCCAATCATGAAATAGCCGCCACCCGAAACCGCATCGCGGTGTAAGATAATGGGTTCGGTGCCGCTTGGCACTTGCACCGAGCCATAAGGATAGCAGGCATCGGTGATGTTTGACGCATCAGAACCGGCACCAAAGGGTTGTTCGCGCGGGATAAATTCCATCGCACTGCCTCCTTGAAAGCGGTAGCCCATGCGGTCTGCCTCGCCGGCGACTTTCCATGTGTCTTTGAAAAATGCTTGTTGCGAATCTGCGGTGATGCGGTGCCAATATAATCCCGGCAACATGCGTAGTTGTGGGGTGGCATCGGGCAAGCGGCGCAGATTTTCCGGGGCGGTTTTGCCAGCTCTGCCGGTGCCGTGCTTTTTGGTTTTGCCCCTTTTAGTTTTACCTAGGGGGAGCATATCGCCCGGCGCAATAGCACGCCCATCAACACCCCCGAGCGCACCAATCGCATAGGTGGAACGGCTGCCTAAATCGGGGGGTGTATCAATGCCTCCTGAAATAGCGATATACGCCCTTGCGCCTTTTCGCAATAAATCAAAACTCAGCACATCCCCCGCCTTAACACTAAGCGCCGTCCAAACCGGCATTTCTTTATCGTTGATTTTTGGCGGCAAGTCAGCCCCGCACACGGCAATCGTGGCGTCCTCGGTGAATTCCAATTCGGGTCCCATAAACACTGCCTCCAAACCGGCGGCGTCCTCGGGATTGCCCACTAGCATATTGGCGGTGCGCATGGCAAAGCGGTCCATCGCCCCGCCCATCGGGATGCCTAGATGATAATATCCCGGGCGTCCTAAATCTTGAATCGTTGTTAAGATTCCTGAAGTAATCACTTTAATCGGCATAGAGAGCCTCCATCAGTTTAGCGTTGGTGCCGTCAATATCGGCGGAATAGGCGGCGAGATCAAAAACCACATCGCGTTGCTTCGGGGCAAAGCGATTGGCTTCCACGTCTTTTAGAATCGCATCATATTCTTCACGCGAAATCGGTTTCCATTTAACGATATCGCCCGGGCGGAAGAACACCATGAAATCTTTGAGATAACTGACCGCTTGGCGCGGGTCATAAATCGGCATTGGCGTGATGCCAAACATCTGATAACCGCCGGCACCCCGCACCGAATAAATGCACGAAAAACACCCCCCATAACCCACGGTCAATCTAGGCGTATCCGTGCGCGGGCGCAGATATTTTGGCACTTCAATCTGGCGCGCGTGGGGTGCCATTTGATAAAGAAACGGCAAGCCCGACACGAACCCGACCATAGAAACAAACCACGGCGCACCCGAATGGGCTTCAATAAATGCCTCAACATCCTTATAGCCATTGATGCGCGCGGCGTATTCTATATCGGTGGCATCGGGGTCTTGGTGGCGTTCGCGGAAACGCATCAGGGTTTCATGCGTCCAAGGGTCTTGGTAATAGACGGGGATTTCAACAATGCGCGTATTGAGTTTCGCCTCGGTTTGCTGTGCCGCCGCTTCCGCCTCCTTGACGATGGCGAGGAGTTTATCGGGGTGGATGATATCGGGGTTGAATTTAATCTGAAACGACGCATTAGCCGGACAGATTTCCGTCACCCCTTCAATGGATGCTTCGCGGATGGCATTGGTGACGGCGAGCGAAATGAAAAACGCTTCAAGCGACATGGCTTCGTCAACTTCAACGAATAAATGTTCATCGCCGCCGAATGTGTATCTGCAACTCATGATATTTGCTCCTTCCTTGATGATGGTGATGGTGATACGGGATGGGTGTTGAGCCAAGCTTCTAGCCAATTCGTATGCACGGCGTTGGCTTGGATTTCAGGCGATTCCAAGAGCGCGAGAAAAAGCGGGGCGGTGGTGGGCAAGCCTTCAATTTTCAGCCCCCCTAAAGCGCGCTCTAATCTATCCAAAGCAGCCTTGCGGTCAGCGCCATGCACAATCAATTTCCCCAAAAGCGAATCGTAAAAAGGCGGCACCGCGTAGCCTTCATAGAGCCCATGGTCAAAGCGGATGCCGTCGCCTTGGGGTAGCGACAACCCGCTAACCACGCCGGGAAAGGGGATGAAATGATTGCTCGGGTCTTCGGCGTTGAGGCGCACTTCAATGGCGTGTCCTGCTCGCGTGATATCGTCTTGGCGCATGGATAGCCCTGCCCCGCCTGCGATGCTTATCATCTCTGCCACCAAATCAATCCCGGTAATCATTTCGGTCACCGGATGTTCCACCTGAATGCGCGTGTTCATTTCAATGAAATAAAACGCCGATTCCGCTTCATCATAAAGATATTCAATCGTCCCGGCGCCTTTATATTTGACGGATTTTGCCAGCGCCGTGGCAGAGGCGCATAACTTTGCCCGCGCCGCCTCATCAAGAGCCGGTGAAGGGGCTTCTTCCCAGACTTTCTGTCGCCGTCTTTGCAACGAACATTCGCGCTCCCAACAATGCACCGCCTCCTCGCCATCGCCTAGAATCTGCACTTCAATATGGCGCGGATTGGCGATGAGTTTTTCCACATAAATCCCGCCATCACCAAAAGCGGTGCGGGCTTCGGTGGCGGCTTGCGGGGCAAATTTGGCAAATTCCTCAGCATCATTTGCCACGCGAATGCCGCGCCCACCGCCCCCTGCCGCCGCTTTTATCATCAGCGGATAGCCAATTTCTGCCGCCAGCACCGCGCCTTCTTGAGGGGTGATGACCCCCGATGAGCCGGGCACGGTTGGCACGCCCGCCCGCTCCGCCGCTTGCCGTGCCGCCGCTTTATCGCCCATGAGACGGATGGTATCGCCGTCGGGACCGATAAAAATCAGCCCTGCCTCGGCGACCTTATCGGCAAAATCGGCGTTTTCTGCCAAAAACCCATAGCCCGGATGAATCGCATCCGCGCCTTTATCCCGTGCCGCACCAATCAAGGCATCGGCATTGAGATAGGATTGCGCCGCCGGGGGTGCGCCGATTTCCACCGCTTCATCGGCAAGGCGCACCGCCAGCATATCCTTATCCGCACTTGAATAGACCTGCAACGTGGCGATGCCAAGGCTTTTGGCGGCGCGGATAATACGCACGGCAATCTCGCCGCGATTGGCAATGAGAAGTTTTTTTATCATCATTCCTCCAACGTCAATAATACCTGTCCGACACTAACGGCTTCTTCGTTTTCCACGGCAAAGCTAGCGACTACACCCGCTTTGTCGGCTTTGATTTCGTGAAACGTTTTCATCACTTCAATCAGCCCGATGACATCGCCTTCCTTGACGGCATCGCCCGCTTCAACAAACACCGGGTCATCGGGGGATGGGCGGCGATAGAAAATGCCGGGAATGGGGGATTTGATTGCATGTGCCATGATTTGCTCCTTTGGTTATTTTGCTTTGGTGGGTTTGAGGTCGCCCCCGGGCTTGATATCACTTAGCGCGGCGGCGATGGCTTTGGCGTTAGCGGCGGCGCCGGGGGTGTCCGAATGGATGCAGATTGTTTCCGCACGCAAGGGGATTTTTTTACCGCTAACGCTCGTTAGGGTTTTATCTTGTGCGGCTTCTAGGGCGCGGGTGGCGGCAGTGCTAGGGGTAATCGGTTCGTGTTCGCGGGTGATGATGAGCGCGCCCTCATCGCTGTAATCAAGGTCGGCAAAAAACTCCGCCAAAAATCCAACCCCGCGCGCTTCATAGATTTCCTCATGCAACGTCCCCGCCAGCCCCATCACCGGCACCGCATAGACCGCCGCCGCATCGGCAATCGCTTCGGCAATAGGACGCTCGCGCGCCGCCATACCATAAAGCGCGCCATGGGGTTTAATATGCGCCAAGGGCATCGCCGCAGCTTTCAAAAACGCCGATAGCGCGCCGATTTGATAAAGGATAATGTCGCGCATTTCCTCGCGTTCAATGCGCATCTCGCGGCGTCCAAATCCTGCTAGATCCGGGAGCGACACATGCGCCCCGACCCGCACCCCATATTGTTTCGCCAGCCCAACCGTGGCGCGCATATGATTCGGGTCTGATGCGTGAAACCCGCAGGCTACATTGGCTTGGTTGATGTGGGGCATAATCGCCGCATCATCGCCAAAACGATAAAGCCCGAAACTTTCCCCCATATCACAATTCAAATCCATGCCCGCCTCCCTTTATCAATCCTTGAGCGATGCGACAAAGCGCAAGCGAATCTGATCCGCTACCACCGCTAAAATCAGCAACGCCCCCAACACCACGGTTTGCAAATAACTTTCAATGCGCGCCAGATTCATGCCGTTCTGAATCAGCCCAATAAACAACGCCCCCAGCACGACATTTTCAAGCCTACCAATGCCCCCCCGCAACGACACCCCGGCAATGACGCAAGCGGCGATGCTTTCAAGGGGCATGGAAGCACCGATATTCGCCTCCCCCGTATCCAGCCGTGCCGTCAGCAACATCCCCGTCAGTGCCGCCAGCCCCGCACATAACACATAAGTCGCAAACAGCATCCTACGCACAGGAATCCCCGACAGCCGCGCCGCCTTAGCATTGCCCCCCACCGCATAAAAATACCGCCCCCACACTGTCCGATTGAGTAGAATATAAAGCACCACCACCACCAGCGCGGCAATCCATACCGGCACCGGAATCCCGAACCAAATACCAAAACCAAAAATATCGCCGAATTCAACAGGCATCCCATAAACCGGCACACCTCCAGTCAAATAGAGCGCAACACCAAACCCCACCGAAGCCATCCCCAGCGACATCATAAAAGGCGAGACGCCGATATAAGCAACACCAACCGCATTAACCACGCCAATCATCGTCCCCCCGGCGACCCCTGCCAAAATACCTAGGCTGATAGCCAAAAACACCGCATCGGGCATGGCGCCATAGACCGAAGCCATCACCAACGCCCCCACCACCGACGACAACGCCAGCACCGTTCCCACCGATAAATCAAAACCCCCGGTCAAGAGCGCAAACATCTGCCCCGCCGAGACGATGGTGAGATACACCGATTGGCGCAATACATTGGTTAAATTGCGCGTGGTGAGAAAATTTTCCGACAGCAAGGTGAAAACAATCACCGCAATAATCAGCAGAAACGGCAAAATGCCAAGGCGCACAAATAGCCGTTTCAACAGATCGCCGACCGCGATTTTTTGGCGTGGTGCGTCATTCATGCGGCTTGCTCCTTATCAAAGAAATGTTTTAGCATTGCTTCCTCGCTGAGGCGCGCGCGGGGTATCTCGGCGGTTATGCGCCCGCGACAAAATACATAAGCACGGCTTGATAGGTGCAAAATCTCCGGCAAATCCGATGACACAATCACCACCGTCACCCCAGATTCGGCAAGTGCGGCAATGAAACGATAAATCGCCACCCGCGCCCCTACATCCACCCCCACGGTGGGTTCGTCAAAGACAATCAGATCAAAATCGCGCGTGAGGCTCCGTGCCAGCATCAATTTTTGCTGATTGCCCCCAGAAAAATGTTCCACCGCACGTTCGGGCTGATTGGGGCTAAGGTTCAGCTGTTCCGCCAATGCCGCGACCTGTCGTTTTTCATCGCGGCGATTGATAAAAATGCCCCCGCGACAAAAAGGCGGCACGTCAAGCGCGGCGAGACTGATACTTTCCCGCGCCGCCCGCATCATCACCAAACCATCATGTTTGCGGTCTGCGGGCAGATATAAAAAGCCACGGCGAATGGCTTGTTTTGGCATCTGCCCTGTGATCTCAGCACCCCCATAAAACACCCGCCCTGCGGCAACAGGCACAATCCCGAACGCCGCACGCATCGCCGCCGATTTCCCCGAACCAACCAGCCCCGCCATGCCAACAATCTCACCGCGATTCACATGCAGCGACACGTCCTTCACCGCGCCGCCTTCGGTGCTAAGGCGGTCAAGGCGCAACACCGCATCATCAATAGCATTGGCAGATTTCCGCGCCCTAGGATGTTTGATGCGCGGGAATACCGCCCCGACATCTCTGCCACTCATCAAACGCACCAATGTCGCATCATCCGCCGCATCCAAGGACAGGGTTTTCACATGCCGCCCATCGCGCAACACGCTGATGCGGTCGCCAATCTGCCGAATTTCGCCCATGCGGTGCGTGATATAGATAATCCCCACTCCCTTGGCGGTCAGTTGGCGTATCAGGGCAAAAAGCCGCTTGGTTTCATGCGCCGTCAGGCTCGCGGTTGGCTCATCCAAAATCAGCACCGATAATTCCGAACGAAAGGCTTTGGCGATTTCAAGCATCTGTTGTTCGGCGCGGGTGAGGTGGTCTGCCTGCCGATTGGGCGGTAGCGCAAAGCCAAGCTCATCCAACAACCGCACCGCTTCCGCCCGCATAGCACGCTTATCCAAAAACACTCCTTGTCTATGTTCAGCACCGAGGAACAGGTTTTCTTCCACGGTCATCTGCGGGATGAGTGAAAATTCTTGAAACACCGCAGAAATTCCGCGTTGGCGTGCTTCATGCACTGAGGCGAAATTCACGACCTCGCCGCGCATTTCAATATGCCCCGATGAGGGACGCAGCGCCCCCGATAGAATTGATATCAGGGTTGATTTCCCCGCACCATTTTCTCCGAAAAGTACGTGCACCTCGCTAGGGAGAAGGTCAAAATTGACCGCATCGAGGGCACGCACTCCCGGATAGTTTCGCGTGAGGAGACGCGCAGAGAGAAGTGGAGTTTCAGACAACGCCTTAATCCAGCTTATTCCACACGAAACACCGGACTAAACCCGGCAGGCGCAAGGGTTGAGCTCGCATCAAAATCGCCGTGATTATCGGTGGTCACCACATAAAGCGCCGGGCCCACGTGCTTATGATAATCATGCCCTTCCAAAATCCGCACGGCTTGGTCAATGGCAATGCGCCCTTGAATCACCGTGGAATCGGTTGGCGCGGCAAGAATCTGCTTGCGCTTAATGCCTTGGTCGACGCCCGGGGTGAAGTAATACGACACCACCTTAACCTTATCCGTCAGCCCACGTGCGCGCAGAATCGGCACCGCCGCCTCCGCCGTCACCGCCGTGCCAACGATATAATCAAGGTCAGGATAGGTCTCAAGCGCATCCTCAACCAAAGCCGATTGTGCTTCCTTGCCGGTGTCGCCGTATTTGGTATCCACGACCTCAACCGCACTGCCAGCAACGCCAGCCATAAAGCCGCTATTGCCCGCTTCAACCCAGCCGGCACCCGCAGGACCCGGGAACCAAGCCGCCTTTACCTTACGCCCACTAGGATGTTTCTTGGCAAGGAATTCCCCCGCTTTGCCGCCCATCTCACCAAACGACACTAGCGATTTGGCAGACAATTCGGGCGACGACATCCCGTTGATAATATCAATGACCGGAACGCCTTTGCCCCTAATTTCAGCGACCAGATTATTCAAGCCATCATAAGAAATCGCGCCAATCACCACCGCATCAGCACCCGCCGCAACGCAATCCTCAATCTGATTAATCTGCGTGTTGAGTTCGGTATAGCCCCCCGCCTCAACGAGTTGCATCTTAACCCCGAGACGTTTTGCCTCCGAAGCCACGCCATAATTGACCCCCAACCAATACGCATCCTTCATATGCGGAAACGATACGCAAATATCCCAAGCCTTAGCGGCTTTGTTGAGGGGCGTATAATCCACCGATTTGCGCGGGCTAGCCATATCAAATGGCGGGTTCCAGCTTTCAACAGCGTAAGGATACCAAGCCTCATCAGCTTGCGTGAACCCCGCCGATAGCACAATGGCGGCGGCAGAGATGAGTGAAGTCAAACGATAATTCATAAGAGTCCTCCTGAAAGAAAATGTGTGTTTCGTTAGAGATTACGCCTAAGCATAGGTGGATTAAAAATATAAATAAAAACGAAGTGATATAGAAAAATCAGAAACATCAATGCGGGCAGAAAAATAAGGCTTTCGCGGGAGAAAACCTTATGCTATTTACTTTCCTTAAAGAGATACGCATTCAAATTGGCACCAGATTCAAAAGCGAGCATTCTGTTTTTTAGATAGGTTGCCACAAAAAATCAGAATTGGGAGATTCGTATGGAACCCACATTTCGTCAAATCCGCTATTTTATTGCCGTCGCCCATGCCGGACAGATCGCCCAAGCTGCCCATGAGTTAAACGTCTCACAAAGCGCCATCACCACCGCCATCAAACATCTAGAAGAAATTGTCGGTTGCGCCCTATTCCGCCGCCATGCGCGCGGCTTGAACCTCACCCATAACGGCACGATTTTCCTGCATCACGCCGAACGTGTCATGGTCGCCGTCAATGAAGCCGTGCGCGCCCCGGGCAACGATGCGCGCTCAAGTTTAGAAGGCGAGCTGCGCCTAGCCATGACCTACACCGTGGCGGGCTATTTCATGCCCCCCTATTTGGAGCGATTCAAACGGATTTATCCCGCCATCAACCTGCAATTAGTAGAAGTCAATCGCGCGGAAATTGAGGACGGGTTGGTTTCGGGGCAGTATGATATCGCGGTGCTTTTGACGCTCAATATAGCCGAGCAAGAAAAGCTAGCCTACGAAACCCTAATCCGTTCCCCAAGGCGTTTATGGTTAGCAAGCGGGCATAAATTATCCCAGCGCGATAAAATTCACCTAGGCGATCTAACCAATGAGCCTTATATCATGCTCACCGTGGATGAAGCGGCGACCACCTCATGGCGCTATTGGAATCAAGCAGGATTGCGCCCGAACATCCTCATGCACTCATCATCAGTAGAAGGCGTGCGTTCCATGGTGGCAAACGGCATGGGCATCACCATCCTATCCAACATGGTCTATCGCCCATGGTCATTGGAAGGCTTACGCATTGAAGCCGTGTCCCTAGCCAGCCCGGTGCCAAGCATGGATGTAGGGCTAGCATGGTCAGTAGCAACAGGACTATCCCCAACAGCCGAAGCCTTCGCCCGATTTATGCGCAACGAAGTCGTGCCAGAAGCGCGCCTTAATGCTTCCGTAGATTGAAAAGGATGCGGGCGAGGCGCATACCATTATCTATTCAAGGCGCGGGGCTATCTAAGAACGAATCGGGAATACTGATGCTGAATTATGGCTGGGACTACAACGCACAATCATGGACAGCACAGGAGAAGCTTCCGCCTCTCCCGGATTGAGTGGCTGGGTGGAAGGCTCCATACAAACAGGATTGCAAGCCGTGGCGGGAATTGTAAAATATCTAATAATTCGCGCCCACGCTACCACCCTGAGGGTGCGCCGCGCCGTCTCTAAATTCGCGCCCACGCCGCCGCGCCGTCCCTTTTAATTCGCGCCCACGCTACCACCCTGAGGGTGCGCCGTGCCGTCTTTAAATTCGCGCCCACGCCGCCGCGCCGTCCCTTTTAATTCGCGCCCACGCTACCACCCTGAGGGTGCGCCGCGCCGTCCCTGCCCTCACCCGTTGGGGTCGGTTTCTGGTATTGGGGTTAGTCCTAGGTCTTCTGCGGGGTCTTCTAGGTCGTCTGGGGTTATTGCTGGGGCTGGGGCTGGGGCTGGAGCTGGGGCTGGTGCTGGGTTGTCTGATGTATCATCTTGCACGTCTACGTGGAAATACCATGTTGTGGAGGTGTTGCCTTCGGGGTCAGCGACTTTTACCGAAAAACTGAGCCTTTTGTTGCCGGAATCTTCGGGGGTGGGCATATCGGCATCTTCATAGTCTAGGCTCTCGCCATCTTTTAATTTGATGCGCCAATTATTGCTCGTGCCTTCACGCACGACTTCAAACATATCGGCGAATTTTGTGTTGGTGCCGTCTTGGGCGGTGATGGTGAAACTGTCGGGGTCAATGTCGGTTGTGGCGGCGGTTCTGCCGGTGATGGAAATAGGCGTGTCGTCATCGGTGACGGTGAAGCGTAGCCCTGTATATGCAGCGGCGTCATTTTCCGTTATTGTCCCTACATTGTTTCTGAGATGCGTATTCAAGGTTGGTGTTGTTTCAGGGTGTACGTTGAGTGCGTCAACTTCGACGATCACAGACGAGGTTGTATTTCCAGCATCATCAATCACTCTCACCACCAAATAGACGGAGCGAGCACCCCCTGCATGCACCAACCCTTGCGCTTCATAGTCTAAAGAGAATTCATCTTTTAATTTCAATCTCCAAACGTCGCTAGTGCCTTCGCGTATGAATTCAAAATAATCAGCATATGATCTGTGTGTGTGATAGGCTCTAACTAAATGAAAATTACTGGAATCAAGCTCACCTCTAACACCGGGGGTAATCTCATCCGCAACGGTAAGGGTAATTCCCGTAACCACACCAAGCTCATTTTCCATTACCCCCGAACGAGTGTTGCCAATGCTAATCATTACTGGTGCTATCTCATCAACATTTTCCACGCTGACATCAATATTCTGTATTGCTGATGCGTTGCCATGAGGGTCGGTTACTCTGACCGCGAAATGGAGTATTTTATCATCGTCTAGGTCGTCATCTTCATAGTCTAGGCTCATACCATCCCGCAATTTCAATGTCCAAGTATTGGCAGTGTCGGTTTGTGCGAATTCAAACATATCAAGGAATTTCGCGTTAGTGCCGTCGCGGGCGGTGATGGTAAAGCTGTTGGGGTCAATATCCGTCGTGTCAGCGGTAGCGGTGGGGGAAATAGCCGTATCGGGGTCGGTCAGGGTAAAGGTAATTCCCGAATCCGCACCATCGGCATTTTCGGTTATTGCCCCGGTGCCTTGGGGTTGGCTCAGATTTGGTGCTAAGGCATCATCAAGCATGCGGGCATGAACGCTTATATCAACATTGCGCGGCGTTGCTGATGCGTTGCCCTCGGGGTCGGTTATTTGGACGGTTAAGCGGATGGTTTTGTCGGTGCCTAAGTCGGTATCGTCATAATCTAACGCCATGCGCTCCTTTAATTTCAAACGCCACACGCTCTCAGTGTCATCATAGGCGAGTGCAAACATACCGGCGAATTTAGCGTTAGTGCTGTCGCGGGCGGTGATGGTAAAGTTGTTCGGGTCAATATCATTAGTTGATGTGGTCGCCGGGGAGGTCATCAACGTGTCGCCATCGCTAACGGCAAAACTAATCCCCGAATCCGCACCAGCGATATCTTCTATTATTGCCCCGGTGCCTTGAGGCGCGCCCAAAATTGGGGCGGTGGTATCATCTATCACGCTGATATCAGCATTGCGTATTAATGATGTTTTGCCGGAAGGGTCGATGACTTGCACGGATAATCGGATGATTTTGTCGGTGGGTAGGTCGGGGTCTTCATAGTCTATGCCAGATTTCACTTTCAATGCCCAAGTATCGGCAATGTTGGTTTTTGCGAGTTCAAACATACCCGCGAATTTCGCATTAGTGCCGTCGCGGGCGGTGATGGCAAAACTATTGGGGTCAATGTCAAGAATGTCATCGGTGGCGGTTGCGGAAATGTGCGTATCGGCATCGGTGAGGGTAAAGGTAATGCCGGTATCCGCATTAACCGCATTTTCGGTTATTGTCCCGCTGCCTAGCACTGCGCCGCCCAAGACAGGTGCTATGGCATCGCGCACATCAACACCAAGCCCCAATAGTGACGATACATTGCCATCAGGGTCGGTCACTTTGACCGCAAGCAGGATTCTCTTATCGGCGGGCAGGTCAGTATCGTCATAATCTAAACGCATGCCGGGTTTTAATTTCACCGTCCATCTGTTGTTCGGTTCATCCCATGCGATGTCAAACATACGAGCGAATTTAGTATGCGTGCCATCACGGACGGCAACGTTAAAGCTGCTCGGGTCAATGTCCGTAGTGTCGGCGGTTTTGGTAAGGGAAATATCGGTGTCGAGGTCGCTGAGACGAAAGGATGCGAATGTATTCGCACCAGCAACATTTTCCGTTACGACGCCAAATTTCCTCGTCAGGAGCATGCTTGGTATTACCTCGTCCTCTATATTGATCAACGGGATTCTGACATCATGTATTCTGGTACTTCCATCAGGATTAGTCAGGGTGATGCGGAAGCGCACTTCTCTGCTTATGGTGGTGAGGCTTAGCCCGAAACCTTCAAAATCCTCGGCATAGCCATCTTTCAATTTCAATTTGAACCAATTATTCGTGCCATCGCCATCGCCGACAAATTCATAATTTTCAGTGACGAAATCGTGCGTTTGGTTTATTCCACTGAGGCTAAAGCTGCTCAGGTCAATGTCCGTAGTGTCGGCGGTATTGGTATAGGAAATAGGTATGTCAGTATCGCTAAGGGTAAAGGTAATACCAGTATCCGCACCAAATTGATTTTCCGTCAATGAGCCGGTGCGCGTTGACCCGGGACCGCCCGGCACAATATGCGGTCCATCCTGAACATTCTCCACCGCAACATCAACACGCCGCACTAATGAACTGCCGCCGGCAGAGTCAACCACGTGGATATCAAAATGGAGTATTTTATCATCGTGCAGACCGCCATCCTCATAATCTATCCATGAGCCTTCCCGCAATTTCAATTTCCAATTTTTAGCGGTGTCATCCCATACGATTTCAAACACATCACCATATCTTTGGGGGTAGCCGCCGGCGGCGGTGATGATAAAGTTGTTGGAGTCAATATCCGTCGTATCAGCACCGGTGAGGGTAAAGGTAATGCCGGTATCCGCCCCCAAATCATGTTCGTCTATTGACCCGGTGCCTTGGGGCGTGCTCAAGGTAAATGCTGCGGCATTTTTCACATCAACGCCAAGCCCCAATAGTGACGATACATTGCCATCAGGGTCGGTCACTTTGACGGCTAAAAGGATTCTTTTATCGGCGGGCAGGTTAGCATCGTCATAGTCTAAACGCATGCCGGGTTTTAATTTCACCGTCCATCTGCCGTGTGCGGCATCCCATGCGACTTCAAACATTTTGGCAAAATCTGCGTGGGTGCCGTCACGGACGGCGATGTTAAAGCTGCTCGGGTCAATGTCGGTGCTGTCGGCGGGGGTTGGGGTGGTGGAAATATCGGTGTCGGGGTCGCTGAGACGAAAGGATGCTAATGTATTCGCACCAGCAACATTTTCCGATGCGACGCCAAATTTCCTCAGCACGACCATGGTTGGTGTTACTTCACCGGCTTCATGTAGCAATTGGATGCGGGCATCCTTTATTCTGCTGCTTCCATCAGGGGTCGTCAAGGTGATGCGGAGGCGTACCTGTCTGTCGCCGCTTAGCCCAAAACCATCATAATCTGCGGCATAGCCATCTTTCAATTTCAATTTGAACCAATGATTAGTGCCATCGCCAGCACCGACAATTTCATATTCTTCAGCGACGAAATCGTGTGTTTGGTTTATGCCCCTGATGCTAAAGCTGCTCGGGTCAATATCCGTGGTGGCGGCGGTGACGGTGTAGGAAATAGGCGTGTTAGCCGCATTGTCGCTGACCACGATAAAGGAAATGCCGGTATCCGCACCTAGTTGATTTTCGGTTAGATGCTGAAGATCTAATGACCCGGGCACATTGGGCAAAATATGCGGTCCATCATTAACATTCTGCACCGCAACATCAACGCTTCGCACGGCTGATTTGTTGCCTTGGGGGTCGGTTACTTGGATATCAAAATGGAGTATTCCATCATCGGGCAAATTGGGGTCTTCATAATCTATCGTTGCCCCATCCCGCAATTTTAATTTCCATTGGTCATACCTAAAATGGAGTGATGGGAAAAGTACGACCCTAGGCTCCACTACAATCTCAAACAGATCAGCGAATTTTTGGTCGGTGCCGTCGGCGGCGGTGATGGTGAAACTATCGGGGTCAATATCATTAGTGGCGGCGGTTCTGCCGGTCGTGGCAAAAAGCGAGTCGCTATCGGTGAGCGTAAAGATAATGTCGGCATCCGCACCAACATCATGTTCGGTTATTGTCCCGGTGTCGGCACCTATGGGAAATTGGGGTGCGCTCAATTCCGGTGATGCTTCATTGGCATCGCGCACATCTACGTGGAAATACCATGTCGTGGAGGTATTGCCGTCGGGGTCAGCGACTTTGACCGCAAGGCTGATTCTTTTGTTGCCGGAATCCTCGGGGGCGGGTAGGTCGGGGTCTTCATAATTTAGGAACACGCCATTTTTTAAGTAAATGCGCCAACTATCGCTAGTGCCTTCACGCAGGACTTCAAACATATCGGCGAATTTATCGTCAGTGCCGTCTTGGGCGGTGATGATGAAACTATCGGGGTCAATATCGGTCATGTCGGCGGTTCTGCCAGTGGTGGAAATAGGCGTGTCGGAGTCGGTGACGGTGAAGCGTAGCCCTGTATCTGCAGCTGGAATATTTTCCGTTACCGCCCCCACATTGTGTCTGAGATGCGTATTCAGGGTTGGTGTTGTTTCAGGGTGTATATTGATTACGTCAATTTGCGCAATATGCGTCGCAGATCCATTTCCAGTATCATCAAGCACTCTAATCCATAAATAAATGGTGGTATCAAACGTCAGCCCGGCGGCTTCTCGGTCTAAAGATAATTCATCCTTTAATTTCAAGCGCCATCTGTTGTTAGTGCCAAGGCTTACGAATTCAAAATACCCCGCATATGATCTGTGTGTGCCAGGTCCATGACTGAAACTAAAACTACTCGGCTTAAGGACAGATTGAACACCGGGGGTAATTTCATCGCTAGCGTGAAAGACAACTCCCGTTTCCGCACCAAGAACATTTTCCATTACCCCAGCACGATGATTGAAAGCAAAAAATATTGGATTTATCTCATCAATATCTTCCACGCTGACATCAATATTCCGTATTGCTGATGCGTTGCCATCAGGGTCGGTCACTCTAACCGCGAAATGGAGTATTCTATCATCGGGTATATCGTCATCTTCATAATCTAGGCTCATGCCATCCCGCACTTTCAATGTCCAAGTATCGGCAGTGTTGGTTTGTGCGAATGTAAACATACCAGCAAATTTAGCGTCAGTGCCGTCGCGGGCGGTGATGGCAAAACTATCGGGGTCAATATCCGTCGTGTCAGCGGTAGCGGTGGGGGAAATGGTCGTGTCGGGGTCAGTCAGGGTAAAAGTAATCCCCGAATCCGCACCAACAGCATTTTCGGTTATTGCACCAGTGCCTTGGGGTTGGCTCAGATTTGGCGCTAAGGTATCGTCAAGCATGCGGGTATGAACGCGGATATCAACATTGCGCGGCGTTGTCGATGCGTTGCCCTCGGGGTCATTCACTTGGACGGTTAAACGGATGGTCTTGTCGGCGGCTAGGTCGGTATCGTTATAGTCCAACGTCATGCGCTCCTTTAATTTCAAACGCCAAATGCTGTTAGCGTCATCATAGGCGAGCGTAAATAAACCAGCGAATTTTTCATCAGGGGCAGTGCGGTGGATGATACTAAAACTGTTCGGGTCAATATCACTAGTGGCGGTGGTTGCGGTGGGGGAAATAAACGTGTCGCCATCGCTAATGGCAAAACTAATCCCCGTATCCGCACCGGCAATTTTTTCTATTATTGCCCCGGTGCTCCCGGTGCCTTGGGGCGCGCCCAAGATTGGGGCGGTGGTATCTTCCCTCACGCTGATATCAACATTGCGTATTGCCGATGCCTCGCCGGAAGGGTCAGTTATCTGCACGGATAATTGGATGATTTTGTTGGTGGGTAAGTCGGGGTCGTCATAATCTATGCTCTTGCCAAATTTTACTTTCAATTTCCAAGTGTTGCTAGTGCCTACGCGTGCAAGTGCAAACATATCAGCGAATTTCGCGTCCGTGCCGGGGCGGGCGGTGATGGCAAAACTATTGGGGTCAATATCCGTCGTGTTATCGGTGGCGGTCGCAGAAATAGGCGTATCGGCATCGGTGAAAGTAAAGGTAATTCCGCTATCCACATCAGTGGCATTTTCAATGATTGCCCCGGTGCCTTGGGGTGCGCCCAATACCGGCCCCACGGCTTCGTGCACCCGAATGATGAAATTCAGTGCCGAGGATTGATTCTTATCAGGGTCAGCCACTCTGGCATCTAAAAAGATTGTTTTATTGGCGGGTAGGTCGGGGTCTTCATAATCTAGGCTCATGTCAGGCTTTAATTGCAGACTCCACTTGTTGCTAGTGCCATTTCGTGCGACCCTAAACATATCAGCGAATTTCTTATCTGTGCCATCAATGGCGGTGACGATAAAGTCGCCCGGGTCAATATCATCATCAGTTGCCGTCTCGGTAAAGGAAATGGGCGTGTCGCCATCGCTGAGGGTAAAGGATGCATCCGAATTCGCACCAGCAACATTTTCCGTTACATTCCCAAATTTACCAGTCAAAAGCAGGGTTGGTGTTATCTCAGGATTTATATTGTGCAGTTGGATATCGACATTCCGTCTCGTTATGATATTTCCGGCACTATCATGCACTCTGATTTCAAATAAGAGTGTTTTGCTGTCTAGCCCGAAGCCTTCATAATCCGCAGAATAGCCATCTTTCAATTTCAACTTGAACCAATTACTAGTGCCGTCCCCATCTACCACGATTTCATATCTATCAAGGACGAATCTATGTATGCCACTGCGGGGAAAGATTGCAATATTGCTCGGGTCAATGTCAGTAGTGTCGGCGGTAACGGTATAGGAAACAGGCGTATTATCCGCATTATCGCTGACCACGACAAAGGAAATCCCAGTATCCACACCAAGTTGATTTTCGGTTAGATGCTGAAGATTTAATGACCCGGGCACATTGGGTAAAATATGCGGTCCACCCAAAACATTCACCACCTCAACATCAACGCGCCGCACGGCTGACTTGCTACCGTCATGGTCAGCCACGTGGATATCAAAATGGAGCATTTTATCAGCAGGCAGATTGGGATTTTCAAAGTCCATAGATGAGAGACCCCCCAATTTCAATTTCCAGTTATTGTTAGTATCATCCCATACAAATTCAAACTCACCAGCAAATCCAGATGGGGTACCATCGGCGGCGGTGATGATGAAATTATCGGGGTCAATATCCGTCATATCAGCGGTGGCGGTGGTGGAAATGGTCGTGGCGGGGGCGGCCAGCGTAAAGGTAATGCCGGTATCCGCACCAGTAACATTTTCAAATATTGTCCCGGTGCCTTGGGCTTGGCTCAAAGTCAGTGATTCATCAACAACATCCCGCACCACAATTTCAAAATTCAGTGCCGAGGATGTATTGCCGTCAGGGTCGGTCACTCTGACATCTAAAAATAGCGTCTTATGGCTAGGTAGGTCGGGGTCTTCATAATCTAGGCTCACGCCATCTTTTAAGTGCAGGCTCCACCTGTCGCTAGTGCCACTGCGGGCGATTCTGAACATTTCAGCAAATTTCTCGTGGGTGCCATTGATGGCGGTGATGACAAAATCGCCCGGGTCAATATCAGCATCAGTTGCCGTTGGGGCAAAGGAAATGGGCGTGTCGGGGTCGCTTAAGGTAAAGGATGCACCCGAATCCGCACCCGCAGCATTTTCCGTTATGCCCCCTCTTTTGCCAGTCACAAACAGGCTTGGCGTTACCTCAGGATTGACATCGTTGAGTTGGATATCAACATCCTGTCTCGCTATGATATTGCCGTCACTATCATGCGCTCTGATTTCAAAATAAAGTGTTCCCCGGGTTATCCCGTAACCTTCATAATCCGCAGAATAGCCCTCTTTCAATTTCAATTTGAACCAATTTTTCGTGCTGTCCCCAGCGCCAACGATTTCATAACCATCAAGCACGAATCTATGTGTGCCAGCGCGCTGAGCGATTGAAAAACTGCTCGGGTCAAAATCCGTCGTGTCGGCAGTAACCGCATAGGAAATAGGCACAGTGATTTCCTCCATAATAAAGGTAACCCCCGTATCCGCACTCAGTTGATTTTCCGTCAATGACCCCGCATCTAATGACCCGGGCGCACTAGGCGCAAGACGCGGTTGGTCAGGAACATTCTGCACGGTGATGGCGATTTCTAGCGGGTCGCTTGTATTGCTGTTGCTATCGGTTACTGTGATTTCAAGGGCGATGTTTCGGTCGGCGGCGGTTTCGTAATCTAGCGTCTCGCCATCTTTCAGCACCAATTCCCATGTGCCAGCTGTGGCGGTTTTCCTAACGCCAAAGCGCGTGTCGTTGAATGTGAAATCGCCTGCCGTAAAACGCGCATCGTCATCAACGGCATCGGCATCGGTTAGCGTGAATATATAGCCTGTCGCAAAATCGCCAGCCGCCGTGCGTTCATTCATGCGCAGACTCGCCGCGCCATCCAGCATCGGCTTTTCGTCATTGAGGTCGGTGATAGTGATGGCCGCCTCAATATCGCCAAACGGATTCGGCGTGTTGAGGTCGCCATTATCGTGGGTCGCGCGCACGGTTAGGGTGATGGGATTGTTGGTGATAGATTCAAAATTCAAATCGGTGCTAGCCGTGCCAGTGAAAGTAATCGTGCCATCACTTGCATCAATCGCAAAGCCTTGATGCGTGGCGGCAGTTGCGTCTGTGGAGGCATCGGTCAAAAAGGCATAGGTGATATCGTCCGCCGAGTCATCTAAAGTCGCATCTATATCTAGCGTTGTGAGGCTCGTGCCATCTTCTTTGATTGTCGCCGAGTAGCCGCCAGTTTGCGAAAATACCAACGCTGAGGCTAGGGCGGGAACGAAATTTGGCGTGCTTGCCGAGAAGCCATCGGTATAGCGGACAAGAACGCCATAAACTGCCCCGGCAACAGGTGCGCCCATAATCGTATAGGTGTTGTCCGTAGATTCCGCACCAAGCCATTGGAAATCGCCCGAACCGCTATCTGTAAATGAGGTCGGATTAGCATCAACACTAGATTTCGTGAACCAGCGATACATGATAGGAACCGTGCCATCAACACCATCAGGGTCGGCGCCATCCGGTGCAAGCATAGCCGTGAGCTCCGCATCCGCCGCAACACTGCCCGAAACAATATAAGTCGCCGCGCCTTCTTGCAGGTTGTTGACGGTGAGGGTGAACGCATCCGACACATCCGGGGGCGTATGCACGCCATCGCTTACCTCAATTTTGAGGGCAATCGTGGCGGCGGATTCGGCAGATAATGTTGTGCCAGTATATTGTAGCACCCAATTACCGCTACCATCATCCACAACCGCAAAATCCGTATTGTGCGTATCATCACCGGCATTGAGAACCCTGAAATTCGGCGTGAGACCTACGCCACTCTTATACGCATCAGTGGCATCAGCATCAGCAAGCGTAATGGTGATTCCAGTCGCAACTATGGCATCCGTTGCGCCCGCAATACGCTCATCAATCGCCCCAGTGCCAGCAACCGTCACCATCGGGGCGTTGTCGTTGGTGTCTGCCACATTGATGGTGACTGATACCTCATTTGATGGGTGCGTTCCGTCCGTTGCCCTAATGATTAATGTATGGTTTTGGGCGGTTTCGTAATCTAGTGCGTTTGCTATTTTAACATCGCCATTATCAGGTTCAATGCGGAAAAGTGGGTTGGTGATGCGCGCAAGTGCCACCCCATCAATGCTAACAATTTCATAAGTCAGCGTTGGGGGTGGTGTGGTCGCGGTATCGCCATCGGTGGCAGTGACTTGGAATAGCGCGGTGTTAGCGGCGGTATCTTCACGCACCGAGGTCGCATAACTGCCCACCCATACAGGCGCGCCAAGCATCGGGGCGTTGTCGTTGATGTCGGTGATGCTGATGCGGACCGGTTTCGTTTCCGTCTTAGGCGTATCGGGGTCGCTATCCGAAGCCGTGATGACTAGGTTATAGGTTTTGGTGCTTGATTCAAAATCCAAAGCGGACGTGTCAGTTACATAAATTTCCCAATTATTAGTGCCTGCAACTTCACGAATATCAAACACACCGCCGCCACCAGCCAGCGTGTAGCCAACAGCATTATTATCCCCATCCGCATCTGTTGCACGGAATAGCCCTACCCTATCATTCACCACAGCATTTTCAGCAACATTTGCGCTGTCGCCAATGAGCGTTGTATCCGTTGCGGGCGTGACAAATACCGGCGCAAATTCATTAACATCCTCCACAGTGATAGTCACCGTGATATCATCCGATGGATTTGGAACATTGGCATCGCCATTATCGTGGGTAGCGCGTACGGTTAAGGGGATTGGATTTTCGGCGATAGATTCGAAATCCAAATCCGTGCTAGCGGTGCCAGTAAAGCTAATCGTGCCATTCGCCGCATCAATCGTAAAGCCTAAATGCGTGGTGTCGCCCGCGCCGGTGTTGGCATCGGTCAAAAAGGCATAGCTGATATTATCGGTGATATTCGGGTCATTTAAAGTCGCAGATACCGCTAGTGTTGTGAGGCTAGTGCCATCTTCTTTGATTGTCGCTATGTAGCCGCCGGCTTGCGAAAATTCCAACACTTCATCTATGTCTAGGACGTTTATTGTTGCTATGATTTCTTCGGTTTTGCCGTTGCCGTCATTGGCGGTGATGGTGAGGGTGTGTGTGGGGGTGGTTTCGTGGTTTAGGGATTTGGGGGATTTGGCTATGGTGAGGATGCCGCTGTTTTGGTCTATGGCGAATTGGGTGTTGGTGTTGCCTGCTGTGATGGCGTAGGTTGGTGCCTCGCCATCGCCATCAAGGGCGGTTAGGATGGCTATTTGTGTATTTACGGTTATATTTTCATGCACGTCTAGGCTTATGCTGTCGTTGGTGAAATAGGGGTTGTGGGGGTTGGTTTCGGTTGCGTCGTCATTTACGTTTATGGTGATTTCAAGGGGGGCGGATGTGTTGATGCCGTCGCTGGCGGTGATTTGTAGGTTTAGGGTGGCGGCGCGTTCATAATCTAGGCTTTGTCCGCTTTTGAGATTTAACTGCCAAGCGTAATCCGTATCACCGCTTGCTACTACTTCAAATTTATGCGCTTGGTCGCCGCTTATGGTGAAGGTGTATTCGGTGAAGGGGAGGTTATTATGTTGTCTGTGCGCCGGAAGCGTTGAAAATGAATCATCTAGGTCGCTGGCTTTGAACATGATATTGAGCGCAACATTGGCGCCATCGGTGTTTTCATCTACCTGTGCCATGGCGGAATTGGTGCCATCGGGCAGTTCTAACTCCGGCGGCGTGTCATTGACATTAAAGATATTTATGATGACAAAACCAATTTCTCCAGTGCTTTGTCTAACATTACCAAAGCCATCCAAAGATGAGCCTAAAACCTCAATACTCGCTGACTCTCTATGATCCTGTTTTAGGCGCGTATATTCCTCATAATCTAGCTCTCGTGCCAGTTCAATCCGCACGAATATCCGTTCTCTGCCCGTCTCCTCATCAATCCGTATATCTTCAAACAATATAAATTTATCGCCTCTGGTACGGATGCCACCTGAATCAGCAAAGGAAACATGAAACCCTTCCCTTCCGACATCTTCAGTGATCTCAAATTCATGGATGACAGTGCCAATTTTGGCATCTTCGTAAAGCGTGAAATGGTCGGTAAAATCATTGCCCCGATATGTATCCTCAGTATAATCTGGGCGAACGTCATTTACATTATTCACGGCAATCTGCACATCCACCGACACATCATTGAGGGCAATGTTTAGATTGATTTTTGTGGCTTGTTCGGCGTCTAGGAATTTTGTTGCTTTTAATTTTAACTTCCATGCGCCAGATTCATTAACCACCTCAAAACGATTATCTATCTCGCCATCGCGTCCCGTGATCACAAACGAAGCACCACTAATCCCGCTATATCTACCGTCAAAGGATAGGGTGATGCCGGTATCAGCGCCTCGGTCATTTTCCGTCACCGTCCCAACCGGCGCCGAAGCCGTCAAGCCGAACAGCACATCAACGCTTTCTTGGGTGTCGGCATTGTCGGTATAGCTGATGGTGACGCCGTAAAGTGCGGTGATGCTGTCGCCTGTTTGTAATGTATAGCTAGCGCCATTGGCGTTGGTGGCGATGTCGTTTTTGGTCGCACCGCCATCGGTTGTCGTGAACCATTGATAGCGGAGCGTGCCCGCTTTGATGCCATCGGGGTCATCGGTAATTTGTTGCAAAGTGAGCATGCTGCCTATGGCGGTAGAGGCACCATTGATTTGATAGACCGCATCGCCTTCGTCTTTGTTTTGGACGTGGAGCGTCACCGCACCTGCGGGGGACGTATAGCTATAAGGGTGCTGGTTTATGGTGGCGAGGATTCCGTCAATGGTCGTTTCGCTTTCATAATCCAATACCGCATCGGCTTTGAGGTAAAGTTTTAAGGTGTTTCCATCCCGCACCAACTCAAAGCGGTCATAGTAGGGGCGATTGATTGAAAATAGCAATGTAGAATTCGTATCTATGCCAGTATCCATATCGCTGATGGTAAAAGTAATCCCCGCATAGACCGCATCATGCTGTGTAGAAATTTGCTCATCAATCTGCCCCGTCCCCGATATGGTAAAGCTTGGGGCGTGGTCGTCTATATCATTGACCCTCACATTGACCGCCCCACGCCGTGCGGCATTATTAGCCCCGTCATTGATAAGGAAATCAAGCGCGATGGATTCGCCCCCCGCCATATCGTAATCCACGGCATTGTTGGCTTTGAGGAATAATTCCCAAATCCCCTCCCCTTGGTCTGCAAATTTGAAGCGGTTGTCATTGAAGTCAAAGGTGAAGTTATTATTGCTATCGGCATCGGTAATAAGGATTTTATAGCCGGTGCTGACATCCTCGGTGTTGCCACTGCCCCCGGTTTCATCAATGACGCCATGCATGGGGCTATCAATGGCGCGGGTGAAAATGGGGATGATATCATTGACACTCGGGGTGGTGTCGGTTGGGGCGGGGGTTTCGGGGCTGACATCAAGCACATTGACCGCTACTTCCGCCTTATCGGTTTTGCCGTTGTTGTCGGCAACTTGCACCGTTAGGGTGTGGGTTATAGCGGTTTCGTAATCCAGCGTTTTGGCAATGGTGAGCGCGCCGGTGTTGGCGTCAATGGCAAATAGCCCCCTTTCATTGCCAGCAGTGATGGCATAGGTCAGGGTGTCGCCGTCTCCATCTAGGGCGGTCAGTGTAGCAATGCGTACGCCCACGGCAATATCTTCAAACACGTCCAAAGCAATAGCACCACCGATGAAATAGGGGTTATGGATATTGGTTTCGGTGTTGTCGTCATTTACGTTTATGGTGACAAAAATGGGCGCGGATGTATTAACGCCATCGCTGGCGGTGATTTGTAAATTGAGCGTGGCGGCGCGTTCATAATCTAGGCTATGTCCGCTTTTGAGATTTAATTGCCAGTTGTAAATTTCATTGTGGTTGGCAACAATTTCAAATCTATGGGCTTGGTCGCCGCTGATGGTGAAGGTGAATTCGGTATCGGGTAGGTTATGCCCTTGGTGCGCATTAGCAAATGAAAATGAATCATCTAGGTCGCTGGCTTTGAAATTGATATTGAGCGCAACATTAGCGCCATCGGTGTTTTCGTCAAGCTGTGCCACGGCAGAATCGGTGCCATCGGGCAGTTCCAATTCTGGGGCGGTGTCATTAATATTGAGAATATAAATGCTAAATGTAAAATCAGTAACAGATGATCGCAACGTGCCATTTTGAAGCATACTTGAACCCGTAACTTTAACGGTGACAGTCTCCGAATAGCTCGCATCTAGGCGTGTATATTCATCATAATCTAGCTCTCGTGCCAGTTCAAGATTGGCAAATATCCTATTTTTGCCAGTCTCCTCATCAACCCGCAATTCTTTGGATAGTGTAAATCTGTCGCCTTCACTAAAATCTCTATTCGTGCTTTCAAAGGTGATTTTTAACCCATCAAACGCTGTAGCATCATCAATGATTTCAAACTCATGGACGGCAGTGCCAATTTCTACATCCTCGTAAAATACGACGCCATCGCGCGGGGGAAATGTCTCGGGGGCAATCTCTGGGTTAAGTTCATTAACATCCCCCACAGCAACCTGCACATCCACCGGCACCACCGCCCCATTGTTATGCACAATCCTTAAATTAATTCGTGTCGCTTGTTCGGCGTCTAAGGATACATTTGATTTTAATTTTAACTTCCATACACCAGCTTCATTAACCACCTCAAAGCGCTCATCCTCCTCCCCATCATTGTCCCCACCTTTGGCAAAAACAGAGAATTCAGCATCGCCCCCTATCGTGTAGCCATTGCCTGCGGATAGCGTGATGCCGGTATCGGCGCCTTGGTCATTTTCCTCAACCGCCCCGCTACCTGTCGCAATCAAAGGATGCAGGGTGATGAGGGCAGAATCAACGACCTCATTTTTGCCCGAAATGTCGGTGTAACGCACGGTGACGCCATAGTCCGGCGTGGTGCTATCACCCATTTTGAGCGTATAACTAGCGCCATCGGCATCGGTGGCAAGAGGCGTTTTCGTTGTGCCGTCATCGGTGGTGGTGAACCATTGATAAGTGATAGGAAAATTGGTATCAACGCCATCAGGGTCGGGCGTGCTGACCTCCAATGCTAGCATATTTCCCCCTGTCGCCGAAGCCGTAGGGTCAATCGCATAAATCGCCGGACCATCATCTAGATTATTGATAGTGAGGGTGATTAAATCACTGCGGGCAATGTGCGTTTGGTCGTTCATGCTGATACGCAAATCTAGCGTTTCTGTGGCCTCAAAATCCAGTTCCGCCGTGGCTTTCAGCTGAAGTTTCCAGTTCTGCCCATCGGCAACAACATCAAAGCGTGTATCTTCAACATCGCTAGCATCAAGAACCGTAAAATGACTCGCCAATATCGTCGGATTAACCCCAGCCGTATCTGCATCGGTAAATCTAAATGTGAGAATATCTATCGGGGCTGTATTGTCAGAGGTGCGCTCATCCACAGTCGCAGTCGTGGTCAGTGGCGTGTCATCAACATTCACATATTGCGGGGCATTGTCGTTGGCATCGGTGAGCGTGATGCGGACCGGTTTCGTTTCCGTCATAGGCGCATCGGGGTCACTATCCGAAGCCGTGATGATTAGGTCATAGCTTTTGGTGCTTGATTCAAAATCCAAGGCGGACGTGTCAGTCACATAAATTTCCCAATTATTATCGGTGCTGCCCGTCACCGCACGAACATCAAACACACCACCGCCACCCGCCAGCGTGTAGGTAACTATATTATTGCTACCATCCGCATCTGTCGCACGGAATAGCCCAACCCTATAATCCACCGCAACATCCTCAGCGACATTTTTGCTGTCGCCAATGAGGCTTGTGTCCATCGTGGGCGTGACGAATACCGGCGCAAATTCATTAACATCATTCACAGAAATAGCCACCATAATATCGCCATACGGATTCGGAATGCTGTTATAGCCATTGTCGTGGGTGGCGCGCACGGTTAAGGGGATGGGATTTTCGGTGATAGATTCGAAATCCAAATCCGTACTAGCAGTGCCGGTAAAGCTAATCGTGCCATCACTTGCATCAATCGTAAAGCCTAAATGGGCGGTGTCCGTTGCGCCGGTGTCGGCATCAGTGACAAAGGCGTAGCTTATATTTTCGGTGATATTCGGGTCGTTCAAAACCGCATCTATATCCAGTGCCGTAAGGCTAGTGCCAGATTCGTTAATTGTCGCTGTGTAGCCGCCAGTTTGTGCAAATTCCACCGCCAAGGCTAGTGCCGTCACCACCGTCGCCGCGCCCTTTGGCACACTTCCATCGGCATAGCCATCTAGATATTGGACAGCAACACCATAATCCGCCCCATCAACAAGCGCGCCGAGCGTATGGGTATTCGTTGTGGAAGCCGGGGCAAGCCAGCTAAAACTAGCCGTATCAGGGGCATCAAGCGCGCTAGGGTCGGCATCAGTGCTAGATTTCCTAAACCAACGATAGGTAGCATCACCAACACGCCCATCAGGGTCGGCGCCATTCGGTGCCAGCATAGCCGTGAGTTCCGCCCCCGCCGCAACATTGCCCGAAACAATATAGGTCGCCGCGCCCTCATCCAAATTATTGATGTTGAGGGTGAAGGCATCCGACACATCGGGGGGCATGTTTTCATCATCACTGACTTCAATTTTGAGAGTAATCGTGGCGCCACCAGATTCGGCAGATAATGTTGTGCCAGTATATTGTAGCACCCAGTTGCCGCTATCATACACAACCGCAAAATCCGTGTTGTGCGTGTTATCGGCGGCATTTAGAACCCTGAATAGCGGTGAGAAATAAGAGGTCGGTGCGATGCTTTTATGCGCCTCAATGGTATCAGCGTCAGCCAGCGTGATGGTGATTCCAGTCGCAACTATCGCCGCCGTCTCGCCGGCAACATGTTCATCAATCGCCCCATCAGTGCCAGCAACCGCCTGCGCAACCGTCACCGTCGGCCCGTTATCATTGACATCGCCAATATTGATGGTGATGGGGTCGGTGTCGGAAAAACCGCCATCATCATCTAGGACGCGAAGCGTTAATTGATAGCTCTGTGTGGTTTCGTAATCCAAAGGCTTATTGAGAATTAGCGTATCGTCAGTGATGGAAAATGTCCCATCGCCACCGACGATTCTGAATTCCAACACATTGCCATAATTGCCATCTGGGTCAGAAGCATTGATGGTAGCGAGGTGGTCGCCGTCGTAGGTATCTTCAGGCAAAACGCCGTGGACAAGCGCCCCCCAACTCAACGGATTATCAGCAAAGACCGGGATTTGATTAGGCGGCGGTGCAATGGTGATGGTGACCATCATGGGGTCTTCGGCTTCGCCCGACGAACTCCAATCATATATGTCAACTTGGGGATAGATTTCGGGGATGTCAGGGTCATAAGTCACCGTCTTACCCGCCAATAGCACGAGTTTCCAGCCGCCGCTACCATCAGAAACAACATCAAAACGATCATCGTCAACCGCGAAGAAAGATTCGGTCACAGCAGTATTAACACCAGCTGTTTTATCAGCATCATCAATCGTAAAACTGATGCCCGTATCGGTTGCCGTGGTGGAGGCGGGTAGCTCTTGCAACGTACCCGTGCCAACAATCGTCAGAGTTGGTTGATTGTCGTTGGTATCTACAACGTTGATGGTGAGGGTTGCGGTGGCGGGGGTATTGTCGCCATCATCGGCTTCAAGGGTCAGTGTATAAGATTTAGTAGTCTCATAATCAAAATAACCACTAACGGTGATTTGCCCATTATTATCAACCTCAAACAAAGCATCAGGATCATTATAGATGCTGTAGTACAACGTGCCGACGTCAGGGTCCATTGCCGTGATTGGCGCCCCGATTTTATCATCTAGACCTGCATCTTCCCTTACGCTAAGCGTGTATGTGCTTTGTGCGAATTTTGGCGGGTTGTCGTTGGTATCAATTATATTAACGGTAACAGAGTCGGTTATAGGCGGGTGGGTGCCATCGCCATCCTTAATTGTGTATGCAATCGTGAGTGATGCGCCGTCCCCGCCGGGGTCCCTATCAACTTTCTTCCCTTCAAGGAGAACCAAATTCCACTGGTTAGGAGTAGTGCCATCTTTGACAAAACCGAAGCGGCTGGCGAGATCACCTGTAACTCTAATATCGTGCTGATTAACCGCATCCGAATCTTTATCGGCAAGCGTGATGGAAAAACCTGTTTTCGTGCCGCCAGCAATCCCTGCCATCTCCTCAGTAAGCGAGGCTGTGCCGTTTATGGTCATCGTGGGGGCGTTGTCGTTGATATCGGTGAAGGTGATAGTAACAGCTACACCATCCGTGCTGGTTGCCTGACCATCTTTTACTTTGACATTTAGGCTGATGGTGTCGGTGTTGCCTAGTTCTTCACGGTCAATTTTCATGTTGGGTTTCAGTGCGAGTTTTGCCGTTTTCGCTTTCGGGTCGGACGTGTCAAATATGAGCGTGAATCTGTCTTCGAGAGATGGGTGGGTCGTGCTAGTGATTGCGCTGTCAAATGTGTTCTCAGCATTGCTATCAGCATCCATAATTTTGAAACTAACGCCCGGGTCGCTATCCACGACATCATCCACCAAAACCCCCATTGCGTCTAGCGAGTCATCGGCGGCGGTGATGCTTGGGTCGCTGTCATTGGCATCCATCACGCTGACAGGAATCATCGCAAGTGCAGTTTCACCGCCCATCGCCGTTGCCACTATGAGCAAGTTAAACGATTTTTGTGCGTCTGTGGCAGTGTCAAAATCTACAGCAGAATTGAGAGTTAATACACCCGCTTCCGAAAGTGTGAAAAAATTATGGGGGTCGCCATTAGTCGCAAATGTATATTTAGCACCCATCGTAACCGCAACGTTATTGAGTTCTAGCGCGAATGTCGGCAATGTCGGGCTGGCATCACCATCGGTAAGCGTGATGGAATAGCTAGACGTAAATCGCAATGTCGTATTGACAGCGAAAGGCGCATTGCCATTAGCCTTAGAGTATGTCGTGCCAGCATGATCGGTATATTCAATCCGCACACCATAAACCGTGTCTTCTGGGTCTGTGCGATCTGTGGTATCAAATGTGCGCCCAACCTCACCATCAATATCGGTTTGGGTGATGCCATTATCGGTTGTTGTGAACCACTGAAAACTAAACATGCCATCCAAGCCGTCAGGGTCTGGCGTTGCGACTTCCACCTCGAGTATTTTTTCATTGGCTTGCGTGGGGTTGACTTCAAAAACTGCCGGGCCTTCCTGCAAATTATTGACGGTGAGGGTGAACGCAGTAGGCGTTATGTATTCATCATGCGCCCCATCACTCACTCCGATTTTGAGACTAAGCGGCGATGCGGTGTGATCTAACGCCTCCCCAGCCTTTAGTCGTAGCACCCAGTTGCCGCCATCATCCACAACCTCAAAATCCGTATTTTCCGTCCTCGGGTCGTCGTCATTATAAACCTTGAATTGCGGCTTGGGCGTAGAGGACGGCGTGATGCTTTGACGCGCCGAAGTGGCATCAGCATCAGCAAGCGTAATGGTGATGCCAGTAGCAACTATCGCCGCCGTATTGCCGGAAATGCGTTCATCAATCATGCCATTAGTGCCAGCGACCGTCTGAGCAACCGTCACCGTCGGCCCATTATCGTTGATGTCGTCTATCGTAATGTCAACAGTGCTGGGTGGTGAAGACGTAAATCTGGTGCCATCCAGAATTTGATATTCAATCGTCAGCGAATCGCCATCTGTTTCCCTATCCACTTCCTGCCCGGCAATGAGAACCAAATTCCACTGATTAGCCGTAGTGCCATCTTCTATAAATTTGAATCGGCTGGCGTGCGTGCCTACAACCATAACATTGTGCTCATTAACCGCATCCGTATCATCATCGGAAAGCGTGATGGAAAAGCCTGTTGGCGTGTCGCTAGCAACCGCTACTCTCTCGGCAAAATTCGGGGCGTTACCTGTAGTCCAGGTGGGATCGCTGTCATTGACATCACCAATGGCAACCGTGATGGTTTGCGTGGCGGTTTTCGGGTCGGGCATGTTATTGTCATCCACGCCGTCATCGGTCACCGTGACCACTAGGTCGTATGAAGCGGTCGTCTCGCGGTTTAGTGCGCCATTGACCGTGATTACGCCAGAGGTCGGGTCAATGGTAAATACATCGCCTATATTGCCACTTGTGATTTCATATCTGAGCGTGTTCGTTGGGTCATCATCGCTAGCGTCAACATCCGTGACCATAGCATTAAGCCCCGCATCCTCGCTAATTGAGGCGGTGGCAGTCGCCCCGCCCACAATTTCCGGGGCGTGTTCATTTAAATCCCGCACGTTGATAGTCACCTCCACATCGCCAGAGGCTTGATTGCCACCAGTTTCGGTCGCGCGCACGGTTAGGTTATGTGTTTGCGCGGTTTCATAATCTAGCGGGGCTGCCGATGAATCTGTGAGGGAAATCGCACCTGAGCCCGCATCAATCGTGAAAATACCGGAGGTTTGTGAAGTCGCACCAGTGGCGGGATTCGTCAAAAATGCGTAGGTCAGCGTCGCCCCAGTCAAAGTTGCATCTATATCGGGGAGAGGGTTATTCTCGCCTTCAAAAATATCAAGCGAGTAGGAATCTTCACCAAACTGCACCGCCGAGGCTTGTAGCGTTTCCGTATGCGCATCGTCGAGATTATCAGTGTGCGTAATCTCAACATGATAGCTGCGGGTCAAATCTGCATCCTGATCAAGCGTTATGCTTTGCGTGGCACCGAGGGTTTGACGATCTGCCCCCAACGCATCCAAACTATACCATTCATAAGTAATGCTTTCTGTGCCGTCAGGGTCGGTGACAACCGCATTCAAACGACCGCCCGCCGCAACATTGCCCTCAATAACATAAGTGCCATCGCCCTCTTGGTTGTTGATGACCTCAATGGTGATGTGCGCAATCGCCGTGTTGGTAGTTATCGAATCAGTGGCAGTAACCACCACCTCATAGCTGTCCTTCATTTCATAATTAAGAGGCAACGGATTAACAAGGCTGATCGCCCCACTACTAGAATCGGCGATAGTAAAGAACGCCATATCCGCACCGCCAGTAATAGCATAACGCACAACTGCCGAAGGCGTGATACTAGTCGCCGCAACCGTCGCCACAGGCGTCGTCGTAGCAAGCGTTATAGGGGCAGCATTGGCGGTATCATATTCATTCTCCCGAATGGTTTGCGTTCCCATACCTGCATTGAAACTGACCGAAGATTCCACAACATTAATATCAACCGAGCCGGGCGTTGCGGCAGTGTTGTCGCCGTCATGCACTTGATAGGTGAGCGTGATGGTGGTAGCAGCTGCCTCGGTGATGTCTTGATTGGCTAAAAGCACCAATTCCCAAACGCCATTGCCAGCAGATGTTTCTTGGAAAGCAAAGCGGTTGTCGTTTAAGTCAAAATTGCCAGCGAATTGGTTGTTCGTGTCCGCATCGATGATGGTGATGCTATACCCCGTAGCAGTGTCGCTAGTTAGAGGATCAACGGCCGGGTCAGATGTAGTCCTAACCGAAGCTGTGCCAGATGTCGTATAGGTGGGCACGATATCATTGACATCGCTGAGCGTGATGGTGACCGCCTCGGGCGGGGAGGACATAACGCTATCAGGGTCGCTATCGGAAGCCGTAATCCTTATGGTGTAGCTTTTGGTGCTTCCATCAAAATCCAAATTAGTATTGTCAGCCACATAAATTTCCCAATTATCAGTGCCTGCCACCGCACGAATACCAAACACGCCAACACCGCCATCGTCCAAACTGTAGGTAACATCATTATTCGTGCCATCCGCATCTGTTGCACGGAATAGCCCAACCCTATGGCCATTTGCGACATCCTCAGCAATTTCCTCCGTGCCGTCAGTCAGGGCGGAATCGTCAGCGTTCGTGGCAAATACTGGGGCGTGTTCGTTCACATCACTGAGATTGACGGTCAGGGTGATATCCGCAGTTTCGGCATTGTCATCGGTGGCACGGACGCGCAGGTTTATGGTGCTACCATCTCTATGTGTGTCTTCAAAATCCAATGAACCTGTGAGCGTGATTGCCCCCGAACTCGGATTAATCGTAAAGCCCCTATAGCTTGTCGTTGCTGTGTCTGTGTCATCAATAAACATATAGGTAGCAATATCAACAGGACCAGAATTATCCGAAGAGGTCGCCGCCACAGCAAAATGCACCGTGCTAGTTGCGCCAGTGTTTTCATTTAGGTCTATCGTGCGGGCGTTGATGGCGGGGCTGGTGAATTTCACCGGGGTGGCAAAGGCGGTGATGGTTGTTGCAACGTCATTATCCCTGTGCGTGTAGGTCGTGCCGGAGCCATCGGTGTAGATGGCGAAAACGCCGATGCTGTCGCCGGAATCTATATCGGCTTGGGTGACGCGGTATGTTTCGCCGGTGCGGAGTAAGGTGGGGGCGTTTTCATCGCCTCTAAACCATTGGAAGCTGACATCGCCGACAACGCCATCGGGGTCGGTTGAGCCTTGCACCTCCTGTACCCTGAGGAGCTGCCCTACCGCGACATCGCCGACAATTTCATAGGCGACGCGCCCATCATCAACCGCATTGATGACATTGACCTGCAAAGCGAATGGAAGCGTTGCCGTGGTTAAAGTTGGGGCGGTGATTTGTAGATTTAGCGTGATGCCGTTGCCGAAACTTGCGACATCTTCATTGGTGCCGGTGAAAGTTAGAAGCCCGGCGTCAGTTATGGTGAATAAATTATAATTTTCCCCCGTATCGGCAAATTTTACCTCAATATCCGCTAAAGTCGCGTTGGTTAGGGTTAAGCCGTCAAAAATATCCTCGCCCGCAAGCACCGGGTTGCCGAGTTCAACATCTACGCGCGCATCGGCGGTGCGGGTGCCTGTGTCGTTGAGGAAATGCACATCCTCATCAGCGCCGTTGATGCGGATGACGATGTTTTGGCTCTCGCCACTGCTGAGGGTTATTGTTGCTGTGTCTATCAAAACCTCGCCTGCGCGCAACGCATTGACCGCAGAATTGGTGTTGTCTAGCGTGTAAATCCAGCGTCCATCGGTGTATTCTAATGTGCCGTAAGTGCCATCCGTGGCGGTAGCGGTGGCGCTGTCCTGATTTTCAACGCTAACCCTCCCGCGCGCGATGCCATTGCCGTCTTCTGTCACGATGCCAGTAAAACTACCGCTAAAGCCTACCTCGTCTGGGTCATTTTCAACCTGAATCCGTAATGCTAGTGGGTTAGAACGGACGCCGTTTTCTTGCGCCCACAGGTGCAGATTCAACACGCCACCGGGAATCGTTTCATAATCTAGGCTTGCGCCAGCTTTCAGCACTAGATTGAAGGTGATGCCACTGCCAGATACAATTTCAAATTTGTCCATAATGGCGCTCAACCCCGCAGGGTTAGCCTCGCTAATCTCCCATGAGGGATTTGTCGCGGATGTTGTGATGCCGGTAATCAAAGCCGTGCCATCACCCGCCGCACCCTCAACATTTTCCATAATCGTGGCAGTCTCATCACCGGCGGGGAGTTCGTCCACAGTTGGGGCGGGTGCGACCGTGACCTCAATCCGCACGATTTCGGTTTCTGCCTCATCGCCGTTGCTGACCTCAATATGTAGGGTTGCCGTGGTTGGATTCTCGCCGACAAATGAGATAACGCCCTGCGCATTAATGCTAAAATCGCTGATATCTGCGGGGGTGCCATTAGCATCAACAAAGCGATAGTTCACGCCACCCGCATGGCTCACCGCCTGAATCGTTGCTACATAGGAATCATGCGCGCCTATGGTTTTTGCTGGCAAATCAATGAAAGCCGGGTCGGCATCGGCATCTTCATTGACAACGATGAGCGTGTCGGTGGGGCTGTCGGTCAGATATTGCGCCGCTTTGCTCTGCACTGCGCTATCCGTGGGGGCGGGGGTGCGCCCTGCCTCTGTCTCTGTCGCCAAAAAGAACGCAAAACCCTCAACGCCATCATCCCCGCCTAGATAGTTTCTTGGGTCGTTAATCGCCTCCAATATGCGCGTGATTTCTGCGTTATCGGCGTGGGGCAATAATGCGCGCGCCACTTCCTCGGGGGTTTTGCTGTCATCGGCGAGCAAATCGGTAATCGGCGAGGTTAGGCGGTGCGCGCCATTGGCATCGGGGATGGAGTGAAGCGCACCGCTTAATGGCGCGCCGGTATCGGCATCAATGGCGCCGTCAAGCACTGCCTTGAATGGGAGGTCTTGGAAAACCGCCGGGATATTGTGCGCCCGCCCAGCGGCATCGGTGACGAAACCTTGCGGAAACACCGCATCCTGCATCGCCTCATCAGTGGCATCAATGACGCCATCATTGTTCATATCAAAATAAATACGCGCCCCCTGAACCGGGCTGCGTTGCACATGGAGCGCATGACCGCCCCCATCGTCATCATCAAAAAGACCACAAGCAGCCAGCACAACACCCGAAAGCGTCCATACCCCCGCAGTAAAGCCCGCTGAGGTGCGATTTTTATGCGCATCAAGTCGCTTATTGAGCAAATTTGGCACGATTTAATCTTCCCAATTAATTAACAATAGCACATCTTTCACAACCTAGAACAAGCACACAGCATTTGCAACAAAAACTAGCCTTTGGTATTATATGGTGGGGCAATTGAGGTAAGCGCCCGTAACAATAACGAAAAAATCGCCAAGACTTCGCAAAAGGCTTCATTACTGCCATGCGCCCATCATTCTTCGATGCCCCTATTTCAACCCTTCCGCCACACTGCGCCCCAATGAGGTGGCGGAAGGGATGAAATAGGAACGTCGGAGAATGATGAACGCATTCTGCAACGTACATTACTAAACTGGGATGGCACAATACACAATCCGATGGCAACCTAAAGCAACAAATCATTCGGTGTGCCGCCGAACGCGGCGGTGCGGTTTTTTGGTGCTTGTGTTGGGGGTAGGTGCAGAATGGGATGTTTTGGTGCGGAACGTGGTGCCGCGCCACCGAACGCTGTGCCGCTTTTTACCCGCATTTTGTTGATAGCGTAGAATTTTCCCCTGCGACAATTTTGTTCTTGGTTGATGCGGTTGTTTGCGCTATCATCTTTTAGGATAGCCTATCATGCCTTTTCAAAGGAGGGCTTTTTGGATAAGACTTTGCTGAATGTGGTTTTGGTTTTGGGGGTGCTTCTCGCTGGGTGGTGTTTGATGCACGGGGAGGATTTGGCTTATCAGACCGCTATGTTGGTTTTGGTTTTGGCGGGGGCGGCGACGCTGATTTGGCGTAGCCTTGAGGTCGCACCCGCCGCCCTGCCCCGAACACTTGCCAAAACTTATATGGATGATGTGGTACGCGCGGGCGTTATTGCTACGGCATTCTGGGGGTTGGTGGGGTTTGCGGTTGGTGTTGTCATCGCGTTTCAGTTGGTATTTCCTGAACTCAATTTGAATCTATCTTATACGAGTTTTGGGCGGTTGCGTCCTTTGCATACTTCGGCAGTGATTTTTGCTTTTGGCGGCAATGCGCTGATTTGCTCGTCGTTTTATGTGGTTCAGCGCACTTCTGCGGCGCGGCTCTGGGGCGGGAATCTGGCGTGGTTTGTGTTTTGGGGCTATCAGATTTTTATCGTCATGGCGGCGACAGGCTATGTGCTAGGGGCAACGCAATCCAAAGAATATGCCGAACCCGAATGGTATACCGATATTTGGCTGACGATGGTGTGGGTGGCGTATTTGGCAGTGTTCTTTGGCACGCTCATGAAACGCCGCGAACCCCATATCTATGTGGCAAATTGGTTTTATTTGAGCTTTATCATCACCGTGGCGATGCTGCATTTGGTCAATAATATCTCAATCCCTGTGTCTATTTACGGGTCAAAATCGGTGCAGTTATTTGCTGGCGTCCAAGATGCGCTGACCCAATGGTGGTATGGGCATAATGCGGTGGGATTCTTTCTCACTGCTGGGTTTTTGGGGATGATGTATTATTTTGTGCCTAAACAAGTCAATCGCCCCATTTATAGTTATAAATTATCCATCATTCATTTTTGGGCGTTGATTTTTCTCTATATCTGGGCGGGCCCGCACCATCTCCACTACACCGCCCTCCCCGATTGGGCGCAGACTTTGGGTATGGTGTTTTCGGTGATGTTGTGGATGCCGTCTTGGGGCGGGATGATCAATGGGCTGATGACGCTATCGGGGGCGTGGGATAAATTACGCACCGACCCGGTATTGCGCATGATGGTGCTGGCACTGGCTTTTTATGGGATGTCCACTTTTGAAGGTCCGGTCATGTCCATCAAAGCCGTCAATTCCCTCAGCCATTATACCGACTGGACAATAGGTCATGTGCATTCGGGGGCACTTGGGTGGAATGGGATGATTACTTTTGCTGTGCTGTATTTTCTCGTCCCGCGTCTGTGGCAACGTGAAGGGCTTTATTCGGCGCGCTTGGTTAGTTGGCATTTTTGGCTAGCGACCATAGGCATCGTGCTTTACGCCGCCTCTATGTGGGTGACCGGGATTATGGAAGGGTTGATGTGGCGCGAGGTGGATAGCCAAGGCTTTTTAGTCAATTCCTTTGCCGACACTGTGCGCGCGAAATACCTGCTCTATCTAGTGCGCGGGTTTGGCGGGGTGCTTTATTTGGCAGGGGCGGTGTTGATGGCGGTCAATCTGTGGAAAACGGTCAGCAGTGGCAAGAAAAAATCCGCATCTCTGCAACCGGCACTGATTAAAGGATAGCACTATGGCATTTCTTGACCGACATAAGATTCTCGAAAAAAACGCCACGCTGTTGCTGATTGCGAGTCTGGTGGTGGTGAGCATCGGCGGCATTGTTGAAATCGCACCATTATTTTACCTAGAAAACACCATTGAGAAAGTCAAAGGCATGCGCCCCTATACGCCCCTTGAATTAAAAGGGCGCGATATTTATATCCGCGAGGGCTGTTATACCTGCCACAGCCAACAGATTCGCCCCTTGCGCGATGAAATTGAACGTTACGGACATTATAGCCTTGCGGCGGAATCCATGTATGACCACCCGTTTCAATGGGGGTCAAAGCGCACCGGACCTGATCTAGCACGGGTTGGCGGGCGTTATTCGGATGAATGGCACGTGGTGCATTTGGAAAACCCCCAAAGCGTCGTGCCTGAAAGCATTATGCCAAAATATGCGTTCCTGTCGCAAACCGAACTTGATTATAGCGATATTGAAGCCTTGCTAAAAACGCATCGCTTAGTCGGTGTGCCGTATAGCGATGCGATGATTGCCAATGCCGAGGCGGATTTATTGGCACAATTAGACCCTTATGCCGATGGTATAGAGGGGCTGACGGCGCGCTATGAAAATATCAGCATCCGCAATTTTGATGCCACGCCACGCATCACCGAGATGGATGCGTTGGTGGCGTATTTGCAGATGCTTGGCACTTTGGTGGATTTTTCAACCTTCGTGCCTGATGCGGAACGTTAAGGGGAGGCGGGCGATGACAACTTATGATTTATTGCGCGAATTTGCTGATAGTTGGGGGCTATTGATGCTGGTGGTGTTTTTTCTGGGGGTGATTGCTTTCGTGTTCCGCCCGGGCAGTGCCAAACACCATGCTGAGATGGCGGCGATGCCCCTCCGCGATGAGTCCGCCCCTCAAGCCGATAATGGAGACGCCTATGAATCCGCGAAAAAAACCAAATAAACCCGCCCCAAAAGCCAATAAGGTGGGAACCACCGGACATAATTGGGACGGCATTAAAGAGCTCAATAATCCGCTACCACGCTGGTGGCTTTGGACATTTTATGCGACGATTATCTGGGGGATTGGCTATATGGTGGTCTATCCGTCGGTGCCGTTATTGACTAGTGCCACCCAAGGAACGGCGGGCTATTCCTCGCGCCTTGCCCTTGAGGAAGATTTAGCGCATTTTGCCGCACGCAATGCCCCCCTTGATGAAGCATTAATAGCCATCCCCTTGACCGAAATTCAAGCCAATCCCGACCTCGCGCATTATGCTAGTGCCGGCGGGGCGGCGGTGTTCAAAACGGCGTGCGCGCAATGCCACGGGGAAGGCGCTGAAGGGGCCAAGGGCTATCCGAATTTGCTGGATGATGATTGGCTCTGGGGGGGTGATATTGAGGCGATTTATCAAAGCATCCGCCACGGCATCGGCGCGGAAGATGATATCAATACGCGCTTTGCGGAAATGTCGGCTTTTGGCGAATTTTTGAGCGATGATGAGATGACTTCGGTGTTGCATTATACGTTGTCGCTATCGGGTGCGGGGCATAATCCGTCTTTTGTTGGTAGCGGTGCTAGTGTCTTTGCGGATAATTGCGCGGCCTGTCATGGCGCTGATGGCAAAGGCGACCGCGCATTAGGCGCGCCCGACCTCACCGATAGTATCTGGCTTTACGGCAAATCCCAAAGCGACGTGCGCGCCAGCATCACCGAAGGACGCCAAGGCAAAATGCCCGCCTGGCAACATATTCTATCCGAAGCGCAATTACGCCAAGTGGCTTATTTCGTCCATCAACTTGGGGGCGGAGAATAGAGCGCATCAACCATGGCACAGCATCCCTCGTCTTCGGCTTTATATGTGGCGCGTGAGCCGATTTTCCCGCGCCGTGTTAAAGGGCGTTTTCGCAATCTGAAATGGTGGATTATGTTGCTGACGCTGGGGGTGTATTATCTGACCCCGTGGCTTCGTTTTGAACGTGGGGCGGGGTTGCCTGACCAAGCGGTGTTGGTAGATGTGGCGCATCGGCGTTTCTATATGTTCTGGATTGAAATCTGGCCCCACGAGTTTTACTTTGTCGGTGGGTTGTTGATTATGGCGGGGATTGGGTTGTTTTTATTCACCTCGGCTTTGGGGCGGGTGTGGTGTGGTTATACGTGTCCGCAGACGGTTTGGACCGATTTATTCATTTTGGTGGAACGCTGGATTGAGGGCGACCGCAATGCGCGTGTGCGCCTATGGAAGCGTAAATGGGATGCGGGGAAAATTGCTTTGCGCCTAGTAAAATGGGCGGTGTGGTTGGTGATTGGCGTGCTGACGGGCGGGGCGTGGGTGTTTTATTTCGCCGATGCGCCAAGCCTAGCCGTATCGCTATGGGACGGCACAGCCCCGGCGATTGCGTGGATTTCCATTGCTATTTTGACGGCGACGACCTTTATTTTTGGCGGTTTCATGCGCGAGCAAGTCTGCATCTATATGTGTCCGTGGCCGCGCATCCAAGCGGCGATGATGGATGAGGATACGCTCACCATCGGCTATCGGTTCTGGCGGGGCGAGCCGCGTGCTAAACATCAAGCCCAATTAGCCAAGGGCAGTTATGGCGATTGCATTGATTGCCATGCTTGCGTCAATGTCTGCCCGATGGGGATTGATATTCGTGATGGTCAGCAGTTGGAATGTATTAGCTGTGCGCTATGTATTGATGCGTGTGATGATGTGATGGCGCGCATTGGCAAGCCGCGGGGGCTGATTGATTACATGGCACTTGCGGATGAGGCGCACGAACAAGCCGGGGGTAAACCGCGCACCCCGTGGTTGCATATTTTCCGCCCGCGGACGCTGCTTTATACGTTTTTATGGATGTTGATTGGTGTGGGGTTGGTTTATGGGCTATTCGTGCGGGCGGAGGTGGAATTGACGGTGGCACCGGTGCGGAATCCCGTTTTTGTCACTTTGAGCGATGGCACGATTCGCAACATTTATGAGCTGCGTGTACGCAATAAGACCTACGCGACCCAAGAATTGAAACTAGGCATTGACAGCACCGCCCCGCAACTGCGCTTGCATTTGGGTGGGCAGGATGATGCGTTTGTGCGGGTGGCGGCGGATAGCACGCATTTCGTGCGCGTTTATGTATCCGCCCCTGCGGGTAGTGTTCCTGCGACTAGTGCCAGCACGGCGTTCCGTTTCTGGATAGCCACCCCCGATGGTGCGCGCCGACAGCACGTCGCCACCATTTTCAACGGAGATGCGCCATGAAACACCCCATGAAACACCCCATGACGAAACGGCAATTCACCGGCAAGCATTTTTTGTGCATCATATTGGGTGCGTTCGGTGTCATTATCACGGCAAATTTGGCGCTAGTTTTTTTTGCCCTAGGCAGTTTCCCCGGGCTTGAGGTCGCCAACACCTATGTCGCTAGCCAGCAATTTGATGCCAAACGCCAAGCCCAAGCCCGCCTTGGTTGGCACAGCCATGTGCGTTATGAACATGTGCGCTATGAACAGGGGCGGTTGGTGGTGGAGTTGGTTGATGATGCGGGGGTTGCGGTGGTGCCACGTGCATTGCGTTTGCGCGTAGGCAGTGCGACTAGTGCGCGCGAAGATGCGGTGGTGCATCCCATAAATACAGGGGGGCATTATGAGGTAGTTCTAGCATTGCGCGCGGGCAGTAAGGTCATTTTCGTCGATGCAGAGGCAGCCGATGGCACAGCATTTTCGCAACGCCATCGCCTAGTAATTCCACAGGCGATTCCACAGGTGATTCCACAGGTAATTCCATAGGTAATTCCATGACAGCCACGCATATATTTCACGTGCCGTCTATGCATTGTGCGGGGTGCATGGTCAAGATTGAACAGCATATCGGCGCCCTGACGGGTGTGGTGGCGGCGCGGGTCAATTTATCGCGCAAAGAATTGCGGGTGACGGCGGCAGATGGGGTCAAGGCAGGGGCGGTGGTTGCGGCACTAGATGCGCTAGGCTTCCCCGCCGAGGCATTAGATTTTGAACAAATCACCGCCACTGATAAAACCAACCCGCTTCTGATTCGCCTAGCGGTAGCGGGGTTCGGTATGATGAATGTGATGTTGCTATCGGTCGCGGTGTGGGCGGGTGCGGATGCGGCGACACGGCAATTTCTGCATTTAGTTTCGGCTTTGATAGGCTTGCCGATTTTGGTCTATGCGTCGGCGGTTTTTTATGTCAATGCGTGGCGTGCGGTGATGCGGATGCGTTTGAATATGGATGTGCCGATAGCCTTGGCGATTATTTTAGCGGCGGGATTATCGCTTTATGAATCACTAGCGGGGGGGCAACATGCTTATTTTGATGCGGCACTGGCATTGACGTTTTTTCTGTTATTGGGGCGGTATTTGGATATGCAAGCCCGCCAGAAAGCGCGTTCTGCCGCCGCGCATTTAGCAAAAATGCAAACCCCCACCGCCACGCATAAACATAGAGGCAATCTGCGCGAAATTTCCATCAATGCGTTGCGCCCGGGGATGTTGGTGTTAGTGCGGGCGGGTGAGCGCATTCCTGCGGATGGTGTCATCGTCAAAGGGCAAGCCGATGCTGACCGGTCGTTCCTCACGGGCGAAGCCATGCCGGTGGCGTTGGATGTGGGGGCGGAGGTTTTTGCGGGCGAGCTGTGTTTGAACGGCGTTCTTGAAGTAAAAATCAGCAAAACCGCACATAACAGCACCTTGCGCCGTTTCATTGATTTGGTTGAGGTAGCAGAACGTGGGCGCCATCACTATACCGCTTTAGCCGACAGGGCAGCGGCGATTTACGCCCCGCTGGTGCATTGTTTGGCGTTGTTGGCGTTTTGCCTGTGGTTGTGGTTAGGGGCGGGGGTCTATACGGCTTTGACGATAGCGATTGCGGTGTTGATTATCACCTGTCCGTGCGCGTTGGGTTTAGCGGTTCCGGCGGTGATGGTGTCGGCGAGTGCGCGTTTATTTTCGCGTGGTGCATTGATAAAAAACGCCACCGCTTTGGAGCGCATAGCGGCGGTAGATTGCATCATTTTTGACAAAACGGGGGTGCTCACGAGTGGTGCGTTTAAGCCATCAAATTTGGATGATTGGTCGCCTGAAGAATTGGCGATTTTGCGGGCGTTGGCGCGGGGGTCAAGGCATGTTTTGGCGCAAAATCTCAATGCGGTCATTCCGGCGGGTAAAATCGCCACGCTCAAAAATCTAGCGGAGGTAGCCGGGTGCGGTATTGGCGGCACTTACAAAGGCAGTGCGGTGCGTTTAGGCAAAGCCGAATGGCTAGAATCACCCCAAGAAAGCGACCGCTATCTAGGCTTTCGTTGGGGTGATAGGGGGGTAAAGTGGCTATATTTTGAAGAATCCGTGCGCCCTGAAGTGCCCGCGATGTTGGCGCGCCTTGATGCGCTAGGCATCCCCCGCATTTTGTTGAGTGGCGACCATACGGATGCGGTTGCGCGCATGGCAGAACGGCTGGGGTTCAAGGCGTTTTATGGGGGCAAGAATCCGGCGGAAAAATTGGCGGTGATTGACGCTTGCAAGGCGGAGGGGCGGGTGGTTTTGATGGTTGGCGATGGGTTGAATGATGCGGGTGCGTTGGCGGCGGCGGATGCGGCGATTGCACCGGCATCGGCACTAGACGCCACGCGCGCGACCGCAGATGTGATTCTGTTATCAGGTGCAGGTGCCGGCGGGGCGGGTGCAGGTGCAGGTGCAGGTGCCGGCGGGGCGCAGTTAAAAGCCCTCCCCGATGTGCTAACGGTAGCCCGCCAAGCCAAAAGTCGGGTATTACAAAATTTCGCCCTAGCCGCGCTTTACAATATGATAGCCGTGCCATTGGCATTTGCCGGGTTAGCCACGCCGTTGATGGCGGCGATTGCGATGTCACTATCGTCGCTGACGGTGGTGTTGAATGCGGTGCGGTTTTGGAATTTGGGGGGGAATAATATGGGGGGGAGGGCAAAGCCATGAATGTTCTGTTAGCACTAATTCCTATATCATTATTCTTGGGATTATTAGGATTATTGGCGTTTATTTGGTCGGTGCGGAGCCATCAATATGACGACCTTGAGGGCGAATCGCACCGCATTCTCGATAAACGTTTTGACGATTCCCCCCCTGAATAGCAGGTTTTTCACGGGTTTTCATCCAATACGCTTCATATCTTCCACGGCAATTTTCGTTGTATCCGTTATCAGCGGCAAAACCGCCGCAAATGCGGTTGCCATCGTCGCCACGGCAAGTGGTATGCCATTCTTGTGTTTTGCTAATAGCCCCCGCCACAGAAATGCGCTTAAAATAACCCCCACACCGAGAATGGACCATTTCGTAGATATCAAAAGCGGCGTCCCTCCGGCATTGCGCACCCATTGGACAATAAAGGCCAAATAAACCACATACCCCCAGCCAAAGAAAAAATACCCCGCCAAAGAGGGAAGCATCTGCAAAATAGGTAGGCGTTCGCGCCTCGTGCCTTGCTTGGTGGCGGCAGGTGCGGGCGCGGTCAGGGTTGCGGGCTGTGGAAAATTCTGTTGCCTCTCGCCCTTTAGTTCGCGCCCACGCCGCCGCGCCGCCCTCAGTTCGCGCCCACGCCACCGCGCCGCCCTCAGTTCGCGCCCACGCCGCCGCGCCGTCCTCAGTTCGCGCCCACGCCACCGCGCCGTCCTCAGTTCGCGCCCACGCCGCCGCGCCGTCCCTTAACGCCCCGCGGCGGCTTGCTATACTTGTTATAATTAGTATGTTTTTTCATGGGTTTGCTTGTGTGCCGTTTCAGAATTATTTTTCCTCGTTTTTGGTCGCGGAATATGGTTATCGTGTGGTGGAAACGGCTACGGCTTGGAAAATTATTGGTGTTGTTGGGATGTTTAGCGGGTTTCTTATGGGTTGGTTGGGGGATAGGATTACCATTCGTTGGTCGCTTATGATTAGTCTCATTTTGCTTCTTATTTCTACTCTCATGCTGATTGTTGGCTTGGCGCAGGGTTATTGGATTTGGCTGATTGCTATTTGCTTTGGTATGGCGTTTTATCCGATTTTTGGGCTTGTTCCGGCGTTTATTGCGCGCAATTTTTCCGGCGCGCGCGCTTCGCGTATCTTTGGTTTAGGCAATGTTGGGCTTGGGGTTGGTGCGGCGTTGGGGAATGTCGCCGGCGGTGCGCTCAAAACCGCAACCGGCAGTTTTGTTAGTAGCTACACGCTATTCCTCGCCGCCGCGCTGGTGGGGTGTGTTTTGTGTTTGTATCTAAATGATGCGCGAGACTAAATTCGCGCCCACGCCGCCGCGCCGTCCCTAGATAATATCAAAGCCCACGGCACCATCGCCGCCTAGGAAATCGTCAAGGTAATCAAAATCGCTCAATAGCCCTTGTTTCACTAGCGGTGTTGATTTATCTCTGCCGCTGTATGCCTCTCTAACCTCATCCACTGAGAGGGGGTCGGCGAATTCTATGCTGACTATGGGCATGGATATGCGTCCGCCGCTGAAGAAGGTGCTGTCTTTGAAATGGAATGAAATGCCGTCCATTTGTACGCCATTTTCACCAATGCTAAAATTGAAATTTACCCAGAATTGATCGTCTATGAGATCTTCTGTGCCTTTGGTTACGTAATTGATAAAGCCTTCATAGCCGTCATCTGCGCTCAGGTCTATGTCGCCGGCGTCAATGTCGCTTTGTTTTAGTTGGAATACGAACTTATCGCGTCCGCGCACGAAGCTGGTGATGCTGTCAGCGCCGTCGCTTGCCATTTGATTGCCGATGCCGTAGATGACCACATCATTGTCTTCCTTGCTGGCGCTTAGGTCAATTTCATCATCGCCCTTGCCGCCATCTATGACGTCATTGCGGTTGCCATCGCGCACATGGTCGGCGCCTGTGCCGGCTTCCACTTTTGTCGCTTTATCGGCTTCGGCGGTGTAGGTTTTGTCTTTGTCGGCGTCTTCTGCATCGGGTTTTATGACGACACGTTGGACGGCTTCTTCTAGCCGTGCTTGCACGATTTCTGGGCGTCCGTTGCCGTCCATGTAGGTGATGCGGACGCAAATTTGCTCGCCGCTGTCCTCTTCCCTTACGGTGTAAGTGGAAGTGCCATCGCCGATTTCTTGGTCGGGCTTGCTTTGGTAGAACCATACCCAGCCGCTTTCGGGGGCTTTGCCGCCCTCATAGCCGTTGGGGTCGTCATGGGTGATGCTCGCGGTTAGGACGGTGCCTGCGGCAATTTCTTCGGTGTTGGCGGCGATGTCTAGGCACGCGCAATCCATTTCATCAACGACACCAATTATCACATTGATAGTATCGGTGCTGACGCCATCGCTTGCTTGCACTACTAAGCGATGCGATTCCGCGGTTTCAAAATCCAAGAAGCCTTTTAGTGTAATCGCGCCGGTGGTCTCATTGATGGCAAAGAGATTTGCGTTCCTGCCGCCAATGATGGAATAGCGCACGCCACTCGTATCGGCATCCCGCGCAGTGACGGTGGTTAGCACCGTGCCGATTTCGGTTAGTTCGGGGATTTCTACCCTATGGGTCGCCTTATCAAAGACCGGGGCATCGGTGACGTTGATGGTGACCTCTGCCGTGTCGGTGAGCCCGGCGCTGTCCTCTACCTGAATGGTGAAAGTGTGGGTGGTTGCGGTTTCAAAATCTAATGCGCCTGTTAGGGTGATTGCACCGCTGTTCGCATCAATGGCGAAAGGCGGAGCATTATCAATAATCGTGTCTTCCACAAAAAGCCCCGGGGTATTGTTGCTGACGATGGAATAGGTCAGCGTGTCGCCAGCATTGGCATCGGTGGCTTGAACCGTCACCACCGCACTGCCAGATTCGGCATTTTCGGCTAGGGTTGCGGTGTAGGATTCTTGGGCGAATACCGGGGCGGTGTTGGGTGTTGCGTTCGGCAAATCAAACATATCTAAGGTTAGGTCGTCGGTGAAATCTTCTAGCACCATGACTAGCTTATCGCCCTGATAGATGGCGGTGTTGGTGATTTCGTTGTCGTCGGTGGGGATGTTTATGTTAGCCCACGCATCCACCTTAATATGTCCCTTTTCTACGCGTAGATTGGCGGCGGTTAGAAATGCCTCAATGCTCGCGGGAATCACGCCTGTAAATTCTTCTATGCGGATTTTATCGCCTGCGCTTGGGGTGAAATCGGTGATTGTGTCGGTGCCGGAATCTGCTGTATTTAGGACGAAAATATCCGCATCTGCCGGACCTGTGAAAATTTCTGTTCCGATCAGGGCTAAACTATCGCCTCTCAGGTAATCACTGCCAGCACCGCCGTAAAGGGTGTCCGTGCCTGCACTGCCCTCAAGCAGGTCGTTGCCAGCACCGCCATTGAGAATATCATTGTCCGCACCGCCATAAATGACATCGCCGCCAGCGCCGCCGTTGAGCGTATCAACACCCGCATCGCCATAAAGCACATCTGACGCATCACCGCCATCAAGCGTATCATCGCCAGCATCGCCATAAAGCGTATCAACACCAGCCCCGCCATAAAGCGTATCAGCACCATCACCGCCGTGGAGGTCATCACCGCCGCCATCGCCATAGAGGGTATCGTCGCCTTCATTGCCAGAGAGCGTATCGTTGTCGCTACCGCCGTGAAGGATATCATCGCCCTCACCGCCGCGCATGTAATCAGCACCGCTACCGCCATAGAGCGTATCTGTGCCGTAATAGCCAGATATGTTATCATTTCCAGCACCGCCGTAAAGCGTGTCATCGCCATAAAAACCAGAGACCGTATCATCGCCAGCATCACCATAGATGGCATCATCACCGGTTCTGCCACTCAAAATATCATCACCATCGCCGCCATGAAGCGTGTCATCGCCCCTTTCGCCGCTAAGCCTGTCATTGCCAGCCCCGCCATAGAGGGTGTCATCGTCATCACCGCCCCGTGCATCATCATTGCCAGCACCGCCATAAATGGTATCTGCGCCATCGCCGCTTCGTATGAGATCATGACCGCCATAGCCATAGATGGTATCCGCCTCATCAGTGCCTATCAGCGCCAGCACATAGTAGGGTTGCGGGGTGTCATAATCCTGCCCCACATCATCATCGCCAGTGCCACGAATGGCGTAGTCGGTGATGGTGACGGTGGCGGTGTCGGCGTTGCCTGCGGTGTCGGTGGCGGTTATTGTTAGGGTGTGGTCGCCAGCATTAGTGCGCGTTTCAGGCGTGGCTAGTTTGATGTCGCCATTTGTGGCATCAACAATAAACAGCCCTGCATCATTGCCGGCTGTGATGGAATAGGTGAGCGTATCGCTATCGGCATCCTGTGCGGCGATATTGGTAATGATATCGCCAACTTCCGCACCCTGTGCGATGCTCGCGCTATACGAATCTTGGGCGAATGTTGGGGCGGTATTGGTGCCGGCGTTTGGTAGGTCAAACATATCTAAGGTTAGGTCATCGGTGAAATCCCTTAACACCATGAGAAGCACATCATCGCCACCTTCCACCACCTTATAGATGGCGGTGTCTTCAATGGTGGCACTATCAAACAAACTTACAGCAACACCATAAATACCACCACCACTACCACTTTGGGCATTAGGCACATGGATATGTCCCTTTTCCACGCGCAGATTGGCGGCGGTTAGGAAATCATCAAGCGTCTCTGGCATTGCGCCAGTGAATCCATCTACGCGGATTTTATCATGGTCGTTATTGTCAAGCCCCCATACTTGGTAGTGGATTTTATCATGGTCATGGAAATCGGTCACAATATCGACGTCAGCCGATGAGGTTGCATCTATATCCAGCACAAAAATATCCGCACCCGCACCGCCCGTTAAGTAATCATTGCCACTACCGCCATCAAGCGTATCATCGCCCTCACCGCCATCAAGGCGGTCATTGCCGTCACCACCATAAAGCGTATCAGCACCCCAATCCCCATTGAGCGTATCACGACCGACACCGCCATGGAGCGTATCATTGCCGTAATCGCCATAAAGGGTATCCTTGCCAGCCCCGCCATACAAAATATCGTTGCCATGGTCATATCTAGAGAAAGGATAATAACGATCATAACCGCCTTGGAGGTAATCATTGCCGTCCCCGCCATAAAGAATATCATCGCCGTCATTGCCGTAGAGGTCATCTTTGCCGTCCTCGCCATAAAGCGTGTCATCGCCGCTTCCGCCACCAAGGAAATCATCGCCAGCACCGCCATAAAGCGTATCAACGCCCCCTTCGCCACCTAACCTATCATTACCACCTGCGCCATGAAAAGTGTCATCGCCATTCTCGCCCCATATACGAAAATCAATTATATCAGTGGTGAAATCTGCAAAATCTTCTAACACGGCAATGATGGCATCGCCCTTATAGATCACCGTATCGTGAATATCCGTATCATTTTCCCCAGATTCATGCCCTTTAATGACTTTATTGCCGCTAGTGTCAAAGCGCAGATCACCAGTCGTTGCCAGTTTTTCAAAAGATGACGCATCAAACGTGCCATCAACATCTAAATGCAGTTTAAGGCGGTCGCCATCCTCGGTGTTGAAATCAACGATAATATCGGTATCCCCTTGCCCTGCCCGGTTAATATCCACGTAAAACGTATCTTTATCAGCACCGCCATAGAGTACATCTATGCCGTCCGCGCCTTCTAATAAATCCTTACCGCTACCGCCATAGAGTGTATCGTCACCAGCACCGCCATAGAGTTCATCATAGCCTTCCTCGCCATAGAGTATGTCATCATCATTACCGCCATAGAGATCATCACTGCTGCCACCGCCATAAAGCGTATCATCACCACTGCCGCCATAAAGAACATCATGGTCATTTGATATCCTGAATAAGTTGGGATCGACAGCAAGAAGCGTGAAAGATTCGGCATCATCGGCGTCATCGCTAGGTGTTTCATCATTGTCGCTAGATGCTAATGTAATTTTACCTCCAGTGACTTCAATGGCATCAGCCACACGACCGCCTCCGCCATAGATAATATCATCGCCATCTTCGCCATATATTTTATCATTGCCAGCATAGCCATAAATGGTATCCGCCTCATCACTTCCCCAAATGCTCGGGTTGCGCGGACCCGTAAAATCATCCGGACGCCACCAAGCATCATGCCATATAATGGCAGTATAATCATGTTCATCAGTGCCGCGGATGGCGTAATCGGTGATGGTGACGGTTGCGGTGTCGGAGTTGCCATCGCTATCGGTGGCGGTTATTGTTAATGTATGGTCGCCAGCATTAGTGCGCGTTTCAGGCACGGCGAGTTTGATATCGCCATTCGTAGCATCAACAATAAACAACCCCGAATCATTACCAGCGGTGATGGCGTAAGTCAGCGCATCATCATCGGCGTCGGTGGCGGCAATGTTAGTAATAATATCACCAATTTTCGCCCCGCGCGCGATGGTTTCGCTGTAGGATTCTTGGGCGAATACCGGGGCGGTATTGGTGCCGGCGTTCGGCAGGTCAAACATAGCTAGGGTTAGGTCAGCATCAAAATCCTCTAGCACCATGACAAGCACATCAGCACCGCCCTCCACCACCTTATAGATGGCGGTGTTGGCAATTTCGCTGTCATCAGTATTCTCATCCAACGCATCCACCCATGCATCCACATTGATATTGCCTTTCTCCACGCGCAGATTGGCGGCGGTTAGGAACGCATCAATACGCTCGGGCATTGCGCCATCAAATTCTTCCACGCGAATTTTATCGCCTTCGCTTGGGGTGAAATCGGCAACCGTATCAGCGCCAGCATCAGCGGTATTCAGCACGAAAATATCCGCAGATTCGCCCCCCTCTAAGTAATCATCGCCGGCACCGCCATATAAAGTATCATCATCGGCTTCGCCCCTAAGAATATCCTGACCATAGCCACCATAAAGGGCATCATTGCCATCACCGCCGTAAAGCGTACTATCGTTGCCATTGATCTTGACACTGTATCTGCCATAACCATAACCATAAAGGGTATCGTTGCCGCCATAGCCATAGATGGTATCGCCCTTATGAACAGGGAGAGGGTTATAGATGTAAGTAAAGGGGCTGCTGTAGCTGGGGCTGGGGCTGGGGCTAGAGCTAGCAACGGGGCTGTCAATTGTTTCATCGTCATGAGCAACAACAGTAATAACCCTAGGAATAATAATCTCAAGGGGCGCACCCACCACATCATCGCCATCGGTGCCTCTAATCGCCTTGTCGGTGATGGTGACGGTTGTTTCAGTGGCGTTGCCATCGCTATCGGTTGCGCGCACCGTTAGGGTGCTACGGGCGGCGCTAGGGCGCGTATCAGGCACGCTGAGGATGATATTGCCGTCCCCATCAATGTCAAAAAGCCCCGCATCGTTGCCCTCGGTGATAGTATAGGTGAGCGTGTCGTCCTCGCCATCGGTGGCGGCAACGCTAATAATTGTGCTGCCAATTTCCGCATCCACTGCGACCTCGGCCTTGTAGGATTTTTGCCAAAATCTTGGGGATTGATTGGTGGCGTTCGGCAAATCAAACATATCAAGGGTTAGATCATCGTCAAAATCCACCAACACCATAACAAGTTCATCGCCCTTATAGATGGCGGTGTTTTCACTCCAATAGCCATCTTTTCTGGTAAGCCCCTCCACATTGATATGCCCCCGTTCCACGCGCAGATTGGTGGCTTCAAGGAAAGATTCTAACGTCGTCTCTGGCATCGCACCGGTAAATTCAGCCACGCGAATTCTATCGCCATTTCTTGGGTTGAAATCTTCCACGACATCAGCATCAGCCGCAGAACCGGCACTCAGCACAAAAATATCCGCAGATTCGCCGCCATCTAAGTAATCATTGCCAGCCCCGCCATCAAGCACATTATTGCCCCAATCGCCAGAAAGCGTATCATCGCCGGCGCCGCCATAAAGCGTATCATCGCCGCGGCCGCCAGCAAGATAATCGCTACCACCGCCACCGTAAAGAATATCGTTGCCGTTATAGCCATGAAGCCCATTACCACCATCAGTGCCATGAATAATGTCAGCACCATCACCGCCCTGTACGCTCAATTTAAGCATATCAAAACTGAGGCTCGTGAAATCTTCTATCACCATGAGGATCACATCGTCAGCACCATCCACCACTTTATAGATCACCGTATCATTGATATTCGCATCATTTTCCCCAGATTCATGCCCTTTAATGACTTTATTGCCGCTAGTATCAAAGCGAAAGCCGCCAGCATTTTCCACTTCTTCTAAAGATGAAACGTTAAGCGTGCCGTCAATGAGCAAGGTCAGCCTAAGTTGATCGCCATCAGTGCCGCTAAAATCAACGACAATATCAGTATCCGCATTGGTCGATTCTTCACGCCGCGCCCATCTTTCTACGTTTGGAGCATCCACCTTAAACACATCAGCATCGGCACCACCATAGAGCAAATCTATGCCCCAATTACCTTCTAAGAAATCCTCACCGCTACCGCCATAAAGAATATCGTCGCCTACGGAGCCATCAAGATCATCATCGCCCCCTTCGCCATAAAGCACATCATCGCCGAGAAAACCATAAATGTGATCCGTCCATCGCCAACCATAAATGGCATCATCATCCTCAGTGCCATGAAGTTTATGACCACCAGATTTAGAGCCGCGAATCGCCGCCAAATCGGCGATGGTGACGGTTGTGTCAGCAAAATTCCCTGCGCTATCGGTGGCGCGCACCGTTAGGGTGTAGGTGTCGGGGGTCGTCTTCACATCAGGCACGGCAAGTTTGATTTCACCATTCGCCGCATCAATGGCAAAAAGCCCTATGCCACCAGTAAGCGCATAGGTGAGCGCATCGCCCTCGGGGTCGGTGGCGGCAATGCGAATAACCGTGCTACCAATTGCCGCCCCAAACGCAACATCGGCACTATAGGAATCTTGGGCGAATACCGGGGCTTGGTTAATGTTCGGCAAATCAAACATATCAAGGGTTAGGTCATCAGTAAAATCTTCTAGCACCATTAGGAGCGTGTCGCCTTTATAGATGGCGGTGTTTTGTTTGGATGCCTTGTCGGTGGTGCTATTAAGCCCATCTACGCTGATATGTCCTTTTTCCACGCGCAGATTGGCGGCGGTTAGGAATGCCTCAACCGTCGCTGGCATCGTGCCAGCAAATGTTTCTACGCGGATTTTGTCGCCATCGTTTGCGTTGAAATCGGTGATTGTATCGGTGCCGGTGGCATCTGTATTTAGCACGAAAATATCCGCGCCTTTGCCGCCAGATAGGGTATCATCGCCCCTGCCGCCATCCAATCTATCATCGCCTTTGTTGCCACGGAGTTCGTCATCCCCCGCCCCACCATAGAGCGTGTCATCGCCAGCCTTGCCATTGAGCGTGTCGTTGCCTTCATCGCCATAAATTGTATCATCGCCTTTGCCGCCATGGAGTGTGTCATCGCCGCCACTGCCACTAATCGCATCATCGCCGCGGCTACCACGGAGTTCATCATCGCCACTGCCGCCATCAATCGTATCATCACCGCGCCTGCCGCGAATAGTGTCATCGCCACTGCCGCCGTCAATCGTATCATCGCCAGCACCGCCACGGATATCGTCATCGCCGCCGCCGCCATCAATCGTATCATCGCCGCCCCTGCCACGGATAGTGTCATCGTCACTGCCGCCATTTAGGGTGTCATCGCCGGGGGTGCCGATGATATCGGTTGTTGCGTTGGGTAGGTCAAACATGTCTAGGGTTAGGTCTTGGGTGAAATCTTCCAGCACCATGCGGAGCGTATTGCCGCGATAGATGGCGGTGTTTTCGGTGGTGGCATCATCGGTGTCGCTATTGAAGCCATCGACGCTGATATGTCCTTTTACCACGCGCAGATTGGTGGCGGTTAGGAGTTCCTCAACCGTTGCTGGCATCGTGCCAGTGAAGCTATCTATGCGGATTTTATCGCCATCGCCGGAGAAATCATTGCCGAATAGGCTAATAACATTACCGCTTGGGTTGAAATCAACAACCGTATCGCCACCAACGCCTAGCACGAAAGTATCTGCACCAACACCCCCCAGCAACCAATCTTTGCCAGCCCCGCCATAAAGCGTATCATCGCCGAGCGCGCCTATTAACCAATCATCGCCCTCGCCGCCATAAAGCGTATCATCGCCAGCATTACCATAAAGGCGGTCATCGCCATAACTGCCATTGAGGCGGTCATCGCCAGCACCACCATAGAGCTGGTCATCGCCACGCGAGCCAGAGAGCCTATCATCGCCAGCATCGCCATAGAGTATGTCATCGCCAATATTGCCACTAAGATAGTCATCGCCATCACCGCCATAAAGCGTATCATCGCCAGCATGACCAAAGAGATCGTCATCCCCATCGCCACCATAAAGCGTATCATCGCCTCCTTCGCTAATATCACGTGTAGTACCATCACCATCAAGCCTATCATCGCCAACACCGCCATAGATGGTATCATCGCCAAGACCGCCAATAATATTGTCATCACCAGCCCCACCGCTAAGCGTATCATCGCCCTCAACGCCATACATCTTGTCATCACCAGCACCGCCATTGAGCGTATCATCGCCACTGTAGCCATGTATGAAATCCCCATCAGTATACATACTGATGGTGAAAGACAGTGGCATCTCAATGTATCCAGTGGTTCCTTCATCAGTATGAAAGGCGTAGTTATAAATGATATTCACACTGGTTTCCTCACACAGTGATTGCCCAACCTTAAGCTTTAAAAAAGCCTTCTGGCTACCATCCGCCACCAGTTCAAAGCGGTCATCGGACACGGAAAAATCGGTAATTGAAATGTCGGGGTCAACGATGGTAATACGGAGTCCTGTGTTAACGCCTGATGCGTCATCAGCCGTAACAAACCCTTGACTACTTTGCACCATCGGTATGGTGCCTATATGAAACATGCTAGACATAGTCTACTCCCATCGTTATCCGACATTATAACCACCAAAAATCATCCGTCAAACAAAAATTTACAAATTTCACGAATTTTTTATACAATCAACAATTCATCCCATTTATCTTTGTCATGGTGCTTAAACCACGTCAGGTTCAATAAAAAATTCAATAGCCCCATCACCGCCAAACAAATCGTCCAAATAATAAAGATCAGTCAATAGCCCTTGCCTGCTAAATAATGACGATATATCATCTACATCGCTGAATATATCTCTAGCCTCATTCAATCCGAGGGGGTCGGCAAACTTAATTTCGAAGATGGGCATGGATACGCGCCCACCACTAAAGTATACGCTGTCTTGGAAATGGAATGAGATTCCCCCTAACGTTGTTTTTCCACCATCCAATTTGAAGTTGGGAAGCACCCAAAATTTATCATCAATCAAGTCATCGGGAGTGCCACCAACTATGTAATCCAGCATACCATCATAGTCGTCAATGTCAGCAGTTTCGCTAGTGCGTTCCAGTATGAACTTAATTTTATCCTTCCCGCGCTCAAAATTGGTGACAATATCGCCACCGTCTAGCGCCACGCCATCATCGCTGAAGCGAAAGAGTACCGTATCAACATCGCCATCACCATTCATGAGGTCAATGTTGTCATCGCCTCTGCCACCATCAATGATATCATTTCCCGCACCATCAGTAATAGTATCCGCGCCGTCCCCACTTTCTACTTGCGAGGATTCATCAGGCAAGGCGGAAATGGTGTTATCATTATCTATCTCGTCTTCTGGCGGGCGAATCAATCGTGTTCCTACCGTGAGATACATTATCCCCTTGATGGCACTTGGAGCGCCAGAGTTGTCAACGTAAGACACCTCAACACCGATGAGTTCCTCATTATCCGAAGGCTTGATGGTGTATGTTTTACCAGCATCATCAACCATAAAACCGGGATTAATTGTGGTGCCGGGATTATCATTATGAAACCAACGATAAATTATTGTCGCCCCCGGACCTATGCCGTCGGGGTCTTCTATGCTGAAATCCGCAGTTAGCGTGTCACCAACAGACACTAAATTCGGATCATAATCATCCGCATCAGCATCGCGGACAATCGTAACGGTCGCATCCCCTTCATCGACATTTTTAACCTTTATGGTGATTTCTGCGGTGTCGGTGATGCCATCATCATTCCGTGCCTCAACGGTGAGAATATGGCTAGGCTCGGTTTCATAATCCAATGCACCATTGAGGGTGATTTCCCCATCAGCATTGATAGCAAAAAGCCCACAACCATTGCCCTCAATGATGCGATAAGTCACTCCTGTCCCAACACTGGTGACCTCTGCTACTACGGGAGAGGTAGAGACATCGGTATTTTCAGGCACGCCTGATTGAAAGTCATCCGAAATCTGAATCCCCTCAATAATTGACGGTTCTTCGGCATCATCCGCCGTCCTCACATCAAACATCCGAATGCGTAAATCGTTCTTACTAAAATCCTTTAATTTCATGAGAAGCACGTCATCTTTTTGTTCATTGGTTGGCGTATCCGCCAAACCCACCTTCTTATAGATGAGGGTATCATTGCCGTCTTGTTTCACCCGCAATTCAGCCTCTCTATAAAGTTTTCTAAGTGTGTTAATTGTTGAAGTGTCATCAACATATACGCGGATTTTATCGCCATCGCTTGGGGTAAAATCAGTGACCGTATCAACGCCAGAATCATCATCCGTATTCAGCACGAAAATATCTGCATCGTCGCCGCCAGTGAGTGTATCTTCCCCAATGCCGCCAAACAGCGTATCTTTGCCGTTGCCGCCATAGAGTGCGTCATTCCCACTACCGCCATCAAGCGTATCTTTGCCGTTGCCAGCACGAAGTTCGTCATCCCCACTGCCGCCATTAAGCGTATCTTTGCCGTTGCCAGCAAAAAATATGTCAGCCCCATTGCCACCATAAAGCATATCATTAAAGCATATCATTGCCTTTGGCGCCAACAAGCATGTCAGCCCCACTGCCGCCATAAATCATATCTGCGCCTTCACCACCGTTTAGGAAATCATCACCGCAATAACCATAGATGGTATCTGCTCCTAGTGTGCCGCCAATACCCTCTCCATTATGCGTGCCGCGAATCGTGTCATCATAGATCTTAACGGTTATTGGGGTGGATTCTCCTTCATTGTTGGTTGCTTCCACCGTCAGTTCATAGGCATCTTGGGAAAGTTGCGCACCAGACACAGCAAGCGTAATGATGCCTGTGTCCGCATCAATGGCAAAAAGATTAGCATCATTGCCGCCAGTGATTGCATAGCTTGCCGCACCAGCAACCGTGGCTACGGCAACCGCATCGCCAATAACCACGTCAGGTCTGATAGTAAAAGCACCATTTTCATCAGCGACTGGTGTAGTCATAATCCCCTCCTTGGCTTATTATTACACCTATAATCATGGCTAGGCTACCCCACAAAAAATCATCCGTCAAACAAAAAATTACGAATTTCACGAATTTCCCCAACACCCCGCCAAATTGGGGGATTTCCTAGCGAATCTAGCGGTTTGTGTGTTTGTTTTAGCCGAAATCTTGGGTTGGGTCGGGCACTACGGCGATTCTGCGCCTACCCCCAACACACGCACCAAAAAAACCGCCCCGCCGCGCAGATTAAATTCGCGCCCACGCCGCCCCGCCGCGCTCGGCGGTGGCGGAGAGGGAGGGATTCGAACCCTCGAGGGGCTTGCACCCCAACACGCTTTCCAGGCGTGCGCCTTAAACCGCTCGGCCACCTCTCCTTATTTGGGTTGCAACATAGCGAAAACTGGTTGCTTTCGCAAGTGTTGTGCTTGTTTTGCTTTTTTTGTAAATTTCTGTTGTCAAATGTGTTATTTATGGGCATAATCCTGTCTATGCGTATTATTGGCACTTTATTTATTTGGCTTTTTGCGGTCCTTACCTTTGTGGCGATTTGGGGGGATTTTACTGATGGTGAGGCTGGGTTTGCTTCCATTGGGGCTTTGTGGTTTGATTTATCGCCTACCACGCTCCAAATTAGTGAGGCTATTGTTAGCCGTTATATTGACCCTTGCGGATTGTTTATTGGTCTTAATTGCGCGCCTTTTCTTTGGTTTCCGGTTGTGTTCTTTTTCCTTGGGTTGCCTGCGGTGCCGTTTTTTCTTGGCATCACCATCGTGTTGATTTTAATCCGTAAGATTTTGCGCCGTTAATCGTCTCCCATTTTTAGGGCTTCTAGGAATGCTGATTGTGGGATTTCTACGTTGCCGAATTGGCGCATTCTTTTCTTGCCTTCTTTTTGTTTTTCTAGCAATTTGCGTTTGCGGCTGACATCACCGCCATAGCATTTTGCTGTCACATCTTTACGCAACGCCCCCACGGTCTCGCGCGCGATGACTTTGCCTCCTATGGCTGCTTGTAGGGCTACTTTGAATAGCTGCCTTGGGATGAGGTCTTTTAGGCGGGCGCATATGGCGCGCCCTCTGGTTTCGGCTTGCTGGCGATTGACTATCATGGCTAGCGCATCCACCCCCTCGCCATTGACTAGGATGGATACTTTCACCAAATCGCCCTCACGATAGCCGGTTAGGTGATAGTCAAAAGACGCATAGCCTTTGGTCACGGATTTTAGGCGGTCGTAGAAATCAAACACCACCTCATTCAACGGCAAGCGATAGACCACCATGGCGCGATTGCCTGCATAGGTTAGATTCACCTGCTCCCCCCGCCTTTCGGTGCATAGGGTTAGCACGGAGCCTAGAAAATCATCGGGGGTCATGATGGTGGCTTCTATCCATGGTTCTTCAATGTGGGTGATGCGCGTGACATCGGGCATATCGGCGGGGTTGTGGAGCGCCACCATTTTGCCATCGGTTTGGTGGATGTGATAGACTACCGAAGGCGCGGTGGCTATGAGTTCTAGGTTGAACTCGCGGGTAAGGCGTTCGCGGATGATTTCCATGTGCAACAGCCCCAAAAACCCGCACCTGAAACCAAAACCCAACGCCGCCGAGGTTTCGGCTTCAAATGAAAATGATGCGTCATTGAGGCTCAGTTTTTCTAACGCCTCGCGCAAATCGCTAAACGCCCCGGCATCAAGGGGGAACAACCCGCAAAATACTACCGATACGGATGGTTTGAATCCTGCTAGGGCTTCTTCGGCGGGTTTGCGGTCATCGGTGATGGTGTCGCCGATTTTGGCATCGGACACGGTTTTCACCCCGGCATTGATAAAGCCGATTTCCCCGGGACCTAGCGCCTCGACGCTGTTGGGTTTTGGCTGGAACACGCCTACGCGCTCTACTACATGGCTGGCGCCGGTTGCCATCATGCGGATTTTCATGCCTTTTTTTAACTGCCCATCGCGCACGCGCACTAGCGTCATCACGCCTAGATACGGGTCATACCAACTATCTACCAATAGGGCTTTTAAGGGCGCGTCGGCATCGCCTGTGGGCGGGGGGAGGCGTTGGATTAGGGCTTCTAGCACGCCTTCAATACCTATATTTGATTTGGCGGATGCTTCTATGGCGTCGCTGGCATCTAGCCCGATCACGTCTTCAATTTGCGCGCGTACGCGGGTTGGTTCGGCGGCGGGGAGGTCTATTTTGTTTAACACTGGAACGATTTCATGATTCACGTCAATGGCTTGATAGACATTGGCTAGGGTTTGGGCTTCCACCCCTTGCGACGCATCCACCACCAACAATGAGCCTTCGCACGCCGCCAATGACCGCGATACTTCATAGGCAAAATCCACGTGTCCGGGGGTATCCATCAGGTTCAGCACATAATCTTTGCCGTCTCGGGCGCGGTAATCTAGGCGCACGGTTTGGGCTTTGATGGTAATGCCGCGCTCGCGTTCTAGTTCCATATTGTCTAGCACTTGTTCTTTCATCTCGCGGTCGGTCAAGCCACCGCAATGCTGAATCAACCTATCCGCCAAGGTGGATTTGCCATGGTCAATATGCGCGATGATAGAAAAATTGCGAATTTGCGATAATGCGGTCATGGTGCTTTCATAGCCATTTTTGTGCGTGTCTGCAATGCTAATTGACAACCCTAATTGACAGGGGCGGTGCGAGGTGCTAGATAATAGTTCATGTGTTTTGAGCAGGTTCTATTATGACCCAATCTTCTTCAAGTCCCGCCGCCAATAAAGCGGCTAGTTTCAACAAATACCGCGCCTATGCGCCGTTGGATTTGCCCGACCGCACATGGCCGCATGCGCAAATTACCACCGCGCCGATTTGGTGTAGCGTCGATCTGCGCGATGGCAACCAAGCGCTCATTGAGCCTATGGATTCCCCGCGCAAGATGGCGATGTTTCGGCTTTTGGTGGAAATGGGATTCAAGGAAATTGAGGTGGGATTCCCGGCGGCGTCCGAAACCGATTTTAATTTCTGCCGCGAGCTGATTGAAGGCGGGCATATCCCCCCGGATGTCACCATCCAAGTGCTAACGCAAGCGCGCGAGCATTTGATTGACCGCACCTTTGAATCGCTTGCCGGCGCGCATTCTGCGATTCTGCATATCTATAATTCTACATCAACCTTGCAACGTGAGGTGGTGTTCAAAGATAGCCGTGATGGCGTGAAAGCCATTGCCGTTAATGGCGCGAAAATGGTGGCTGACCGCATCGGCAGGCTCAAAGGCACGAGGTTGCAACTGCAATATTCGCCGGAATCTTTTACCGGCACCGAATTGGAATACGCGCTTGAGGTTTGCGAAGATGTGATGGATGTGTGGCAGCCGACGCCTGAAAATAAAACCATCATCAACCTGCCGGCCACGGTGGAAATGTCCACGCCGAATATCTATGCGGATCAGATTGAATGGATGGCACGGCATTTTCGCCGCCGCGATAGTCTAATCCTATCGCTCCACCCGCATAATGATCGCGGCACGGCGATTGCGGCGACCGAATTGGGATTGATGGCGGGGGGCGACCGCGTTGAAGGCACGCTTTTCGGCAATGGCGAGCGCACGGGCAATGTGGATATTGTCACGCTTGGGCTCAATTTGCTGACGCAAGGGGTTAGTCCGACGCTTGATTTCTCGGATATAAATCGTTTGATTGAAACGGCGGAATTCTGCAACCAACTGCCGGTGCATCAGCGCCATCCTTATGCCGGCTCATTGGTGCATACCGCGTTTTCCGGTAGCCACCAAGATGCCATCCGCAAAGGCATAGATGCCCTGCCCGCACGTCAAGATGGGTTCTGGCAAGTGCCTTATCTGCCCATTGACCCATCGGATATCGGGCGCACTTATGAAGCCATCATCCGCGTCAATTCGCAAAGCGGTAAGGGCGGGGTTGCCTATTTGTTGGAGGTGGATCACCATATTAAACTACCGCGCGGGGCAGAAATTGAACTGAGCCAAGCCGTGCAGAAAGTCGCCGACCGTACGGGCCAAGAAATCACCAGCCAACGCATTTACGATATTTTCCTTGATGAATATGTGCATCAAAATGGCCCCTACACGCTGATTGATTTTTCCAGCCGTCAAGCCGATGAAGGCGATGCGGAAACGTGTTCTGCCACGGTGAATTTTGACGGCAAGAATGTTGCTTTTGAAGCCACAGGGAATGGACCGATTTCGGCTTTTGTGGAGGGCATGCGCGCGACTTTTGGTTTGCAATTCACGCTCAAAGATTTCGCGCAAAATACCCGCGAAGCCACCTCCAAGGCGGAATCGGCGGCGTATGTGGAATTGGCTGTGCCTGATGAGGACGGACGGCGGGTCTATGGCGTGGGGCTAGATACATCCATCACCCGCGCACCGATTCTAGCGGTGGTGTCTGCCATTAATCGTATTTAGGGGGCGCATTTAAGGGGCGTATTTAATTAAGCGCGCAACTCCCCGCCGCAATGTTTTGCCACTGCCGCGATGATGGCGTTGGCGGTGGCTTCTATTTCGGCTTCGGTTAGGGTGGCTTTGGTGGGTTGGAATGTTGCCGCTACTGCCATGGATTTTTTGCCTTGGGGGATGCCTGCGCCGACATAGACATCAAACACCACCGCCTCGCGGATTAGCGGTTTTCCGGCGCCGTTGATGGCGCGGAGTAATTGTTCTGCGGGTAATGCGGCATCTACGACAAAGGCGAAATCGCGGCTGACGGCTTGATAGGGGGAAAGTGCGGCGGCTTGGCGTTGCGCGGTTTTCTGGCGGGGCAATGGGACGGCATCAACTAGCACCTCAAAGCCGACCAAACCGCCACGCATACCGCCATCATCAAGCTCGTGATGCTTGGCAATCGCCGGATGAATCGTGCCGAAATGTGCTAGCACCGCTTTGCCCTGATTGAGCGTGCCGCTTTGCCCGGGGTGATACCATGCGGGCGCATCGGTGCGGATTTGCAGATTGTCGGGCTTAACCCCCATCGCGCCCAAAGCCGCCAGTGCATCGGCTTTGGCATCTAGCCAATCCGTGGCGCGTGCGCTTGCTGTCCATTCGCGGGGGGCGGTCATGCCGCGGCGTAATCCGCCTAGCATATTTGCCTGACCTTCGGGGGTATCATCGGTGAAAATCGCGCCGAATTCAAACACCGCGCAATTATGTTCCCCCCGCGCGCCATTCGCCGCCGCCACATTGAGCAACCCCGCCAACAAAGACGGGCGCATCACCGCTAAATCGGTGCTAATCGGATTGACGACATGCAGTGCCGCCGCACCGCCACCAAAACGCGCCGCCGATGGCGCATCAATAAAGGTAAAGCCCACCACCTCATGCAACCCCCGCGCTGCCATCAGCCGCCGCAATAGGAAGGGACGTTTTTGTGCGGGACTCACCGCCGCTTGATAGCCGTCCGTTTTTTGGGGTAGGGATAATTCGGGAATCTGGTCATAACCGCTAATCCGCACGATTTCTTCCACCAAATCCGCCACGCCGACAATATCCCCACGCCAAGGGGGCGGGACAACCTGCCACGGGGTTTTAGCCTCGCTGATGGTGAAACCTAGCGCGGTTAGAATTTGCTGTTGCTGTTTCGGTGCGATGGCGACGCTGGTAAGTTGTTCGCATTTTTCTGGGTGGTAGGTGATGACGGTGCGGGAATCCACGCCCTTCCCTGCCATTTCCACATCAGACGCCTCGCCCCCGCAAATTTCCAACACCATCTGGGTAATGTAATCCAGCGCCCAATCCAACGCGCTCGCATCTAGCCCGCGTTCAAAACGATAGCGCGAATCCGAATGTAGATTCAATTTACGCCCGGTCATCGCTACCGACACCGCATCAAAAATCGCCATTTCTAGGAAAATATCGGTGGTGGCATCATCAACGCTAGTGCGCGCCCCCCCCATAATCCCTGCCAGACCATCCACGCCCTCCCCATCCGCCAGCACTAGCATCGTGTCGTCAAGGGTGTAAGTTTTCTCATTGAGCGCGGCGAATTTTTCGCCCTTTTTGGCGAGGCGCACGGTGAGGCTATCGCCTCTCAACCGCCCGGCATCATAGGCATGAAGCGGACGCCCTAAATCAAGCATGATGTAATTGGTAATATCCACCAGAGCCGAAATCGGACGTTGCCCAACCAGACTTAACCGCCTCTGCATCCAAAGCGGCGCATCGCCATTTTTCAACCCACGAAACCCGCGCCCAGCGATGCGGGGGCAGAGGGATTCTGCACCTTTGGGCAGGTCAATTTTCCACGCCACCGCGCTCTTGCCTTTAGGGGTAATTTTCGCGGTTGCTAGCGGTTTCAACGCGCCATACCCCGCCGCCGCTAAATCCCGCGCAATGCCCCTAACCCCAAGGCAATCCCCGCGATTGGGGGTGATGGCGATTTCAATCACCGGGTCATCATACCCCCCCCACGCGGCAAAAGATTCCCCCAAAGGCGCATCATCGGGCAGAGCAATGATGCCGTCATGTTCGTCCGACAGCATCATCTCGCGTTCAGAACACAGCATCCCCCGCGACACCACCCCGCGAATTTCCGCCTCGCTGAGCGTCAAATCAATCCCCGGCACATAAGCCCCCACCGGCGCAAAAACCCCCACCAACCCCGCCTCCGCATTAGGCGCGCCGCAAACAACCTCAACCTCGCCTTGACCGGTATCGACACGGCAGAGGCGCAAATTATCAGCATTGGGATGCGGTTTCGCCTCCAAAATGCGCGCAATGGTAAAAGGCGCGAGCGCATCCCGCTTATCCTCAACACTCTCCACCTCAAGCCCCAACATAGAAAGCGCCTCCACCACCGCCCCCATATCAGCATCGGTTTCCAAATGATCTTTCAGCCATCCCCACGTGAATTTCATATCCGCCCCCTATAACCCTAAATGCACCGAAGGCACATCATACGGCATAAAACCATAATGACGCATCCAGCGTAGGTCGCTGTCAAAGAATGGGCGCAAATCGGGGATGCCGTATTTTAGCATTGCTAGCCGTTCTAGCCCCATGCCAAAGGCGAAACCTTGATGCGCTTCTGGGTCAATGTTGCAGTATTCTAACACTTTGGGATTGACCATCCCGCAGCCTAAAATTTCTAGCCAATCGCCGCCGTCGCCTATGGTTAGTGTGCCAGATTCGCGGCGGCACCCTATATCCACCTCTGCTGATGGTTCGGTGAATGGGAAATAACTTGGGCGGAAGCGCACGGGTAGGTCGGCTATGCCGAAGAAACTGCGACAGAATTCAATCAAACAGCCTTTGAGGTGCCCCATGGTAATCCCATCCCCCAACACGAGCCCCTCGCATTGATGGAACATCGGCGAATGCGTGGCGTCGTGGTCAGAACGATAGGTGCGTCCCGGGGCTATGATGCGGATGGGCGGTTTGGTGTTTTCCATCGTCCTAATCTGCACCGGCGAGGTATGGGTGCGGAGGACTTTACGATTCCCGGTGCTATCGGGGGTCATGTAAAATGTGTCGTGGTCTTGGCGGGCGGGGTGTTCTGGGGGGATATTGAGCGCGGTGAAATTGTAATAATCGCTTTCAATGTCGGGGCCTTCTGCCATGGTGAAACCCATGGTGGCAAAAATCGCCAATAATTCTTCTAATGTGCGCGAAAGCGGATGCACCATGCCTATGCTTTCAGGGCGGGGACTTAACGAAACATCGGCTTGCTCGATGGCGAGGCGGGTGTTCATTTCGGCTAGGGCTAGGGCATCGCGCCGTGCTTCCCATGCGGTTTGCGTAGTTTCTTTGACGCGGTTGAGCGCCTGTCCCATCTCGCGCCGTGCATCGCCTTCTAGCGCGCCTAGTGCCTTCATCGCTTGGGTTAACCAGCCTTTTTTGCCGAACGCATCCACGCGCACGGATTCTAACGCCACCGCAGAATCCGCGGCTTCAATCGCTTGGAGAATCTGTGCTTCTAACGCTTGCGGGGTGCCGCCAGCCATGCCCGTGTCCCCGCTTAAGCCGAGGCTTTACGCGCTTGCTCAACCAACGCTTTGAACGCTGTCTCATCGCGCACGGCTAGGTCTGCCATCACTTTGCGGTCAATTTCAATCCCTGCCAGTTTGATGCCGTTCATAAATTGCGAATAGGTCATGCCATGCAGACGCGATGCCGCATTGATGCGTTGAATCCACAAGCCCCGCATCTCACGCTTGCGGACACGGCGGTCGCGGTAGGCGTATTGGCGGGCTTTATCCACCGCTTGCTTGGCGGCACGGAACGTGTTTTTGCGCCGTCCGTAATAGCCTTTTGCGGCAGAAATAACCTTTTTATGACGTGCGGCAGTGGTTTTGCCTGAAGTAACGCGAGCCATATCAATCCCCCCCTATTTCGCATAAGGCATGAATGCTTTAACGATACGCGCATCGGCATCGGAAAGAATCATGGTTCCACGCGCTTGCCGTTTCATTTTCTGCGAACGGCGGCGGAGATTATGTTGAAGAAACGCGGCACCGCCACGCACTTTGCCGGTAGCCGTTAAGCGAAACCGCTTTTTCGCGCTACCTTTGGTTTTCATTTTGGGCATTTTATCCTCTTTCGGGTTAAGTAAATCAGCACCGGCGGGGCAGCCCTGAATCATTGTGTTGGCCCACGCGCGGAATCAATCAAAACACCTTCTAGCCACAAATGCATCCTAATGCAAGCCCTTTTATGCCGGTGCCACCAGCATTTATAGAGGTGCCAGCACCATGACCATCTGCCGCCCTTCCATTTTCGGCATGGCTTCCACTTTGGTGGTGGCTTCCATTTCCTCACGCACACGCATCAGCACCTGCATCCCTAGTTCTTGATGTGCCATCTCACGCCCACGGAAACGCAATGTCACTTTGACTTTATCGCCGGCTTCAATAAATCTGTGCATATTGCGCATTTTGACTTGATAATCGTGTTCGTCAATGTTCGGGCGGAATTTGATTTCCTTGACATCCACGGTTTTTTGCTTTTTGCGCGCGAGATTGGCACGTTTTTGTGCTTCGTATTTGAATTTGCCATAATCCAGAATCTTGCAGACAGGCGGGTCGTTATTAGGCTGCACCTCAACGAGATCCAATCCCATTGTTGCTGCCTTTTGCAGTGCTTCATCTAAATTGAGTATGCCAAACTGTTCGCCATCTGCATTGATGCAACGAACGGTGGGGGCGGTAATTGCCTCGTTAACACGGGGACCATTACGACCTGATGCGCCTTTAAGCGGGGCTGATGGTGGACGGGCTATTGAAGTATCTCCTTTGGTAAGTGGCCTGTCAGAATATCTTAACGGATATGGAGTGTATCATAACAAAAATCAAGTGTTTTTGCTATCGGGTGGTTGAATTTCTTTGTGAAGTTGCATCAAAGCCTCATCAAGGGGCAGTAATTCTTGCTTTTCCTGCCCCAAACGCCGTAGGGCTACGCTTTGATTTGCCATCTCTTTTTCGCCTACTGCCAGAATGAACGGCACTTTGGCGAGGGAATGTTCGCGCACTTTATAGCTGATTTTTTCATTGCGCCCGTCAAGCGTGGCACGGAATCCTTGTGCGGTAAATTGCCCCAATACTTCATTGGCATAAGGCATAGCGGCATCGGTAATCGGGGCGATAACCGCCTGCACCGGCGCGAGCCATGGAGGCATCCGCCCGGCATATTGTTCAATCAATATACCAATCCAACGTTCTAGCGAGCCTAAAATAGCCCGATGCAACATCACCGGACGTTGGCGCGAGCCGTCTTCTGCTACATATTCGGCATCCAAACGTTCGGGCAACACAAAATCCACCTGCAAGGTGCCGCATTGCCATTCGCGCCCTATCGCATCGCGCAGGATGAATTCCAATTTCGGTCCATAAAACGCGCCCTCCCCGGGATTGAGTTCGGTGTCTAAATTCGCCGCCTTGGTTGCGGATTTGAGCGCGGCTTCGGCTTTATCCCAAGTCGCATCATCGCCGGCGCGCACATCGGGGCGGTCGGAAAATTTCACCCGCACATCCTCAAAGCCGAAATCTTTGTAAATATCCAACAGCAACGCACAAAACGCCCGCCCCTCGCTATCAATCTGGTCTTCGGTGCAGAAAATATGCGCGTCATCTTGGGTAAAAGCGCGCACCCGCATGATGCCGTGCAACGCCCCTGAAGGCTCATTGCGGTGGCACGAGCCGAATTCTGCCATCCGCAACGGCAAATCCCTATATGACGTGATGCCTTGGCGGTAAATCTGCACATGCCCCGGGCAGTTCATCGGCTTGAGGGCTAGGATGCGTTCAGCTTCGCTTTCGGCAATAAACATGTGTTCGCGGAATTTATCCCAATGCCCTGATTTTTCCCACAAAGTGCGGTCAATGAGTTGCGGGGTTTTGACCTCACGATACCCCGCCGCATCCAGCCGCCGCCGCATATATTCCTCAATCGCCCGATAGAGCGTCCAGCCCTTATGGTGCCAGAATACCGAACCCGTGGCTTCTTCTTGGATGTGAAATAATTCTAGGGCTTTGCCTAGTTTGCGGTGGTCGCGTTTTTCGGCTTCTTCTAACATAGTCAAATAAGCCTGCAAATCTTTATCGTTGAAGAACGCCGTGCCGTAGATGCGTTGCAACATCGGGCGGTTGCTATCCCCCCGCCAATACGCCCCCGCCACATGCATCAATTTGAAAGCATGCCCGATTTTTTTGGTGGAAGGCGCGTGGGGGCCTCGGCATAAATCAATGAAATCGCCTTGCCGATAGAAACTGACGCTTTCGTTTTCGGGGATGGCTTCCACCAATTCTACCTTAAAGGGTTCATTGTTTTTGCGGTAAAATTCCACCGCCTCAGCGCGCGTCCATACCTCGCGGGAAATCGCCTCATCGCGGTCAATAATGTCGTGCATGCGTTTTTCAATCGCCGCTAGGTCTTGGTCGGAAAACGGCGTCTCGCGGTAGAAATCGTAATAAAAGCCGTTATCAATGGCAGGGCCGATGGTGACTTGGCTTTCGGGGTAAAGTTCCAACACCGCCTCCGCCAAAACATGCGCACAGTCATGGCGGATTAGAGGCAAAGCATCGGCATCTTTGGTGGTGATGAGCGCCAGTTCAGCATCCGCATCAATGATATGGCTCAAATCCACCAGCGCACCATCAACCCGCGCCGCTAGCACCGCTTTGGCTAATCCGGCACCAATATCCGCCGCGACATCATAGGCACTAAGGGGCGCATCATAAGCGCGCATGGCACCGTCAGGGAGAGTTATAGTAGGCATCGGTATCCTTAAATCAAAATTGCACTGCTTTATGCCAAATCTACGCAATAGGTCAAGGGCTAAGTGGAGGTTTTTATCGCATCGGCATAAAGGCGCAAGGTTTTTGCCACCATCTGTTCGGTCGTGAAATGGTCTAAAACATGCTGACGTGCGCGCACGATGAGGCGTTTGCGTGCGGTTTTTTTGAGGGCAAGGGCTTGGTCTACTGCCTCTGCTAGCGCGACTGCTGCCCCCCGCGCATCGTTAATTTGTGCGAGATAGCCGGTTTCGCCCCCCGTCTCCTCATGAATAACGCTTTCCGCCGCCCCCCCATGGTCAAAGGCAACGACAGGACGCCCCACGGCTTGGGCTTCAATCGCTACCCGCCCAAAAGGTTCAGGCGTCAGGGACGGCATCACCACCACATCGGCGAGCATCAATGCCGCCGGCATATCAATGCTCAATGGTGCTAATTTCACCCGCCTTTCTAACCCCAATTTGGCGATTGTATCCATCAATTCCCTCTGAAACCCCGCACCCCCCGATAGCGCGCCCACCAACACCAACAGCGCATCATGCTGGGTTAGGTGCGCCATGGCTTCAATCATCACTTTCTGCCCTTTCCATAGGCTTGGGCGGGCGGGCAACATGACTATTTTTTTATGCCCCGGGATAATGCCTAGATGCTGTGCGGCGTTAATCACCCTTTGTGCGGTAATGGCATCGGCATCAAAATGCGCGACATCTACCCCGCGATAAATCCGTGTGATGCGGGGCGTAGCATTGGGGAAATGCGCGCGCACTAGCCCGGCAATATAGTCCGAAATAACAATGATATAATCCGCCCGCAACATGATAGAATTGTAATAGCGTTTGAACGGATTATGTGCTTGAAAGCGTCCGTGAATTGTCGTGATCACCGGCAATTTGAGCGCACGCGCCGCCGCCATAGCAATCCACGCCGGTGCGCGCGAGCGTATATGCACTAAATCCACGCGTTCTTGGAGCATGGCTTGGCGCACTTGCCGCCGTATCCACCACCAATAAAACGGATTCTTGCGCTCCACCGGCAGAGTAATATGGGTCGCCCCCATGCGCCTCAATGATGCCACTAGCCCGCCACCGCTACTGATAACAACCGCCCGCCCGCCGGCTTTGATGATGGCTTTTGCCACCTCAAGCGTGCCACGTTCTACCCCCCCTTGTTCAAGGCGCGGTAAAATTTGCAAAATCGTTTTGCCTTTAAGTTGCGTTAGTGCCATGTGATTTTGTATATTGATTTATTTACCGCACCGCAATCAAAAAGGATAGAACCCCCATGAATACGCAAATAGATGACGCACCTGAATTTATTAAAACGCCCACGCATCGTTTAGCCTATCGCGCGCACCTAGTTGCCGATGCGCCGACGATTGTTTTCCTGCACGGGCATGGCTCGGATATGGATGGCACCAAGGCGTTGGCAGTGGATGCATGGGCGCGCCATCAACAATTCGGCAGTCTGCGTTTTGATTATTCGGGGCATGGGCAGTCAAGCGGGGCGATGCTAGACGGCACGATTAGCCAATGGAAACAAGATGCGCTAGCGGTGGTGGATGCGCTCGTTCCCGGTGATTTTTATTTGGTAGGCTCATCATTGGGCGGGTGGTTGATGTTGTTGGTTGCCATGGCACGGGCAGGGCGCGTTTTGGGGCTAGTGGGGATTGCGGCGGCGCCTGATTTTACCGAAACGCTGATTTGGAATGCCCTAGATGCCGAACAGCAACAGGATTTTGAGGCAAGCGGACGGCTCGTTGTGCCTAGCCCTTATGCCCCCGATGCCGAAGTAATCTATCCCTACAGCCTCATCACCGATGGGCGCGATAATCTAGTTTTGGGGCAGGAGATGGCGATAACTTGTCCGGTGCGCTTGCTCCACGGCAAAAAAGATGCCGAAGTGCCGTGGCAGACGGCTAATGATATCGCCCGTGCTATTCCGCATGATGATGTGCAGGTTTTATTTGATGCGGATGCCGACCACCGCTTTTCCAAAGATGATCAGATTGACACGATACTAGCCACCCTAGCCGAAATCACGCGCCAGCCTAAACCCTCTAATGTTTAGAAATCTAAATCGGCGTAATGCGGGGGCGGTTTTACCCCTACGACTTGGTCGGCTAGCAAAGTGCGGAAGCACGGGCGCGATTTTATGCGTACATACCATGTTTTTAATTCATCCCATTCTTCCCAGCGCATGTCATCCATATAATCCAAAACCGACAGCGACGCCGCTAGCATCATATCGGCAATGCTCAAACTCTGCCCTGCCAGCCACCGCCGCTTTTCTGCCAGATGATTGAAATAAGCGAGATGCACGGATAGATTACTCAAAGCCGTGCGAATGACCGTCGAGGACGGCATACCAACACCAGTGAAACGGCGGATGATGCGTTCCTGAATTAATGGAAACACCACCTCATATTCAAAACGCCCGGCGACCCAATCAAATAACCGCCGCACCTCTGCACGTTCGGCGGGGGTGCCTGATAATAGCGCATGTTCGTCCAGAATATCATCAAAATATTCGGCAATCACATAAGCCCCGCACAGCACCGTGCCATCATCTTCCAACAATACCGGCACCGAACCCGCGACATTTAATTGCAAAAATGCCGGGTCTTTCTGCCAGTATTCTTCCAATTTCGGCAAGAAATCTAGATTTTGTTCGCCCAGATAGAGCCGTGCGAAACGCGAACCCGATGACAAATAATAATGATGCAAAACCCGCATTATCGCGCTCCTCCAGTGCTAGCAGTGCTGGGCAAAATCGCCCAAGGTTTTGGTGGCATGGTTGCGGGATTCGCTTGTGCTAGGGGGAGCAGATGCAAACGTTCTTCTTCAATCGGTGCAGGTAGGGTGATATCGGCATAAGTAACCGGCTCAAACCCAAACGGCACATAATACCCCGATTCCCCCGAAACGAGGCACCAGTGCCACGCCCCTTGCTGTGCTAAAGCCAGACTCTCACGCACCAAAGCCCGCCCAACCCCGCATCCGCGCACAGCAGGATCAACCGCTAACGGCCCCAATAATAATGATGGCGCACCCCCAACCGAAATCCGCCAATAACGAATAGAACCAAGCAACCGCCCCGCTTCTTCCGCCTCAACCACCAACGAAAACGCGCCAAGCGCCGCCCCTTCCCGCAAACGCCAAATCGCCCGCGCACTATGATGAGCATCAAAACCAAGCCGCATCAGGCGCGTAATTTCCGACTCATCAGCAGGCATTTGCCGCCTGATAGCCGATGACAGATTCGGAATAGACACTTGAGCAACATCCATGACACTATCTTTAACACTAGTTAGGTTTCTTGTCTTCATACACGATAATTCCATTATTTCTAGCCCAATTTTCATTGAAACTCACATGAGATATATCGTTTGTGCTTTTATCCAGCTGTCGATTCGTTTCTTTCATAACGTTTTTGATATCTAGCTCGTATATGATTTTGCATTGCATTTGATCGTCTTTATAGAAAATTGCCAGAAAGAATTTTTTGTTTCGGGTAATTCTCCTTAATGATTCCGCACGCTTTTCTTTGGGGGTTTTGAACATTCGGTCTAATTGTCCGTTACCGCCTTCCTTGCACGAAAGGTATTCATATTTCTCATCGGGGTCATCATACGAACAAGCATCAGCATCTCTTTTTGCGTACATCACTTTATGACCAAGCAAATCGGCGATTATCATCTCCTTTATCAAGCCCGGTTGTAAGATATTTTGGATGCCTAAACCTCTTGCAACGACAGCAGCTTTTCGCACTAAATCAATAATTGGCTTATATGTGGATTTGCTCATGGTCTATAACAACAATCCTTCTTCAATACAAACATCAGCAAGGCGTGTATTGGAAAAATCAACGAATTCTTTATTTTTTTCAATACCAATATACCTTCTCCCGAGCCTTTTGCACACCGAGGGGCAAGTGCCAACGCCCGAAAATGGGTCAAGAACTAAATCGCCCTCCATTGAACTCGCCTTAACTAAACGTTCAATCAATTTTTCTGGTTTTTGGATTGTGTTGAGCACGTCTTTGCTTATTAGTTCTTTGGATTTATATGTCAGTTGCTTTATGTCGCCCCATACATCGCCGGGGTTTTTCCCATCAGAATTAAATTTTGTTTTTATAAATTTTCCGTTTGTCACCGATGGGACATTTTCGCACCGCAATCGGTGTTCAAGTTCAACAAGTTGTGCCACCCTTATGGCGTCCAAATCAAAAACTCTAGGACGTGCGCCTTTCACAAAATAGCATATCACGTCATAATTATTTGTATAGTTAATTTTCCCTTGCGACAACCGACTAGGTTGATACCATATTATCCTTCTTTTCAAATTGAGATAGGGGCGATAATCAATGAAATCAATACAATCATGCTTTCCAAAAAGATACAAGGCCCCGCCTTCTTTAAGTTTTTCAGAAAATATCTTAATTAGATTTAGATTATAATTTTGAATGTCAGATACTTGATCCCATTCGTTCCGCGTAACCCCATAAGGCCCATCGCAAACAATGAGATCAACCGAGTCATTTTTCAACCTTGGCAGAACATCAAAAGCATCCGCACAATAAATGCGATTCTCTTGGATACTATCCGCGGTATTTTCGTGTTGCCCGCCAAAAGAATTTTTTGGGGAATTTTGCTCCACTTGCATAGAATCTGGCTTCATATTCTTGCTCCTTTTTGACCTTTCGCGGGTAATTTCAATTAGGCGGTTGCCTTGCCATCTGTCTCTATCATAACAGGATGCGGGAGATGCGACAAGACCTCGTGGGGGACAATTTGCCAGAATTTTGCCGCTGCGATATCCCACTTTGATAGCAATTCTGTGGCGAGGGGGGAATTGGTGTGGTGGATATGTTCTTGCAGACGGGCTTTGAGATGCTCCGACCAATGCCCCCCTTCTTCTAGGCGATACAGCCCGATGGTTTCGGCGTTGATTTTTTTTGTGAAAACATCATCGGGGTCATAGACAAAAGCCATGCCCCCGGTCATGCCGGCGCCAAAATTATTGCCTAACCTGCCTAAAATCACTGCCTCGCCGCCGGTCATATATTCGCACGCATTTGACCCGCAACCTTCCACCACGGCAATCGCGCCCGAATTGCGTACGGCAAAACGTTCGCCCGCCTGCCCGTTGGCGAATAATTTCCCTGCCGTCGCCCCATACAGCACGGTGTTGCCGATGATGGTGTTATCTTGTGGCACTAGGCGCGACGCCGTCATGGGACGCACGCTAATGATGCCCCCCGACAGCCCCTTGCCTACATAATCATTCGCATCGCCAATGACCTCTAATTTCAACCCCTGCACAGCAAAAGCCCCCAATGATTGCCCCGCCGAGCCACGCAAGCGCACGCTGATGGTTTCTTCACGCAAGCCATCCATGCCGAATTTGCGCGTGATATGCGATGAAAGCCGTGTGCCAATCGCGCGTTGGGTGTTCTGCACATTATACGATAATTGCATTTTCTGCCCGCGCTCTAGTGCCTCGCGCGCATCGCCTAGCATTGATGCGTCTAGCGTATCCGCCACCTCATTGCGGGCGTAATTGGGGGCGCGTCCGTGGGTTGTGCCGTCTGCGCGCACCAAAATAGGGTTCAAATCCAAATCATCTAGTGCTTCATCGCCTCGGCTGACTTGGCGCAATAAATCTGTGCGTCCTACCACCTCATCAAGATGCGTCATGCCTAGCATCGCTAGAATCTCGCGCACTTCTTCGGCGATATGCGTGAATAGCTGCACGACTTTTTCCGGGGTGCCGGTGAATTTTCCGCGCAAATCTTCACGCTGTGTGCAGACCCCCACCGGGCAGGTATTGGAATGGCACTGACGCACCATAATGCACCCCATGGCAATCAATGAAGCCGTGCCGATGCCGTATTCTTCCGCCCCTAGCATCGCCGCCATCACCACATCGCGCCCGGTTTTCAAGCCGCCATCCGTGCGTAAAATCACCTTATCGCGCAAGCCGTTCATGGTGAGCACCTGATGCGCTTCGGATAGCCCCATCTCCCACGGAAGCCCGGCGTGTTTGATGGAAGATTGCGGGCTAGCCCCGGTGCCGCCGCCATGCCCTGAGATCAAAATCGTATCGGCTTTGGCTTTCGCCACCCCCGCCGCAATGGTGCCGATGCCGGTCGCCGCCACCAATTTGACGCACACCCGTGCATCGGGGTTAATCTGTTTGAGGTCATAGATTAATTGCGCTAAATCTTCAATGGAATAAATATCATGGTGCGGTGGCGGCGAGATTAGCGTCACCCCCGGCGTGGAATGGCGCAATTTGGCAATGAGGCTATCCACTTTAATTCCCGGCAACTGCCCGCCTTCGCCGGGTTTTGCGCCTTGAGCGATTTTGATTTCTAATTCTGCACAATGATTCAAATACGCCGCCGTCACCCCGAACCGCCCTGACGCCACTTGCTTAATTGCCGAAGACGGATTGTCGCCATTTGAGCGCAAAACGAAACGCGCCGCATCCTCACCGCCCTCGCCGGAATCCGATTTTGCACCGATGCGATTCATGGCGATGGATAGGGTTTCATGGGCTTCGGGGCTTAACGCACCTAGTGATATGCCCGGCGAGACCAAACGTTTTCTAATTTCGGTAATGTTCTGGACACGCTCGCTACTAATTGGCGGGTTTTTTGGCACGAAATCTAGCAAATCGCGCAGGCTCACCGGACGTGCTTGGCGCACCACCGCACTATAGGCTTTCCACGCATCATAACTGCCGGTATCGCACGCTTTTTGCATGGCGTGGATGGTTTTGGCATCAAAGGCGTGATGTTCCCCGGATTGACGCAAGCGGAAGAATCCACCCACGGGCAGAACCGCTTTTTCGGTCGCCCAAGCCTCGTGGTGGAGTGCTTGAATCTGGCGGAAAATCCCCGACAGCCCTAGCCCCGAAATGCGCGACGACATGGAAGGAAAATAGCGCGACACTAACGCCCTTGATAATCCCAAAGCCTCAAAATTATAGCCACCGCGATACGATGACAGCACCGAAATCCCCATCTTGGACATGATTTTCAACAAGCCATTTTCAATGCCCGCACGATAATTATTGATCGCAGATTCCACCGAAATGCCCTTAAAAAGCCCGCGTGCGTGGCGCGCGCGAATACACGCCTCCGCCAGCCATGGGGTCACCGTGGTCGCACCGACACCAATCAGCACGGCAATATGATGCACATCCAGACACTCACCGCTAACTATATTTATTGAAGTAAAAGTGCGTAATTGTTTGCGCGCCAAATGTGCATGCACCGCCGCCACCGCTAATATAGACGGTATAGCCATGCGGTCTGCCGCGGTTTTGCGGTCGTCTAAAATGAGATGTTCTGCCCCGCCACGCACGGCTTCTTCGGCGGTGCGTTCTATGGCATCAATGGCGTGCTGAAAGCCTTTGGCGTCTAGGCCGGCATCCACCGTCACATCAATCACGGCGACACGCGCACCTAAACCGCCATCGCCTTCAAGCCAATGGCGCAACGAGGCTTCTTCTGCTGTCGTCAATACCGGCGAATTCAACAACAGATGGTCGCATTGCTCGGGGCTTTCATCCAAGATATTGCCCAGATTCCCGAGCCGTGTACCTAAGGTCATGACATGGCGTTCGCGTAAAGAATCAATCGGCGGGTTGGTGACTTGCGAGAAATTTTGGCGGAAAAAATGATGCAAACCCCGATACTTACTTGAAAGCACCGCCAGCGGCGTATCATCCCCCATGGAACCGACCGCCTCCTTGCCGTCTTCTGCCATCGGTTGCAACAACAATTCCAAATCTTCTAGCGTCCAGCCCGCCGTGTATTGACGCCGCCGCGCATCCATTGGCGTGAGGTCAGATTCAGGCGCGCATTTCCCGGCACTAATCACATCATCTATCACCCGCGCCCGCCCGAGCCACTGCCCCCAATCGCGGCGTTTCACCAACATTTTTTTGAGGTCTATATCGTGATAAATCTTACCCTCCGCCAGATTGAGCGCGATCATCTGCCCGGGTTCTAAACGGCTTTTTTCGGCGACCAGCCGTTCATCCACCGCCACCATCCCCGTTTCCGAACCCGCCATGAAAAAGCCATCGCTAGTAATCTGCACACGCATCGGGCGCAAGCCATTGCGGTCAACCGAAGCCAGCACCCAATCCCCCGACACCATCGCCAGTGCCGCCGGTCCATCCCACGGCTCCATCACCGCATTGCAATAGCCGTAAAAATTTTTCAAGACCTTGGGCGCGTTTGCATCCATAGATTCGGGCACCATCATGGTCTTAACCATCGGCAAATCACGCCCCCCATGCAGCAATAATTCAAACACCGCATCAAGCCCCGCCGAATCCGATGACCCCCCTGCAATAAGCGGTTTTAGATGCTCAACATCCTCACCGAAAAGCGGCGAGCTCATGCGGTCTTCGTGGCACGACATCCAATTCACATTACCGCGATAGGTGTTGATTTCACCATTATGCGCCAACACCCGAAACGGCTGTGCCAGACGCCAAGTCGGAAATGTATTGGTAGAATAACGTTGATGATAAACCGCAAAACGCGAAATGAAACGTTCATCTTGCAGGTCGGGGTAAAAATCCGATACTTGTTCCGCCAGAAACATCCCCTTATAGATGATGGAACGCACCGAAAATGAACATAGATAAAATTCCATAATGCGCTCGCCCAAAATGGCGTTTTCAATCTTGCGCCGTATGACATAGAGTTGACGTTCCATCGCATCAATATCGGCATCTTTTGGCGTTGAGAACATAATCTGTTCAATTTCCGGGCGCGTGGATTCGGCGCGCGCACCGATGACGGAAATATCCACCGGCACTTGCCGCCAGCCATAGATGCTGAACCCTGCCGCTAGAATTTCATCCTCAACGATGCACCGGCAACGTTCTTGTGCCGCCATATCTGTGCGCGGCAGGAACACCATGCCGACGCCGATGCGCCCTTCATCTAAATCGTGCCCGGTATGTGCGATGTGTTCCACGAAAAAATCGCGGGGGATGTCTAAATGGATTCCTGCCCCATCGCCGGTCTTACCATCAGCATCCACCGCCCCCCGATGCCATACCGAACGCAGAGCCTCAATGCCTTTTTCCACCACCGCGCGGCAAGGCTTACCATCCACCGCCGCCACTAAACCGATGCCGCAAGCGTCGTGTTCGTGTTCAGGCGACCAGATGCCGTGGGCTTGTAGGCGTTTCTGCATTTCTAGTTGTTCATGAATATCGTGCATTGTTCCCTCCTTTAACTCGCGGCTTGCTTTATGATTTTTGGGGCATTTTGATTGAGCCACGCGGCAATAGCAGTCGCGGCATCGCGCCCATCACGAATCCCCCACACCACCAAAGATGCCCCGCGCACAATATCGCCGGCGGCAAACACCCCATCAAGGCTCGTCATCATGGTTTTCCAATCAATATCTATGGTGCCGCGCGGCGATAATTGCAATGACGGCGCATCAAACATTGTCGGCATATTTTCAGGCTCAAAACCGAGTGCCAGAATGACGCTATCGGCTTTCAAAGTGTATTCTGAGCCGTCAATGGCTTGCGGGGATTGGCGGCCGTTAGGGTCAGGCGCACCCAAACGCGCCCCCAACCGCATACGTTGGCAAATCACGCCAGAAATCTGCCCCTTTTTATTTTCTTTCACCCCCACAGGTTGCGACAGCCATTCAAAGCGCACGCCTTCTTCCATAGCATTTTCCACCTCACGCGCCGAGCCGGGCATATTGGCACGGTCGCGGCGATAGACGCAGGTCACGCTCTTGGCATCTTGGCGAATGGCGGTGCGGACGCAATCCATCGCCGTATCGCCGCCACCAATCACCACCACATCCTTGCCGGCAACCGCAAGCGCATCATCGGTTTTATCCCCCAAATCCGCGCGATTCGCCGTGATGAGATAATCCAAAGCCGCCACGAACCCCACCTCATAGCGCACGCCCAAATCCAACGCCCGCGCCTGATAAACCCCGGTCGCTATCAACACCGCATCATGTTTTTCGCGCAATTCTTGGAAGCGCATATCGGTGCCAATGGCGCAATTCAAAACGAACTCCACCCCGCCAGCCCGCAGAAGTGCCTCGCGCCGTGCCACCACTTCTTTTTCTAATTTGAATCCCGGAATCCCATAAATCATCAACCCGCCCACGCGGTCATAGCGGTCATAGACAACGACCTGAAACCCTTGACGGCGCAGCTGTTCGGCGGCGGCAAGCCCGGCAGGACCCGCCCCAATAATGCCAATGCTTTCAGGGCGTTCGGTGGTGGGCGTAGGGGCTTGCACCCAACCTTCGGTAAAAGCCGTTTCGGTGATATAGCGTTCCACCGCGCCAATGGTGACGCTTTCAAAGCCTTTTTCAATGACGCAATCGCCTTCGCAGAGGCGGTCTTGGGGGCAGATGCGCCCGCAGATTTCGGGGAAATTATTGGTGGCAGAGGCGATATCATAAGCTTCTTCCAACCGCCCTTCGGCAGTCAGCATCAGCCAATCAGGGATGTTGTTGCCAAGCGGACAGCCGGTCTGACAAAACGGCACCCCGCATTGCGAACAACGCCCGGCTTGCTCGGATGCTTTTTCGGCGATGAAATCGGTATAAATTTCATCAAAATCCTGTTTGCGTTGCTTCGCCCCGCGCTTTTTAGGCATTTCCTTGGCGCGCGTGACGAATTGCAACATGGCTTTGCTAGTCATTTTCCCCAATGCTCCCGTTGATTGCACCTATAACCTAGCGCAATGCGTTAAATAGGTCAATAACATTTACCTATTTTTAATTTTACCCGTATAAGATGCCAGCATAAACCACGCGGAATGCAATAGCAAGCGAAATTTAGTTCCGATTCGGGCATAATAAAAAGCACCCACAGGCGCAAAAATTTGCTAGACTGAATCATTATGGAATATCTAATCATATTAGCAATCCTGCAAGGGGCAACCGAATTTCTGCCAATATCGTCATCGGCGCATTTGGCGATGTTCCCCGCACTAATCCGCCAAGACGACCACGGATTGTTGATAGACATCGCCGTGCATTTCGGCAGTTTGGGGGCGGTGGTGCTGTATCATATCCGCTTGCTTATCAGCATGGCAACGGCGTTACTGACATGGGGGCGGAGCAATCACGAACATTTTGTGTTAGCAATCCTAACCATCATAGCCTCCATCCCCCTAGTCATTATAGGCTACCTAGTGAGCGAGTATGACATCATAACAATTTACCTGCGCCATTTAATCATCATAGGCGGGGCGTCCATCATTTTCGGCATCCTGTTAGCCTATGCCGACAACAAAAGCGCACAAAGGCGCATGACAACCCTAACTTTCTCGGACGCATTGCTTATAGGATTAGCCCAACCCCTAGCGCTCATCCCCGGCACCAGCCGTTCCGGCATCTGCATGACCATAGGGCGCATGGTAGGGCTAAGCCGCCGCGCCTCCGTGCGCTTCGCCATGATCCTATCCATCCCCGCCATCCTAGGCGCATCAGTAAAATCCGCCTCCGACATAGCCATAACCGGAAATTTCGCAATCCTAACCCCAGCCCTAACCGCCGCCGCATTATCATTCGCCGTAGCACTAGCAACCATAGCAATCATGATGCAACTAATAGAACGCATAGGCATGATGCCGTTCGTGGTGTATAGAGTCGCACTAGGGGTGGTGCTGATTTTGTTTGCTTTTGTGGTGTGAGGGGTTATGTTTGACGCGGGGGTGTTGTGTGGGGGTTGTTGTGTGGGGGGTTGTGCGAATAAGCCCCAAAAATAGCCCAGGTGGCGGAATTGGTAGACGCGCTGGCTTCAGGTGCCAGTGATCGCAAGATCGTGGAAGTTCGAGTCTTCTCCTGGGCACCATTTTTTTGTTTATTCTGGGGAGACGGTGAAATTTGCGAGCTTCATATATTCTTCAAGCAAACCAAGCGTATCATGCATCTGAGCTGCTTTGTAATCTAACTCAGAAACAATAGTTGCATCGCCGGCCTTGGGCATTGGCATGCGTACTTTCCCTCCATCAACAGACACTAAAAAGACAGTTTTTATCAGCGTTGATGCATAGTAAAATCCAAAGTCATAGCAACTAGCATTTTGATTAGGGAATTTGTCTGTCCAATTCCCTCTGAAAGATCTACTTGTCACACAGCCATCATTATCTAACTCAGCTTCAAGCCTAAGATTCACGTCGGGTTTATAGAAACGACAGTTAAAGTGTTCATCATTAGCATGAAAAGATTTTTCCCAATCCTCTTTGGGATCGGAATTCAAAATAGCTTCAATAATAGAATCATACGACATTGCTTGCATTATCTTGCTCCTCTTAATTGGCAATCCATGCTATGTAGTGAAATACTACTACACTCCGCACTAAATGTCAATGGTTTTATGATGCCCTTTGGACAACAGGTTATTTTCCGCACTCTTCCATTACAACGCCCCTTCGACCAGCCGTTTGAACTGGAAAATATTCCAAAGTGGCATCAAAAATACATTCAGCAACTTGCCCAAAAGTTGGTGAGCTTCCTGCGCTCGTGGATTTAATTTCATACACTGGAACATGATTTGCTTTCTCAAGCACCTTCATTTCAAAATATCTCTGATGCAGTATAAAACTATAACTTCGACTGCCTACAACGCCATAAGTTGGTGCTGAATAAGTTCCATAAGCACCATAACCACCAGCGCTAGTTTGTCCAAATATAGGGGTAGAACCCGCATGCGTTTCACTTCCAGAAACGCCATAATCAAGCAACACGATATATCTTGCATTATCTGAACGCGAAACGCGATACCATCCCTTGTCTGACAATCGCCTTGCTATTGATGCGGCGTAATTATTAAATTCAGTAGATGTTGCTTGTGCATCGCTGGGCTGTATGTAGAAAGTGTCACCCTGATTAAGTGATGCGAGCGCGCTAAAACTTGAATAATCGACAGTCACCGACGACGGCGACTCGCACGCACTTAACGCAAGCCATAATGCGCCGAATAAAAACGCCCGCACAGCCAACATAGATGACTTACCCATAAAATTAAAACCGCGCACCAATCTCATTTGTTCTGCCTCCACAGATTGTAATGTTGCAGACACTATATCACCCACCACCAAAAAACAATACGATAATTTTATAGCTTCTCTATGCTCTCAACCAACCACCAAGACTGCAATCCAAGCAACCTAACAAAAAAGATGGAACGATGCTCTTTTTCCTTCTCTATGTTTGCTGGAACTTTGTCGGAGGCAATTAGAGCAGTATAACTTTTCCTGCTATCCTCTTTAGTGCGGATGAATGTTATTTGGCAAAAGTTTTTTTCATTCTTTGGGATGCCTTCCATCGCCCTGCCAAGAACTGGGAGGGCATTGGCATTTTCAGTTTCCTTAGTATTTTTGTAAAAATTCTCAAGATTTAATATACGTTCAACTCTCTCGCCTGCTTTAGGCTCAATTCTTTGGGTTGCCTCCAATAGATTTTCAGGACGATTTGTTGTTTGTTTAGTATTTCTGCCAAAAGCAAAATCCATCATTTCCGACGAGATAGGTATGCCAGCATTTTTTAGCGCATCAATGGCGTTCCAACCTGAAAGACCGCTATCTCCTATGCCCCCCGAACAAGTATGTTTGTCCCAAGGCGGTCTCATATAATTAAATAATACCACTGAACCACAGCTACATTGAAGAATATGGATTTCTGCGCCACAATACCAGCAATTTGTTGGATACCACTGATGCTGGCAGAACGGACCATGCGTAGGAATAGCCATAAAACACCTCCTATAATAAAACCAGAATGACAGCATCAACGCGCCTTTGTCAATGCCCTCCCACAAAAAAAACAAAAAAATCACTTGGCTTTATGTGCGTTTGGTATTAGCAATGGTGCTACACTTTATTATAGGATGCTTTTTATGACTGCGCGCGAATTACGTAATATTGCTATTATTGCTCATGTTGATCATGGCAAGACTACGCTTATTGATGCTATTATGAAGCAGGCTGGGGTTTTTCGGGATAATCAGTTGGTTCAGGAACGGCTGATGGATTCGGGGGATTTGGAAATTGAACGGGGGATTACTATACTTGCTAAGCCTACTTCGGTGATGTGGGGTGAGGTGCGGATTAATATTATTGATACTCCCGGGCACGCGGATTTTGGGGGTGAGGTGGAACGTGTTTTGGGTATGGCGGATGGGGTGATTTTGCTTACTGATGCGGCGGAAGGCCCGATGCCGCAGACTAAATTTGTGCTGGCAAAAGCCCTCGCACAAGGCTTGCGCCCCATCGTTATTATCAATAAAATTGATCGTAGTGATGCGCGTCCTGAATCCGTGGTGGATGAGGTTTTTGATCTGTTTGTTGCCCTTGATGCCAGCGACGCGCAGTTGGATTTCCCTATTCTTTATGCTTCGGGGCGGAGTGGTTGGTGCGTTGAAAATTTAGATGACCCGCGCGATAATTTAACCCCACTTTTAGACTTAATCCTCGCCCATGTGCCGCCACCTGATGCGCCGCTTGATGCGCCTTTTGCTATGCTGGCTACTTTGCTTGATGCTGACCCCTATTTGGGGCGGTGTTTGGTTGGGCGGGTGATGCAGGGCGCGGCTGGCGTTAATGAAAATGTGCGCGCGCTAAATCTCAAAAGTGAAGTTGTTGAAAGCGGACGCCTGACTAAATTGCTCCGCTTTGAGGGCATGAACCGCGTGCCGGTGGAGCGTGTCCATGCCGGCGATATTATCTGCATCGCCGGGCTAAGTAAAGCATCCGTTGCCGACACCATCGCCGCCCCCGCCATCACCGAACCCATCACCTCAACGCCGATTGACCCGCCGACTATGTCTGTCACAATTAGTGTTAATGACTCGCCGCTTGCCGGGCGGGATGGCAAGAAAGTGACCTCAACGCTCATCCGCAAACGTCTGCTGGCGGAGGCGGAAACCAATGTCGCCATAACCTTTGATGAAAGCGGTCAGCGCGATGCTTTTGAGATTGGCGGACGCGGGGAATTGCAGCTCGGTGTGCTGATTGAAACCATGCGCCGTGAAGGGTTTGAGCTGAGCGTATCGCGCCCGCGTGTTCTCTATAAAAATGATAGCAACGGCAACCGCCTTGAGCCGATAGAAGAAGTCACCATTGATGTGGATGAGGAATTTTCCGGCGCCGTCGTGGAACATTTAGGCAAGCGCAAAGGCGAGATGCTGGATATGCGGAGTGGCGGTGCCGGCAAAACGCGCCTGATTTATCATGTGCCGTCGCGGGGGTTGATTGGGTATCAGAGTCAGTTCCTGTCGCAGACACGTGGCACCGGCGTGTTGAATCGCGTGTTTTCCACCTATGCCCCCTATAAAGGTGCGATTGAAGGACGGCGCAATGGCTCGCTGATTTCCACCGATGCTGGCGAGACCGTGGCGTACGCGCTATTCAATTTGCAAGAGCGTGGCGAGATGTTTGTCCCCCCACAGACCGCCGTTTATCAAGGCATGATTGTCGGCGAGCATAACCGCGAAAATGACCTTGAAATCAATGTGTTAAAGGGCAAACAGCTGACCAATGTGCGCGCATCCGGGAGCGACGAAGCCATCCGCCTCACCCCACCCCGCCTCATGTCGCTTGAAGATATGATGGCGTATATTAACGAGGATGAATTATTGGAAGTCACGCCAAATCATCTGCGTTTACGCAAGCAATTTCTTTGTCCGCATGAACGTAAAAGGGCGGCGCGAGAGGTAGGTGCAGAATGACCAAAACACGTTTCGCACAAATAGCATTTTTCCTTGCGTTAGGATATTGGATTTATCAATTCTTCCGCGCGGATTTGAGCTTATTTGGTATCCACTTTCGGCTGATGACGTATTGGGGGTTGAGCCTTGCGGTTGTCGTGCATTTTCTGCATTGGCGCGGGAGGACCCGGGAGGCGCGGGGGCGTGGGCGCGAATATGGGGAGGCGCGGCGGCGTGGGCGCGAATATAGCGCACCTTCACGCCATCATGGTTTCACTACCATGGCGGTGGTGGTGAATTTATTGGTGGTGTTTCTTTACTGGCGGCTTTATTTTATTGACCCGAAATTGGTGAATGGCGATGGCATTCCTGTCTGGCATCAAGAATATTATTTACACTTAGTTGGTCCGTGTTTGTTGGTGATTGATGGGGTTTGGTTGGCGCGGGCGTTTCGGCAAATTTGGCGGGGGGTGGCAACGACTATCGGCATCTGTATCATCTATACGATCTGGGTTGAGGGCGCGGTGCGTCCCCTAAATACTTCGCCGCAGGGTTCGGTTACGTCAGGGTTGCCTTATCCATTTTTGAACGATATGGAATTTGATGCGCGGCTCATATTTTACGCACAGACCATGCTCACCGCCCTCATTTTTTACGGCATCTGCTGGCTAGTTGGGCAGGGCTGGAAGCGTTATGACTAGTTTCATTTTTGTAGCTGTGTTGGGGGCAGCGTTGCTCCATGCTTGGTGGAATTTTCTGATACGCAGTAACCAAGATAAACACCTCGCCATGATTGCCATGACCATAGGGCACGCACCTATCGCCGTGCTTAGTCTGATGGTTTTTGGTTTACCGCCGCTTTCTAGCCTGCCATATTTGCTCATTAGCGGGACGCTCCATCTAGGCTATCAGGTGTTTTTGATGAACGCCTATCGTTTCGGACAGTTATCAAATATATATCCTATCGCTAGAGGGCTGTCGCCTTTATTGTTGATGCTGGCAACACTCATTATTGGACTTGATTATATCAGTGGCGGGCAGATTCTAGGCATTATTATTATCTCGCTTTCCATGATTTATATTGGTGCCACGCAATATCGTTTAGATAAGGACGGGCCGAAAGGCTTGCTGTTGGCGGTCATTACTGGGTGTTTCATTGCTAGCTATTCGCTGATGGATGCGGTGGGGGCGCGGATTGTTGGGCAGGCGATGGTATTCTTTGGTGGGGCTACAATAATCAATGTGATTTTAATGTCAATTTATAGTGCTATTTTCCACCGCGATTGTTTGCGGCGCGTGGCACATGATGGGCGCAAAATGTTTTTTCTTGGCGGGGCGGTTTCCTATCTAGCTTATGTGATTGTGTTGTGGGCGTGTTTGCATGCACCGGTGGCGGTAGTGTCGTCCATCCGTGAGACTTCGGTGATTTTTGCTATATTTTTGGGAGTATTGTTGTTAGGAGAACGCATCACTTTTACCCGCATCGTTGCTACCATTATTATGGTTATCGGCGTGGCGATGACGCGATTATTTTGACCCAAAAAACGATTCGCTATTTCCTGCAAAACGCGCTACAATTATCCGCATGCAACCTGATGAGGACAATTTATTCCGCGACCATTTGCTTGACCAATTCACCACTTGGTATTTTTTTACGTTGGTGGCGATAGATTTGGTGAAACATTATCTGGAAACGGATGAGGATACGCGCCCTTAAACATTTCATTTGACGACCCGCCCGCGTCTGCGTAAATTCGTGTTCATGTCTAGGATGATCTATATTAACGGCGATTATGTTTCTGAAAAAGATGCGGTGGTTTCTATTTTTGACCGCGGATTTTTGATGGCGGATGCGGTTTATGAAGTGACTGCGGTGCTTGATGGCAAGATGGTTGGTTTTGATGGGCATTGGGCGCGGTTGCAGAGATCTTTGGGGGAATTGCACCTCGCCTGTCCTTTAACCCGCACCGAATTGCTCGCCATCCACCGCGAACTCATCGCCCGCAACAATCTGACGCATGGCGGGGTTTATGTGCAGATTACGCGGGGCAATCCTGGCGACCGCGATTATATCATTGCCGATATGGCGCCGACCATCGTGCTATTTACCCAAGATAGCCCTGACCCCATCAATGATAGCGACGCGGATAAAGGGTGGCGGGTGATGACCGCGCCGGATTTACGCTGGCGGCGGCGCGATATTAAATCTGTGCAACTGCTCTACCCGTCGTTGGTGAAAACCGAAGCGGCGCGTCAAGGTTTTGACGATGCGTGGCTGATTGAGGACGGCGCGATTACCGAAGGCACGTCAAACAACGCCTATATTATCAAAGATGGGGTGATTATCACGCGGGAGTTGTCGCATGATATTCTGCACGGCGTTACTCGTGCCAATCTTTTGGCTTATGCCGCGGAGAGGCAGATGAAAGTGGAAATCCGCCCCTTCACCCTCACCGAAGCCAAAGATGCCGATGAGGCCTTTGTCACTTCGGCTTCGGCGTATGTGATGCCGGTGGTGTCTATTGATGGGCATGCGATTGGCGATGGCAAGCCCGGCAGTCACGCGCTCAATTTACGCAAAATCTTTATTGAAGAAAGCATCAAAGCCGCATTATGACCGCGCATCCTCACGCTGACCGCAAAAATGACCCGGCGCGCACGAAAGATGTGGCGGCGTGGGATCAACAACACACCATCCATCCGTGGCGCGATCTGACCGCCCCGCCCCTAGCTATGACGCAGATTGCGCGCGCGCAAGGGATTTATCTGATTGATGGGGCGGGCAATAAAATCATTGATGGACCCGGAGGGATGTGGTGCGTCAATATCGGCTATGGGCGGCAGGAAATGGCGGATGCTATTGCCGAACAGGTGATGGAGATGACTTATGCAAGCCCTTGGTTCACCTGCCATGAACCCGGGGCGATGTTGGCACAAAAACTTAGCGAACTGGCACCTGCTGGTCTTAATCATGTGTTTTTCACTAATGGCGGCTCGGATGCGGTGGATACGGCTTTGCGCTTTTTGTTCTATCGCAATAATGTGTTGGGGAAAACGAGTAAGAAGAAGATTCTTTGCCGCGAGCAAGGTTATCACGGCTCGTCCTATCTGAGTGCGAGTGTATCAAGTACCGGCGGGGCGGCGGCGGGGCGGTTGATGGATCGCACCGAAAATCTGCCCCTGATGCTCCCGGATATCAACCCCGCCCTGCGCCCTGATAATATGAGCCCCGATGGTATGCGCATGGAGGCATGGTGCGATGCCAAAATCAATGATATGCGGGAGCGCATTGACAGCGTTGGTGCAGAAAACATTGCCTGTTTCATTGCCGAGCCGGTGTTGGCTTCGGGCGGGGTGATTGTGCCGCCCCCCGATTATCACCAACGCGCATGGGAATTATGCCGCCAACATGACATCGTTTATATTGCCGATGAGGTGGTGACGGCTTTTGGACGGTTAGGGCATTGGTTTGCATCGCACGAGGTGTTTGGCATCACGCCCGATATTATCACTTGCGCCAAAGGTTTGACTTCGGGTTATGTGCCGATGGGGGCGGTGCTGATTTCGGATACGCTCCTTGATAGCATCAGCGGCATTGATGGCGCGCATCCCTTTACCAATGGCTATACTTATTCGGGGCATCCGGTGGCGGCACGGGCGGCGCTCACCAATATCGGCATTTTGGAACGCGAGGGCATTTTGCAACACGTGCGCACCCTTGCGCCTTATTTTCAAGAATCTTTACGCGCGCTCGGTGCTAAATACCCGATGATTGGCGAGGCGCGCGGGGTTGGTCTGTTGGGCTGTTTAGAAGGCGTAGCGGCGGATTTTGGTGCGCGCATGGATGCGTTATGCGAGGCGCGGGGGCTGTTGGTGCGTCCGATTGGCAATATGTGCGTGTTCTCCCCGCCCCTCATCATCACCCGTGCTGAGACGGCTACGATGTTCCAAATTCTTGACGATGCCCTTGGTGCCATGCAAGAAAATTACGCGCCCTAATAGATTAAGTGTTGTTTTTTTCATTCAAACAGGCATTATCAACTAACGTGAATTTGCTAATGGAGGTTAGAAATGCAAGCAATAAAACGAATCTTTGTGGCGGTGGCTTTGTCCGTATTTGGCTTGGCGACTACTGCTCACGCAGAACTGACTATTTTTGAATGGGGCGGGTATGAGGATGAAAATTTCTTCCAAGACTACATCAAAACATACGGCAAGCCCCCTGCCTATAACTTTTTCTCGGACGAAGAAGAAGCGTTTCAGAAAATCCGTGCGGGTTTTAAGGCGGATATGCACCATCCTTGTGCGCCTAGTGTTATCAAACTGCGCGATGCCGGCATGTTGTTGCCGATTGATACATCACGGCTGAAAAATTGGGATAAAGTCATCCCGTCCATGAAAAATCTTGATGGCTTTAACACCAATGGCAACCAATGGGCGGTGCCGTTTGATTGGGCTTCCACCGCAATGACTTACCGCACCGATTTGGTGAGTGAGGCGGATGCTTCAACGCTTCATTCTTTTACTGACCCGAAATTTGCCGGCAAAGTTTCCATCCCTGATAATGTGGATGATGCTTATGCGCTTGGCTTTTTGGCGGTTGGCGTGACCGATTGGAACAAGGCGAGCGATGCTGAGTTCAAGGCTGCTTCTGATTTTCTGCGGAAAGTCCATAAAAATATCCGCACTTATTGGAATGATGGTGCGGAAATTCGTGGGCTGATGCAGTCAGGCGAGGTGGAAATTTCATGGTCGTGGAACGAAGTCGCAACGATTCTGCAAGCCGAAGACGTGCCGGTTGCCACCAAAGAAGATGCCAAGGAAGGTAAATCCACATGGCTTTGCACCTATGTGCATCTCAAGGACAATGCGGGGAATACCGATAAGGTTTATGATTTCCTCAATGCTGTGCTAGCTGAAGAATCCGGGGAATATCTCGTCAATGAGTGGGGTTATGGGCATTCGCTCGCCCCGGTCATGGATAAATATGGCGCCGATGCTGGGTTTAGCTCGCTTGAGGATTATACCAAAAATACCCTCTGGCAAGCCCCGGTGCCGCCGGAATTGCGCGAGAAAATGATTGCGGAATTTGAATTAATTAAAACCGGATTCTAATTTTCGTGCGTGCAAAAGAGCCGTCTCACCAAAATGGGGGGCGGTTCTTTTAGCGCAACACCACCATAGAGGCATTGCTCCACCCAAGGCGCACCGCATCGCCCTCATCATAAACATGGCGTCCGACGGTGTTACGCATACACACCGCAAGATGTTCTTTGGAACCCTGCACGGCGATGGTGTAGAAACTCATATCGCCGTAATAATCGACACTGACGACTTTGCCTTGTAATTCATAATCGGCTTGGTCGCTGGCTTTGTAGAGGACGCTCATCATTTCTGGGCGCACGCCTAGCGTCACTGCCCCTGCCTCTAATGGTGCGGGCATTTGTTCCGGGGCTAGATAAATACTGCCGAAGGTTTTTGAGGCAATCTGCAAGCCCTTTTTGCTGACGCTTTTTAACGTGCCATCAAGGAAATTCATGACGCCAATAAATGACGCGACATGGCGATTGACCGGACGTTCATAAATTTCGCGGGGGGTGCCAATTTGGGCGATGCGCCCGTCAAACATAACGGCGATGCGGTCGCTCATAATCAGGGCTTCCTCTTGGTCGTGGGTCACCAGAATGAAGGTAATGCCCAGAGTGCGTTGGAGACGGCGTAATTCGTGTTGCATCTGCTCGCGCAATTTTTTGTCTAGTGCCGAAAGCGGTTCATCCAACAACAACACTTTAGGTTGCATAATCAACGCCCGCGCCAAAGCCACCCGCTGTTTCTGCCCGCCTGATAGCGCGTAAGATGGACGTTTATGATAGCCCTCTAAATCCACCAATTTGAGCATAGCATCCACCCGCCCCCGCACCGCATCCGCCGACAGCCCTGATTTTTTCAACCCATAAGCGACATTTTGTTCCACATTCAAATGCGGGAAAATCGCATAAGATTGAAACACCATATTGGTCGGACGTTCATTAGCATCCACGCCCTCCATGGGTTTGCCGTCAATGGTGATACTGCCACTATTTGCCGTCTCAAACCCGGCAATCATCCGCAGGAGTGTGGTTTTCCCGCAACCTGACGGGCCCAACAGCGAGAAAAATTCGCCCGCACCGATGTTGAGGTCAATGCCTTTGACCACCTGTAATTCGCCGAAATTTTTGCGTAAATCGCTTACCACGACCATATCTTGTTGTTTCATTTCATCCTCCAGTTAAACGTTCTGAACGCCGGCGCGCGGCTTCAAATAACGACAGCAAAATCAACGACAGCACCAACAACAAAAACCCTAACGCCATGACAATCGGCAATTTTGACGGAAAGCGCAGTAATGACCAAATATAAACCGGCAAAGTCGGGTCAGTGCCTGTGAGAAAAAACGCAATGACAAATTCATCAAGCGAAATAATAAAACCAATCAACAGGCTAGAAATCAACCCCGGCGCGACAAGGGGCAGAATCACCCGCCGAAACGTGCCAATCCGCGTCTCACCTAAATCTAGTGAGGCTTCTTCAAGGCTCCTATCCATATTGTTAAAGGCGGTGGCTAATATGGAAACCGAAAATGGCGTAGCGATGAGCGTATGCCCGATAATCACCGTCCATAGACTCAAAGCCAACCCCAACTGCAACAACACAATCAACATGGACACGCCAATAATAATCTCGGGCAGGAATAGCGGTGCCATAATCAACCCAAAAATAGGCTTTTTGCCGATGAATTGATGGCGAGCCATCGCCCGCGCGGTTAGCACACCAAAACACGTGCTTAAAACCGCCGTGGATACCGCTATAATCAACGAATTGGTAGCCGCGCGGAATAGCACATCTTCCCCCCATAACTCCTTAAACCAATGCAAAGTGAAACCGCTTAGGGGGAATGCAATCACCGCGCTATCGTTAAAGGCAAAAATCGGTAGCAGAAAAATCGGCGCGTAAAGAAACACCAAATAGATAACAACAAAAACCGACAAAGCAATCGGGGATGAATGTTTCATACGCGCCTCCCTAGATATTTGCGATTCAAGAATAAAAATATCAGCGCGATGAGCATGACAATACACAAGGAAACAAGCGCCAGCGATGCGCCCAAAGGTGCGTTATTGGCTTTGGCGAACTGCACTTGAATCATGTTGGCAACCATCAAACCTTCGGTGCCGCCGACCAATTTTGGCGTCACGTAATCGCCTATGGTGGGAATGAACACAATCAAAGTCGCCGCGATAATCCCCGGCATGGCTAGGGGTAGCGTGATGAAAAAGAAACTGCGATAAGCACTATCGCCCAAATCGCGCCCGGCCTCTAATAAAGAACGATCAATTTTTTCTAGCGACACAAAAATCGGCAAAATGGCAAAAGGCGCCCAAGCGTGGGATAGTGCCAACACCACCGCATTGCTATTGTAGAGGATGAAGGAAAGCGGTGCGTCAATCAAATTGAGCGATGACAGCCCCGAATTGATGACCCCATTATACCCTAAAATGATTTTCCATAGAAAAATCCGCAACAGATAGCTCGTCCAAAAGGGGATGGTGATTAAAAATAGCAACAGCGTTTTGCGCTTACCGCCATAGAATGAGATGAAATACGCCACCGGAAACGCCAGCAAAACCGTCACCAAAGTCACCACCAGCGCAATCGCCAATGACCGCTTAATCAGCGTGAAAAACACCGGATGCGTAAAGACTTCACGATAATTGGCTAATGTGAAATCGCGCCTCAAATCCAGATAATCCTGCGTCCAGAAACTCAGCAAAACCATCAGCAATAACGGCGTCAATAACAACAAAAAGCCGAAACCAAACGGCAAGCCAATCAACCGCCAACCGGCGAAGGAATCGCGTGTTTTTTCCCAAAAATCCGCCATAACAGATATAAATTCATCTCCCTATTTGCCCTAACTATATCAGCATCTTTTCAACAAATCTCACCAAAAGCAAATTTTTTTGAAATAAAATACCCCAAACGAACGAATAGTGTGTATAAGTAGTTGAAGGCGGGATATTTGAAGTATGTTTGAAAATATTTAGGGGGATATGTTCTCATAGTGTTTTTTGGACACCCCCGTACGCCTTTCAATGATCTAATCACTCGTAAAATTCGGGCAGAAGACCCGAAAACAGAAAGGACTAACGACTATGAACGCGAAAATGAAACAGATGGTTTTTGCCACTGCTGCGACTGCTGCTCTTGCCGGGGCTGCGGCGCTTCCTGCTTATGCTAACAGCCATGACAGCAATGAGAAATGCTACGGCGTTTCCTTGGCGGGTCAGAATGATTGTGCGGCAGGGCCCGGCACGACTTGTGCTGGCACTTCCACGGTGGATTATCAAGGCAATGCTTGGACGCTGGTTCCTGCTGGCACTTGCACCAAGATTGATCTGCCGGCGATGGCGGACGGCACGCCGCGCAAAGGTTCAACGCATAAAGTCAACCGCGATCTGCCTTCCTAAGCGCATCGCGCATGGGGTCGGTTGCGCGGTTTTTATGTTGCGCCGACCTCATTTTGCCCCCATTTTGTTTTTTTATGTTGTGTGACAAATGCCCCAAAAATTGCCTATTTCTACCCTGCCCTTAGCGGTTGGCGTTGGTTTCAAAAGCCAACATTTCCCCGCCATCAAAAATGATGCCGATAGCGTGGATTGGTTTGAAATTCATGCCGAAAATTATATGCTTGATGGGGGGCCGCGCAAAAGCATGCTCCTTGAATTGGCAAAAGATTTTCCGATTTCGTGCCATGGGGTTGGTTTGTCCATCGGCGCCCCTGAACCCCTAGACCAAGACCATCTCGCACGCCTCAAAACCTTGATGGATTGGTTGCAACCGGCGGTGTTTTCAGAACATTTGGCGTGGAGCACCCATGAGGGCGTGTTTTTTAATGACCTGCTCCCCTTGCCCTACACCAAGGCGGTGCTGGATAATGTCGTCGCCCATGTGAGCCAAGTGCAAGAAGTGCTTGGACGGCAGATGTTGATTGAAAACCCTTCCACATACGTGCATTTTGCCGAACACGAGATGAGCGAGGCGGAATTTATCACCTCCCTTATCAGCCGTTCGGGGTGTGGATTGCTTTTGGATATTAATAATACTTATGTTTCGGCACAGAATCAGAACACTAATGCTGAGAATTATTTACGCGCGCTACCTATGAAAGCGGTGGGGGAAATTCATCTCGGTGGGCATAGTGTTGATGCCGATGATGACGGGCAAACACTGCTCATAGATAGCCATTCGGCACAGGTCGCAAACCCTGTCTGGACGCTATATGAAAAAGTTATCAAACATTATGGCGCGCGCCCGACGCTGATTGAATGGGATAATGATGTGCCGGCGTGGGACGTTATGCAAAGTGAGGCAAAACGCGCGGGCGTAATTCTCAATGATAGTCTTAAAGATGGAGCAAAACATGAGCAACGCTTTATGGCATGAGCAATTTTCAGAGGCACTAACGCGCGCGGATACCGCCCCCCCTGCCCTCCCCGCCCTCCCTCATGGTGTGGTGCGCTATGATGGTGCGCCTGACCACAAGCGATTCAATGTCTATCGCAACAACCATATTATGAGCCTCATCAACAATCTGCGCGATGGCTTTCCTGTCGTGGTGTCGCTGGTGGGGGATGAATTTTTTGATGCGATGGCAAAAATTTACGCCCAAAACCATCCGCCAACCTCGCCGGTGATGGTGTTTTATGGCACCGATTTTGCCGATTTTATTCGCGGATTTTCCCCGGCGGATTCGCTCCCCTATCTAGGGGATGTTGCCATGTTGGAATTCGCGCAACGTCAGGCACTCCACGCGAGCGACGCGCCGTTTCTGCCCCCCACAGAATACCCAAGTGATGCCGAGAAATTACTAGGCGCGCGGGTAGAATTTCATCCGTCATTGCGCTTGGTAGAATCGCAATATCCGCTATTTGACATCTGGCAGGCGCACCTCAATGACGGCGACCACAGCATCGGCGCTAAAGCCCAATCCATCGCCCTCATCCGCCAACAAGATGCGGTGGTGCATCACCCGCTTGATGAAGATGGTTTGGCATTTTTTGAAGCCCTAGCATCGGGATATTCCTTTGCCGAGGTCGCCGAACGCATCGCCACCCAAAATGCCGAACAAGTGCAGAAATGGATACAGTTAGTACTAGCATCGGCAACCGCCCTCACCTTTAATCAGGAGACCTAAAATGAATTTCATCTTTTCCATCTATCGGCTGTTTGAACGCACCGCAGAATTTATATTCCTGCCGCTTTTGCCGTTGCTGGCACGGCTGGCTTTTGCCGGTGGTTTGCTGATGTTCTTTTTGAATTCGGCGCGCACCAAATTTGGCACTAATCCGTTCTCGCCTTCCATCAACGCTTATGCGCAGATTCTGCCGGGAAAAGCCGAAGCCGGGGGCTATAGCCTCTCGGCATTTAGCTGGCTTGATTGGCTCATCGTCATGGGCGGGACTTATGGTGAGGTGCTTTTGCCGCTGCTGTTGGTGCTAGGATTATGCACACGCTTGGCGGCGGCGGGGATGATTGTATTTGTGGCGGTGATGACGTGGGTGGATATCACCGCCCATGGAGTTGAATTAGGCGCGTTTTTTAACCGTCATGCCAATGAAATCATTGATATGCGGGGATTTTGGGTGATTTGCCTCTTGGTTTTATTGGCTCTGGGTGGCGGGCGTATTTCGCTTGACGCGCTCATCTGTCGGCTCAAAGGCGGGCGTAGATGAGAGGAGATTGGTTTAATGACTGAGTTGTTTATTGCTCATCCGCGTTGGGACGGCTATAATGGTGGCAGATTTTTTGTTTGCTTGAGCAGGTGCGCGCAACGTCTTACCTCGCTTAGAGGATGGTGGATGACAGGAAAAAACGATCATGATCTCGCGGGGTTGATGCGGGCAAGTTTGGCTGGCGACCAGACCAGCTATCGCCAGTTCCTACAAGAAATTGTGCCGTATATTCGCACCGCAATCAAGCGCGCTATGCCCTACGGCGTAGCGGATGAACGGGACGATATTGTCCAAGAGGTGCTTTTTGCCATCCACGAAAAACGCCACACTTGGCGGGTGGATGAACCGATTCTGCCGTGGGTGCGCGCCATTGCCCGCTATCGCACCATTGACCATTTAAGGCGGCTGGCGCGCAATAAAACCACGCCTCTTGATGAATATAGCGACACGCTCACCGCCCCGCATAACGACCCATTAGACGCCATTGACCTGCGCAATATGGTGCAGAAATTAAGCGGGCAAATCGGCAAAGTGACCTTCGCCATCGGCATCCAAGGCAAAGATATTGCAACCACCGCCCGCGAGCTCGGCATGAGCCAAAATGCTGTGCGGATTGCGTTTCATCGCGGGTTGAAAAAACTTTCACTAAGGGGACGGCAAAATGACAAGAATTGATGATACCATTATGCTATTGAGCCGTGGGCTTGAATGTCAGCAACCGCATCCCCGCCTCCGCCGATACTATCAGATCATGCTGATGGCGAGCATTGCCGTTGCTGTTGGCGGGGTGTTTGCGGTGTCGTGGCTATTTGGTTGGTTGCAGTTGCGCCCGGATTATATGGCGATGCTGACCGAACCTATGGTGCTGATGAAACAAGCCGTGCCTTTGTTGGTGTTAGCGGTGTTGTTGCCACGTTTTTCGCAAGCGGCGCATCCCGACGCATCACTGCCACGCTGGGCATTGCCCCTTGCCGTGGTGAGTTTGTTGGTGTTGCCGGCATTATTTGTCGCGCATTTATTTGTGCATCCGGTGGCGGAATGGTTGGCGATGATGCAGGGCGGCGGCAGTTTGATGCGCTGTATGATTGTCGTGCCGATGCTGACGCTAGTGATGTTGGCGGGGCAGATTATCGCGCTCCGTCAAGGCGCACCGAGCCAACCTATATTGGCAGGAATGCGCGCCGGGCTGATTGCCGGGGCGATTGCAACGATGATTTATGCTGGGTTCTGTGCCGAAGATTCGCCGATGTTTTACGGCATCTGGTACACGCTAGGCATCGTCATTTCCGCCTTTATCGGCAGTTTGGCCGGGCGATTTTTCCTTAACTGGTAGATTTGCGCCAATCCGTAAAAGCCTCTTTTATGGTCGCTAGCGCCGCATCATCAATGCCGAGATGCAAGACTAGGCGCGTCTTCTCGCCTCCTTCGGTGATTATCACCCCATGCTTGGCGCAAGTTTCAGCGAGTCCGCCAAAACCTCTATCAGCGCATTTGACGAACACCATATTGGTCGCGCATTCCGCCTCTAACGCATTCATGGAGTTTAGATAATCGGCTAAATTTTGCGCGCGCGTGTGGTCATCATCAAGGCGGTCAATGTGATGGTCAAGTGCGTAAAGCCCTGCCGCCGCCAACACGCCGGCTTGACGCATGCCGCCGCCTAAAAATTTACGAATCCGCCTAGATTTATCAATCAAATCGCGCGCGCCCAACAACACCGAACCCGCCGGCGCGCCAAGCCCTTTGGACAAACACACCGATACCGAATCCGCAGTTTTCGCAAATTCCCCCGCCGACACATCAAGCGCGCGCACGGCATTAAAAATCCTTGCCCCATCTAAATGCACTTTGAGCCCATTTGCCCGCGCGACTTCCGCTGCTTGTTGCATCCGCGCGAGGGGAATGGCTTTGCCGCAATGCGTATTTTCAAGGCACAGCAAACGCGAGGGCGGGTTGTGAAAATCATCGGGCTTAATGGTGTCGGCAATCGCGGCGGCATCTAGCGCGCCATCGCTTGCCGCTTCCAAAGGCGCGAACATAATGCCGCCAACAATCGCCGCCCCCCCTGCTTCATCGCAATAGACGTGATATTGGCGGGCGGTGATGACCTCATCCCCGCGCGCGCATTGTGATAGCATAGCAATCAAATTCCCCATCGTCCCCGAAGGCACAAATAATCCCGCCTCCTTACCCAACAACGCCGCTAGCCGTTCTTCCAAAAGATTTACGCTAGGGTCATCGCCATAAACATCATCCCCCACAGCCGCCGCCGCCATCGCTTCACGCATGGCGAGAGTAGGTAGGGTGACGGTATCTGAACGCAAATCAATCATGATTGCCCGCGCGATGCCGACCAATCTTGCGGCGTGGATGCCATTTCAAGATGCAGATTGTTGCCATCATAGGGATGTGCGCGCGCGACTTCCTCGTTGAGTTCCACCCCTAATCCCGGCGCATCGGGGACACGCACATAGCCCGCCTCCATGCGAATCGGCGTGGTGAGAATCTGGCTATGAAATCCGCCCCAATCCTCAATGCCTTCGAGGATGAGGAAATTTGGCGATGCCGCCGCCACGTGGATATTCGCCGCCCCGACGATAGGTCCGCAATAAAGATGCGGGGCGATTTGTGCGTAATGCACCTCCGCCATCGCGGCGATTTTGCGTGCCTCTAAAATGCCGCCGACACGCCCGAGATTCATCTGTAAAATCCCCGCCGCATTATTGGCGAGGACGCGCGCGAATTCAAAACGTGTGGTGAGACGCTCGCCGGTGGCGATGGGGATGCTGGTGGCGCGGGCAACTTCTGCCATGCGTTCGGGCATATCTGGGGGTGTCGGTTCTTCAAACCATAGCGGGTCATAGGGTTCAATCGCGCGCGCTAGGCGTATCGCACCCCTAACGCTAAACTGCCCATGCGTGCCGAAAAGTAAATCCGCTTCATCGCCAACAGCCTCGCGCAAACGCCGACAAAAATCTACACTCCGCGCCAAAGATTCGCGGGTTGGTTGGCGGCCATCGTAAATGCTATATGCTCCTGCCGGGTCAAATTTGAGTGCGGTGAAACCTTGTTTGAGATAATCTAACGCCCGCGCCGCCGCCACATCGGGGTCGCTATAGGCGCGGGGGGTTTGCGTTTTCGCATCCTCGGCATCGGGGTAGATATAGGTATAGCCCCGCAAGGTTTCGCGCACCCTCCCGCCGATGAGATTATGGACAGGTTGCCCCGCCGCCTTGCCGATAATATCCCAACACGCCATCTCAAGCCCACTCCACACCCCCATCAGTGTCACATCAGGGCGATGGCTAAAACCCGAACCATGCACACGCCGTCCCATCGCCTCAATCTGATGCGGGTCAGTGCCTTCAATATGGCGGGCGAAAACGTCCTTGATGATCTCGGTTATCACGTGCGGGGATGCCGTCGCCACATAGCATTCGCCATAACCAATAATGCCATCATCCGTCACCAATTTGACAAAAATAAAATAGCGTCCGCCAAAATGCGGGGGCGGATTGCCGACGATAAAACTTTCACAATCCTGCAATTTCATCACTGCCCTCCCTAATTAGCAAAGGTTTAATCAACAAAGGCGCGTTCAACGACAAATTGCCCGGGCTTGCTATTCGCGCCCTCATCAAAGCCGAGCGATTCCACCAACCCCCGCACATCTTTGAGCATCGCCATCGACCCGCAAATCATCACGCGATCTTGTGCCGCGTTCAAGGGCGGGAGATCAAATTCCTCATAAACCCGCCCCGATTCCAAAAGTTTAGTAACGCGCCCCATCAAAGCCGATTCCTCACGAGTGGTTGAGGCAATCAGGCGCACCCGCCCCGCCGATTCCCCCACCAAAGGGTCGTCCGCCAATGATGCCATCACCTGTTTAGAATAGGTGAGTTCGGCTAAATCACGGCAAGTATGGGTGATGATGATTTCTTCAAATTTTTCATAGGCTTCAGGGTCGCGCACTAGCGCGGCGAACGGCGCGAATCCAGTGCCTGTAGAAATCATCCACAACCGCTTCCCCGGCAATAACGCATCCAGCACCAAAGTGCCGGTGGGTTTTTTACGAAACCACAGCGCATCGCCGATTTGAATTTTTTGTAGATACTCGGTCAAAGGACCATCCGCGACTTTGATGGAATAAAATTCCAACGCATCATCCCATGACGGGCTTGCGATGGAATAGGCGCGCCAGACCGGTTTTTCACCGGGAAGCCCTATCATAACAAATTCCCCCGAACGAAAACGAAAACTCGGCGGGCGGGTCACGCGAAAGCGAAACAGGCGTGGGGTGTAATGTTCCACCGCAATGATTTCTGTCGCATACGCTGAATCGGGACAGGGAAATTCCTCAACAGAATTGGCGCGGTCTTGTGTTGCCATGGGTTCTGCCATGCGCGTCTCCATTGGTAAGGGCTATTGGTTTATATTTTAAGGCAAGAAATTTATGAGGGCAAGCGGATTTATCGGGCGGGCGCGATTAAACGATCTCATAGCCAATAGACCCATCGCCACCCAATAGATCGTCAAAATAATCAAGGTCAGTGAGGATGCCACCAACAAACTTGTTGCTGACATCGTGTTTAACGATTTCAAGAAAATCCGTCTTACTTACCGTTTCGGCGAATTTTATGTTGATGAAGGGCATAGAAATCCGCCCGCCACTGAAAAAACTGCTATTACTGAAATGCAGATACAGCCCCGCCAATACTGGTTCAGATTCTGTATTGAAATCTACATCTAACTGCACCATAAATTGGTCATCGCCCAAATTATCGGGGGTGCCGTTGGTGATGTAATTCAGAAAATCTTCGTAATTTTCAATGTTTTTGGTTTCGTCATTGCTTTCTAGGGAGAAAATAAATTTATCTTTCCCGCGATTGAATCCGCTGATGTGGTCACCGCCATCTGCGGCTGTTTGGTCGCCGATTGCATAGACGACTCGGTCTGCATCATCGGGGGTAGTGCCGAGGTCAATCATATCATCGCCTAACCCGCCATCAATGACATCATTACGACTGCCGCCAGTGATGGTATCGGCGCCATCGCCTGCTTCAATTTTTGAGGCTTGATCCTGATGCGCATCAATCGTGTTATCTTCCTCGGGGCTAGCGGGGGTGACGACATGATGTGGCACGGGCTTATCGTTAATATCCTGCACCACCAGTTGCGTGCCTAGCGTATCGGTGTAGGTAACCTTAACACCGATATATTCCCCGCGGTCGCCCTCTTTGATGGTATAGGTCGTGCCAGTGCCAATAGCGTTTTCGGGGTCGGGGTCGCGGGCGTAGAACCAGTTATAGGTTAGTGTAGTGCCTGCCATTAAGCCGTCGGGGTCTTCGGTGTAGGTGATGCCGAGTTGCGTGCCGATCTCAACATTGGCGCCAGTGATGGCAATAGTGGCATCGCCTTCATCGTGATTGCTGACGTTGATAGTGATATTATCAACGAGATTGGAATCGTGCGTGCCATCACTGACCCTGACTTGCAAAGTGAGACTAGCGGCGCTTTCGTAATTCAACGCATGCCCGTCTATGAGGCGCAAATGCCAATTTCCTGCCTGATTGCGCGCGACTTCAAAATGTTCGGATTCGGTGCCGGTAATGGTAAAATCGGTGCTAGTAAAGGCGCGTTCTCCGCCATCATAGACGCTGAATTCTATATCGGTGCTGGCGCCGTCCGTATGCTCATCAATGCTGGTAGTGGTGGCGGAGGCGGTTAGGGCAATGCGCGCGGTGCCGTCTAGGGTCACCACGCCGCTAATTGAACCCGCATTGGCAAGCACCATTTCATCAGTGCCGCTAAGATCACGATATGTCGCGCGGAATCTTAACTGCTCGCCGACATCGCTAGTCTGCACCGTGTAGGTTGCGTCGGTGCCAATCACCACATCGGGACTATCAATATGAAACCATTCAAATTGATCGGGGACGCTGTTATCATGCCTATCGGGGTCGCGTTTGCTTCGGTCGGTGCTTCTTTGTGCGGTCAGAATCGTGCCGGGTTCTGGGGCTTCGCGTACATTATTGGTATTATCAATGAAATAAGGCGTTTCGCCCCCCTCATCCACATTGCCGACATTGATGGTTAGGGTATGGATTGCGCTCACTTTCTCATTTTGATAGATGAATAGATTGAGACCTATCGGGCTAGTTGCGGTTTCGGCATCAAAACTCTCGCCGGTTTTGAGTTTCAATTTCCACACACCGCCATTTTGGGCATCGGGGGCGACTTCAAATTTATACGCTTCACTGCCGATGATGGCAAAATTATCGGCGGTGAGCGTGGTGATGGGGTTGCCGTCTAGGGCGGGGGTGAGCGTAATATCACTGACCGCCCCGGCATTATTTTCGTTGATGGTCGTGCTGGTTGCGGAAAGCGTGAGCGTCAAGGGGACAATATCCGCAGCATCCACCACCTCAATGCCTAGATAGCCGTAATCTTCTATTCTGTGCATGCCGCCACTAGAAATTTTATAGATATGCACGGCATTAATTTTAATTTCATAAACATTATTTTCAACATAAGCCTTGCTACCGTAATTATCCTGCGGGGTGTCGGCATCCAAATTTTGCTTGAGGCTAATCGCACCACTTTCACTAATTTCAAAAAACGCCGCATCGCCATGCGTGCTATCAATAGTATAGGTGCTGCTTTTATATTCAAGATTGCTAATCTGCGATTGTAGGCGCGATAATGTGTCCGCGTGCAGGGCGTTATAGAACGCCGTCCCAATAGCTAGCGCATCAGAAATTTCAATCAGTTTCGCCGGATGCCAATCTACGCTACTCTCAGAAACCGCATGGATATAATTCCTATTAGCTTCAAATTTTAGAAACCGTTCGGCTGAATCCCCGCCATTGCCATCGGGCGCGCCGTATAAAAATTGCAACGCCGCCACATCGGCGGTGAGCAATGGCGTGCCTCTAGCAATGAAGCCAAACGCATTCGCGTATGACATCATCGTATTGGTATTATGCTCATGGCTTACATGCCATAGCCATGAAGTGCTTCCCGCTGAATCTTCAAATGGATGTTTCAACCCTAGCACATGACCAATTTCATGGGTGAGCGTGCGGTAAAAACCCATCCCCTCAAAATCGCTCTTATCATTCAAATAATAGTTAATCGCCATAGGGGTAATATATGGATGCGCCTCACCATAAAAGCTACTTGTTCTGTCTAGGAAATTGATCACAATATCTGAATCCGATGCCACCTCAATAAATTTGAGATTCGCCGCTTTCTCAAAAGCATCAAAAGCCTCATCAAGATAGACACGCACTTTTGATGCCCCATACATGGAATTATCGTCAAGCGACCATGTAAAAATCAGCGGGCCTTCATCGGGCATAATTTTTGCATAGCCATCAATAATATAACTAGCCAAGCCGATAGGGCGCGCCTCTTCGGGGACGTTTTCATAGGGGAGCGTATAGGCACCAAATCCCCCATCGGGTGCGGTGCTGGCATCATAGCCGTGGCGTCCGGGTCCAATATCTTGGGTGTTTAGGGTATGTTTTTGCAGATATTTTGTGCCATCGCTTGCGGTGAAAATAATATCAATTTCATAGTTATTGTCGCTATCGGCATCCTGCGGGGTTTCAAAATCTGGGGCTGATTTCCAATATAATTTACCCGCTTCAAGGCGGAAAAGCGCGTTATCATTCGTGCCTGTGCTGGCTAGTGCTAGGCGCGCACCCCCTGCTGATGCTAGATTCGCAGGTGTTTCAATGCTAGCGATGATTTTATCAGTGGGGTGGTTTTCATAAATCGCCGCCAAATCAAGCGTGGCAAGAAGGACAGGCTCGTTCGCCTGATCGATGACACTGATGACGATATTATTAACGGTGTTAGATTGGTTCGCACCATCACTGACCCTGACTTGCAAAGTGATACTAGTGTTGGTTTCATAATCCAACGCATGCCCGGGCTTTAGGCGCAAATGCCAATTCCCTGCCTGATTGCGCGCGACTTCAAAATGTTCGGATTCGGTGCCGGTAATGGTGAAATCACCACTGGTAAAACCGTGTTCTCCGCCATCATAGACGCTGAATTCTATATCGGTGCTGGCACCAGCCGCATTCTCCTCAATGCTGGCGGTGGTGGCGGTGGCGGTTAGGGCAATGCGCGCGGTGCCGTCTAGGGTCACCACCCCGCTAATAGAACCCGTATTGGCAAGCACGACCTCATCGGTGCCGCTAAGATCACGATATGTTGCGCGGAATCTCAACTGCTCGCCGACATCGCTAGTCTGCACCGTGTAGGTGCGTTCAGTGCCAATCACCACATCGGGACTATCAACATGAAACCATTCAAACGTATCAGCAATGCTGTCATCATGCCCATCGGGGTCGCGGTTGCTTTGCTTCGTGCTTCTTTGTGCGGTTAGTTCCGTGCCGACTTCTGGGGTGTCGCGCCCTGCGCCGGGGGCGATGAAATAAGGCGTTTCGCGTCCCTCATCCATATTGCCGACATTGACGGTTAGGGTTTGGATTGCGCTCGTGTTGCCAGCTTCGTTGATGCCTATGTTGAGGTTAATTGAGCTGGTTGCCTCGGCATCAAGCGTCATGCCGGTTTTGAGTTTCAATTTCCACACACCGCCATTTAGGACGACTATAAATTTACTAGCATCGGCATCGCCGCTAATGCGGAAACTATCGCTGGTGAGCGTGATAGCAATATCGCCTAAGCCGGGGGTTAGCGTCAGATCACTGACCGCACCGGCACTATTTTCATTGATGGTCGTGCTGGTTGCCGAAAGGGTGAGCGTCAAGAGATTGACCGCCACCACGCCGCTAATTGAACTATCACTGGAAAGCACCACCTCATCGGTTTTACTACCATCACGATACTTAGCACGGAAGCGAATCTGTTCGCCGGCATCGCTAGTCTGCACCGTGTAATTCTCGCCCGTGCCAATCACCACATCGGGACTATCAACATGGAACCATTCAATCACCACGGGAACGCTATCATCATAGCCATCGGGGTCTTGTCTGTCTGGGCGCGCGTCTCTTTGTGCGGTTAGAATCGTGCCGGGTTCTGGGTGGTCGCGCCCTAGCCCGGGGGTGATGAAATAACGCGCATCGCCCTCATCCACGTTGCCGATATTGACGGTTAAATCTACAGCTGAGATATCCGCCCCATAGAGTAGTTGCACTTTGATATTAAATGTGCTGGTTGTTGTTGTTTCGGCATCAAAACTCTCACTATTACTGAGCTTCAGTGCCCACAAGCCGTTCTTTTGCCCGATTACAAAATTATGCACCTGATCGCTGGATATGTAAAAACTATTGGCGTTGATGTTGGCTGTAATATCAACATTGTTATGAAGCGGGGTGAAGGTGATATCGCTGAACCCGCCGGCTTCGTTTTCGTTGATGGTGCCGCTGGTTGCTGATTCTCCTAACACTAAACGCGCTGGCACCACCACGCCGCTAATGGAACGTTCACTGGAAATCACTACCTCATCCGTGCCGCTAAGATCACGATATTTAGCACGGAAGCGGATTTGCTCGCCGACATCGCCTTCCTGCACTTTATAACTTGCGCCGGTGGCAATCGTTGTATCGTGGTCGCTCTCATGAAACCATTCAAAAATCTCGGGGACGCTTTCATCATGCCCATCGGGGTCTATGCGAAATGGCTTATGGCTTCTTTGTGCGTATAGAACTGTGCCGACATCTGGACTATCGCGCCCATCGCCGGGGGTGATGAGATAAAGCGTTTCATGCCCCTCATCCACATTGCCGATTGAGATGGTTATTGGCAGGGGCGCGCCTTGCACCTCGCCATCAAGACTAAATACCACATTGAGAATAATATCATCGCTATTAGTCTCAAAATCAAACATCTCGGTGGCTTTGAGTTTTAATTTCCACACCGCCCCGTCTAAAATGATTTCAAACCTATCCGCCCCGATAGTATCATCGTTAATGTTTAGACCAACCCTATTGGGCGCGAAAGCCACATCATTCAGGGCGGGGGTGAATGTGATGCCACTGAACGCCCCGGCGATATTTTCATCAATGGTGGCACTGGTTGCCGAAGCACCTAAATCGCCCTCAAATACATCGCCGACGGATATAGTCACGGGAAGCGGGGCGGCTACCTGATGGCCATTCAGGGCAATGATTACATTGAGAGCAATATCGTCGCTAGTTGCCTCAAAATTAAGCGACTCGGTGGGTTTGAGTTTTAATTTCCACACCGCCCCGTCTCGCACAATTTCAAACCTATCGCCGCCGCCGTTGACGCGAATACTCGTGATGGCGCGGACGTCTTCTTTAATGAGGACACCATCTATGGTGGGGGCAAAGCTGATATCGCTAAACGCCCCGGCGCTATTTTCATCAATGGTGGCACTGGTTGCTGAGGCACCTAAATCCACGTTTTTTATGCGCACAACTGCGGTTGCGGTATTGGCTTCCACCACTTCATCCTTGCCACCTTCATCACGATATTTGACACGGAAATTGATACTCTCGCCGAGATCGCTGAACTGCACTTGATAGGTTTCGCCCGTATGAATCACCGTATCAGGGGCGAGAACATAAAACCATTCATAAGTTTGGGGAATGGCTAAATTCCTCCCATCGGGGTCGTTGGTGCTTTGGCGCGCGGTCAGGGTTGTGTAGATTGTTGGCGCGGTATTATCAATAAAATAACTAGCAGCGCCCTCATCTAGATTAGCGACATTGATGGTCACGGCGGGGGCGGGGTGTTTGCTCCCGTCATGGTTAAGCACGACATTGAGCGTCAGGCTATCCGCCGTCTCATGATCAAGGCTCTTCCCCGGTTTGAGCGCCAAAGTGAATGCCGCATTGACCTCGCGGATTTCAAATTTATCGGCTTGGTCGCCGCTGATGGTGAAATTATCGGCGGTGAGTGCGGGGATGGGGGCATCATTTAGCGTTGGCGACAAGATAATGTTGCTAATCGCGCCGACTATATTTTCGGTGATGCTCGCGCTAGTTGCTGAGGCGGTTAGCCCTAAGCCACTCGCTACCACCATGCTACTCGTTCCGCCAATCACGGCCTCATCATTGCCGACATTATCGCTGTATTTGACGCGGAAACGCAACTGTGCGCCGACATCGCTTTCCTGCACTTCATAATTTCTGCCCATGCCAAGCACGACATCGGGCGCGCTAACGTGAAACCATTCGTAAATTTCTGCACCATTATGCCCTTCACCGTCATCGGTGATTTTTATCGCGGTTAGGGTCAAATAGGGTTCGGGGGCATCGTGCGCGCTTCCCGTATCAGCAAAGCCATAACTTGCAACCTCATTGATATCATCAACATTGATGGTCAAGGCGGTGGCGGAAGAACTATTCTCCCCATGACTGACCGCCACATTGAGCGTTAGGCTCCCCGCCTCCTCATAATTAAGGCTCTCCTCTGGTTTGAGCGCCAAAGTGAATACCCCATTAACCACACGGATTTCAAATTTACCGGCTTGGTCGCCGCTAATGGTGAAATCATCGGGGGCAAAACCGTGTTCCGTGCCATCATAAATGGTGAATGTGATATCGGTATTTGCCCCCACTTGGTTTTCGCCAATATTGGCGGAGGTGGCGGATGGCACGAGCGCAATCACATCACCATTCGCTAGGCGCACGATGCCGCTAATGGTTGCCTCGGTTGATAGTGCTGCCTCATCTTTGCCGAAAGCATCACGATATTTTAGGCGGAAACGTAGCTGTTCGCCGACATCGCTTGTCTGCACCTGATAGTTGTTTGTATCGCCAATCACGACATCGGGGGTATCCACGTGAAACCATTCATAGCCATAGGCGGTTTGGAAAGCATAGCCATCGGGGTCGCTTGCATCGCGCCGTGCGTATAGGGTGGCGCCGGGGGTTGGGGCATCGCGCCCGCCGCCACTGCGGGTGATGCTATAAGTCGCTGGGCCTTCCTCAATGTTATTGACGGTGATGCTGACCTGTGCCGAGGCATCGGCATCGGTATTGCCATCGGAAGCCTTTACCACCAGCACATAACCCCGCACGCTTTCATAATCCAAGCCTGATTTGAGCGTAATCGCCCCGGTGCGCGCATCAACAGCGAACGGATTGCGCGCATTAGCAAGCCCCGCCTCACCAGAAAAAGTAACACCATTCCCATCCACCACCGAAACCAATGAATAGGTCAAAATCGTGCCGACATCGCCATCCGTCGCCGCAAGGCGGAACACTTCAGCGCCAAGCACGGCATCCTCGCCGATAGCTGCGGTATAGGTAGCTTGTGCAAAACTCGGCGGCTGGGTATTGCGGACAGAATTCACGGTGACGCTGGCGGAATCGCTTCCCTTCCCGTCCGAAACCCAAATATGAAAACTATGTGCATAGGTTGTGGGCATTGCTTGTGCCAGCGATAACGTGCCGCTATCCGCATCAAGCGTAAGATACCCGCCAATCGTACTACCGGGGGCGGGCGTATAGGTGAGCGCACTGCCATCAAGGTCGGTCGCATCAAAGCTGAATAACTCCGTGTTGATGGGCGTGTCATCAACAACATTAATCACGTAAGCGGTGCTAGGGAATTCTGGCGCATTGTCGTTGATATTGGTGACGGCGATTTCCACCTCAACAACATTGGAATCATTGGCACCGTCATTGAGTTTTACCTCTAATGCAACTTTGCCATCCACCGCATCGGTTTCATAATCCAAACTTTTGCCATCGTGCAGTTTTAGCTTCCAGCCCGCACCATCTTGCACGATTTCAAATTTATCCGCCGCCGCACCATCAATATCAAAACGAAATTTGTTGTTGCTATCGGCATCGGTGTAGGTGAATACATAACCGCTATCCACCCCGGCGACGCCTTCGGTAATGGGGGTTGGCGTTGGGTTGGAAGCCGACAGCACCGGGGCATTGTTATTGGTATTCTGCACCGATACCAGAACATCGACGCTATTTGAGGTATGCCCGTCCCGGTCGGTGACGGTGATGCTTAACGTGAATTGACTGCCATCATCCAGAGTCAGCCACTGCCCATCTTTGAGCGCGAGGTGCCATTCAATCGTGTTGCTCTGCCCGCTTTGGCGGATTTCAAATTTAAATTTACTGGCTTGGGTGCCGGTGATGGTGAAACTTTCTTCAGAAAATCGGTCATCAAAATTATTATCGGTAATGATGAAAGTTTTTTCGGTGACGTGTCCGTCTAGGTAATCTTCAATACTAACGCTAGGCGCACCGACCACTGCCAAATGCGGCACGGATGCGGTGATGCTTGCCGAGACATAGGTTGTTGGCGGTAATGTTATGCTGTCGTGCGTGCCTGCCGCATCGGTATAGGTCACGCGCAACTGCACCTGCTTGCCAGCATCGGCGGCTTTGAGCGTGTATTCCTGTGCCGTGCCTATGGCGGTGGCGGGGGCATCGGTGTGGAACCAGTGATAAGTTCTAGTGCCACTAGGGGCGGTGGGGGCATCATAATTTTGTTGCGCGGTCAGCACATCACCCACATGGACAACGCGCGCAAGCGCATCATAGCCATCGCCCATAACGTGATAATACGCCCCGGAAACGACAATATCCACGCTGTTAGATGCGCGCCCGCCTTCATCGGCAACACTAATGCTTAACGTGTATGCATCGGCATCCGTAAAATCCAATTTCTGCCCGGGTTTGAGCGCGAGTCGCCATTCCGAATTGACTTGGCGGATTTCAAATTTGCTAGATTGCGTGCCGGTGATGGTGAAACTTGACGCGGTGAAAGCGGTGCTGTCGGCATCGGTGATGGTGAAACTTTGTGCGGTAGCGATGCCGGCGATGGATTGCGGGATGCTAATTGCGCCCGCCCCTGATGCCTCTAAATAAGGCGCGGTTGCACCGATGGCGGAAACAACGCCGGTGGCTATGGATGTTGCCACATCTTTGGTCGGTGATACTTCATCGCCCTCAGCACCGAACCTATCATCATAACGCACCCGCAACTTCAACTGTTTGCCAATATCGGCGGTGGTCAGGGTATAGGTGGGGGTGGTGGCTAGCGTGGTTTCGGGGGCATCCGCATAAAACCATTCTTGCGTTTCGGCAACATTGGCATTATGCCCATCAGGGTCAGTTTGCGTGCGGGTGAAACTCAAAACATCACCAACATAAGGATTGCGAATATCCGCACCATTAGTGCCGATAGTATAGACCGCATCGCCGCCATCAAGTCTCACATCAATAGTAATAAAATCAGTGGCGGTTTTGCCCACAGCCCTAGCGAATATCTTAACCTGATAACTATCAATATGCGTTGAATGCGCGCCAGTGAATTTCAAAATGCCGTAATCTTCATCCCCGACCACATCAGAAATGCTGAAAGGGGCGGCGACGGCAAAATCTTGATAGTCAATATGATAGAGCGTATTGAGGTCAATAATAAACGCCCCAGCTTCTGCCGTTGCGGATAGTAAGGCACTATGATTAACCAGCACTTCTTTTTGCAGATGGTTGGCGAGAACCCTGACGGCGAGATCAACCGAATCGCTTTTGCCCGAGGCGACACTAGTTGCCGTGATTCTAACGCCAACATCATCGTCAAAAATATCGTCTAGCCCCGTCAGTTTAGTCGGCGCATCGCTAAAACGCACTTTGCCTTCATCATCAACCTTAAAATAGATGACTCCTGAATTGATTGATGATGTCGTCCAAGTGATTGTCGTATCATCGCCCATAATACCAAAATCAAAAAGCACAATATCCGGGTCATCAATGTTGCTAACGGTTTTCGTCAACGTGCCAGAGGGTTCGTAAGCGTCGTAAGAACCCGGCACATCTTCCCTGACGATGACTGGTGCGGTTTCATCAATATCACGCAAGCTGATATGGAGTATGACGCTATCCAATTGCCCTTCATATCTGTAGGCAGGAAGGCTTGGATTGCGGTCATCGCCTTCAAAACCCTCGGCACTAGCAACAAATACCCGTATTTGCCACATGCGGTCGGCGGGGGCTAGGCTTTCGTAATCAAGGGCAGGTCCGGTGTAATACAACACACCCTCGCCGTCCAAGGTAAAATTCGCTTTGATTCTGTCCGGTGCCGCCGGGTCAATGGCGAAAAGCAATCTATCATCCCGAAACCCCGGCACATATCTGGTTAAATCAACAATCCCGCCATTGACAGCGTTAAAGCCCGGATGATCAATAGGCAGAGACGCCGTTTCCTCCTCTATACGCAGAAAGTGGATGTTGTTTTCACCACTCCTGTTGCTGATACCACTAAAGAAATCGTACGGCTGTGCAGGGTCGCCATCCTCGCCGATATGATTATAGATAAATCGGTCATGCAAGCTCCGCAAACGCAGATCAACATCTACATAATCCACTCTGCCCTGCAACCCTAAATCCGTACTACCAACATATACCCGCAACGTCCAACTGCGCGCGGTATCTGCCATATTTCTAAATTCTTCGGTTAGACCTTTGAAGAAAATTTCCCCGTCTTGCGTCACGCCAAAAAGGTTGCTAACTTCACTAGGCGTATTTGGGGCTATCGCAAAAACGAGTTTGTCTTGGGCAGTTTGGTCATACGCCGCCCCAATGATTCGGGTTAAATCGTAAATCGTCTCTTGGCTGGCACCGCTAGGGGTGGCGGTCAGGCTTTCATTTGCCCCGCGCACACCATCATCACGCCCTACCCTATCCTCCGTGAGAAAATCCGCAGGATTCATAGGTGTGCCATCATCGCCAATATTGTCAAATATGAGCGTTTGAAGCAACGCCGCATCAGCAAGTGGTGTCGTAGCCATCGCAACAGATTCCCAATCTTGTGAAACAAGGCTGGGAGTCTAGCAAAATTTCCTTAAAAAAACACCAAAAAAATGAAGAATCGCTGATTAAATCATCTCAAAGCTAATCGCGCCTTCTCCGCCTAGTAAATCGTCAAGATAGTCAAGGTTACTTAAAATGCTGTCTCGGCGGACATTTTCGCTGTAATCCTCCACGGTCGTGCCAAATACTCCTATAATTTCATCACGCGCTAAAGGTTCGGCGAAATTGATTTCCAAAATCGGCATGGATACACGCCCACCGCTAAAAAAGACGCTATTTTGGAAATGAAGCGATACCCCCAATAGCGACACTGCCGCGCTATGGAAATCAAAATTGAGCAATACTAAAAACTGGTCATCGACCAAATCATCAGGGGTGTCGTTGGTGATGTAATTTAACAAATCCTCATTATCGGTGATGGAATCGCCTAATACCTCGCTATCCAGAGCAAAAATGAACGTATCTTGCCCACGCTGAAACCCGGTGATGCCATCCGCACCATCAAGCGCCACGTTATTGCCAATGCGATACATCACCTTATCATTATCGCTCCCTGTTGCATCAGCCCCTAGATCAATCGCATCATCGCCTAGCCTGCCGTCAATAATATCATCACCACTGCCATCTTGAATTGTATCGGCGCCGTTGCCGCCCTCAATGCGGGTTGGGTTGCCCGATGGTGCGGTGAGATTGTTATCTTTGTCCTCCTTGCCTGCGGGGACGCGCACCATATCCACACCTGCCGCATCGTTAAGCACCGCAAAAGCACTGGATATCATATCAAGATTATCCGTATAAATGCGCTCAACGCCGATGAATTCATGCTCGTCTTCGATGCGGATGGTATAGGTGGCATCCGTGCCAATCGTGGTTGCGGGGTCGCTTTTATGGAACCAACGATAATCTACCGCACTCCCCGCTTTCAAGCCGTCAGGGTCGGCGCTGATGAGGGTAGCTTGCAATTCCTCCCCCGCTACAAGATTTTCCAAATCGCCTGTAATGTCAATTTTTGCCTCGCCTTCCTGTGCGTTGCCCACGCGGATGGTTAGGGATTGCAAGGGTGTCTGCTGCTTCCCATCACTGGCTTGCACATCAAGATTGTAGAGGGCAGTAGATTCGTAATCCAGCGTGCTGGTGAGGGTAATGACGCCACTATCCGCATCAATCGTAAAAGCACCATCACTCAGGCTCAACGTGCCGATAAGATCCGTCACAAAAGCATAAGTCAATGTCGCATCACCATCCGCATCACTGGCAGTGATTTGCGCCAATTCAGTGTCTAAAGCCGTATTTTCCTGCACATTGCCATCAAGAAAATCATCCCGCCAAGCCACCGCATCACTAGCAAATCCCGGGGCGGACTCATTAACATCTATCACGTCAATGATGAGATTAGCCGTATCCGTCAAACCTTCATTATCAATGGCTTCAATTTCTAGCACATGCCTAGAAGCGGTTTCATAATCCAACGCACCTATCAGGCTCACCGCCCCGGATTGCGGATTAACCGCAAAAAGATCGCGCGCACCCGTTTTAATCTCATAACGCAGACTAGACCCCGTATCTTCATCGCTTGCAGAAACGCTGGTCAGCACATATCTGCCATCAGCAGTGGCATTTTCTAACACATCCGTCACATATTCATCTTGGGCGAAAACCGGGGCTTCGCGCACATCATTGATTATGACGCGCACATTGGTGGTATCAGAATTCGCACCGCTAGTTGCCTTAACGGTTAAATCATAGCTACGCTCATCGCTTTCATAATCCAGCCCGCTTATCAAAGTAATGACACCATCATCATCAACATGAAAATACCCGTCATCATTGCCGGCACTGATGCTATAATTGACCGCAGGCGGGTCTAGCAGCTCTGGGTCATTCGCCTGCACCATGCCAACGGCGGTCGTATTTTCATCCACCGCGAAATCATAACCACCACGCTGGATGAAACTCAGCGGATAATCATAAGGATTGATGGTGATAACAATATCGGTCTCATAGGTGATGCGCGCATCAGCGGTTAGGGTATAGACCAAGGTAAAAGTCTCGGTGATGGTTTCAGGTGCGTTCGGGTCTAGGGCGCGGGTGGCGGGACGCGCGTGGTCAAGCACATATTCCCAAGCCCCGCCTGTTCCTGTCGGGGCGATGATATAGGTGAAAGTGCCGTAAGCACCAGCCACGCTATCGCCCACCGCATCCTTTACCGATACTGCACCCGGCGGCACATCTAACCGCCTCGGGTCAAGCAATTCAGTAATCGTGCCAGTCGCCGTAATCGGCAGAATCACATCAATACCATCGGTCACCGTGCCAGTGAGATCGCCAACAAACGCATACTCATCAACATCAACAACATTGACCGTCAGCACGGCAGTATCCTTATTGCCGCCAGTATCCTCCACCTCAATATCTAGCCTATAGCGGGTGATGGCTTCAAAATCTAAATCGCCATGCAGTGTAATGACACCGCTATCCGCATCCATGACAAAAAGCGCCTCGCCCGCATTAGGAGATCCCGCACCAATTTCCACATTGCCGCCAGTGATGGTATAGCGCAGATTGCCATCATCCTTGGCATCCACATCATTAGCCGTGATGGTCGCAACCACATAACTGCCATCAGCAAGCGTATTTTCTTTGACATCTGCCGTATAATCGCTTTGTGCAAATTGCGGGGATTCATCAACATCCTGCACATCAACCTGCACATAGCCATTGGCGGAATTCGTGCCATCACTTGCTAGAATCTTTAGATTGTATGTTTGGGGGTCGTTTTCATAATCAAGCGTGCGGCGGAGGGTAATCAGCCCATCGCCGTTAATGTAAAATACCTGATTAGGGTCGCCCTCAATAATGGCATAGCCGATTCGTGGCTGTGCCAGCGCATCGGCATCCAATGCCCGCGCCACGCCAACCGGAAGATCGGAATTTTCATTCACGCGAAAACTATAGCCATCAGCTTCGGTGAATTGAAACGGATCATCCGCCCCTGTTATCGTGATGGTGAGTGGCATTTTGTAAAGTGGGGCAGTTTCCCCCGGCGCGGCAGGAGTGACCTGATAGGCAAGAAAGAATTGTTCTTCCACCACCTCGCCACCGGTAAGCGCACGGGTTGCCGCAAGCGCGTGGTCAAGCGTGTAAGTCCAACTGCCGCCTACCCCTGTTTGTGCCCCCGCTTGCATCGGTGTGAAACGCAATGTGCCGTAAGTGCCACTAGCAACATTATCCACGCCATCAAATAAAAATGCCGTCCCCGCCGGAATATCCGTCCCATCGGGGTCAGTAATGCCCGTAATCGTGCCAGTCGCCGTAATCGGCAGGGTCGCATCAATATCATCCAATACCGCGCCTTCCAATTCACCTTCAAATTCTGGCGGATTATCGCGCTTAAAGAGTTTAATAATCAAATCTTCTCTAAGAAAAGACAGCGGGCGGGAGTTACCGGTTGCAATATCAAAATCTTCAACAACTAGCCTAAAATCCTCACGCAAGCGGTCATTGGGATTGACCAGAACATCAAGCTGTGCTAGATCGTAAGTATAAGTCCAAGTGAGAATCTTGCCGTCAAGATTGAGCGCAAGCATCCCTAGGGGCGTATCAATCATTCCAGTTTCGCCATCGTTAATGATAGGCACCGCCGCCCCGGGCGTCACCTGTGAATCAATATCTGTAAACGTATATTCCGTCCGCACTCTATAAGCATCATTGTCATCAAGGTCTGTAATCACCATCTCCCCGCTAACAACCGCACGTGTCGGGTCAGCCAGTAATTCATCATCGAATCTAGGCACCGACGGCGAATCTATCGCCGTCAGTGCGGTAATCGGATCATCCTTGCCGATGAGGGTGATGGTGAAATCTTCCGAATCAATAATGCTTGCTTCTGCTTGCCCTCTCTCTATTTCAATGGTGAATGTCTGCGCCACCGAGGATAAAATGCCGTCCCCAGCAAATGTCGGCAAGCGATTGGCAGAAAAATATATCTTACCAGCGTTCCCAACGGGACCTAGGGATACGAGGGGCAAAAAATCATCCCAATATGCTGGTGCGTTGGGATTATGCGCCGTTGCATCCGTGCCGATCTCATAACGCACCATGTCGCCAGCCGCATCCAGATATTTGATCCTGAACACAGTATTATCGTTTGGAAGCGTAAACGAGCCAGTAGCATCAAGGCTGAAAAGTGCCAGCACGTAATCTTGGGCAGCAAGCGCATTATCCACATCCAATTGCCCGCCTTCGGTGAAAAAATTATCCAAGCGTGTGCCGTCTGTGTTCTCAAGCCAGACCACTAAAGGTGGATTGACTGTCACTTCGCTAAGGCTGACTCGGTGACCAGAATTATCTACATAACTGATATTCACATTCATGCGAAAACGCAAATCATCCTCGGTCAGAGTATAACTCGGCTCAGTCGTCCTAAAATTCTCAAGAGGGATCGAACCAACTGGTGTGCTGCGAAACCAATCATAGACAATCTCTGCTATCCCATCGGGGTCGGGGGTAATGACGACTACTCTCAATTCATCGCCTAGCTGTGGTGCATCAAAGTGATCATTGCTGGTAATGCTTTCGCCTACACCGCCGGGGAGTTGGCGGGTGCTGGTTATGATAAAACCGGCTTTGCCTTCATCAACATTGCCGATATTCACTTGAACCTCAGTCATGGCAGAATTAGCGCCTTCGGTCGCCACGACGGTCAGTGTATAGTTCTGGGTGTCTTGTTCATAATTCAACGCTTGATTTAACGAAATATAGCCCGTTGCCTCATTGATGGAAAAAAGTTTGCCGCCCCCGACAACATCGGGATTGCTGGCTTCGGTGATGAAATAGCGCACTGGACCTAAATCCCTGTCCTTTTCCACCGCCGAGATGATCAGCACTCTGCCGGTGGTATTTTCATCTTTTTCAACAACATATCGTGCTTTGGGGAAGGTGAAATCGCCGCCGAGATAATTTTCCAAATCCGTGGCGGTGAGTTTGAGATTCGCCAGCTCGCCTGTTTCAAAACCAAAGCGCGTTATCCCTGTCTGACCATAGCCCGAAGTCTCCCGAATGCCTTTGACCGTGAGCGTCGCTTCGCTAGTGGTCGGGGCGGCGTTGCCAATCACTGTGGTGGTTTCAATGACCAGATCAATGATCGGAATGTCAAAGATGCTTCTAGTGTTGGTGCTTTTGATGGCGATGCTTTTGGTGGTCTCCACGCCCGCATTGTCGGTGGTTGTCGTGGGACCCGCAAAAATGACGATGTTTTCGCCTTCACTATCGGCAATGATGATGCCATCGGCAATATCGGGCGTCACGTAAAATTCGTCATCACCGCCACCGCCGGAGATATTCCCCGCAGGCGTAAATGCATCAAGGTAAATCCGATTCGCATCCTCAAGCGATGGGTTGGTCGCCATATCCAGATTCGTTGAGGCAATAAGAAGCGTATTCGGGGCAATGTTATTAACATTATCAGGTGCAGCAAAATACCAGCCAGCAGGATGGTTTTGGCTTAACGTTGAAGTAAAATAGCGTATAACGCGCAGATCAGACATAACGGACTCCTCCAATTTCACAAACCGCCCAAAGCGGTTTGATGTTGTGCCCATTGCGTCTTCTTCTTAAATAAGGAAGCGTTTTATGTTTCAGGATTCCCCGCAGGTCTCATTCAATGACGAAACCGATTACAAAACCAATTGCGGGGGAGTAAATCACGCCCGCCGCCTTGAAACAATCCTCCGCTTTGCGGATTCCGACTATCTTTGGCATAGGAATTCACTGGCTTTTTGTATAGGAAATGTGCTAGAATGGGGGGCAGGACAGAATTGAGGCAGATAGCTATGACAAGCAAACCCACCATCCATCTTCATAAAGACGACTTACCCGACGGGCTGAAACTCGGCAAAAGCGTGGCGATTGATACCGAAACCATGGGGCTTAACCCCCACCGCGACCGCCTGTGTTTGGTGCAGCTATCTGCGGGGGATGGCACGGCGCATTTGGTGCAGATTGCGCAAAACCCTAAACCCGCACCTAATTTAGCACGCCTGCTCACCGATGAGAAAATAGAGACGATTTATCACTATGCGCGTTTTGATGTGGCGGTATTGAGCCACAATATCGCGCCGGTGCAGGGGGCGATTTACTGCACGAAAATAGCGTCAAAATTGGCGCGCACATATAGCGACCGCCACGGGCTTGTTGATTTAGTGGCAGAGATTTTGAACAAAACCCTATCCAAGACCCAACAATCATCGGATTGGGGCAGTGCTAAATTGACGCGCGCACAGATGGGCTATGCGGCGGCGGATGTGCTGTATCTGCATAAAATTAAAGCCCGCCTAGACGCCATACTTGAACGCGAGGGGCGCATGGCGGAAGCGCAAGCCTGTTTCGGTTTTCTGCCGGTGCGGTGTGCGCTTGACCTTAGCGGATTTGAGACGGGAGACATTTTTGCTCATGGCGGATAAAGCCCCCCCACGTTTTGCCCCCCGCACCAGTGCCGAAAGGACGCCATCGCGCCCTTGGTCGCGCCAATATACGCGCTATGCGTTGCTTGGGATTGCTTTGTTGATGAGCGCGGGGATTATCACGCCGCTGATGCAACGCCCTGAACTCAACAATTTACGCACCGCCCCGCAAAACCCCGCCGACACCAACAGCCCCCTCCCGCATATCAATATCAAAGGCGTCATCTATAAAGGGCAAACCGATGATGGCGGGGATTTCGCGCTCGAAGCCAATGCGGTGACGCAAAGCTCCGAATCTAGCCATATCATTACCCTGACCGCCCCGCGCACCAAAATTGACCACCCGAACCGCCAATCTTTAATCATTCATTCCAATAAAGGGCTTTACAACCAGACGGCTAAACAGGTGGATTTAGCAGGGCGGGTCGTCATCACGCAACCGGCTATTGGGCATTTTCTTTATACCGAATCAGCCACCGCCTTGCTTGAAGAAGGCACGATTGAAAGCACCAGCCACGTGCGCGCCGAAGCCCCCGACACCATCATCACCGCCGGCGGCATGCGTATCCTAAACCAAGGACAACACGTCATTTTCACCGGCAAAAGCAGAATCGTATTTGATGATGGCGCGCAATGATGGCGAGAATTGCCCCCCCTTTAATCATCCATGCATTGCGCGTGTTGATGGCGGTGCTTGGCATGGCGCTAACTATGCCCGCCATGGCGCAATCGTTAATCGTTGAAGCCGACCAACAAATAGAATGGCGCCGCGATGCGAATCAATATATCGCACGCGGCAATGCCGTCATCGTCAGCGATGAAATCACCATCAAAGCCAACACCATCATCGCCGATTACGACCCCGGGCAAGCGGAAAATGCCACGCCGTCCAATAACCGCATCACCACCATCACCGCCCAAGGCAACGCCCACATAACCCATAAAAACGCACAAAACGCCCCACAAACAGCCACCGGCGATGAAGCCATCTATGACGCCGAAACCAAAACCATCACCATCAACGGCAATGTGGAACTGCACGAAGGCGAAAACACCCTCACAGGCGATAAAGCCGTGATACAACTCAATGGCGGCACGAGCATATTGACGTCAAATCGCGGTGGGGCGCGCGTTAAAGGTGCATTCTTTTTTGATGAATAATGCGGTTTTGGCTTGGCAGAGCCGCTAAATTGTTGTAATTTTATGACTATGGAACTCGTAAAACCAATATCCCCCACCCCGGCTAATGATGCGCCCGCGCATGATTCGCATGCCAATGATGCTGGCTTGGTGGCGCAATATCTGGGGAAATCTTACCGCAAAAAACGTGTGGTGCGTGGGGCTTCTTTTACCCTGCAACGCGGGGAAGCGGTGGGGTTGCTTGGCCCGAACGGTGCCGGGAAAACCACGTGTTTTCACATGATGTCGGGGCTGATTAAAACCGATGAGGGGCATATTTTTCTCGATGGCGAAGACATTACCGCCCTGCCAATGTATCGGCGCGCGCGGCTAGGGGTTGGCTATCTGCCCCAAGAATCAAGCATCTTTCAAGGTTTAAGCGTTGAGGAAAATATCATGGCAGTGTTGCAAATGGTAGAATCCGACAGCGATGCGCGCATGGCAACCCTGGACGAATTGCTGGACGAATTCCACATCACGCATCTGCGCGGGGCAAATGCTTCCACGCTATCCGGGGGCGAGAGGCGGCGGGTGGAAATCGCGCGCGCCATGGCATCGCGCCCAAGTTTCCTTATGTTGGATGAACCGCTGGCCGGCATTGACCCCATCGCCGTGTCGGAAATACGCGAGCTGATAGGACGGCTCAAAGCCCATCATCTAGGGGTGTTAATCACCGACCACAATGTCCGCGAGGCGTTAAATATCATTGATCGCGGCTATATTCTCAATGACGGCACGATTTTCATTGCTGGCACACCACAAGAGATTATTGGCAATCAAGATGTGCGGAAATTTTATCTCGGCGAGCAATTTACGCGCTGATAAAAAATTCTGTTGATAATCTCTTGACGGCATGAAATTTTCCCATTAGTAAGACCAGCGATTTTGTATTCAACAGATGTTTTTGTTCCATGAAAATACCTCAACTCATCGGCATGAGCGATATTGTCATCCGCGACCATGCCACCAGCAAAAAGCAGATTCTGCAAGATATGGTTAGCATCATTGCGCGCCAAAAACGTGCTATTGATGAACGCCACGTCATGGATTGCCTGATTGAACGCGAGAAATTGGGTAGCACCGGGATTGGTGGCGGCGTGGCTATCCCGCATGCGCGCTGTGCGTTTCCTAAGCCCCTGCCGCATCAGAATCCTGACATGGTGGGGTTGCTGATGAAATTAAATGCGCCTGTGGAATTCCAAGCCAATGATGGCGCGCCGGTGGATATTCTTTTTATGCTGATAGCCTCGGATGCTTGCGGGTCGGCGCATCTCACCACGCTGGCGGGCATATCGCGCTTTATCCGCGATGAGAACACCGCCCACCACATCCGCCAAGCCACCACCCCGGAAATGATCTGGCAACAGCTAGCCCAACTGCAATCTGCGGCTTGAACGCATCCGCGTTAGCATTGCTTTAGCATTGCTTTATCATTGCGTTTTCTGGGAATCTCTGCCATGATGCGTGGCAGTAGGTAATCCCCATGGAATCTTCCAATACTGCGCGCGGCGCAACTGATAATCTGATTGGCATTGGCTTCATGTTGATGTCGGTGCTAGCGGGGTTGATCACTGCTACGGTGGTTAAGCGATTCTCGGTGGAATTGAGCGTGCTGACGGTGCTGTCGGTGCGCTTTCTTTATTCTATGCCGTTGCTGATTCTGTTCGGCTTGATGATTAGGCAGGCGGAATTGTGGCGAATCAATCGCTGGGATATGCTGGTATTGCGGATGTTTGTTGGGCATTTGGGGATTATTTTTTGGTTTTTATCGGTGCGGAACACGAGCCTTGGGCAGGCGACGGCTTTATTTCAATCATCGGCTATTTTTGTTACGATTCTGGCGCCGCTTTTGCTCCAAGAAAAGGTCGGGCTTTATCGTGGCGGGGCGGTCGTGGTGGGGCTTATCGGCATTGTCATGATTACCAATCCTTTTACTGGTTCGTTAAATATCGGCTCATTTTGGGGGATTATGTCGGCGATTGCCGGGGCAGCGTTGATTATTGCTCTGCGGAAATTGGGCAAATCCGATGCGCCGATTAGCGTGGCGCTCTGGCATAATGGTTTGGGGTCAGTGCTGTATCCGTGCCTGTTGTTGCTATGGATGCCCGCCGAGACGCATCTGCTCGCCGGTGCGGATTTTCTGCTGATTTTCATCATCTTTGGCATGGCGGCGAGTTTGGTGCAATTTGGATTCACCTCCGCCTATCGTTATGGCGAGGCGGTCGTGTTGGTGCCGATGCGCTATTTGTCGGTGCCGGCATCGGCGCTAATAGGCTGGATTTACTGGCAAGAGGAGGCGTTAATGGTGGAAATGCTAGGCATGGGCATTGTTGTAGCGAGTTGTATTTTTATTTCATTCCGCGAATACTATTTAGGACGCACCAGCAAAATTGCCGAAGCCTTTTTGCATAAAAGCTAAAAGCGGTCTATGCTGGGGAAGACAGGAGACAAACGATATGCCTAAATCCAAAAACCTGATGGCAGAAGCACTAATTGGCAAAGATGGCGCATTGCATCATCTAGCCAAATTGGATGCGGATATTGCGGATGCGCTTGACCGCTATGGCGCCCCCCCTGACCGCACCATGCCCCAAGGCTTCACCACGCTGATTCGCACCATCATCGGACAGCAAATCTCGCGCCACGCCGCTACCTCGGTTTGGGGGCGGTTGCGTGATGCCGGGTTGGATGCACCGAAACCGATACACAAAGCCGGCATTGATGCGCTTAAATCGCATGGGCTATCGCAACAAAAGGCTAGCTACATTTACGGCATCGCCGAAGCGGTGGTGGATGGACGGCTAGATTTCGCTAGCCTCGCCGATAAATCAGGGGAAGAAGTCAGCGCGATTCTCACGGCGTTAAAAGGCGTTGGTGATTGGACGGCGGATAATTATCGGCTGTTTGCGTTATTGGATATGGATGCGTGGCCATATAACGACCTCGCTTTGCAGGAAGGTATGAAGATTCTAAAATCCCTCAACCACCGCCCTGATGCCAAAGCCATGCAGAAATTGGCGAAGGGGTGGCGTCCTTATCGTGGGGCGGGGGCGTTGATGCTGTGGCATATTTACGCTAGATACCGCCATGATGCGTCCATAGCGGCGATTTGATGCCATGCTTGACCTCGCCACACGCACCCAACTGATGAAACCGATTGAACGCCTAGCGGTAAGGGCGGGGGCGGAGATTCTGACGTTAGTAGAATCTGGCATCACCCGCGACACCAAGCCCGATGGTAGCCCCGTCACCAATGCCGACACCGCCGCCGATGCCATCATCCTTGAAGGTCTGCACGACCTCACCCCCGACTGGCAAGCCATCACCGAAGAAAGCTGGCAAGGCACACAACCGCCAAATGATGCGCCCTATTGGTGCGTTGATCCCCTTGATGGCACTAACGGCTTTTTGAACGGGGGCAAAGATTACACCGTCAATATCGCGCTCATCCATGAAAATTATCCGGTGTTGGGGGTGATTGTCGCACCGGCACGGGGTATGGTTTGGGCGAGCGATGGTGCGACGGCATGGACGTATGGCTTGCAGAACAGCGAGGAAGAATTGCGCCCCATTCAAGCCCGCATCTGCAACACCGCCGACCCCATCGTCATCACCACCCGCAGCCGCCGTGGGCGTTCGGATATTTTTGACGCATGGCTAAAACGCCTAGCCCCGAGCAATACCATATCCGCAGGCTCATCGTTGAAATTCTGCCACCTCGCCGACGGCAAAGCCGATTTTTATCCGCGCATCAGTCCAACCATGGAATGGGACACCGCCGCCGGACAAGCCATTTTAGAAGCCGCCGGCGGGGCCATCATTGACAGCAAAGGCGCGCGGTTTTCTTATGGCAAAGCCGGGCTAAAAAATAGCCACTTCGCCGCGATGGGGCGGTTAAACGCACCCATCCCCGCCGCTTGGCATCCGCCCGCAGGTGATGAGGCGGGGCGATGATTCGCATCAAACCCTACAATGATGCCAGCATTGCCGAAGCCGTAGATTTATGGCGCGCCGGGCATTTGGTGGCTTTTGGCACGGAAACCGTCTATGGGCTAGGGGCGGATGCGCGGAACGGACAGGCGGTGGCGGCGATTTTCAAAACCAAAAACCGCCCGCAATTTAACCCGCTAATTTGTCATGTGGCGGATAGCGGGGCGGCGTTTGCTTTGGGGGTGGAAACGCCATTGGCGCGGGTGTTGGCGGAGGCGTTTTGGGCGGGGGCGATGACGCTGATTCTAGCGCGGCGCGCGGATGCGGATATTGCCGATTTAACCACGGCGGGATTGGATAGTATCGCCCTGCGTGTGCCTAGTCATGAGGGCGCGCGGGGGTTGCTCACCGCTACATCTATGCCCATCGCCGCGCCTTCTGCCAATCCATCAGGGGGGGTAAGCCCCACCACCGCCGAACACGTCGCCGCAGGTTTTGCCGGGGGGGATGAACCGCGCCTCATTGTGGATATGGGGGCGTGTCAAGGCGGGTTAGAATCGACGATTATAGATGCGCGGGGGGCGACGCCCATCATCTTGCGCCCGGGGGCTATCACTGCCGAGATGATTGCCGATGCCACCAACCTCACCCCGCACAGCATCACCGACCAAACCGACATTATCGCCCCGGGGCAGCTAGCCCGCCATTACGCCCCGCGCGCGAAATTGCGCCTCAATGCCACCGCCCCCCGCGCGGACGAGGCTTGGCTCGGTTTCGGCACTGCACCGGATTCAGAACACAATCTCAGCCCCCAAGGGGATTTACTTGAAGCCGCGAGCAATCTTTTCGCCATGTTGCGCGCATTGGACGCAAGCGGTGCGGAAGCCATCGCCGTCGCCCCGATTCCTTTTGAGGGCGTCGGCGTTGCCATCAATGACCGCCTCACCCGTGCCGCTTATGAGGATGATGCCGATGCCACTTAACTCCGCAAAAATCATCACCGCCCTTGGCGCGATTGTTGGCGATAAACACCTTGCAACCGCCGATGCCGATAAAGAAAAATACCTCACCGATTGGCGCGGGGTCTATCGGGGGGAGGCTATCGCGGTCGTCAAACCCGCCACCACCGATGAAGTCAGCCGCATCCTCAAACTTGCCGAAGCCGAGAATATCGCCATCATCCCGCAAGGGGGCAACACCGGGCTTTGCGGCGGGGCGACACCGGACACGGGCGCGCGCAATGTCATCCTCAGCACCGAAAATCTCAATAAAATCCGCGAGATAGACCGCGAAAGCCAAACCATCACCGCCGAGGCAGGGTGCGTCCTCGACACCATCAAAACCGCCGTCGAGACACACGGGCTATTTTTTCCGCTGAATCTAGGCGCGCGCGGAAGTTGTCAGATTGGCGGCAATCTTGCGACCAATGCGGGCGGGTTGAATGTGGTGCGCTATGGCAATGCGCGCGCTTTGACACTTGGGATTGAGGCGGTGTTGATGGGGGGTGCGACCCTGCCTTTATTATCAAAACTAAAGAAAGATAATATGGGTTATGATCTGAAACATTTTTTTATCGGCGCCGAAGGCACGTTGGGGGTGATTACCGCGGCGACCCTGCAACTATTCCCAAAACCCCTAAATCTAGCCACCGCTTTTGTCGGCTTGCGTGATATTGATGCGGGGATTGCCCTGTTGCAAAACTGCCAAAGGGCGAGCAATCAAAGCGTCACGGCTTTTGAGTTAATACCAAAAACGATTATTGATGCGGTAACGGAATTCTACCCTGACACCCCGCAATTTATTGCTAACCTACCACGTTTTTGCGCGCTCATTGAAATGACCTCCACCGCCGAAAATGATGCGCTTGAAAATGCGTTGGCGCAAACCCTCGCCGATGCTATGGCGGAGGGGCTAATCAGCGACGCCACCATCGCCAGCAATGCCAGCCAACGCCAAGCCCTATGGCAAATGCGCGAGCGCGTCCCCGAAGCCGAAATCAAAGCCGGCAAAGCCTACAAATCCGACATCGCCCTACCTCTAAAACATATAGCAAAATTTTATGATGAGGCGGTGGCGATGGCCCAAGCCATCAGCCCCGAAGCGCGCATTTTTGGTTTCGGGCATTTAGGCGATAACAACCTGCATTTTAATTTGAGCGAACCCCGCAACAGCACCACAGATTTCACTAGATTTTATCCTGAATTTGACGCTATGCTGATGCGATTGATGGAAAAATATCACGGCACCATGAGCGCGGAACACGGCATCGGGCAGAAAAAACGCAGCATGCTCGCGGAAAGCAAAGCCGAAGCCGTGCCAGTCATGCGCGCCATCAAAACCGCGCTTGACCCGAAAAATCTGATGAACCCCCATAAAATAATCTAAAGGAGGAACCCCATGAACGACCAAGATTTTAACAAGATTCTGCATTTCTGGTTTGAGGAAATTGAACCCAAGCAATGGTTCGTCAAAGACGATGAATTTGACGCGCACCTAAAACGCGATTTCACCCCGCAGGTTAGCGCAGCGATGGACGGCGCGTTCAATGATTGGCGCGAAACCCCGCGCGGAAATTTAGCCTTAATCTTATTATTAGACCAAATGCCCCGCAACATTTATCGCGCCACGCCGCTGAGTTTTGGCGGCGATGCGCGGGCGTTGGAATTGAGCCTTGCGGGTCATGCGCGCGGGGATGCGGACGGCTTTAATCAATTTGAGGCACAATTTTTATTGATGCCGATGATGCACAGCGAAGACCTTGCCACCCAAGAAAAATCACTCCCCCTATTCAAAAAACATTGCGCCGAGATGACATACGATTACGCCGTGCGCCACCGCGATATTATCGCGCGATTTGGGCGGTTTCCGCACCGCAATGCCATTTTAGGACGCGAATCTACCGCCGAAGAAATCGCCTTTTTGCAAGAACCCAACAGCTCATTTTAATGGCGCCAATTTTTCCAACACCGCTTCGGGCGTGATGCTATCAATCACATCCGCACGCAACCACATGGCCCGCTTGCCAATGGGGGCGGATTTGACCGCATCGGTATCCCGCCCCATCAACATCAGCGTCGGCACATCCAATTTCGCCCCTAAAAATACCGGTCCGGTATCATTGCCAATCACCGCCGCCGCCCCCCGCAACACATCCGCTAATTGCGCTAAATTCGTGTCGCCAATAAGCGACATTACCGCCGGTTCAATCGCGCAAATTTCCGCCCCCACCTCCGCATCATAGCGCGTGCCGACTAGCACCGGCGTGATGCCTTCAGCCAGCAACGCCTTTGCCAGCGCGCCATAATTTTGCGCCGCCCACCGCTTTGAAGGCTTGGCAGGCGAACACCCCGCCACCAACACCGCATAGGGATGAGGCAAATCTAAACCCGCCATTTTTTTTCCCGCCCACGCCGCCGTCCCCGCCATTTTTTTTCCCGCCCACGCCGCCGTCCCCGTCCCGGCACCCAACCAATCCAAATTAGCCGTGCGCGATTGCACCCCCGCCTCACCAATAATCGCTAACAGGCGGTCGCAATTATTCATCCCGCTAAAATCCCCCTTGGCGGTGGCTTTGCCGATAAATTCAACCTCCATCCCACGCAAAAAATAGCGCAAATAACGTGCGGTGCGCGCCGTGCCTTGCAGGTCATAAATCCGCCCCCAGCCCGCGCGCAAAATGCGCCGCACCTGCCACCACGCATCCAGCCGATAAAACGGCGCGCGCGGATCAATCAGCACCGCATCAAAATAAGGCGCATCACGCAAAAAATCGGCAAAAGGCGGAGTCGTCAAAACCGCTAGATGCGCGCCCGCATGCGCCTCACGAATACTAGCAAAAGCATCCATGGCTTGCAGAATATCGCCCAGCGCGCCGTGCTTGATGACGAGGATTTTATTGCTTTTTAGGGGTGGCATAACGCGCACACATATCATGGTAATTTTTAATCAGCTGCGCCGTCACAACCCCGCGTTCAAATAATTCCTCGTAGGTTTTTTTGCCCTCACGCACCAGCCGTTTTTTCAATTTCGGCACCGCCGTCAGCAAATGTAGATGATGCGCCAGAGCCTCCACATCATCAATATCCGACAGCAAGCCGTTTTTGCCGTGACTAACATATTGCACCGCCCCCGCCGCCCGCGTCGCCACCAAAGGCACACCCGCAAACCACGCCTCAGCAATCACCGTGCCGAACGGCTCATAGCGCGATGGCAGAACGCAAATATCCGCCAAAGCCAACAACGCCGCACGGTCATTGCGCCAGCCCGCAAAATGCACACGATCTTCTAGCCCTAGCCGCGCCGATTGGGCTTTATATTTTGCCAGTTCAGGTCCATCCCCCGCCAGCAAGAACACCATATCGGGCAGCTGCGATGCTGCCTCCAACAACACATCCACGCCTTTTTTCCGGTGCATCCGCGACAGCAACAACACCAACGGCTTTTTTTCGGGCAAGCCGAATTCTTTGCGTTTGACCGCCGGGGCTTTTTCTAAACTGCCGAACGTATGCCCCAGATAAGTGCGGTCAGGCGCGCCACTCGCCTCACCAATATGGCGGACAACATCGCGCGTCACCCCCATATAAAAATCGCAATTCGCATAATTTTTCAATTTATAATACCCGCCAAACCAGCCCAGCACCGGCACGCCTAACCCGCTTGGAATAAACGAAGACGCACGGCTCATCCACGCATGCACGAGGTCAGGTTGCTCGCGGGCGATGATTTTTTTAATCCGGCGCGTGTCCAAAAATTTGCGCCATCGCTTAAAACCTAGGGGGTAGAATTTAATCCCCCGCGCCTCCAATGCTTCCACCAGATGCGGATAGGGGCGGGCAACCACCACTTGGCGCACCCCGCTTTCGTGCAAGGATTTCACCATATCCAAGCAAAACGTTTCCGCCCCGCCAGCGCGCGCGCCGGCAATAATATGGCAAACGCATAAAGAATCTTGCATTTTCATTTTTCAACCACCTATTCTATCGCTAAAGAGTCTGCTATAACATCATCTCAAACCCACTATTAGCAGTTTTACGCCCCTATGTCAGTCAGCAATCGCATTTATTTTATCTATGTCCTCATCGCGTTTTTTATCGCTATGTGTTGGGGCGGGGCGGTGCGCGCACAAGATGAGCGCCAACCTGTGGAATTTTCCGCGGACCACATCACCATCAACCGCGATAGTGGCACCCTCATCGCCAGCGGAAACGTGCTATTCAGCCAAGAACCGCGTATGTCATTACAAGCCGAGCGCGTGGAATACAACCGCGAAAGCGGACAAGCCACCGCCATCGGCAATGTCGTTTTCACCGACCATGTCGGCAACATCCATTTCGCCGAACGTTTTGAGTTAGACGACCAATTCAGCCGTGCCTTTGCCGAGCCGATTATCAGCCGTATGACCGATAAATCTTGGCTGCAAGGCAAAAGCGGGGAGTATATTAAGGACGAAACAATCCACTATAAAGGCGCGATTTACACCCCCTGCGATTGCGATTTTGCCGATGGCGAGACACCTGTATGGCGGTTAGAATCCACCAGCTCGCATCACGATTCCAGCACCCAGAGCGTCTATCACCGCAATGTTCGGTTGAAAATTTTGGACGTGCCGGTGCTGTATTTGCCGTATTTGTCGCATCCTGATTGGACGGTGGCACGGCGTTCGGGGTTGCTGTTTCCTAATGTGTCGTATTCTTCGGATCACGGGTTTTCATATATTCAAAGTTATTATCACGTCATTGACGATACCAGCGATGTGGAAATCCGCCCCTATTTGTTTAACGATGCCGATTTGCTGACGAATGTCACTTACCGCAAATTATGGGATGCGAGCGATTTGCATATTGATGCCACCGGCGGCGTCGTGGAATCGGTTGGGCAGGCTAAGCGTAATGTTGTCGCGGCGATGGTGGATTTCCGCACGCATCTTGGGGAGGGGTGGAAGGTCAGGGCGCGGCTCAACCGCACATCGCAAGATACGTTTTTGCGCCGTTATGATATCAATGACGCGACACGATTAAAATCACAATTCTTGGCAGAAAATGTCGGCGACAATACCTATAGTCGCGTGGAAAGTTATGACATTCAAGGATTAGAGCGCGCCGATACCAATGACCGCGAGCCGAGCGTTCTGCCTTCGGTATTCCATGAACGATACTTAAATAGCCCGCGCGCGGATATGATAACGCGCCTACGCATCAATGCTAGTCAGGTAGATAATGATGAGGGTTATGACATCAGCCGTTGGTCGGGCGAATTATATGCTTTAGAGGAATTCCCCAGTAATCTGGGGCTAATCAGCCTTGAAGCGCGCACGGCATTGCAATTCCATTTTATTGATGAGAACCCAACACAAAATACCTATACGAGCAAATTGGGGCAGGTGAATGCGAGTTTCGGGTTAGGGTGGGAGCAACCTTATTATCTCAATTTTAGAGATATGGGCGCGGTGATTCAACCGAAAGTAAAACTCATCAACATCAATGCCACCGACGATGCCGACAACATCCCCAACCGCGATTCCGCCGATTTTCATTTAGACGAAGCCAATCTATTCCTGCTCCACCGCTATCAAGGGCAGGATTATATCCAAAGTGGCACGCACGTAGCCGGCGGGGTAAGTGCAAATTTGATAGATACGACACTAGGCGATGTGAGTGGATTTTTGGGTGCGTCATACAGGCTTTCGGGGGATGCACAATCAGGGCTCAACGCCACCAACGACGACCAAAACCTATCCGACATCCTAGCCAGCATCCGCGCCGCCCCGCACCAGAATCTGCGCTTTAGTCTAGCCGGAAGATTTAATCCGCATAATTTCTCTCTAAATGAGACACGCGCATCGCTATCATGGATTCGCCCGGGAACCAAATTAATCAGCACCTACACCCGACGTTCCGAATCCTATTTCAGCGCCGCAAATTTGCTAGAAGAAGAATTAAAAATAGGCTTAGAACAATTATTAGCCGAAGGCATAACACTAAACATAAACCAAACCTACGACCGCAGCGACGGAGGCGACCTAAGGGGAGACAAATCAACCATAGGCATAGATTTTTCAAGAGGCCTGCAAGACTGCCTAACCATCAGCATACAATACACAAGAGACGAAACCAGCGACCGAGACATCCGCCCAGAGGACAAAATCTCGCTATTGCTAAATTTCAAATATCTAGGCGACGCGGTTAGGAACGCGCAGTAGGCGCAAGATAGGAATGCATTATGACGCACTCAAATAAAAACAGCAGAAGCATTTTAGAGCTGACACACGAGAAAGCGCGCCAATATTTCTTGGAGCATGAGAGTTATTGTGACTTTCATTTGCCTAAATATTTTCATTTTGATGAAGTATTGCAATCTGTGAATGACAAACTTGCAGATAAAGATTTATTTAGCTTTTCTCTGCAGGACGCGAAAGATAGGCTATGCAAAAGTGATAACATTAACTATAGAATACTAAACAATAAAGATGGTAAATATGCTTGGAGACCTTTTCAACTTATCCACCCTGCTCTTTACGTTTCTTTGGTGCAGAAAATTACAACGAAAGAAAACTGGGAACATATTCAAAACCAATTTAAGAAATTTGCTGAAAATGAGCACATTAAATGCATGAGCATCCCACGTCAGTCCCTTACAAGAAAATCTGATAAGGCGGAACAAATTTTAAGTTGGTGGGAAAAAGTAGAGCAACACTCTATCTCTATGGCGCTGAATTATCCTTGCTTAACGCATACAGATATAATCGATTGTTATGGCTCAATCTACACACATTCTGTGGCATGGGCGATGCATGGGAAGTATGAGGCAAGAAACAATAGAGATGGGAAAGATTGGATTGGCAATCAAATAGACTCCCATTTGCAGTATATGTCGAAGGGACAAACCAATGGCATTCCGCAAGGGTCAACCTTGATGGATTTCATTGCTGAGATGGTTTTGGGATATGCTGATTCTGAACTTGAAAAACGCATAAAACAAGCTGGTATTGATGCTAAAGATTACAAAATTTTAAGGTATCGTGATGATTATAGAATTTTTACAAAATCCCAAATTGATGGTGACCATATCATGAAGTGCCTAACGGAAACTATGATTGAATTAGGATTTAAGCTCAGTGCCGATAAAACTAGTATTTCATCAAATATTATTACAGGATCAATGAAACCTGACAAATTTTACCGAATATTACAAAAACAAGAAGATGTAAATTTGCAAAGGCATCTTTTAATTATTTACGACTTGTCAATGCAATTTCCAAATTGCGGAAGTCTGTTTAAATCTATGAAATTTTTCCATAAAAAACTTTATAAAATTTACAATGCCTATAGGCTATACAAATTTCACGCTCCTCATAGAATTTCTGAACTTTACAAGTATGGAAAAATAGATGAAGGTGTCACCCCCCTAATTAGCATTGTAACAGATATCGCTCATAAAAACCCAAGAACGTATCCGTATTCTGCCGCCATTATTAGTTTATTGTTAAGTTTTGAAGAGGATTCAAAACAAAGGCACAAACTTCTTAAGAAAGTGATTGGACGCTTTCTGGATATACCTAATACTGGACACTTAAATATCTGGATGCAACGCGTCGCTCTTGGGGTTGGCTGTATTGTGGATTTTAACGAAGACCTTTGCAAACTTGCTAACTATAATGACAAAAGCATCACTATTTGGAATAACTTTTGGTTAAAGCAAAGTCTAAAAGATGTGATTGATACTTCATCAATTATTGACCAAAAAATTAAATATAACCTTAATTCAGTTATTACTCCCAAAGAAATGGACTTGTTTAGAGACGAGGATTATAATTATTTCTGAGCATGATAGACAATTTTGGGCTTTAATCATCTATCAATGCTTCAATAATCGCCCAGATAATCCAAATGGGAAATAAGAAAATCACACAAAGTATGGCGACTATTGGCTGGCGTAAGAAGGTTTTAATCATGCCTTTTATGAGGAAGGCAAGAAGATAGAGTAGCACCACCACTGCCATTATGACTAAAATAATTTCACCGCCCATAATCTAATCTCCCATCATTTTCTGACTGGCGCTACTTCTAATGCCATCTGTCTGGCTTGCGAATATAGTATGCACGGATTGTGAAAATTGTGATAAAAAATGCACTAGCAAAAAAGAACAAGAACATTAAAAGAGCCACCATAATTTCAGTATCCATACTAGGACTAGTAAAATTACTGGGACTAGTAAAATCTTGCCCTCCTTCCCCTATTGCCCTCATTGTTCCCAATCCACTTAATACAACCAGATAAGGGAAGACTTTTTTCATATTTAACGAGATGAACCTATTGTAGATAATTACAAACACGCCTGTATGTATTGCAACATAAAGGATAGAAGTTGCTATGATCAAAAAATATACATCATTCATACTATCTATATTGCGAAAATTCGCTTCAGAAAAAATGGAAGCAGCAATGATAGCGTCTAATATTTTAATGACAAAAGCAGCAAGAAGCCAAACGCCAATATACTTCATTTTTTCAGTCTTAGTGGTTTTCACCCCGGGTTCTATTTCACTCGTAAATAACTCAACAATCGACCAAATAATCCAAAGAGGACTCAAGAGAATCATGCAAAATGGGGCAAATATTGGCTTACGCTTTACGGTCTTAACCATACCCTTGAGAAGTACAAAAAAAACAGCGAGCGTCGCCAACACTACAATCCATTGCCATATACCAAAAGCACCGCCAAACATAATCAAATCCTCCATCATTTCAACTTCATCCTAGCACCATTTTACCAACTTGACAACCCCCACCTATTCCACAGTAACCGACTTCGCCAAATTACGCGGCTGATCCACATCCGTGCCTTTTTGGGTGGCGGTTTGGTAGGCTAGTTGTTGTATGGGTAGGCTTAACACCATTGGGGCTAGGAGTGGGTTGCAATCTGGGACACTTACTTTCATTTTGGTAATTGTCTCGGCTTCGTTTTCGGCTTTTGTTATTGCGGATTCTGTGGCTATTAGGATGATTTCTGCGCCTCTTGCTTTTGCTTCTACTATGTTGCTTAGCATTTTGGGGAAATGGTTGTCGTCGCTTAATAATGCTACTACTGGTAGCCCTTCTTCAATCAACGCTATGGGTCCGTGTTTCATTTCGCCTCCTGCGTAGCCTTCGGCGTGGATGTAGCTTAATTCTTTTAATTTTAATGCGCCTTCTAAGGCTACAGGATATAGTACGCCGCGCCCTAGATATAGGCATGAATTCACCCTCGCTAAATACGTGGCTATTGGTTTTATGGCATCTATGCACGCCATGCTTGCGCCCAATAGGCGTGGTAGGCTTGCCAACATTACTTCCATTTCGCGTCTTAATTTGTCGTTGATTACGCCTCTCTGATGCCCGGCAACCACTGCTAAAATTAACAACACTACTAATTGTGCCATGTAGGATTTTGTGCTGGCTACGCCTACCTCCACCCCGGCTCTGGTTAGCAGGACGTGCTTGGCTTCTCTTGCCATGGTGGAGCTGGCTACGTTCACCAATGCGCCGGTATCTGCGCCCTTTTCCCCGGCATATTTTAACGCCATTAATGTGTCTAGGGATTCGCCTGATTGTGATATTCCTAATGCTAGGTTAATCTGGCTCATGGCGGGTTGGCGGTAGCGGAATTCGGAGGCTATTTCTACCGCTACTGGCAAATCCGCTAGGGATTCCATCCAATACCGCCCTACTAGACCGGCTAGATAACTCGTCCCTGCCCCCAAATACGCCACGCCTTTCATCGCCGCAAAATCCACATCCCACGGCAGGTGCAACCGCCCCTCCGCATCTTGGAACGCGCCCAAACTATGCAAGGCTACATCGGGTTGTTCGTGGATTTCTTTTTCCATGAAATGATGATAGCCCTCTTTGGACACTAGCCCCGGGCTGGCGCTTATGGCGACTATTTCACGATTGGCTTTGCGCCCTTCGGCGTCATATAATGCCGCCGCATCTTGTGTCAAAACACCATAATCGCCATCTTTCAAAAATATAATTCTTTCGCTCACATCCCCCAACGCCAACGCGTCCGAGCCCACAAACATCGCCCCATCCGCCAAGCCTATCGCTAGCGGCGACGCCTGCCGTGCTATTGCCAATTCATGCGGGAAATCTTGCGCCATCACCGCGAACGCATACGCACCCTCAATTTGCGCCAATACCGATGCGGTCGCCTCCGCCAAGCCCCCACCCGCATCAATGGCTTCGGCGAATAGATGCGCCAAAACCTCGCTATCGGTGTCGCTCGTGAACACCGCGCCCTTTGCCGTTAGTTCGCGCCGCAACTGGCGGTGGTTTTCAATGATGCCGTTATGCACCACGGCTACGCGCGCATCGGCGATAATCGGGTGCGCGTTTTCCACCTTGACCCCGCCATGCGTCGCCCAACGTGTATGCCCGATGCCCGTCTCACCGCTTAACGGCTCGGATTCTAATGTCGATGCTAGGTTGCTCAGCTTGCCGACAGCACGGCGCACGGCAAAGCCCGACGCATCCGCCGTGGCAATCCCCGCCGAATCATAGCCCCTATATTCTAGCCGCTTCAGCCCCGCCAGCAAAATCTCTGCCGCATGCGCACAGCCTATCGCGCCAATAATTCCGCACATAACACGCTCCTTTATAGCACTCTTTTTATACGCAGGACGCGACATTAGCAATAAATCTTTGCATCACAGCATTTTGACCATATAATCACGCTTATGAGTTTTAGTGCTATCATACTCGCTGCCGGCAAGGGAAGCCGTATGCGTTCAAATCTGCCGAAGCCTTTGCATCGCTTGGGTGGTAAGCCTCTAGTGGATTGGGTGCTGGATGGTGTCGCGCACGCGCATGCTAGCGAAGCGGTGGTGGTTGTGCCGGCGGATGCGGGCGCATTTTCCGCGCATATTCAACAAAATGATGCGCTCCCGTGCAAAATTGCCGTGCAGAAAAATCCTGTCGGTACGGGGGATGCGGTGGAATGCGCGCGCGATTCCATCAACCCGGCTAGCCCGGTTGCAGTGATTGCTTTTGCCGATACGCCTTTGGTGTCGTTGGCGTGTTTTCGGGCGCTCATTGATGGGATTGCGGCGGGGCATGCGATTTGCTGTTTAGGTTTTGAAGCGCGCGACCCGGCGGGTTATGGACGGCTGATTACCGATGGCGCACGCATCACCGCCATCGTTGAAGACAAAGCCACCGATGCCAAAACTCGTGCCATTACCTTATGCAATAGCGGCTTGATGGCGGTGCGGATGCCGTTATTGTTTGAATTGCTGGCGGGGGTTGGCGTCAATGAAACGCTCGGCGAGAAAACGCTCACGGATATTATCGGCTTGGCGCATGCGAAAGGGTATTCCACCACATACGCGCTTGCCGAAGAATCGGAGGTGATGGGCATCAATTCGCGCGCGCAACTGGCACAAGCCGAGGCGTTGATTCAGTCCCGCTTGCGCCTTGAAGCCATGGAAGCGGGGGCGACTTTACGCGCACCTGAGACGATTTTTCTGAGTGCCGATACGCGCCTTGGCGAAGATGTCATCATCCATCCGCACGTGGTTATCGGCGGCGGGGTGGTGATTGGTGCGGGTGCGGAGATTAAATCTTTTACCCATATTGAAGGCGCGGAAATTGGCGCCGGGTGCGTGGTTGGTCCGTATGCGCGCTTGCGTGCTGGCACGGCATTAGCGGAGGGTGCGAAAATTGGCAATTTTGTTGAAACTAAAAATCTCAATATGGGAATTGGGGCGAAAGCCAATCACCTCACCTATTTGGGCGATGCGGAAATTGGTGCGGGTGCGAATATCGGGGCGGGGACGATTACTTGTAATTATGACGGCACCGATAAGGCGAAAACGCATATTGGTGCTGATGCGTTTATTGGCTCAAATACTGCGCTTGTGGCACCGGTGGCGGTTGGCAAAGGCGCGATGATTGGCGCCGGAAGCACCATTACTAAAGATGTGGATGATGGTGATTTGGTGGTGGCACGGGGGGAAGCGCGGACGATTCCCAAAGGCGCGGCGCGTCGGCGCAATTCTAAAAATGAGAGGAAAAAATAATGCTGACCGCCCCTCGTGCTGGACAGATTTTTACCGCTATGCAAAGCGCGCGTGTTGTTGTGATTGGCGATGTCATGCTTGACCGCTTTATTGGCGGGGCGGTGAAGCGCATTTCGCCCGAAGCACCGATTCCTGTTCTCAATCAAGACAGCATCTTCAATCTGCCCGGGGGGGCGGCGAATGTGGCGCGCAATCTCGCGCATTTGGGGACGGATGTGCAGCTCATCGGCGTGGTCGGGGATGATGCGGATGCGGAAATTTTACGCCAAACATTAGACAACGAACCCGCCATTCGCCCGACACTCATTGCCGATAAAACCCGTCCGACCACTAGCAAAACGCGCTTTACCGCGCATGGGCAACAATTATTGCGCGTGGATAATGAGGACGCCGCGCCCTGTTCGCCTGCCGTTGCCAAAGCCGTTAGTGATGCCATTCCCGCCACCCTTGCCGATGCCGATATGGTGATTATGTCGGATTATGATAAAGGTTTGCTTGGTGATAAGATTATCAAAGCCGTGCAGAAGGCGCGCAAAAATGTGACACTGCTGATTGACCCGAAAAAAAGCGATGCGGGGTTTTATAGTGGCGGCGATATTATCACGCCTAACCTAGCGGAGTTTCATCAATTCTGTCGCTGGCACAATCTGCCTTTGTCGGCGGGGGATGATATTGATGCGCTTGATGCTAGCGCGCAACAAATTCTCGCCGCCACCGGCATCAAAGCCATGATGATTACCTTGGGCGCGAATGGCATCATGTTGAGCCGTCCCAACACCTCGCCTCTGCATATCGTCAGCATGGCGCGGTCGGTTTATGATGTTTCGGGGGCGGGGGATACGGTGATTGCGAGCCTCGGTGCGGGATTGCAAGGCGGGGCGGAATTAGCCGAAGCCGTGCATCTTGCCAATTTTGCCGGGGGGATTGTCGTGGAAAAAACCGGCACGGCGTCGTTGACGCCCGGGGAAATTTTGGCACTGCTGACACCGCACACGCGCCTCACACAAAATGAAACGCGCGCAACAATCCAACAATGGCGCGAGCAAGGCGAGAAAATTATTTTCACCAATGGCTGTTTTGATTGTCTGCATCCCGGGCATATTTGGCTGTTGAATGAGGCACGGAAATTGGGCGACCGCTTGGTGGTGGGGTTGAATAGCGATGCTTCAACGCGCCGTCTCAAAGGTGCGGGGCGCCCTCGGCAAAATGAACACGCCCGCACCCACGCCCTCACCGCTTTGCCGGCGGTTGATGCGGTGTTGCTATTTGATGAGGATACGCCCGAGGCACTCATCACCGCCCTGACGCCCGATGGGTTGGTCAAGGGCGGGGACTATCAAGCCGATAAAATAGTCGGCGGCAAACACGTCCGCGACAATGGCGGGGCGGTGCATATTGTCCCCTTGCGCACGGGATATTCCACCACGCATCTCACCGATAAAGACCCGCCAAGAGATGCACCCACAGAGACACAAGCGATGAAAGACATAATCATAAAGCACATGAACGCTATGGATATTAATGCTCATCGCGTTAAGAAGCACACGGACTATTCTTATTGTCGCATTTGGGATTACCTAAATAAGGCGCATCTTAATCAGCCTCAATTGAATTGGAAGATTCTGGCTAGTATTCGTGCCATCGCCTTGCAACAAAAAGAGCATTGCAGGAAATACCAGAAGCTTGACCGGGCGGATTCCGTGGATTGGCTAGATGTGGCGGAACTCATAAATGCGCTGGTGAATAATGTTAGTGTGTGGCGTAAGAAGCATGGTATCAATACCAACACTTATTACGGAGAAACCCGTAAGCCTCGCCCGATTCCGTTGGCGATTAGTGCGGATGTTGCGGACATAATCAAGCAACGCATCCGCGCCATTGAAGCGTTTATGGCGAACTATAAGGACTTGCAGTGGGATTGCTGGCGGGATGTGCTTGTGGCTTGCGATGCGTGGCACAAATTGACGGCACCAGTGCATAAGGACTTACCAGAGACCCTGCGGGCAATTCATTTGCCGGTGATGAAAACCTTGAATGAATTAGGCGTGAAGCGTAGGCATGTTTATGGTGTAGGCGAGGATGCGGGAATGAGTCCCATTCCGCCAGAGGTGCATGAAAAGATGAACAAGATTGTGTCGGGGTGGAAAGCGGACATTGAAAACCTAATAGAAAAAGGGGGTGAGGTATGAAGCGCAAAATTACAATCAAATACCAAGCCTTAATCCGTGAGTTTGTGCGCGAAAACTCGCATAAGGGCGTGATTTTTGAGCAGATTATAAATATGTTTCGCATGAAAGCACCCAAGGGCTAGGTGTCTTTGTCCGCGCCCGCCAAAAATGCCTCATCCAAATCGGGCAGAGGTTTGCCATAAAGCACCGCTTCAAAACCTTTGAGCCGTTTGAAGATGGAAAGCAATTCAACAATGGTCGGCCATGCCGTCACGACTAGTTGGAATGAGGCGGATACCTGCCCGAACGCCGTTAGAATCTGTTGCAAAATCCCCCATGTAATTTTCCCTACAACAAAGGTCGGCACCAAAATCAAAAAGGCAAAGATATTATCAGCTTGAAAGTAAAAATTGCGCGTGGCGTTGAAATAAACATAGTGGAAAAAGATGCGAAAATAATTGCGCCGAACATTGCCGAAAAGTTGCGTCACCGTGACTGGTTGTGCGCGTTTGGCATTGTCCTCGCCATAGACTAACTCTTTGCGGAAGGCTGCCTCAACCCTTTGATTGCGGAATTGCAAGCCCGGTAATTTAATCCCCACCAACGCCAATAATAGCGTGCCGAAAATTGCCCAAACAACCGACGCCCATAAAAGCGGATGCGGAATTGCGCCAAGCAACGGCAATTCATCCACATGCACCGACAGGGCAAATAAAATCGGCAGGAACGCAAATAGCGTCATAAAGGCTTCAACAATCCCAACGCCCAAATCTTCCATGATCGCAGCAAAACGCATGGTGTCTTCTTGGATGCGTTGCGATGCGCCTTCAACTTTGCGAAGTTTTTTCCAGTGACTCAGATAAAAATCATTCATTGCCGTGCGCCAACGGAACACATAATGGCTGACGAAAAAGCGCGTCATGGTGAATAAAAAAACTGCCACCATCGCAATGCTGGTAAAGGTCAAAAGCCCGCCATAAAAATCGGCTTGGGTGAAATCACCGGGCTGGTCCAAAGTTTGTTGCAACATATCAAAAAACGGACGCCGCCAGTGATTGATGGCAACCGACACCTGCACACCAAAATAGGTGCTGAACAAAATAAAAGCCGAGCCAAGAATGGACCAATTTTGCCAAATATGCGGGGCGTAGAAATGCCAGAACAAATAAAAAAGCACGGTCAATAAAGTATAATACAAATAAAAGCCTAAAAAATCTGGCGTGATGAAAAAGCCTAAACCGATTACTGGTGCGCTTGGGGTTAGCATTGGGAATCCTGCCCATGCCATGACTTCGCCAAAATTGACCGCCCATAATAACGCGCTCAGACCTAGCCACAATAGCCCGCTGACCGCAACAAAACCGGGGCGTTTTATCCATGCCTCACGATCTAAAATCCAAAAACCAAAAAACGCCAAGCCCATGATGCCGAGATAGATGCCAAGCCCCAAAACACGCACGACCCCCGCTAACTCACCGCCAAAGATTATTGCTAGAATATCGCTGATACTAACATTCCAAAATAATGTTGAGCCGATAATCCAATATAATATCAGCAGAAAAAATTGCTTGGGGCGGGGGAAAAATGATGAAATCATACTACTGCTCTTTTCGTAGATTGGGGCAATTTCCGTGCTGATGCGCGGGCTATGTGCAGTTTGGCGCGGCGTTTAGCCACCGCCCGTGCCGTCAGCATAATGCCATAACGCGCATCAAGCATCTCTGCCAAACTGCCATCGGTTAAAGGCTTGGTTTTATCCTCGCTTTCAATTTCTGTCAATAGATAGGCATTGAGCGCGTGGCTGGCGATGGTTTTGCCGTCCTTACCCGCCACCGCACCGCTAAAAAATGCCCGCAATTCCAACATCCCGCGCGGGGTTAGCACCAATTTATCCTGCACCAAGCGCGTGATGGTGCTGGGGTGGCATGCTAATTGGCGCGCCGCATCCGCCATAGTTAGCGGTTCTAGCGCCGATTCTCCTGCACGCAAAAACGCCCCCTGCCGTGCCACGACAAATTGCGTCAATGCCAGCAACATACGGCTCCGCGCGCTGAGATGCGCGTTTAGTGCCGCCACCGCCGCCTCGGCTTTTTTCAATAAATCGGCATCGCCCACCACATTATCGGCTAGGCGCACCACCGGCAAATTCGCGCGATTGAGCGTAATCGCATAGCCATCATCTTGCGCCTCCACCAGAATATCGGGGCGGAAAATATCGCCGTCATCATGGCGAAATTGCGCGCCGGGTTTAGGGTCTAGGCGTTTCAGACGCGTTAATCCTTGTTTTAATTCGGCTTGGCTTAAACCGCTTGCCGCCGCCAACGCACCCTCCCCGCCACTCAGCAACAACGACAAATGCGGCAACAACGCCCGCATCAGCGCGTCCAATTCCCCGCGATCTTCTAATTGCAAACGCAAGCATTCTGCTAAATTGCGCGCAAACAACCCGGCAATGGGAACGCTCTGCAAACGGCGCACTAGCTCCTCATATTCCGCCCCCGCCATCCCATAAGCTGCCGCGGTTTTCGGCGCATCGGCATCAAGCCACCCCGCCGCATCCACATGCGCCACTAGCGCCATTGCCACCGCCCGCGCGCGCCCTAGCGGGAACAACCTATCCACCGCATCCAACAGATATTGGCTCAAAGAAATATCCGAAACCCCCGCCAATCGCGCCGAAGCAAACGCCTCCTCGCCCAATGACAGCGACGGCAAACGCGGTTTCGGCTCTTGATAATCCACAGCAATAAACGGATTTTCTGCCGCCAACCCACGCACGAAACGCGCAATCTCATAATTGCGCCACGCCAGCAAACGTAAGGATTGGCGCATGGTCGGGGTGAGGGCTAGCCGCCCCATCTGACGTATTTGCTGGCGGGGCGATTGGCGGGACGATTGGTGGGGTTGGGCTCCCATCATTCATGTATATCGTGTTCATTGAGCATCGCGCTAATCACCAAGCCAAGCCCTAAAAACACCACCATCATCGCCGTGCCACCATACGAAATCAACGGCAACGGCACCCCGACCACCGGCAATAATCCCGACACCATTGCGGTATTGATACTAACATAAAAACTAATCGTCGCCGCCACGCCAATCGTCACTAAACGCGAGAACGTCATCCGCATTTGGAAACTATAATAAATCAACAAAAACACCAGCAATGTATAAAGCCCAAGCACAATCATACAACCCATAAAGCCAAATTCTTCGCCAATCATCGTGAAAATAAAATCGGTCTGGCGTTCCGGCAAAAATTCAAGATGGCTCTGGCTCCCTTGCAGATAGCCCTTGCCGACAAAGCCGCCACTGCCGAGCGCAATTTTGGATTGCGTAATCTGATACCCCGCCCCCAACGCATCCAAATCGGGATTCAAAAATACCAAAATGCGATTTTTTTGATACGCATAAAGCATGGACCAAGCAACAGGAATCGCCGCCAGCCCCATACTCATCAATGTCATCACCATCCAACGCGGAATCCCGGCAACAAAAATCACCACCGCCGCCGCTAGAAAAAGCATCACCGCCGTGCCTAAATCGGGTTGCAACACAATCTGCGCAAACGGCAGAAACACAATCAATAGCACCGGAATATAGCTGCGAATCTGTCGCATCCTATCGGCACTCAACTCATGGAAATACGCCGCGAGCATCACCAGCACCGCCAATTTTGCTGGCTCCGAAGGCTGCAAGGTAATTCCGCCAAGCGCGAACCACCTATCGGCGCCTTTGCCGGTACCGAAAAATTCAAGCATCCCCAACGCCGCTATCGCCATCAGCCACCACAACAAGGCAAAACGGCGAATAAAACGAATCGGCAATAGCGCCACAATCGCCATAGCAAGCAAACCTAACGCCAAACGAATCGCGTGCATCAGCGCCCAAGGTTGCCACGCCCCATGCGCCGCCGAATAAAGCGCGCCCACCCCAATCAAGCCAATGGCGACAGCGACAAAAATCATCAGCCACGGGGTTGCGCCCACCCAACTATCTGCGGTTTCGCGCTTTTCCAATGAGAGGTCAAAACTCTGTATCAATGGTGATAGATATTTCATATATCTTGCTCAAATAAATAGGTCATAACATCGCGGGCAATCGGCGCCGCTTGCACCGAACCTGACCCCCCATGTTCCACCACCACGGCGATGGCGTATTTCGGTTTTTCCACCGGCGCATAGCCAACGAATAGCGCATGGTCGCGGAATTTCCATGGGCGGTTTATATTTTTGGTAATACCGCGTGCGCGCTCCTCTGCTGTGATGCGTCGCACTTGCACCGTGCCGGTTTTTCCTGCCATTTTTATGCCCGCTAGGTCTAATTGCGATTGATTTGCGGTGCCGTATCTGCCGCTTACCACCGCTTGCATGCCGCGGCGGACGATGGATAATGATGCTTCGGAGATGCCTAAATCGCTCGCGGTTTTTGCGTTTCCACCATCCATTAGATGCGGTGTAATTTCGCGCCCTTTGGCGAGGCGCGCCGTCATCACCGCTAATTGCAGAGGCGTTGTCAGCACATAGCCCTGACCGATTGACGCCACCACCGTCTCGCCCAGCGTCCATTGCTCGCCGACAGTATTCTGCTTCCATCTTTTTGTCGGCATCAGCCCGGGTTTTTCATCCGGGAGCATAATATCGGTTATCTGACCGATGCCAAACCGCTTTGCCATATCAGCGATGTCCTCAATGCCCACTTTGAGCGCGACTTCATAAAAGAACACATCACAAGATTGCTCTAACGCATCAAGGATATTGACCTGCCCATGCCCGTGTCTTTTCCAGCAATGAAAGCGCGCATCGCCTAAATCACGATGCCCGGGGCAGGAAAAATGCGTGCCTGTATCAATAATCCCCGCCTCCAACGCCGCCAGTGCCACCACCATCTTAAATACCGAACCCGGGGCGTATTGCCCTTTGATACTGCGGTCTAGTAAAGGCGTGCGCGGATGCTTGACTAAAACCTGCCAATCATCGTGGCGCACCCGCCCTGATAATATATTCGGGTCAAAAACCGGTGCCGATACCAACGCTTTGAGCGCGCCGCTTTCCACATCAATGACAATCACCGAACCCGCCTCCGGTGGCACGATGCGCCCCACCGCGTCCTCAAAAACCAGCCCATCATTGCTCGCGGCAAGTTCGGGGTCTTGCGCCAAAGCGCGCTTGACCTTAGCACTATCCATAGAAATAGGTTTGTTGCGCCCCCTTTGCAGAATGCTCATGGCATAAGATTGCAGATTGATATCAATGGTGAGATGCATATCGTCGCCTGCAACCGCCGCCGTTTCAATGGTGCGTTTAATCGGGCGTCCAAAGGCATTGACCAATACCCGTTCCTGCCCCATTGTCCCGCGTAAATTGGGCTCAAACGTGCGCTCAACGCCAGATTTGCCGTTATAGAGATGCGCCAATTCAGGCAAGGCGCGCCCTGCCGCTAAATCATCCTCACTCACCCGCCCGACATAGCCGGTGAGATGCCCCGTCAATAACCCTTGCGGGTAAATGCGCTTTTCCACGCGGTCAAAACTCACCCCGGGCAATTCGGGTCCGCGCACCGCCACCCGTGCTACCTCACGCTGATTTAGATCGTCGCGGATGGTTAAGGGTAAAAATGATGCTTGATTTTCGGCTAGTTCCATCAGCCGTGCAATTGTCGCCGGAGAAAGCGCAATCAAAGATGCTAAAGTTTGCAAAGATTTATACAGATCAGACGTATAACTAGGCACGATATTGAGCGCGTAAGCCTCCGCATTGCCCGCCAATAACCGCCCTTGGATATCAAAAATGCGCCCGCGTGATGGGGGGACGACTTGATAATCAAAACGATTACGCTTGGATAGGTCTTCATAGCGGTTTGATTCAATGGCTTGCAGATAAAAAAGTCGCCCCACCAAAGCCGAGGTCAAACCAACCTGCACCCCCCCCAACAACAGCGACCGCCGTGATAGCATATGTTCAAGTTGTCTCGCCTTACGTGCCATAATCTCTACGCTTTGCGGATTAAATCCAACAATGATAATTCTAAATGATAGGTCCCAAGCATTAACGGCAATAATAACACGCTGATGCTATATTGAAAAACAAAACCGCCGATAGCCGGGATGGCTTGGTGCGATAACGCAATGCCTAACCAAGCATAAAACATCAACACAATCAGCACGAGGGCAAATTGCATCCACAACATGGAATGCGAGGCAAGTTGCAACCGCCCTTTTACCGCGCACCCCAACAGATGCATCAAAATCATCGCCCCGGTGGTGAAGCCCAAAGGCGCGGCTTGCATGGCGTCATAAATTAAACCAATCACCAGAAAAATATAAAAATGAGAAGCCTCATCATCATAGACCGCCATGAGAAACACCATGGTCAGCAATAATTTCGGCGCAACCCCAAAAAACAGAGGAAAATACCCCAAGCCGATTTCGGCAAAAGCGACCAAAAACAGCACAATAAAATTGGTGCTTTGGTTGAGAAAATGGCGGGGGCGCATGAGAAACGGCACTGACATGGGCTATTGCTCCTCACCATTAGCATCGCCCACCCGTTGCCCCAAAGCGTTGAATCCTTCAAGGCTAAAACCTTCATCGCTTTCGGGTAGCGGGGCGAAACTTTGTTCAAAAATCGGGTCGCGCGGGCGTTCATGCCCCTCCGCCCAATTAAGCACGGTAACAAAACTCAGGCGCGAAAAATCAACGATTGGTTTGACGTAAATGGCTTTATCGGCGATTTGCACCACCCGCCCTACCGGCATCCCTGCCGGAAGCACCCCGCCATGCCCCGAAGTCTGCACGAGGTCGCCCAATTCAACCTCGGCTTGGGCGGGAACGAAACGCAATTCAAGCAAAGCGCCATTTATCCCCGCCGTCACCGCCGGCCACGAACTATCCGACAGAATCACTGGCACCATCATATTGAGGTCGCTAATCAATAACACTTGTGCGTAAGATGCGCTCACATCAACGACGATGCCGACTAGCCCATCCACGGTGGTAACAGGGGCGCCTTTGGCGATGCCGTGGCGGCTGCCCGCATCAAGCATAACACTATGGGCAAAACTATCCGAATTGATGGCGATAATGCGCGCCGACACCACCTCCATGCCCTCGGGCACCGGCACACTAGTCAAAGCGCGCAACTGGCGATTTTCTGCGAGCAAAATATCTAGCTGATTCTGGGCGCGGGTATATGCGCCTAAATCGTCCTTGAGGCGTTGGTTTTCTTCGCGCATGGAGGCGAGATTGTCAATGCCTTCAATCATTAGGCTCATCGCACGGAACGGCACACTCACCACTTCGGCAAGGGGGGCAAAAAACACCGCTACCATGCCCCGCAATGTTGTCGTGCCCATCAAGTCGGCTCTACTCGCCAACATCAGCACAATACAAACGAGAAAAATAACCAGATAACTAGTAATCCCTGCCGACCGACGCCCCTTTTTACGATCCGCGGCACTCTTGCCCAAAGCCACAACCGCCCCCTTTAATCTGCACCCACGAGAAGGTTATGAAGCACTTTCATTTCCTCAAGGCAACGCCCGGTGCCTAAAACCACGCAAGTTAATGGATCATCAGCAATAGACATCGGCAAGCCCGTTGCCTCACGGATAACATCATCAATTTCACGCAATAATGCCCCGCCGCCGGTCAGCACGATGCCTTTTTCCACAATATCCGCCGCCAATTCGGGCGGGGTTTGTTCAAGTGCCGATTTAACGCCTTCAACAATCTGGCGAATCGTATCCGATAGCGCATCAGCGATTTGTGCTTGCGTCATCGTGACTTCTTTAGGCACACCATTGACGAGATCGCGTCCGCGCACGGTATCTTTCCTGCCCGTTGAGCCTTGCGGCCTTTTGGCGATGCCGATATCTTTTTTGATACGTTCAGCGGTGGATTCGCCGATCAAAAGATTATGCGTGCGCCGCATATAACTAATCAATGCTTCGTCAAATTTATCACCGCCAACGCGCACCGAATGGGCATAAACGATACTGCCGAGCGACAAAATAGCCACCTCGGTGGTGCCGCCGCCAATATCCACGACCATAGACCCCGATGGTTCGGTCACCGGCAAGCCTGAACCGATTGCCGCCGCCATGGGTTCTTCAATCAGATAGACGCGCCTCGCCCCTGCGGATTCGGCGGATTCTTGGATGGCGCGGCGTTCCACTGCGGTTGAACCTGACGGCACACAAATAATCACGCGCGGGCTAGACAGGGGCATTCTGCCATTCACTTTGCGGATGAAATGTTTAATCATTTCTTCGGCGATTTCAAAATCAGCAATGACACCATCTGCCATCGGGCGAATCGCACGGATGCTCCCGGGCGTTTTGCCGAGCATCTCTTTGGCTTCATCGCCGACTGCTAGAACGCGTTTTTTGCCTTTGCGTTGCGTAATCGCTACTACTGAAGGCTCATTCAAAATAATGCCCTGCCCTTGCACATAGACCAAGGTGTTGGCTGTGCCGAGATCAATGGCTAAATCATTTGAAAACAAGCCTCTTAACATATTGAACATAATGGTTAAACGGATTTACCGCCTCCTTAACATTGCTGACCAAAACACGCTTTCCTGCGTAATTTCCCTCATTCTAATACAAAAACACGGCTAAATCTAGTCAAACACCATTAGTTTTTCGTTTTATCCACCAGACGATTAGCCCCAATCCACGGCATCATCCCCCGCAAACGCGCACCAACCGCTTCAATGCGGTGGTCGGCGTGTTGGCGCCGCATGGCTTTGAACGATGATTGACGCGCCTTATTTTCAAGCATCCAATCGCGGGTGAAACGCCCTGATTGAATATCGCTGAGGATAGCGCGCATGGCTTCGCGTGTCTCATCGGTGATAATGCGTGGTCCTGAAACATATTCTCCATATTCTGCCGTGTTAGAAATTGAATAGTTCATATTAGCAATTCCGCCTTCATAAATCAAATCCACAATCAATTTGACCTCATGCAGACATTCAAAATACGCCATTTCGGGGTCATAACCCGCATCCACTAACGTATCAAACCCGGCTTTAATCAACTCACAAAGCCCGCCACATAGCACCGCTTGCTCGCCAAATAAATCGGTTTCGCATTCTTGTTTGAAGGTGGTTTCAATCACCCCTGACCGCCCGCCACCAATGGCAGAAGCATAGGAAAGCCCCACATCATGCGCGTTCCCCGAAGCATCCTGATGCACCGCCAAAAGGCACGGCACCCCCCCGCCTTTAAGATATTCGCCCCGCACCGTGTGCCCCGGACCTTTGGGGGCAACCATCAGCACGTCAATATCTTTTGCCGGCACAATCAGATCAAAATGCACATTCAATCCATGGGCGAACGCAATCGCGCATCCCGGGCGGATATTCCCGGCAATGTCGCTTTCATAGATATCTGCCTGCAATTCATCGGGGGTTAGCATCATAATCACATCCCCCCACGCCGCGGCTTTGGCGACTTCCATGACCTTAAACCCTGCGGATTCGGCTTTTTCAATGGAAGCCGAGCCTTTACGCAAAGCCACCACCACATCCTTAACCCCGCTATCTTTCAAATTGGCGGCATGGGCATGACCCTGACTGCCATAGCCAACAATGACGATTTTCTTTGATTTGATGAGACCAACATCAGCATCTCGGTCATAATAAACACGCATTGATTTCTCCTTCATACGTAAATTGCGGTTAGTTTTTCGTGCTGTCAAGAGGACGCACGAGCATATCAACATTGCCCCCACGTGCGATGGCTGACACGCCCGTGCGCGCGATTTCAACATCGCCCAAAGAGCGCATCAATTCAACAAAAGCGGTGATTTTAGAACGGCTTCCTGTCACCTCAAAAATAAACGACGCAAGGGTGCTATCCAAGGTGCTAGCACGGAATGTATCAGCGATGCGTAAGGCTTCAATACGCGCATCGCCAGTGTTCGCGACCTTGACCAGAGCCAATTCGCGTTCAATATGCACGCCCTGTTGCGTCAAATCGCGCACATTATGCACTGGCACGATGCGGTCTAGTTGCGCCTTGATTTGTTCAATGACCATCGGCGTGCCACGGGTGACGATGGAAATGCGCGATAGGCTATTCTCACGGTCTACCTCTGCCACCGTCAGGCTTTCAATGTTATAGCCACGCCCGGAAAACAGCCCAATGACCCGTGCCAAAACCCCCGCCTCATTATCCACCAGAACCGATAGGGTATGGCGCGCTTTATCATCTTGCATTGCTTGTTGTGCCATCTTACAAAATCCTTCTTAAAGCAATATCTTGCCTTCTTCGGATACCGATGAGCCGGTTTTATCATTCGGGCCCAATAGCATCTGATTATGCGGTGCGCCTGATGGAATCATGGGGAAGCAGTTTTCTTCTTTTGCCACGCGCACATCCATCAACACCGCGCCTTTGGTTGTTAGCATTTCATCAATCGCGCCGTCTAAATCGCCCGCACGCGCCACAGAGATGCCCTTCATGCCAAAACAATCCGCCAATTTGACGAAATCTGGTAGCGATGCCGAATAACTTTCGGAATACCGCCCGCCATGAATCAATTCCTGCCACTGACGCACCATGCCCATCCATTCATTATTGATGATGAACACTTTTACCGGCAGTTGATATTGCGCGATGGTTGATAATTCTTGCATATTCATCATAAAGGACGCTTCGCCGGCAATGTCAATCACCGTTTTATTGGGGTGGGCAATCTGCACCCCCATCGCTGACGGCAGACCATAACCCATCGTCCCCAAGCCGCCCGAAGTCATCCAATGGCGGGGGGCGTTAAAGCCAAAATACTGCGCCGCCCACATTTGATGCTGCCCCACCTCAGTGGTGACATAAACGTCCTTTTTCGCGCATTTCTGCCAGAGGCGGTGGATGGCGTATTGGGGTTTGATGATGTCGCCCTTTTGGTCGTAATCAAGGCAACGGATGGAACGCCAATCTTCAATTTTCTCCCACCATTCTTTGATATTCATCCGCCCCAAAGCGGTTTTGCGTTTTTTCAATTCTGCCACCAACATTTTGAGTGCCTGTCCGGCATCGCCGACAATTCCCAATTCTACTTTGATATTTTTATCAATGGAGGATTTATCAATATCAATATGAATCTTGCGCGAATTCGGCGAAAATCCAGAGGTCAAGCCGGTCACGCGATCATCAAATCGCGCCCCGATATTGAGCATCACATCCGCATGATACATCGCCATGTTGGCTTCATAAGTGCCGTGCATCCCCAACATCCCAAGAAAATGTTTATCCTCCGCCGGCAACGCCCCTAACCCCATCAAAGTCAAGGTAGCAGGGAAGCGCGTCAATGCCACCAATTCGGCTAAAGTCTTTGATGCTTCATCGCCCGCATTGATGATACCGCCGCCGCCATAAATCACCGGACGTTGTGCCGACAGCAACATATCAGCGGCTTGTTTTATCGCCGATTCAGGGGGTTTTACCACCGGGCGATAACGGCGGGTGGCACGAGTTTTTGCCGCATCTGCCGTTTGCATATCAATTTCGGCGAATTGAATGTCTTTGGGCAAATCCACCACGACCGGTCCCGGACGCCCTGAACGCGCCACATGAAACGCCTCATAAAGCGCCGGCACTAAACGTTCGGCGTCTTTGATGAGATAATTATATTTGGTGCAAGCACGGGTGATGCCCACCGTGTCCGCCTCTTGGAACGCATCATTGCCGATTAGATGTGTCGGCACTTGCCCGCTAATGCACAGAATCGGCACAGAATCCAAAAGCGCATCGGTCAGCCCCGTGACCGCATTGGTAGCCCCGGGCCCCGAAGTCACCAACACCACGCCAACTTTGCCCGTTGAACGTGCATAGCCTTCGGCGGCATGCACGGCGGCCTGTTCGTGGCGGACGAGGATATGGCGGATGGAATTGCGCTGAAACAACGCATCATAAATCGGCAACACCGCCCCGCCGGGATAGCCGAAAATCACATCAACCCCAAGGTCTTCAAGCACACGCAACACCGCCTCGGCACCGGTGGTTTTGAATTCCGCACCTGCCTTTGCTTTAGCGTCTAGGTCGTCCGCTTCTGATAGGGCGCGTTTTTGTTGCGCTGTTGCTGTCATTTCGTATTTCCTTCAAAAAAAACCCCGGCAAAAAACCCGACAAAAAAACGGAAAAAACCCAATCGCCTCCCCTACCCGAGAAGCCATCAAGACCCCAGAATTTTTGCTATATGTCTAAATCGTATCCATTACCGACACAATTCAAGAACAAGTTTTCCACATTCCGCGCACAAGGTCAAGCGGAAAATATAATTTTTGACAAGTTTTTTTATCAAAGCCTTTTTGAAAATTACTCAAATTGTTTTTTTGAGCTGCGTTAAAATCATTTTTGTGGCGGTTTTCACGCTTGCGGGGGTGAGGCAATCGCTAATCGTCATGTCTGCGGCGTATTGGTGGTCAAACCAAGTGAATTGGCGTTTGGCGTAGCGGCGGCTATCGCGTTTGGCTTCGGTTATGGCTTCGGCGCGTGGCATGGTGCCGTTGATGCTGGCGGTGAGGGCTTTGACGCCGAGCGCTTTCATGGCGGGCAAATTTTCATCCAAGCCCTTTGCCAAAAGCGCCTTGACCTCATCCTCCGCGCCTTGTTCTAGCATCGCATCAAACCGCGCCTCAATGCGGGCGTAGAGCGTGGTGCGTGGCGGGCGTAGGTAAATTTTCAACATGCGCCCGCCTAACGCCCCCTGTTTCGGCTGTTTTTGCCACTGGCTGAGGGGGGTGCCGGTGGCGAGCCACACTTCCATCCCCCGCAAAACACGCTGGCGGTCGCTAGGGGCAAGGCGGTGGGCTAAATCCGCATCCACCTCTAAAAGCCGTTGATGCAAGCCCTCAACCCCTGCAGATTCTAGAATCGCTTGCGCTTCCGCACGTGCGTTTGGGGGGATGTCGGGAATCGGCGCGATGCCTTCAAATGCGGCTTTGAAATAAAGCCCGGTGCCGCCGACTAACAAAGGCAGGCGATTTTCCGCACGACATTCCGCTATCGCATTGCGGGCATCACCTAACCATTGCGCTTGCGAATAGCGGGTTTCGGGGGCGACATACCCAAACAACTTATGCGGGATGGCGGTGTAATCCTCGGCGCCGAGACTAGCACTGGGGCTGGCGGTGATGATGGGCATGCCCCGATAGACCTGCATGGAATCGGCATTGATAATCGTGCCATCCACACCTTCCGCCACCGCCATGGCTAGTGCCGATTTTCCGCTTGCGGTGGCACCGGCAATACACACCGCATCATAAGCCTCTGCCCCATCTAGCACATTATGATTCCAGATTCAGTTCAAAAAACTGCGCGCGTCCTTGCTGATAGATATAGAGGAGGATTTTGTTTTTTTCGGCTTTGAGTTCGGCTTCAATCGCTTGGCGAAAATCATCTAAGGTTTCGGTTTCCACCTTGCCCACGCGCATAATCACCCCGCCAATTTCCAAAGCGCTATTTTCTGCCGGCGACCCCGAAGCAATGCCGACAATCAACACGCCTTTGATATTTTCGGCGATGGATAATTGCTGGCGGGATTTAGTGGTTAACTCATCCACTTGTAGCCCTAGGCTTTCGAAAACCAACCCGCCATCTTTATCGGTGCGGGGGGTGTCGGCGCGCGCCAATAGCCCTGCTTGTTCGGCTTCTTCCAACACCCCGAGCGTTACTTTGAGATGCAAGGGCGCGCCGTCACGGATGACGACAATATCTAGGGGCTTGCCGATTGCCGATTCTGCGACAATGCGCGGCAGGCTTCGGCTCGTATCAATGGGCTTGCCGTCAAAAGTCACCACGACATCGCCGATTTCTAGCCCGGCTGCCTCGGCGGGTCCTTCACGATGCAGGGAGGACACCAACGCCCCTTTGGCTTCGTCTAGCTCAAAACTCTCGGCGACATAGGGGGTGACTTCTTGGATGGCAACCCCTAACCAACCGCGCCTAGTTTTTCCGTGTGCGCGTAATTGTTCCACAACATTGCGCGCCAAATTGGAGGCGATGGCGAAACCAATCCCCACCGAACCCCCGGTCTGTGAGAAAATTGCCGTGTTGATGCCAACCACCTCGCCTTCCAAATTAAACAAAGGCCCCCCCGAATTGCCGCGATTGATGGCGGCATCGGTTTGCAGAAAATCATCGTAAGGCCCGCTACCAATATCGCGCCCACGGGCGGAGATAATCCCCGCCGTCACACTGCCCCCTAAACCGAACGGATTGCCAATCGCCAACACCCAATCGCCCACGCGCATCTCGCCACTATCGCCGAACGCCACCGCTTGCAAAACCTCCCCATCGGGGTCTATTTTTAGCACGGCAATATCGGTTTTGCTGTCATGCCCGATGAGTTCGGCTTCAAAACGGCGGTCGTTATAGAGCGTTACGTGAATTTTATCCGCACCATTGATGACATGGCGATTGGTCACCACATAGCCATCCTCGGACACCAAAAACCCTGACCCGAGGGCGCGGGTGCTGGGGCGGTTATTGCGGTCTAGGAATTCATCAAAGAAATCTTTGAACGGCGAATCCGGGGGGAATTCTAAATCGTCATTATTATTGCGCCTAACCAAAGTGCTGGTGGAGATATTGACCACCGATGGCGATAATTCTTCGGCTAATGTGGCAAAACTATCCGGGCGTTCCTCTGCCGATACTGGCAGTGCGACAAACAACAACGCGAATACAGCACCCCGCCACGAATGCAATAACGTACGTGAGGCAAAGGGGGGGGCAAGCGGGGCAGTAAATGGATGGGTCAATAACATGAAAAGGTCTCCTTACAAATTTTCCACCATTATGACGATGAATCGGGCAGATTTAGGGCAGAAAATCAGCGTAAAAATGCTGGCACCTATTTTTCAACCCCACCTGATTTACTGCCAAAGAAGCGGAAAAATTCGCTATTCGGCGACAGCACCATTGAGGTGGGATTGTCGCCAAAAGATTTACGATAAGCCTGCATTGACCGATAGAATGCGTAAAAATCTTCATCCACGCCAAAGGCTTCGGCGTAAATGGAGATGGAACGGCTATCGCCTGACCCGCGCGTGATTTCGGCTTGGCGGTTGGCTTCGGCGATGATGACGGTGCGTTCTTTATTGGCGGTGGCGCGGATTTTTTGCGCTTCTTCTTCGCCGGTGGCACGGAATTCTTTGGCTTCGCGTTCGCGTTCGGATTTCATGCGGTTGAAGATATTTTGTGAAGTGGCATCGGGGTAATCGGCGCGCCTAATCCGCACATCAACAATGCTAATCCCCAAGGCGGACGCCGAGGCATTGACCTCACTCCGAATCGTGTTGATGATGCCGCTACGCTGTTCCGACAGAATATCCACGAGCGAATGATTCCCCAAAACGCGCCTTGTGGATGAATCGACCATGGCTTCAAGCCGTTCTTGGGCAATCCGCACCGTGCGCACGGTTTGATAGAATTTAAGCGGGTCATCGATGGAATAACGCGCATAAGTATCCACTTCTAGCCGCTTTTGGTCGGAGAGAATCACCTGCTCAGAACTTTGCGACACCATAGACAACACGCGATTTTCATAAAAAATCACATTTTGAATAAACGGAATTTTCCAGCGCAATCCCGGTTTCTGCACCGTGCGTTTAGGCTCACCGAATTGCAAGACGATGGCTTGTTGCGTCTGCTGGACGATAAAAAGCGTGTTGTAGCCCAAAAATGCTACCACCGCTAAAACAATCAAAATCAAAGGTTGAATACGCATTTCAGTGGCTCCTACTGGTTTGTTCTGCCGATTTCGGATAGGGGCAGATACGGCACAACGCCGGTGCCACTTGCCCCCTCATCAATGATGATTTTATCCACATTGCTCATAATTTCTTCCAAAGTTTCAATATAGATGCGCTCTTTCGTCACATCTTTATTGACAAGATAGGCGTTATAGATTTGCGTGAAACGTGAGGCATCACCTTCGGCTTGATTGACGATTTGCTCGGCATAAGCTTCGGCTTGCGCGATAATCTGCGCCGCCTCCCCACGCGCACGGGGGATGATGTCGTTGCTATAGGCTTCTGCCTCATTTTTCAGGCGGTCGCGGTCTTGGCGCGCACGTTGGACTTCGTTAAAGGCATCAATGACATCAGAGGGCGGGTCTACCGCCAATAACTGCACCTCGCGGATGAGGATGCCTGCCTGATATTCGTCTAGGAGGGCTTGCAGCTGCTCGCGGGCTTGCGATTGAATCTGCTCGCGCCCATCGGTGAGGGCGAATTGAATATCCACGCGCCCAACAATTTCACGCATGACGGCTTCGGAGGCGACCTTTGCCGTTTCCTCGGGGTCGGTTAAATTAAACAGATATTTCCCGGCATCGCCGATGCGCCAGAATACGACAAAATCAATATCCACAATGTTCTCATCGCCGGTAATCATCTCGCTTTCAAAAGGAATATCACGGCGATTGACCCCGCCCCCATCACCAAGGCTACGAAAGCCGATATTGATTCGGTTATCGCGGGTGACTTCGGGTTTCATGACGCTTTCAATCGGATAGGGCAGATGGTAATGCAAGCCCGGCGGCGTCGTTTTCACCCATTCGCCAAAGCGCAACACCACGCCTTCTTGTTGGGTATTGACGCGGTAAAAGCCTGATGCCAGCCATAGGCACAAAGCCACCACCACCAGCAAAGTCATCGCATGCGGTCCGCGCAGGAAATTCGGCAGATTATCGCGCCCTTTGCGGATAAATTTGTCAAAATCGGGCGTCGGTCCGCCCGAACGTCCGCCGCCCGAACCGCCAGACCCTTTACCAGAACCGCCAGAACCGCCGCTAGAACCGCCGCCAGACCCCCAGGGATTACCGCCTGACCCATTGTTATCGCTTCCCTTTTTATCCCAAGGCATATTAATATCTCCGCTTTCCCTCGTATGATACTATACGAGATAATATATTGAGGCTATCTTTTCAAGGAATCATCGTTATTGTCTATCAAGAAAGTGAGATGCCGATGACTGCAAAAATAACCGAACAACAAGTGCGTGAAAGTTTAAGCGCAATTGACATAGATGGCAAGCAACAAGATTTAATCGCTAGCGGATTGGTCTCAGGCGTGGTTGTCAAGGATGGTCATGTGTCTATTTCCATGCAGGTTGACCCGCACAATCCTGACGCTATTGAGCCGATTAAGCGCACCGCCGAGGAGGTGATTCGCGCCCTCCCCGGCGTGCTTTCGGCAACAGCGATGCTCACCGCCCACCGCGATGCGCCCGCAAAAGCCGAGAAACCCGCCCCCGAATCACGTCTGCACCAACCCGCCAAACACCTAATCGCCGTAGCATCGGGCAAAGGCGGGGTGGGGAAATCTACCACTGCTATCAATTTAGCGGTGGCGTTGCAAAAACTAGGGCAAAATGTAGCGATTCTTGATGCGGATATTTACGGGCCGTCCTTGCCGAAACTTTTAGGCACAAACGCCCGCCCCACCAGTGCCAACAATAAAATCGTGCCGATTGAAGCCCACGGGCTAACCGCCATGTCTATCGGTTTTATGATGGAAGAAGACGCACCAACGATTTGGCGCGGACCTATGGTGATGTCGGCGCTTGAACAGATGTTGCGCGATGTGGAATGGGGCGCGCCTGATATTCTCATCATTGATATGCCCCCGGGCACAGGCGACGCGCAACTGACCCTAGCCCAACGCACGACATTGGCAGGGGCGGTCATCGTTTCCACCCCGCAAGACCTAGCACTGATAGACGCGCGCAAAGGGCTAAATATGTTCCACAAAGTCAATGTCCCCGTATTGGGAATCGTTGAAAATATGAGCTACTTCATCTGCCCCAACTGCCAAACCCAACACGATATTTTCAGCCGAGGCGGGGCAGAAGCCGAAGCAAAACGCCTAAATGTGCCGTTTTTGGGCGCGATTCCGTTAGAAATGGAAATCCGCGCCGGCAGTGATAAGGGCGAGCCCATAACCATAAGCAACCCCGACAGCCCCCACGGAAAAACCTATTTTGCGGTGGCGGAAAAATTATTGGCGGGGTTGGATTGACGGCACATAGCGCACATAACGATAGGCGGGGGTCGTGCCTTGGGCTTCTGTGCGGGTGCTTGGGTAGGCGGGGTCTTCCGTCCAACGCCCCCAATCACTTTCGGGGAAATGCGTGGCGTTATTTGATGGGTAGGTGGCTTCAATCAAAGTCGCGTCAATGGCGCGTAGCATCGGCAGAAACAATCTATAAATTTCCGCCCCGCCGAAAATGATGATTTCTTTTTCGCGCTCCGTTTCGGCATCAATCCACGCTTCGGCTGTGGTGAGCGCATCTTCTATAGTATGCACCACCTCCACCCCTTCCGCTTGCCAATCTTGTCGGCGGGTCAGCACGATATTAGCGCGCCCGGGTAAAGCACACCCTATAGAATCAAAAGTCTGCCGCCCCATAATCAACGGACGCCCCATAGTGCGCATTTTCGTGCGTTTTAATTCGTCAGGGATATGCCACAGCAATTTTTTACCATCGCCAATCACGCGATTTTTCGCCATAGCAACCACCGCGACTAAAGGATATTTCGCCATCAGACCGCCACCTCCCCGGCGATATGCGGATGCGGGTCGTAATCTTCAATGCTGATATGGTCAATGGTGAAATCTTCCAACGCATCGGGGGGATTGATTAAGCGCAAGCGGGGCAAGGGTTTAGGCTTGCGCTTTAACTGCTCGTCGGCGGCGTCTAAATGATTGATATACAGATGCGCGTCGCCAAAACTATGGACAAAATCGCCCACCTCAAGCCCGGTCACATGCGCCACCAAATGCGTCAAGAGCGCATAACTAGCGATGTTAAACGGCACGCCCAAAAAAATATCGGCGCTCCGTTGATACAGCTGACACGACAACCGCCCCTCCGCCACATAGAATTGAAACAGTGAATGGCATGGGGGCAGTGCCATGCGCTCTATATCCGCCGGATTCCACGCGCTCACCAACATCCGCCGCGAATCAGGATTGGTGCGAATCATCTCCACAACCCCCGCCAGCTGATCAATTTTCCTGCCATCAGGCGCGTCCCATTTACGCCACTGATGCCCATAAACAGGACCCAAATCCCCCTCCACATCCGCCCATTCATCCCAAATACGCACGCCATTTTCGTTCAAATAGCCGATATTCGTATCCCCCCGCATAATCCACAGCAACTCGTGGATGATAGATTTAATATGCAGTTTTTTCGTGGTCAGCAACGGAAAGCCATCGCGCAGGTGATAGCGACTCTGCCAGCCAAAAACCGACAAAGTGCCAGTGCCGGTGCGGTCATCCTTGCGGTCGCCATGGGCGCGCACATAGCGCAGTAATTCCAGATAGGTTTTCATGCCCCTATAATAAATTTAAATAAAGGGGTTGGCAATGCATCAAAAAAGGTTTATATTGGCGGTGCTGGCAACAGCTATGGCGATAAACGGCTTGCAGAATAGGCATAGCGGACCCGGGGGCAGTACCCGGCGCCTCCACCATAAAGCCCAAACCAGTTATGGGGGCGAGGCAGGATCGACGCGTGTAGTAAAAGCAAAACTTTCGCTCGGCATGATACCACCGATATCGGGTCAAACTTTATAGTTGCAAACGACAACTATGCTCCGGTTGCTGCTGCTGCTTAGGCGGTTGCAAAGACCACTTTTAACTCCGATAGGTTGAGCCCTGTCGGCGGGGTTTGAATTGACCTTGCAACAGAATAATTCGGACGGCAGGGGAGCAATCCCCTGTCGTTTTTTTTGCGTTTTTTTTGGGGGCATAAAATCACCATTTGAAACCGCTAGGCAATTTAGACTATAATGCGGACAGAAAGATGTTAGGGCAATGAGCAAATCCAATACCAACATGACAGAAATTGATTACGAAAGCCTGATGGAAGACGCGCTCCGCAATGTGCTTCGGGGGGCGTTGCGTATTGTGGAAACCCAAGGTCTGCCCGGGGAAAGCCATTTCTTTATCACCTTTGCCAGCGACCGCGAGGATGTCATTATCCCGCCAAAATTGCGCGCGCAATTCCCTGAACAAATGACTATCGTTATCCAGCATCAGTTCCGCGACCTCATCACCCACGACCAGCATTTTGAAATCACGCTTACTTTTGATGGCGTTGAACATAGTATCTCGGTGCCTTTTGATGCGGTGATTGAATTTTCTGACCCCACGGCAGGATTCGGTTTGCAGTTCTCTACCCTTGAGGTGCCTGAAGAATCCCCCGAAACCACTAATGCCCCGCCTGATAATAACGCACCAGCCCCCGATAATGCCAAAAATGCGGGCGATGAGGCGCAATCTGGTGCGGATATTATCTCGCTCAAAGGTTTCCGAGATAAAAAATCATGACCGCATTCCAATACAGCCCCATCCTACCCAAAACCCGCCCCGATTGCGAATGGGAACATTTAACGGCGGATTATGTGGAAAGCGTCAATTTAGACGGCACGGAATTCCTCCGCATCAACCCCGAAGGATTAAGTTTTCTAGCCGAATACGCTTTCAAAGAAATCTCACATTTCCTCCGCCCCACGCATTTGGCACAACTGGCGGAGATTTTGGACGATGCGGAAGCCTCAGCCAACGACCATTTTGTCGCGCTTGAAATGTTAAAAAATGCCGTCATTGCCGCCGACCGCGTGTTGCCGATGTGCCAAGATACCGGCACCGCCATCATCAACGGCGTCCGCGGCGACCGCGTTTTGGTGGAAGGCGATGATGGCGAAGCGCTTTCAAAAGGCGTGTGGGAAGTCTATCAAACCAGCAACCTACGCTATTCGCAAACCGCCCCGATTAGCATGTTTGATGAGGTCAATACCAATACCAACCTACCCGCACAGATTGATCTCTATGCGGGTAAGGGCATGGAATATCACTTTGATTTTATCCAAAAAGGTGGCGGGTCTGCCAATAAAAGTTTCCTATTTCAAAAAACAAAAGCCCTCCTCAACCCCGAAAACCTGACCGCATTTATTGACGAAACCCTACGCACCCTAGGCACCGCCGCCTGCCCGCCGTATCATTTAGCGGTAGTCATCGGCGGCACCTCAGCAGAAGCCAATCTAAAAGCGGTGAAAGCCGCATCCATCCGCGCCCTTGACCACCTCCCGACAAAAGGCGACGGCAAAGGTGCGGGCTATCGTGATTTAGAATGGGAAGCCATCATCCTTGAAATCAGCCGCAAATTAGGCATCGGCGCGCAATTCGGCGGAAAATATTTCTGCCACGATGTGCGGGTGATTCGCTTGCCCCGCCATGGGGCGTCATGCCCGGTAGGGCTAGGCGTGTCGTGTTCGGCAGACCGCCAAGCCATGGCGAAAATCACCCGTGAAGGCATTTTCCTAGAAAAATTAGAACACGACCCGGCGCGATTCTTACCAAGCGTAGAAATGCAAGCAGGCGCAGGCGTAGCCGTCGATCTCAATCAACCAATGGAAGATTTACGCGCATTATTGAGCCAATACCCGGTAAAAACGCGCCTAAACCTAAGTGGCACGCTAATCGTAGCCCGCGACACCGCCCACGCAAAATTGCTAGAACGGCTAGAACAAGACGGCACGCTCCCCGACTATTTCAAAAACCACCCCATCTATTACGCCGGCCCCGCCAAAACCCCTGAAGGCATGGCATCAGGCAGTTTCGGCCCCACCACAGCAGGACGCATGGACAGCTACGTCCCCACCATGCAAGCGGCAGGCGGTTCAATGATCATGCTAGCCAAAGGCAATCGCGGCCGCGCAGTGCGCGAATCGTGCAAACAACATGGCGGCTTCTATCTAGGCTCAATAGGCGGGGCAGCCGCAAAACTAGCCACCGACGCCATCCGCAAAGTAGAAGTGCTAGAATACCCCGAACTAGGCATGGAAGCCGTCTGGAAAATAGAGGTAGAAAATTTTCCCGCTTTCATCATCATTGATGATAAGGGTAACGATTTCTTTGATTTGCGGTGAATTAGCACCCACAAATCACTTCAGATCCTTCTTGTGATTGTTGCCCTTCAGTAGCGTAGCCATCGCGCTTCCACCAATCAAGTCCGCCCAACAATTCGCGCACCTTGAAACCAAGTTTGTGTAATTTTAGTGCTGTCTTGGTAGAAGCATTGCAACCTATCCCATCGCAATAACAAACATAGATTTTATCTCGGTCTAGGCTTTCAGTTGTGGTCTCGGAGATGTCTCTATGCGGTAAATTAACGGCGCCCGGGATATGCTCCTGCTCATAGGCTTCTACTGCACGACCATCGATAACAACCCAAGGCTTGCCCTCTTTGAGAGCAACATATAAATCCCATGAGTCCGTCTCGTATTCAAGCTTGGCTTGATAGTGTAAAAGTTGATTTTCGTCCATCTTGTTCTCCTTTTTATATGATGGGGTGTGTTGGGTGCGCGCAAACTACCCCTGCCGCGCTTTGAAGCGGGGGTTTTTCTTGTTTATGACGTATAGACGCCCACGGCGGCGCACGGTTTGGCAGTTGCGGTCGCGGGATTTTAGCGTTTTTAGGGAGCTGACTACTTTCATTGCTCTCAACCTTTCTTCGCATCGGGATGCTGTGTGTTGGGGCAGTATCTAGCACCTCAATATGCGGGTGTCAATAGGTTTTTAATACGCCACCCCGCACCCGCCTAAATTACAATAGCCGTGCGGGTTTTTGTGGAGATATTGTTGGTGGTAATCTTCCGCTAGATAATAGGCGTCGCGCATGGCGATTTCGGTGGTGATGGCGGGGTGTCCCGCATCTGATAGTTTTTGTGCGTAATGGGTTTGGCTCGCTTTTGCCGCGGTTAGTTGTGCTTCATTGGTGCAATAAATTGCCGAACGATATTGCGTGCCGCGGTCATTGCCTTGGCGCATGCCTTGGGTAGGGTCATGCCCTTGCCAAAATAATTTGAGGAGTGCGTCAAAGGCGATTTTATCAGGGTCATAGACGACTTCCACCAATTCCGTATGCCCGGTGCGCCCCGAACAGACCTCCTCATAACTAGGGTTAGGCGTAGAACCGCCCCCATACCCCACCGAAGTCGTCCAAACACCATCCAACTGCCAAAACAGCCGTTCCACCCCCCAAAAACACCCCATCCCCAACAACACGCTCTCCATACCATCAGGAAAAGGCGCCCGAATCCCCCGCCCATGCACCGCATGCGGACGCACAACATCAACAGGAACATCCCGCCCCGGCAAAGCCTCATCAGCGTTTGGAATCGTCAGTGGTTTAGTCAAGCCGAACATTTTGCATCTCCATCAATTACCTGTATAGAATATGGGGGCAAAGGCGGTGATTTGCAAGCCCGATTTAATCTTTTACAAACGAATCATGCTGTAGTATGGTGGGGATGCCATGGCAAAACAGAAAAAATCATTATTTGGGCGTCAAAAATTGCTTTTAGCCTTGCTCCAAGCATTTGGTGGTCGTTTGTCAAATATAGCCCTACAGAAATATTTATTCCTATTCACCGAAATATATGAGCAGGATAAAAGTTATGAATTTGTCCCTTATAGATATGGGTGTTTTTCTTTCCAATCATATGCTGACCGGCGGCGGCTCAAAGAAGTCGGGGTCATTGCGGATGTGGAAAATTGGCGCATTGCAGAGGGTGCTGATGATTATATTTCAACCCTCAATGTTTCAACCCAAGAAAACATCTTGCAATTTGCTAAAGAATTTAAAAGCGTGAAAGGCGATGATTTAGTACGCCACGTCTATAAACACTATCCATACTATGCGATAAACAGCCAAATCGCTGGCGATATTATGGGTGCGAAAGAATTGAGAGAAATTGAACAAAAAAGACCCCATGATGAGGGATATAAATTTTTTACAATCGGTTATGAGGGACAATCTTTTGAAAACTACCTCAATCGTTTAATCAAAAATAATGTGAAGATATTATGCGATGTGCGCAAAAATCCTTTGAGCCGTAAATATGGTTTTTCAAAATCAACGCTCTCTGAAACATTAAATAAACTAGGCATTGAATATACGCATCTTGGCGCACTTGGCATTGCTTCTGAAAAACGCCAATATCTTAATGCACAAAGCGATTATGACAGGCTCTTTGATGAATACGAAAACACAATTTTGGCACAAAATAAAGAAGCCATAGAAACGCTTTTTCAGATATTCTTGGACAAAAAGCGTGTTGCGATTACTTGTTTTGAAGCCGAGTCATGTATGTGTCACCGAAGCCGTGTGGCAAAAGCATTATCAGAACTTCCCGCTTGGAAATATGAAATCGCACATATTTGAGGAAGTTTCAGATGCAAAAAGAGTGGATTCTAATTGCTGTAAAAACCTACCCTACTCTCTCTGAAAAATATATTGAGCTTGTCTGCACTGCCGGCTTTAGGGAGGATGGGTCGTGGATTCGGTTATATCCATCGCCTTTTCGGTTTTTGGAATGGGACAAACGCTATAAAAAATATCAATGGATAAAGTTGGAAATTGATAAAAATCCTAAAGACCCACGTCCAGAAAGTTTTCGTCCACGGAATATAGATGACATTACCCCTGGCAAGATCATCCCCACAGACCATAATTGGGAGCAACGACGCCAATTTATTTTGTCTAATAATACCATACACACGAATCTAAATACTATTATTGCTGGTGCAAAAAATAATGAATATTCTCTGGTCATTTTCAAACCAAAACAAATTAAAGATTTTGTTGTGCAGAAGGTAGATAGCGCATGGGAATTAAGTCGAACAAGTGCTGCCGAAGCGGCATTAAAGCAAGGGTCTCTTTTTCCTGAAAATGATACATCCGATTTTAAGTTAATCCCTAAATTGCCTTACAAATTTTCTTATCGTTTTATAGATGATGACGATAAGGAAAGCACGCTTATGATAGAAGATTGGGAAATCGGTCAACTCTATTGGAATTGCTTGGAGCGTTATAAATGCGAAGAAACAGCCGCTAATAAAGTTAAGGAAAAATACTTTGATGATTTTGCTTTAAGCAAAGACATTTATCTTTTCCTTGGAACTACAAGAGAGTGGCACAGCAGGGCGAAAAACCCATACGTCATCATTGGCACTTTTCATCCGCCATATATTGTTCAGGAATCACTATTTTAGCTAGAGTTCAACAACGCCTCCACCCCGGGCAGTGCTTTGCCTTCTAGCCATTCTAGGAAGGCGCCGCCGGCGGTGCTTATGTAGGTGAATTGTTGCATGGCGTTGGCGTGGTTGAGGGCGGCTAGGGTGTCGCCTCCTCCTGCTATGGAAACCAAATCTCCTGCTTTGCTTTGCGCGCCTACATATTGGGCTAGTTTGGTGGTGGCATTGTCAAAGGGCGGTAGTTCAAATGCCCCCATGGGTCCGTTCCATATTAGGGTTTTGGCGGCGGTGATGGCTTGTTTTGCCGCCGCTACCGAATCTGTGCCTATGTCTAGGATCATTTCGTCATCTCTCAATTTATCCCCCTCTAAATTATCCCTGTCAAAATGTGCCATTCGGTGGAGGGCGTTGGGTTCAAATTTGGTTGCTACTATGCCGTCTTTTGGTAGGATTAACTGGCAGTTGCTTGCCTTTGCTGTGGCTTTTACTGCTTGGACCTCGGCTAGTAAATCTGCTTCTACTAGTGATGCGCCTAATTCCACGCCTGCTTCCAATAAAAACGTGTTCGCCATCCCGCCCCCTAGAATCAGCGCATCCACCTGCCCCACTAGATGATTCAGCACCCCTAATTTGCTGGATATTTTTGCGCCGCCTACCACTGCCACTAGCGGGCGGTTTGGTTGGGTTAGGGCTTGGTTTAGGGCTTGCAATTCTTCTAGCATCAGCGCGCCGGCAAAAGCGGGGCGCATCCCTGCAACCGCGCAGATGGAGGCGTGATGGCGGTGGCTGCACGCGAACGCATCATTGACGTAAATATCAATCCCCTCCATCAGCCGTGCGGCGAAATCGGCGTCGTTGCTTTCCTCACCTGCATCAAAGCGCAGATTTTCTAGCATCAAAATCTCGCCATCTTGCAACGCGCGGACGGCATTTTGCGCTGGCTCCCCCGCTATATCGGCGACAAAATCAACCGGGCGCGCCAAACATTCCGCCAAGGCTTCCGCCACGGGTTTGAGGCTCAAATTGGCGTCGTGCGTTCCTTTGGGGCGTCCTAGATGCGATGCCACCACCACCCGCGCGCCGGCTTGTGCCAATGCGCTTATTGCGGGGGCTAGACGTGTCATGCGGGTGGTGTCGCTGATTTTGCCGTCCTGCATGGGTAAGTTCAAATCGGCGCGGAAAAATATGGTTCTGCCCGATGCGGTGGTGGCGTCTAGTGTTTTGGGTAGTGAGGTTTTGGGTAGTGAAGACATGGGGGGGTATCTCTGCTTGACAAATTACCTTTATCTTCTAAACATTTCCCAGAGTTTTTTCAACCGAGAATCTGATAATGACCCACGCATTAAACCACGCATTGGCCCCGCGCGCCCAATTCCTTCTCGGCATCAAAGACCAAGCGCCTTTGATGGTTGGGGTGATGCCTTTTGGTTTGATTTTCGGCGCGCTGGCGGTTGAGACAGGCTTAACGCCTCTGCAAATTGTGGCGATGTCGGCGATTACCTTTGGCGGGGCGGGGCAGATTGTGTTTCTGCAATTATATGCAAGCGGTGCCAATGCGTTTTTGATTAGCGGCACGGTGAGTGCGGTGAATATCCGCCACGCGCTCTATTCGGCAAGCATGGCGCCTTATTTCGCGCATCTGCCGTGGCGGTGGAAAATCCCCCTCGCCTATCTGCTCACCGATGAGGCATACGCCATGAGTATTAGGCGGTTTGAGATGATGCCCGCACAGCCGGCGCGCCATTATCATCTGCTTGGTTCGGGGCTTTTGCTTTGGGTGATGTGGCAAATTACCACGATGCTTGGGATAGTCGTGGGCGCGGCAATCCCGCCTAGTTTGGGGTTGGAATTTGCCATTGCCCTCACCTTTATGGCGATTTTGATTCCGCATTTGCGCTTGATTCCGCATCTTAATGCTTGTCTGACTTCGGGGGTGGTGGCGGTGTTTGCCTATCCGCTTCCTTGGAAACTTAGCCTAATCTGTGCGGGGTTGGCGGGAATGTTGGTGGGTTTTTTGAGCGAAAGACAGCGGGGCAAAAGGGGTAGATGAGATGATCTGGCTAGCTATTTTTATTTCAGGCTTGGCGGTATTTTTGACGCGGTTTTCGTTTATCGGCATCCTCAACCGCCGTGATATCAGCCCGGCGATGAAATCGCTATTGGGCTATGTGAGCACCGCCGTTTTAACAGCGATTGTCGCCACCGAAACCTTTATCAGCAACCATGAAATTGATATGACAAATCCGAAAATTCCAGCACTAGTGATTGCCGGAATCGCGGCGGTGCTATCGCGCAGTGTCGTCATCACCATCGCTGTCGGACTCGTGAGCCTCTACCTACTCAAAGCCATTTTCCCATAGCCCGTGCGGTGTCAAGCATCCGCACAGAAAACCCCCATTCATTATCATACCACGCCAACACCCGCGCGAAATTACCGCCCAAAATTTTGGTTTGGTCTAGTGCCACCACTGCCGAATGGGGGTCGTGGTTGAAATCTATGGACACTAGGGGTTCGCGCGTGATGCCCAAAATGCCTTTGAGCCTGCCCCCTGCCGCGTTTTCAAAGCTGGCGTTCATGGCATCAACGCTTGCGGGTTTTTTGGTGGTAAATTGGAAATCCACCGCCGATACATTCGGGGTTGGCACACGCAACGCCACCCCGTCCAGCATCCCTGCCAATTCGGGCAGAACTAAGCCCACGGCTTTAGCGGCACCGGTGGTGGTGGGGATAATGCTCGCCGCCGCCGTGCGGGCGCGATAAGGGTCTTTATGCGCGTTATCCAAAATGCGCTGGTCGCTGGTATAGCTGTGGATGGTGGTCATAAAACCTTGTTCAATGCCGAATTCTTTATGCAGAACCGCCGCCACTGGTGCGAGGCAATTGGTCGTGCAAGACGCGTTAGATACGACATCATGTGCGGCGGTTAGATTGTCGTCATTGACCCCATAAACCACGGTCAAATCGGCATCATTGGCGGGGGCGGAAATCAGCACTTTTTTTGCACCGACAGCGATATGTTCTGCCGCCGCCGCGCGATTGCCGAAAACGCCCGTGCATTCCAAAACGATATCCACGCCTAAATCTTTCCACGGCAAATCGGCAATGTTGCGGCGCGCTAGCACTTGCATCGCCCCGAATCCGACATCCATAGTATCGCCATCCACACGCACCGCGCTATTGAGCCGTCCATGGACGCTATCATAACGCAACAGATGCGCCGCAGATGCCGCATCCCCCGACATATCATTGAGCGCAACCACCTCAATATCTTTGGATTTTTGTTCAATCACCGCGCGCAAGATATTGCGCCCGATGCGTCCAAAACCATTGATTGCCAGACGAAGTGCCATAGAAAACTCCTTTATTTTATGAGGGTTAATGCCTTGGCGATGACCGCCTCGGTGGTGATGCCGAAATGTTGGTAAAGTTTGGGGGCGGGGGCAGATTCTCCGAAACTATCCATGCCGATAAAGTGTGGAGCATAACGCGCCCACCCAAAACCACTCGCCGCCTCTACCGCTATGCGGGGGGCGGTGCCTAAAACTGCGCTTTGATAATCGGTGTCTTGTTGTTCAAATAGCTCTTGGCACGGCATGGAAACCACCGCCACGGCGATGCCGTGTTCGGATTGCAGATGCGTGGCGGCTTCCATCGCTAGTGCCACTTCGGTGCCGGTAGCGATGATGGTAATCTGGCGCGCTTGGCTCGGCTCGTGTAGCACATACGCGCCTTGCAAAACCTGATTCTCCCCGCCATCGGCGCGCAGGGCGGGGGTGGCTTGGCGCGATAGCGATAGCACCGACGGCGCATCGGTGATGCTTAATGCTGCCTCCCATGCTTCGGCCACTTCAAGCGCATCAGCGGGGCGGAAGACGTAGCAATTCGGCATGGCGCGTAGGCTCGCCAAATGTTCAATAGGTTGATGCGTGGGCCCATCCTCACCCAGCCCGATGGAATCATGCGTCAGCACATAAATCACCTGTTGGCGCATCAAAGCCGAAAGCCTGATACCCCCCCGCGCATAATCCGAAAATACCAAAAACGTGCCGCCATAAGGCACGATACCCCCATGCAGTGCCATGCCGTTCATCACCGCCGCCATAGCGTGTTCGCGCACCCCATAATAGACATAACGCCCTTTGAAATCGCGCCGTGTAATCGGGGCAAAATCGGCAGTCTTGGTCAGGTTAGACCCGGTCAAATCTGCCGAACCGCCAATGGTGAGGGGGGTAGCGGCGTTGATGACTTCAAGGGCTTTCTGTGAGGCTTGGCGTGTAGCAAGTTTGGGTTTTTCCTCCGCCAGTTGTTGGCGCAAGGCTTTCAAATCGTGCCATAATTTTTGCGGATGCGCCCCGGCTAATGCCTCATCAAAGCGCTTGCCTGTTTTGGCACTAGCGTGGCGGTTTTGCCAATCGGTGTAAGCGTCCAAACTCCGCGCCCCTGCTGTGCGCCATGCCTCTTGGATGGCGGGCGGAATCACGAAAGGCGCATGCGCCCAACCTAGTGCATCTCGTGCGCCGGCAATTTCCTCCGCCCCCAAAGGCGCGCCATGCGTCTTTGCCGTTCCTGCTAGATTCGGCGCGCCATAACCAATGGTCGTCTTGCAAGCAATCAGCGAAGGGCGCGAATTTTTCACCGCCGCCGCCAGCGCCGCACCGATAGCATCGGCATCATGCCCATCAACATTTTGCACGTGCCACCCCGCCGCCCGAAAGCGCATCAGCTGATTGCCCGAACTAGACAAATCCGCCCCGCCATCAATAGTAATACCATTATCATCCCAAAGCACCGCCAGACGCCCTAAACGCAAATGTGCGGCTAATTCAATCGCCTCGTGGCTGATGCCCTCTTGCAAACAGCCATCCCCGGCAATCACCCAAACCCGATGATCCACCAACCCACGCCCAAATCGCGCCGCCATAATGCGCTCGGCTAATGCCATCCCCACCGCAGTCGCCAAACCCTGCCCCAAAGGACCGGTAGTGGTTTCAATCCCCGCCGCCAAGCCATATTCCGGATGCCCCGCCGTGATGGAACCTAATTGGCGAAAATTTTTCAGCTGCTCCAGCGTCATATCGCCATAACCCAACAAATGATTAAGCGCATAATGCAACATAGACCCATGCCCCGCCGACAAAACAAAGCGGTCGCGGTCAGCCCATGCCGCATCAGACGGATTGATCTTAATAAAATCACGGAACAGCACCACCGCCACATCCGCCATACCCATAGGCATACCCGGATGCCCCGATTGCGCCGCCTCTACCGCATCCATGGCAAGAAAGCGGATGGCATTCGCCATGTCGTTATGTAATTGGTCGGGCATGGGTTGCATCTCTCAAATAAAGTTCTGTCCTTAACTAGCAATTCTGCGTCTATGCGTCCAATTCTTTATGCAGGGCGATGAGGATTTTCATCTCATCCGCCGAGCCGAACAGCAAAGGCGTGCGCTCATGCAGTTCTTGCGGGGTTAAATCAAGGATATTTTCGCCGCCATTAACCGCCAAGCCCCCGGCTTTTTCAACGAGAAACGCGATGGGATTGGCTTCATACACCAGCCGCAACCGCCCCGCCTCCATCCCCGCACGTGCATCGGCAGGGTACAAAAACACCCCCCCACGCCGAAAAATCCGCCACGCATCCGCCACTAGTGAGCCGACCCAACGCATACTATACGCATCCGCTAACACTTGCGTCTTCCATTGTTGAATCGGGGCGTGCCAGTGTTGTGCATACGCCGCATTGATGGCATATTCTTTGGTAGTCGCCGCGATTTCCACCTCCGCCCCTAGCGCGATAAAATGCCCCTTATCTTCATCCAAAACAAAACATTGCGGGCGCGCATCGCTAGCAAAGGCTAGAATCAAAGTCGTCTGCGCCCCATAGGTGAAAAACCCCGCCCCTAATTGGTCACGCCCACGACAAGGGCGCGGGAGATTCCCATCCCAAGGCATCAGCGAAAAAATCGTCCCCACCGTCACATTCACCGCGATATTGGACGAACCATCAAGGGGGTCTACCGCTACAATTAAGGGCGCGGTTTGGCGGGGTAGCGCAATCGGTGTGGGCTGTTCTTCGGATAGCAGATACGCCGCATCGCTTTCTTTGAGATGCGATAGAATCAACGCTTCCGCGCGCACATCAAGGGCTTTTTGCGTGTCGCCATCGCTATTAGCATCGCCGGTTTCCGCCCCTAAATCCGCATCAATGCCATCACGGCGAATCAGTGCGGTAATGGCAATCGCGGCGGCGGCGAGCGCAAGCATCACCCCCATTTCCGCCGCGCTGATGCCCCCGCTATCGCATCGCTCTTTCAGGTAAGATTGAAGATGCATCATGTCCCCTAATGACGGCTAGGGGGCAAGCCCACCACCACGCCCGCGCGCAACACCGCCGCATCCCATGCTTTGCGCCCAAATACCTCATGAACCATCGGGGCGAAATGGTCTAAATCGCGCATCGGATAGGCGGGGTCAAATGACATCTGATCCCAACGCGCGCAAAAATCGGCACAGGATTGCCAATAGGGATGCCCTTTAAATTCATCGCGCTTATCGGCATCCCAATCATAATGATGGGCGTAGTATTTCATTTGAAAAATGCCGTGCTTTTCCACCACCCAAGCGACTTCCTCACGCACGAAGGGGCGCAAAATTTCCGCCGCCATGCGGTCGTGATTCTGCGGTGATAGCCCATCGCCAATATCATGCAACAACGCCGCAACGATCCAATCAATATCCGCGCCGTCCTTTTCCGCACGGCTAGCGGCTTGAAGCCCATGTTGCAAGCGCGTAATCGGATACCCCGAAAGCGATTCTTTGCCCTGCAATGCCAGCTGTTCTAAAATGCGCTTAGGGGTGTTTTTATGGTAATCCGCCTCATGTGCGCGCAGTAGTTGATAATCATCAAAACTACCCGCATCCATGCGTGTGAAAGAAACTTGATCTGATTTGCCCATATTTGCCCTCCGTCCATAACACGCTAAACCAGTCATTTTTTTATGGCAATATCTTTTTCGCATCTAAATGACTTTACAAGGGGCGTTAGGGCTATTTATAGTCAGATGTTCCTTACACCATTTACAGAATTGAATAGCCCCATGTCTCGCGTAAAAAACCATCTCGCCACTTTAGGCATCACTGACCCTGCTGAAATCGTGCATAACCCCGATTATGACACGCTATTTGCCGAAGAAACCGCAGATGAGCTGAAAGGTTTTGAGCGTGGGGTGGTGACCGAACTCGGCGCGGTTAATGTGCTGACCGGCGACTATACCGGACGCTCGCCCAAGGATAAATACATCACCATGGATGACGCTACCCGCGATAGTTTTTGGTGGAATGGCGCGATTCCTAACGACAATAAACCGATTCCCCCGGAAACTTGGGACGCGCTCAAAAAAACGGCTACGGCACAGCTTAGCGGCAAGCGGTTATTTGTCATAGATGCGTTTTGCGGGGCGAGTGTGGAAACACGGCTCAAAGTGCGCTTTGTCATGGAAGTCGCATGGCAAGCGCATTTCGTCAAAAATATGTTTATCCGCCCAACTGCCGAAGAATTGGCAGATTTCACCCCGGATTTCACCGTGGTCAATGCCTCTAAAACCGGCTTTGCGGATTATGCTGCCCATGGGCTCAATTCGGAAACGTTTATCGCCTTTAACCTGACCGAGAATATGCAGATTATCGGCGGGTCGTGGTATGGGGGCGAGATGAAAAAGGGCATGTTCTCATTGATGAATTACCTGTTGCCAAGGCGGGGGATAGCCTCCATGCACTGCGCCGCCAATATGGGGCATGAGGGCGATACCGCGCTATTTTTTGGGCTTTCTGGCACCGGGAAAACCACGCTTTCTGCCGACCCTGACCGCCTATTGATTGGCGATGACGAACATGGCTGGGATGATAGCGGGATTTTTAATTTTGAAGGCGGTTGCTATGCCAAAACCATCGGGCTAGACCCAGCAAAAGAACCCGATATCTACGCCGCCGTCAAACGCGATGCCCTGTTGGAAAATGTCATGGTGGGGCGGGACGGCAAGATTGATTTTGACGATGATTCGCTAACGGCGAATGGGCGCGTTTCTTACCCCATTGAACACATCAAAACCCGCGTCAAACCCATATCCAAAGGCGGACATCCAAGGCGCGTCATATTCCTAACCGCCGATGCCTTTGGCGTGTTGCCGCCCGTGAGCATATTAAGCAACGCGCAAATGCAATACCATTTCCTATCAGGATTCACCGCAAAAATGGCAGGAACCGAACGCGGATTAAAAGAATCACAACCCACCTTCTCCGCCTGTTTCGGCGCAGCATTTTTGAGCCTACACCCCACCATCTATGCCGAAGTATTGAACCAAAGAATGCAGGACGCAGGCGCAAAAGCCTACCTAATCAACACCGGCTGGAACGGACAACAAAACCGCATATCCCTAAAAGACACCCGCGCCATCATCAAAGCCGTATTAGAAGGCAAACTAGACGAAACCCCAACGACAACACTACCCATATTCAACCTAACCATCCCGCTAAGTCTACCCCAAGTAAGCCCAGAAATCCTAGACCCAAGAACCAGCCACAAAACCCCCGAAGAATGGGAAGCGAAAGCCGAAAGATTGGCGCAATTATTCATAGACAATTTCAAAAAATTCACCAACACACCAGCGGGGGAGGCATTAGTGGAGGCGGGACCGAAAATTGGGGGGTGATGGAAGCCGTGTGTCATGGGTGCTTTTTCCGAAGAAAAGAGGCGTAACCCATGACTACAAAAACTATGATTCTACATAAATTGTAAAATCCGAACGCCACAAGGACTTACTTTGCGTAGAGCGTAAAACAGAGGCCTACCCCATGACTACAGGCATCATTTTGCACAAATTGTGCTAACAGTCAAGGAAAAAATGTTGTAGAAGCAATTCAAGGAAGCCAAGCGCCGGGGGGGCATCATCCACTTCCCCATGAGAATTCTCTAAGAGAAGACAGAGAGAGGCCATCCCCCGACTACAGCGACCATTCTATAGAGATAATCTGTGTTGTCAAGAGAAAATGCTGAGAAATATTTACATGCTGAGAAATTTTTACATACTAAGAAATCTTTTTTTGCTAAAGTCTTATTTTTAGGTGAAAAATGACTGTTTCTTACCCTGAATCAATTGTTTCTATTCTTTCTTGCTCCCGATTACGGAAGTACTTGAAAGAAGCGGAAAATCTCTCGCCTGATGATGAAATCAAAATGGCCTTGCGACTTTACGCTTGGAACACTGCATTAAGCGCATCACTTTATGGACCTTTGCAAGCTTTAGAAATTGCCTTACGCAATGCCGTAGATAAGCAACTTACTGATGCTTTTGGCGAAAATTGGTATGATCGCAGGAATGTCGTCAACTTAAATAAAGCTAGCGTTGAAAAAATTGATAAGGCAAAAGAGGAAAACAATACAAGAGATGGCATTATCTCTGATTTGTCTTTAGGATTTTGGACGCCCCTATTTCGTAATAAAGTCCTTTGGAATAAAGAGCTACATAAAATCTTTTTCTCTGATATTCCAACAAAAAAACAATTAGAAAAAAAGAGAAAAAATTTGGAGTATAGATTGAAAAAATTTAAGGATCTTCGCAATCGCATTGCCCATCATGAGCCAATTTTTCATCAGGATTTAAAACAAGATATTGACGATATTCTTGGAATATTGAGTTGGATTTCCCCACAGAAACGCGCTTGGGTGGAATACTACAGTCGCCTGTCTGATGTACTCAAAATGCGCCCACCTGACGATGAGGAATTAAAATTCTAACCCCAAGCCACGCCCACGCTCACTTGTCCTTCGCAGACAAAGCATTGATAGAGGTAGTGCCGAAAATTTGGAAATGTAAGGGAAGCCAAGCGCCGGGATGTTTCACCTGCTTCCCTAAAGAATACAGGGAGTGACCATCCCGACTACATTGACCATTTTATGGAAATAATCTCTTGCGGTCAAGAAAAAAATGCTAAAAATTTAATTGAAGGAAACTAGGAGTCGGAGGAGCATCATCCGCTTCCCTATGAGAATTCTTTAAGAGAAGAAAAGAGAGGCCTACCCCCCGACTACGCGACCCATTCTACATAAATTATTAATGCAGTCAAGTTAATCATCTACACCTCTAACCCAACCCCAAATCCGCACGCACCTGCCCTTTAGTCAATCGCACTAATTCGTCAAAACTCAACCCCATGACTAGGTGGGTGTGTCCGGCGGCTGCCCATATTTTTTGGAAACGTCCTAACGCATCATCTATGAAAATGGGGATGTTGGGGTTTAAGCCTAGGGGGGAGACGGCGCCTATGGAATAGCCGGTGATGGCTTTTACTTCGTTGGCGTTGGGGCGTTTTGCGGCTTCCTCCTTCCCCAATAAATGCGGCAGGGATTCCATGTTGCATTGGCGGTCGCCGCTTATTAGGGCGGCTATCGGAACTTCTTCAATGGTGAAGATTAGCGTTTTTACGATTGCGCCTACTTCCACGCCTATGGCTTTGGCGGCTTCTTCGGCACTGCGGGCGGTTTCTTTTAAAGCCAATAAGCGGTCTTCTAGCCCTGCTTCCTCTAATACGTTCCGCACTAGGTTTGTGGCTTTGGTATTAATGTCCTCGTGCATCTACCGCCACCGCTAACATACATAGTAATTCAAACATGATTGACACGCCCACCCATGCGGTGTTGCCGCTATTGTCAAAGGGCGGTGAGACTTCAACCATATCCGCACCGATTAGATTTAGCCCTTCAAGTTGGCGAAGCATCATTTGCGCTTCTCTTGTTGTAAATCCGCCGATTTCGGGCGTGCCTGTGCCCGGGGCGAAAGCGGGGTCTAGGCAATCAATATCAAAACTGACATAGGTGGGTTTGTCGCCGACAATTTGGCGGGCTTCTGCCATCACAGCATCTAGCCCCCTTTCCATACACGCATCCATAGTGATGATGGTAACCCCTTGTGCGCGTCCCCATTTGATATCCTCGCCATCATACATAGTGCCGCGAATGCCTATCTGCACCACGCGTTTGGGGTCTAATAGCCCTTCTTCAATGGCGCGGCGGAACGGTGTGCCGTGGGTGTAGCGGAAGCCATCAAAATAGCTGTCAAATAAATCCGTATGCGCGTCAAAATGCACCATCCCCACCGGCGCATCACGCGCCAATCCGCGCAGAACTGGCAGAGATACCAAATGGTCGCCCCCTGCGGTCATTGGCACGATGCCGCGGGCTTTGACATCGCTGTAAAATTTACGCACGCGCTCCATGGTGTCGTCTAAATCGGCGGGGTTGATGGAACAATCCCCCATATCCGCGCAATTTACCAAATTAAAGGGCGAGATTTTTGACAGCGGGTGCGTGGCGCGAATCATTGTTGATAAATCGCGGAGTTGGCGGGGGCCGTGCCTCGCGCCGGGGCGATTGGTTGTCCCGCCATCCCAAGGCACGCCGATAATGCCGATATCCACATCATCAATACGTTTATGCTTGGTATCTATAATGGGCAAGCGCATAAAGCTCGGCACACCAGCAAAACGCGGGAGGGTGGTGCCGGGGATGGGTTCAAAAAACGGGTCGTTTTTCATGGGCGATTCCTTATTTAATCTAGGGCTATATAAGTGGCTTTGACATCGCTATATGCCTCTAAAGCATAAAGCGATGATTCGCGCCCAAAGCCCGAAGATTTTGCGCCGCCAAAGGGCAAATCTGGCGGGATGATATTGTAGCTATTGACCCAAACATTGCCGGCTTCTAGCTGGGCACTCATGCGGTGGGCGCGGGCTAAATCCTTTGTTATTAAACCTGCGCCTAGTCCGAAATGCGTGGCGTTGGCGCGCGTGATGGCTTCATGGTCATCGTCAAAGATTAATACGCTCATGACGGGTCCGAAAATTTCCTCACGCACGACGCGCATAGCATCTTGGCACGCGCTGAGGATGGTTGGTTCTATGAAATAGCCGCCTTCAAAGCCTTGGGGATGGACGCGGTTGCCGCCACAGGCTAAATGCGCGCCTTCATCGACGCCTTGTTGGATCATGCGCATGACTTTGCCTAGATGCGCTTCGGATATGAGCGCGCCGATATCCACATCCTCCGCCATCGGGTCGCCGACCTTGAGGCTTGACGTGCGCGCCACCATCAATTCCAATAGATCTTTGGCGATAGAGCGATGGACGAATACCCGCGTGGCGTTGGAACATACCTCGCCGGCAGTATAGAAATTCGCCGACATAGCAATCTCTGCGGCTTTGTCTAAATCGGCATCGGCGCAAATAATCAACGGGGCTTTGCCCCCCAATTCTAAGGTGACGCGTTTCAAACTAGACGCCGCCTGTGCCATAATTTTCTTGCCGGTTTCCACGCCGCCGGTGAGCGATATTTTGGCGATTCCCGCATGTTCACAGATGGCTTTGCCGATGCGGTGGTCGCCGTGGATGATGTTGAGCAACCCTTTGGGCAATCCCGCATCTTCCATAATGGCGGCAATACGCATGGCGACCAACGGCGTCATTTCCGAAGGTTTTAGAATGAACGCATTGCCCATCGCCAATGCCGGGGCGGATTTCCATAGGGCTATTTGTGCCGGGTAATTCCACGCGCCGATTCCCGCACAGACCCCCAATGGCACCCGCCTTGAATAGCCGATAGCGTCGCGCCATTGATGCTGAATGCCGCCATAGGTCATGATCGCCGCGCCAAAAAATTCTAACGCATCCGCACCCGAAGGCACATCGCCGCTTTCCGCCTCGCTATAGACTTTGCCGACATCTTGCACCTCAAGCCGTGCCAATTCGGCATTGGCTTGACGCAAAGCTAGTGCCGCCTTGATGAGAATCTGCCCACGTTCTTGCCCCGAATATTGCGCCCATTGTTTTTGCGCTGCGCTAGCGGCGGCGACTGCCATATTCAGCACTTCATCGCTAGCGATTTCCACTTTGGCAATGACTTCGCCGGTGGCGGGATAGTGCTTTTCTATGTAGTCGCCATCGCTGGCTTGGTTGGTGCCATTGATGTGGCTTTGGATTATTTCGGTCATTTTACGCATCGCCCCTTGATTTTCCTGTTCGCATCAAGATAGCATAAAAATAGAAATAGGAAAGATTTATGACTGCATTAAAAATTTTTCGCCATGATTGCTTTGCCGCGCATCGCGTCCCGCCAGGGCATCCCGAACGTTCGGAGCGCATTGAGACCATCAATGCCCTGCTTGATGCGACGTTTTCTGATTGTCCGCAAATTGCACCGCCCCGAGCCGAATATGATACTTTATGCCTTGTGCATGATGCGGCTTATGTTGATGCGATTTTTGCCGCGGCACCTGATGAGGGCTTGGCGCATTTAGATGGCGACACGGTGATGTGTGCCGATTCTTTGGAAGCGGCACTAACGGCGGCGGGGGGTGCGGTGGAAGCCGCGCGGCTCGTGCTGACGGGCGAGGCGGAGCGTGTTTTTGTTGCCGCACGTCCGCCGGGGCATCACGCTGAACCTGATAAAGCCATGGGGTTTTGCTTTTTTTCTAACGCCGCCATCGCCGCCAAATATGCCATCAGCGCGCATGGTTTGAATCGCGTGGCAGTGGTGGATTTTGATGTGCATCACGGCAACGGCACGCAAGCGGCGTTCTGGGATGACCCCCGGACAATTTTCGCATCAAGCCACCAAATGCCCCTGTTCCCCGGCACCGGGGCAAAACACGAAACCGGTGTCGGCAATATCTTTAACGCGCCGATTGATGCCGGGGCGGATGGCGGGGTTTTGGCGGAAGTCTGGCGCGACTATCTATTGCCGGCGGTGGCAGAAATGCGCCCTGAATTGATTATTATCTCGGCAGGATTTGACGCGCATAAACGCGACCCATTGGCGGGGTTGGAATTAGAGGCAGAAGATTTTGCCACCATCACCACGCTGATTCGTGGGTTGGCGGATGAATGTGCGGGGGGGCGCATTGTGTCGCTGTTAGAGGGCGGGTATGATTTAGAAGCTTTGCGCGATTCCGCCGCCGCGCATCTTAATGCACTGCGTTAAGTTCCATTCTCCAGCCATCAGGGTCGGCGAAAAATGATTCAACTGAGGCAATCTGGGTTTTCGTTAAACGCTTTTCCTCAGCCGCAACATCTAACACATAGCGCCAAGTGGTCAAATAGTGCAACTCTACCCCTGCATCTTCCATTTTTTGTCGCGCGGTAGGAAAGATATCGTAAAAGAAAACCACAAAACAATGTTCCACCTGTGCATCTGCTTCACGCAAAGCGTCAATGAAACTGATCTTACTACCGCCATCGGTAGCCAAGTCTTCTACCAACAAAACCCGTGCGCCTGTTTCAAGATGTCCTTCAATGCGCGCACCGCGCCCACAGCCTTTGGCTTCTTTGCGAATATACTGCATTGGTGATTCTAGTCTTTCTGCCATCCAAGCGGCAAAAGGAACCCCTGCCGTTTCACCCCCCGCCACCGAATCAAACGCATCTTCCCCCACAGCAGATAACAGCATAGATTCTGCCATCCCCATCAGTTCTGAACGTTCCTTTGGAAAAGAAATAATCTTGCGGCAATCAACATAGACTGGGCTTTTTTTCCCAGAGGTCAGCGTAAAAGGTTCATCAGGGCTTAAATGCACGGCATTGATATTCAGCAGCGTCTGCGCCGCTTTCTTAGCAATAGAATTTTTATCCATCATGCCCATGCTCATGCTCCACCGACCAATATAAGGGGCGGGTTGGATCAAACGCTACCACCCGTTCTCCCCCTATGTCAAGCGGTAATGGTAATGATGCTTGCGCGTCATTACGACGTAAGGTAATGCGCGATTCGTTCAAAGGCAAGCCGTAAAATTCCGCACCATGAATACTAGTGAATCCCTCAAGGCGGTCTAGGGCATTTTCGCTGTCAAAGATTTCCGCCAAGCACGCCATTGCCACAGGTGCGGTGAAAATTCCGGCGCAACCGCAAGGGGCTAGTTTTGCCGTGTCGCTATGGGGGGCGCTATCACTGCCGAAAAAATAGCGTGGGTTGCCTGATGTTGCCGCCGCCACCAAAGCCTGCCGATGCGTCTCGCGCTTGGCTACGGGGAGGCAATAATAATGCGGGCGGATGCCCCCGGCTAGAATATGGTTGCGGGTGATGAGCAAATGATGCGCGGTGATGGTTGCGCCTAAATTTTTATCGCTTGCCCCCACATAATCCACGGCGTCTTTGGTGGTGATATGTTCTAGCACCACACGCAAATCTGGCAAGGCACGGCGCAGAGGTTCAAGCTGCGTTTCAATAAATACTTTCTCGCGGTCAAAAATATCTACCGCATCATCCACGACCTCGCCATGGATGGCTAGGGGCAAGCCTAGTTCTGCCATCAATTCCAAAATCGGCATCACCCGCGCAATATCGCGCACGCCTGATGCCGAATTGGTGGTGGCACCGGCGGGGTATAATTTCACCGCCAACAGGTGCGCGTCTTTGGCGGCGGCGCGGATGGTGCCCGGGGACATATCTTCGGTTAGATATAGTGTCATATAGGGGTTGAAATCATGCCCTTTGGTCGCCTCCAAAATGCGCGCCCGATATTGATGCGCAGATTCGACATCGGTAATCGGCGGCACTAGGTTCGGCATAATCATCGCCCGTGCAAAATGCATGGCACTAGCGGGGGCGACTGCCTTTAACATGACGCCATCGCGCAGGTGTAAATGCCAATCATCAGGGCGGATTATGCTTAACTGCCCTGCCATATTATGCTGGTTTCTGTGGGCGCATATCTTTGGGGTCAATCCCTGCCACTTTGACGGGTTTTTTCATAGCATCACGGCGGAACGGCTCGCCTAGTTCTTGGTTCAAAATCACCTCAACAAATGTGGTGGTTTTGGCTTTCATCTGTGCGTCAATGGCGGTTTTGAGCGCGCTGGTGACTTCTTCCATGGTGCTGACGCTCACGCCTTTAAGCCCGCAAGCCGTGGCGATATCGGCATAACTCAAATGCGGGTCTAACTCGGTGCCGACAAAATTATTATCATACCAAAGCGTGGTGTTGCGCTTTTCCGCCCCCCACTGATAATTGCGGAAAATCACCATAGTAATCGCTGGCCAATCTTCGCGGGCGCAAGCCGTCATTTCGTTCATAGAAATACCAAAAGCCCCATCGCCAGCAAAGCCGACAACAGGCACATTCTCACAGCCAATTTTCGCGCCCAAAATCGCCGGAAACCCATAACCGCACGGACCAAACAACCCCGGGGCAAGATATTTCCGCCCCTCATCAAAGCTAGGATAAGCATTGCCGATAGCGCAATTATTGCCAATATCCGATGAGATAATCGCCTCACGCGGCAACGCGTCTTGGATGGCGCGCCATGCCATACGTGGCGACATCCGCTTAGGCTCTGCCGCCCGCGCATCAGCGTTCCAACTCGTGCCTTCATCATCGTCTTCATGGTCTAGCGAGGACAGCGTTTGTAGCCATGCTGATTTGGCTTGGTGGATAGCGTTTTTGCGGTCTTCGCGCCCAGCATCGCCGGCATTGGGGGCTAGTTTTTCCAAAATCGCCCGTGCCACTTGTTTCGCATCGCCGCAGATTCCTACCGCGACTTTTTTCGTCAAGCCGATGCGGTCAGGGTTGATATCAACTTGGATAATTTTCGCCGATTTCGGCCAGTAATCAATGCCATATCCCGGCAAAGTAGAAAACGGATTGAGCCGTGTGCCTAGTGCCAACACGACATCCGCCTTGGCAATCATTTCCATCGCCCCACGACTGCCATTATAGCCAAGCGGACCCATACCGAGCGCGTGATTGCCCGGGAAACTATCATTATGCTGATAGCCTGATGCCACCGGTGCGTCTAGGCGTTCAGCGAGCGCAATCACCTCGGGTATCGCCCCGCCAATCACCACCCCTGCCCCCGATAGAATCACCGGAAATTGCGCATCCGATAACAATTTCGCGGCTTCGGCAACCGCCTCAGCACCGCCGGCGGGACGTTCAATATGCACCATTTGCGGCAGGTCAATATCAATCACTTGCGTCCAATAATCGCGGGGCAGATTGATCTGTGCGGGTGCGCTCAACCGGTGCGCTTGTTCAATGACGCGGTTTAGCACTTCGGCAATGCGCGATGGGTCGCGGACTTCTTCTTGATAGCCGACCATATCCTTGAAAAGCGCCATCTGCTCCACCTCTTGAAACCCCCCTTGCCCGATGGTTTTATTGGCGGCTTGGGGCGTCACCAACAATAATGGCGTGTGATTCCAATACGCTGTTTTAATGGCGGTGACAAAATTGGTGATGCCGGGTCCGTTCTGGGCAATACACATAGACATTTTGCCGGTAGCACGCGTATAGCCATCCGCCATAATGCCCCCATTATTTTCATGCGCAACATCCCAAAACCTAATCCCCGCCTTGGGGAACAAGTCAGAAATCGGCATAAAGGCAGAACCAATAATGCCAAAAGCATGTTCAATGCCGTGCATTTGTAAGGTTTTGACAAAGGCTTCTTCGGTGGTCATTTTCATCGCGGATTCTCCCATGGTGGCTATCAAATAAGGACACTAGAATTCATCTATGCTAGATTGACCCAAATCGCAAGCAAATTATCAAGAGGCGGGGGGGGTTGATGATTGGCTCATCTACGCCTATATCTAAATCTCTTGTTTCACTCTTTGATTGGATATGTTTTTTATGATTGAACTTTATTTTTGGCCCACCCCGAATGGGCATAAGATCTCTATTGCTTTGGAAGAAATGGGCTTGGAATACACCATCAAGCCTATCAATATCGGCAAGGGCGACCAATTTGACCCGCAATTCCTCGCCTTCAGCCCGAATAACAGGATGCCAGCGATTATTGATTTTGATAGCACCGATGGCAAGCCCCAGAGCGTTTTTGAATCCGGCGCAATTCTGATTTATCTAGCGGAAAAAACCGGACAATTTATGCCAAAAACCCCACGCGGACGCCTAATCGCACTAGAATGGTTGATGTGGCAGATGGGGGGCTTTGGTCCGATGTTAGGACAAGCGCATCATTTCAATGAATTCGCCCCGGAACGCATCCCCTACGGCATGGAACGTTATAGCACCGAAGCCAATCGGCTCTACGGCGTGCTAGACCGCCGCCTAGCCGCGCGCGATTGGGTTGCCGATGAATACAGCATCGCCGATATGGCAATCTTCCCATGGACGCGCACCTATGAACGCCAGAAAGTGGATATTGAAACTTATCCTCATGTGAAACGCTGGCGTGAAGCAATGCAGGCACGTCCCGCCGTGCAGAAAGGCATGGCAGCGGGGGAAGATTTGCGCGGATAAAGGTTACCCCCCCTCACTTGTAAAGCGCATCAATGGCCTCCGCATAATGTGCGGCGATGATATGACGGCGCAATTTTAACGTTGGGGTCATCTCGCCATTTTCGACACTGAACGGCGCGTCTGCCACAACAAAACGGCGGATTTTTTCGGGCGTGGATAATGCGGCATTGACGGCATTTAGCACGGCTTTGATGCGCGCGCCTTGTGCGGTTTTGCTTGCCGTGCGTAAATCATCCGCCACCACCACCACCGCCCCTAGAAATGGACGCTTATCGCCTACCAATATCACTTGTGCTATGTCGGTGTGTGCGCTCAACATGGCTTCAATGCGGGCGGGGGCAATGTTATCGCCCCCTGAATTGATGATGATTTCTTTCTTGCGTCCGGTGATGCTGAGATACCCTGCACCATCCAACGCCCCGATATCGCCAGTATGTAGCCACCCGCCTTTCAGCACCTCTGCTGTGGCAAGCGGATTATTCCAATACCCCGCCATGACCGAATCCCCGCGCACTAAAACCTCGCCATCATCGGCAATTTTTGCTTGTAGCCCCGGCAAAATATGCCCGACACTAGCGATGCGAATCGCATCGGGCGGGTTTAGGGAAATCACCGGTGCCGCTTCGGTCTGTCCATAGCCTTGCAGAATCCCCACGCCTAAACTCAAAAAGAATCGCCCAATATCAGGATTAAGCGGCGCACCCCCCGAACAGAAATAGCTAAGACGCCCGCCTAACCGCCGCCGCAGTTTCCGCCGCACTAAAATTTCCAACACCCTATCCCATAGCCATTCCCGCCATGATAACCCCACACCATCAAGCCGTTGCATCCCCAACCTTACCGCTTGGCGAAAAAATCTTGCACTGATACCGCCCTTGGCGTTAATGCCGCGTTCAATGCGTTCGTGCAGGACTTCATAAAGGCGCGGCACGGCAATCATCAGCGTTGGTTTGGCTTCTAGTAAATTGCTGGCGATGCTTTCCACGCCTTCGCAATACCAAATCTCCGCCCCCAGAAAAATCGGCAAATGTAGCCCGCCTGTATGTTCATAAGCATGGGCGAGGGGCAAGAGCGACAGAAACCTCTGCGGGCGGGCGGTAATGGACGCACCCAACATGGCCCCGACACTTTCAACATTGGTGCGAATCGCATGGTGCGTCAGCATCACCCCTTTAGGCGCACCGCCCGTCCCTGACGTATAAATGAGGCAGGCTAAATCGGTTGATGCTATGTTGATATTGGGTTCGGTAGCCTCTGCCGCATCTAACCCTGCCTGCCAATAAAGCGGTTTCAGCCGTTGCAACTGCACATCTAGCACAGCATCATCAAATAACACCAAGCCCCGACAGGTCGGCACCGCCTCCGCCGCCTGTGCCACCACCTCCGCTAGATTCCCGGATGAGGTGAGTGCCAGCACCGCCCCCGAATCTTTCAAAACATGGCAATGCTCATCAAAAGTGCTAGTGGTATAAGACGGCACAACCAACGCCCCCAGCGTCATAATCGCCAAATCCGCAATCGCCCAAGCGGTGCTGTTCGGGGCGGAAATAAATACGCGGTCGCCTTTTTCAACGCCTTGGGCGGCGAGGAAATGCGCCCCCCGCAACACCGCCTCCCGCGCCGCGCCATAGGTCAAGCCCTGCCAGACCCCGCCCCGCTTTTCGCGCAAAAACGCACGGCGCGGATGGCGTTCTGCCGCCGCAAAAAATTGCGCGCTTAATGTATCACTTTTTGCCATATCTTTTTCCAAACATTATGCTACCCTGCTACCTTACAACAAAGCCGAGACCAAGCCAATGCGCCTACCGCCTTTTGACCAAGACACCCGCCTTTACCGAGGCAATCTGCACGGACATTCCACGCGCTCGGATGGGCGCAAATCTATTGCTGAGGTTGCTGAATTTTATCAAAAGCTTGGCTATGATTTTATCGCCATTTCCGACCATCTCTGGCACGATACCAATTTCGCCGCCCAATGCGTGAGCGACGCCAGCGCGCAAAACCGCACGGATTTCATCACCATCCCCTCCGCCGAACTGCACTGCCTCGGCAAACGCTATGACCAAGATGGGTTATGGCACATCGTCGCCAACAACCTGCCCCTAGATTTTGCCGTTGCCCGCCAAGATGAAGACATCCGCCAAATGATTGCGCGCGCGGTTGAGGCGGGGGCGTATGTTTCCATCGCCCACCCCGAATGGCACGCCCTGACCTCCGATGAAGCCATGCTAGCATCCGCTGCCCATGCCGTTGAGATATTCAATTTTTCCTGCACCATCACCAGCGGGCGTGGCGGCGGCATAGGCACTGCCGATATTTTGTTGCATGAAGGCAAGCGCATTACCTTAACCGCCACCGATGATAGCCATTTTTTCCACCCCGATTATGCAGGGGGTTGGGTGATGGTAGGCGCACCGAACCTGACCGCATCCGCCATTACTGAAGCACTAAAATCTGGACGGCATTATGCTTCAACCGGCGCAGAAATTCACGCGCTCAATTTGGAATCTAATCAGCTCCAAATCGCCACCAGCCCAGCACAGCATATCGCCGTTGCCGGGGCGGGCTATCTAGCGCTTTCCGTGCATGGAGACAATATCACGCATGCGGAATTTGATTTGAACGCCTTGCCCTCGCCCTATTTCCGCATCTCGGTGATGGATGGTAAGGGCGGGATGGCGTGGTCTAATCCTTATTGGCGCGACCAGCTAATTTAGTATTTTCGTGCCAACGTTCGGGGCTGATATTTGACCCGCAAGCCAACACACCAACCCGCTTCCCAGCAAAACGCGTCCCCCCTAATGTCGCACCCCCCAATGTTGCCCCTAACGCCGCCGCACAGGCCGGTTCCACCATCAGCCCCAGATTATCGCGCATCCGCAACATCATCGCCGCCAATTCCGCATCGCTAATGGTGATGACCTCATCCACCAATGCGCGCACAATGTTGAAGGTATAATCAAGGGTTGCCGGCGCGCCCAGACTATCGGCAATCGTGTCAATCCTATCCATAGTAATCGCACCCCCGGCATCAAGCGCGCGCGTCATATTCGCCCCGCCCGTGGGTTCAACGCCGATGACATCTATATTCGGGTTGGCTAGTTTCACTGCGGAAGCCACCCCGGCAATCAACCCGCCGCCGCCAATCGGCACCACCATCGCATCAAGTTCGGGCATTTGTTCCAGCATCTCCGCCCCGCAAACCGCCGCGCCCAAAACCATAACCTCGTCATTAAACGGATGCAGAAAATGCCTACCCTCATCGGCGCGGATGCGTTCCACCGCGGCAAAGCAGGCTCGTATATCGGCTTCAAGCACCACCTCCGCCCCCAACGCCCGCACCGCATCAATCCGCAAAGGGTCGGTCGCCTTCGCCATCACCACCTTGACCGGCACCCCCCGCGCCGCGCCTGCCCAAGCTACAGCGAGTCCATGATTGCCGCCGCTAAACGTCACCACCCCTCGCCGTGCCGCATCTTCATCTAGCCCCCGCACCCCTAAATACGCCCCCCGCGCCTTAAAACTGCCGACATGTTGGAAGAATTCTAGCTTCAAATAAAGTTCCGCTTTAGGCGGCAGGAACGGCGCGATTTTACTGCTGACCAGAGGCAGGATGGGGGTATAAATCACCGCGCCCCTTAACGCCTGCCTTGCGTCATCAATCATTTTTGCCGTTATATGTTCGGGCATGGAAATTTCCTCATCGCTGTGCTTGAAATTCTGTTTCTGAGGGGGCATTATAGCATCAGAAAATCAATATGCTATTGAGGACATGATGAACAACAAAAAAACCACGCACCCGCTTCTAACCCAAGCCATCCGCCCGCTACCCGACGCCCTAGCCCAACGCTATGGCGCATGGTATCAAGGCGCGTTTCAGGATGCCAAAGCCGACTATCAGCACCTAGCAGATTTCGGGCAACAACCCCAAGCCATCGTCATTTCGTGCTGTGATAGCCGTGTCAATGCCGTATCGCTCTTAGGCGGCAAGCCCGGGGATTTTTTCAGCCACCGCAACATCGCCAATCTAGTGCCACCGTTCCAGGAAAACGGCGCGTATCACGGCACGGCGGCGGCAATAGAATACGCCATAGCACATCTGCGGGTAGCCCAAATCATCATCATAGGACATAGCGGTTGCGGCGGCATCAAAGCCGCCTACGCCATCCATTCCGGCAATAATGCGGGGGGCGATTCGGGGGGCGATTCGGGGGGGATTGACGAAGCATCCTTTCTGCATAAATGGCTACAAATCATCAAACCCGCCTATGAAAACGCGCTAAAATCAGGCGACGACACCACCCGCATCCACGCCCTAGAAAAAAGCAGCATCCTCCACTCCCTAAACAACCTACTAGGTTATCCATTTGTCGCCGAAGCAGTAAAAGCAGGGCGATTAAGCCTACACGCATTATGGCACGATATCGCCACCGGGCAACTCTACGCCTATGATAGCGCGGCGGGGGAATTCGTTGCGGTTGCGGTTTAGCCCCCCGCAGTTTGGCGTATGTTTTCGGGTAGCCATGTGGCTAGTTCGGGGACGGCTATTAGCACGAATATCATTAGCACCATGATGAAAAACATGGGCAGGGCGGCGCGGGCTATGAAGCCCATTTCGTGTCCGGTCATGCCTTGCAATACGAATAGGTTGAAGCCTATTGGTGGGGTGATTTGTGCCATTTCTACTACCACTACGATGAAAATGCCGAACCAGATTAGGTCAATGCCGGCATCTCTAATCATGGGTTCTACCACCGCCATGGTTAATACTACCGATGAGATTCCATCCAAAAACATCCCCAAAATAATGTAAAAAATTAGCAACACCATTAACAACTCAAAACGGCTCAACTGCCATTCGGCTATCAGATTCGCTAACCCCCTCGGCAGTCCGGTGAAGCCCATGGATAGCGACAAAAACGCCGCGCCTGCCAAAATCAGCGCAATCATTGCCGAGGTGCTTGTTGCCCCCATGAGACTTTGGCTGAAACTTTGCCAGTTTAATGTGCCTTGGGTGGCGGCTAGGGTTAGCGCGCCTATCACCCCGAACGCCGCCGCTTCGGTTGCTGTGGCAAAGCCGAAAAACATTGAGCCAATCACTAGCAGAATCAAACACACCACCGGAATTAAAAAGCGCGAATTTTTTACCTTATGCCAAAAACCCACCCGCGCATCCAAAATTGGTTGCCAATTTTTCGCACATTTCGCATAAATCGCTACATACGCCATAAACATCAACGCCAAAACTAACCCCGGAAACACCCCAGCAAAAAAGAGTTTTTTGATCGATTCATTGATCGTCACCCCATAGACAATCAGCGTCAAAGATGGCGGAATCATCAAACCCAACGTCGCCGCCCCTGCCAGCGTGCCGATGACCATATTTTCGGGATAATTGCGCCGCCGCAATTCGGGGATGGACATTTTCCCCACCGTGGTTAGCGTCGCCGCCGATGAGCCTGATACCGCCGCGAACACCGTGCAACCGACTATATTTGTATGCACCAAACCGCCGGGAAAGCGTGTCATCCATGGGGCTAGCCCGCGAAACATATCTTCGGATAGGCGCGTGCGATATAGGATCTCGCCCATCCAAATAAATAGCGGTAATGCCGTCAGAGTCCATGAGGACGACGCCGACCAAATTGCTGTCAGCATCACATCACCCACCGGGCGCGTGGTAAATAATTCCATCCCCACCCACGCCACGCCGACCAACGACAAGCCAACCCACACGCCTGTTCCCAATAACGTGAATAGCACGAATAAAAACAGAATAATGACGGCTAGATTTTCCATGATAATTACGCACCACGCACTTCGTGCTTAAACAATAAATGCAGGAAATGGTCGGTTAGCGCGATGGCTAAAATCACTGACCCCACCAGCATGGCGGATTGCGGAATCCATAATAGAGTCGCATCCTGCCCTTGCGAGATATCGTTGAATTTCCACGACCAATACGTAAATTGCCACGCGTAATACGCCACATACCAACCCACCAACGCCCCGATGCCATAGCACCATAAATTCAAAAACCAACGCACCCGCCCCGACACCGCATTGAGCAGAATAGAAACCCGAATATGCGCGCCTTTATTGAGCGCATTGGCGAAAGCCAGAAAACTCGCCGCCGCCATGCAATAGCCCGCATATTCGGGCGCGCCCGGGAAAATCTCCCCGGTCCAGCGCGCCACCATCTGCACAACAATCAAAATTAGAATCGCAATCAGAAACACCGCCGCCACCACCCCCGATGCCAGATAGAGCAAATCATAGACCCGCCTAACCCGATGCGGATGCAAGACGCGCACGGCTAGTGCTGTCAGCCCGCCTAGCCCCACACAAAAAACAAAAAACCCATTGCTGAATAGTGCGAAAAGCAACTCTGCCTCAATCGTCTTGGCTATTGTGTGGCCTTGAAGGCATCAACAATCGCTTGCCCTTCTGCCCCGGTTGCATTCAGCCAATCTTGGGTCATGGTTGCACCGACATCCTGCAACTCGCCTTTGAGCCGCGCCCCCGCCGCTTGCACCTGCATCCCCCCAGCCCGCAATCCTGCCAAGGTGAAGCCCGTATATTCCTTAGACCGCCACGTGCCAGCATATTCCGCCAATTCGGCACAGGCACGGATGACGTTCTGATGGGCTTGGCTGGTGCTGTTCCAGACGCCGCTATTGACCATGATATAATTGCGGGGCAACCACGAATCCACCTCATAGAAATGCGTGAGCGATTCCCAAATTTTGCGGTCATAGCCGGTCGCCCCCGATGAGATCATCGATTCCACCACCCCGGTGGCAAAGGCTTGTGAGATTTCCGCCGCCTCAATGACCACCGGCAACATCCCGGTCAGTTCGGCTAGGCGGGTGGTGGTGTTATTGTAGGAACGGAATTTCACCCCCGCCATATCGCTAATGCTGTTGATCTCGCGTTTAAAATAAAGCCCCTGCGGCGGCCACGGCACTGCATAAAGCAACGTCAGATTTTGCGCCGCCAGCGTTTTTTCAATACTCGGTTTCGCCGCCGCCCACAGCCTATCCGAATCATCAAAAGACGTGGCTAGGAATGGCACCGAATCAAAACCAAAAATCGCGTTCTCATTTTGATGCCCTGATAATAGGCGCTCGCCGATAGGCACCTGTCCCGTTTGCACCGCACGTTTAATATCCGCGCCCTTAATGAGCGAACCCGATGGGTGCGTTATGATTTCAATGTCGCCGCCGGTGCCAGTGGTAACGCATTTGCCAAATTCCGCCGCCGTCACCGAATGAAAGTTAGACCCGCTATACGCCAGAGGCATATCCCATCGTTCCGCCTTTGCCGCCCCCGACACTCCTGATGCCCCTGCCATGAGACCCAATGCCAATATTGATACTAGAATTTTTTGTAATCGCATAATTTCCTCCATAAAATTACCTATCCCACCTTGCCCCCAGTTTTGCATCAAGGCAAGCATTTTTATTATTGGAAACGGCGTATATCATAAGGCGACATATCCAGATTAGGCACCTTATCCGTAGCCAGCATCGCCAGCAACTGCCCGGTTTTTGCGCCTGCGGTCAAGCCAATATGCTGATGCCCGAATCCCATATAGACCCCGCGTAGATTAGGCACATCACTAATAATCGGTAGCGAATCGGTGAGCGCCGGACGATGCCCCATCCAGCGCGTTTCCTCCTCCCATTTCAACGACGGCATATAGCGGCGCACATACCCCATCAACATATTAAAGGGCGCAGATGAGGGCGGCGCATCAAGCCCGCCAAATTCCACCACCCCCGCCAAACGAATACGCCCCTGCATCGGCGTGACAACAAATTTCCCCGCCGCAATCATTAAAGGCTCATGGGGCATTTGATTAGGATTCCACAATTCAATATGATAACCGCGTTCGGATTCTAGCGGCACTTTGACCCCGCATTGGCGCGCCAATTTCCCCGACCAAGCCCCGGTGGCAATGATGACACGCGCGGCAGGGATATGCGCCCCGCCCACGCGCACCCCATCCACCGCACCATTGCTGTGGCTGATGGCATCTACTTCGCCTTTTTGCACTTGTCCGCCCTTGGCTTGATAGGCTTTGATTAAATCGGCGAGGTAATCGGCGGGGCTAGTGATGAAGCCATGTCCGTGCAGACCGATAGCGAATTCATGCCCGACCAACAAAGGGGCTAAACGCGCCACTTCCGCGCCGTGAAATTCATCCCCAGTAAATTCATCCCATGTAAAGCCCAACCGCCGCCGCAAATCCCAAAATTTTGCCTCTTTTTCATAATCTTTGCGCGATGCAAACATATAATTATAGGTGCAAGGTTTTATCCATTTCGCCGCGTCGCTATCGGCGGCGAGGTCTTGATGCGCGCCCAAAGAATCGTGCAGAAGCGGGGTGAGGGCGGTAGCGGTGCGCACGACACTAGCCCAATTCGCATGGCGCAAATAACGCACCAGCCACGGCATCATCCGCGGCAGATAACGCCAGCGCAAAAATAACGGCGCGGTTTTATCAAAAAGCAGTTTCGGGCTTTGCCTAATCAGCCCCGGCACCGGCAGCGGAATCACCGCCGATGCCGCTAGAATCCCGCCATTGCCAAGGCTCGCCGCGCTGCCATCCTTGCGGTCTAGCAACACCACCTGATGCCCCGCACGGATGAGGTGCAACGCCGCCGCCACCCCGACAATTCCCGCACCAACGACAACGATTTTGTGCTGTTGCATACGCTCAAATCCGCCCCACCACTTGACGTTTTGCCCCGGCCTTTTCCGCCATAACACAGAGCCAATCATGGGCGATAGTCGCGGCGGCGATGGCGGTGGTCTCCGCGTGGTCATAGGCGGGGGCGACCTCAACCAAATCCATCCCCACCATATTCAGCGGCGTCAGCCCGCGAATCAATTCCAACGCCTGCCAGCTCGCCAAACCGCCAGATACCGGCGTCCCTGTGCCCGGGGCAAAGGCGGGGTCAAGGCAATCAATATCAAAAGTGATATAGGCTTTAGCATCCCCCACCCGTTCATAAATCGCCTCCAAAACCGCGGCGGTGCCGTGGCGATGCACCCAAGGGCTTGTCAAAATTTCAAATCCATGCGCCGAATCATTCCACGAGCGCAACCCCACTTGGATAGATTTTGATGTGTCAATGATGCCTTCCTTGACCGCTTGCAGGAACATAACGCCATGACTGAACGGCGTCCGCCCCTCGTCTGCCCAAGTGTCGGAATGGGCATCAAACTGCACCAATGCTAGGCTTCCGTGTTTTTCGGCATGCGCACGCAGTAATGGCAAAGACACAAAATGGTCGCCGCCAAAACTTAACATCTTGCAGTCATGGGCTAGAATCCCGCGCGCGTGTTCGGTGATGGTGGCGGCGATGGTTTCGGGGGCGTGGGAATCAAGCGCGCAATCGCCATAATCCACCACCCCCAGCGTATCAAACGGATTAAAGCCGAACGGAAACGCATCAAGGCTCGCCAATTCCGTAGAAGCCCCGCGAATAGCCCGCGGTCCAAAACGCGCCCCGGGACGATTGGTCACCGCACTATCAAAGGGGATACCACTCACCACTATATCCACGCCTTTGAGGTCGCGGCTATATTTACGGCGGAGAAAACTCAGCGCGCCGGCGTAAGTCATTTCATGTTTGGCGCCTTTGATGTCTTTTTTCAAAAACGCTTGGTCAGAATTCACGTAATCCATAGTCAAATCCTATTGCTGTTTCAAGGTTGCTGTTTCAAGGTTTCGGCGGCTGCCGTTAGTGCCGCGCCCAACAACGCCACCATAGCATCAATATCGGCGCGCGTAAAAGTCAAAGGCGGCGACATGACCATGCCATCGCGCACCGCCCGCACCATCAACCCCCCTGCTAATGCATGGTCGCGCACGATGATGCCCGCCTGCCCTTGTTCGGTGAAAGTTTTGATAGAATCATGGCTATCCACCAATTCCACCGCCCCGAGCAAGCCAAAACTCCGCACCTCACCAACAAGGGGATGGTCGCTCAATGTTTCCAACGCGGTTTTGAGATAAGGTGCGGTATCTTCGCGCACTTTTTCAATCAGCCCGTCGCGTTCAATCAAATCTAGATTCGCTAATGCCACCGCCGCCGCCACCGGATGCCCCGAATAGGTGAAGCCGTGATAAAACTCACCGCAATCATCAATAAAGCGACTAGCCACCCGCGCCCCCACCATCACCGCCGACATGGGTTGATAGCCTGATGTAAGCCCCTTGGCAGTAGCCATCAAATCCGGGGCGAGATTGAGCGTTTGGCTAGCAAACCATTGCCCGGTTCTGCCATAGCCGGTGATGACCTCATCGGCAATAAATAAAATATCATGACGGCGACAAATCTCTTGGATGCGGTCAAAATAGCCTTGTGGCGGGATAATCACCCCGCCCGCCCCTTGCACCGGTTCGGCAATGAACGCCGCCACATTGTCCGCACCTAACTCATGGATGCGCTCATCAAGCCAATTTGCCGCAGTTTCGGCAAAGGTGTCCTCATCCATATTGCCCTGATATAAAAACCCATAAGGCGGTTTGATATGCGCGAAATCAGGCAGGCGACAGGCTTGTCCGTGCATGCCCTCCATGCCCCCCATGCTCGCCCCGACCATCGTACTGCCGTGATAGCCATAATCGCGCCCGATGATGATGCGCTTTTGCGGTTTGCCTTCAAGCGCCCAGAAATGCCGTGCCATCCGCACAATCGTATCCGTCGCCTCCGACCCCGAATTGGCATAAAACACATGCTCCATGCCGTCAGGCGCAATCTCGGCTAGGCGCTTTGACAACAACGCCGCCGGTTCATTGCTAGTTTTGAAAAATGTATTGTAATAGGGCAGTTTTTTTAATTGTGCGACCGCCGCATCAATCAACTCATGGCGGTTATAGCCGACATTGACGCACCACAGCCCCGCCATGCCGTCCAGAATTTTATTGCCGTCGCTGTCATAGATATACACCCCATCAGCATGCGTAATGATGCGCGTGCCATCTTGCCGCGCCTCCCCATAATCGGTAAAAGGATGCAGGTGGTGGGCGATATCCATCGCTACCAGTGGTGCAAAATCGTTAGTTCCCATCATTTCCGCCTTATGCTATCTAGGTGTTGTTGGTTACAAAATGGATGGAACATCATGGCACAAAATTACAAGATTCTCAGCAAAAAATTTCCGCATCTGCAACGCATCACTGCTATGTTTGCGGATTCCAATGGTATTATGCGCGGGAAAATTCTGCCGAAAGAGAGCCTAGAAAAATTGATGCACGAGGGCATTCTCCTCCCTGCCAGCGTTTTTGGCACTGATGCGACCGGCGAATCGGTGGCAGAAACCGGGCTAGTTTGGGATTCGGGGGATGCTGATTTTCCGTTTCAAATGGTGGCGGATAGCTTGCATGATATGGGCGAGGGCGGAGGCGGTGGCGTGGGCGCGAATGAATTTGCGTGTCTCATTCAAATGTTTGATGCCGATGGCAACCCGCACCCCCTTGACCCACGCAGTATTTTAGGGGCGGTGATTGCGCGCCTTGAAGCGATGGGGCTTCATCCAACCATCGCGCCTGAATTGGAATTTTACCTCATCAACCGCCAGCTAGACGCGCACGGTTTAGGGCAATACGCCCCCATCCCCACCGCCGACGCACCCCCTAGCACCAATCAAATTTACGGCATTGAAGCCTTTGATGAATTCGGCGCGATTCTCGATGAAATGCGCCAAGCCTGCACCCGCGCCAACATCCGCGCCGACACCGCCATTAGCGAATATGGACGCGGGCAATATGAAATCAACATTCTGCACAACGCCAACGCCTTACGCGCGGCGGATGAAGCGGCGCTCCTCCGCTATCACACAAGGCGGGTGGCACGGCGATGCGGCGTGGATGCCACCTTTATGGGCAAGCCTTTTGCCGATGATACCGGAAGCGGTTTTCATCTGCATGTCAGTTTATGGGATGCGAGGGGGGATAAAAAAGGCAATAATCTCATGGCAGAAAAATCCGGCGATGACCCTACGGCGAATCCGATTCTGCGCCATGCTGTTGGCGGTTTGGCGACTTATCTAAAAGATTCTTTCGCGGTTTTTGCCCCGAACGCCAATGCGTGGCGGCGCATCTTGCCCGGGCATTATGCCCCCGTGGATAAAAGTTGGGGGGTCAATAACCGCACCGTCAATTTCCGCATCCCCGCCAGCCCTGCCAAAGCCCGCCGCATAGAACACCGCGCCGCCAGTGCCGATTGCAACCCCTACCTAACCACCGCCCTGATTCTAGGCGCGATGGCAGAGGGCATTGAAAACCGCCTTGACCCACCGCCAATAACCACAGGCAACGCTTACGAAAACCCCAACCGCGCAGACCTACCGCAAGATTGGGCAGAGGCGAATCGCATTTTCGCTGAAAGTGCTTTTATCAAAAAATGGCTCGGGGACGCATACACCCACGTCTTCACCGCCACCAAAGAATACGAACGCAGACAATTCGCCGCACAAATCACGCCTTTAGAATGGCAATGGTATCGTTAAACCACCGCCAAAATCCGCGCCGGACCGCCACTGCCCCCTTGGTGTTTGGGTGCGCCGATGAAAATTTGCGCGCCATGTTCAGGCACAGCATCCAGATTGGCTAGATTTTCAATACCAAACCGCCCCGAAGGAAGCCACGCCCGATGCGTAGCAAAATCTGTCGTCGCCCCATAATCCAGCGACAAAGTATCCACACCAATAGACGCCGCATTACCATCCTCAATCAGCATCTCCACCGCCTCAACATGAAAGCCCGGATAATGTTGGCTAGTGCCGTCAAAGCCACGATAACGCCCCGTCCCCATAAACCGCTGCCACCCCGACCGCATCACCACCGAAGCATATAAAGGAATATCGCCAAAACGCTTGGTAAAAGCGCGGATATCATCAGGGGTTAGTTGCGCATCAGGGTTATGTTCCGCCTTAGCACGAATATCAATAACCACCAAAGGCGTGATGAGATGTCGGGGTTCTAAAGCATCCACCGACAGCCCATCCGCAGAAAAATGCAAAGGCGCATCAATATGCGTGCCGGTATGTTCGCCCATCATCAAGTTAAAATCCGCATAACCATCGCCAGCGTGGGTAGCTTGCGCCTCCATAGAAAACTGCGCCTCGCCGCTAAAAGTAGGAAAATCCGCATGCAAAGGATAAGTCAAATCCACCACACGTTTAGGCGTATCAGCACGGGCAGAGGGCATCATAGCCACACCCCCAGCACTAGCCGCCGCCAGCCCCAATCCCAACATCCGCCGCCGCGACATACGTCGCGAGGGGGGCGCCGACAACATAGACGCTTTCACCGCATCAATCACATGCGCATCACACATAGAAAAATACTTTCTTTAGAAGGGCGGGTTATTTAGAAGCAGACGGCTAGTTGTTCCAAGAATTATGATAGATATTGCCGGGCAGATGCAAATATGATGGACTCGTATGATAGTCGCTTGAAGAACTATGGTGGCTGTTCCAAGAACTATGATGGTCGGTTGAAGAACTATGATGAATATTGCCGGGCAGATGCGAATATGATGGACTCGTATGATAGTCGCTTGAAGAACTATGATGAATATTGCCGGGCAGATGCGAATATGTTGGACTCATGCGCCTGTCATGCGCATCGTCGCTAATGCTCCTACCTATACTCGTACTGTCGCTGATGCCACTACCTATACTCGTGCTGTCGCTGATTCCTTTCCACTCCGAGTGATGTAGCGGACGACCCCCAAGAGCAAATCCTATAGTATAAAATCCTGAAAAGAAAGCAACAATGCCCGGAATGGCTGCTAGTTCGGGAAGTGGGGAAAATATAATTGCTAGCGACAAAGATATAGCAAAGATGATTGCAGGCTTTTTGATGCGATCTGCATAGGGGCGCGCATACCATTCCTTTTTAAACTTGCTGATTTCTTCATGCAAGTCGGGTTTGGTAGTTTTTGCATTTTTCGCTTGTTTTTTCACATTTGCCATTTTAGACTCCATAGGTCGCTGGCAGAGAAGCCAATCCTCTCTTTACACCAGCGGTTAATTTCAACCGCATGACGGAGTATAAAATGGCAACCCAAAAAACGCAAACAAAAAATGAAAAAATTGTTGAACAAACCGATCCTAATCTGGAAAGTGAAGTTCAACAAGATACCACACCTATGTGGAAACACATCATACAACCCGCAATCATGACAATCATATTCCTCTTTGCCGCAATCTTTCTTTTTGCAGACACAAAATATGCCCAAAACGGACTATTCATAATAGCAACAGTATCTGGAATCATCACAATTGCAATAGCACTCGGATATCGCCCAAAAGATAACAATAAAAAGAAATACCAACCAGAATGTCTTTATACTAATCCAAAATGGAGCATGGTGCCCGGAAACGCATTCTACACAAGAAGAAACAGAATAGACCGCCACTAATTCCTAATTTTTCCACTCCATCAAATCAAATGGACCGGAAATTGTCTGTCCATCACGAAGCCATCAAATTTTCTACCAGTGCCGTAATCGCATGCCCCAAAGCAATATGACATTCTTGGATATGCGCGGTGGATTGGCTCGGCACGGCGATGGTGATATCCGCGCACCCCGCCAATTTCCCGCCCTTGCCGCCGGTCATAGCGATGGTGGTGATGCCCTGTTTGCGCGCGGCTTCCATCCCCCGCACCACATTTGCTGAATTGCCACTCGTGGAAAGCCCAATCAGCACATCGCCCTTTTTCCCGAGGGCTTCAATTTGGCGTTCAAACACCCCCTCAAAGCCGAAATCATTCGCATACGCCGTCAGGAACGATGTATCGGTGGTGAGCGCGATGGCGGCGAGGGCTTGGCGGGGGTTGTTATGGTCTAGGGTTGCTACAAATTCGGCGGCTAAATGTTGCGCGTCCGCCGCCGAGCCGCCATTGCCGCACAGCAGCAACTTACCGCCATTTTTGAGCGATTCCGCAATCGCCCTTGCCGCATCTTCAGCAGGCGCAACGCAAGCCTCTGCGGTTGCTTCCATAATGCCAGCGGCGGCGGTTAAGTGTGCGTGGATGGATGAACGCATTAGTTTCCCTCCCCTTTATCACCAGTCATACGCCCGATATTCACCAATTTCAACCCCGCTTTCCTCACCGCCTCGGGGTCAAAAATGTTTCGCAAATCCACCAAGACATCCCCCGCCATGACCTCCGCTAGAAGCTGCGGCGACAGCGCGCGAAACTCATTCCATTCGGTGATAACCACGACAATATCGGCATCAATAAGCGCATCTTGGGCTTGGGGGCAATAGGCTACCTCAGGGGGCAGAAAATCGGCACCCCGCCCCATCGCCGCCGGGTCATACGCCTTAATCCGCGCCCCAGATTCTAACAATGCCGGAATGATATCAAGCGCCGGGCTGTCGCGCATATCATCGGTTTCTGCCTTAAATGCCAAGCCCAAAACAGCAACCACCTTACCCGCAACATCCCCCCCCGCCGCATCAATAATCCGTCCCGCCATAGATTTTTTGCGCGCATCATTATACGCCACAACATTTTCAACGATGCTCATGGAAATATCATGCCCCGCCGCCATCCGCACCAATGCTTGCGTATCTTTAGGAAAGCACGAACCGCCAAAACCCGGACCCGCATGCAGAAATTCCGCACCAATGCGACTATCCAACCCCATGCCCTTGGCAACATCATGCACATCGGCGCCGACTTTCTCGCATAAATCGGCGAGTTGATTGATGAAGGAAATCTTGGTCGCCAAAAACGTATTCGCGCCGTATTTAATGAGTTCCGAAGTTTCCAAATTGGTGAAAAGAATCGGCGTTTCCAGTTGAAGCAACGGACGATAAAGCCGCTGCATCACCTCACGCGCGCGGCTGTTTTCCACCCCCACCACCACGCGGTCAGGGCGCATAAAATCCTCAACCGCAGAACCTTCACGCAAAAATTCAGGATTTGAAGCGATATCAAAATCGGCTTGGGGGTTAAGGTTGCGGATAATTTCTGCCACCTCCCCGCCCGTGCCGACAGGAACCGTGGATTTCACCGCCACCAGCGTATAGCCCTCTAAATGCGGGGCAATTTCGCGCGCAGCTTGATGCACATAACTCAAATCCGCATCGCCATCACCGCGACGTTCAGGCGTGCCAACCGCAATAAAAACCGCATCCGCACCCGCTACCGCACCGGCAATATCCGTCTGAAAATGCAAGCGCCCCGATGCCAAATTGCGCGCCACCACATCATCTAAACCGCTTTCATAAATCGGTATAGTGCCGCCGTTTAGCCCAGCAATTTTGTCGCCATCATGATCAACGCAAATAACCTGAAAGCCGAATTCCGAAAAACACGCCCCGGAAACTAAACCCACATAACCCGTTCCAATAATCGTGATACGCATCAGCGGTTAATCAGGAGCGATTGATGAGGCGCCACAGGCTCGGGAATAGCAGCATCGCCAGCATTATTTTGAACGCATCGCCCACCAAAAATAGCACCGCGCCCTTGTAAAGCACCTCGCCCACCGGTGCCGGCGACAGCATAAACCCAAGCCACAACAGCCCCGGAATATAAATCACCACATTACCAATCAGCATCGCCAGCGCAGTCGTCAATATAGTGCGGTCCCAGCCGCGCTCCGCCAGCCAGCCAGCAACATACGCACCGCCAATAAAGCCAATCAAATAGCCGCCGGTGAAAAGCGTCCCCGGATGCGCCCATGTCGCTCCTCCGGCAAAAACAGGTAGCCAAATTCCTTCAATACAATAAGCCACCGCCGCCAATGCCCCAAGACGCGGACCCAGCGCCATGCCGACCAGCAATACCGCCAAAGTCTGCCCAGTAATCGGCACCGGAGTGTATGGCAGAGGAATCACAAATTGCGCCAGCAACGCAATAAACGCACTACCCGCCAAAACCAAAAACACTTGGCGCGTAATCGGATGCCCCGCAAATAATCTAGGCAGAATATGCCCCGATAAAGTTGGAAAAAAAGAAGCCGATGCAGTCATAATTTTACCCCTTTCAATAGGAGAATGGTTGAAATACACCCTAGAATTTAATCGGTGTGCGCGCGATTGTAAAGAGGCACTTTACATTAGTGACAAAATGACGCAAGGTCAGCCAGCAATGCGATGCAAAAGGAGCGCGAAATGATTGCCGTTATCTTTGAAGTTTTTCCCAAAAATATGGATGACTATATGGATATAGCGGCGGCGATGCGCCCGCTTGCGGAAGGGGTGGAGGGCTTTATCAGCGTTGAGCGATTCCAGAGCATGACCAACCCCGAAAAATATCTGTCCGTGTCATATTTTGAAGACGAAGCGGCGGTGGCGCGGTGGCGCAATGTGGTGGAACACCGCCAAGCCCAAGCACAAGGACGCGAAAATCTGTTCACCGATTACCGCATCTGCGTCTGCCAAGTGCTACGCGATTACACATTGAATGACCGCGCACAAGCACCGCAAGATAGCCGCACGGCGCATGAGGCATGAACCAACCGCCCCCCCCAAATGATGACGGCGCGGGCGGTGCGGACGGCGGCGATTTTGGTAAATTCGGCTTGGATGCCCATCTGTTAGAGGCATTAGCGCGCCTAGAATTCACCACGCCAACACCGATACAAAACCTAGCCATCCCGCCCCTGTTAGCAGGACGCGATTTAGTAGGGCTAGCCCAAACAGGAACCGGCAAAACCGCCGCCTTCCTATTACCATTATTAGAGCATTTATTAAAAGCCAAACCAACCCGCGCGGGAGAATCCCCCACCGCATTAATCCTAGCCCCCACCCGCGAGCTAGCCATGCAGATACGCGAAAATCTAAGACAACTAGCCATGGACTTAAATATAAGACATACAGCAATTTTCGGCGGCGCACGTTATGACCCGCAGATTCGTGACCTAAAAAGAGGTATAGATATTGTAGTAGCAACCCCGGGGCGATTAGAAGATTTGGTAGAACGCAAAATCATGCAATTTGACCGCATAACACATTTCATATTGGATGAGGCAGACCATATGTTAGACCTAGGATTCTACCCAGCCATGAAACGCATAGCCCAAGCCCTACCTAGCCCAAGACAGACTATGCTATTTTCAGCAACAATGCCCCCGCAGATACAAAAATTAACCAAACAATTTTTGAAAAACCCCATAGAAATCAAAGCACCAGAAACCAAAAACAGCGGCGCACAGATACAACAACAAGTATTAAAAATAGAAGAAAGCGAAAAACGCGCCACATTAATTGAAATTTTACGCGCACACGAACAAGAACAATTATTAGTCTTCATAAGAACAAAACGTCGCGCCGACACACTAGCGCGCGCACTGCAAAAAAAGGGTTTCGCCACCGACGCACTCCACGGAGACATGCGCCAAAACACCCGCCAAAAAGTGCTAAATCAATTCCGAAAAGGAAAATTACAAGCCCTAATAGCCACCGACGTAGCAGCACGGGGCATAGATGTCGCTGGTATAGGATTGGTAATAAACTTCGACCCAGCCGACACCAAAGAAGCCCACACCCACCGCATAGGCAGAACCGGCCGCGCCGGCCTAACCGGCAAAGCAATAACCTTCGCACCCCCAAGCACACAGCCAAAACACCCCCAAACAAAAACACACAAACCCGAACACAAAAAACCAAAAAAGAAACCAATCCCCAAAGGAAAGAAGGCAAAAAATAATGCTAAGAAAAAGACAAAGAACAAGAAAAAAACGGGCGGATTCGGGCGGTTGAAGCGCTCTAAAATTGGGAGTAAACCGGCAGATAAATTGCGGGTAATTCTGTTAGGCAAACCTGTTAAGCGCGCAAATTTTTACTTAACACTAGCGCGATGGCGTCAATCTATGCTAGTATGAATCTACATTGAAAATATGGAGATGAAAATGAGGAAAATTATACTTTATCTATTCGGCACTATTGTGAGCATTATGGTGTTAGTCGCGGGGTTTTGGTTCTTGAATCCGATGGGGATGCGGGATACGCTTCTTGCTAATCAAATCGTCAAAATGCGGGTAGCCCCGAGCAGGCTAGACAATCCCAAAACGCCAAGCGATTACGGCATGGCATATAGCGATGTTGATATTATAACCGACGACCAAATACGGCTGAGTGCGTGGGAAATTCCGGCGGGGGTGCCATCGGACCGGACTATCATTCTCAACCATCCCCTGACGACAACACGCTTTGGTTCCGAAAAAGGTTTAGACGGCGTTCCGGCGGAATTCCTGCCAATGGTAAAACATCTACACGACGCCGGCTATAACGTAGTGATGTATGACCACCGCGGGCAAGGCGACAGCGACGGCGGATTAGGGCGCACCACCAAAGGCAAGGAAGCACCAGCAGGAGTAGGCGTAACCGAGTGGCAGGACGTAGTAGCCTCATTAAAATACGTCCTAGCACACAAAGAATTCGGCGATGACAAAATCATTTTCATGTCGCAATGCATGGGCGCAAACGCCACTTTCCTAGCATGGCAAAAAGATCCCAAACTTTTTGCCAACCCGCAAATCAAAGCGCTAGTAGCCAACCAGCCAACCCTATCCTACAAAATGACCGACCGCTTCATCCGCGCCAAAATAGGGCTTGATTTAGTAGACCGCGTGCTAGAAACCCAAAGAAAAAAACACGGCTTCGGCTTCGCCAACGCCGCAGAATCAGTCCCAAGCGTAACAGTCCCAATCCTCTTCGCACAAGTAGAAAAAGACCAATACACCTTCAACCCAGAGACCGGCCAAAACGACATCCAAGAAATCATCAACGCAACAAAAACCAAAAACGAAATAATCTGGATAGGCCCCGAGCATCCAAACAACTTCGGCACAGGAATGCGCTTTGACGCGTATCGATATTTCAACCACCACCCAGAACAGCTGCTAGATTTCATGGCGCGGCAGTTTGGGTAGTGGTTTGAGGTTGCGGGGGATTTTGGGGTTGGTTGAGTGGCAACAATCGCCTCAAAAAAACAAAAATATAAATTTTTCCTTGCTACAAGATTCAAGTATGATTTATGATACATTGAAACTTGATAGAGGAGTTTCCTATGTCTGTAGCTTATGTCACACCAGAAATCTTGAAATGGGCACGAAAGCGGTGCGGTTTTTCTGTCGAAAAAATTGCGGAAGAATTGCGGGTCGATGTTAGTAATGTTAGGGATTGGGAGAACGGAACTGCACTCCCAACCATGAATAACGCACGCAAATTTGCAAAAAAAACATACATCCCTTTTGGTTATCTATACTTAAACAAAATACCCGAGCTACCCCCACATGTCGCGGATTTTAGAGGCGGGTGGGCAAAAAACAAAGATACGCTCGAAGAGCTTCACCTGAATGGGCTAGTAAAATCGTTTCTTTATAAGAAGAATTGGTACGAAAATTATCTCGGGGTGATTAATTTTAATGTGCATAGCGGAGAATTCCAATCAAAATTCACTCGCAATAATAATAGCAAGGATATAGCAAGGGATATTTCCACTTATCTACGGCTAGGCGTTCCGCAAGATGAAATAGGAAGAAGCAACCCGTCCCATTTTTGGAATATGTTCAAAAATAAAGTAATAAAGTCTAACATCTGGCTCATACAGACTAGTTGTGTTGGTTCTAATGCTACGAGATCGATAAGTCCACGAACAAGCAAGGGGCTTGCTTTAAAAAGCGACTATTATCCTCTAATTTGGGTAAATTCAAAACTTCAAGATGCCCCCAAAATTTTTACCTTAGCTCATGAATTAGCACACATTTGGGTTGGCTCAGAGGGCATTTCAAACCATAGTGACGATGGCGAACATATTGATAAAGAGAGCGAAATAGAAGCCCTTTGCGATGAAGTGGCTTCAGAAATTCTCGTCCCTGAAGATTCCCTGCAATTGAAATGGACTACCTCTGACAGTCCCGAAAATAACATCGAGAGACTTTACGAGTATTATGGGGTAAGTAGGTTTGTTGTAGCACGTAAAAGTTTTTATTCTGGCATTATAAAAAGTGAGCAAGAATATCGCTCACTTATAGATATGTATAAATCCAGAATCAGAGCAAATAGCCCTGATCAATTTACAGAGGAAAGTGATCAAAGTGGCAGTGGACCGAATTTTTACAACGTCCTCATTGCACGTAACGGCAAACATTTCGTAGAATCTGTCATCGGTGAAACTGAAAAAAATAACCTTCTATTATCTGAAGCATGCCAATTACTTGGTGTCAATAGTCCATCAACAATAAAAGGAGTAAGCGATTTTTTGAGTGGAGTAAAAAGAAATGTTTCTACTTGATACAAATATATTTATTCAACACGATCATTACACTCCATTAGACATTCACGTAAGTATATGGAAATTGCTAGCAAATCGAAATCAAGCCATAAATGTAAAAAGCATAATTCATGTCTATAATGAAATAGATAGAAACAATAAGGCTCTTTATTCTTGGGCGAAACAACAAAAAGCAAACGGATTCTTTATTGATACGAATCTTGAATCAATACAGCAAGAATATCGCAGAGTTGTGAATTATGTAGAAGAAACCTATGATGACACCAACTCTCGGGATCACTTTCTAAACACCGCCGATGCTTGGCTAATAGCCGCTGCATTACATTATGGTTATGGAATTGTAACCTATGAAAAAAGTGCAAATGGGTCTAAAAAAGAAGTAAAAATACCCGATGTTGCTGAACATTTTAATATTACATGCCTTAATTTTCATGATTTCTGTCGTCAACATAACATCACATTTTAACGCAGAAACTAATAAATTGATACTTTTATCCAAACTCACATCCACACAAAAACAACATTCTATTGTGCGTTCTTCAGTATAGTCAAAACGCATTCTTCATAGTTGCTCGTCCCTACTCTAAATCCAAGCTCCTCACAGATTTTTTTCGCATTAGGCAAAGGCGTGGAAGGTCTTGGGGATGGAGAATACCCACCTGAACGATGGCAATGGTAGCCACCTGTTTTCCTATTATTATGGCATCCTTCAGAATTTAAGCCGCCACCATGTGCAAAAGCGTCGCTAGCAAAGAAGCATAGACACACTGCGGATAATATAAGATATTTCATTTGCCTCATTCCCCCATTCTGCGTTGCTTGCACTTACTACTATGCCAAAAAATGGTAGCGGAGGAGGGACTTGAACCCCCGACACGCGGATTATGATTCCGCTGCTCTAACCAGCTGAGCTACTCCGCCTTGGGATGGGTTTTCTTATGCTATGGCTTGCTTTTCGTCAAGTGGAATCGTTTCTTATTTCTTGTTTTCTGCGATCATTGCGATCATTTCAAACATGATTGCTGCTGCTGTTAGTGCTGTTATGTTGTTGGGGTTGTCTTTTGTTGGCATCATGCAGACTACGTCTCCGCCTATTATGTTTAAGCCGCGCGCTGCCCTTATTAGCCCTACCGCCTCGTCTATGTCAAAGCCCTTTTCGCCGGGTTCTAAATTTGACACGGCTGGGGCTATTGTCGGGTCTAGGCAGTCTAGGTCAAAGGTGATATAGACTGGGCTACCTTCTAAAACTTCGCGCGTTTGTTTGATTACATCCTCTAAACCGCGCTGGCGGAATTCCTGCATCGTTACTATATTATAGCCGTAATCATACGATGGTTGGAGCCAGTCTAGCGTGCGGGGATGCCCGCGTAAGCCTATCTGCATGGAACGGCGCGGATTCACCTTTCCTTGATCTGCCAGATACGCCCCCCAATGCGCTGCCGATTTTTTCGCGCCTAGAAAATGATCCACTTTGGTGAAGACGTCCGTATGCGCGTCCAGATGTAAAAAACTTATCGGCGCGCCGCCTGCTAGATTCCCGCACCCTAATGCTTGCACAATGCCGCCGGTGATGGAATGGTCGCCGCCTATTGATACAGGGCGCGCGCCGGCTTTATCTATTTGATGATAGAAATCGGTAATGCGTGCGATGCAATCCTCGTTATCATTCGCGCGCGGGAAAGGCACATCGCCTATATCGGCTATCCGTGCCGCTTTCCATGGGTCTATGCCGAACACCGAATGCACCCGCCGTTGCACCGCAGATACATGGCGCAAGGCGCGCGGGGCTAGGTGTTGGTCGCGTTCGGTTGTGCCATTGCCTGTGGAATGCGGCACGCCTACGAGCGCGATATCCTGCCCTTCCGCCGCCCCTTGCGGACAGCGGAACATGGTCGGAATCCCCCACCAATAGAGGTTTTCCATCATCGCGCGATCATGTTCTTCTGCCATATTAGCCTCCCCTATGTTTGAAACTATCGCGGCGAAATGAATAGAGTGCGGATGGGTCTACCATCACGTCAATCACGGCGGGTTTGCCGCAGGCTAGTGCTGCTTCAATCGCCTCCGCCGTTTGTGCTAATGTTTCGGCTCTATAACCTTTCGCTCCGTAAAGTTCTGCCAACCTATCAAAAGGCGGGCTAGAAATATCCGCGCCGATATAACGCCCGTTGAAAAAATCCCTCTGATAGGCTTTTTCCGCCCCCCAACACCCATTATTCATCACAATGGTCACCGTGTTGATACCATAATCCACCGCCGTTGATAATTCTGAGGTCGTCATGCCAAAGCCGCCATCACCCATCAAACTAATCACCGGACGTTCGGGACAGGCGAGTTTTACCCCCAACCCCGCCGCGAAAGAAAAGCCTACTAAGCCGAAATCTAGGGGCGTGAATAGGCTTTTTGGCTGCCAGTAATTTAGATTGTCCGTCGCCTGCAAACATAAAGTCCCCGCATCCATAGTATAAGCCGCATCTTTCGGTGCAACATCGCGCAAGGTTTTGAAAAGCCCCGATGGTTGAATCACCGCATTCGTCATGTCCGCCTCGGCATCGCGCTTGGCTAGGAATGCCTGACGTTCGGCTTTGTAATTTTCTGTCCATGCTTCTGCTTTATTCTGCCGTGCTAATTTTTCTGCCGCATTGCGTAATTGGTCGGCTACTATCGGCGCATCGCCCCATATCCCAAGTTCCACAGGGAAATAACGCCCGATTGCTGTTGGCTCTTGTTCCACATGGATAATCGCGGCGTTTCGGTTGATGTTGTCATAACTATAAAATGTCGCGTTGAAACCGATGCGCGTGCCGAGTGCTAAAATCACATCGGCTTCTTTCATCAGGCGCGATGCCACTTCGTTGCCGCGCGGTCCCATTTGTCCGGCGTTCAATGGATGACCGAACGGAATCGCATCCCCATGCCCCGGGGACGAAACTAGTGGCGCATGAAAAGCCTCTGCCAAAGCAATGGCGCGGTCACCAGTGCCGGTATTCTTTATGCCGCCGCCCACCATGATGACAGGACGCGCCGCCCCTGCCAGCATCTCTGCCGCTTGCTTAATTAAATCCTCCGCCGCCGCCACCGCCCCTAGCGGACGATAGCGATTGGGTTTGGGGGCAGAGGAAAACTCCGCTTGTCCCGCCAGCACATCCCTTGGTAGATTCAAATGCACGGGTCCTTTGCGGGGGGCGTTGGCTACGCGGAACGCTTCTTGTATCAATTCTGGTATGCGTTCTGTTGATGGTGCTGTCCATGTTTTTTTGGTGATTGGTGCGAATAGGGCTTGTTGGTCAACTTCTTGAAACGCATCACGATAGACATGCCCCGATGCCAACGCCCCACCGATGGAAACGATAGGCGTATAAGCCGCTTTGGCTTGTGCCAGCCCGGTTACTAGATTGGTGACGCCGGGTCCATTCTGCCCCGCCAGCACCACGCCAACCCGCCCCGAAGCACGTGCATAGCCATCGGCTATATGCGCCCCAGTGCGTTCATCATGCACGCCGATAAAATTGATATTCTTGGCATCATAGAGGGCATCAAATATCTCCATGGTTGCCGAGCCGATGAGCCCGAAAACGAATTTTGTATCCTCGGCTTTGAGTGCCTCTACGGCGGCTTGTCCTCCAGAAATCTGTGTCATATTATTATCCTCATTGTTCATGCCTCATTGTTCATTTCAGGGCGCGGTTAAGAAAATCGGCGATTGGCTTGGAAAACGCTTCGGGCTTTTCTATTAGCCCTAAATGTTGGAGTTGTGGCACGATGATGGTTTCGGCATTTTCGGTCTCGCGGGCGATGGCGTGGGTCATCTCAGGCGTTGAGCCAGTGTCAAATTCACAAGTCATCACCAGCATCGGCAGCGCTAATGGTGGTGCGGGCGCAATGAGTTCATGCACGCCTGCGGCTAGAACTTGTCGGTGCGCCGCGTAATTTTCCGCATCGTTGGCGAGTAAAATTTTGCGGATTGCATTGACTTGTTCGGGGTGGTCAGCGCGAAAATTTTGCGTGAACCACCGCGCTAATGTTTCATCAATTCCCGCTTCGGGCCCGCCCTCTGCGGTGTCGCGCGCCCTTGCTTCAACAAGGCGCTGTTGCGCCTCCCCGCGGTCATGAGGCGCGTTCAAGATGGCAAGTGCCGTCACCCGTTCAGGGCAATCCATGGCACAGCGGCGGTTAATCATCCCGCCTAGAGAAAATCCAACCAGTGCCGCCTGTTCAACCCCCAACGCATCCAATAGTGCGAATAGCTGATGACTAAGCGCGGCAAGTGTCACCGCACCTTTTGGCAGCGCGGATGCGCCATGCCCTAATAAGTCATAACTGACCACGCGGAATCGCTGTGCTAGAATGGGGATAATCGCCCCCCATGTGCTAGCGCGGGTGAGCCCTAGCCCGTGAATCAGCACGACAATCGGTGCATCCTCAGCCCCGAAAATATCATACTCTGTGCCTTCAATATGTGCCATCAAACCCCTGCCCCCATCATATTAACCGACATGAGCAATCTGCTCCTTTTTCAATTTGGGAATCACTTTATCAATGAATAGTTGCAGGGAACGTTTTTGCTGTTCCATATCCATGCCCATTGATGCGTAATAAATGAAGCCGTCTAGCCCAAGTTTTTCATAGAGTTTGAGTTTTTCCACGACTTGATCTGGCGTCCCGAACAAAAGATTTTCTTCAAGCGTTGCCGGGTCATAGCGGAAATTGCCTTCTAATTTTTCTGGCGGAATTTGCTCAGGAAAGCCGTTGATAACATCGCCGCTTTGGGTCATTAAATTCCCGAATTGGCTCAGCTGGACGCGCACGGATTGTAGTGCATTCTGGCGGTCTGAATCAGTTTCATAGACCGCCGCATGACGCATCATCACCCAGCGTCCATTGTAATTACTACCATGTTTAGCAATCGCATCATCAAGGCGCGCGCGATAGGCTTCTGCTTCAGCCATCGGCATCGTCAAAGGCCAAGACATGATATTGCAATGATTAGCAACCGCATAATCAAAGGTAATCGGCGACCGCGCGGCGACCCAAATCGGCACGTCTTTCTGCACAGGTTTCGGGCAAGAGGTAGCGCGCGGGAATTGCCAATAAGTGCCGTTATGTTCATAATCGCCCTGCCAAAGCGCGCGCACCACCGGCAACATTTCCTGCATATATTTCCAACTATCTTTTTGGTCAAGACCGGGTTTCATGCGGTCAAATTCGCGCTGATAAGCACCTGAGCCGATGCCAAATTCCAACCGCCCATCGCTAATCAGGTCAAGAAACGCGGCTTCGCCTGCTAGATTGATGGGATGCCAATAGGCGGCATTGACCACGCCAACACCAAGACGGATATTTTTGGCGTGCATCCCCCACCATGTTAGAATCTGAAACGGGTTAGGTGCGATGGTCATTTCCATGGCGTGATGTTCTGCCGCCCATGCGATTTCAAATCCTGCGGCATCTGCCATTTTTACCATTTCTAACGTATGGTCGCGCACCTTATTCATGTCGGTGTCGGGGGTTATGCGTTCCAGATTGATTGCTAATTGAAATTTCATATCATGCTCCTTTGGTTTAGCGTGCCACGAATTGGCTACCTAGTGGTTCGGATGATGTATTGACCCAGATTGTTTTAGGGCGCGTGTAATCATAGACGGCTTGAAACCCGCTTTCGCGCCCATAGCCCGAGTTTTTCATACCGCCGAATTCAGCGATGGGGGAAACAGCGCGATAGGTATTGACCCAGATGATTCCAGCGCGCACCAAGCGGCTCATGCGGTGCGCGCGCGCATTATCGCGGGTGAAAATACCTGCCGCCAACCCATGCACCGTATCATTGGCAAGCGCCAAGGCTTCTTCTTCGGTTTGAAAGCGCAGAACCGACAACACTGGACCAAAAAGTTCCGTATCAACAATATGCAAATCAGGCGACGGGCAATCAATGATGGTCGGCTGAAAATAAAGCGCGGAACCGGCATCAGCGCGCTTGCCGCCACAGATAATTTTCCCGCCCTCTTTGACCGCTTGTGCGATTTCACGTTCAATATTTTCAATCTGCCCATGGGTGCAAAGCGGGCCCATCTCGGTTTCTTCTGCCATCGGGTCGCCGATTTTTGCACCATTGGCAATAGCGGCAAGCCGTTCCAAAAACATATCAGCAATATCCGCATGGATGATGAGGCGCGAGCCAGCAACACAGCTTTGACCTGATGCCCCAAATATCCCCGAAACAGCACCATTCACCGCGCTTTCAATATCCGCATCATCAAAGACGATGAAAGGCGATTTTCCGCCTAATTCCAGACTGATTTCCGCAAAATTCTCGCGGGTATTGCCGATGACATGGCGCGCTGATTCCGCCCCGCCAGTAAAGGAAACCCGCGCCACAAGTGGATGCGCGGTCAGCGCCTTACCGCAAGGGGTGCCATGCCCGGTTATGATATTGACGACGCCATCGGGTATCCCCGCTTCGGCAATCAGCGCGCCGAATTCCAACATAGCGGCGGAGGCGTGTTCGGAGGCTTTGAGCACCACCGCATTACCCGCCGCCAGTGCCGGACCAATTTTCACCGCCGACAGAAAAAGTTGCGAATTCCATGGCACCACCGCCGCAATCACCCCTAGCGGTTCGCGGTTGGTAAATACAAACATATCTGGTTTATCAATAGGCAAGGTTTCGCCGTTAATTTTATCCGCCGCCCCAGCAAAGAAGTGATAAAATTCACTGATATATTTTGCCTGCCAGCGTGTTTCTTTGAACATTTTTCCGGTGTCGCGGGTTTCCACCTCGCCAAGGCGTTCGGAATGTTCCGCCAACAGATCCGCCAGATGCCGCAAACAATGCCCACGCTGGGTCGCCGACATACGCGCCCACGCGCCTTCATAACAGGCACGATGCGCCGCCTTGACCGCGCGATCAACATCTTCGGTGCTGGCTTCGGGGATTTCTGCCCAATTTGCCCCGGTGGCAGGATTCATGCTGGGGAAAGATTTGCCATCCGAAGCCGCCACCCATTCCCCATCAATCAACATTTTATAACTTTTGATGTTTCCCGAATTTGCCGATGCCAGCGCTTGTTCGGTTTTGGGCAACAGCCGATGATAACTGCCATCACGATAAGTCAGAGGGCTAGATGTGCCAGCCAACACGTCGCGCACGTGTCCTAAAACAATCAGATGGCTCCCCGAGCGCATGGTCTGTTGCACATCGCAACGAAACGCTGTCGCGCCGTTAATCTGCGGTGCCGTCCCCGCCTTGCCATAGCAATCAATCCCGGCAAAGCGGTCTTCAACCCAATCATCGTGGCGTCCGGCAAAGCGGTCGGCAATCTCACTATCCTCCTCGGAAAGCACATTGACGCAAAAAACCGCATTTTCCGTGACCGATTTAGCAATACGGCTCTCAGCAAAAAGACAAATCAGCACCGTTGGCGGGTCTGCCGACACCGATGAGAACGCACTCACCGTAGCCCCATAAAGCCCCGCAACACCATCGGTTGTCACCACAGTCACTGAGGAAGCAACCTGACGCATGGCAGCAATAAAATGGTCACGAGACACGAGTTTTTTAGTGTTTCGAATCATCGCCTCCCTCCCTTAAATTGCGAAAATTCGTTGATGCGGTGGAGATTGTCATAAAAATTCAATGCTTGATAGTGAATAGTTTTTCTGCATAAATGCAAAAAATTTGAATTTACTTGAGGTGCTTTATGAACATCGTTTCGCTCCAAACCTTCATCGCCATTGTTGAAACGGGTAGCCTTGTGCGCGCATCGCAACGCATGAACGTCACGCAATCCACCGTGACGGCGCGCCTAAAAACCTTAGAGCAAGAAATCGGGCAGATATTGCTGAATCGGCAAAAATCTGGGGTCACCCTCACCCCTGCTGGCACGAAATTGCTTAGTTATGCCCGCATCATGTGTGGGTTGTGGCGACAGGCAAAATTTGAAACCTCCCTCCCCGCTGGGCTTGATACGGTGTGCACTTTTGGTTGCGACCGTGAATTGTGGCACGGGACTGGACGGCAATTCTGCTATGATATTTTTTCAAACCATCCCGAAATTATCCTTTCCATGCGTCAGGGCGGGACGCAAGATTTGGAAAAATGGCTTCTTGAAGGTTCGGTTGATGTCATCCTCACCTATGAAGCCGTCACCCGAGGCAATCAGACAATCCACGAACTACCCGCCGAGCGTCTCATTCTCTATGCGGATAGGCAAGATGCGCCGATTACTGGCAATCCCGATTATATTTTTGTGGATCACGGCAGTGATTATCGTCGGATGCACGCCGAATCCTATCACGATGCCGATGTGGCACGGATTAGTTTTGATAGTTCATGGTGGGCGCTCCAATTCATCCTTGAAAATGGTGGCTCGGCGTATTTGCCTGAGGCATTGGCGGGGCGATTCGTGCGTGATGGTCGGATTTTTCCCCTGTTTGATGCGCCCGTCTATACCCGCAAAAAATGCCTCGTGGTCAATGATACCGCCGCCCAAAGATGGGGCTGGTTTCAAAGCCATGTTGATAGGCTCAAAGCTGCAACCTCTAACTAAGTTCAATTTTTTTGAATATAGTCTGCATAAAATTTCGCTTATCAATTTTTTCTCAGCCGTTAACCTGATAGAACAACTGAAATAGGGAGAAATCAATGAAAATGCTAAAAACCATACTAGTCAGTGGCACCGTGCTAATCACATCGCCGGTGTTTGCTGCCGATATCGTGATTGGGGTTGGCAACTGGCCTTCCATCAATGCCGCCGCGCATATTATGAAAGTTGCCATTGAACAAAACCTCGGCTATGAGGTTGAATTGCAGAACGGCACTAACCCCATCATATTTGAAGCCATGGATTCGGGTGCCATGCACGTCCATCCCGAAGTCTGGCTACCGAACCAACAAAACCTCCACGATAAATTCGTGAAGGATAAGGGCACAGTGGAAATCAACAGCAATGGCGTTGAATCCTTTCAAGGCATGTGCGTTGACCAAGCCACTGCCGATGCCCACGGCATCACGTCCATCAACGACCTAACCAACCCCGACATTGCCGCAATCTTTGACAGCGATGGCGATGGTCAGGGCGAGTTATGGATTGGCGTGCCGGGCTGGGCTTCAACCAATGTTGAAAAAATCCGTGCCAAATCCTATGGCTATGACCAAACTTTCACGCTGACGGCGATTGATGAGACGGTTGCTTATGGTCAGTTAGGCGATGCCATCAAGGCGGGTAAACCATGGGCGGGATTTTGCTATACCCCGCATTATGTGTTTGAGTTGCATGATCTCGCTGTTCTTGAAGAACCAGACTATGACCCAGCAAAATGGAATGTAACGCAACCTACCGATTCGGCAAACTGGCTTGAAGAATCCAGTGCGCCTGTTGCATGGGATTCGGCGTATCTGCATATCCATTACGCAAAATCGCTGGAAAAAGACTATCCCGATGTCGCAACGCTTCTGTCAAATATGAAATTTGACACGCAAACGGTTTCGGGCATGACCTTTGCTTTGGTCATTGATGGTCAAGAACCCCTTGCCTATGCCAAGCAATGGGTTGCAGATAATGAAGATGATATTTTGCGCTGGCTGTCTAACTAACATCTTGTGCGTATTTGATCTTTGTTATAGACAGGCTACCGCTTTGGCGGTAGCCTAACTGCAACCGCGAGAGATTTATATGAGTGATGCTGTTGTTAAACTGACCGATGTTTGGAAGATTTTCGGCGACCGTGCCAACGAAGCCATGGCAACCGTCAAAAAAGAAGGTATCGGCAAACCCGAAGTCCTTGAACGTTTTGGCTGTGTAGTCGGCGTGCAAAGCGCTAGTTTTGAAGTCTCGCGGGGTGAGATATTTTGTATCATGGGCTTATCGGGTTCGGGCAAATCAACGCTCGTCCGCCATGTCAATCGCCTAATAGACCCGACCGCAGGGAAAATTGAAATCCTCGGGCATGATGTTTCCGCCGTATCCGATAGCGCATTGCGTCGCATTCGGGCAGAGCAAATCGGCATGGTGTTTCAACACATGGCACTGATGCCCCATAGGACGGTGCGCGATAATGTTGCATACCCCCTTGAAATCCGAAAAGTGTCAAAATCAAAACGCTGGGCTATTTCTGACCATGCGTTGGGGTTGGTTGATTTAACAGGCTATGAAGACCGCCTGCCTAGCGAGCTTTCGGGCGGGATGCAACAACGTGTAGGCATCGCACGGGCATTGGCGTCAGACCCCGAAATTCTACTGATGGATGAACCTTTTTCCGCTTTAGATCCACTCATTCGTCTGCAATTACAGGATCAATTCAAAGCCCTAGTCGCGCAACTCAAAAAAACCACGCTTTTCATCACCCACGATCTTGACGAAGCCATCCGCATCGGGCATCGCATTGCCATCATGAAAGATGGGGTCATTGTGCAAATTGGAACGCCTGAAGAAATTGTTATGAATCCCGCCGATGATTATGTGCGCGAATTCGTTCAGGGAATTTCAAAACTAAAACTCGTCAAAGCGCATTCCATTATGATACCGATTAAAGAATTTTTGGCGAATGATGACCGCGCATTAGACGATGCCCCCCGTGCCGATGAGAACGCCGATTTAGACCAACTCATTGACCTGTCCGTTGAAACCTATTCGCCAATCATCATCACAGAGAACAACAAAGATGTCGGCGTCGTTGATAAAGCACGGCTTCTACGCGGGATTCAAGGTGGCAAAGATGGGGGAGGTGAAAATGACTGAGCCACAAGAAGAAATCAAAGTCACGGCAGCATCCGATATTGAAGTTGATCATGAGGAACTTGATGCCTCAATCCGCGAATTTGTAGGGGCGAACGGCGATGCTTATGTCGCGGCGTTCCACAAAATTCATAACGCAACCGGGGTGATGCCAAACACTTTTAATATCTTTGCCGCGCTATGCGGTCCTATCTGGGCGGCGAGCCGTGCCATTTGGGGGATGTTCTGGTCGTTTCTGATTCTTGAGATATTTGCGTGGGTTCAAATCGGGCGCGGTATTTGGGGCAATCCCGGGGCGGAGTTGCTTGAAAGGGCGGAACGGCAACAGGCACGCGTGCAACAAATGCTTGACCGCGCGTCTGCGGCAACCGAACAAGCCGATATTGACCGCTTCACCACCCTCGCCGCCAATCTGCAAAAAGCGGCGGATAATAGTTTCGCCCAAGCCAACGCTATGCAAGCCGAGGCACCGATGATTTTAATGACGGGGCTATTTCTGCTTGTCATCGTCAAAGCACTGCAAGGATTCATTGCCAATTCGGTTTATGAAAAGCGCTATTCCAACTGGCGCATTGACCCGAGTAAAGTAGAAAGCGGGCGGCAGATGCGTAATATCATTCTAGGCGTGGTGCTGACCGCCGCCATCGCCCCGCTTATCATTTTCAAATTCACCGTCAATACGAATTTTTTATTCTTGGACGCTTTCCCTGAACAAGCCGTGTCCAATCTCGTTTTGGGTGAAGGTAAAGGCACGCTCTTTTCCGCTTTAGCCGATTGGATGGAAGCGCGCATTGATGCGGCGGCGCTTGCGGGGGGCGATGTGTTTAATGGTGTGGTCGCCGCTGTGCGCGCGGTTTTGGATGGGCTGACGCTCGCCCTGATAGGCTCGCCATGGCCGGTTGTGATGCTGATTATATGCGTGACGGCATGGCGGTCGGCGGGACCGCGCGTTGCTATTTTCACGGCGGCATCGCTTGCCTATATTGCCTTGCTTGGCTATTGGGCGGTGGCGATGGAAACCGTCGCCTTGGTTGGCGCATCGGTGTTATTATGCGTGGTGATTGGCATTCCTTTGGGAATTTGGTTTGGCAAATCGCGCCGTGCCTATACCGCCGCCGAGCCAGTTTTAGACCTCATGCAAACGCTCCCGGCATTTGTTTATTTGATACCGATTATAGCCTTTTTCGGCACAGGCAACCCGCCGGGAATTCTGGCAACAATCATTTTTGGGATGCCGCCGGTGATTCGTCTGACGGCACTAGGGATGCGCGGTGTCCCTGAAAGCATCAAGGAAGCGGCGGTTGCATTCGGTGCGTCACGTTGGCAATTGTTAAAAGATGTGGAAATTCCGCTAGCATTGCCATCAATTATGACAGGGGTGAATCAAACCATTTTGATGTGTCTGTCTATGGTGGTTATCATCTCATTGATTGGCGGTGGTGGATTGGGTAAGGAAATTCTTGAAGCCCTACAATACGCCGCCAAAGGCCCGGGATTGTTGGGCGGCTTTGCCATTCTTTTCCTAGCAATGGTGATGGACCGCATCGTCCAAGGCGCATTCCGACAAAACCGCTAACTGCTCTGCTTTTCGTCAAGTGCCATTCTTTGTTTGGCTTCTGCTATCCAGCCGCCGCCTAATAGCCATGCCTTATCTTTCCTGTCATAAATTGCGGCTGCTTGTCCTGTTGCTATGCCGTATTGGGGGGTTAGTAGGCGCACTACCGCGCTCCCGCCGCCCGTGTCTCCGCCCGCGCCCGCTTCCCATGCGGTGACTTCTGCTGGTTCTGCCGGTGCCGTGTTCCTTAACCTTGCGAGCACTTTGCGCCCTATCATCGCGCCTTGCCCTAGCCAATTTATGTCGCGCAACACTACTTCAACACAGGCTAGGTCTTCTTTGTGTCCTACTACGACTTGGCGGTGTTCGGGGCGGATGGCGACCACATATAATGGGGTGTTTTCATCGATGCCGGTGCCGCGTCCGCCTATGCCTAGCCCTTTTCTTTGCCCTATGGTGAAATCTATCACGCCTTCGTGTTGCCCTAATACCTTGCCCGTCGTATCCACAATATCGCCTGCTTCAATCGCGCCCGGGCGGAGTTTTCGCACTAGGTCGCCGTATTTGCCTTGGGGGACGAAGCATATATCTTGGCTATCGGCTTTTTCTGCCAATTTTAGCCCCAATCTGCGCGCGTGTTCCCGCGTTTCCGCCTTGCTTATCGCCCCCAACGGAAAGCGCAGATAATTTAATTGTTCTGGCGTGGTGGCGAATAGGAAATAGGATTGGTCTTTGCTTGTGTCTGCCCCGCAATAGAGCCTTGCTTGTCCGTCCTCATCTAGCTGCCGTTGCACATAATGTCCGGTGGCTAGGCAATCGGCGCCTAGTTCCTTGGCGGTGGCTAGCAAATCGTGGAATTTTACGGTTTGGTTGCAGGTGATACACGGCACCGGCGTTTCACCGCGCAGATAGCTATCGGCGAATTCATCTATCACCGCATCACGGAAACGGCTTTCGTAATCTAGCACGTAATGTTTGATGCCTAGATGCGCCGCCGCCGCCCTTGCATCCAGAATATCGGCACCGGCACAGCACGCGCCTTTGGCTTGCACCGCCGCGCCGTGGTCGTAAAGCTGCAAGGTGATGCCGATAACCTCATACCCCGCCTCAACGAGCAAGCCCGCCGCCACCGAACTATCCACGCCCCCGGACATCGCCACCACCACCCGCGTATTTTCGGGGGGGGCGTTAAATCCCAGACTATTTTTTGGATTGGTTTTTGGCTCAATCTTCATCGGCAATACGCACCTTTAATCCGTCCAATTTCGCGTCCATTTTTATCTGACAGCCTAGCCTTGAATTGGCTTCCACATTGAACGCCAGATCGAGCATATCTTCTTCATCAAGGCTCGGTTTGCCCACGGCATCAATCCACGCATCATCAATAATGACATGGCAGGTGGCACACGATAGGCTCCCCCCGCACGTGCCTTCAATGCCTAGATTGCCATCGCGTCCGATTTCCATCACCGACTGCCCTGCGCTGACATCAAGCGTCACCTCATCGCCATCGCGTTTTATAAATGTTATAGCTGGCATATCTGCCTCCTTTGTTAAAAAAATGCTTTACCCGCCCTTTTTATAGCGGGTTTTTTTGAAGCTGCAACCATATCTCGGCGAAGCGGTCAAAATCTTCGGGGCGGCTCGCCCAGCCTGACGATACGCGAATCGTCTCCCCCGCCAGTGTGCCGGCACCCATGGCTTCTAATACATGCGAGGATGCGACTTTGCCCGATGAGCACGCCGCACCGGCGCTGACGGCTATGTTGGCTAGGTCAAAATGCATCACTTGCGTTTCGGCGCGCCTGCCTTGCATGGCGATTGCGGTGGTGTTGGGGAGCCGTGCTACATCGCGCCCAAAAACCACCGCATCATCGCTTGCGGATATGAGCCGTTCTTCAAGTTTTTGGTGGCATTGCCGTAATTGTTTCAGCCATGCCGTGCCGCTTTCCCTGACCGCTTCTGCCGCCGCCCCGAACCCGACTATGCCGATGAGGTTTTCTGTGCCGCCGCGCCGACGGCGTTCCTGCCCGCCGCCTAATAATAAAGGCGGGATGGTTAGGTCTTCGCGCACCAACAACGCCCCGACACCGACAGGACCGCCTATTTTATGCGCCGATATTGATAGCATATCCACACCGCTTTCCCGCAAACCCGTAAAGCCCTCCTTGCCGAAATTCTGCACGGCATCGCTATGGGTGATGGCATCATATTGGCGCGCCAATGCCACGACTTCGGCTAGGGGTTGGATGACGCCGGTTTCATTATTCGCCCCTTGCACCGAAACCAACGCCCCGCCACGATAACTCCGCAAAAGATTTTCCAAATGGTCAAGGTCAATCAGCCCATCCTTATCCACATCCACCAATAATGCCTCGGGGGTCGCCGCCAATACCGCGCTATGTTCCACCGGCGTGGTGATAATAACATGGTCGGGGAAGCCGCGTAAGGCTTGGTTGTTGGCTTCGGTGCCGCCGCTAGTGAAAATGACGCTTTCGCTATTGGCATCGGCTAGGGCGGCGATTTGTTGGCGGGCGGTTTCTAATTTTTGTGCCGCGTGCTGACCATAACTATGCACCGAGGAGGCATTAGCGGGCGCATCCATTACCGCCATCATGGCTTCCTTAGCTTGCGGGCGTAGCGGGGCGGTGGCGTTGTAATCAAGGTAGGTCGCGGACATGAAAATAACTAATCAAATGCTAATCAGGGGCTAGCGGGGGGATGGGGCGCATCGTCATTATCATCATCGGGGGCAAATAGGCTAGGCGCATTTGCCCCGCGCGCTTCTTCCATGGCTTTAATTTTGCTGTGCAGAATTTCCACCTCATCCAACAGGCCCTGAATGGCGCGGTCGCGGGCATCCGATGATAAATCCGCCGGCGTGCCATAAGGTTGGAATTTAGTCTCATCGGTGGGGCGTTTGGCACTGACCGGACGTGCGGGGATGCCGGTGACCGTTGCGCCCCTCGGCACATCTTTGACGACTACGGAATTCGCCCCGATGCGCGCGCAATCATCCACCAAAATCGCCCCCAAAACTTGCGCGCCCGCCCCGATGATGACGTGATTGCCGATGCTGGGGTGGCGTTTTTGGCATCTTTGCCCGTCGCTATCCACGCTCGGCAACAATCCGCCAAGGGTGACGCCGTGATAAAACGTCACATCATCGCCGATTTCTGCGGTCTCGCCTATAACCACCCCCATGCCGTGGTCAATAAAAAACCGCTTGCCGATGGTAGCGGCGGGGTGGATTTCAATGCCGGTGAGCATCCGCGCCACTACCATCACCGCCCGCGCCAAAAACCGCATCCGCCAACCCCAAAGCCAATGCGCCAGCCGATACGCCAACATCACATGGACGCTAGGGGTGAGGAAAAACACACTCACCAAGCCCCCCGCCGCCGGGTCGCGCGCACGAATGCTCCGCAATTCATCAATAAATCCGCGCATATCGCGCCTCCTTTGCTACCCTATTCTATACCTAATCGGCTTTGGATGCAATTTCAACATTATGAAGTGCAGATTCTTTTTGATTTCTGGCGTGATTTCGGCTATAGAACCCCCAATCTGACCTTCTTTAATTTGAGAATCAAACTATGCCTGAAGTTATTATCAATGGTCCTGCTGGGCGGATTGAAGCGCGTTATATGCCGGGGGCGGATGCGACCGCACCGATTGCGCTGATTTTGCATCCTGAACCTGACCGCGGGGGGAATATGAATAATCGTGTTTCCTTTGCTATGTATAAACTATTCCAAGCGCGCGGGTTTTCGGTGATGCGTTTCAATTTTCGCGGGGTGGGGCGGTCGCAAGGCAATTATTCCGAAGGCGAGGGCGAATTATCCGATGCCGCAACCGCCCTAGATTGGATGCAGTCGCAATGCCCTTCGGCGCGCGCGTGTTGGATTGCTGGGTTTTCCTTTGGCGCGTTGATTGGTATGCAGTTGATGATGCGCCGTCCCGAAGTCATCGGGTTTGTCGCGGCATCTCTGCCTATGGATGAACAGGATTATACGTTTCTGGCGCCTTGTCCGGCATCGGGTTTGATCGTGCATGGCGGTGCGGATTCTGTGGTGTCTGCCGATGAAGTCAATAGCATCATTGAACGCATTCCCGCACAAAAAGGCATCAGCATTGATTATCGTTTAATTGACGATGCGAATCGGTTTTTCACCAACCATTTGGATGAATTGATAGAACATGTCGGCGATTATCTATCCGGGAGCGAGCCGAGTATGATTGAACACAGCGACCTCCCGCCCCGAGTGACATGACCCATAAATCCGATTTTATCCAGATTCTCACCGCACGTGGCTATTTGCATCAAGCCTCCAACCTTGAAGAACTAGACGCACTAGCGGCGAAGCGGTGCGTGCCGGCTTATATTGGTTTTGATTGCACGGCGAATAGCCTGCATATCGGCTCGCTGATGCAGATTATGATGTTGCGCATTTTGCAACAGACGGGGCATAAGCCGATTGTGTTGATGGGGGGCGGGACGACCAAAATCGGCGACCCGTCGGGCAAAGATAGCCAACGCCCCCTACTATCCGAACAAGACATAGAGATCAACAAACAAGGCATCAAAGGCATTTTTGAACATTACCTCAAATTCGGCGATGGTGCCACCGATGCGCTTATGGTGGATAATGCCGAATGGCTTGACGCGCTGGATTATATTGCGTTTTTGCGCGATTATGGCGGGCATTTTTCGGTCAATCGGATGCTGGCGATGGAAAGCGTCAAAGCGCGCCTTGACCGCGAACAGGCTTTGAGTTTTCTTGAGTTCAACTATGCCATCTTACAAGCCTATGATTTTATGGAATTGCGGCGGCGTTATGGCTGTTTGTTGCAGATGGGGGGTTCGGACCAATGGGGCAATATCATCACGGGCATTGACCTCACCCGCCGTGCCGATGGGCAGAGCGTTTATGGGTTGACCTCGCCTTTAATCACCACCGCATCGGGGGCGAAAATGGGCAAGAGTGCGTCCGGGGCGATTTGGCTCACCGAGGCGGATTTGCCGGTATGGGATTTCTGGCAATATTGGCGCAATACCGAAGATGGCGATGTCGGGCGGTTTCTGCGTCTATTCACCGAATTGCCCTTGGATGAAATTACCCGCCTTGAGGCGTTAGAGGGACAAGAGATTAACGATGCCAAAATCATCCTCGCCAATGAAGTGACGACGCTTTGCCATTCTGCCGAACAAGCCAAAACTGCCGCCGCGACTGCGGAAAAGACTTTTGCTGAAGGGGCTATTTCGGGGGGTGCTATTTCCGGGGGGCTTCCGCAATTTCCTACCGCTTTGCCGCTTGGCTTCCTTGATGCTTTGCGCCTTTGTCAGTTTGCGTCTAGCAATGGCGAAGCACGGCGTTTAATCCGTGGGGGCGGGGCAAAACTCAATGATGCGCCGATTTTGGATGAAGAATACGAAATCACCGCTAGCGATGCCAATGAAGATGGCGCGATTAAAATTTCCGCAGGCAAAAAACGCCACGCCGTTCTAACCACATCTTAAGGGGCAGGGGCGACATCGGGGGAATCGGCGGGGATGCCCTCATCACCGAATAGGCGCAAACGTTCGCTACCAATCCAATCAGGTGCAAAAATATCGCGCAACAGCCCCGGGGCAATGCTAGCCGGGCGCACGTCAAGTTCGGGGTCATCCACCGCGCCTTTCATACGGAATAGCGTGTTAAATACGCCTTCCTGATTGATGCCAGTGATAATTTCCCCGACAATCGGCACGCGCCCTATAATCTGCACAATCTGATAGACCGGGAACAGCACCCCGCTAACATCAAGCGTATCATCATGGCGATAGATAATGCCCGTCACTTCAAGTGCCAACGCATCCCCGCGCGCTTTGGCGAAATCAATGCGTTGTTCTTCGGGCGAAACACGGATGCGCGCCGAGCCATCGGTGAACGCCGTGCCATCGCCTTCAAGCAGTGAAAAAAGTCCGGCAAGGCTCAATAACGACAGCATCCGCACCGCCGTCGGGGCTTCAATAATGCGGAAATCTTCTAGCGTAAAATTGGCGGTGTAATACCCATCATCCTCGCTATCATAAAGCACATCCATACGCATACTGCCGCCACGGATGGCATCGGTGATGGCTAGTGTTTTCAAAACCTGCCCGGCATTGCTCGTGGTTAAGAGCAAGCGGTCATCGGTCTCTGCCCCCGAACGAAACGTCAAAAACGCCTCACTACCGCCAATGAGCCCATGCCCTTCTAGCACATCTTCCTCGCCGCCAAAACGCGCGGTTAGATTGGCCTCGGTGATAAATTCCTCATTGAGCGTATAGAGATTGCCGAGCAGTTGCGCCTCCCCCCGCCCATCTTCCCCAGCAATGAGTTTCACCTGCCCCGCCAGCGATAGCCGGCGGTCAAGAATCAAACGTTCCGCCGACAGCGTGATATCCACCTGAAACCCCTCACTAGCACGTTGCTGACGGCGCATGGGGCGCAAATCCAATGTATCGGCAGTGCCAGTAATGGTTAGGAGACCATCGCTCGCGCGCACAACATCCACAGCGCGCAACGCATTGCCCGGCCATTCCAGAAAAGCAAACTGCGCGTGGGTGAGATTCTGCGCATCATCAACCCCTAAACGTCCCTCAAAGGCAATGGCATCGGATTCCATCACCACCTCGCTAATTTCCTGCAATTTGCCATCTTTTATGCGTAAATCTGCGGTCAGTTTCGCGCTTTCGCCTTCAAATTTAATGACTTCCAAAAGCGGTATGTGGAAATGCGCGTCATCCAAATCCAGCTCGGCTTTGAGCGTGGAAGCATCCGCCCCTGCCCCCCCTGCTGTTTTAAGCGTAATGCGTCCGCCACTCGCCCCCGCCAAACCGAAAGGAAATTGGCTATTCAAAAATGCGGTAAAAGCTTCGCCTTTGGTAAAGGACAACGCATAGGTCCCCGCCCCGCTTTCCGCCAATTCAATATCAAAGCGCGCCGGTGCTTTGCCCACCAATCCCTGCCCGTTGATACGCATCATGCCGTTGGCGTATTGCAACCCAAAACGCGCTTCATCTAGGCGCAAATTGGCGGGCAGATGCGGCATCACCACCGCTTCCGCCGTAGCCGAGAGGCGCATATCCAAATCCGCCAGCGTTAGCGCATTCTCGCCTTTATCCAGCTGCCATTTGATTGCCCCCGCCATATCCACCGCACCCGATGCGCCCTCCGCCGATAATCCGCGCGGGGCTAGGAGATTAAATTTCGGCTCATCAAGCACCCGCATCACCTGCCCGAAATCCCCCCGCCCTAATAGGTTCAACGCCATATCGTTTTCGCCGTCTTGATAAAAAATCGCCAACGCACTGCCCTTGAGGTCAATACCCCGCACCATGCCCGCATTGAATTGCAAATCAAAATCAACACCGCCTAATTTCGTGCCTGAAAAATTGAGACTAATATCGGCATTTTCAATCGGGCTCGTGTCTTTAAGATAAGTAAAACTTGGGGCTTTGAGTTGCCCGCCGCCTTCAACAAAGAGCAAACTGAACGCCCCCCCATCCGCATCAAGCCCCGCATCAAGCTCCACATCAAGCCCTAAATTGAGCCGAAAGCCGTTAATCACCCCGTCCGAGATATGCGTACGCACCCAACCCCGCGTGGTGCTGAAAAGCGTTTTTGGCCATAGATTGCGGACGGCTTGTGCATCCACTTGTTCGGCAAATAGCTGCATCTCAAGGAGTGTCGGGCGGAAATCATCATCAAAATTGACGCGCCCCTGCAAGGCAACCTGCCCATGCTGATACGCATCCAAAACCCCCCGCCTAATCACCAGCGTTTTACCCTCAACCCCCGCAACTATCTCAACGTCTTTGAGCGCAATGACATCATCGCCATAAAATGGTTTCAGCCGTGCATCGGTTAAATTAAGCCTTGTTTCCAAGGCACGCACCACCCCGCCAGATTCAATGACCAAATCAATCTCGCCATTCAATTGCCCCGCCAAATTTTCCACCGGCTCCATACTAGCGACAAAATCAACCTGCCCGAAATTCGCCTGCAAGGACAGCGCATCAAGCGCCAAACCACCCGCCACGCGGTCAATGCGCGCCGACATATCTAGCGCCATCTGATGCACAATGCCATTTTTCAGCTTAAATTCGTGGGGGGGGAGTTCATGAGGGATATTAGTCCATTCCACCTGCTCGGGTAGGAATTGCAACATCGGCTCCAACGGCACGGCTTCGCCATCAAACACCGCCTTGACGAAAGGCGTTGGCGTGGAAACAGCACTAATCTCGCCCTGCAAGGCATAACGCCCGGGAAACGGCGCGGAAGCCGAAGCCGTCATAGTAAATTCATCCAACACCAAGCGATCTTCATCAGGCACATAATGCAGACGCGTGGCGGCAGAATCAAAACCCATCGCTCCAATGCTCGGCACCAAAATCTGCCCATCACGCGCCGAAATATCGGCATAAAACTGCGTCAAGCGTCCCTCGGCTAAACTGAGGCGCATCGCCCCACTCACCCGCCCAAGATCGCGCAATTCGGGCAGGTTCATCCCCAAATACGGATAAAGATACGGATAAAACTGCCCGCTATCAAAATCATCCAAATCCGCCACCACATCCAGCCCATCGGCATCAAAACGCCCGGATAGCGCAATACGCCCCAACGCCGATTCTTCCCCCGACAGCACGACACTACGTGGCACCACATCGCCTGTTAGCAAACCCCATAACGAGAATCCAAAATTGGCTTGGGGCAGGTCAAGTGCTTGTTCGGGTGCGATGACCCGCACGTCTTTGGTGATGACTTCAACCGGGTAAATGCTAAATGCCAGCCCGATTTTGGCATCGCCAATTTCAATGTCTAAATCGCCATTTGCCGACGCCAGATCCAGCTGCGATTCTATCCAACCCCGCAAATCAACATAATGATTAACATACCACGCCCCGCCAAGCCCTGCCAGCACCGCCAACAGCACCAGCCCCAGCACCCCAGCAATCCCATAACGCAACCAGTATTTCAAACGCTCCATCCCCATCATACCCGATACTATAATAACATTTCCGCCCCGCCGCCACTGATTAGGGGCTATTTGTTGAGCCTTTGTGCTAATCCCGCCTCTAAAAACGCATCAATATCGCCATCAAGCACGGCTTGGGTGTTGGTTTTTTCCACTTGCGTGCGTAAATCTTTGACCATCTGATAGGGGTGCAATACATACGACCTGATCTGATTCCCCCAGCCGATTTCGGTTTTCGCGGCACTCGCGGCACTAGCCTCGGCTTCACGGCGTTGGAGTTCGGCTTCATAAAGGCGCGCTTTCAACATCGCATAAGCGGTGGCACGATTGCGGTGTTGCGAACGATCATTTTGGCACTGCACGACAATGCCCGTAGGAATATGCGTGATGCGAATGGCGGAATCGGTTTTATTGACGTGCTGCCCCCCCGCCCCTGATGCGCGGTAGGTATCAATACGCAAATCTTTTTCATCAATATCAATGGCAATCGCCTCATCCACCAGCGGATAGACCCACACCGAGGCAAAACTAGTATGCCGCCGCGCCGCGCTGTCATAAGGCGAGATTCGCACCAACCGATGCACCCCCGATTCGGTTTTCATCCAACCATAAGCCCGCCTCCCGGTAAATTGCATGGTCATAGATTTCAGCCCGGCTTCTTCCCCGGGGCTTTCTTCAATATAGTCAATTTTATAGCCGTGCTGTTCCGCCCAACGCGCATACATGCGCACCAACATTTCCGCCCAGTCTTGGGCTTCGGTGCCACCAGCGCCGGCGTGAATTTCAACAAAGCAATCATTGCCATCCGCCTCGCCCGACAATAGACTTTCTAATTGCTTGCGCGTAGCTAGGGTTTCAAGCGCGCCTAATTGTTCCAGCGTTTCGGCAACCAGCGCATCATCCGCCTCGGCTTCGGCTAGTGCCACCAATTCCACCGCATCATCTAGCTGACGCGTCATGGCATTGACATCATCAATCATGCTTTCAAGATTGGTTTTCTCGCGCAATAATTCGCGTGCAGATTCAGGGCTATCCCATAGGTCAGGGGCTTCGCTAGCGCGTTGCATCTCGCCTAGACGTTTCATGCTCTGCTCCCAATCCAGATGCTGACGCAACAACGCCAAACTGGAACGGATGGCTTCGGCTTTATGTTCGGTTTCCGCACTCATAATCGCTAATAAAGACTCGGTATGCCCCGCCCTCCGTTACTAAATCCGCCGCCAGTATCTACCCCGCCAATCGCGCCTTGCTGTGCGCTAATACTGCTAGGGGGTTCTTGCCCGGGCTTGAAGGCTTCTAATAGGCTATTTTTCCCGCCGGGGCGGACGCGCACACCGGTTTCTGCATTGATGGTATAGAGGCGGATGCCATGCGGACGGCGGAACGGAATCTGCGGACGTGTCGCCATGGATTCGGTGATGAATTGTTTGAATATCGGCACAGCAACCGATGTGCCGGTTTCGCGTTTGCCTAGCGCCTTTAAGCGGTCAAAACCAACATAAATCCCGACCACTAAATCAGGCGTGAAACCGATAAACCAACCATTCGTATTGGCATTAGTCGTCCCGGTTTTCCCCGCCACAGCAAAGGGCAAATCGCGCAAACGCCGTGCCGTGCCACGTTGGGTGACGCCTTCAAGCATGGATACCATCTGATAGGCGGTATTGGCATCGGTGACGCGCGGGCGGGTATCCACCAAACGCGGCGGTTCTATGGTTTTATCGGAGTCCGCTGCGACCTGACAGGCTCTACAAGCACGGCGGTCATGCCGATAAATGCTCCGCCCATAGCGATTCTGCACGCGGTCAATCATGGAAGCCTCAATACGATGCCCGCCATTGACAATCATGCCATAAGCGGCGGTGAGGCGCAGTAAAGTCGTCTCCCCCGCCCCCAACGACATGGACAAAAACGGCGGCAAGTCTTCATCAATGCCAAAACGCCGTGCGTAATCTTGCACCACCGGCATGCCGAGGCGCATCGCCAACCGTGCCGTCATCAAATTGCGCGATTGTTCAATGCCTAGGCGCATGGTGCTAGGCCCGTAAAATTTGCGCGTATAATTGGCGGGTTTCCATTTGGGCAAATCTTTGCCTTGATCAACCACAAGCGGGGCGTCCAAAATTTTCGTCACCGGCGAATACCCGGCATCCAACGCCGCCATATAGATAAACGGCTTAAAGGCGGAACCAACCTGCCGCAAAGCTTGGGTGGCGCGATTAAATTGCGTTTGCTTGGCATCAAAACCGCCAGTCATCGCCAAAACGCGCCCGGTATGCGGGTCCATAGCCACCACCGCACCTTGCACCAACGGCACTTGTCCCAAAGCCCATGTATGCGGCGTGACGATTAAATCGGGATGGCGCGACAGCCTATCTTTTGCAGATTCGGGCGGTTGCACGACAATGACATCGCCGGGCGTAAGGGCTTCGGTGAGGCGTCTAATCGGCACGGGGCGCGCGCCTTCCGCATCGCGGGGGGGATACGCCCAATCCGCCAGAGCAAAGGGAATTTCGCCCTCTGTCAAAATAAAGCCGTTGTCATTTTTTTCTAGCACCTCCACCATAGCGGTGGTGGCATCTACCCCAACCACCAGTGCCGGAAACCGCCCTTCCAATATCTGCCGACGATAGGGGCGCAACGCCTCAATACGCGCGGCTTCGGGCATTTCTTGCCAATTTAACCGCCCTAACGCCCCCCGCCAGCCTTGCCGTTTATCAAGCGATTCCAAACCATTCACCAATGCCGAAACCGCCAATTCTTGCAAATCAGGGTCAAGCGATGTCCGCACCGACAACCCCCCACGATAGAGATTCTCCTCACCAAAACGTTTAGCAATTTCGCGGCGCACTTCTTCAACAAAAAACGGCGCATCCGCACCATCGCTAGCACTCCTTGGGCGAATCGCAAGCGGTTCGGCGGCGGCGGATTCCTCATCCGCCACGCTGATATAGCCGTTCTCACGCATCTGGCGTAGCACCCAATTCCGCCGTGCCTTTGCCGCTTCGGGCTTGCGTGTGGGGTGGTAGTTATTCGGGGCTTTCGGCAAAGCGGCGAGATAGGCAGCTTCGGCTAGGCTCAACTGCGCCAAAGATTTATCAAAATAATTCAACGCCGCCGCCGCCACGCCATAACTGCCGAAACCGAGATAAATTTCATTCATGTAAAGTTCCAATATGCGGTCTTTGCTAAACGCGGCTTCAATGCGGAGGGCGAGAATCGCTTCTCTGATTTTGCGTTCATAAGAAAGTTCATTGGTGAGGAGGAAGTTTTTAGCAACCTGTTGCGTAATTGTAGATGCCCCCACCGGACGCCGCCCCAAACCCCGATTGGCATAATTAGTAACCACCGCCCGCATCACCGCCCATAAATCAACCCCGAAATGGTCGTAAAAACCTTTATCTTCGGACGACAGAAAGGCGTAAATGATCGGTTTAGGAATCGCTTGGATGGGGACAAAGACGCGCTTTTCAATGGCGTATTCCGCCAATAACGCCCCATTACTGGCATGGACGCGGGTTAATACTGGCGGTTCATACTGCGCGAGTTGGCTATGGTCGGGTAAATCACGACCAAAATGCCATATCACTGCTAACACGCCAAAAACCCCGCACACCGATACGAAAAAGAGCAGGGTCATCAATCGGAGCAACCATTTTCCCATAACTATATCCTCAATGTTTCTGCTGGCAGTCTATTTTGTAAAAATGGCGGTTTTTTGGCATGCGCGCAATGGCTTGTCAATTTGTTGCCAGCACATTCGGCAAAGGTGGGCGCGAGGCCTCTAAAAACGCCACCACCGCCCTAGTTACCCGCTGCATAATCTGCCGCCGATAATTTGCATCAAGCAGATAGCGTTCATCCTGTTTATTCGTCAAAAACCCCATTTCCACCAGCACCGATGGAATATCAGGCGATTTCAGCACCGCAAAACCAGCAAACCGATGCCCGCGTTTTCGCGTCGGCAAATCATCAAAAGCCATCAGCATCCTGCCCGCCAACATAGAGGATTGATTCTTGGTCTCGCGTTGGAAAATCCCTAACAAAACTGGCGTGATTTCGGGGTCAACCGAACCTAAATCGGCACCATCAATCAAATCCACTTTATTTTCGCGCCGCGCCAGCAATTCCGCCTCTTTATCCGAAGCCTTATCCGACAAGGTAAAAACCGAAACCCCGCGCGCTTTAGATGAAGGCGCGGCATCGGCATGGAGCGAGATAAACACATCCGCCCGATTCATACGTGCCAAAGCGATACGTTGACGCAAGCGCAGATATTTATCCCCCCGCCGCGATAGCACCACCTTAATGCGTCCGGTGGCTTCTAGTTGTTTGGCGAGTTCGTGCGCGGCTTTTAGCGTGATATCTTTTTCGTGATGCCCATTGACGCTAATCGCGCCCGGGTCTTTGCCCCCATGCCCGGGATCAACAAACACCACCCAACGTGGCGATGCCCGACTAGTTGCATTATTGGCGGCAAGCGGGCGCGGCGGCGGGATAGGCACACCTTTAATGGCTTTGGCATTATTGCTAGCAAGGGCGGGGGCGGCAGGCGTTGGACGCGGGCGGGGCAGAGGCACCGCACCCGCTTTACGTTTTGTCGGTTCGGGAATGGTGAAAAATCCCTGTTTCTGATTCGCTAATAGCCCTTGTGCGGCGATGCGGAACGCTGTTTCCCCCCGTGCGACCACATCAATGACGAGCCGATGCCGTCCATCTTGCGGGGGCAACCAGAAAATCTGTTCAGGCACGGCGGCGGTGTCTAAATCAATGACTAGGCGCGAGGTCTCCGGCTGAGGCGCACCGAATCGATAGCCTTTGAATAAAGGCGCGGATAATTTCCCCGCCTCTGCTTTTGCGTCAACACGCCAACGGCTTGCGGGGAAATCCACCACCAAACGATACGGCTCTGCCAGCAAGAATAAGGAAATGGGTAAATGCTGTGATGTCTCAATAACAAGGCGCGAGGCATCATCTAACTGACCGCTACGCACGCCATTAATCTGCGGTGCCTCCGCCACAGCCAAGCGCACCGCACATGCCAGCAACAAAAAAAACGCCCCAATGATGCGCGCTAACGCCATCCCCCGCCTCATATTGCTCCTCATATTCATCATAGTTCATTTTTATCCATCATATATTACGTATTTTTCATTGTATATTGTTTCACAAAAAGATATAGTGCAAAAAGAATGAAATTCTTTCTGGAAAGTTTTTAGGAAAATTAACCTTCTAGAAGCCCCGCGGATGCTGAACCGACCCTGTTTTGCCAATATGTTTTTACCAATATGTTTTTGGCATTATTTTTGGGGAGTCGGAACACCCGCGGACGCGACAACAAACCGCGCTGAGGGGGGACAAAATCCCTCAGCCCAATGCAACACCGATAAGGGCACTGCCCTTACATCTTATAGGAAAGGTTCAAATCATGTTTTCAGGGCTATCAGACTTGCTTTTATCAAAACAGCCTTGCAGTGCTAGAACCTCCCATCGGATTCACACGCCACAACTGCCACTTTCAACAAGCGGGGCAGGTGTCGGCGACAGAGAAAGTTCTATCTATGACCAAAAAAATACTCATCGACGCCCAGCGTCACGACGAAACACGTGTTGTCCTTCTCAACAACGACACCATTGAGGATATTGACTACGAAACCAGCCACCGCAAGCAACTCCGCGGCAATGTTTATCTAGCGAAAGTAACGCGGGTTGAGCCGTCTTTACAGGCAGCATTCGTCGAATATGGCGGCAACCGCCAAGGGTTTCTAGCATTCAGCGAAATCCACCCGGATTACTACCGCATCCCGATAGAAGACCGCGAAAAATTGCTCGCAGAAGAACGCGCTAATGCCGAATCAGGCGAGGATGATAGCGAAGGCTTTGATGCCGATGATGAACGCATGCGCAAAAAACGCTTTGAACGTTTCCGCCGTCATTACACCATCCAAGAGGTCATCTCACGCCGTCAGATTCTGCTGATTCAGGTGGTGAAAGAGGAACGTGGCACCAAAGGTGCGGCGGTAACCACCTATCTATCTTTGGCGGGACGTTATTGTGTTTTGATGCCGAACACCTATCATCGCGGCGGGATTAGCCGTAAAATCAGTGGCGATGCCGACCGCAAGAAACTCAAAAAAATCATCGCCGATCTAAAAGTGCCGACAGGGATGGCGGTGATTGTGCGCACGGCAGGGGCGAAACGCACCAAGGCGGAAATCACCCGCGACCATAATTATCTGATGCGCCAATGGGATGAAATTCGCAAAACCACGCTGGAATCCGAAGCCCCCGCCCTCATCCATGAGGAAGCCAATCTCATCAAACGGGCGGTGCGCGATTATTACACTGCTGAGGTGGATGAGGTGATTGTGGAAGGGCATGACGCCTATCTCGCCGCGCGCACGCACATGAAAAACCTCATGCCGAGCCATGTGAAAAAAGTCATTGAACACACCGATAAGGCACAGCATCTGCTCCAAACCTATCAAGTAGAGCCACGCTTGGCAGAAATGCACCTGCCCGAAGTCACGCTCAAATCCGGGGGTTATATTGTCATCAATCAAACCGAGGCTTTGGTGGCGATTGATGTCAATTCGGGCAAAGCCACGCAACTCCGCAACATTGAAGAAACCGCGCTCAAAACCAATTTAGAGGCAGCGGTGGAAATCGCGCGTCAGTTAAAATTGCGCGATTTGTCGGGCTTAATTGTCATTGATTTCATTGATATGGAGGTCAATCGCAATCGCCACACCATTGAAGCAAAACTCAATGAAGCCCTAAAACAAGACCGCGCGCGCGTGCAAACCGGTAGCATCAGCCAATTCGGCTTGCTAGAAATGTCGCGCCAACGCCTCCGCCCAAGTTTGAGCGAGAGTATGGCGGACCCCTGCCCCCATTGCCAAGGCAGTGGGCGCATTCAATCCATGGAAGGCGTCGCAATGGCGGTGCTGGGGCAGATTGAAAGCGAAATCGCGCGCAAATCCCGCGCCAAATTGGTGGTAGGCATGGCAAGTCCGGTGGCACTTTATATTTTGAACCACAACCGCGCCGCCATCAGCGCACTAGAAGACCGCCACAAAATGACAATCATTTTAGAACCCGACGCGCATTTGCTCGGCACCGATGTGCGTTTTGACGGCGAGACAGCAAGCACCTCAAATGCCCCAAATGCTGATGACAAAGACGGCAAACCCAAACGGCGTCGGCGCAATCGGCGCGGGGGCAAATCAAACCGCCCTGATGAGGCGAAAGCGGAAGCGAAAGAGGAAGTCGTCGCTAATGAGGAAGCCCCTAAACCGAAACGCGGACGGCGTAAGAAGACCCCCGAAAAAACGGATGATGCGGTTGAAGCACCCAAAGAGGACGCACCCAAACCTACACGCGGTCGCCAGAAAAAAGCCCCCGAAAATACTGATAATGCGGAAACCCCTGCGAAAACAGAGGACGCACCGAAACCTGCCGCCAAATCTTCACAGGGTCGGCGCAAAAAAACTGATGATGCGGATAGTGCCGAAACCCCCGCACCTAAACGTGCCAGCAAAAAAGCACCCGCAAAAGCCGACACGAAAGCCACCCGCAAAAGTGCTACCTCGGCGGATATTCAGGTGGTGGATGTCAATGCCGACAATGGCAACAAGAAAAAGCAAGGGTGGTGGTCGCGCTAATCATTCACGCGTTTTGCGCCACCCAATCACTGAGACGTTGCGCCGCCTCTGCCATATCCTCGGTAGAGCCGGCGAAGGACAGGCGCGTGTATAAATGCCCCAACCTTTCATCAAAATCACAGCCCGGCGTCACCGAAATGGATAACTCATCCAAAAAGCGATTTGACAGCACCGCACTATCGGCACTGAGCGCGCGCGTATCGGCATAGATATAAAACCCGCCATCAGGGTAAGGGAACTGCCCCAGCAATTTTTCGGGCAGGCGCGCCAGCAATAAATCACGATTGATGCGATAACGCGCCACATATTCATCCATTTGCCGATAACTATCAGGGTCATCCAGCGCCGCCGCCGCCGCCATCTGCGACAGGGCATTGGCAGAAATAAAACTATTCTGCCCAAGGCGGTCAAGGGGGTCAACCAAATCATCAGGGGCAATAATCCAGCCAATCCGATGCCCGGTCATAGCAAAATATTTTGAAAATGAATTCAAAACCAAAGCGGAACTAGCATACTGACGCGCACAATGCCCGGCCGCGCCGAAATGGATGCCGTGATAAATTTCATCGGAAATGAGGCGCACGCCATTGGCCTCGCACCATTTCGCAATCGCCTCCACCTCCGCACCCGATAACGCCACGCCAGTCGGATTCGCCGGATTAGCAATCAACAACCCATCAGGGCGAGGGGATAGTGCTGCCAATTTTTCCACACTCAACCGCCAATCATCTTCGGCATAAACATCAATCAACATCGGCTCAAGCGACGCCGACAGCATCAAATTGCGATAAGCCGAATAGCCGGGCACCGTCATAGCAATACGCGCCCCGGCATCAAAACACGTCAAAAACGCCATCAAAAACCCAACCGACGACCCCATAGTTATCAAAATTTGGTCAGGGTCAATCACTAGGTCATACCAACGTTTATAGTGGCGGGCGATGGCTTGACGCAAGGGCGTAATCCCCCGCGATAGCGTATAACTATGGGCGCGGGGGTCATCAATATAGCGTTGCAGTGCCGCCAGTGCCGCTTGCGGGGGCAGGGATGCGGGTTGCCCCATCTCCATCCGCAACACCTCATGCGTAGATGCTTGCATCGCTTCCGCCTTTTCCACCACATCCATCACCATAAAGGGCGGAAGTTCTGAACGCGCAGAAATACGCAGTGCCATAATCTTACCTTTCTTTTCATCTATCTTTTCGCCCAAACCCGTATAAGATAGAAATTGAGATGCTTTGTAAAGGAATATACTTTCGCGGATTTTTTGTGCTGTGGCTAGGCGCGCTTATCGGCATTGTCAGCATTGCCGAAGCGCAAGGTTTCAAGAGCATCCGCGATACCGAAATTGAAAGCCACCTATTAGGGTTAGCCCGCCCCATGGCACAACAAGCCGGGCTAGCCGATGATTTACAGATTCGCATCATCATTGACCCGAGCTTCAATGCCTTCATCACCGGCGAGAACACCATTTTCGTCCATAGCGGGCTGATTCTTGAAGCCGCCTCGGTCTATGAAGTAGCAGGCGTATTAGCGCATGAAATCGGGCATCTAGCTTCAGGACACGTCCCCGGACGCGCGCAAACCGCCAGCGATGCCGCCCTTGCCAGCGTCTTGGGGGTTGCCGCCGCCATCGCCCTCAGCGCATCGGGGCATGGCGAGGCGGCGATAGGGGCGGCGATTGGCGGGGCGGACCAAAACCTCCGCATCATCACCAAACAATCGCGCCAAGATGAAGCCGAAGCCGATGAATGGGCAATACGTTTAATGGCGGAACAGGGCTATTCGCTACAACCCATGGCGAATCTGATGAGCCGTCTTGCCAAGCAACGCCTACTCCCCGCCAACCGCCAATCGCAATACTACCAAACCCACCCGGGCGCGCACGAACGGAGCATTGTATTCTTGAATCACGCCCTAGCCAGCGAATCTACCCCGCCACCGCCGTCATTGGTCGCTGAATTCAAACGCATCAAAGCCAAATTGCGCGCATGGACTGACCCGCCGAATCAGACGCTCATCCGCACCGATGATAGCCCATTCGCCACCGCCATCGCCGCCTTCCGCCTCAGCGATGTGGATTTCGCATTGGAATTGATGGATGCGCGTATCACCGCCGAGCCCACCAATCCCTTTTATCATGAATTCAAAGGCGAGATATTGCTATCGGCAGGGCGCACGGCAGAGGCGGTGGAGGCGTTTCGTGCCAGCCTTGAACACTTACCCAAGCACGTAAATCGCGGGCAGATTTTGCTATCGCTAGGGCGGGCATTGCTCAATCAAGGCGACCAAGATAGCCTCAACGCCGCCATCCCTTTATTGGAAGAAGCCAACCGCCTTGAGCCAAAATGGGCGTTCGCCAAACACCAATTAGGCATCACCTATGGGCGCGCCGGGCGGGTGGTGGATGCGGATTTGATTTTGGCAGAACGCGCGCTTATGTTAAGGAAACCGAAACTAGCCAAGCAACTCGCCACGCGCGCGAAAAACCACCAACAGGCAGATGCCTTTCAACAACAACTAGCCCTTGATATCATCACCGCCACCGAACATTAGGAGAAATGAAAATGACACTTTTAAAAAAATATATTGCATTGGTGCTGGCATTGGTTGCCGCACTTGCTCTTGGTTTTATTATGGGGGGTTTTGTCATGGGGCGGGAGACGCATCGCGGGGGGCTTGATGCGCGCATCGCCGCCTATATCGCCGCCAACCCCGAAGCCATTGAAAACGCCCTAATAACCCTCAGCCAAAACAAAACCATCAACCTACTCTCAACGGCACAAGACAAAACCATCATCGGCAACCCCCAAGGCGACATCACCATTTACGAATTCAGCGATTATAATTGCGGGTTCTGCAAGCGCGTTTTTGCTGACCTCATGGAAGTGGTGGAAAATGACGGCAATATCCGCCTAGTCGTCAAAGAATATCCGATTCTGGCAGAGAGTTCGGTGATGGCGGCGCGATTAGCCCTCCACGCCGCCGAAATCGGTAAATTTGAACCCGTCCATCACGCGCTCATGCAATGGCGGGGGGCAATCACCCCCGAAATGCTAACCGAATTAGCGACCAAACACGGCATCAGCAATTTCACCATTAACGCAAGCGACAACGACCCCACCACCGCAAAATTGGTGCAGAATCGCAATATCGGGCAAGCGCTCAACATCACCGGCACGCCTAGTTTTATCATCGGCAATGAGATTATTCGCGGCGCCATCAGCAAAGCCCAGATTCGCAAAGCCATCCGCCTAGCACGTAGCGGATGACAACAAGCAATGATTCTGTTATAGGACAGGTTAAAGAAAGCGAACACATCATGGCGACACATTCAGCACTAGTCATCAACGGCCCGAATCTAGACCAGCTAGGCACGCGCGAGCCTGAAATCTACGGCGCGACCAGCCTAGCCGATATAGAATCCGTATGCCAAAACACCGCCAAGGAACACAATATCGCGCTAACCTTCATGCAATCCAATGCCGAATCCGAGCTCATCCAAGCCATCCACACCGCCGCCACCGATGCCATTATCATCAATGCCGGGGGGCTGACGCATACTTCCATTGCCCTCCGCGATGCGTTGCAGATTTTTGACGGCATCAAAATTGAAATCCACCTCAGCAACATCTTTGCGCGCGAGGAATTTCGCCACCATTCGTATCTAGCCGATATTGCCGATGGTGTCATCTGTGGTTTCGGTGCGGATTCATATCACCTAGCCATCCGCGCCGTTGCCGCTAAATTAGCATAATAAGGAGTCACCCCCATGTCCAAAGCACCCAAAAAAACGCCCAGCAAAACACAAGACAGCACCGAACAACAAACCCGCCTCGTGCGCGCCTTAGCCGATATCATGGACGAAGCCGCTTTGACAAGGTTGAGATTTGAGGATGAAAATGTATCCATATCCTTAAGCAAAGGCGGGAGGATGCCCGCATCCGCACCTGTTGCATCCGCACCCGCACCCGCCGCCGCACCTGCACCCGCGCCCGCCGCTGAAACTGCCATCCCTGAAAATGCCCTCACCTCGCCGATGGTGGGGCGGGCTTATCTCGCGCCTGAACCCGGCGCCGCGCCTTTTGTCAAAGAGGGCGATTCGGTAAAAGCCGGGCAAACGCTACTCATCATTGAAGCCATGAAAGTCATGAACCCCATCACTGCCACTAGCGGCGGGGTGGTGCGGCGGATTTTGGTGGAAGACGCCCAGCCAGTGGAATTTGGCGAGGCGCTAATCGTCATTGATTGAAGCCCATTTCAGAAAACCACGCCCAGGAAACCACAGCATGTTCAAAAAAATTCTCATTGCCAATCGCGGAGATGTCGCTTTGCGGGTATTGCGCGCGTGTCAAGATATGGGCATTGCCACCGTCGCCGTCCATTCCACCGCCGATACCGATGCCATGCATGTGCGCTTGGCGGATGAATCGGTATGTATTGGTGAGGCAGCATCGGCGCAATCTTACCTCAATATCCCTGCCCTCATTTCTGCCGCCACGATTACCGGGGCGGAGGCTATCCATCCCGGGGTGGGTTTTCTTTCGGAAAATGCCGATTTCGCCGGGGTAGTTGCCGCGCACGGACTCACCTTTATCGGCCCACGCATTGAACATATCACCGCCATGGGGGATAAAGTGGAAGCCAAACGCACCGCCGCTAAGGCCGGGCTCCCCCTAGTGCCGGGTTCAGAAGGCGCGATTGCCGATTTAGATGAGGCGCGCAAGACCGCCGACAAAATCGGCTATCCGGTGCTAATCAAAGCCGCATCAGGTGGCGGCGGGCGCGGTATGAAAGTCGCCAACAGCCAAGATGACCTAGCCGAAGCCTTTTCCTCCGCCCGCAGTGAAGCCAAAGCCGCGTTTGGCGATGACACGGTGTATCTAGAACGTTACCTAGACAACCCGCGCCACATTGAAATCCAAGTCATCGCCGATGCCCATGGCAATGTCGCCCATTTAGGCGAGCGCGAATGTTCGGTGCAACGGCGGCATCAAAAATTGCTTGAAGAAGCCCCGTCGCCAGCCCTCACGCCCAAAGAGCGCGCCGAAATAGGCAAAATCGCCGCCGAAGCCACGCGCGCCATGGGCTATCTAGGGCTTGGCACGATGGAATTCCTTTACGAAGACGGCGGATTTTTCTTCATTGAAATGAATACACGCCTACAAGTAGAACACCCCATCACCGAAGCCATCACCGGCATTGATTTAGTCGTGGAACAAATCAACATCGCCAGTGGCGCCCCCCTATCATTCACCCAAGACGAGGTGCGGTTCAACGGACACGCCATAGAATGCCGCATCAACGCCGAACACCCCACGAGCTTTCTACCCACCCCGGGCACAGTCAAAGATTTCCACGCCCCGGGCGGCCCCGGTGTGCGCGTGGATAGTTTTCTTTATTCGGGCTACCGCATCCCATCGGATTACGACAGCCTGATTGCCAAAATCATCGTCCATGGCGACACCCGCGCCCACTGCCTAGCCCGCCTCACCCGCGCCCTAGACGAAACCATCATCACCCCCATGCCCACCTCACTAGACCTACACAGGCTATTAGTGCGCGACGCCGATATAGCATCAGGCGCATACTCCATCCGCTGGCTTGAAGAAAATTTTTTACCGAATCAGCAAAATGATTAAGCACCCATGCAACACTACACGCCTGAGTTATTGATTTAGATTTTTATTGCAATTTTTTGGGAATTGTAGAAAATGAAAGCCACCAAGTTTTTATGATTCAAGAAAGATACGCAATGCACTGGCTTTCCCGCATAAATATCCGCTTTCGTAGCCGTTTTGTTGGCGCGGATAGTTTTGGCAACCGCTATTACGAATCAAATGCACGGCGTAGTGATTCGCGTCCTCGCCGTTATGTCATCTATAAGGGCAAGGTGGAAGCGAGCAAAGTGCCTAGTGATTGGCATGATTGGTTGCATTATACTGAATCCACTGCGCCTCCTGACGGCGGGTATATGCGTTCGCCTTGGCAGCGGGGGCATGTGCCTAATCTGACGGGGACGCAGCATGCTTATCGTCCGGCGGGGCATTTGTTGGGGCAGGGACGGCGGCGGCGGGCTACTGGCGATTATCATGCATGGGATCCTGATGAGGGGGAATTTTGATGCGTAATACTATAGAAATGGTGATGGGTGCGGTGGTGCTTCTGATTGCGGCGGCGTTTTTGTGGCTAGCCGTGTCCATCAGTGATTTCAAACCCGCTAACACCATCACCATTGAGGCGGTGTTCAGCAAAGTCGGGGGCTTGCGCGTTGGTGATGAGGTGCGGGTTTCGGGGGTGCGTGTGGGGCGTGTGTCGGGCTTGCGTTTAGACCCGGAGGTGTTTGATGCTTATGTGGTGATGGCGGTTGAACGTGGGGTGGCTATCCCTGATGATAGCGTCGTGCGGATTGCTTCGTCATCTTTGCTGGGGGGGAGTCATATTGAATTGGTGCCGGGCAATTCGGATGCAAGCATTGCTGATGGTCATGTGTTTTACAACACGTTAGACCCTGTTGATTTGTTGGATATTCTTGGCAGAGCCATCTTTGCTGGCGGCGAGGCAGGGGAATAAAGGTGCGCTTTGTTCTGATTCGCGCGAGTATTGTGATGGCGGTGTTGCTGATGCCCCCCTTTGCTAAGGTGTCTGAGGTGATGGCGGCGGATGAGTGGCTTCAAGGCACGCGCGCACGTATTCAGACTTTGGATAAAATCACCGCGCGCATTTCTACGCTGGATGTGCCGATAGGGGTGGCGCTTCATTTTGGCACTTTGGAGGTGTTTGTCTATGCGTGTCATTACCGCCCGCCGCATCTGCCCCCGGAACACGCCGCTTTTTTGAAAATTACTGCCGTGGATTTTGATGGCGAGGTTGCTGATGCGCCGTTATTTGAGGGCTGGATGTTTGCGTCTTCGCCGGCGTTGAGTGGGCTTGAGCATCCGGTTTATGACCTCACCATGCTGGCGTGTAATAGTTGAGCGATAAAGGGTTTCGGGTCGGGCGCTAGGGGCAGTTGGGCTTTCGTATCAAGCGCGGTTTTGAGTCGTGTTTGAAATTCCGCACGGCTAATTTCCGCCCCGCCAAACTGCACAAGATGCGGGTTAAGAAACTGCGTATCAAAAAGCACAAACCCCCCACAAAGCACCCGCGCCATCATATGCAGAAGCGCACATTTTGACGCATTGCTCACCCGCGAGAACATGGATTCGCCAAAAAAAGCCCCGCCTAATGCCATGCCGTAAATGCCGCCGATGAGCCGCCCCGCATTATCCCAAACCTCTATTGAATGCGCGAAGCCTAGGCGGTGGAGGGTGCAGAATAAATCTTCAATCGCCTCGTTAATCCAAGTATCTTGACGGCGAGGCGTGGCTTCACGGCAAGCAGCGATGACACCAGCAAAATCTTGGTTGATGGTGGTGGAAAACGGGTCTTGGCGGAGCAAGCGTTTGAGCCCGCGACTTAAACGTGGGGGGTGCAGTGGAATCACCCCACGCATGGGCGGGTCAACAAAAAAGATGCGCGCATCCTCACGATGCTCCGCCATAGGAAAAACCCCAAGCGCGTAAGATTTTATTAGTAGCTCAGGCGTGTAATGGTGCACAAGGTATCTTTCTTGAATCACGAAAACTTGGTAGCTTTTATTTTCTACAATTCCCTAAAAATTGCAATGGAAATCTATAAGCCTCAATAGATTTGCCCAGAATTTAGCGCATCTCAGCGTTGTATATGCCCAAAAATTTTTTTGTTGCAAGACCTGAGAAAATTGGTTAACTTGTAGTTAACTATAACCCTGAGCACCATATGTAGTGGCTTGGGCTTAACTATATAAGGTGTTGCACGATGGAACTGAAGCGTCATTTTACGAAAGAGAATCAATGCCCCTATGACGGCATGGCTTGGACAGAAACCACTAGCGAGATCAAAAATCCCGATGGCACGATTGTGTTTCGGGCGGAAAATATAGAGGTGCCTGAGAAATTTAGCCAAGTGGCTAGCGATGTATTAGCACAAAAATATTTTCGTAAAGCCGGGGTGCCGGCGCGGCTCAAACGTGTTGAGGAAAATCAGGTGCCGTCATGGTTGTGGCGGTCGGTGGCGGATGAATCTGCGCTCAAAAAACTGCCCAAGAACCAACGCTATATCGGTGAGCATTCCGCCAAACAAGTCTATGACCGCTTGGCAGGGACTTGGACTTATTGGGGCTGGAAGGGGGGTTATTTTTCCTCGGAAGCTGACGCGCAGATTTATTTTGATGAAATGCGCTATATGCTGGCACGGCAGATGGGCGCACCTAATAGCCCGCAATGGTTTAACACAGGGCTACACTGGGCTTACGGCATTGATGGCGGCGCGCAGGGGCATTATTATGTGGATTTCACCAACGGCAAATTGACCCATTCCAAATCGGCTTACGAACACCCGCAACCGCATGCGTGTTTCATCCAATCCATTAGCGATGATCTCGTCAATGAGGGGGGCATTATGGATTTATGGGTGCGCGAGGCACGGCTTTTCAAATATGGTTCAGGCACTGGCACCAATTTTTCATCCTTGCGCGGGGCGCATGAGCCTCTGGCGGGGGGCGGTAAATCTTCTGGCTTGATGAGTTTTCTCCGCATCGGCGACCGCGCGGCAGGGGCAATAAAATCCGGCGGCACCACCCGCCGTGCCGCCAAAATGGTCACAGTGGATATAGACCACCCGGACATCATTGATTACATTGATTGGAAAGTCGTAGAGGAACAAAAAGTCGCCGCCCTAGTCACCGGCTCAAAACTGGCGAGCCAACACATGAATGCGGTGATGCAAGCTTGCACTGACGGCGGGGGCAATGATGGGGGCGATGACCGCTTTGATGCAAAAACCAATCCCGCGCTCAAAAAAGCCATCATCGCCGCGCGCAAAGTCATGATTCCCGAAAACTATATTCAGCGTGTCATCCAATTCGCGCAACAAGGCTATACGGAAATTGCATTCAAAACCTACGACACTGATTGGGATTCCGAAGCTTACCTCACGGTATCGGGACAGAATTCCAATAATTCGGTGCGCGTGACCAATGCGTTTTTGCAAAAAGTCATTGAAAATGGCGAATGGGAGCTGATTCGCCGCACCGATGGCGAAGTCAGCGCGCGTGTTGATGCGAAAATGCTTTGGGAGAAAATTGCTTATGCGGCGTGGGCGTGTGCCGACCCGGGTTTGCAATATGATACGACCATCAATGAATGGCATACTTGTCCCAAAGGCGGGCGCATCAATGCGTCTAATCCGTGTTCGGAATATATGTTCCTTGATGATACCGCGTGTAATCTCGCTTCGCTCAATCTGATGCAATTCCGCGGGGATGATAAACGTTTTGACATTGCCGCCTATCAATACGCCACCGAGTTATGGACGATTACTTTGGAAATTTCGGTGCTGATGGCGCAATTCCCTTCCAAAGAGATTGCCGCATTATCGTATGAATACCGCACTTTGGGGCTAGGTTATGCCAATATCGGCGGTTTGTTGATGGCAGGAGGCTACGGCTATGATAGCGATGCGGGGCGGGCGATTTGTGCCGCCCTCACCGCCATTATGACCGGCACGGCTTACGCAACATCGGCGCGCATGGCAGAAGAATTGGGGGCATTCCCGCAATATGAGAAAAACGCCCAAGATATGCTCCGCGTCATCCGCAACCACCGCCGCGCCGCCCATGGCGAGACCAAAACCTATGAAGAGCTTGCAACCACCCCGCAAGCGATTATTGCCCAAGATTGCCCCGATGATGCGCTCATTGCCGCCGCGAAAAAGGCGTGGGATGATGCGCTTACGCTTGGGGAAAAACACGGCTATCGCAACGCGCAAACCACGGTGATTGCACCGACTGGCACGATTGGCTTGGTGATGGATTGCGACACCACCGGCATTGAGCCCGATTTTGCTATCGTCAAATTCAAAAAACTGGCAGGGGGCGGGTATTTCAAAATCATCAATCGCGTGGTGCCGGAGGCATTACAGACCCTCGGCTATGAACAGAGTGAGATTGACGATATTATCCGCTATGCAACCGGGCATGGCTCGTTGGATAAATGCCAGTCCATCAGCCCTGCCGCGCTCAAAGATAAAGGCTTCACCGATGCGATTCTGGATAAACTCAGTGCCGCGCTCAAAACCGCGTTTGATATTAAATTCGCGCTAAATTGTTTCACGCTAGGCGAGGAGTTCTGCACGAAAGTTTTGAAATTAACGCCGGCGCAAATCAACGATATGCAATTTGACCTACTCGCGCATCTCGGCTTTAGCAAAGAGGAAATTGAACACGCCAACACGCATATTTGCGGGGCGATGACGCTTGAAGGCGCACCGCATTTGCGTGAAGAACACCTGCCCGTCTTTGATTGCGCCAATCCGTGCGGGCGCATCGGCAAGCGGTTTTTGGACGTCAATAGCCACATCACTATGATGGCGGCGGCACAGCCCTTTATTTCCGGGGCGATTTCTAAAACCATCAATATGCCGAATGGTGCCACGGTGGAAGATTGCGGGGCGGCGTATATGCTGTCGTGGAAATTGGGCTTGAAAGCCAACGCGCTTTATCGTGATGGTTCAAAATTGAGCCAGCCCCTAGCCGCGAGCCTCATTGACGATGCCGAATTGGAAATGGACGATGACGCACCTCCCGCAACAAAAACCGCACAAGTCGTGGAAAAAATCATTGAACGCCACCTGCCGCCCTCCCGCGACCGCCTACCGCAACGCCGCAAAGGCTACACGCAAAAAGCCATTGTCGGCGGGCATAAAGTCTATCTCCGCACCGGCGAATATGATGACGGACGCTTGGGCGAGCTGTTCATTGATATGCACAAAGAAGGCGCGGCGTTCCGTTCGCTGATGAATAATTTTGCTATCGCCGTGTCTATCGGTTTGCAATATGGGGTGCCGTTGGATGAGTTCGTTGAAGCCTTTATCTTCACACGCTTTGAACCGCAAGGTTTGGTGCAGGGCAATGATGTCATTAAAATGTCGTCATCAATCCTAGATTACATTTTCCGCGAATTGGCGATTTCCTACCTAGACCGCAAAGACCTAAGCCATGTCAATGACAAAGACCTAGATATGGACGCAATAGGCGCCGGCGAGCAACAATCAGAATTGGCAGATGCCACGGCAGTCAGCACCGGATTCGTGCGCCAACGCAATGTATTGACACTGCACAGCAACACCGAACGCCAAGCGGTTGGCGGTGGCGGTGGTGGCGGTGGTGGCGGTGGCGGCGGCGGTCAAGCAACCGCAAGCATCGCACCCCCCCCTGCCGCAAACGCTAAATCCGCCGCACCGGCAAGCCCCCCATCAAATCAAGCCCAACAAGCCCGCATGCAGGGCTATGAGGGCGAAAGCTGTAATGAATGTGGCAATTTTACCTTGATTCGCAACGGCACATGCCTAAAATGCAACACCTGCGGGGCTACCACGGGTTGTAGCTAAAACCTTTTAATTATGAGGACAAATCCATGTCAGGACAAATTGATCAACGCCTAGAAGAACTAGGCATTACCCTCCCCGATGCGCCGGCACCGGCGGCGAATTATCTGCCTTATGTCGTTAGCGGCAATCTGGTGTTTATTTCGGGACAAGTGCCGATGGTTGGGGGCAAAATTGAAAAGACCGGTGCGGTCGGCGATGGCACCATGACGCAAGCTGATGCCGAGGGCGAGGCGCGCAAATGCGCTATCAATCTGCTGGCACAACTCAAAGCTGCCACCGATGGCGATTTAGGGCGTGTCAAGCGCGTGGTGAAATTGGGGGGCTTTGTTGCTTGTGCGGCAGATTTCACGGCACAACCCCAAGTCATCAATATCGCCTCCAATATGATGGTAGATGTGTTTGGCGACATTGGGCGTCATGCGCGTTTTGCCGTTGGCACGAATGCCCTGCCCCTTGGATGCCTCGTGGAAATTGAAGGCATTTTTGAAATCAATTAACATGCCCCATGCTTGGACGGCGGCGGCTTGGACGGCGGAAATGACCCCTGCCGCTAGTGCCATCCCTGCCGCAGATTGGAATCGCTGTGCCGGGGCGGCTGACCCGATGCTTTGCCATGCTTTTTTCACTGCCCTTGAGGAAAGTGGGTCGGCATGTGCGGATACGGGATGGCTTCCCCGCCATATTATTTTGAAAGATGCGGCGGGGAAAATTCACGGGATTCTGCCGCTTTATTTGAAAAACCATTCTTATGGCGAATATGTTTTTGACCATGCTTGGGCGGGGGCATTAGGGAGAGTAGGCGGTGCGTATTATCCGAAAGCCCAAAGCGGTATTCCTTTCACCCCGACACCCGGGCGGCGATTTTTGACGGATGCGCGGCTTAATGCTGATGAAGCCCGCCACGCCCTTGCCGATGCTTTGGTGGCGGTAGTATCACAATTAGAATTATCTTCGGCGCATATCACGTTTCTTAGTGGCGCAGAATGTCGCTTGCTCACCGAGGCGGAGGATAGCAAATGGCTGGTGCGCGAAGGCATGCAATTCCACTGGCATAACCGCGATTACACGGATTTTGATGATTTTCTTGATGCCCTCACCGCCCGCAAGCGCAAAACCATCCGCCGCGAACGCCGCCAAGTCGCCGATGCGGGGGTGGAATTTCAATTACTGCAAGGCGATGATTTGAAACCGCAACATTGGGATGATTTTTATCGCTTTTATCTCGCCAATCTTGCGGATAAATGGGGCGGCGCGTATCTTGAGCGCGCATTTTTTGACCATATACACCAGAATCTACGCGAAAAAATTTTACTAGTGCTAGCCACCCTTGATGGCGCGGCGGTGGCGGGGGCGATCAATTTCATCGGTGCGGACGCGCTCTATGGGCGGAATTGGGGCAGTGTGGTGCATATCCCTTTCCTGCATTTTGAAACCTGTTATTACCAAGCCATCGCCTATGCCATCGCCCACAAAATCCCGCGCATTGAGGCGGGCGCGCAAGGTTTGCATAAAGTCCAGCGGGGTTATGTGCCGGTGCCCACCTATTCGGTACATCACCTGCGCGAGCCGGCGTTTCATAGTGCCGTCAAAGATTTTATCACCCACGAGACCGAACTCATCGCCCAAGAACGCGCGCAAATTCAACAATGGACGCCGTATAAAACGGATTAATGCGCGCGGGTTTTGACACGCTTTTTCGCGGATTTTTTGCGCGGGGGCGGCGGTGTATCCGCCACGACTTTCAACGTCAAGCCAGCCTCATCCTTATCCACATCCACCATAACGCTCCCCCCATCCATCAGCCGCCCGAAAAGCAATTCTTCCGCCAAGGGTTTTTTGATATGTTCCTGCACCACCCGCGCCAAAGGTCGTGCGCCATAGGCAGGCTCATACCCCCGCACCGCTAGCCAATCGCGCGCGCCATCGGTGAGGCTGATGCTGACCCCCTTGGCTTCTAATTGCGATTCCACCTGTATGACGAATTTATCCACCACCTTACGCACGATTTCAGGCTCAAGGGGCGCGAAGTGAATCACCGCATCAAGACGATTGCGAAACTCCGGCGTGAAAGCACGTTCAATCGCATCGTGCGCCGCCCCATCACGCAAGCCCCGCCCGAATCCGATGGCTTGCTTGCTCAACTCGCTCGCCCCGGCATTGGTGGTCATAATGATGATAATGTTGCGGAAATCTATCACCTTGCCATTATGGTCGGTCAACCGCCCATTATCCATCACCTGCAACAGCAGATTGAAAATATCAGGATGCGCTTTTTCAATTTCATCAAGCAACAACACCGCATGCGGATGTTGGTCTATCGCATCGGTCAAAAGCCCCCCTTGGTCAAAACCCACATAACCCGGCGGCGCACCGATGAGCCGCGACACCGAATGGCGTTCCATATATTCGGACATATCAAAACGGATGAGTTCAATGCCGAGAGATTCGGATAATTGGCGCGCGGCTTCGGTTTTGCCGACCCCGGTGGGACCTGAAAATAAATAATTCCCCACCGGTTTTTCCGCCTCGCGCAAGCCCGCCCGTGCCAATTTTATCGCCGATGCCAAGGCGTTTAATGCCGCATCCTGCCCATAGACCATGCGCTGTAAATCCGCCTCTAAATTCGCCAATGCTGTGCGGTCATCGCGGCTGACGCTTTTGGGCGGGATGCGTGCCATGCTGGCGATGGTGGCTTCAATTTCTTTCTCGCCGATGGTTTTGCGCCGCCGCGAGGTTGGCACCAACATCTGCGCCGCCGCCGCCTCATCAATGACATCAATCGCCTTATCGGGCAAGCGGCGGTCGGTGAGATAGCGCGCCGATAATTCCGCCGCCGAGGTCAACGCACCCATCGTATAACGCACCTGATGATGCGCCTCATAACGCGATTTCAGCCCCCCAAGAATCTTAATACTATCGGCGAGGGTCGATTCAGGCACATCAACTTTTTGGAAGCGCCGCGATAGGGCGCGGTCTTTATCAAACCAGCCACGGAATTCTTTATAGGTGGTGGAGCCGATACACCGCAGACTGCCATCCTGCAACGCCGGCTTGAGCAAATTAGACGCATCCATCGCCCCGCCACTCGTAGCACCGGCGCCGATGATGGTGTGAATTTCATCAATGAAAAGAATGGCATGATCGTCATCCGCTACCTGTTTCATCACCGCTTTCAGCCGTTCTTCAAAATCCCCACGATAGCGCGTCCCCGCCAGTAGCGACCCCATATCCAGCGCATAAATCACCGCATTTTCTAATACCTCTGGCACCGATTTTTCAACGATTTTATGCGCCAAACCTTCGGCAATCGCTGTCTTGCCAACGCCGCTATCGCCGACCAGTAGCGGATTATTTTTGGTGCGGCGGCACAGCACTTGAATCATGCGCGACAATTCTTTTTGCCGTCCGATTACCGGATCAATTTTGCCATCCGCCGCCTTTTCATTGAGATTGACCGCATAGGTATTGAGCGCGTCTTCCTTAACATTCACATCGGCATCGCTGAGCTCGGTGCCATCAACACCCTGATGCGCTTTGGCGTGCGTCTTGGCGTGGGCGGGGTTTTTGGTGATGCCGTGGCTGATATAACTCACCACATCAACGCGGTGGATTTCTTGCTGACTCAACAACCATACGGCGTGGCTTTCGCGTTCAGCAAATAGCGCGGCAAGCACATTCGCCCCTGTCGTTGTTTCACGATTTGATGATTGGGTATGAATCACCGCGCGCTGCACCACACGTTGAAAGCCGTTAGTCGGGTGCGCGTCGCCATCGCCGCCGCTAATCGCCTCAAGGGATTCGTCAATATATTGGAGCAGATGGTGGCGCAATTTCGCAATATCGGCAGCGCACGCCTCCAATACTTCCATCGCGTCCTTATCATGCGTCAATGCCAGCAATAAATGTTCAAGCGTCGCATATTCATGCCCCTTCTCTGCCGCTAGATTCAAGGCGAAGCGTAAGGTGTCTTCAAGTTCTTGTGCGAGCATGGGCTTATTCCTTTTCCAGTTGAAGTTGTAGGGGATGTTCATTTTTGCGCGCCAGTGCCATCACTTGCGACAATTTGGTTTCTGCGACCTCATAAGTATAGACACCGCAAACCCCGACCCCCCTTTGATGGACGTGCAACATGATCTGCGTGGCTTCCTCGGCGGATTTGCGGAAATAAAGTTGCAACACTTGGATGACAAATTCCATCGGCGTGAAATCATCATTGAGCATGATGACTTTGTAAAGCGCCGGACGTTTGATTTTGGGCGCAACATCTAACGTGGCAACACCGCCATCATTGTCACCCGGGCGGGTGCGCGGGCGTGGGCGCGAATTTAAGCGCGTAGATAAGGCATCTAAAATTATCTTATCGGTTTCCATAACAAATTATATGACTATCTTTTGCCCAATGAAAAGACCTGTTTCACGCGAAATAAGAAAAATTTGTTTTTTTACCTTTAAAACTTGACAGAATCACGCCATTTTGTTAGGATTCGCCATCAGAATCTTTTCGCGGGTGAGGTTATGCGACGCCTAATTGTTTTTATGTTGTTGGTTTCTGCGCTAGTGGTGGGCTTTAACGCCAGTGCTGAAGCCAAATACGCGTCTATTGTCGTTAATGAAAATAGCGGCAAAGTCATGTATTCGCGCAACGCCGACAAGCAACTCTACCCCGCCTCGCTGACCAAAATTATGACGCTTTATATGCTGTTTGAAGCCCTTGATAACGGCAAAGTGCATATGGGCACGAAAATCAAAATCAGCAAATTAGCCGCCGGACGTTCGCCCTCCAAATTGGGGTTGCGCCCGGGCAGTTCCATCACTGCGAAAAATGCGATTATGGCGCTCATTACCAAATCGGCGAATGATATTGCCACCGCTATTTCCGAACATCTCGCGCCATCCGAGCGCGAATTCGCCAAGAAAATGACCCGCAAAGCCCGCGCGCTAGGGATGAAACGCACTACATTTCGCAATGCTTCAGGTCTGCCGCATTCCAAGCAAAAATCCACCGCGCGCGATATGGCAAAATTAGCCATCGCCATCCGCCGCGATTTCCCGCATTATTTCCACCTCTTTAAGACTAAGAGTTTTGAATATAACGGGCGCAAATTTAGGAACCACAATAAACTTTTATCCAGTTACAAAGGCACCGATGGCATCAAAACCGGCTATATTCGCGCATCAGGATTCAACTTAGTCGCCACGGTGGAACGGCGGGGCATCCGTTTAGTCGGCGTGGTTTTTGGCGGACGCACCGGGGCTTCGCGCAACAAACACATGATACATTTGCTCAACAAACAATTTGACCGCGTCCCGCAATATGCCGAAACCACCCTAGTGCCGAAAAAGAAACCATCCGCCCCAACGCTAGTAAAATTACCGCCGCCAAGACCCAACATCCTAGCCCTAAAACGCACCGAAAAATCGGGCGAAGCGGCAGTCACCGTAGCACTAGCCCCGCCCCGCCCCAACCTAGCCGACCCGGCGCCCTCAACCAATTCCGCCACGCCAACCAGTTGGGGCATCCAAATCGGCAGCTACGAACGCCGCGCCAGCGCCTACCGCGCCGCCGCCGACGCCCGCCAAGCCAGTAGCGACATCCTATCCCTACAACCCGCAAAATTAAGACAAATCCGCTACGGCAACCTAACCTTCTGGCAAGTACATTTCGAAGGCTTCAAAGAAGACGCCGCAAGACAAGCCTGCCTAAACATATTCCGAAAAGGCCTATCCTGCGTAGCAATACCGGCATTGCCGCGGGATAGTTAGGGTTGGTGGCGTTATTGAGCATCTTCCAGCCTTCGAAAAAGATGTGACAAAATACTCAACGCATCTAAGCAATCATCTTCAGTAAAAAGATCTGTCTGTTTTAAATTCCTAAATTCTTCATGTGCCATTGTATTCCTTCCCCCAGCAACAACCCCTTGGGATAGAAGTCCCTGCCCCTTTTGAATCCCATCTAAAGTAGCCTGCTTAAAAGATTTCCCAGATTGCACATATTTGGCTGTCACATCTAATATAGGTTGAGTGCCACTTACCTTTTTTATGGGTTTAAAAGGACGATTGCATTCGCTACATTGGTGGGCATCCGGCAAAATAAAAACCTCTTTCATGAGATTAAAAGGGGGCGATTGAGAGCCAGTAATGCGCATAATTTCGTCAATATAACACTTAACAGATTCAGAAAAAGCAGTATAATAATCTTCTTTCTGATAATATTCCCTTGAAATTTCTTTCACCTTCGGATGCAGATTGCGCCAATGATAGTAAGGATATCCAGGCACGAGACCATAAATGTTATTCACTATTTTTTCTGTTAGAATTGGATCAATTCCTCCATCTTCGATAACTAGCCTAAGTATTCTTCTGAGAATTTTTCTAATGCTCTCTGGGGTTTCGCCCATCCAAATCTCTATATTAATTCCAGTGTCTTTACTGATCTTTTCTTCTTTTGCTTTTTGCCATTTTTCCCGCCACTCTTTGACAATTTTTTGAAGTATTTTGAATAAAAAATTCCTTAATTTTTTCATTTCCTCATTTTCCCAATTAAGGGATTGACGGTTAGTTGAAATTACATCTTCCTCAAGGTTATCTATGTAATCTACTTCCAGCCATCCTGTAAGGTAAGAGTAGACATGACTACTTTCGGAGCGACCAAAAAACTCGGGTGCATTTACCAAACGTCCGTTCGCATAAAGCGTAATGCCACGTAAATTAGGTTTAAGGGGTTTTCTGGTAGAAATAATTTTCCCAGATATGCGATTCTTATACTCAAAATTATCATCTATACTCATAGAAAATTCTGGAAACTTCCACGGAAATTGCTCGTCAACGCTTTCATATTTCAATTTTTGGTTAACTGCCATAGGTTCATCGTTATTTAATGTTAAACAGCATTTGAACTTTTTATTATCAAAAAATACGAATAATTTTGAAATGCTCACCGCTAATTCTTTTTTGTCAAAAGGGGAACTTCGCTTGAGATCAAGCAATGTAATTTTTGTTCCCTGCTTTGAAGGATCGCAGGGCTTCAATTTAGATGTAGGATTATATTCAGGTTTCTCAGAACTCATGATCTTATTCCAATCTAATTCAAAAATAATTTTCTCATCCATCCTCTTCTGTCTAGTTTCAATTTTGATTCTCTGCGCAAGTCCAAAAAGTGCTAGTTTTCCGAGTCCCTTCTTGCCTGTGGCTTTCCTATTGCCTGAGGGAGAGTAAGTATCTTCTTCTGCACGGCGATTTCTGCCAATGCGAAGAAACTTGTCATTAATTTCATCAAAAGTCATCCCGACACCATCATCGATGACCTCAATAGATTTATTAGCCCCATCGTCATGCAGATTAATGCGAACACAAGTAGCATCTGCATCATAAGCATTAGCGATTAACTCCGCTAAAGCATTGGGGAGAGACGAATACATTTTGACCCCAAGATGCTCAAGAGTGCTTGGGTCAAAGCTCATTCTTAATTTTTTATCATCATCATCAGACATAAAAACCTCCCTTTTTCTCAAAATAACACATTGATATTAACAATGCGCCTCTAAATGGTCAATAATAACCTTAGAATGATGTTGGCTAAATTTTGGCGGTAGGGCGTTGCCTATTAGGAGTGCTAGGGCTTGTTTTGGGATGGTTGTTGGAAATTCATAGCCCTCAGGAAAAGATTGTAAAAGCGCGGCTTCGCGGGGGGTTATGGCTCGGTTTTGTTCGGGGTGCAGGAACCGCCCTTTTGATGGATTCAAACAGCCACCTGTAATGGTTGATGAGCAATCATCCCACCGCAATCTGCCATAAATATCATTAAAGCCGACATTATCTTTTTTATGACAATCCAGAGTATATTCATCTGGTAATTGATTCCAACTGCCACCATCTTTGGGAGTTAATTCGATTCTTTTTTTGATTTTTTCACTATGTTTTGGAACAATTTTATGGAGGGGGTCGTTGGAATCTTCTGGCAATTCGAGAGTTTCAATAATATCACGCACAGTAACTTTGCCCGCATTGGCTTGCTTTGAAATATCTATCTTGCCTATGCGCGAACCCAACATAATGAGCCTACGCCTATTTTGTGGCACACCGAATTCTTTTACATTCAGCACCTCAACGCTGACCGAATAGCCAATTTTCTCAAGCCATTTCACAATATCTTTGAAAAGCGCATAATCTTTCAATCCGGGGACGTTTTCCATCATAATCGTGATAGGTTTCAACGATTTAACAAGCCTAAAATATTCTTGGATTAATGCGTTGCGGTCATCATGCACAGCTGGCGTTCGATTCAAACGCCTGACAGAAGAAAACCCTTGGCATGGGGGGCAACCTGCTAACAAATGAAGCGGCGCGCCGTCTAGCGTTTCCTCTATCTCATTTGCAGAAACATCTTTAATATCTTTTTCGATGATATGAACGCCTTTATGATTTAAACGATAGGCTTCAATCGCGTATCTGTCTATTTCAACAGCCGCCTTAACCGTGAAGCCTGCCCTTTCCATGCCTAAAGAAAGCCCGCCACACCCTGAAAACAAATCAATCGCATTGAAATCTTTTTTATTCTTTGCCATTCCAGTCCCCAATGATTATCTCGCAAGACATAAAATTAAATCTTATCATAATACATTTCACGCATCTATTCTAGTGCCAATTCGCGTTCGGTTAGGGCTGCCCAATAACTTGCTCCTAGTGGTAGTAGTTCGTCGTTGAAATCGTAGTTTGGGTTGTGGAGTGTGGCGTTGGCTTGGGGGTGGCCGGCGCCTAGCCATATGTAGGCGCCCGGGCGGGCTTTTAGCATGTAGGCGAAATCTTCTGCTGCCATGCTTGGGGGTGGGTTCATTTTTACGGAACCTGCGCCTAATACTTCTGCGGCTGTGTTTGCTGCGCGGTTTGCCGCTTCGCTGTCGTTGGTGGTTGGGGGGTAGCCTATTTCCCATTTGCATTCTGCCTTACACCTGTGGGCTTTGGCTACCTCGTCTGTCATTTCGGCTATGGTTTGGTGGATTTCTTTGCCTATTTCGGTGTTAAAATAGCGGACGGAACCTTGCAGAGTTGCCGCGCTGGGGATGACGTTATGGGTGAAACCGCTATGGCATTGGGTGATGGATACCACCGCCGCATCTAGCGGATTGACGCGCCTTGACACCACCGATTGCAACCCTTGAATCAATGCCCCTGCCGCGATAATCGGGTCTGCCGTCTCGTGGGGCATTGCCGCGTGCCCCCCGCGCCCTTCTATGCGAATGTCAAAAACATCCGCCGCCGCCATCGCCGCGCCGTGATGAATGCCTACGCGCCCCACATCAAGCCCCGGCCAATTATGCATCCCCCACACGCTTTCTACTGGGAATTTATCAAATAATCCTTCATCCAACATGACTTTGCCGCCGCCGCCGCCTTCTTCTGCGGGTTGAAAAATGAGCACCACCGCGCCGTCAAAATTCCGCGTTTCCGCCAAATAGCGCGCCGCCCCTAACAGCATCGCCGTATGCCCATCATGCCCGCAAGCGTGCATCACGCCATCTTTTTTTGATTTATGGTTGTGGGTGCTGGCTTCAAGGATGGGTAGCGCGTCCATATCTGCGCGCAAGCCGATCATGCGTTTGCTGTTGCCTTTGCCGCGAATCACCCCGACGACACCGGTGCCGGCGAACCCCTGATGCACCTCTATGCCGAATTCTTTTAATTTTTCGGCGACAAAACGCGCGGTGTTGTGTTCTTCAAATCCTAGTTCTGGATGTGCGTGCAGATAATGGCGCCACTCGCGCATTTCCGCACTTGCTTGCATAATTGCATTGTAAATCGGCATTGCTTTCATTCCTTTCTGCATATTATTCTAGCATCATACAGCAAAATGCGTATAAAAAAAGGTTGCTCAAAGTGTCGGTGGTGCAGTATCACTAGTCGCGCACACGATAGCGGGCGAAAAAATTGCAACGATAATCCCACCCAAACTGCAAAGGAGAGGGGCGCATTATGGCTGAGATTCCTGACCGCGGGGCGCGCAGACTGCCCGGAGGCAAGCCGAAATATTCTATCTTCTCGCTGATGCGGGGGGCGCGCCATTATCATCAGAACTGGCAGCGGGCTTGGCGTGCGCCGCAACCGAAAAAATCGTACGATGCCATTATTGTTGGCGGCGGCGGGCATGGCTTGGCGACGGCGTATTATCTGGCGGCGGTGCATCAGATGACCAATATCGCGGTGCTTGAAAAAGGCTGGCTCGGCGGCGGCAATACCGGGCGCAACACGACGATTATTCGCTCTAATTATATGTGGGATGAAAGCGCGGCGATTTACGAACACGCGCTCAAATTATGGGAAGGGCTGACGCAAGATTTGAATTTCAATTTGATGTTTAGCCAACGCGGGGTTTTGACGCTCGCGCATAGCTGGGGCGAATTGCGTGAGATGTCGCGGCGGGTGCATGCCATCCGCCTCAATGGGATTGATAGCGATGTGCTTGACCCGCACGCTATAAAAAAATTGGTGCCTATTATCAATATTGACCCGAATATCCGCTATCCGGTCATGGGCGGGTTTTTGCAAAAGCGTGGTGGCACCGCACGGCATGATGCGGTGGCTTGGGGTTATGCACGTGCCGCCGATGATTTGGGCGTGGATATTATTCAAAATTGTGAAGTCATCGGCTTGCGGCGACAAGGCGGGCGCATTGCCGGGGTGGAAACCACCAAGGGCTTTATCGCCGCCCCGAAAGTCGGCTGTGTGGTGGCGGGGCATTGTTCGGTTTTGGCGGATATGGCAGGGATTCGCCTGCCCATCGCTAGCCGTCCTTTGCAAGCATTGGTGTCGGAGCCGATTAAACCTGAACTTGACACCGTCATCATGTCCAACGCTGTGCATATGTATATTAGCCAATCCGACAAGGGCGAAATGGTGCTAGGTGCTGGCGTGGATAAGTATAATTCTTATGCTCAGCGCGGGTCGTTTCCGGTGCCTGAACATATGCTGACGGCGGCGGTGGAAATGTTTCCAATCTTATCGCGGTTGCGGATGATGCGGCATTGGGGGGGCATTGTTGATACCTGCCCTGATGCCTCGCCGATTCTTTCCAAGACCGATGTTAAGGGGCTTTATTTTAACTGCGGTTGGGGGACGGGGGGCTTTAAGGCGACGCCGGGTTCGGGGCATGTTTTTGCCGATTTGATCGCGCATGATCGCCCGAATAAAATCGCCGCACCTTACGCGCTTGATCGTTTTCAGACGGGTCTGTTGATTGATGAACATGGCGCGGCTGGGGTTGCACATTAATTATAAAAGAGGAAGTTATGCTGTTAATTGAATGTCCCTATTGCGGTGCGCGTGATGAGAGCGAATTTTCCTGCGGCGGTGAAGCACATATCCGCCGACCATTGGCGGAAAATCCTATCAGCGATGCTGAGTTTGCCGAATATCTTTTCTGGCGTGATAATCCTAAAGGCGTGTTTTTGGAACGTTGGTGCCATGACGCTGGATGTCGGCGGTGGTTTAATGCGGCGCGCGATACGGTGAGCCATGAATTCATTGAAATTTACCCCATGGGCGCACTCCCCAAAACCGCCGCCGCCAAACGTGCCTATGATGCTTCATGGCGGCGCAAAACCGCATCCGAAGCCGCCGCCACCTCTCGCAAAAAAGAGGGCAAAAAATGAAGCACAACAAGCAAAATATGCGCATCAATGAAGGCGGGCGGATTGACCGCAATAGCCTCGTGCGCTTTACGTTTGATGGTAAGAAATTCACCGGCTATGCGGGGGATACGCTGGCATCGGCTTTGCTGGCGAATGGGGTGCATCTAGTGGGGCGGTCGTTCAAATATCATCGTCCGCGTGGGATTTTGACGGCTGGTTATGATGAGCCGAATGCGTTGGTGCAGATTGGTCGGGGGGCTTATCACACGCCGAATTTGCGCGCGACCGAAATTGAACTTTATGATGGGCTAGTTGCCACTAGCCAAAATCGTTGGCCTTCATTGGGCTTTGATATTGGTGCGCTCAATTCGCTGATGGCGCGGCTGTTTCCTGCTGGCTTTTACTATAAAACTTTCATGTTTCCGGCGGCGTTTTGGAAGCGGATTTATGAGCCAATTATTCGCCGTGCCGCCGGGCTAGGGCGCGCCGCCAAAAACCATAACGACCCCGATTTTTATGAAAAAACCCATCGGCATACTGATGTTTTGGTGGTGGGGGGCGGCATTGCTGGCATCGCCGCCGCTTTGAGTGCGGGGCAGGCAGGGGCGCGGGTGATGTTGGTGGATGAGGGCGCGGAATTCGGCGGCTGGATGCTATCAGAATCGCGCATAAAATTTGACGGCGATGCCCCGGAGAAATCTATTGCCAAAGCCATCGCTACCCTAGCCGCGATGCCTAATGTGATGCTGTTGCCGCGCACCCAATGTTTTGGTTATATGGACCACAATTTCCTCACTTTGGCGGAAAAAGTCACCGACCATCTGGCGCACCCGCCGGCGCATCTGCCCCGCCAACGTCTATGGAAAATTCGTGCGCGCCATGTGGTGTTGGCACAAGGGCTGCACGAACGCCCGCTTGTCTTTGGCGGCAATGATAAGCCCGGGGTGATGATGGCGAGTGCTGTGCGCAGTTATATCCATCGCTATGGCGTGCGCCCTGCCCGCCGTGCCGTGCTTTATACGAATAATGATGATGCGTATAAAACCGCGCTGGCACTAGATAATGCGGGGGTTAAGGTCGCCGCCATTATTGACCAACGCGCCTCCGCCCCCGCGCCGCACGCTAGCCGTGCTATGCAGTTGGGCATCCCCATCCATTACAGCCACGCCGTGCTTGAAGCGGCAGGGACGCGCCATGTCGGGCGGCTCAAAATCGCACCGATTGATGTAGATAATGGCGATGTCATCGGGCAGGCATTTTATTTGGATGTGGATTTGCTGGCGATGTCCGGGGGCTTCACGCCTATCGTCAATCTGCATTCGCAAGCCCGCGGTAAATTGCGTTGGGATGAAAAACAGCTTTGTTTCCGTCCGTCCGAGGCGCACGAGGCAGTGCTTTCGGCGGGCGGGTGTAATGGTGTTTTTGGTGCGGATGAGGCTTTGCGCGAAGGTGCTGAAGCGGGGGCAAAAGCCGCGCGCGCTTTGGGCTATAAAACCAGCCCCATCGCCCTCCCCGATATTGACGAAGACCTATGCCAGATGCACCCCCACGCCCTATGGAAAGTGCCGAGCGATGCGGCGAGGGGCCACGAACCCAAAGCCTTTATTGATTTCCAAAATGACGTCACCGCTAACGATATAAAATTGGCGGTGCGCGAAGGCTATCATTCGGTGGAACACGTCAAACGCTATACCACCAACGGCATGGCGACCGACCAAGGCAAGATGGCGAACATCAATGCGCTCGGGATTCTATCGGATCAACTCGGCAAGCCCATCCCCGATATTGGCACGACCACTTTTCGCTATCCTTACACGCCGACTAGTTTTGGTGTGTTTGCCGGGCGTGAAATTAAAGGGCTATTTGATACCGAACGGCGCACCCGCATGGATGCTTGGCACCAAGCCCATGGCGCGAAATATGAACATGTCGGGCAATGGATGCGCGCATGGTATTACCCGCAAAATGGCGAAAGCATGGATGAGGCCGTAGCCCGTGAGGTGCGCGCCGCGCGTACGCATGCGGGGATTCTGGATGCTTCAACATTAGGAAAAATTGACATTCGCGGCAAGGATGCGGCGGAATTTCTTAACCGCATCTATACGAATGCTTGGACGAAACTAAAAATCGGTTCGTGCCGTTATGGGTTGATGCTCAAAGATGATGGTATGGTGATGGATGATGGGGTGACGACACGGCTTGGGGAAAATCATTTCCACATGACCACGACCACCGGCGGGGCGGCGGCGGTGCTGGCTTGGCTGGAAGAATGGCACCAAACCGAATGGCCTGAATTGGATGTTTTTATGACGAGCGTTACGGAGGAATGGGCGGTGGCGACTATATCCGGACCCAATGCGCGTAAAATTTTGGCGGCGGCGGGATGTTCTATTGCCTTGGGGGATGCGGCGTTTCCGTTTATGACATATCGTGATGCACGGCTGGGCGGTTTAGATGTGCGAATTTTCCGCATTTCCTTCACGGGAGAATTGAGTTTTGAGATTAACACCCGCGCGAAACATGGTCTAGCGCTATGGGAGAAATTGATGCAAACCGGGGCGGAGTTTGGGCTGACCCCTTATGGCACCGAAGCCATGCATGTGCTACGTGCGGAAAAAGGTTTTATTATTGTCGGGCAGGAAACCGATGGTTCGGTGACCCCGCATGATCTAGGGATGGATTGGATTATTTCCAAAACCAAGCCCGATTTTATCGGCAAACGCGCCCTCGCGCGCACAAGTATGGCGCTCAATAATCGCAAGCAATTAGTCGGGTTAAAAACCGCCGACCCGAACGTCGTTATCCCTGAAGGCGCGCATGCGGTGCTTGACCCGCATCAACCCGCACCGATGGATATGTTGGGGCAGGTGACTTCGTCTTATTATTCGCCCAATTTGGGGCATTCCATTGCGCTGGCTTTGCTCAAAGATGGGCGGCGTATGATGGGGAAAAATGTGTGGTTGCCGATGATTGATGGGCGCAAACCTATCAAGGCGACCATCACCGACACCGTGTTCTATGACCCGAAAGGAGAACGCATCAATGGCTAATTCCGCCCTCAGCACCATGCCGCCGCAACACCACCCTACCCCGAAAAATTCGCGCGGCAAAATCACCATCCGTGAGGCATCTGCGGATTTGGTTGTCTTGCGTGGCGCGCCCGAAAGTGGCGACATTGCCTTGCCTGCATCTAATCAATTCGTGCAGTCGGGCAAACACCGTGTCGTCTGGCTCGCCCCTGATGAATGGTTGATTATGGCAGAACCTAGCGGCGCAAAACGCATCATCACCGCCCTTGATAGCGATGCCTCCCCCGCCACCGAAATCAGCAACGCCATGGGGGTGCTAGATATTAGCGGTAAATCGTGCCGCGTGCTATTGGCAAAATATTGCGCCATTGATTTAGACCCCGCTATATTTACGGCAGGGGCGGCGGCACAGACGCTTTGCGGACACGCCAACGTTATTTTGCTGGCACATGGGGATGGCGATGGCGATGGCGATGGGGGGGCGGACGAGATCACCCTCATCGGGCGCAGTAGTTTTCTGCCCTATCTGGTCGCCTTGCTGATGGATGGCGGGCGCGAATATGGCGCGGAATTCATCCCCGCCCCCGCCCCCGCCCCCGCTTAAAACTCTAGAACTCGCTATCGGGCAATTCTTCGGCGCGTTTGGTTTTGAAGGCGACCAATGCCTCATCAATGGCGGGGTCAAGGGGGGGCGGTTGATACGCCGCCAACATCTCACGTGCGCGGGTTTCGGCACGTGCCGCGCTTTCAACGCTGCCCTCAGAACTCCATTGCTCAAAGGTGGTGTAATCGGCTAGGTCTGACCGCCAAAAGGCTTCTTCAAAATTGGCTTGGGTATGGGCGGAACCTAGAAAATGTTGCCCGGGTCCGGTTTCACGAATGGCATCCATGGCTTGTCCGTTTGCGCTCATATCAATGCCGCCGACCATGCGTTGCATCATGGAAAGCATATCCGCATCAAGTACCAATTTGCGATAATCTGACACCAACCCGCCTTCCATCCACCCCGCCGAATGGAGCATGAAATTGACACCACTCATCACCGCCGGCAACAATGTATAACTGGATTCATACGCGGCTTGCGCATCGGCGGTTTTTGCCGCTGTCAATGAGCCGCCCGAACGGAACGGCACACCCAACCGCCGTGCCAATTTCGCACAGCCATTCAACACCAAAGCCGGTTCAGGCGTACCAAAAGTCGGCGCGCCGGTCTGCATGGACATGGAACTGGCGAATGAGCCAAAAATCACCGGCGTGCCGGGATTGAGCATCTGGGCAAACGCCATGCCACTCATGGCTTCGGCGAGGGTTTGGGCTAAAGTCCCTGCAACCGATACCGGCGACATCGCCCCCGCCAAAATAAACGGCGACACCATCACCGCCTGCCCTTCGCGCGCATAAGTTTTGAGCGCGCCAAGCATCGTATCATCCCAAGTCATCGGCGAGTTGGCATTGATTAGACTCACCAGAACATTGTGATTTTTCAAAAATTCCGCACCGAAAACAATCTTTGCCATATCCACGCTGTCTTGCGCACGGCTGGCGGCGGTGACCGAGCCCATGAACGGCTTGTCGGAATATTTTATGTGGCTATAGACCATATCTAAATGGCGTTTCGGCACGGCTAGATCCACAGGTTCGCAAATCGTGCCACCCGAATGATGCAGCCCCGGCAACATATACGCCAATTTGACGAGATTTTGAAAATCCTCAATGGTGGCATAGCGCCTCTCATTATCCAAATCGCGCACGAAAGGCGAGCCATAGACGGGGGCGAACACCGTGTGATTGCCGCCGATTTCTACGGAACGTTCGCGGTTGCGGGCGTATTGCGTGAATTGTGCGGGGGCTTTTTGGCAATATTCGCGGCATAGCCCACGCGGGAAATGCACGCGCTCGCCTTTGACATCGGCGCCGTGTTCGCGCAATATTTCTAGGGCTTCGGCATCGTCTTTGAACTCAATGCCGATTTCTTCCAAAATGGTCTCGGCGTTGTTTTCAATGATTTCCGCAGATTCGTCGCTCAGAATTTCATAAATCGGCACCGCGCGCGTGAGATAAGGTGCGGCTAGCGCATCACCAGCCCCGCCACTGCGCGCGCTCCGCCTCGCATCACGCCCGCCGCCACGCCTCCCCCGTCTTTCATTACGCCTTTGATTTGCATCTGCCATAGTTCCCTCCTTTAGACTAAGCCCGCAATTTTTCGTTTTCTGGGTCAAAGGGGCTTTCGGCAATGACCACCGCCCCGTAACGTTTGCCGAGAATATCTACCTCAAATTCCGTACCGATACCTGCCAAGTTCGGCGGCACCATTGCCAACGCCAAAGATTGTTCAACACGAAAACCATAATTGCCCGAAGTCGCGCGCCCGACCATTTTATCATTATGATAAATAGGATTGCCCCCCAGCACATCAGCATCGTCGGTGCCATCCACGCGCAGGGTCACTAATTCATTCGCAAAGCCTTTTTGTTGCCATTTCACCAACGCATCGCGCCCGATAAAATCGCCCTTATTCAAATGCACGAAACGATCCAATTTGGATTCCAGTGCCGCATATTCAATAGATAATTCCGTCCCCATCATGCGATAACTTTTTTCCACACGCATCGAATCCATGGCGCGAATGCCGAAAGGTTTTATCCCCAAATCCGCCCCGGCTTCCATGAGGCGGTCAAAAATATGGTTTTGGTATTCAATAGGGTGATGCAATTCCCAACCTAGCTCGCCGACATAATTCACCCGCGCCGCTAAAGTTGGGGCTTGCCCGACATCAATCCATTGCGATGATAGCCACGGGAATGCCGTATTGGAAAAATCAAAGCGTGGGCTGACCCGTGCCATGACCTCGCGCGATTTCGGTCCTGCTAGCACCAGAACCCCCATGGCGTTGGTTAGGTTGGTAATTTGCACACTATTATCGTCGGGCAGATTTTTACGCATCCAATCATGGTCAACCGATTGCAACGCCCCTGCCGACACCACATAAAAACTCGTCTCATTTTCTTTAATAATGGTGAATTCCGAATGCACCCCGCCCCCTGTTGATAGGCTGTGGCACAAATTAACGCGCCCGATTTTTTTCGGCATTTTATTGGCGATGAGGCGGTCAAGATACGCCTCCGCCCCCGCGCCCGAAACCCGCGCTTTGGCAAAAGCCGACATATCCAAAAGCCCGACATTCTCGGTAGTATTACGCACTTCATTGCCGATATGTTCAAACCAAGCCGAACGTCGGAACGACCAATCATCCTCTTGTTCCACGCCTTTGGGGGCGAACCAATTTGGACGTTCCCAGCCGAATTTCGCACCAAAAACCGCGCCTAGATTTTTCATGCGGTCATAGCACGGCGCCATGCGTAAAGGACGCCCCGCCTCACGTTCCTCATCAGGGAAATGCACGGTGAACACATTGGCATAGGCTTCCTCGTTCTTGGCGATGAGATAGCTTTCGGTGGCGTAATTGCCATAACGGCGCGGATCAACACCACTCATATCAATGGTCGGCTCGCCCTCTGCCATCCATTCCGCCAACTGCCACCCGGCACCCCCGGCGGCGGTGACGCCAAACGAATGCCCCTCACTAAGCCAGAAATTCGGCAAGCCCGGGGCAGGACCAATAATCGGATTGCCATCAGGCGTATAAGCAATCGCACCATTATACACTTTCTTCACCCCCGCCTCGCCAAAAGCCGGGACGCGGAACATGGCGCTTTCGATGTGGTCTTCAATGCGTTCTAAATCTTCTTGGAACAGTTCATATTCGCTATCATCGCTAGGGGCATCAACATAACACGCCGGCGCGCCAGATTCGTAAGGACCAAGCAACAAACCCCCCGCTTCTTCACGCATATACCAACCATTATCGCTATCCCGCAACACGCCCATTTCAAACTGCCCCTCTTTGTGGCGGGCTTGAATTTCGGGGTGGGCTTCGGTGACGATATATTGGTGTTCCACCGGAATCACCGGCACATTTAACCCGACCATAGCCCCGGTCTTGCGCGCAAAATTGCCGGTGCAGGACACCACATGCTCGCATAGGATACTGCCCTTATCGGTGATAACTTCCCATTCCCCCGAAGCCGTGCGGTTGATGGCAGTGACACAAGTATTACGGTGGATAGTAGCCCCCATATCGCGCGCGCCTTTTGCCATGGCTTGCGTCAAATCGGCGGGTTGGATATAGCCATCTTCGGGGTGTTGAATCGCCCCAATAAGCCCCTCAATGTTGCACATAGGCCAAACCTCTTTGACCTGTTCAGGCGTCAGCCGCCGCACATCCACGCCGATAGTATCCGCCACGCCGGCATATTGCATATATTCATCCCAACGCGCAGGCGTGCTAGCGAGGCGGACATTGGACACTTTGCGAAAGCCGACATTCATGCCGGTTTCCTGTTCAAGCTCTTGGTAAAAGCGCACCGAATATTTATGCACCTGCCCCACCGAATACGACATATTAAAAAGCGGCAACAACCCCGCCGCGTGCCAAGTTGAACCCGAAGTCAACTCTTTGCGTTCAAGCAAAACCACATCGCCCCAGCCCTTTTTAGCCAGATGGTAAAGCATAGAAACACCAACCACCCCACCCCCAATAACAACAGCACGTGCCTGCGTATTCATGGAATTGTCCTCCAATAGATAAACCCGTTTATCGGCTATTCTGCCAAAATCACATCCATAATACTAGCACAGATTACACAAAAGCATCCGATAAACGACACAATCCTTTCCATTATTGCCGTGCGGGTGGGGGATGGGGGTTAAATGATTGACAAAAATTGGTTGCGTTGTAGAATAAGTCATGTAATCTGCGCATGAAATGGAGAATTGGAAATGTATTTTGAACTGACCGACGAATTAAAGGATTGCATTGAGGGCGCCATCTATAAGCAACTCAAGGATTTTGAGGAGTATCTAGGCGGTGTTGATATTGAAAAAGGCTTCAGCTGGGATGGCGACCCGTGCTTGCGCATTACCATCCATGTGCGCGATGATTTGGATATTGAGGCGTTTTCCAAAAAAAGCTACAGGCTGGGAGGGGTAATGCGTGACGCTATGGGCGATAGATATACGCACATATTCCCTTATAGACGCTTGAAGAGCTTCAAAGCGCAAGCTACCGCTTAAATGTTTGATTATCAAAATTATGTGGATGGTTTGCTTGCGCTTGCGGATGATCTTGTGAGTAAAAAACATCCGCACGAACTGGGCCGAGCCACAAAGTGCCGTGCTGTTAGCACACTTTATTACGCTTTATTTAGCGAATTAAGCGGCTCAAACGCCGATGCTTTCGTTGTCCCCGGGCTACGCAAGGCATGGGGCGAGGTGTATCGTGCGCTTGAACATGGCAATGCTAAAAAAGCGTGTAAAAGCGCAAGAGATGTAAAAACATTTCCCGAAGCGATAAAAGACTTTGCCGATGAATTTGAACGATTACAAGACCACCGATGCCTTGCTGATTACGACCCGACCATTGATTTTGATGGGGCGGATATTAAAAATTGGTGCGATGAGACTAAACTAGTCATTGCGGAATTTCGCAAAGTATCAAAAGACGATAAATGTGCTTTTGCCTCGTGGGTTTTGATGCATGGGTCTGGCAGTCGGGCTATCCGTCATTATCATCAATAATCCCCCGCGCACAATACCAGCGCGCCCCCCTATACGCACCGCACCGCCCGGCGGAGGGGTCGGTGTCTGGCATTGGGTTGTCTTCGTCTGGGATGATTACCTCTGGCTCTGATGCGTGGCGGGTTGGGGTTTGTCTCCTGTCATGTTTATATCAAATCAAAAATGACAATCATTTCGTCGTCATGGATTTGTAGATTGTCTTGACCGGTCTCTTCGTTGAAGTAGTTTGGTAGTAGGGTGGTGGTTTCTACGATCTGCGTGTCAATGCTGTAGCCTGTTGGGTCGTTGGTTATACTTACATCGTCGCCGGGTAGGTCGCCTAGATATGTTTCGACGGGTTCTAAAATCCAATCGCTATTCGTCATCTGGAAGCGTACCTGGTCGCTGGAATGGTATTGGATTTCTAGTATTTGTGTGGTGCCGAAAAAGATTCGCACCCCTTCCAATACTTGAGCAAGGGGCCCCTCAATCGTTTTGATGACTAAATCATCATGGTTCAAAAAATCCGTCAGGGTGATGAGCGAATCGTCTGTATCAACTAGGATGAGTTTATCTTCGCCGCGGCGGAAATTTGTGATGGTGTCAAAGCCGTCAATGGCTACCAATCCGCTGTCGGTTGAGGCGAAGCGGTAGTAGATGGTCTCGTCGCTCCCTGTCGCATCAAGCTTGATGTTGTCGTTGCCTTGCCCGCCGGCGATGTGGTCGTTGCCGCCTTTGCCGTCTATGGTATCAATGCCTAGTCCGCCAACTATGAAATTAGTAGTCGCATCACCATCGAGAGTTTCATTAGCAACGCCGCCGTCAATAATCCCTTGTACAATGGTAACAGTTTCGCCCATATTGCCCGCTTCGTCGTTGTAGGTGACGGTCAAGCCATAGACTGAGCCCGTCGGGAGTGTGTGGCTGGAAATGTCACGCGTTTCTGAATCCGTGGACGTGCCAAGTAGGTTTATGGATGTGCCGTCGGTGGTGAACCATTGATACCTAACGCTAGCCGCAACCACGCCATCAGAATCTTCGGTGTCTAATACGGCTTCCAATTGACCAGCTGTCTCATCATCAATGCCATAAACCGAAAGATGATCTACCTCTACGCCTATGGTGATGGTTTCTGTTGCTTTCATAGGGGTGTCGGCGCTGTCGGACGCCTCTATGGTTAGCGTGTAGGTTAGGGCTTCGGTGCCGCCTTCGGTGTTAAATCCTCTGCCGCTTGCTACGCGAATCCCGCCATGTTCGTCAATTGCAAAAATATCCATGCCGGTGCCGCCGGTGATTTTATAGCTCACTGCATTATTTGGGGCGCCATCTTCATCGGTGGCGGCTAGGGTGGCGAATACGCCATCCTCATGTCTGCGCCTTTCGGAGATTAGGATGTCTCCGCCGAAATTTGGTGAATCGGCTTCACCAATGACTTGCAGATTGGTGTTGCCTGTGTCGCCGAAATAGTTTGGCAGTAAGCCGTGGTTGGTCAATGTTTTTGTTGTAGAATCATAACCTGCGCCATTGGTGCCTATGAAAGGTAAGCCCGTGGCACTAGGGGATCCAGTAGTCGAATTGTAACTAAATGTTATATCGCTATGGTAATTCAACACCAATTTGTTGTTGGCATCAAATTGGATTTCTATCCCCGTTATGGTTACTTGAGTTACGCCACTAGAAGGCGTTTCAGTGGCAAGTAATTTGACAGTCAGTTGCCCGCCAGAAGCGCCGCGATTGTTGTTGTTCAAAAAGTCAGTCCGGCTGATGGCGTCGCCGCTGTCGGTATCAATAAAGACGACCCTATCTTCGCCACGGCGGAAATTGTGGATTTCGTCCGTGCCATCTGAGCCTACCCATGCGCCTGACCCGGCGGAAGAAAAGCGGTAATAGACGGTTTCCACGTTATTTGCATCCGTTGAAAGCGTGATGCCGTCATTGCCAGCACCGCCAAAGATATGGTCTGCACCGCCGCCGCTAGTGATAGTGTCAGCACCAGCGGTGCCGGTGATGTGTTCAGCCGCCGCCATGCCAGTTAGCCCCGTTAATGCCGTAACATCAGGAATCCCTGCCACCGCACCCGAATCTGCCACTATCGCCAAGGGTGCGAATTCGGGGGCGAATTCGTTCACATCCTGCACGTTGATGATTACCTGCACATCTCTCTCCACTTGGTCGTCCGTGGTCATGCCGCTGCCATCCGCATCGTAGCGCACGTGCACGGTGAGGGTGTAGCTTTGGGTGGTCTCAAAATCCAAATTCGTTTCGTCTTCTACCTCTATCATGCCATCATTATTACCAATTATAAAAATACCGCTAGAATCACGGACGTTAAAGTCGTTATCACCGAGCCTAAAGGAATAGGTAATTACGCTATCTGCTGACGCACCATCCACACTTGCATCTACATGCACAATCGCCGGGTCGCCGAAAACTGCATCTTCGCTAACGGGGGCGGTGTAGGACGGCACAATATTGCCATCGGCATCCGCGATTTTTATGGGTGTGGTTAGGGCTTCAACGGTCGTTTGCGTCCCTGCCGCGACGTCAAGCGTGTCGGTGTAGGTGATGGTAACGCCATGAATCAAATCCTCATCATCCGTAGGTGGCGTGTAAGTTGTTGAGGTCGCAGTGTCAATAATCGTCCTCGTGCCATCTGTGTTAATTTTGAACCACTGATAACTAGGCGTGTCATCAACGCCATCAAGGTCTTCACTGATGCGCGCAACGGTCAATTCACCGCTAGCTTCATCTTCAGCAATGCTATATTCCGCAAGCGAATCTTCCAATATGCCTATGGTTATTGTTTTTGGGTCTGATGTCATAGACGGGGAGCCGCCGTCGGAGGCTTCTATGATTAGCGTGTATTCGGTGGCGATGTCGTAATCCAATGTTGCGCCAGCTTTCACTCTAATATCGCCGTTTGCGGTAAAGTCAAAAACCCCCCTGCCCGTGCTACCGGCGAGGATGAAATAGTTGATTTCATCATTCGGGGCAGAGCCATCATCATCGCTGGCGGGGAGTTTTGCGAATACGCCATGGGCATTGGTGTATTTTTCGGAGATTAGGATGTCTACCCCTAGCCTTGTCAAAATATCATCGCCCATGACTTGCAGATTGGTGTTGCCTGTGTCGCCGAAATAGTTTGGCAGTAAGTCAGCGTGGTTGGTCAATGTATCGGTTGTATCATCAAAACCTGCGCCATTGGTGCCTATGAAAGTTGGAGCCGAGCTAGAATAGGCACCACCACCAGTGCGCGCCCAAGATGGGGTGGTATCGCTATGGTAATTCAACACCAATTTGTTGTTGGCATCAAATTGGATTTCTATCCCATTCACGGTTGTGAGCGTTGCGCTAGTAGGCATCGTTTCAGTGGTAAGTAATTTGACAGTCAGTTGCCCGCCAGAAGCGCCGCGATTGTTGTTGTTCAAAAAGTCAGTCCGGCTTATGGGCGAGCCGTCGGTGTCTATGAAAACGACCCTATCTTCGCCACGGCGGAAATTTTCGATGGTGTCAATGCCGTCTGAGCCCACCCATGCGCCTGACCCTGCGGAAGAAAAGCGGTAATAGACGGTTTCCACGCTCCCTGCCGCCGCATCAAGCCTGATGGTGTCATCGCCCGCATCGCCAAAGATATGGTCTGCACCGCCGCCGCTAGTGATGGTGGTGTCATCCCCCGTAGTGCCGGTGATGTGTTCAGCCGCAGCCGTGCCAGTTAGCCCCGCTAATGCCGCAACAGGAATCCCCGCCACTGCGCCCGAATCTTCCACTATTTTTAAGGGTGCGAATGCGGGGGTGTGTTCGTTTACGTCCTCCACGTTGATGATTACCTGCACATCCCTATGCGCTTGGTCGTCCGTACCAACCATGCCATCCGCATCGTATGCCACGCTCACGGTTAGGGTGTAGCTTGGGGTGGTTTCGAAATCCAGAGTCGCTCCGAGAGCTAGGCGTATCTCGCCATCATCATTAATTGCAAAAGTATTGCTAGGGTCATTGAAGTGAAAGTCGTTATCGCCGCGCCTAAATTTATAGCCTATTACATGACCGTCTGGCGCATTTTCCACACTTGCATCTACATCTATGATGATTGTATTGTCGTCGGGATCTTCAGCTTCCCCAACGGGGGCGGTGTAGGACGGGACAATATCGCCATCGGCGTTGGTGATTTTTATGGGTGTGGTTAGGGCTTCAACGGTCGTTTGCGTCCCTGCGTCAACGTCAAACGTGTCGGTGTAGGTGATGGTAACGCCATGAATCAAATCCTCATCAGCCATAGGTGGCGTGTAAGTTGTCGTATCGGTGCCAACATTCATCCTCGTGCCATCGGTGTTGATTTTGAACCACTGATAACTAGGCGTGCCGACAACGCCATCGGCATCGGCGGTGTCTAGCATGACGGCTATTTGGCCGTTAGGTTGCACAAGGCTATATTCCGCAAGCGAATCTTCTAATATGCCTATGGTTATTGTTTTTGGGTCTGATGTCATAGGGGTGTCGCCGCCATCGGAGGCGGTGATGATTAGCGTGTATTCGGTGGCATCCAATGTTGCGCCAGCTTTCACGCTAATATCGCCATCATCGGCAAGGTCAAAAAGGGTCTCGCCGGTGCCGCCGGTGATGTCATAACTCGTAATTGCATTATTCGGGCTAGTGCCATCAGCATCGGAGGCGGGAAGATTCGCAAATACGCCATGGGTGCTGGTGTATTTTTCGGAGATGAATATGTCTGCGCCTAAAATTGCTGGTATATCCGCCGTGCTAATGACTTGCAGATTGTCGTCATCGGTTTCTATGTTGAAATAACTTGGTATCATGGTGTTGTCTGGCAAGTTAGCAACAGGGGTATCGTGAACCTCATAATCATCAGAATGGAAATTGACTTGCAACCCGGTGCCGTCGTTAAACGAGATTCGTAGCCCTTGCAAAGTCTCCATATCAGTCTGATCATAAATATGGGTGGCAGTCAAGCGCCCACCATCAAAACCGCGATTGTCATTGCTTATAAATGTGTCTCGGTCAATGGGTGTGCCGTCGGTATCAATGAGCACAAGCCTATCTTCGCCACGGCGGAAATTGTGGATAATATCATAGCCCTCAGCGCCGCCTCCCCATGGGAATGAACCCTGTGATGAAAAGCGGTAATAGACGGTTTCCACGCTCCCTGACGCATCCGAAAGCGTGATGACGTCATCGCCATCACCGCCAAAAATATGGTCGTTGCCGCCGCCGCTAGTGATTTTGTCAGCACCATCTCCGCCAGCAATGTGGTCAGCACCAGCCGTGCCAGTTAGCATATCAATGCCAGTAGTCCCCCCCGCCAATGTTGGCGCGCCCGCCACCGCGCTCGGGGCGTTTGCATCTACCTGCAATGCACCGATTTCAGGGGTTTCGTCGTTGAGGTCGTTCACAGCAATTACCACATCCACATCCCTAGTATGCACATCACCACCAGTGTTAGCACCATTAGTATCATAAGTCGCGCGCACGGTTAGGGTGATGCTCTCCCTAGGGGGGTTAAGGTCGTAATTGAAATCTGTGCCGGGAATCGTGCTAGACGCGGTAATCGTACCATCATCAAAATCAATGGAAAAACCTGAAAACGAGCCGGTCGTAAGACCAGTTTCGGCATTAACCAAAAATGCGTATTTTATTGTGCTACCCATGGGCGCATCTTCCACGACCGCCACTACTTGCGGCAATGGAATGTCATCGCCAGCATTGTCGGCTAGGAGTGTGCCATCCTCATTGATTGTGCCAGTGTAGGAGGATACAGAATCCGTGCCATCGGTGAAATCTATTGGCGAGGCGAAAACATCAAATGCCTCGTCCTTGCCTTGTCCATCAGTGTAGCTGATTTCCACGCCGTAAGATAATTCTGTGCCGCTAAGATGGGCTTCAAGTTCGGCATAGGTGAATGTACGCCCCGAATCATCCCCCGCTTCAAAAGCGAATACTACGGAATTATCAGGTCCCGTGGGTTTTCTGACAGAAATAGTCACGCTTGAGGTGCTAGTACCACTACTAAAAGTGGTGGTTCTATCAAATACAAGAAAATAATTATCATTCCTTGTGCTAACACTCGTAAGCGTGTGGCTTATAGTGAAAGCATCGGTTGTTATCGTGTCGCCAATAATGATCCTATTGTGTCCTTCTACATCTACAATATTAATACCCTCAGTGTCCCCGCCCTCGGCGCCGGGTGTGATGACATATTCATCATTGCCGCTACCGCCATCCAAATCGACATTATTAGGAAAACGAAGACCAAGAATAAACCGATGCCCAGTAGCCGAATCAGGGTCAATCGCGTCCATATTATTCGGGTCAAGCATATTTAAGGCATCGCCTGTCACCGAATACCAACCTTCATTACCAGCCGTAACAGTTGGGACGCTTGTAGTTGTCAGATAATCCAGCGTCAGCATATTAGGGTCTCGCATCGGTGGGGTGGCGGGAGAAATGTCTAGCATGTTTGAAGTGCTTGCATCACCAATATAATTTTTGGTCATACCCCCATCAATAGTCGTGAACCAGCGGAACATCACATCACCAACAACGCCATCAGGGTCGCCAGAATAGGTCGCAGAAGCAGGGTCAGGGTCAGTTAGCGCAACGGTTAGAATAGTGCCTGATTCGCTAATTTCATAATTGGCTTCGCCTTCTTGGACATCGCCCACATTGATGATGACGGTGGCGGTGTTTGTGTCCAAAGTTGTGTCCGTAGATGATTTTCGGGCGGAGGCGGTGATGATTAGCGTGTATTGTGAGATGGTTTCAAAATCCAAATCCACGCTTGAATCAGCGAATCTGACCTCCCCATCGTCAGAATCAACGGAAAACAGACTGCTTGCGTCAGAACCATCGCTAGCTGTGGCAGATGTGAGCGCATAGGATACATCCTGATTCTCGCTAGATGTTGCCGTCACGGTCGCCAAAACGCCATCGCCAGCTGTGCCAAGCGTGTTGGTGGTGATATCATCGGCTTCATCAATGGCAAAAGGGGACGAGTTTGCCGTGAAAGTCACCGTTGATGTTGCCAAGAAAGCTGTTTTTGAATTTTCTCCGGCTACAGAAAATTCAGCACCGAAATTATCCCTGTATTCAATGCTAACCTCATAACCCAGAATGTTGGTTAGGTCTGCGCCAGCGGGAATCGTGTAAGTGCTCCCTGTGTGCGGGTTGTCGTTTTCGTCAAGCAATGTTTTGAATCTGTCCTCGGCAAATGGGTCAGATACAGTGGCATCTTCCCAACGCCAAATATAGTTGATGCTGTTAGGCACAATGCCGTCAGGGTCTGCCATGGTTTGCATCACCGTCAATGTCTCACCCGCCTCAGCCGTGCCAGTGAGCGCAAATACCGCATCGCCTTCATCCACATTTTCCACGGTTATGGTGAAGGTGATTTCGTTAGATTCAGGGTCGGTGCGGCTATCGGTGGCGCGGACGGTGAATTCGTAAGAATTGGGGTTGCTGTCCTCAAAATCAAATGCCTGCGTGATGGTGATTAGCCCCATGTCGCTAATGCGGAAAATGCCCGAAGATTGAGAGACGCTAGAACCATCAACGAACTCATATCTAGCAATCGGGGATGTGCCACCACTGCCGCCAGCGTCCGAGGTCGCCTCTAATTGCAACATCCAAGCCATATCATTTTCCGGCGCCATCAGTGCCATCGGGTCGTTCAGGGGCGTGAAACTCACCGGCGTATCAACGACATCAAGCGTGACCGAACCCCTATCTGCCGCCTCATTTTCGCCATCGCTGACGCTGTAGGTGAGGCGGATTTCTGCGTCTTCTGGCTCATTTACGGCTTCGCCTGCTTTGAGGAATAGCTCCCAAACGCCAGCCCCTTGGTCTTGGAATTCAAAGCGGTCACGGGCATCACCGCTAACGCTGACGCTGAAAATATTGTTCGTATCCGCATCGGTGATGGTGATGCTATAACCCGTGCTTGTGTCGGCGGTATTCTCCGCCGCCGTCACGATTTGCACCGAAGCATCACTGGCACCAGATTCGGTGTAGGTGGGGATGACATCGTTGATATCGGTGAGGGTGATGGTGACGGTTGCGTCTTGCGTTGCTGTCGCACCAGTGCTATCGGTTGCCGTGACGGTTAGCGTGTAAGTGTTGGGGGCGGTGTCATAATCCAACGCGCTCGCATCCGCAACACGAATCACGCCGCGATTATCAATGGAAAATGCGTTGCCGGTGTTGCCGTTAGTGATTTCATAGGTCACAGAATCACCCGCATCAACATCAATCGCACCAACCTGCGCAACCATTTCATTCATCGCGGCATTTTCGGGAATCTCCGCCGTGTAGTCGAGGTTGGAATTTTGCGCCGCAGTTTGGAAAATCGGCGCATCATTCGCATCAGTAACCGTGATGGCAATTTCTAACGGGGCGGAGCGCACACCAGCACTATTTTCAACAAAAACGTGCAGATTAAGAACGCCGCCGGGAATCGCCTCAAAATCTAGGGTTTCGCCGCTTTTCAGCATTAGGTTGAAAGTGCCGGGGGTGGTGGTATCTTCCATAATTTCAAGCCTATCCACGAGAAAACCTAAACCCGCAGGAACAGCCTCACGAATGACAAAATCGGTGGCAGTGATGCCCGGAGATGCCGTGATGCCGCTAATTAAATCCGCGCCATCAACATTTTCCATCACCTCAAATTCAGTATCAGTTGCTTCCAAAGTCAGGGCATCCGCAACCGTGACTTCAACAAGCACGATTTCGGTTTCTGCAGCATCGCCGTTACTGACCATAATGCGTAGCATCATGGTGCCGGTGGGCGGGGTTTGACCTCCCGCAACCGAAATCACCCCGCTTGAAGAATCAACGCTGAAAGGACCGTCAGTAACAGTCTCATCATCCGTATCAACAATGTCATACCGCACGAGATTATCCCCATGGCTCACCGCATGAATTGTCGCAATATGCGAATCAAGCACCGCACCATCCGCATCCACGCTTATGGTTACGGCATCGCTAGAAACCATATCCTCACTAACAACGATGAGCGTGTTGTCGGGGTCAGCCGTATCGCCAAGCAATATCCGCGTTATTTCTGTTGGGTCGGGGGATGGCGTGTTCGCCAAATATGCCGCCAGAGTTTCAATGCGCGCATCACCGCCTTGATAATTCGCATGGTTGAGAATCGCGCGTAATTCTGTATCGCGCATTTGTTCTTGTTCAGGGGGCAGCGGGGCGGTGGTGTCTAACCCTAACCATTCGGCAACCTCTTCGGCGGCGGCGGCAATCACTGCTTCAGGCTCGAGATCCGATGCAAGCTGAGTCGCAATATAATCCGTAATCGGTGAGGCTAGGAGGTGTTGATCATCCGCATTGGCGATGGAACGCAACTCACCGCTTAATTCTGCGCCAGTTTCGGTATCAATCGCGCCGTCAAGAATCGCAACAAACGGCTTGCCGTAAAACTCGGCAGGGATATTGCGCGCCGCACCTGAAGCGTCGGTGACAAAACCTTCGGGATATTGCGCGTCCTGTGCCGCTTTTTCAGCATCGCTAAGCATCCCATCACCATCTGTATCAAAAGCGAAAAAATAGAGCCTTGCGCCTTGCACCGGGCTATTCTGCACATGCAACGCCCGACCGCCGCCGCCGCCATCATCTAGCCCCAAGAAATCCTCAACCGAACTACAAGCAACCAACACCACGCCCGAAAGCGTCCAAATACTAGCCGTGAAGCCCGATGAGGTGAGCTTTTGACGTTGAGACGTCGGCGCATCCGCGCGCGCGTTTAACAAATTCCGTTTTGCTGTCAGATCGTTCGGCATGGTTTAGTCCTCCATCGGTAAAATAGTGCATTTTTTACAACCCTAAAACAACAATACAGCATTTGCAACAGGAATCTAAAAATCTAAATCCACGCCCACGCTACCACCCTGAGGGTGCGCCGCGCCGTCACTAAATTCGCGCCCACGCCACCGCACCTCCCCCTACGGATAAAGCCTTACCATCCGCCACCCCTTCTCATCCAAATCATAACGAAAGCGGTCATGTAGGCGTGAAGTGCTGTCTTGCCAGAATTCTATTTCATGCGGGATGAGCCTATAACCGCCCCAGAAATCTGGACGGGGTGGGTTTTCGGGGTATTTTACTTCTAACTCGCGCACTCGTGCCATTAACGCATCGCGCCCCGCCAAAATTTGCGATTGCTTTGATGCCCATGCCCCTATGCGGCTGCCATACGGACGGCTGGCGAAATAGGCGTCGGATTGTGCCGCCTCTAGCCGTTCCACGCGCCCTACCATCCGCACTTGACGGCGTAAGGATTTCCAATGGAAATTTAAAGCGGCGCGCGGGTTTGCCGCTAGCTCATCGGCTTTACGGCTTTTGTAGTTGGTGAAAAAATGCACCGATTCGGCATCGCGCCCTTTTATCAGCACAATCCGCACCGACGGCCACCCCGCCTCGGACATTGTCGCCAAAGCCGCCGCGCTCGCATCGTTGATTTCCGCGCCCTCCGCCTCACGCATCCACGCATCAAATAGCGCGAAAGGGTCTGGCGTGTTTGGTGCAAATTCATTTGAATCGGTCATATTTTCCCCTATAATTGCATAAGTGATTGTATAAATTTTTGCGTCTGCATCTATCTTTTGACAAAAATTTATTACATTATGCTATCATCAATCGCAACAAGGAAGGGTATTATGTCAGAATATACGCAAATCCTAAAATCTAAGCGAGGGTTGATTATGGGGGTGGCTAATGACCGTTCGCTGGCATGGGGCATCGCCGCCGCCGCGCATGAAGCCGGCGCAGAACTCGCCTTCACGTTTCAAGGCGAGGCACTAGAAAAGCGCGTCCGTCCCCTCGCCGCGAGCGTTGATTCGGATATAGTTCTGCCCTGCGACGTCAGCAATGATGCCGATATTGACCGCCTGTTCCAAGCCATCGAAAAAACATGGGGCAAGCTGGATTTTATCGTCCATGCCATTGCCTATTCGGACAAAGAGGAGCTCAAAGGCGATTATGTCAGCACCTCGCGCGATAATTTTACGCGCACGATGGATATTTCGGTCTATTCGCTAACCGCCATTGCCGCGCGCGCGGAACGCCTGCTCAATGATGGCGGGGCGATTCTCACCCTGACCTATTATGGTGCCGAGCGCGTCATGCCCCATTACAATGTCATGGGCGTGGCGAAAGCGGCGTTAGAATCATCCGTGCGCTATTTGGCGGTGGATTTGGGCGCGCGCAATATCCGCGTCAATAGCCTTTCGGCAGGTCCCGTCAAAACACTAGCCGCATCGGGCATCGGCGATTTTCGTTATATTTTGAAATGGAACGCCTATAATGCGCCGTTGAAGCGCAATGTATCGCTCGCGGATATTGGCGGTGCGGGGGTGTATTTGCTGTCTGATTTGGCATCGGGCGTGACCGGCGAGACGCATCATGTGGATTGCGGCTATCATGTAGTCGGCATGAAAGCGGTGGATGCGCCCGATATTTCTGTGGATAAAGCCGATGGCTGATAATAGTTTCGGGCGGATTTTCCGCTTTACAACATTCGGGGAAAGCCATGGGGTTGCGCTAGGCTGTGTCGTTGATGGCACACCGCCGCGCCTACCCTTGGATGAGACCTATATTCAAGGGTTTTTAGACCGCCGCAAACCCGGCGCCTCACGCTTTGTCAGCCAAAGGCGCGAGGATGATAAAGTGCAAATCCTATCGGGGGTTTTTGAAGGGGAGACCACCGGCACACCGATTGCGCTGATGATTGAAAATACCGACCAACGCTCTAAAGATTATAGTAATATCGCTGACCAATATCGCCCGGGACACGCCGATTTCACTTATCAGCAAAAATACGGCATCCGCGATTATCGTGGCGGCGGGCGGTCATCGGCGAGGGAGACGGCGGCGCGGGTGGCGGCGGGGGCTATCGCGCATAAGATTCTAGCGCATTATTATCCTGACCTGACTATTCGCGGGGCGGTGGTGCAGATCGGCACACATAAGGTTAATTATGATAATTGGAATTGGGAGGCGGTAGCAAAGAATCCGTTCTTCTGCCCTGATGCGGATGCGGTGGCGGTTTGGGAAGCCTATTTGGATGAGACGCGTAAGAACGGCTCATCGGTGGGCGCGGTGCTTGAGATTGTAGCCGAGGGCGTGCCGGCAGGATTAGGCGCACCGATTTACAATAAATTAGATGCTTATTTGGCGGCGGCGATGATGAGCATCAACGCTGTCAAAGGCGTAGAAATCGGCGCCGGATTCGCCAGCACCAGCATCCCCGGCACCGAGGCAGGCGACGCCATGCGTATGGACGACGGCGGCAAACCCATATTCACCAGCAATCACGCCGGCGGGGTGCTAGGCGGGATTTCCACCGGGCAACCGATAGTCGCGCGCTTTGCCGTGAAGCCAACCAGCTCCATTTTGACCCCCCGCCCAAGCGTCAATCGTGACGGCGAAGATATTGAGGTCAGCACCAAAGGCCGCCACGACCCCTGCGTAGGCATCCGCGCCGTGCCAATCGGCGAAGCCATGATGGCGGCAGTGTTGGTAGATTTACTAATGCAACATCTAGCCCAATGCGGCGCGGTGCCTGAACTATAATTTTTATTGTTGTGGTTTGCGTGCGGCGATGATGAATTCGCGGTTGCCTTGTGGGCCGGTGATGGGGGATTCGGTGATGCCTTTGACGTGCCAACCCGCTTCGGATTCCAGCCATGCGGCGATATCATCCTGCACCGCTTGATGCAGAGCCGCATCGCGCACCACCCCGCCCTTACCAACCTCACCGCGCCCAACCTCAAATTGAGGCTTAATCAAAGCCAACAACCAAGCCCCCTCACGCGCCAAGGCAAGCGATGCCGGTAGAATCTTTTTGAGAGAAATAAACGAAGCATCACAAACCACAATATCCAAAGGTTCAGGGATTTGCGCGGCGGTAAGATAGCGCGCATTAACCCGTTCAAGCACCACCACCCGCGCATCATTCCGCAAAGCCCAAGCCAACTGCCCATGCCCAACATCCACAGCATAGACCCGCGCCACCCCCCGCCGCAACAAAACATCACTAAACCCCCCAGTGCTAGCCCCAACATCAACAGCAACCATATTTTTGAGATTTATATCAGAAAAATAATCAAGCCCCCCAGCCAATTTCACCCCCCCACGAGAAACATAAGGATGAGACTTACCCCGAACCTCAACAGCCACATCAACATCAACCTTATGCCCAGGCTTAGTAATTTTCACCTCCCCAAAATAAACCACCCCAGCCATAATAAGCCCCTGAGCCTGCGCACGACTATCAGCATGCCCACGCGCAACAAGAAGCATATCTAAACGAATTTTACTGCCCATGGTGTGTAACGTCCCGAGTGCGTGCGCCATGCCGAGATGGTGTTTTTATATCGGCGGGGGCGGTGGGTTTATTGTGGATGGGCGGTACGTGCATGGGGGTTGGGTTTCTTTGGTTAGGATTTCTTTTGTTTGTTTTTTGCTATTTTTTCTATCATTTCCTTTGTCATTTTTTCGGCTTTGGCGATTTGTTCGGGGGTCATACATTCCGCTATTTCATCGCATTTTTCTGATGCATCTTTATCTCCTAGGTCGGCGGCAAGACTAAAATATACATAAGCGAGAACATAGTCCTGCTCAACGTTTTTTCCTTCAATATAAATCATCCCCAGATTAAATAGACCGATAGCGTTCCTCCGTGCTTGGCGCAAATACTCTGTAAATACTTCCATGTTCTTTCTCCTCCTCAACAGTTAAAATTGGGTATTAGCACTCCCCGCCTTTACCGCGAGGCGATACCATTTTACCGCTTCTGCCTCATCCTGTCCAGATTGCTTTGAGCATCGGCATTTCCTGCCTCTGCCGCAAGATGAATCCACTTTATCGCTTCTGCCTCATCCTGTGGAACGCCATTGCCATAACGATACATTATCCCCAGACTGAATTGAGCGAGAGCATTTCCCGCCTCCGCCGCGAGACGATACCACTTCACCGCTTCCACATCATCTCGCGTAACGCCCATACCAAGATTATACATATATCCCAAATTGAATTGAGCAGCATTATCCCCTGCCTCAGCGGCGCGACGAAACGATTTTTCCGTTTCTGTATAATCCTGTAGAGCACCCGTGCCACCAGCAGACATTGCCGCAGAAAAGGCATTGGCTTGAGTGCCAGTTCCCGCGGAATGTCGCGCCGCAAGACGCCACCACTTCTCCGCTTCAGTATTATCTTGTGGAACACCATCGCCATCCGCATACATTTGCCCAAGACCATACTGAGCGCGCACATCCCCAGCCTCCGCTAAAGGAGTCCATTCAGCCAAAGCGGTGGCATAATCGCCAGCAGAATAGGCAACCAACCCTTTCTGCGATGCTATCACTGTCCATTTATCCACCATTTTTTTGGCTCCGGTAACTCCTGCCTCTGCCGCTAGGCGATACCACTTCATCGCTTCCGCATCATCTTGCGGAACGCCCTCGCCATTCGCATACATCCACCCGAGATTGTTTTGGGCGATGGCATACCCCGCCTCTGCCGCGAGGAGATACCATTTCACCGCCTCTACATAATCCTGCGGAACGCCTTTGCCAGAAAGATACATCTCTCCCAAATTAGCTTGGGCGACGGCATACCCCGCCTCTGCCGCAAGACGATACCATTTTACTGCTTCTGCATCATCCTGTGCAACGCCCCTACCATTTTCATACATCACCCCCAGATTGGCTTGGGCTTCAACAATTCCCGCATCTGCCGCAAGGCGATACCATTTCACTGCTTCTGCGTTATCCTGTGCAACGCCTTTGCTTTCGGCATACATCAACCCCAGATTAAATTGGGCATGGGCGTTTCCTGCCTCAGCCGCGAGACGATAGCATTTCAGCGCTTCTGCATAATCCTGCTCAACACCTTTACCTTCTTCATACATTGCTCCCAAATCGCTTTGGGCTTCAGTAAGCCCTGCCTTAGTTGCACGATGAAACCACTTCACTGCTTCTACATCATCTTGCGTCACGCCCATGCCGCGAGCATACATTCCTCCCAGTATATATTGGGCATCGGCACCCCCCGCCTTCGCCGCAAGAGTAAATTTAGCAAAAGCAGTTGCATAATCGCCAACCTGATAGGCATACAACCCCTCCTGAAAATCCGCAGATGAAGTTACCTCATTTCGTGAATCGCCCCTTCCTTCAGTATGTCTCGCTTCTATATCAAAAAAACGTTCGTTCGCTTCATCATTAATTATCTCCTCCAGTTTGGATTGGGCATAGGCATTCCCCGCCTCTGCCGCGAGGCGAGTCCACTTTACCGCTTCTGCCACATCTTGCGGCACACCCCAGCCATTAAGATACATACCCCCCAAATTAGATTGGGCGGGGGCAAATCCCGCCTCCGCCGCAAGACGAAGCCATTTCACCGCTTCCGCATTATCCTGTGGAATGCCCAAGCCATTAGAATACATCACCCCCAAGGCGTTTTGGGCATCGGCATTTCCCGTTTCAGCCGCGAGGCGAGCCCATTTCACTGCTTCCGCATTATCCTGCGGCACACCCCTGCCATAAAAATACATAGCCGACAAACTATATTGGGCTAGGTCATTTCCCGCCTTCGCTAAGGGGGTGAATACAGCGAGGGCGGTTGCATAATCGCCAGCCTTATAGGCATCCAATCCTTTCTGCGCCTCTGCTTCTGTAGAATCGTGCGAACCTCCCTTACCCTCAGCATCCCTCGCCTTTGCATCCTGTACGGTTCGTTCCATCACTTCATCAACCAAATGGAGAAACTGCTCATTTGCTTCATCAGTATTTATCTTCTCCAGATTGTATTGGGCTTTAGTGTCCCCTGCCTCTGCTGCAAGGCTATACCATTTCACTGCTTTTTCATAATTCCGCGCAACACCTATGCCATCAGCATACATCAATCCCAGATTGTTTTGGGCTTTAGTGTCCCCTGCCTCTGCCGCGAGGCGTAGCCATTTCACCGCTTCTGCAAAATCCTGCGAAACGCCTCTACCTTGAGCATACATAACCCCTAGATTGAGTTGGGCATCTATATGCCCCGCCTCAGCAGCGAGGTGATACCATTTCACCGCTTCCGCATCATCCTGTGCGACACCCTTGCCCTTAGCATACATCAACCCTATACCTAATTGGGCTGTGGAAAGTCCTGCCTCTGCCGCGAGACTATAACATTTCAACGCTTCTTCATAATTCCGCACAACACCTCTGCCATCATTATACATTGATCCCAGATTGGATTGAGCGACGACATCCCCCGCCTCTGCCGCAAGGCGATACCATTTCACCGCTTCCATGTCATCTTGCGTAACGCCTTCGCCCTGACGATACATCTGCGCTAGATTGAATTGCGCGGCGACATCCCCCGCTTCTGCTAAGGGAGTGAATTCAGCGAGTGCGGTGGCGTAATCACCTGCCCGATATGCTTTTGCCCCTTTCTGAAAATCCGCATCAATAGAATCTTGTGGAACACCTCTGCCCTCATCATACATCAGCACCACATTCTTTTGGGCGGCGGCATTTCCCGCCTCAACAGAGAGCCCCCTAGCCGCGAGGTGATACCATTTTACCGCTTCCGCTTCGTCTTGCGGAACGCCCATGCCATAGGCATACATTAGTCCCAGAGCGTGCTGAGCACGAGGGTTGCCATCTTCCGCTAAAGGAGTTAATTCAGTAAGGGCGGTGGCGTAATCGCCAGCTTCATAGGCTTTCGCCGCTTTCTGAAAAGCCGCCGATGAAGTTGCTTCGGCTTGTGAGTTGTGAAACCATTCTTTTATCTGTTTCATACCCTTTCCCTCTTTTCAAGCCATTTTTCCGTCATCTGTTCGGCTTCGGCAATTTGTTCGGGGGTCATAAGACTTGCCACCAGGTCGCGCCCTTCAGATGATTGCTCGCCCCCTTGGGCGGCGGCGAGATTATACCACATATAAGCAAAGCGCATATCCTGCTCAACACCTCTGCCTTCAAAATACATAAACCCCATAATGTGTTGAGAGTGGACAATTCCCGCCTCAGCCGCAAGGCGATACCACTTCGCCGCTTCCGCATAATCTTGCTCAACGCCTCTGCCATCCTCATACACCAATCCCAAATTATGTTGGGCAGAATCATGTCCTGCCTCTGCCGCACGGCGATACCATTTCACCGCTTCTGCGGCATCCTGCGGAACGCCTTCGCCATGTTCATACATCCACCCTAGATTATTTTGGGCTTGAACATTCCCCGCCTCTGCCGCGAGGCGATATAACCGCGCTGCTTCCGCATAATTTTGCGGAACGCTTATGCCGTTTTCATGCATCACCCCTAAATTGTATTGGGCTTCGGCAAGTCCTGCCTCTGCCGCGAGGCGAATCCATTTCAACGCTTCTGCATTATCCTGCGGAACGCCTTCACCATTACGATACATCCGCCCCAAATTGTTTTGAGCTCCGGCATTTCCCGCCTCTGCCGCGAGGCGATACCATTTCAACGCCTCTGCATTATCCTGCGGAACGCCTTCGCCATTAGCATACATCCACCCTAAATTGGTACGGGCTTCAGCATCCCCTGCCTCAGCCTTCTTAGTCAAAACCTCAAGAGATTCATCTCTTTCTGTTCCAAGCTCTTCTTTTTCCTGACTCATATTCGTTGCTCCTTTCAGCAATCTGTTTAATCCCGCATCGCTACCGCTTCCATAATTTTAGCATCAATAAACGGACTTAAACATGCGAGGATTCCGTCCGTGTCTAGTCCGGCTTCGGCTAGTTGGGCGGGTTGGGTGTTGTGGTCTATCATGCGGTCGGGTAGGGTCATCATTCTTAATTTTAAGCCCGAGTCTAACAGGCCCCGATTGGCTAAAAATTGTGCCACTTGTGCGCCGAAACCGCCGACGCTACCCTCCTCAATCGTAATCAGCACCTCGTGTTCGGCGGCTAGGCGGGTGATTAAATCTTTGTCCAGAGGTTTTACAAAACGCGCATCGGCTACGCTTATCGCAACCCCTTGGGCTTTGAGAAAATCCGCGACATCTAAACAATCCCCTAAGCGCGCGCCTATGGACAACAGCGCGATTTTTTCGCCCTCGCGCATCATCCGCCCTTGTCCAATTCTTATAATTGTAGGGCGGTCAGGAATCACCGCGCCCACACCCTCACCACGCGGATAACGAATCGCCGACGGCGCATCATCAATGGCAACGGCGGTCGCCACCATCGCCGCCAGTTCCGATTCATCCGCCGCCGCCATCACCACCATATTCGGCAAACTCGCCAGATACGCCATATCATACGCCCCCACATGCGTCGCCCCATCCGCCCCCACCAATCCGGCGCGGTCAATGGCAAAACGCACGGGCAAATTTTGCAGCGCGACATCATGGACGACTTGATCATAACCGCGTTGCAAAAATGTAGAATAAATCGCGGCAAAAGGTTTCATGCCCTCGGCGGCAAGCGCGGCGGCAAAAGTAACCGCGTGTTGTTCGGCAATACCAACATCAAAACTGCGCCGCGGAAAACGCGCGGCGAATTTATCCAGCCCCGTCCCCGAGGGCATAGCGGCGGTAATCGCAACAATGCGCGGGTCAGTTTCCGCATGCGCGATAAGCTGTTCGGCAAAAACCGAAGTATAAGTTGGAGGCTTATTGACAGCAGATTTTTTCACATCATCGCTGACTAAATCAAAGCGCGGGACGGCGTGATATTTCTCGTCGCTTTCCTTGGCAAAAGGATGCCCGCGCCCCTTTTCCGTGCGGATATGCAACAAAACAGGTCCCTGATGCGAATTATCGCGCAGGTTAGTCAAAATCGGCAATAACTGATCCAAATCATGCCCATCCACCGGACCTAAATATAAAAATCCAAGTTGCGAAAATATAGTTGCGCCGCCGATGAGCCCGCGCGCCATATCCTCCGCACGTTTCGCCGCACGCCGCGCATCCGCCGGAAAACGCGACGCCAATTTCTTCGCCACCTGACGCACAGACAAAAAACGTTCGGACGACATCAGCTTGCTCAAATACGCGCTCATCGCACCCACCGCCGGGGCAATAGACATATCATTATCATTGAGAATTACCAGCTGCCGCGATTTAAGCGCGCCGGCGTTATTCATCGCCTCATAAGCCATCCCCGCCGACATCGCCCCATCGCCAATCACCGAAATGACATGGTTCTTACGCCCTTGCAAATCGCGCGCCACCGCCATCCCCAACCCCGCCGAAATTGAAGTAGAAGAATGCGCCGCACCAAAAGGGTCATAAGGCGATTCATCGCGCCGCGTAAATCCAGAAAGCCCCCCAGCCTGCCGCAGAGTCCGAATCCGCCCGCGCCTCCCGGTGAGAATTTTATGCGGATAAGACTGATGCCCAACATCCCAAATGATTTTATCATCAGGCGCGTTAAATATAAAATGTAGAGCAATAGTAAGCTCAACAACCCCAAGCCCAGCCCCCAAATGCCCCCCAGTCCGAGAAACAGCAGAAATAACCTCCGCCCGCAACTCAGAAACAAGCCGAGACAAATCCTGCCGAGATAGAGATTTCATATCAGCAGGAGAAGCGATTTTATCAAGGATGGGTGTTTTTTGCATGGGGTGGGTTTTTTGGCTAGGGGGTTTTTTGTTGGTTTTGCGCGATTTTTTCAGCCATCTCTTTTGCCATTTTTTCGGCTTCGGCGATTTGTTCTGCGGTCATGCGCTTTGCCACTATATCACGGTTTCCTTTTGCCAGTTCAAGTCCCCGAGCAGCGGCGATATTATACCACATATAGGCAAGGCGGTCATCCTGCAGAACCCCTTCGCCTTTAGCATACATTGTTCCCAGATTAGTTTGGGCTTCGGCAACTCCTGACTCCGCCGCGAAGCGATACCATTTCACCGCTTCCACATCATCATGCGGAACGCCCCGACCATTTTCATGCATCAACCCCAAATTGAATTGGGCGTGGGCATGCCCCGCCTTTGCCGCAAAGCGATACCACTTCACCGCCTCCGCATAATCCTGTGCAACACCTTCGCCTTTATCATACATCAATCCTAGGTAGAATTGGGCGTTGTCGGCATATATGCTGTATTTGTCCTCTGCCACGAGGAGAAACCATTTTGCCGCTTCCGCGTAATCCTGTGCAATGCCTTTGCCATCATAATACATCATCCCCAAATTGAATTGGGCGTTGTCGGCATATATGTTATATTCGCCCTCTGCCGCGAGGCTAAACCATTTCACCGCCTCCGCACTATCCTGTGGAACACCTCTGCCATCACGATACGCTTCTCCCAGTCTATATCGGGCTTTGCCGCCCTTAATCAGCGCCCCTGTCGCTAAACGCCACCACTTCACCGCTTCCACATCATCCTGTGGAACGCCCTTGCCTTCATGATACGCTTCCCCCAACATGAATTGGGCATTGGCACCTCCTCCCTCTGCCACTAAACGCCACCACTTCACCGCTTCCGTATCATCCTGTGGAGTGCCCCAACCATTAGCATACCTATGCCCCAGATGGTATTGGGAATCTCCATCCCCCGCCTCTGCCGCGAGGCGATACCACTTCGTCGCTTCCACTCTATCAAGCGGAACACCTCTGCCTTTATCATACATCTCCCCCATGTAGTATTGGGCTATGGCATGCCCTGTTTCTGCCGCACGGCGATACCATTTCACCGCTTCCGCATCATCCTCTAAAACGCCAAAGCCAAACGCATACATCCGCCCTAGCTGGTATTGAGATTCAATATACCCCGCCTCTGCCGAAAGGCGAAACCATTTTACTGCTTCCGCATCATCCTGCTGAACGCCTTTACCCTCATAATACGCCACTCCAACATTGTATTGAGCTTTGACAACACCTGCCTCTGCCGCGAGGCTATACCATTTCACAGCTTCCGCATCATCTTGTACAACACCTTTGCCAGTAGCATACATCGCTCCTAGATTGAATTGGGCACCGCTATGCCCCGCTTCCGCTAGGGGAGTCCATTCTGCAAGGGCGGTGGCGTAAGCGCCAGCATTAGCGGCATCCAGCCCTTTCTGAAAATCCCCAGCCAACGCACCGCCAGCAAATACCACCGCCAGCAATCCGCCTAGAATCCAGTTTTTTATCTGTTTCATGCTGTTTCTCCTTGAAATAAAACGCCCCTAACCTAGCGCAGATTGGGCTTTTTCCGCAATCACATAATTTGTCTCTATTTTGAGTGTCCCAACCTCGCCTACCCTCTATCCCCAAATTTTCGCAGTCTTGGCATCAAAGAACTTCACTTCAAGCGGGTATCCATTAAGACGGCGAGCCTTCAATCGCATAGCGAATGTGATTTTGTCCACGTTCCTTTTTAGAGTGGCTTTGCCATGCAAGTCTACATAGATTCGAGGGATTTTACCTTCAGCTATACAATTCAATATGTGCTTATCCTTGTTCTTTAAACTATGCCCAAAAATGAAAAGAGCGTCATTCGGTTGTCCCATTGAATATACAAAATTGTCATAGCAATGACGCAAATACTCATCGTTTTTTATTTTTAATAATTTCTGTTCACTCTTACCCTCTGCCACAAACAACGGAAATTTGTCCGATGATATTGCATTTAGCACCTGATGCCGCAGTGGGCTACCGGGAGTCCAACTGTGTTTGCACAAATCAAATCCGTCATCATAAAGGTGTAATGCGCCGTGTAAATAGTGAACTGTCTGTTGATCTGCGTTGCTCCAAATTAGAGCCCCGTTTTTGCGTCCAAACCCATCATTACCAAGACGTGGACGCTCATGCACCCGTGCCCAGTACAAGAGAAAGTCATAATTTAAAGTGTAGATCTCGCCACCACCCATCTCCTCGTCTCTGAGAAAATATTTTAAGAATTCTCGACAATCTGCAAATTTATTAGAATCAATCGCTTGTGGAGTATCTGGATGCGTACTGACGATTGTCCCAATTAATATATTCTTGAGGGCTTTTGCATCCTTTATCATTTTAACAGCATAAGGGCTAGACTTGTTGTAAATCTTTGATACCTTGGACGCATCTTCCAGAATTTTAATTACTTGCTCAAAGTCTTTAGTTTGCATCTTCGTAAATACTTTGGGAATATTATTCCTCTTAGAAAATGCATTAGAAGATTTTGCTTTCTGAAGCAATGATCTGTAGTCAAATCTTGAATCGCACGCGATACTAAATCCGTTGCCCAATAGTAAGTGTCTCTCCCTGAAGGCTTTGGAATCCTCTATCGCCTTGTCAAATGTAAGCACTTTAACCATATCTCATCCTTCATGATAATAAGCCATACCCCGACACCCTACCCGAATCAGCACTCCCTCGCAACAATACAACCCGCCACCGCCACCGCACCACGCACGGAATCCTCGCCCGCCTCAAGAAGTGATGGGTGCTTAAATGTTCCTGAGCAAGCGATGCTAAATCCGTTTTTCAACGGCAAATGCCTCTTCCTATGGGGCTTTGGTGCCTCATGTTTTTGACTGATTCGGGTGATTCGGAGTTTTTAGCTGATTCGGGTGATTCGGGGTTTTTTGGCTGATTCGACTGATTCGGCTGATTCGGGTGATTCGCGGTTTTTGTCCGAATCAGCACTCCCCCGCAACAATATAATCCCCAAACACCGCCGCCACCGCCAACGCCAAATCCTTACCCGAATCACCCCCAACGCCCGCCAACGCACCAGCACCCTACCCGAATCACCACCGCCACCGCCACCGCGCCACCAGCACCCTACCCGAATCAGCGCCGCCGCCGCCGCCAACGCACCACCAGCACCCTACCCGAATCAGCCCTCAACCCGAATCAGCAACGCCAACGCACCACCAGCACCCTACCCGAATCACCGCCACCGCTAACGCCCGCCCAGAGCCAACGCACCACCAACACCCCACCCGAATCAGCACCGCTAACGCCCCACCCGAATCAGCACCGCTAACGCCCGCCCCGCGCCAACGCACCGCGCCCTACCCGAATCACCGCCGCCAACGCACCGCCAACGCCCGCCCAGAGCCAACGCACCACCAACACCCTACCCGAATCACCGCCGCCAACGCGCCACACCCAAAAACCTCCCCCGTTTCATCCCCGCGCGCCTTGTTCAAAATCGCCGGGAGTAGTGCATGTGATTTCGCATATAATTTCGCTCGCGGCATTTTTCTGCCATTTGCTCGGCTACTTTGATTTGTGTGGGAGTCATGTCGGCTGCTAGTTTTTTGCGGAGTTTTTGTCCTTTTTTGAAATCTTGAGCGGCGGCTATACTATATAACATATAGGCGCGGCATTTGTTTTTGCGTACGCCTGAGCCGTTTTCGTACATTATCCCCAGATTATATTGAGCGACTACGATCCCCTTTTCTGCCGCGATGCGTAGCCATTTTGCTGACTCTGCATAGTCTTTGGCGACGCCTTTGCCTTCGCCATACATCTCGCCTAACATCGATTGTGAGAAATCGTGTCCGTATCCTGCGGCGCGGTGAAACCACTCCGCCGCTTTCTCAAAATTATGCTCAGCGCCTTTGCCGGTATAATACATCCAAGCCACGCAATATTGCGCTATGAGGTTTTCTTGTTCGGCTAGGCGGATGAATTTATCAAAGGCTGCGGCAGTATCGCCAGCAAGATAGGCTTCCATCGCGTCCCCCAATTCAGTGTTTTCTGGTAATGACATAATCTGCTAACTCCTCTAATGTTTGGTGCCATTTTTTGTTGGTTTTTGGTAGGTTATTTAGGGTGGATTTTGCGCGCGCTATGGCTTTTTTTGCCTCGGCGCGGGCGGGTTCGATTCCTAGATGGGTTATTAGGGTGGCTTTGCCGGCTGTTGCGTCTTGGTTTTTGGGTTTGCCTATTGCCCCTGCTTCGCCTTCTATATCTAATAGGTCGTCGGTTATTTGGAACGCCCTTCCTAATAATTTCCCATATTGTTCTAATGTTGATAATTCTGTTGCATCGCCGCCGCCCCGTCCGCCACCGAATCTGCCGCCTGCTACTACTGCCCCACGAATTAGTGCGCCGGTTTTCATGGCTTGCATTTTTTGTACCTCCGCTTCAGTAAAGTCTCGCGTCTCGGATTCTAAATCTAATACTTGTCCGCCTACCATGCCGCTTGCGCCTGATGCTTTTGCAAGGTCAGCTGCAAACTCTGCTCCCGCTTCTGCCATCAAATTGAACGCTAACGCTTGTAGCGCATCACCCGCTAGAATCGCCAGATTTTCGCCATATTTGATGTGGCAGGCGGGTTTGCCTCGGCGGGTTTCTGCGTTGTCCATTGATGGTAGATCATCGTGGATTAACGAATAGCCGTGCAGACATTCATACCCTGCCCCTAACCGCAACAGCGCATCTTCATTTGATGCCCCCGGCGCGCCCCCCAACAGCTGCGCGGCGCTATAAACCAAAAATCCTCGCACGCGCTTGCCGCCGCCTAGCACCGCATACGCCATTGCTTCAACCAAGCGCGGCGGTGCGCCGTTGGTTTTTTCTTGTTCTAAAATTGAGTCTAATGTGGAATCAATCCGCGCCCCCACTTCGCCCATCAGCGCGGATATATCTTGTCCCGACATTAAAGCATTGACTCGTCAAAATCTTCGGTGCCAGTGGCTTCGGGCGCACCCTTCTCCGCCCTGATTTCATCAACGCGCATCTTGGCATCATCCAAACGTTTTTGGCAATGCTGTTTCAATTCCGTGCCACGCTCATACGCCTTCACCGCGTCATCCAACGATACCTCGCCCTGTTCCAGTTTATTCACTATGGTTTCCAGTTCGCCCAAGGCTTCTTCAAAACTCATTTCATTTGCTGCTTTCGTCATCGCTCGCGTCTCCTTCTATGTTGTCAGTTCATTATACAACGCATCAAGCCCGTCTAGCAAGCGCGATTGAATCCCCGCCTCAAACGCCGAATGTCCCGAATCATCCGCCATCACCAAACGGCTTGAACCCCACCGCGCCACCAGATCTGACGCCGTAAAGGGCGGGCAGATGATATCATAGCGCCCTTGCACCACCACCGCTGGCGTAGATTCCAAATGCGCGATATTATCAAAAATATAGTTATTCGGCAAAAAGCATTCGTGGTGAAAATAATGCGCTTCAATGCGCGCTAGGCTCAAAGCCAGACCGCCGCTACCATCGCGCAAATCTGCTTTTAAGGTCGCGCAGGAATTTTCATACGCCAGCCAATGCACCGCCGCCGCCTCTGCCGCCGCACCATCATCCTGCAACCGCCGCCGATACCCCGCTAACAAATCGCCGCGCTCCTCTGCGGGTAAGAACTCGGCAAATCTCTGCCACGCCTCCGGGTAGAACCGCCGCATCTCATATAGGAACCAATCAATTTCCGCGCGCGTGCCTAAAAATACCCCGCGCAAGCAAAAACCTAAACAACGCTCGCGGTGTCTAATTCCATAAATTAGACCTAAAGTTGAACCCCACGAACCGCCGAAAACTAGCCATTTTTCAATGCCTAAATGCGTGCGGATGCGTTCAATATCGGCGATGAGATGGTCGGTGGTGTTGTTATCTAGACTGGCGAAAGGGCGCGACTGACCGCATCCGCGCTGGTCAAATAAAATCGTCCGAAACCGCGCCGGGTCAAAAAAACGCCGATGCAATCCCGACACGCACGAACCCGGACCGCCATGCAAAAACACCACCGGCAAGCCCGCCTCATTGCCACATTCTTCCACATAAAGCCTATGCCCATCGCCCGTTTCCACGTGATGGCGCGCGTAAGGATTAAGCGGCGGATGCAAACGATTTTGGTCTTTGGATGAACGCATCAGATGTTCGCGCCTCTCAATGAGATACTTACGCAACATCCATCAGATATTCCAACTTATCCGCCGCCGCCGATTGATCAATTTGTTCAATCGCCGCGAATTCGCGCGCCAACCGTTCCAGTGCCGCCTGATACATTTGACGTTCGCTGTAGGATTGTTCGGTCTGATTTTCGCGGCGCCGCAAATCGCGCACGACCTCGGCAATGGATACCGGGTCGCCGGAGCGAATTTTATCATCATAGACTTTGGCGCGTTTTGACCACATATCACGGCGCGATTTCGCCTTGCCTTTGAGCGTGGAAATCGCCTCATCCATTTGTTTTTTGGACGAAAGTGTCCGCAAACCCAAACTGCGCGCCTTTTCCAAAGGCACACGTAAAGTCATGCGGTCCTGCTCAAACCGAACAATCAAAACATCCGCTTTGAAACCAGCAATATCCTGCTTCTCCGTCCCCAAAATCCGCCCAACGCCGTGGGTCGGATAGACGACAAAATCATTGATGTTGAATTCCACCGCATCGGTCTTTTGTGGTTTTTTCTTCGTTGCCATTTCTACTCCCTCACTTATTTTTAGAGTATCGTTAAATCGTAATTAAATCGTGCCTTTCAGCCTCGCGTAAGATTAAAAAATAGAAAAACGCACCACCAAATTCGTAAAATGGGGGTCATTTTCCAACCAACGCGATTTACGAAACATACTCAATTCGTAGGACGCACTTTAGCATAGTTCTATGCAACAATCAACCCAAAAGACGGATAAATTGCCTTAAGGCAGGATGTGGTGTATAATGCGCGGAAATGCAAGGATGGAGTGCGGTTTGATGCGATTAGAACAACGCCCCCTGATTGGATTTTTGGTGAATCCCTTTGGTTTGACTGCCAAAGCGGTGGAGTTTGATGGCAGCTCGTTGCGGGTATTGCGGCGACGCGGGATTGAGGTCATATCGCTGCAAGCGGTCAGTGCCGCGCCTTCAATGCGGCGGGGTGTGTTGGCAGCGCGCTTGGTGGTGCCGGTGGCGGATGCGGCGGATATTGTGCTGAAAGGCGCGCGGGGCGGGGAAATCGCGCCATTTGCCGCGCATATTAACGAAGCATGGATTCGCATCACCTTAGAGGCTTTGGAATCAGCGCGTCCGCGCATTGACCGCCTGCTTGCTGAACTGCGCGAATTGGCGGAACCGACATCTTATCCGGCGGCGTGCCTGATAGAACCATTGCTGACGGAGGCACGAGCGCTTGATGTGGGCGTGCTGTCGAAACTGTCGCACGAGGCGGTGGGCGCGGCAGAAATGAAAAAAATCGCCCCGATTCGCAAATTCACCGCCGACCCAAAAGCCGCACGCGATAAAGCCATCGAAAAATTCGTTTCGGCAGAATTGGAGCAATGGAAAGAATTTTTCGACACCATAGAAAGCCAACCCCTAACCAAAGAACAACGCCTCGCCGTAGTGGTTGATGAAGACGCAACCCTAGTTTTAGCCGGCGCAGGTTCAGGAAAAACCAGCGTCATAGCAACGAAAGCGAGCTATCTTGTGAAAGCCGAGATTCGCGCGCCTGAAGAAATTTTGCTCCTCGCGTTTGCGAAAAAAGCCGCGGGCGAGATGACCGAACGGCTTAAAAAACACGGTGTGCCGATTGAAGCATCCACATTCCACGGTCTCGGCAATCACATCATCGGCAAAGTTGAGGGAAGCAAGCCGGTAGTGGCGGAGGAAGCAAAAGATAATTTCGTCCGCGAGAGTTTCATCAAAGAAATTCTGACCTATTTAGTTCATCACGTCGCCGAAGTATCCATATATGTTATTACGTGGTTCGCGCATTACCGCACCATGCCGAAGACGGAATGGGATTTCAAAACAAAACGCGAATACTATGATTACATGGCAGACCAAGACCTCCGCACACTTCAAGGCGAAAGTGTCAATAGCTACGAAGAATTAAAAATCGCAAATTGGCTTTATCAAAACAGCATAGAATATAAATATGAAAAACCCTATGAACATAAGATTCCTGCGAATGGAAAGCGCATTTATCAACCCGACTTTTTTCTGCCCGAATACGGCATCTATATTGAACATTTTGGCGTGCGCCGTCCAAAAGGGGAAGAGAATAATATGAAGAAGTGGAGAACAGCCCCCTATATAGATCGCAAAGAATATCTTGAGGGCATCAAATGGAAACGAGGCATCCATGCCGAATATGAAACGCATTTAGTTGAGACGTTTAGCGATGAATTACAGGATGCGAATTGGCAGACGATATTGCGAGAAAGGCTTGCGCCCCATGGGGTTACTTTTAAAACGCGCCCACAGGAAAAAATATATGATGACATCGTTAAAAAGGGGCGCGTTGATAGTCTGACGAGACTGCTTGCGGGATTTTTGAAAAAATTCAAAAGCGGTAACTACACTATTGAGGATTGTGAGGGGAGGGCAGAAGCGTTGAATTTAGGCGAACGTGGGCGGGCGTTCCTCAGAATATTTGAGTACGTGTTAGCAGAATATAAAAAACGCCTAGGTGAAAAAATTGATTTTGAAGATATGCTTTCGCGGGCGGCGGGGTATGTGGAGGCGGAGAAATATATCAGCCCCTTCCGTCATATTTTGATTGATGAATTTCAGGATATGACCCAAAGTCAGGCGCGGTTAATCAAGGCACTTAAGGCACAGCATCCGCAAATCCGTATTTTTGCCGTGGGGGATGATTGGCAATCAATTTTCCGTTTTGCCGGCGCGGATGTTCATCTGATGCGTGATTTTGGTGCTGAATTTGGCGGTAGTTTTGATGGCGCGGCAGGGGTGCGTGAGGTTGATTTAGGGCGCACTTTTCGTTCGGTTGATAAGATCGCTTTCGCGGCGCGTAAATTTGTTTTGGAAAATCCTGAGCAGATTGAAAAAGAGATTGTTTCAAATAGCACGACCACTAAACCAGCTATCAAAATTATTTCTGTGGAGGATAATGGCGAGCGCAAAATTATGGAGGTGTTGAAAAAATTATCCGCCCAAGCGGAGGTGGATAATAAACGTGCAAGCGTGTTTTTGCTGAGGCGTTATAGTGTCCCTAAACTAGATTTGCTATCTTTGCGTAGGCGGTTTCCGAATCTGCAAATTGACTTCAAAACGATTCATGGATCAAAGGGATTGGAAGCGGATCACGTCATCTTGTTGAATGCCGATAGGGGCGGTAATGGTAGAAAAGGATTCCCTAGTGAAATCAACGATGACGCTCTACTTTCTTTAGTTTCTGCAAAAGAGGAGGTGCATCCGCATAGTGAGGAGAGGCGGGTGATGTATGTTGCTATGACGCGCGCGCGGGAATCGCTGACTATCTTAGCTTCAAAAGCGCATCCTTCGGCGTTTGTGACCGAGTTAAAAAATGACCCCGAATACGACATAGCGCATGACGATGATGCCGATGAAGAAGATCATAAATGCGGCGAATGTGGCGGACGGTTACTCAAGATCAAAGCCCAAAAAGATGGGCGCATTTGGTATCGTTGTGAGTATAAACTTTGCGAAAATTTCCTGCCTGCTTGTCCGAAATGCGAAACCGGACAACCGCGACAAACCGAAGATTCTGAAGATTTGCAATGCAGTTGCGGTGCTACTTACCTACCATGCCCAGTATGCGACGGGGGTTGGCTAATTGAACGCGACGGACCTTACGGACCATTCCTGAGTTGCGCTCGACCGCCATGCCCCGGAAAAGTTAACTTCAAAAAAACCAAGTAACCACACCCAACGCACACCCGCGCTACTCATCGCCCTTGCCGGGGCGGTCTATGAAGTAGCGTTTGAATTTGTCTTCTACGCCTTGGTATTCATCGGCATCGATGGGGGCGTCTTTTCTTCGGGTTATGTTTGGCCATGCTTCGGATTTTTCTAGGTTGAATTGCACCCATAAATCGGCGCCTTTTTCGGTGTCGGGTAGGATGGCTTCGGGGGGGCATTCGGGTTCGCACACGCCGCAATCTATGCACTCATCGGGATGAATCACTAGCATATTTTCGCCCTCGTAAAAGCAATCCACCGGACATACCTCAACGCAGTCGGTGTATTTGCAACGGATACATTTATCATTGACGATATAGGTCATAACGCACCTTCCTATCAAACCTCCCGCCCTTTTAACGAAAGCGCATTTACAACGCAATAGACAAATGGACGCAGTATGTAATAACTTTAGGAAGCGACTTTTAAAAAAAGTTGAAATTTAGGGTTGACATATGGCAAGTCTTGTTCATAATCGGCTGTGGAGGCTCGGCCTGTGGACAGCTTGTTGATTTCGGTCGAATTTAGCAGTTGCATGGGGCTTTGCCTCTTTTTTATGAGGGCAATGTTATGGCTTATGACCAAACGATTACAGCGATGAAAAAAAGGTTAAAGCGCATGCCTAAATTTTGGGATGGAAAACAATGTATTTTGGAGCTGAAAGAAGCGGATTATAACTGGAAACAAATGGAATGGTGGGCTTTTTATTTTGAATATAAAGCACGATCTCTGTTGGAGGATATATGCGTGTTTCCCGGTGATAAAATCGCCAATGTCACGTTTGACATGAAAATAGAGGCGGGAATCAATTTTGACTTAAAAGCGAAAGCGATAAAATCTGATGAGCATAAAGTCATACTGAATGATGTGGGAGCGATGGATATGGCGATTGCCGAGCATGGGTTTCATGGCGAAATTATAGCCTTATGCGACGTTGAATATAATGATGAAAATAGAACATTTCAGAAATGGCACTCAAAATTGAAAGGGGGGCTATCGGCGTATGAAAAAGACAGAAGGAAACGCACATCAACTTCAAGATATAGGAAAACAAAAGCAGAATTATGCGAAATTGTATTTGTTAAACTGAAAAAACAAGACTTACCTAGTTTAGCCCGCATGAAGCAAGGAAGAAGCGCAAATGGAAAAGACAGACCGCAGAAATATATGCTAGATTTGGAAAGATTAGGCGAATACGAACACACGATAATGGGGTTTAATTAATGTTTCAATTTTACAATGAAGATTGTATTGTGGGTGCGCAAAAGCACCTTGCTAGCGATTCGGTTGACTTAATCATCACTGACCCTCCTTATGGAATTCAGGGTGATAAGCTAGATAAACACTATAATAGAAATGAAAATTTTGTTTTGGATGGCTATGTAGAAATCCCAGAAGAAGAATATGCCGATTTTTCCCATAAATGGATTCAAGAGGCGGAACGAGTGCTAAAACCCGGCGGGTCTATCTATATTGTTTCGGGGTATTCAAACTTAATTCATATATTAAATGCGTTAAATAAAACGAAATTAGAAGAACGAAACCATATTATATGGAAATATAATTTTGGGGTTTATACACGCAAAAAATATGTCTCATCACATTACCATATTTTGTTTTATACCAAGCCCGGGAAAAAGCACACATTCAACACCTACGCCCGATTTTCAGATAGTGAAAAGACCGAAATTGGCGGATCATCTAATTACCACGACCGCGAAGACGTGTGGATTATTAACCGCGAATATAAACCCGGGCAAGTCAAAAACAAAAATGAACTGCCCACAAAATTACTTACCAAAATGATACAATACTCTAGCAATGAAGGCGACATGGTTTGTGATTTTTTTCTCGGCAGTTTTTCAACCGCAAAAATTGCCAAAGGGCTAAACCGCAATGCCACTGGTTTTGAAATTAGCAAAACCGCATTTGATTACCAAAGCGCAGCTATAGATAACCTAGAAAAAGGGTCTTTACTGTCCACGCTAAGAGTGCCCGATGAGAATAAATTTGTTAATTGTGGCAAAAAACTAGACGATGCAGAACGCCAAGCAATTATCCGTTCTTATCAATCCGCACTGACAAAAGGCGCAACCAAGAAAAAGGCTATTGAGGAAACATCTGAAAAACATGGGCGCGGTTATTGGTCGGTATTGAAAATCGTTGATGGGCAAAAAGATGAAGAAGCCAATAGCGAAAACACGACAGAAGACGACCTTTTTCAATATCTATAAAATCCCGTCCCTATAAAACCCCACCCCACAGAATCGCGCACTTTAAAAATCGCACCCCCTACCCCGCCAAACTCCGTAATACATACGGCAGAATCCCGCCGTGGCGGTAGTATTCGGCTTCGCCTTCGGTGTCTATTCGGCATTTTAGGGGGGTTGTTTTGGTGGTTCCGTCTTGGCGGTGGATGGTTAGGGTTATTTCCATTCCCGGCTGCACGCCTTGGGATAATCCGCTTAGGTCAAATAACTCGTCGCCTTTGATTTTTAGGGATTTGTGGCTTACGCCTTTGGCGAATTGTAGGGGTAGGATGCCCATGCCGATTAGGTTGGAACGGTGGATGCGTTCAAAGCTTTCTACGATTACTGCGCGCACGCCTAATAGTGCTGTGCCTTTGGCTGCCCAATCGCGGCTGGAACCGGTGCCGTATTCTTTTCCGCCCATCACCAATAATGGCGTGTCCTCTTTGGCGTAGTGCATGGCGGCGTCGTAAATTGATAATTCTGTTCCATCATTTAGGCGTGTTATGCCGCCGCTTGTTTTTGGTGCTAGTTCATTTTTTAGACGTATATTGGCGAAAGTGCCGCGCACCATAACCTCGTGATTGCCGCGCCTTGAACCATAAGAATTAAAGTCCGCCGGGCGAATTTGATAACCGCTTAGATACGCCCCTGCCGGCCCATCACGGCGAATGCTTCCGGCTGGTGAGATATGGTCGGTGGTAATCGAATCCCCCAATTTTGCCAGCAAGCGTGCGCCCTTAATATCGCCATCTGCTTCTTCGGCGACTTCCTTGGTCATGCCTTCAAAATACGGGGGTTTGCGCACATAAGTTGAACTTTCATCCCACGCATAGACCTGACTTGATGGGGATGCAATGGCGTTCCAATCGGCATCGCCTTTGAACACATCACTATAACGCTTTTTGAACATCTCAGGGGTGACCGCATGTGCCATCACTTGACGAATGGTTGCGGTATTCGGCCAAATATCTTTTAGATAGACCGGCTTGCCGTCACTGCCCGTTCCTAGCGGCGCGCTAGTAATATCTTTACGTATATTTCCTAGAATTGCGTATGCTACTACCAAGGGCGGACTGGCTAGATAATTTGCTATCACATCGGGACTAACGCGCCCTTCAAAATTGCGGTTGCCTGATAGCACGGATGCCACGACTAAATCTTGTGCTTGGCTGTGGATGGCTTCGGATATTGGTGGCGGCAGTGGTCCTGAATTGCCGATACAGGTGGTGCATCCATAGCCTACTAAATGAAAACCTAGCGCGTCTAAATCATCCTGCAACCCGGCGGCTTTGAGGTAATCGGTCACCACTTGGCTACCCGGGGCTAGTGAGGTTTTGACCCATGGCTTGACCGCTAACCCCTTTTCGCGCGCCGCTTTTGCTAGCAATCCTGCCGCCACTAACACCGATGGATTTGACGTGTTGGTGCATGAGGTAATCGCCGCAATCACCACATCGCCTTCGGTGAGTTGATAGGCACTCCCCGCCACTGCCACCGCGCGCGGTTTGCCATCCCCCCCGCCGCTATCCCCCCTGCTATCTTTAATGGCTTTGGCGATTGAGGCAGGAACAGCACTCAATGCCACGCGGTCTTGCGGACGCTTCGGACCGGCTAGGGATGGCACGATGCTGGCTAAGTCTAATTCTAAGACTTCGGTGAATTCGGGTTCAGCCGCACCGCTTTCGCGCCACATTCCTTGCGCTTTGGCATAAGCTTCTACCAATGTGATAGTAGCTTCATCGCGCGCGGTTAGACGCAGATAGCCTATCGTTTCCGCATCAATGGGGAAAAATCCGCAAGTCGCGCCGTATTCAGGGGCCATATTGGCGATGGTGGCACGGTCGGCTAAGGATAGATGGTCCAATCCGGCACCGCAGAACTCAACGAATTTCCCGACCACGCCTTTTTCGCGCAGTAATTCGGTGACGCGCAACACTAAATCGGTCGCTGTCACGCCCTCGCACAACGCCCCTTGCAACCGCAAGCCGATAACGTCAGGCACGAGCATAGAAATCGGCTGTCCCAACATCGCCGCTTCCGCCTCAATACCGCCAACGCCCCAACCCAACACCGCCATGCCGCCGACCATAGTCGTATGGCTATCGGTGCCGACACAACTATCGGGATAGGCAACGCACTGCCCATTTTCATCACTGCTCCACACCACTTTTGCCAAATGTTCTATATTGACTTGGTGGCAGATGCCGGTGCCCGGCGGCACGACGCGGAAATTTTGGAACGCCTTGCTCCCCCATTGCAGAAACACATAGCGTTCTCGGTTGCGCGCCATTTCAAGTTGCGTGTTGCGGGCAAAAGCATTCGCGCCGCCGAAATGATCCACCATCACCGAATGGTCAATCACCAAATCCACCGGCGAAAGCGGATTGATGCGCGTGGCATCGCCGCCTATGTCTAGCATCGCATCGCGCATAGCGGCTAAATCCACCACGGCTGGCACGCCGGTGAAATCCTGCATCAGCACGCGGGTGGGGCGATAGGCGATCTCTTGTGCCTTACTCGCCCCGCTTGCCAGCATTTCTATATCTTTGTCGGTGACGCTGTTGCCATCTTCAAAACGCAATAGATTTTCCAGCAAAACTTTGCGCGAATGCGGCATTTTGTTGATGTTCGGAAACTGCTCCGCTAGTGCGTTGAGCGCAAAATAATCGTAGCTCTTGTCGCCGACTTGTAATTGACGGCGCGTAGTGGAACGATAGCTGGTAGCCTCGGTAGCCTTGGTCATGACACCTCTCCCATAATAGATAGATTGATATGTATGTTAGCGGCTAGTCGGGGCGCGCCCCATCACTCTGCACGAGAACCAGTCATCACACCTAAGCATAGCAAGGTTTCCGCCGTTTGAAAAGCCCCATTGAAAAAAACTGCAAAAATTGCTATTGCATCAACAATGCCCAATAGGAGTTTAGAGTAAATGACAGCGCCGCGCCTTGCCATCCGCGATTTGACCATGCGCCGTGATGCGCGGGTTTTGTTGCAAAATCTGGATGCGCGCCTTGATGCCGGCGAGGTGATGCTGTTGCGGGGCAAGAATGGCGCCGGCAAAACGAGTTTTTTACGCGGATTGGCACGGCTCACACCTTTAGAATCGGGCGCGTATAGCATCAACGGCATCGCGCCAAACAACCATAATCTTTTCATGGGGCAGTTCGTGTTCATCGGGCATCGCCATGCCCTCGGCGCGCATCTTAGCGCCATTGAATCGCTGGCTTTTCTGGTGGCATTAGCCGGGGTGCGGGCTAACCGTGATGCGCTTATGCAAGCCCTTGCGGTGATGGGGTTAGCGGGGCAAGCCACGCGCCAAACTAGCCATCTATCCGCCGGGCAACAACGGCGTCTAGCATTGGCGCGGTTGGTGGTGATGGGGGGGGAGGCGCATCGGCTGTGGCTGATGGATGAGCCGTTTTCTACACTGGATGAGGCGGGGCGGGCGCAACTCACCACGCTCATCAAAAGCCACCTGCAACAAGGCGGGGCGGCGGTGATTAGCGCCCATGACAGCATCCCCTTGCCCGCGCATCAAACCCTGACCATCGCCGCCGAGAATAGCAAAACGCACCATTTAGAGGCGCGAAAATGGGAGGCACGGAAATGAACGCGCTATGCACCATTCCTCTGATGCTATTCTGGCATGATGTCCGCCACGCTTGGCGCTATCCCGCCGATATGCTAGGGGGGGCGGTGTTTTTTGTCATGATGATTACTTTAGTGCCGCTTGGATTAGGCGGCGGATTGGGGGCGGGATTAGGCGACGCGCAAGAATTGTTGCGCCTGATTGCGCCGACCATGCTGTGGATTGCCGTGATGCTGGCGTGTTTGCCGCAGATGGACCGCCTTTTCCACCGCGAAGCCACAAGCGGAATTTTGGAACAAATGCGCATCAGCCCCGCCCCGATGCCGCTTTTGATGCTGGCAAAAATCGCCGCGGCGTGGGTGGTGGTGGTGGTGCCATTGGTGGTGGTGGCACCGCTTTTGGGGGTGATGCTCGGCTTGGCGGTGGGGCAAATGGTCGCAAGCACCGGGCTATTCGCGCTCGGGGGGCTAGGGTTTGTGTTAGTCGGGGCGATGGCGGCGGCATTGACGTTGGGCGCACAGGGTCGCGGGATTTTTAACGCCATCATCATCCTGCCCCTAGCCATGCCGTTGCTAATTTTCGGTGCGAGCGCGATGGATGCGCTCATTGCGGGCGGGGCGGTGCAGGGGCATATTATGTTATTGACGGCTTTGGTGTTGGTGTTGCTGGTGCTGGCGCCTTTGGTTAGTGCCATCGCCATCGGCTTTGCCGAAGAATAGCGTCTTTTCACGCATAGTGAAATCATTTAGGATAGATTTATGTTTGATTATCTTGCTAACCCGACGCGCTTTCGTGCCATTACTGCGGTGATTTTGCCTCTAGCCTTGGCGATAACGGTGCTGGCATTGACGTTTGGCATTTACCTTGCGTTTTTCGCCTCGCCCCCTGATTACCAACAAGGCGACAGCGTGCGTATCATGTATATCCACGTCCCCGCCGCGTGGATGGCGATGCTGGCATATTTAGCCATGGCGACCTCGGCGGTGTTTTATTTGGTGTGGCGGCATCCTTTGGCGGATATTGGCGCGAGGGCGATGGCGGTGCCCGGGGCGGGGTTTGCTTTGATTACGCTGATTACCGGGGCGTTTTGGGGCAAGCCGATCTGGGGGGCTTGGTGGGTGTGGGATGCGCGCCTGACGTCAATGTTGATTCTGCTGTTTTTGTATCTCGGCTATATGGCACTGGCGGATGGATTTGCGCGCAGCGAACGCGGGAGCAAAGCGGCGAGCCTGTTATTGCTAGTGGGGGTCATCAATTTGCCGATTATTAAATTTTCGGTGGATTGGTGGAATACCCTACATCAAGGCAGTAGCGTGTTGCGGTTAGACGGCGCGCGCATTGACCCGACTATGTTGAAACCGCTTTTGGTGATGGCGGTGGCGATGCTGGGTTGGTTTATTTGTATCAGCATTTTGCGGATGCACACCGCCCTCACCGAACGGCGCATCCATGCCATTTTAGCGCGTGAAGGGGATGAATACTAATGGGGATTTATGCGTTTTATATTTTATGGGCGTGGGGGCTTGCGGTGGCGATTTTGGCGGCGGTTTCAATCCATAGTATTCTGCGTTTGATGCGTGCGAGGCGGCGGCTGGCGCACCTAGATTCTGATGGCGGGGCGTGATGCGCGATAGTCCAAAATTGCGGCGAGGTTTGGGGCTGTTGCTGATTCTGGGGGCGTTGGCATTGGCGGCGCTGCTGGTGCTAAATGCCTTGCGCGATTATGTGGTGTTTTTTTACGCCCCGAGCGAAATCCACGAAAAAGCCACCCCAAATCGTGTCGTGCGTCTAGGCGGGTTGGTGGTAGATGGGAGCATCCAACGCACGGGCGATGCGGTGCGCTTCATGGTCAGCGATGGTGCGGCGGAAATTGAAGTCATTTATGCGGGCATCCTCCCCGACCTATTCCGCGAAGGACAAGGCATCATCAGCGAGGGCAAATTAGTCGGCAAAATGTTCCACGCCGACAGCATTTTGGCAAAACACGACGAAACTTACATGCCCGCCGAGGTGGCGGCGATATTAAAAGAACAAGGCATCTGGAAAGGGCAGGAATAGTGCTTCACGGGGTTGAAATCGGGCATTTCGCGTTAGTGTTGGCGTTGGGGGCGGTGCTGATTCAAAGCATGGTGCTATGGGCAGGGACGCCATCGGCTATCGCATTAGGCGGGCGGGCGGCGCAACTGGCTTGCCTCTTTATTGCTATCAGTTTTGCTATGCTGGTTTTGGCGTTTATGCGTTCAGATTTTTCGGTGGCATTAGTGGCGGCGCATTCGCATTCGCTCAAACCTCTGCTCTATAAAATTGCCGGGGTTTGGGGCAACCACGAAGGCTCTATGTTGTTATGGGTGTTGATTCTGGCGTTGTTCGGGGCGGGGATGACGGCGCGCCTTGTGCGTGCTGAAAGCCAAGCCGAGCGCGACATTCTCGCCTATGCGTTAGCCGTGCAAGGTTTAGTGACGCTGGCTTTTTTATTGTTGATTCTATTCACGTCAAATCCGTTTTTGCGCCTGAACGTTTTGCCTGATGATGGCAATGGGCTTAATCCGATTCTGCAAGATATTGGGCTGGCTCTGCATCCGCCGATGCTTTATTTGGGCTATGTTGGCTTGTCGGTGGGGTTTGCTTTTGCTGTGGGTGCGCTCGTGCAATCGCGGGCGGATGCGCTGTGGGCGCGCCTGGTGCGTCCGTGGATTGTGCTGGCATGGACGGCATTGACGGCGGGAATCGCGCTGGGGAGTTGGTGGGCGTATTATGAGCTTGGCTGGGGGGGGTGGTGGTTTTGGGACCCGGTGGAAAACGCTTCGCTGATGCCGTGGCTAGTGGCAACCGCGCTCATCCATTCGCTCAATGTGGTGGAAAAGCGCGGGATGTTTGTGCGCTGGACGCTGTTGCTGGCGATTTTGGGTTTTGGGCTGAGTCTCATCGGCACGTTTATTGTGCGCTCGGGGCTTTTGACTTCGGTGCATGCTTTTACCAATGACCCACGGCGGGGGTTGGTAATTCTATTTTTGATAGTGCTAGCGGTGGGGGTGCCATTGGTGCTTTATGCGTGGCGGGGTGGGCGGATAGGTAGTGATAATTCGCCCGATGCGCCGGCACTATTGAGCCGTGAAACCGCGCTCCAAGCCAATAATCTTTTGCTAGTGGTGGCGGCGGCGAGCGTGTTAATCGGCACGCTTTATCCGTTGATTCTTGAAGCCATAACGGGCGCGCGCATTTCCGTAGGCGCGCCATTTTTTGAAGCGAGTGTCGCGCCGATTTTTGCCCTGATGCTGGTGCTGTTGCCGATGGCGCCACTGATGGCGTGGAAACGGGCGCGGGCTTCGTATGTCTGGGGGCAGATGCGGGTGGCGTTGCTGTTGATTGTGCTGGGGCTGTTAGGGGTGGCGCTGATGCTGGCAGGGGTTAGCGGCATTGCGCTGGCGACGATTGGGCTAGGGCTGTGGGTGTTTTCTGGTGTGGTGATGGATTTGTTTCAGGGTATGGGCGGGGGCATAAATTGGCGACGTTTGCGCATGATGCCCGCCCCCCGCCTTGCTATGAATTGCGCGCATTTAGGGGTTGCTATTTTCACGCTTGGGGTTGCTGGGGTTAGTTTTTTTGATGATGAAATCGTGGCGCGGATGCGGATTGGCGAGGCGGTTAATCTGGGCGATGCGCGCTTCACGCTGATGGATGTTGCGCCCACGCAAGGTGCGAATTACACCGCCATCACCGCGCACGTCAATATGCGCCGTGCCAACCGCACCACCCCCCTCATCAGCGAGATTCGCAGCTTCCCCGTGGCACGCAGCCAAACCACCGAAGCCGCCATCAAAAGCAGTTGGCGGGGGGATTATTATGTGGTCTTTGGCGGCGGTAGTGCGGATGAGGGCTTTGTCATGCGCATCTATAAAAAACCGCTTATCACATGGATTTGGGGCGGGGCGGGGTTGATGGTGCTTGGCGGATTATTGGCATTTTTTGGACATAGAAAGACGAGGCAATGATGCAACAGAGATTAACTTTATTGTTACCGCTAATTCTATTTTTGCTATTTGCTGGCGTGGCATTTTGGGGTTTGTGGTCGGTCAGCACCGGCGCGCGCGACACAAAATCCATCGGATTTTCAAGGGAGGGGCAAAAAATTCCAACCATCAGCTTACCCCTGTTAGGTGCGGCAGACCAACAACTATCCCTCACCGACTGGCAAGGACGTGCCTATGCCATCAATGTTTGGGCATCATGGTGTTTGCCGTGCCGTGCCGAAGCGCCTGCCATCGCGCGCCTTGCTGAATCAATTCCCGTTTTGGGAATTAACACCCGCGACCAATATGATGACGCGCGCGAATTTTTGGCGCAATTCGGCAATCCTTACACCGCACACGGCGTTGATGCGAATGGCAGGGCGAGCATTGAAATTGGCATACAGGCCCTGCCTGAAACGCTCATCATCGCCCCTGACGGCACCATCATCCTCCACCATCGCGGGCCTATTTTTGCACGCGAGATGGACGGCGTCATTGCCGATGCGCTCAAAAAATTGGGGCGCGAATGATGCGCTATGTGCTTCTCATTTTGATAGTAATTCTGCCCCTGACGGCTTTCGCGCTCCTGCCCGAAGAACAGCTCGCCAACCCCCAAGATGAGGCGCGCGCCCGCCACCTAGCCACCGAATTGCGCTGTCTCGTTTGCCAAAATCAAAGCGTTGATGAAAGCGACGCCGATTTCGCCATCACCATCCGCAGCATCATCCGCGAGCAAATCACCGCCGAAAAAAGCGATGCCGAAATCCGTAGCTATTTGCGCCAACGTTATGGCGACTACATCCTCTACGCCCCGCCTTTGCGTGGGGCGACATTATTATTATGGGGGGCGCCGTTGCTGTTGTTAATCGGCGGCATCATCCTCATCATCGCAACCCGCCGCCCCCATCGCCGCCCCCGCCGTCCCCATCGCCGACAAGGAAAAGCACCATGAGTTTCATTCTGACGCTTATCGTGATGGCGGTGATGCTAGCGGCGGTGTTGGGGGTGCTGATGCGCCATGCGCGCGCGCCTTTATTGTTGGTGCCTCTGGTGGCGGCGGTGGTGATTTATGCGGTGCTAGGGCGGGCGCATCTGCCCGACCAACCGCTTGCTTTGCGCGGTGCAGAATTGGCAGAAAAAGCCCGCCTCGAATCCGCCCGCCAAACCGCCGCCCGTGAAGCCCTCGCCCAAGCCGAAACCCTATTAAAAGACAACCCCCAAAACATCACAGCCATGCTGTTATTAGCCGAAGCGGCGGCGCGTGCGGGGGCATACGCGCGCGAAGTTGCCGTCCTCAGCGAAGCCTACACGCAAACGCAAAACAGCACCATCCGCGCCATGCTCGCCGAAGCCATGACCCGCCAAGCCGATGGCATCGTCACCGAAGCCGCCGCTAAATTGTTGCGCCAAACCATGTCCGAAAATCCTGATGATTGGCGCGCACCTTACCTTTACGCGCTCTATGAAAGCCAACAGGGCAACCACCAACAAGCCATCATCCTCTGGCAAGAACTAGCAAGGCGGGTGGCGCAAATCCCCGAAGGCGCAACCATGCTCGCCCTCATCAATAATGAATTGCGCGATATGGCGGCGAAAACCGGGCAGAATCCTGAAACGTTGCTAATCCCATCACCGCCCCCCTAAATATCTCCATGAATCATCAACATCATCAACGCCGACGCCGTGATGTCCGCCTGCCGGTATTAGCGGTGGCATCGCCTCCCTGTCCTCCCTGTCCTCTAGGCGGCAATTTCACCGCCGCCGCCAATTTCGCATAAGGGTCGGTTTTGTGGGGAATCGCCATGGCTTTGACAAAATGGTCTTGGAAAGCCGGTTCAACGGCGGTTTCAATTTTTTCAATTTTGCGGACGATATTTTCCACCACCCGCCTCTGCCCCTGATTTAGGAGGCAAATCCGCGCCCCTGCCCCGGCGGAATTCCCCGCCGAACGCACTTGGTCTAGGGCGCAATCGGGAATCATCCCCAACACCATGGCATATTTCGGCTCAATATAAGTGCCGAACGCCCCCGCCAACACCACTTGATCCACATGGTCTATTTCTAGCTTATCCATCAGCAAGCGAAACCCTGCATAAAGCGCGGCTTTGGCGAGTTGTATAGCCCGCACATCATTCTGCGTCACCACCACATTATCCGAAAGCCGATAACGAAACGTGCGCCCGTCTTCTTCAATGCGTGGCGAGATGCTTGCCTTACTGCCATCAATGACGCCATCTTCGGTGATGATGCCGCACAGATACATCTCTGCCAGCACTTCAATAATGCCCGAACCGCAAATGCCGGTGATGCCTGTTGCCGCGACTGCTTTACTAAATCCCGCCTCATCCGACCATAAATCCACGCCGATGACGCGGAAACGTGGCTCTAAATTTTTGCGGTCAATGCGGATGCGTTCCATGGCACCGGGGGCGGCGCGTTGGCCGCTACTAATCTGCGCGCCTTCAAAAGCCGGACCCGTGGGCGAAGATGCCGCCAACAGCCGTTTCTCATTGCCCAAAAGAATCTCCGCATTGGTGCCAACATCAATCACTAGCGTCATCGCCTTGCCGGTATCGGGACGTTCCGCCAAAGCCACCGCCGCCGCATCCGCACCAACATGCCCGGCTATGCACGGCAACACATAGACGCGCGCGCCTTGATGCAGATTTAATTCTAGTGCATCCCCCGTGGTCTCAAACGCCTCATCCAGCGTCAGTGCGAAGGGCGCACCGCCTAATTCAATCGGGTCAATCCCCAACACCAAATGATGCATCACCGGATTGCCCACCAGCACCAATTCAATAATATCCGCCGCATCTAACCCGGCCTGTTCCGCCGCACCTTCTAATAATTGCTGTAAGCCTTCGCGCACCGAAGCCGTCATTTCCGCCGCCCCGCCTTCGTTCAAAAATCCATACGAAACACGGCTCATCAAATCCTCGCCGAAACGAATTTGCGGGTTCATTGCGCCGGCGGACGCTAACACCTCACCGCTATTCATATCGCATAAATGCGCCGACATGGTGGTTGAGCCAATATCCACCGCCGCGCCCAAAATGCGGTCTTTTAATCCCGCCCAAATGCCAACGATACGGCACCCCCCGCGCAAGCCCACCGTCACCTGCCACTGCCCTTTGCGTAAGGCTGCTTGCATCACCTGCAATACCGCTAGATCGGCAGTAATTTCGCCTGTGATGCGCTCGCCCCATTGTTCGCGCAGTGCCTCCGCGATGCGGCGCAAATCGCCTGAAGGGTCGTGCATATCGGGTTCGCGCACGCTGATATAACAAAGCCTTATCACCGAATCGATTTCAATGATGCGGTCATCCGCCTCTTTGCGCACGACTTGTGCATGCACTTGTGAGGTAGCCGGGACATCAATCACCGCATCGGCGCGCAACTGCGCCTGACACGAAAGCCGCCGCCCCTTATCTAGCCCGCGTTTTTCATCATAACGTTGCTCCACTTTAGAACGCGGCGACACCGATTTTTTTGACGAATGAATCCCGTGTTTAGCAAAATCGCCCTCACCCACCACGACTTGGCAACGCCCGCACATCGCCCGCCCGCCACACACCGAATCAATATCCACGCCCAAACTGCGCGCGGCTTGTAGGACGCTCGTGCCTGCCGCGACCTGCCCTTGACGACCTGACGGCGTGAAAACGATTTTGACCTCACCTGTGGCGGTATGCGCGGTGGCGTGAGATTTGGCTTTGGCTTGCTTTTTGCGCGCCATGGGATTACGCCCGCCGCCGCCGTCTTTCGCGGTTGCCACGCGCCCCTTGATTCGCGCCTTCAGCCGCCGGCTCGCGGTATTTTTTAATCCAGCGTCGGCATTCGGGGTCGCATCCCATCATCACATCCGCGCCCATGATTGCCGCCATTTCCTCGGCATGTAGCGGATTCATAATCGCCGAAGTCATCCCCGCACCCACCGCCATAGACAAAAACGCCGCATTCATGCCATGCCGATTCGGCAAGCCAAAGGATATATTGGATGCCCCGCAAGTCGTATTCACTTTCAATTCCACGCGCAAACGCCTGATCAAATCCAACGCCGACCGCCCCGCCAAATTGATTGCCCCCACCGGCATAATAAGCGGATCAACCACCACATCTTCACGCGGGATGCCGTAATCCTCGGCGCGTTCAACGATTTTCTTGGCGACCTCATAACGCACATTGGGGTCTTCGGAAATGCCGGTTTCATCGTTGGAAATCGCCACCACGGCGGCGTTGTATTTTTTCACCAAAGGCAACACCACCTCAAGCCGTTCTTCCTCCCCGGTGACCGAATTGACTAGGGCTTTGCCCTGATAGGCGCCTAGCCCGGATTCCAATGCTTCCACGATGGAACTATCAATGGAAAGCGGCACATCCACATGCTCTTGAATCAGCTGAATGCACTCGGCGAGGATTTTTGGTTCATCCGCCATAGGAATGCCGGCATTGACATCCAACAAAGTCGCCCCCGCCTCAACTTGTGCCAGCGCATCGGATAGGACACGGCTATAATCGCCCTCTGCCATTTCCGCCGCTAGCAATTTGCGCCCGGTGGGGTTGATGCGCTCGCCGATGATGCAGAATGGTTTTTCAAAACCAATCTGCACGTCTTTTTTGTGGGATGATACGTGGGTTATGGTCATGTCTCAGACTCCTTTTTCAGTCAAAACGCGAAAACCACCTTGCGGTAATAGCGCGATATTCCCCGCCGCTACTTCCGAAGCCCAAATAGCGGTTTTCGCAACGCCGCCAAAGGGATAATAATGAAAATGCGCCAATTTACTAGCGGGATCTGCCGCCATCGCCTCCGCCAGCCCGGCGACCAGCAAATGCGGCGATTGCACCGTGAGCAATTTGCTAACATTGCGCGCCTGTTTAGCGATAAAGCGCATGGAAGGACCGATGCCTGAAATCTGTGCGAAACGGAACAAAGTTTTAATGGTTGCAGGGCCGGGGATGCCTATGCGGATGGGGAGTTCATTGCCAGCTTGACGAATCGCTTGCTCCCACGCCACCACCGCCTCCGCCTCAAAGCAAAACTGCGTTTCAATGTAAAGTTCAAGCCCTTCAGATTTAGCAAAAGCGTTTTTCCATGCCAAAGCCTCTGCTAATTGCTCATCGCTAATATCGGGGCTGCCTTCGGGATGCCCGGACACGCCAATTTTGCGGATGCCGGCGGATTGCAGAATGCCTGTTTCTAGCACCTCTTGGCTTGAAGCGAGGGCACCCACGGGCTTATCCACGCCGCCGCCAATCACTAGGACTTCATCCACCTTGGCACGTGCAACCATATCCGTGACCAATTCCGCCAGCTGTTCTTTGGATTTGAGCGAACGTGCGGCAATATGCGGGACGGGATTCATGCCCTCATCGCGCAAACGTTTGGCAACATTCACCGTGTCGTTAGGGTCAGTGCCGGGCAGAAACGTGATATTGATCGTGGTATTCTCGGCTAGAATCGCGCCAAAACTATCAATTTTCGCCGCACCCGGGGGGGTGACCTCAATCGACCAACCTGCCCCGGCTTTGGCAATCGCATCAATGGAAATGCTCATCTTGACTCCTTTTGCCTATCTGCTGACGACATATTTTTTTCACGCCCGCCCATTTCCACCAATTTTGCCACGCGCGTTTGTGGATAGTCGGCTTCTAGCTGTGCCGCCAATTCTGCCGCCGCCGTATCTAAATCATCGGCGCATGGCACGGGGGTGGATTTTCGCCATTCTGCTAAATAGTCATCGGTGGAATCGGCGCCATCGCGCATCGCCGCCGCATCTATTGCTACGCTGAAACGTTGGGGCAGTTCTATTTTGGCTTGACGGCGATTGCGTCCGCGCCCTTCCTCTGCCACCACCTGAGCCGGAATATCGCGCCAATAGATAATGGTGATGCTTGCCATTGTGCGGGACGGGCTCAGTTCGCGGGTTTCGCGGCGACCATGGCTTTCGCCGTTTCCACCGCTACCGCCGCATCACGGCAATAAGCATCCGCACCAATCGAATCAGCAAAGGCTTCATTAAGGGGCGCACCGCCTACCAACACGATGTAATCATCGCGCATGCCTTTTTCCACCAAGGCATCTATCACCACTTTCATATAAGGCATGGTGGTCGTCAAAAGCGCCGACATTCCCAGAATATCGGGTTTGTGTTTTTCCAGTGCCTCAATGTAATTTTCCACAGGATTATTGATGCCGATATCTATCACCTCAAACCCGGCGCCTTCCATCATCATGGAAACTAGATTCTTGCCGATATCGTGGATGTCGCCTTTGACGGTGCCGATGACCATTTTGCCCTGTTGCGGTGCGCCGGTTTCTGCGAGCAAGGGACGCAGAATCACCATCCCCGCTTTCATGGCATTCGCCGCCATCAACACCTCCGGCACGAACAGGATACCATCGCGGAAATCAATGCCGACAATGGTCATGCCCTCTACCAGTGCCTCGGTCAAAACGCGGTAAGGCTCCCAACCACGCCCCAAAAAGATATTGACCGCCTCAACAACCTCCTCCTCAAGACCATCATAAAGGTCGTCATGGATTTGTTGCACTAATTCTTCATCGTCAAGATCGTTCAGAATAATATCGTCTGCGTCAGCCATCACTACCCCCCTAAAGGTTGTCAATCGTATAGACTAACATTAGCTTGAAAAAAGAAAAATCCATTAAAAGAAATGCGACCTTTTTTTATCTAAATTCGGCACGGGGGCGCATCCGATGTCAATTTCTTTTTGTATCATCGGGCATTTCGTGTTGATAGCGGTGCAGAATCGCCATAATGACCACGCCAAAACCCAAAGATATGCCCGTCAAACCAAACACTTTAAAACTCGCCCATTGCTCGGTGCTGAGGTTGCGCCATGCCCATTCATTCGCCGCCGCAATCGTCAGCATCATAGCGATAAAACTGAACGTCAAATCGCGCCAAGCCTTTGATTCGGCGGGTAGGGGCAGGTGTTCTAGCATCGTGCGAATCGGATTGCGCCCGCATAAAAACCCCAAAAAAATCACCGACGCCATGGCGAGACTCGCCGCCGTGGGTTTAATTTTAATCCAAAAATCATCCGCCATCAAAATCGTCAGCCCGCCAAAAAACACCACAAACCCGCCCCCCAACGCCGCCATTTTCGGAAAGTGGCGGTCTAAATGCCACGACAGCATCAATGCCAGCAAAGTCGCCGCCACCAATATGGCGGTTGCAATATAAATGCCGAACAACAAATTGCCGCCAAAGAACAACAATAAGGGCCCGAATTCAAATAAAAACCGCCCCTTTTTTGGCGCAGATTCTTTAATGTGCATCACGCTGCCTTTCGCTGTTGATGTGCGGTGAGCATTGCCCAAGCCTCGCGAATCAAATCGCCATTAGCCCCATCTTCGCGCGCCTCCTCGGACAGCAGCCGCCGCCACTGCCTAGCCCCCGCTAGCCCATGCGCGAAGCCCAAAATATGGCGGGTGATGGCAATGAGCCGTGCGCCTTTTGCCACTTCCGCATCGGCATAATCCGCCATTTTTGCCATGATTGCGTCAGGGGCAGGGGCGGGATTAGCAAACACCGCCTCCCCCCATGCGCGCAAATGCAATGGGAATTGATAAGCGGCACGTCCCACCATCACCCCATCCATTTTCTCCAAAGCATCGGCAATGCTTGCGCCATCGGCAAAACCGCCATTGATGCTCATAGGCACGGCAGGAAAATCGGTTTTGAGTTGATAGACGCGCGCATAATTTAGGGGCGGAACAGCACGATTCTCTTTGGGGCTTAACCCTTTGAGCCAAGCTTGGCGGGCATGGATGATGAGATGATCCACGCCCCCGCCAACCACCGCCCCCCCTATCACCGCTTCAGCGAAAGCATCAAGCCCGGCATCAATCGGCATATCATCAATACCAATACGGCATTTGACGCTGACAGGTTTAGCCGTGGCGCTTTTCATAGCCGCGACCAATTCTGCGACAAGCGGGGGTTCTGCCATCAATGCCGCCCCAAACCGCCCCGACTGCACCCGCGACGATGGACAGCCGACATTGAGATTATATTCCGCATATTCGTAAGGCTCGGCAAGGCGCACGGCTTCGGCAAGGCTTTCGGGACACGCCCCGCCTAATTGCAAGACGATATTCCTATCACCGCCCCCCTGCTGATGCCCGCCAAGCAACGCCTCACGCTTGCCAAAACGAATCGCATCCGCCGTAATCATCTCGGTATAGAGCATGGCATCAGGCACTAGTACGCGATGGAAAAACCGACAATGGCGGTCAGTCCAATCCATCATCGGCGCTACTGACAATTTATGACTATCTTTCATCACCCTATATTATCCTCAATCGGTAAAACTGGCAAAAGGATTCGCACCATCAGACGTTTCAATGGCAACACCCCAACAATCAGGGTCATAGCGAAACTCTTTTTCCAATATAGCATCGGCATCCGCCCCGGCAATCCACGACTCATCGTGCAAAGCCCCCCAGATATATCCCGCCTCGGGGTCATAGCGCCGTGCCTCCACCCGCACCGCACCATCGGCATTTTCTAGGCGCACGAGAATCGCCCCCCGCGTGGCGTCCCCGCGTTTAGAGACCACGCCTCTAACCATCTCACGATTGACCGCCGCCAGCACCGCACTCACTAACATTGCCGAAGTTAAGCGCGCCATGCTTCAAAAATCCGAACAACGCCCATTTTTCTCCCAATCGCCAAAGCGTGTCGGCTCGGCGCCTTTGGGTCCGCCCGATTCGTGTTTTGGCGCAGGTTTTGCCTCGCGTTTCGGCGGCGGTTTTTGTGCTTTCGTTTTACTCATCCCCTAACTATGACCGCCCCAAGCCCGCCTGACAAGCCATTTCATCACCGCCACTAGACAAATGCGCGCATGGCTGGCAGATTCGCGCGCATGCCCCCGCGCCAACGCCATCAAGCTGAACCCGCCCGCCGCACCGCCCTCGCCGCTTTTGAAGCGGTGATGCTGGCAAAAGCGCGGTTTGATGAATGGCTAGGCACAAGCACCGATTACCAACGCCTAGCCCCCCGCGACCGCCGTTTTTGTCGCCGCTTGGCAACCACCGCCCTGCGTCGCCATGGGGAGGCGCGCGCCATTCTCGCCCAATATATCACCCGCCCGCCCGTGCGCCGCCAATATATTGCCAGCCTGATTATGCAGCTCGCCATCACCGAAATTGTCTGGCTAGACGCCCCGCCATACGCGGCGATTGACCAAGCCGTCCATCTAGCACGTGCGCGCGAGCAAAGCCACCTGCACGGGCTTATCAATGCCAGCCTCAAACGCATCGCCGCCGACCATCAAAACGGCAAAGGATTTAAGGCGAACCCAACCGCGAATTACCCGGATTGGCTCAAAACCCGCCTGATTGCGGATTGGGGGGAGGCGCGAGCCGATGCGCTGATGGCGATGCTACTAGACCCGCCCGCCCTTGACCTCACCACGAAAAACGCCCCTAAAGAATGGGCGGGGCGTCTAGGCGGGGTGGCGTTGCCTCAAGGCAGTGTGCGCTTAACCGATGGCACGCCGCAAAACCTAGAAGGCTACAAAGAAGGGCAATGGTGGGTGCAAGATGCGGCGGCGGCGATGGCGGTAAAATTGCTCGGGGATATAAAGGGCAAACATGTCATTGATGCTTGCGCCGCCCCGGGTGGCAAGACCGCACAGATGCTGGCAAGCGGGGCAAAAGTTATCGCGCTTGATGCTTCGGCAAAGCGCATAGAACGCCTCCGCACAAATCTAGCACGATTAAATATGCAAGCCGACATCATCCAAACCGATTTACTAAAATGGCAACCCGAAAACTTAGTTGATGCGGTGCTGATTGATGCGCCGTGTTCTGCCACCGGCACGATTCGCCGCCACCCGGATATTCTAACCCGCCAAAAAGCCCCGGATATTGACACGCTCGCCAAACAACAGCGCGCCATGATAAACCACTCTGCGCAATGGCTCAAAGCCGATGGCGTGTTGGTATTCGCCACCTGCTCGCTCCTCAAAGCCGAAGGCGAGGCGGTTCTGGCAAATCTAGGTGCTGATGTCGGGCTTATTGTTGATGAAATCGCCGCGCACGAAACCCCTGCCCTGACCGCTTATGGCGGTGCGACACAAGGAGGCTTGCGCTTGATGCCCGATGCCTTGAATCACGATAAAAATAACGATAAAACAGACCCTATGATAGCGGGGAATGATGGGTTCTTTATGGCGCGGATACGGCGAGGAATATAATGAAATATAACATCACCAATATGGCAAAAAGGGGCGCGTGGTCAGTGCCGTTTTTGACGCATCTGCGCCGCCGTGGGTTGTGGTTTTTCTGGCATTATCGCACCGCTACCCGCAATGCCTATGGCTTGAGCGAGCGCATCAGCCACGCCCCCCTCCATGACCCGTGGCAAGGCGATGCGACCCAAGGGCAACCCCTTGCCAATGGCTATGCGCCCGAAGATATTTTTGGGGCGGGGTGGCATGATTTTGCCTGGCTTCGGGATATGCGCGCATATGGCGGACAAAACGCCCGCACCAATGCAAGACGCTATCTATTTGAATGGCTAGAACGGCATAGCCAATGGGATGCGGCGACATGGCAGCCGATGCTTTTAGCGCACCGCATCAAAAAACTGGTGCTGACATGGGGATGGTTCGGGCAATCCGCCCAAGAAAGCCAGCAGATTAAATTCCTAGCAAGCCTGATGGTGCAAAGCGGGTGCCTCGCCCAAGACCTACCGCGCCTACGCCTAGCCGACCAACGCATTGAAGCCATCTCTGCCTTATTATTAGACCACGCTTTCCGCCAATCCGACAGCCCCATAGAAAGCCTAATCCGCGATGCGTTGAGCGCGCTTGATAGTGCCGTTTTTGCCGATGGATGCCATGCGAGTCGGCGCGTTGACCGCCATATTGCCTGCCTCAGAACCCTGCACGAGATCAAATACGCCCTCGGCATCATGCAACAGCGTCGGGCGACAAGCGATAGCACTATCACCGATGCCCTAAAAACCATTGATGCGCTGATAAATCGCATGGGCGGGGTGGCGCGGATGTGGTGCCTCAATAAGCGTGAGTTCATTGCCATGAGCCACGGGCTTGATGCCACTTTGCCGGATATTGAACAAATCCTCAATATGAGTGGTCCGCGCGGGAAAATCTGCCAACACGCTGAAGATGGGGGCTTTATCCGCTTGGCGAGCGCGCGCAATGTTGCCATTTTCAATACCGGTCCGCAGAAACAACACCTCCCGCGCATCAAAAAGGCCGGGGGCGAAGCCGATGCCGCCGTTGGAGGCATTGAGTTTTCAGCACAAGGGCAACGCATCCTCATCAGTGGCGGCAATTCACACGCGCTCACCGCCAGCCACCCCGAATTGGCCGCATTGATAAACGGCACCCCTGCCCATTCCGCCCTCAGCATTGACCAAATCAACGTGAGTCAAATCAATGCCAGCCAAATTAACACAGCCATCACCGACGCGCGCCAAGCCTGTGCCATCTATGCCGAGGTCGGCGCGGCGCGGGGGGGGATTCTTGGGGTTGCCACGCATGACGGCTATCGCCAGCCATTCGGCATTTTCCATGAGCGCAAAGTTTTTCTCAGCACCGATGGGCAGACGCTCAAAGGACAGGACATTCTGCGCCATAATGGCGAGCCGACCAACACCCCCACCGAGGCGGTGATTCGCTTCCATCTGCACCCACGCATCACGGCTAGCCAGACGAATAATAAAACGATTTTGCTCAAATTGCCGGCGCGGTTGGTGTCGTGGAAATTTGTTTCCTCCAAAGGCAAAATCGCACTTGAAGACAGCATCACCGCCCTCAGTGGCAAACCGCAAAAATGCCAGCAAATCGTCATCCGCCTGCCCCTAACCACCATCCGCCACGAAACCGAAATCGCCGCCGCTTGGGCGTTGATGAAATTAACCAAAGCCAGATAAGTGAGACCCCTATGACCCAAAAAACCCCCATCAAAACCGCGCTAATTTCGGTCGCCGATAAGACCGGTATTGAAACCCTAGCCCGCGCCCTAGACGCCCAAGGCATCACCATCCTATCCACCGGCGGCACGGCAAAAATCCTAACCGAAGCGGGGATTTCGGTTGTGCAGGTCGCCAGCATCACCGCCATGGAAGAAATGCTTGATGGGCGCGTCAAAACATTGCATCCCAACATTCACGGGGGGATTCTAGCCCGCCGCGATGACCCGCAACACATGGGTGCACTAAAAAAACACGGCATCGCCCCGATTGATTTAGTGGTGGTCAATCTCTATCCGTTTAGCGCAACCTTAAAAGACCCGCAAAGCACCCGCGACAGCCTCATTGAAAATATAGATATTGGCGGCCCGGCCATGATTCGCGCCGCCGCCAAAAACCATGATTTTGTCACCATCGCCACCAACCCACAAGATTACGCAAGCATCATTGAAGAATTGGGGGGGGGCATCTCCGCCGCAACCCGCGCAAAATTGGCGGCGGCGGCATTCGCCCACACCGCCACTTATGACAGCATGATTGCGCGGTGGTTGGGGGGTGCCCAAAAACTACCCCCCCTCAGCCAGCAATTTAGCCTCGCCGGTGATGCGGAAATGCCCCTCCGCTATGGCGAGAATCCGCACCAACAAGCCATGCTCTACCGCATCGCCGAACGCGACCCCCGCACGGGCGTGATGACGGCACGGCTGATCCAAGGCAAGCCCCTCAGCTACAACAATATCTGCGACAGTGATGCGGCATTTGAATTGGTGGCAGAATTTGACGACCCCAGCGTCGCCATCATCAAACACGCCAATCCGTGCGGGGTGGCGGTCAAGGACAATATCGCCGAGGCGTGGGAAGCCGCCCTTGCCGCCGACCCTGTCAGTGCTTTTGGCGGGATTATCGCCCTCAACCGCCCCCTAGATGCCACGCTCGCCCGTGCCATCACCGGCATTTTTACCGAGGTCATCATCGCCCCCGATGCCGATGCCGAGGCACAGAAAATCCTTGCCGAGAAACCGAATCTGCGCCTGATGCTCACGGGCGGGATGCCGCATACGCCGCCAAATCATCTCACCATAAAAACCCTCAGCGGCGGATTTTTAGCCCAGACCGCCGATGCCGCAAGCATCCAACCCGACGCCATAAAAATCGTCACCAAACGCCAACCGACCCCCCAAGAATGGCGCGATATGTTATGCGCTTGGGTGCTAGCAAAGCACGTCAAATCCAACGCCATCACCTTTGCCAAAAATGGCGCGAGCAGGGCTATCGGTGCCGGGCAGATGAGCCGTCTTGATGCCTGCCGTATCGCCATCGCCAAAGCCGCCGATATTTTTAAGGATGAACCAAAACCCCTAGCCGACACGGCGGTAGCTTCGGATGCGTTTTTTCCTTTTGCCGATGGTTTAATCGCCGCCGCCGATGCCGGGGCTAGTGCCGTCATTCAGCCGGGCGGGGCGCGCAATGATGATGAAGTCATCGCCGCCGCCGATGAACGCGGGATGGCGATGGGCTTCACATCTATGCGCCATTTTCGTCATTGAGCACCGGTGCTACCAATGCCGCCACCTTCATCATAACGCTAGGCAAGGCTTCATCACTTAACTGCCCCCAAGGGAGCCAAAACGCATCCGCGTCCAAATCGCCCAATTCTTGACGTTGCACCCGCACGATTTCCACCTCTAAATACAGCGTAAAATGCGTGAAAATATGTTTTACTTTTGCCTCTAATTTTTGGCGGGATGGATGTTTTGTCAGGCGCGCGAGCAGGCTATCGGGGGCAATCGGATAGTGGCGTTGTTGGCGCGAGCCGTCCGCCCAACCGCTAGTAGGAAACATCACCATCCCCCCAAGCAAGCCATGCGGGGAACGGCGCACCAATAGCACCTCAGCCGATTCATCTCGCACCACCATAACCACCCCCTCACGTATAGGGCGCGGCGATTTTGGGGCTTTGCGGGGCAGTGAAGCCGGGTCGCCATGCCGTCCCACGCACCAATCCCCCAACGGACAAAGCGCGCATTGAGGTTGCGAAACTGCCCCTTTTTTTTGACCCCCTTTTTTTTGACCCCCTTTTTTCTTACCCCCTTTTTTCTTACGTGACGGCGTGCAGATAGCGTTGCCAATATCCATCAGACTTTGCGCGAAATCCCCCGCCCGCACAGCAGGGGTCAGGGCATCAAGCACCGCCCGCAATTCAGATTTAGCGGCAGGAAGCGGCGTTTCAATGCCGCCAAAACGCGCAAGAATACGTTCAATATTCGCATCCATCACCAAAGCCCGCTTACCAAAAGCGAACGCCATCAACGCCGCCGCCGTATAAGCCCCCACCCCGGGCAGTTTCCGCAATGCCGCCTCATCATCAGGAAACACACCCCCATAATCGCGCATCAACACCACCGCTGCCCGATGCAAATTGCGCGCTCGTGCATAATAACCAAGCCCCGCCCACAGCCGCAACACCTCATCTTGCGAAGCCGACGCTAGATCTTCAAGGCGCGGAAAACGTGCCAAAAACGCCGCATAATACGGCTTCACCGTCTCCACCACGGTTTGTTGCAACATGACCTCCGACAGCAACACATGATAGGGGTCAGCCAATGCGTTGGGATGCGCCCGCCACGGCAGAATGCGCCGATGCACATCATACCATGCCAAAACCGCCGCCCCCGCATCGCTGTTTTTTTTCGTGGAATTTTTAGGCATAATGCCTCTATAATGCGCCTTATGACAGCGCGCAATGACAAACGGCTCCGCCGCACCACCCGCCTCAATCGCGTGACCGAAGGCGTGTTCGGGCGGTTGCTGAAGAAACAGGGTAAGTTGTTTGAACACATCGCCCGAAATTGGCAACATATCGGCGGCGATGCGGCGGCGTGGGCAATGCCCCAAGCGGTGCGTTTTCAAGATGCCGAAGATGCGGCGGCGTGCCTCGTTATTGCAACGACATCAGCACGTGCGCCCGAAATCACTATGCTTGCGCCCGAGATCATGGCGCGGGCGAATGCGTTGCTCGGCTATCGTGCTATTGATAGGGTCAGCGTTGCCCCCGCAACCGCCCCGCCAAAAACTACCCCGCCAGCAAAAGCCCCACCAACAAAAGCCTCATGGGATTTAACCCAACAAGACCACGACAATTTAGACGCACTCATTAAAGCCGCCAAAACCCCCGAATTGCGCGCCGCTTTCACCTCTATCCTAGCATCACGCACCCGCGCAAAAACAAGAATAGACTAGCCCCAAAGCATCGCTTATGATGGCGCACGAAGGAGCCAACCAAAATGCAAAAACCCAACCAAAAACCCACCCACAAACGCCGCGATTTTCTCTGCCAAATGACCGCTTACAGCACTATGGCTATGCTAGCGCCATCGCGCGCCACCGCCGCCCCGCTTGATCTCAAAGCCGCGCTCGCCCCGCGCATTATTGGCAGGGCGGATGCGCCTATCCACATAGCCGAATATTTTTCGCTATCATGCGGTTTCTGTGCGGATTTCCACATCAACACCTATCCCAAAATCAAAGAAAATTGGATTGATAGTGGCAAGGCACGTTTTGAATACCGCGATTTCCCGCTATCCGAATTAGCCGTCTATGCCCATGCCCTCGCCCGTGCCGTGCCAGAAGCAGGGTATGAAATCATCCTAGACATTCTGTTCCAACAACAAAGCACATGGGCAAACGCCCCCCAACCTTTAGTGGCGTTGCAAAATATCGGGCGGGGGATGGGAATCAACAACCAAGAATTCACCGATATGGTGGGCAATCGTGCGTATTTAGAGGGCATCATCATGCTTGCCCAACAAGGCGCAGATGAATATGGCATCAATTCCACCCCGAGTTTTGTCATCAATGAGACGGAAACTATCACGGGCAACCAATCCTATGATGAATTCGCCGCCATCCTTGCGCGATTCGCCAGCTGATGAAAGTTTAGTGCCTTGCATTTTAGCCATCTCAAAATCATCGGGTTCAAATCCTTCGCTGAACCAGCAGACTTCACCATCCACGAAGGCTTATCAGGAATCGTCGGTCCGAATGGTTGCGGCAAGTCCAATATCGTTGAAGCCATGCGCTGGCTCATGGGCGAGAGTTCGGCGAAATCTATGCGTGGGGGGGAATTGGATGATGTGATTTTTGCCGGCACTGCCCAACGCCCGCAACGCAATTTTGCCGAAGTCACCCTGACCATAGACAATAGCGATGGCACCATAGAATCCCACGCCAATGACGCACAGATTGAAATCACCCGCCGCCTAGACCGCGGCAAAGGCAGTAGCTATCGCATCAACGGCAAGCCCGTGCGTGGGCGCGATGTGCAGTTATTTTTCGCCGATCTCGGCACCGGTGCGCGCGCGCATGGCATTGTCAGTCAAGGCAAAGTCGGCGGTCTCATCAACGCCAAACCTAGCGACAGGCGGGGGTTGATTGAAGAAGCTGCCAACACCAAAGGCCTGCAACACCGCCGTCATGAGGCTAATCTGCGCCTCAACACCGCCGAGCGCAATCTCATCCGCGTGGATGATGTCATTGAACAAATGAACGAACAAAAATCCGCCCTCGCCAAACAAGCCCGCCAAGCCGCGCGCTATCGTTCCATCAATGACCGCATCCGCACAGCAGAAGCCCAATTACTACACACAAGATACCGCATTGAAGCGGACGAATTAGAAGCCGCCAAAACCGCATATCGCCAATGCGAACGCCAGACTGCTGATGCCACCCAAGCCACCAGCGACGCCGAAAAAATCCGCACCAAAGCCGCCGATGCCCTACCGCCCCTCCGCCAGCAACACGCCGCCCTCACCGCCGAAAAACAGCGTCTTGATTTGGCACTCACGGAAATTGACAATGAACGCGCCCGCCTCAAACGCCAGAGCGACGAACTCGCCACCCGCCATGCGCAAACCGATGCCGATATCGTGCGCGAGAAACAACTAGAAAGCGATGCCAGCACCGCCCTTGACCGCCTCAAAGCCGAAGAAGCCGAGATCGCCAGCGCCGATGCCGACACCGAACCGCAACTCCGCACCGCCCAAACCCAACGCGCAAAATGCCGTGATGATGCCAATACATGCGAAGCCCGCCTTGCCGAAATCACTGCCGCGATTCATGCCGTGGAACGCGACCAAACGCGCCTTGAAAATGAACGCGACACCCTCAACGCGCGCCTCAATGAGACCAAAACGCGCCTTGAAAATCTTGACCTCCCCGCCCTCATCGCCGCCAAAACCGCCGCCGAAAAACACCTCACGGATGCCGAAAAAGCCGTTGAATCTGCCAGCAAAAACCGCCAAAAAGCCAGCGACAAAGCCGCCGCCATCACCGAGACCGCCCAAAAACACACCGCCGATGCCAACCACGCCATCGGCACCCATCAACGCATCACCAGCGAAATTGAAGCCCTGACCTCATTATTGGTGGAACAAGATGCCAGCGATACGGCTAACCCCGCCAATAACCCGGTCAGTAGCATGATGACCATCCGCGACAATATGGATGAAGCCATTGCCGCCGCCCTCGCCGATAGCCTCAGCGCGCCGATTGGTGATGGCAAAAACGGCTATTGGCGCGATGATATGCAAGCGCGCACGGACATTAAACCGCCCCAAAATACCAAACCCCTCACCGATTATATTGATGCCCCGCCTGCCTTGACCGCGAGCCTATCTGCCGTTGGCGTGGCGAAAAATAGTGCCGATGCTTTGCGCTTGCAACCGCACCTCACCCCCGGGCAGATGCTCACCACCCCCCAAGGCGGGTTGTGGCGGTGGGATGGTTTTGTGCTTCCGCAAGGCACGACAGCAGGGGCGGCACAACGCCTCCGCCACGAAGCCCGCCTCAAAGAACTCAACGCCAAAATTGATGGCGCCGAGAAAAAAGCCGAAAATGCCAAAAGCCAAGCCGAAGCCAGCAAAGCCGAACAAACCAAAGCCGACACCGCCATCGCCCTAGCGCGTGAAGAAGAAACCCAAGCCCGCAATCATCTATTGGAAGCCACCCGCCAATTTGAACAAGCCCAAGGCGCATTGCGCGCCGGCGAAGCCCAAAGCGCCAACCTCACCGCCGACCAGAAAGAGGCGGAAACTGCCCTCGCCAGCGTATTAGATGCCCTAAAAACCCGCGCCTCCCCTGACGGTATGCAAGCCGAATTAGCCGAATGTCGTGCAGAAACCGAAGCCGCCCGCCAACGCCTCGCCGAAGCCATGAGCGCCGAAAATATCATCACCCAAGCCCGCGAAATGCGCGCGCAAAAACGCGAAAGCATCACCCGCGACCGCGGACATTGGCAACGCAATTATGACGGCGCACAAGGGCGGTTGAACGAGCTCACCACCCGCCAACAACGCCTCGCCGAAGAAATAGCCGAACTAAAAGCCCAACCCGACCTCCTCACCGCCAAAGCCGAGGAAATCAGCACCAGCCTTGCCAAATCCGAAAGTGCCGTGCGCGAAGCCGGGGACGCGTTAGCGACAGCCGAAACCGCCCTTGCCACAGCCGACACCAGCAAACGCGAGCTAGAATCCGCCCTCGCCACCACCCGCGAAGCCATGATCAGGCAAGAAGGCGAAGTCGCTGTCGCCACCCGCGCGCTTGAAGAAACCGCCCAACGCATCAAAGACCGCCTTGATGCCACCCCCGAAGATCTACCCGAAATAGCGGGGGCGCACGATGATTCCGCCACGCGCGATGCGCTATCGGCATTGGAATCGCGCCTTGAACGGCTCATCCGCGAGCGCGACAATATCGGGCCGGTCAATCTGCGGGCGGAATTGGAAATGGAAGAAACCGAAACCCGCATCACCAACCTCACCACCGAACGCGACGACCTCACCCAAGCCATCGCCAGCCTGCGCCAAGCCATCAACGAGTTAAACCGCGAAGGACGCACCCGCTTGCTCCGCAGTTTTACCGAGGTCAATGAACATTTTAACAGCCTCTTCAAAACGTTATTTAATGGCGGCTCGGCAACATTGGAACTCACCGATGAGGGCGACCCGCTAGAGGCAGGGCTTGAAATTTTGGCAAGCCCGCCGGGGAAAAAATTGCAAGCAATGTCGCTCCTATCGGGGGGCGAGCAAGCCCTTACCGCTTTGGCGTTGATTTTTGCCGTGTTCCTCACCAATCCCGCCCCGATTTGCGTGCTTGATGAGGTGGATGCGCCCCTAGATGACCGCAATGTCGCACGATTCTGCCAGATGATTGAAAAAATCGCCGATGATACCAATACCCGCTTTATCATCGTCACCCATCACCGCCTAACCATGGCGCAGATGCAACGGCTATTTGGCGTGACCATGGAACAAAAAGGCGTCAGCCAGATTGTTTCGGTGGATTTACAGACGGCGGAAAAATACAAACAATCGGCATGAAAATCGGCTTGACAGGCGCGCGCTAGAATCATAATTTGCGGGATGTGAAATCAATGGGAAGGAATCAATCAATCAACCCGAAAAAAACTGATAAAACCTCGCTGAAAGCGCGGATAGACCAAGCCGAAAGCCAATTCAGTGCTGGCAAAAAACGCCAATCTTCGCGCGCAGAAATGCCGGCGAATGCTATGGCACTCATCGGGCGAATCGCCACCGAATTGGTTGCGGGGGCGGTAGTCGGCGGCGGTTTTGGTTGGGCGTTGGATCAATGGCTTGGCACATTACCGCTTTTTTTGATCCTGTTGTTTTTTTTGGGAACCTTGGCGGGAACGCTCAATATCTGGCGTATGGCGACGGGGCGGGGTTTGAAAATCGGCTATAAAGACGAACAGAACAATGATTGATATAGTAGGGATGAAAAATGCACTCACCAGTTGAACAATTTACCATCAAAGCACTCTTGCATCTTGAGTTGTTTGGTTTTGATATTTCGTTTTCCAATTCGGCATTATTTATGATTCTGGCGGTGGTGTTGAGTGTGTTATTCCTCACTTTCGCCATGCGCCCCCGCCAAATGGTGCCGGGGCGGGCGCAAGCCATGGCGGAAATGCTGTATGAGTTCATCTCGGATATGGTTAGTAGTAATGTTGGCAAAGAAGGACGCCCGTTTTTCCCCTTTATTTTCACGCTATTTGTCTTTTTGTTGTTCGGTAATATGCTGGGGTTGATTCCCTATTCCTATACTTTTACGAGCCAGATTGTCGTCACATTCGTTTTGGCGGCGTTTATTTTTATCGGCATCACCCTCATCGCCATTGTTAAACATGGCTGGCATTTTCTCACCTTTTTCGTGCCGCCCGGCGCACCGAAAGTTTTGATTCCGTTCCTCATCATCATTGAGGTGGTGTCGTATTTCGTGCGTCCGGTGAGCCTATCGGTGCGTCTTTTTGCCAATATGCTGGCAGGGCATACGATGCTTAAAGTCTTTGCTGGGCTGGCGGTGATGATTACTGGGGCTGGCGGGATTTATGCCCCCGGGGCGTTGTTGCCGTTTTTGGCACTCATCGGCTTGACGGGGTTAGAGGTTCTGGTCGCCGCCCTCCAAGCCTATGTGTTCACGATTTTAACCTGTATGTATCTAAACGATGCGCTCCATCTACATTAGCATGGCATTTACATTAGCATTGGCATTAGATATATGTTTCACCAACCACGCTAACCAAACTTAAAGGAAGGATTTAATCCAATGGAAGCAGAAGCAGCAAAACTTATCGGGGCAGGTATCGCCGTTCTCCCGCTTTTGGGGGTCGGTATCGGTATCGGCAACATTTTCTCATCCCTCGTCAATTCCATCGCCCGCAACCCATCGGCGCGTAATGATGTGTTCGGCATTGGCATTCTCGGCTTTGCGCTCACCGAAGCCATCGCGCTATTTGCGTTGGTGGTCGCACTTTTGCTTTTATTCGTATTTTAGGCGGATAAAGGTTTTTCGGGTGATGACGCGCATGGTTAGAGGTGCTTGGGTGCTGATGGCTAGCCTCATTTTGGGGCTGGTGTCGGTGCGGTTTGCGCTTGGTGCGGTGGATGAACACGCTGATTCGCACGGAGATTCGGGGGGCTTGCCGCAGCTGGATTTTTCCACATGGCCGACACAGATTTTCTGGCTGGTGGTTAGTTTTGCGCTCGCCTATATTTTGATGTGGCGGGTGGCTTTGCCGCGCATTGGGTCGGTGCTAGAAGAACGCCACAACCGCATTCAAGGCGATTTGAAACGCGCCAAGGCAGCATCCGAAAACGCCGAACAAGCGCGCCAAGCCTTTGAGGTCATGTTAGCCGAATCGCGCGAAAAAGCCAGCGCAGTCATGCGCGAAGCCACCGAAAGCATCCGCAACAAAATGGAACGCAAAATCAAAACCTCCAACGCCAGCACTGCCGAAAAAATGGCAGAGGCGGAAAGCGACATTGCCGAAGCCAAAGCCCGTGCGATGATTGATGTGGTGGATATTGCCAGCACCTCCGCCGCCGAAGCCGTGGCACAATTAACCAACATCAAAATCAGCCAAGCCGACGCCACCAAACAGGTCAAGCAAATCAACGACACCAAAGGAGAGCAAAATGGATGAGAGCCTTTGGGTAGCGATTTCTTTTGTCGTTTTTGTCGCGCTAATTTGGAAAAAAGCCGGGGCGGCATTATCCTCTATGTTGGATAGCCGTGCGGCACAGATTCGCCAAAACCTAGACGAAGCCGAAGCATTACGCATTGAAGCACAGGCAGAATTAAAAAAATACCAACAACTGCAACGCGAAGCCACGAGCCAAGCCGCGCAGATTCTCGCCAATGCCGAAAAAGCCGCTTTACGCATAGAAGAATCCGCCACCGCCGCCGCAAACGCCGCCATCAAACGCCGCAAAGACCAAGCCGAAGCCAAAATCAAATCCCTTGAAGCCGAAGCCCGCCAAGAAATCCGCGACCGCGCGGCACAGCTAGCCACCACCGCGGCGGCAGAACTCATCCAAGAAAATATGGATCAAGCCACCGCCGATAAATTGCTCAAAGCCGATATTGAAGCGATGAAATCCATCAATTAGCGGTCGCATCAGCTGCCGCACGTCCCAACCCTAGCACCACGCGATGCGCGGGTGGCACTTGCAATCTCAACGACATGATCGGAAACGCCTTGTCGACACCATTGGCGAAACCTATTGGCTCGCGGATGGTGCGGCGCGATACCACGCGGTCTGCCCCATCAACCACCGCCGCCGTCAAATAGATCTCCGCCTTATCGCCCCCTGACCCGTTGGTGAGATTGCGCCCTGCCAACACATGCGCCGCCAAATCCACCGCCGTATAGCCTGCGCGCTCACGGCAAAAACTATCAATGCCATTAAAGCGTGCGGCAATCACCTGCCCGTCTTCACTAGCAATATAAATCTGCTCCACCCCGGCAACCGCACTAATCGGCGGACAAGGGACGGAGGTAGATTCTTCACCAAATGGCGCGCAAGCCCCCAATGCCAACGCTAACACCAAAATAAAACCTAATTTCTTCATGATTGAAAAGCCTTTCCGTGATTGCCTTAAATGCACTATACGCGATTATAGTTTTGTTTCAAGTTGACCTACGCCTTATCTTCTAGCAAAACAATGCTATGAGTGATACCATGGCACATATTGATGAAAAAACCATCATCCTAGCCGAGCCGCGTGGCTTTTGTGCGGGGGTTGATCGTGCGGTGCGTATTGTTGAAGAATCGCTGAAACATTTTGGCGCGCCGGTCTATGTCCGCCATGAGATTGTCCATAATAAGCATGTGGTGGAACGCCTAGCCGCCATGGGGGCGGTGTTCGTGGAAGAATTGTGCGATATCCCCGATGGCAAGCCCGTAGTATTTTCGGCACACGGGGTAGCAAAATCCGTCGTCAGCGAAGCCACCCGCCGTAACATGATTGCCGTAGATGCCACCTGCCCCCTCGTTACCAAAGTCCATGTTGAAGCACAACGCCACCACAAAAACGGCGCGCATATTTTACTCATCGGGCATAGCGGACACCCGGAGGTTGAAGGCACCATGGGGCAGTTAGATACAGGGGCGATGACGCTCATAGAAACGGCAGAGGACGCCGAGAACATCACCCCGCCTGACGCAGAAAACCTTGCCTATGCCACCCAAACCACGCTTTCGGTTGATGACACGGCGGAAATTGTCGCCATTCTCAAACGCCGTTTCCCCGCCATCAAACCGCCGCGGGGCGAGGATATCTGCTATGCCACCACCAACCGCCAACAAGCGGTGAAAGAAATCGCGCCGATGGTGGAATTGGTGTTGGTGATTGGGGCGGAAAATTCGTCCAATTCCAAACGCCTCGTTGAGGTCGCCGAAGCCGCCCCCAACACCCAAGCCACCCTCATCGCCGATGCCGAAGCACTTGATTGGCACAGCATCACCCAAGCCACACGCATCGGCATCACCGCCGGTGCATCAGCCCCGGAACATTTGGTTGAAGACGTCATCGCCGCCATCGCCAAACGTTTTGCCATCACCATAAACCGCCACAGCACCGCCAACGAAACCATCGCCTTCAACCTGCCACCTATACTACGGCATTGAGGGGGGCATTGAGGGTTTAACGATGGCTGTTTATACGCAAATTGATGATGAGATGATTGATGATTTGTTGGCGGGGTATGCCATCGGCAAAAGGCACACTTTAACCGGCATTACGCAAGGCGTAGAAAACACCAATTACCGCCTTGAAACCGACCTTGAAAATGATAGGGGGGGCATTTACATCCTAACCATTTACGAAAAGCGGGTAGATGCGGCGGATTTGCCGTTTTTTCTAGGGTTGAAAAAACACCTAGCGGCAAAGGGTTATCCTTGCCCCAGCCCTATTGCCGACCGCAACGGACAGATTCTACAAAAAATCCAAGGCAAGCCTATGGCGATTGTCAGTTTTTTGGACGGCACCGATTCCCCCCGCCCGACGCCTACGCAATGCCAAAAAGCGGGGGCGATTCTGGCACGGCTTCACCAAGATGCTGCAGATTTCACGATTCCCCGCCCGAATGCTTTAGGGCAACACGCTTGGGCGGGGCTTTTTGACGCTTGCGGTGATGCTGCCAACCATCTAGAAAACGGGCTAGGGGCGCAAATCCAAAAATGGCTTGATGACATCCAAAATGCATGGCGGCAAGACCTGCCCCAAGGCGTTATCCATGCCGATTTATTCCCCGACAATGTGCTATTCACAGGGCATGAAATTAGCGGGGTGATTGATTTCTATTTCGCCTGCCAAGATATGCTCGCCTATGATGTGGCGATTACCATCAATGCGTGGTGTTTTGATGACAAAATGCGTTTTTGCCCCGACCGATACAAAGCCATGCTCAAGGGCTATACCGACCTACGCCCGCTAAATGATGCCGAAGAAACCGCCCTCCCCATATTAGCCAAAGGCGCGGCGATGCGGTTTTTTTTGACGCGCCTTTATGATTGGATCAACACCCCCGCTGACGCGCAAGTGCAACCCCATGACCCCCAAGATTACCTAGCGCGTTTGCGATTTTGGGATAGCACCCCATGACTGATACCATGACTGATACCATGACTGAACCCCGCATTGATATTTTTACTGATGGTGCCTGTCTCGGCAATCCCGGTCCCGGCGGTTGGGGGGCGATTCTGATTTGGAAAAGCCACGAAAAAGAACTCGCCGGCGGTGAAGCCGACACCACCAATAACCGCATGGAATTGCTGGCGGCGATTAAGGCACTTGAGGCGGTGAAAACCCCGCGCCCGATAAACCTCACTTCCGATAGCACCTATCTGCGCGATGGCATTACGAAATGGATTCATAAATGGCGGGAAAATGGGTGGAAGACTGCCAATAAAAAACCTGTTCTCAACCAAGATTTATGGCAAGAACTGGATGCGCTGACGCAGAAATATGACATTGCTTGGCACTGGGTCAAAGGACATTCGGGGCATCCCCTAAATGAACGCTGTGATGCGTTAGCGCGCGAACAAGCCCTCGCCATGCAAAGCCTTAAAGATGGGCAAAGCCTCAAAGATGCGCCATAACCGATTCGGCAGTGGATACCGCCAACGCCCCCGCCTCCTCAATAAAGACGTGCCGACAGATGCCGTCCTCGGCAATGAGCGCCATACGCGCGGCGCGGGTTGTGCCTAGAACGGGCGTCATAACGGAGGCGATTCCCATCGCTTTTGCTGCATTGCCTTCGGCATCGGCGAGCATATCCACCTTGCCGTCCGCCCCCAATTTCTGCCCCCAAGCCCCCATCACATAAGCATCATTCACCGCCAAACAGCCAATCGCATCAACGCCCTTGGCTGTTAATTCCGATGCTAGGGCAATATAGCCGGGCAGATGTTTTTCCGAACAAGTCGGCGTGAAAGCCCCGGGCACACTGACGAGAATCACTTTCCGCCCTTGCGCCCATGCGTTAAGGCTCGTTTCGCTGATTTTGCCGTTGATGTTTTGGTGGATGACCGCGTTGGGTAGCGCGTCTCCGATTGCGATTGTCATGGCTTTCTCCTTAAAATTGTGATGGCTTCGGTTAATGTATCCTCGGTCAAAAGTTCGGGCAAGATTAAAGGTGCATCCCCGCCATTATACACGGCAGTGAACGGAATGCCATAGCGATTAAATTGCGTTAGATACTGCAAAATTGTCGCATCAGGGCGCGTCCAATCCGCGCGCAATAATACGACTTTTTCGGCTTCAAATAATTGCTTTATCGCCGCGCTTTCAAACACGAATAGCTGATTCGCTTTACAGGTCAAACACCAATCCGCCGTCACATCCACCAGCACGATTTTGCCCTCATCGGCGAGGCGCGTGGCTAGTTGCGGTTGCCATTTCTGCCAGCCCCCTGATGCGTCCCGACCGCCACCAACTACCGCCCCCAACACCAACAAAAGCCACACCGCCGTCGCCACCAACCCCAACGCCAAACCGCGCCTGAGCCAAATCACCCACGCCCCCCCACGCGGCAACAATCGCGCGCTTTGCGGGAACGCCGCCACCAACAGCCACGGGGAAGCCAACCCCAACGCCATCGCCAAAAACACCGCCAGCATCAAAGCCGAAGGTGCGGTGAACGCGAACGCAATCGCCGTGCCAACAAAAGGCGCCGAACACGGCGTCGCCAATAAAGTCGCCATAAATCCTGATGCTAGATCGTGCCAAGCCGTATGCCCGCCCTTAAACTGCCACCCCGCCAGCCCCGGTATCGGCACCCGCACCACATCAAGCATCATCAGCGCGAATCCCAGCATCACCAGTGCCATAAACCCCAAAAAATACGCATTTTGGAATTGAATGCCCCAACCAATCGCCACCCCGCCCTGACGCAAGCCCAACAACCCCACGCCCAAAGTCAAAAACGACAGCACAATCCCCGTAGCCGATAGCAAAAACGACCGCCTGATTCGCGCCAAATCGGCTCTATCCTGCCCCAGAATTACCGTCAATTTGAGCGACAAGACCGGCAACACGCACGGCATCACATTCAAAATCAACCCGCCCAAAAACGCCACCAACAATATAGACACCAACGCCCCCGATATAGTTCTGTTGGGGGCGGGGGCAAACTCACCACGCCCAATCACCACGTTTTCTTCAAGCATAAATTCAGGGTGCAGTATGGTAATGACGGCAGACGTGCCGACCAATTCCGCTAGATTCTCGCCCCCCCTATCACCAATGATGGCTATCCGCCCGACATCGCCTAGAAAATTAGGACGCGCGAATCCCAAGCCTTGCACTGCGGATTCAACCAACACATCACCTTGACGCATAATAAAGGGGGTGTCATCGCGCGCGGCGATGGCGACCTCTAAATGCGCGCCCCGCAATTCCGCCCGCGTGATGCGATAGCCGTTGCTAGTGCCGATAGATGGCACAAGGGCTTCTGCCTTGGCGATGCCGAAAGCGTGGGGCGATGGCGCGGAATCCCCCCCATCAAGGCGCAAAGTCAGCATCTCATCAACAGGGATACAGACATCTGAACAAACGAGCCCGCTAAACGCCGCTACCAACGCCAAATCGCCCCCAGAAGACGCATCAATCCGCAACGGAAAAATCACCGCATCGCTATAACCAAACGTCTCAAAGCCGAATAAAGTAAAACGTGTCGGGGCAGGAAAACGCATCTCATGGCGCACCCCCCCAGCAAATTCCAACAGCGGCGGCAACCCCGCATCGCCGGGGCTACGCCAATAAATTTTCCAACCATCGGCTAATTTTACCTCCAACCCCGCCTTGACCTGCCCCCCGCCATCATAATGCGTCGTGCTAGAAATCAAGCGCAACTGCACCTGCTCCGTGCCTTGCCAGACGCCAGCGCCAGCACCCGCACCCGCACCATCAGCCAGCGCGCTTATGGGCAGAAGCATCAGCATCCAACAACTAATTCTTGCCAAAAATCGCATTTTTTTCTATCATTCCTCGGGTTTATCGTCCAGACTAGCATTGCCTGACTGAAAGCCTCTGGTCAAGCGCATCATTTATCGTTAGCATTAGGTATCATGACAATGGATTTGACAGGACAATTATTGATTGCCACGCCGCAAATGGCTGATTCGCGTTTTGCTAATGCGGTGATTGTTATATGTCGCCATGATGCGTCTTCAACCATGGGGCTTGTCATCAACAAAAAAGCCAAAGGCGGATTGACTTTGCAAGAGCTCGCGGAACAGCTCAAACTTGGCGAGCCACAAGTCGCCGGCGACACCCCCATCTATCAAGGCGGGCCGGTGGAAGGCACGCGGGGTATGGTGCTACATTCCGGCGACCACCTCCTCACCGATAGCGTCATGGTTAGCGATGAAATCGCCATGACCGCCAATATCCGCATCATCTCGGAAATCATCAATGGCGGCGGCCCTAGTGAATATCTTATCACGCTCGGGCATGCTAGTTGGGCAGAAGGACAGCTGGAAAATGAACTCAAAAGCAATTCGTGGCTGACCATGCCTTATGCGCATGATTTGGTGTTTCACTGCCTCAACAGCAACCAATGGCAAGATTGCTACACACGCCTCGGCATTGCCACCGAACATATGCCGGCGAGCGTTGGACACGCCTAGATTCGCGCCCCGCGCTTTTTGTTTTCAATCAGTGTCGCTACCGCTTTTGGCTCTGGCTTGGCGGTAAGTTTTTGCGTTTTGCGCGTCATCAAATCGGCTAGATGCGGCGGCAGAGGCGGGCGCATCCCCACCGCCTTTTCCACCGCATCAGGAAATTTCGCAGCATCCGCACAAGCCAACGCCACCACCAGCTCATCATGGCTAGTGCCATAAGCGCGGGCGGCGGCAACGCCTACGGCACTATGGGGGTCTAGCAAAATTGTGCTTTCCGCCCATGTGCGTGCGATTTCCGCCAAAGTTTCAGCATCATCCGCCCGAAACCCCCAGAATAAATCAATATCATCGCGCACCATATCACGGCTTAAAGTGAATTTTCCTGTTGCGGCAAATTCCTCCATCAATCCGCGCGTCATAGCCCCATCGCGCCCTAGCAATTCAAACATCAGCCGTTCAAAATTGCTTGATACTTGGATATCCATTGACGGGCTGAGGCTCGGCTCAACCGCGCGGCGTTCCATGACACCGCCTTCAAAAAATCGCGCCAAAATGTCGTTGCGGTTGCTGGCACAGATGAGCCGTTTTATCGGCAAGCCCATCCGCATCGCCACATAACCGGCAAAGATATTGCCAAAATTGCCTGTGGGCACGGCGAAACTAATTTCGCGCCCCTGCCCCCTTAACGCCAATACCGACACCACATAATAGACAATCTGCGGCATCAAGCGCGCCCAGTTGATAGAATTGACCGCCGATAGCCCTAGCCTGTCGCGCAATGCCAAATCACCGAAAAGGCGTTTGACAATATCTTGGCAAGCATCAAAATCCCCTGCAACCGCCACCGCATACGCGCCCTCGGCAATGACGCTGGTCATTTGTTGTTCCTGCACCGGCGACACACGCCCATCGGGGTAAAGGATGAAAATATCCACCATTTCGCGCCCCTTAAATGCTTCCAAAGCGGCGGAGCCAGTATCGCCACTAGTTGCGCCCAAAATCACCGCACGCTTGCCTTGTTTTTCCAGCGCAACGTCAAAAAGCCGTGCCAGAACCTGCATGGCAATATCCTTAAACGCGATGGTGGGACCGTGAAACAATTCACACAGATAAATTTGGTCGTTGATGCGTTTTAGGGGGGTGATTTCCGGGGCGGAAAACCCCGCATAAGCATCTTGGCAAAGGCGCAATAACGCATCAAAGCCCATATCTTTGCCGGTAAATTTCGCCATAATCCGCGCCGCTACCTCGGCATAGGGCATAGCCGCCATAGCATCCAACTCGCCGGCTTCAAAACGCGGATAGGCATGCGGTAAATATAACCCGCCATCGCGCGCCAACCCCGTTAGCAATGCTTCCTCAAAGCCTAGCGCATCCCCCCCGCCGCGTGTGCTGATGTAATGAATTTCTGTCATCATTTTTCCCTTCGATACAACCGCCCCGCTTGCACGTGCCACGCAACATAAATCCCTATCAGCCCTAGCGCAATGCCAAACCATGTCAGCGCGTATTGCCAATGATTATTCGGCAGCGCAATATCCACCGCCGCACCGATGGGGAGCGTATCATCTCGGCGCAAAGCATCAATGGTGAAGCCGTCAATCACCTGCCCCTCTAATTCCCCCTCTAATCCATGATGGCGACTGATTTCGCCTACCGCCAGCGTGAACCAATCATTTTTTGCGGGCGCGTTCATCGGCACAAAACGTCCGCGTTTTGCCGGCAAACGAATAATGCCCTCAACCCGCACCTGCCCCGCATCAAGCGTCCAGAGCCGCGATTGCGGGGCGCGATAATCCTGCGATACCCACCCGCGATTGACGAACACTACCCCCCCATCGCGCAATTCCAACGGCGTGATGATATGATAGCCCGCCGTGCCTTCAAACACACGCCCGGTTAATTGCACCTCATATTCGTGGAGCCAGACGCCATCCGCGACAACACGTTGATAGCGGGGCGGATTGGTGGGGGAAATTTCGCGCAGATCCACCGCCCTGCCATGTGCGCGCGCTTCAAATTCCGCAATCAATTCGTTTTTCCATTGCAAGCGATATAACTGCCAACACCCCAATGCCAGCAACAACATCAACACCGCAGATGCACAGATCGTCATCCACAAAGCCGGACGAAATACCATAGATGTGCGCCTTTCAAAAAAATCGCTTATCCGCATCAAAATGACGGAACTGCCAGCCAATCATCAAGGCTTTAATCGGGCGCAATGTTTTTAGCGTCAGCACCAACATCACCGCCCCCCAAAACACCGCCTGCATCCATAAAGGCGGGGCAAATAGCGATTCAACCCAAAACGCCAAAGGCACAATCAACGCCCCATAAAACAGCACCAACAACGACGCCGGACCATCCCCGGCATCAAGCACGCTCAGATCAAACCCGCATACCGCACAAGATTCTGCCATTTTGAGACGCGATTGAAACAGCGCGCCCTCACCGCAATTCGGACAGCGATTATGCCATGCGCGCCGTAGTGCCTCCGATGCCATCAGGCGCCCCAAATGTAAATGCTGACGAACAGGAATAGCCACACCACATCAACAAAATGCCAATACCACGCCGCCGCCTCAAAGCCGAAATGCTGTTTTGCCGTGAAATGCCCCAACGCCCCACGATAAAAACACACCGCCAAAAATAGCGTCCCGACAATCACATGAAACCCATGAAACCCGGTCGCCATGAAAAACACCGAAGGATAAATGCCATCGGTGAACGCGAATTTCGCGTGGCTATACTCATAAGCTTGCAATGCGGTGAAAAGCACCCCCAAACCGATAGTAATGGCTAACCCGGTCATAAAATCGCGCCGATTATTTTGTAAAAGCGCGTGATGCGCCCATGTCACCGAACACCCCGACAGCAACAGAATCAGCGTATTGATTAACGGCAAATCAAGCGGGTTAAAGGTATAAATCCCCTCGGGCGGCCACACCCCGCCCACCGGGAACAGCGCGCGGTCAAAAAACGCCCAGAAAAATGCGACAAAAAACATCACCTCGGAGGTAATAAACAGCATCATCCCATAGCGCATGCCAATCTGCACAATCGGCGTATGATGCCCTTGATATTCCGCCTCACGCACAACATCGCGCCACCACAACGCCATGGTCAGCAAAACCACCAACAGCCCAAACACCAACAAATGCACCCCATAGGCGTGTTCGTGCATAAATAAAACCCCGCCAATCGCCATAGTCAGCGCCCCTAATGCGCCTGATGCGGGCCACGGGCTTGGTTCAACTAAATGATAAGGATGTTTTTGTGCGCCACTCATGAATCTTGTCTCCTTTGGTTAGTGATGGTGGTTAGTGATGCTTCAACTGCTTAACGGAAAGAAGGTGTAGGATAGCGTGATTTCCGCCACTTCGCGGGTGTTAAGGTCGCTATCCATGGCTTCGTCTAGGAAAAAAATCACCGGCATTTCCACCACCTCGCCGGGTTTTAGCGTTTGTTCTTGAAAGCAAAAACATTCAATTTTGGCAAAATAACTGCCGACTTTGAACGGCGTGACGTTGAAATGCGCCTGTCCGGTGATGGTCTCATCGCTTAGGTTGCTAGCGGTGTAATGCACTTTGATTTGCTCACCTGCCCTTAACGCAATCGGGGCGGGGGCTTCAAACCGCCACTTCATACCCGGCTGCACATTGGCATCAAAACGCACCTCACGGGTGATAGTCCCCACCGCTTGTACGCTAGGTGCCGACGATATTTTTGTCGTGCCACCATAGCCGGTGACCTGACAAAATAACTGATAAAGCGGCACCGAAGCGAATGCCAGCCCCGCCATGCCAAAAACCAACAGCATAATCCACATAAACACACGGCGATTGCGCCGCATTAAATTTTGATCCATTTCCATCATACTGCCAATCCTTTCTTGACGATTGTAATGACAAAAAATAATGCCGCTAAACCAAACACAGCACCGCAGACAAACAGGTTGCGGCGGCGGAGATTGCGCGCACGGCTTTCGGGGCTTTGTTTAGGCGACCTCCTCATAACGTTCCCCCTGATAATGCATTCCATGTCGCATCAAGCCCCAAGCCCAAAAACAGCAAAAACAGATAAAGAATAGAAAAGCGAAAGAGCCGCATCGGCACCACACTATCCGCATCATCGGCGCGCCAACACAGCACCGCCAACTGCACAAAACGCAATCCCAACACCGATGCCAAAGCCAAATACGCCCCCCCTGCCATGCCGACAAATGCCGGGGCGATTCCTGCCAAAGCCGTCAGCACCGCATAAAACACAATCTGATTCTTGGTGGCACGAGACCCATGCACCACCGGATACATCGGCACATTGGCACGGCTATAATCGTCATTCCGCACCAGTGCCAACGCCCAGAAATGCGGCGGCGTCCATGCGAAAATCATCAAAAACAGCAATAAAGGTTCAACGCCAATACCGCCCCCCGCCGCCAGCCAGCCAATCGCCGGCGGAAACGCCCCCGCCGCCCCGCCAATGACTATGTTTTGCGCGGTGCTACGTTTAAGCCAAATCGTGTAAATGACGCTATAAAAGAAAATGGTAAAACCCAACAATGCCGCCGCACCGAACCCCCCAGCAAAGCCCAACACCAACACCGACAACAACCCAACCACCACCCCAAGGCTCAAAGCTTCATCAGCATGCACCAAGCCTTTTGGCAAGGGGCGGTGCGCCGTGCGCGTCATCAGCGCGTCAATATCGCGGTCATACCATTGATTGAGCGCGCCCGCCGCGCCTGCCCCCGCCGCAATCGCCAGCAAGGAAATCACCAACAGAAGCGGATGCGTGGTCATCGGTGCCAGCACCATGCCAATGAGCGCGGTGAAAATCACCAGACTCATCACGCGCGGTTTCATCAACGCTAGATAGTCTTCGGGTGCGGCTAGATAGGCGGTGGATGCGGTTGCCGGTGTCATCGCCCCTCCTCTCATGCTTTCGGCAGTTTGTTAAAAGTATGGTAAGGTGGCGGTGAAGCGACTTGCCATTCCAGCGTCGTTGCCCCATCCCCCCACGGATTCTTTTTGGCGCGCCTTTTGACAAAAAATGCCTCAACAATCAGCCAGAAGAAGATGAGTGTTGCAACCCCGCTAACATACGAACCTAATGACGCCACCATATTCCACCCCGCAAACGCATCAGGGTAATCAATATAACGCCTTGGCATCCCCGCCAGCCCCAAAAAGTGCATCGGGAAAAAGGTCAGATTCACCCCAATAAACGTCAGCCAAAAATGCCAAAGCGCGAGGGGTTTTGAATATTCATACCCGGTCATCTTGGAAAACCAATAATAGAACCCAGCAAACAACCCAAACACCGCCCCCAGCGACAGCACATAATGGAAATGCGCGATGACATAATAGGTATTATGCAGAATCTGATCCAGCCCGGCATTGGACAGCACCACCCCAGTCACGCCCCCCACGGTGAACAGAAAAATGAAGCCAAACGCCCACAGCATCGGCACCTCAAAACGGATTGACCCGCCCCACATTGTCGCTATCCACGAGAAAATTTTAATCCCCGTCGGCACGGCAATAACCATGGTGGCGGCGGTGAAATAGGCTTGGGTATCGACATTCAGCCCCACGGTATACATATGATGCGCCCAGACGATAAAGCCGACAAAACCGATGGCAATCATCGCATAGACCATCCCCAAATAGCCAAAAATCGGCTTACGGCTAAAGGTGGAAACGATATGACTCACAATGCCAAAGGCGGGGAGAATCATAATATAAACCTCGGGATGCCCGAAAAACCAAAACAGGTGCAGGAATAAAATCGGGTCGCCCCCTTGCGCAGGGATAAAGAACGCTGTGCCGAAATTGCGGTCGGTCAACAACATCGTAATCGCCCCCGCCAGCACCGGCACCGCCAGCAATAACAAAAACGCCGTCACCAACATAGCCCACGCAAATAACGGCATGCGGTGCAAACTCATACCCGGGGTACGCATATTAAAGATGGTGGTAATGAAATTCGCCGCCCCCAAAATGGACGATGCCCCCGCTAAGTGCAGCGACAGAATCGCAAAATCCATTGACATGCCCGGCGTGCCTGCGCTCCCCGAAAGTGGCGGGTAAATCGTCCAGCCGACCCCCGCACCGCCATCCGCCACCGCCGACAGCAACAGCAAAATAAAGGCAGGAGGCAAGAGCCAGAAACTAATATTATTCATACGCGGGAACGCCATATCGGGTGCGCCAATCATAATCGGCACAAACCAATTACCAAAGCCGCCAATCAACCCGGGCATGACGACAAAGAACACCATAATCAACCCATGCGCCGTCGCATAGACATTCCAGACATGTCCATCCGCCATATACTGCACCCCCGGGGACATCAATTCCATGCGCATAAAGATAGAAATCCCGCCGCCAATAACGGCGGCGAGGATGGCGAAAATCAAATACATCGTGCCAATATCTTTGTGATTGGTGGAATAGAGCCAACGGCGGACAAAGCCTTTAGGCGTGCCGTGGTGCGATGCGTCCTTGATTGCGGTTGGTGATGCCATGATGCTTGCTCCTTAAAATTATTGCACTGATGCGAGGGTGAAATCTTGTTTCGCCCGAGCCAGCCAAGTTTGATAATCCGCCTCGGATACCGCCTCAATGACAATCGGCATATAGGCGTGATTCGTCCCGCAAATCTGATTGCACTGCCCGTAGTAAGTTTTCGCGCCCGGCGGCACATCCACCCAAGCCTCATTGGTGCGTCCGACCACGGTGTATTTCTGCACCCCCAAGGACGGCACGAAAAATGAGTGCATAACATCCACGCCAACAATCAAAAATTTAATGCGCGTGCCTTCGGGGACGACCATCGGATTATCCACATCAAGCAAGCGTTTCTGCCCGTCTGCGAGTTCTGATTCGTCAATCATATAGCTGTCAAAAGCGATGCCTTCATCGGGGTATTCGTAATTCCAATACCATTGCGCGCCGGTGATTTTGATGGTCATATCGGTGGCATCGGTGCGGTCTTGATAATATAGCAGACGGAATGACGGCACGGCAATAACCACCAAAATAATCACCGGAATCACCGTCCAGACTACTTCAAGAATCGGATTATGCGTGGTTTTAGACGGGGTGGGATTCCTATCCGCCCGAAAACGCACGCCGATATAGACCAAAAGCCCCAACACCAAAACACAAATCGCCCCGGTAATGACTAGGAGCAGATTGTGTAAATCATTGGCTTTCTCGGCGACCGACCCGGCGGGCGGTTGCAAGCCAATCTGCCAAGGTTCAGGCACTGCCCCATACGCCGAACCAGCCAGCAGTATAAAGCAAAAACCAAGCATCCATCGTTTCATCGCCATTATCTAGCCCCCTTCAAAAAACATTACAGATTCCATTCCTAGCATTTAAGGCGCAATGATGCCACAAAATATAACGCTTTTGGCAAGAAAAAACCACCGCCCCCCCCGCGAGAAAAAGTCGCACCTATTTTTCGCGGTATATTTTTGCTTTTGATTTTGCGGGTGCATAGCGTATAACTGCGCCTATGGATGCGATTAGTAAAACCAACACGTTATTTTTTGACAACACCGAATTGACGGAAGAAAGCGTCATGCCGTTGGTCAGCGATGCGTTGGCGGGGGGTGATGATGGCGAGTTATTTTTGGAAGAAAGCCACAGCGAATCCCTAGCCTTTGATGATGGACGCATGAAGGCGAGCAATTATGATCGTTCGCTAGGTTTCGGCTTGCGGGGGCTAGCCGGGGAAGCCCACGGCTACGCGCATTCGGATGCCATGACGCTAGACGCTATAAAACGCGCGAGCAACACGATTAAGGCGGTAAATCAGGGCTATGGTGGCACATTCAACCTAGCCCCCGAGGGCGGACACAACACGCCCCTTTATAGTGACGAAAACCCCCTAGAAGCCACCGATTTCACGGCAAAAGTCAAATTGATTGAGGAAATGGATGCCTACGCAAGGGGGCGCGACCCTTTGGTGAAACAGGTGAGCATCAGCATCGCAAGCGAATGGCGGGCGATTCGCATCATGCGTCCTGATGGGTTTCAGGCTGCCGATATTCGCCCCCTAGTGCGCTTAAATGTATCGGTGGTGATGGAAAAAAACGGACGCATGGAGGGCGGGTCAAGCGGTGCCGGCGGGCGCGTCATGTTTGACCAATGGCTAGACCCAAAAGCATGGCAAGCCGAGATAGATGAAGCCATCCGCCAAGCCCGTGTCAATCTAGAATCCATCGCTGCCCCGGCCGGCGAATTAGAGGTGGTGCTAGGTTCGGGCTGGCCCGGGGTGATGTTGCACGAGGCGGTAGGGCATGGGCTTGAGGGCGATTTCAACCGCAAAGGCACTTCCCTATTTAGCGGACGCATGGGCGAACAAGTGGCATCCAAAGGCGTCAGCGTCGTGGATGACGGCACCATAGAAAATCGTCGGGGTTCTATTACGATAGACGATGAAGGCACGGCATCAAGGCGCAATGTGCTGATTGAGGACGGCATCTTGGTCGGCTATATGCAGGACCGCCAAAATGCAAGGCTAATGGGGGTAGAGCCGACCGGCAATGGCAGGCGCGAATCATTCGCCCACGCCCCGATGCCACGTATGACGAATACCTTTATGATGAGTGGCAACCATAGCCATGAGGAAATCATCCAATCGGTGAAAAAGGGGCTGTATGCGGTGAATTTCGGGGGCGGTCAGGTGGATATTACCAGCGGGAAATTCGTGTTTTCGGCATCCGAAGCCTACTTAATTGAAAATGGCAAAATCGGTGCGCCGGTAAAGGGCGCAACGCTAATCGGCAATGGTCCTGATGCGATGAGTAAAATTACGATGATAGGCGATAATCTCAAATTGGATAATGGCGTTGGCACCTGCGGTAAGGCGGGTCAGGGCGTGCCTGTTGGTGTCGGGCAACCGACGCTGAAAATGGGGGGTATCACCATTGGCGGAACTGATATAGGCTAGGGGCAATGTTCGGGTGCGCGGTCGTGCATGCGCCGATTGCCATTGCGCCATTCTTTAGGTTCAGCAAACGCCCCCGCCCACATACCGAGGCAAAGTTTTTGGGCGTGGATTTCCTCATCATCATACCGCCCCCGCGATGATAGAGCCAAACCCTGACGCACCAGCATTTTTTGCAAATCCACCCCATCCCCAGAATCCCCAGCAAAGCATTCCCCCAAAAGCCGTCCATAATACCCGCCACCATGAATCGTGCATTGAATTCCCTGTCCGTGCTTCTCCAAAATCTCCCGAACAGCATCCCCCGCCCGCTTACCACAAGCCCATTTTTTACCATCAGCATCACGACAATTCTGCGTGCGTTCCGGGGCTTCAATGCCTATCAAGCGAATTTTATAGTCATCAACATAAATCGTATCGCCATCAATAATGCGCCAATTTTTTGAATTCAAAACCAGAGGCTCGGCACTATGGGCGGAGGCGGTGAAAACGCATAGGGCGGTAATGGTAATAATGAAAAGTCGCATTGTCTTGTCCTTCTGTTGCTACGTTTTCCCGACGCAAAGCGCCGGGCTGTTTCGCCAGAACACTAGTAGCTAAGACAAGTCCCACCTATTCCCCCAAGGGGTGTTGTATTTAGTGAGCAACCCGACAGACGGCTCACTACTAGTGATTCTGGCAAGGGCGACTTTATAGCACCCACAACAATTTGGAAAGCACAATTATTTCAAAAGAGGTTTTGCGTGGTGACGGCGGCGGCGTGGATAAAACAGCATATTACTCATCACTAGCAACAACAAAAAACTGATGAAACTGCCGAAACCAAACGTCATGACCCCGCCGCCTAGTTCATAAAGCGGTCCTGCTATCACCAAACCTAGCACCTGCCCTAGCGAGCCCATGGATTGAATCGCCCCCATAATACTGCCGATTTCGCCTTTGCGAATCACCTGACTCGCGGCGGAAGTTAGGGTTGGATTGGCTAGCGCAAAACCTACACACACCAAAGTCGTGCAGATCATCATCGGCCATAAAGATGGCAGGAAAAACCACAACGCACTCCCCACCATCAGCATCGTCAGCACCTGCCCCACCACCAATAAAAACGCCCCGGTGGTCGATGCCCCCAATTCCGAAAATCTGCGCGTGATGCGCCCGATAAAAACGCCCTGCACGACGATGATGACCACCCCCACCCACGTGAACACATAGCCGGTATGACGGCTCGTATATGCCATGACATCTTTTAATACTAAGGTGAATGATGCCTCAATTTGTGCGAAGGCTAGATTCAACAAAAACACCGCCAAACCGAACATAAATAGCCCACTCACCCGCAACAACACGAACCGCCTAAACCACGAAAGCGGACGCGGGCGGCTTTCGCCTTTGCTCTCAGGCACGGCATAAAGCGCGATCAAAAACCCGATAAACGCTAACCCTCCTGCCAGCAAAAAAGGAATCGTATGCACCGCCCCGCCATAACCCGACAGCAACCCACCAAAAGCCGGACCCGCAACAAACCCCAACCCAACAAACGCCCCCAACAAACCAATCGCCCTTGAACGTTCTTCGGGCGGGGTGGTGTCGGTGATGATGGCTTGGATGACGCCGATACTCCCCGAGGCTAGCCCGGTCAGAATCCGTGCCATAAACATCAACGTAATATCCGTAGTCAGCGCGAAACAAATATGCCCAAGCGCGCTCAATAAAATGGAGGTCAGCAACACCTGCCGCCGCCCGAAATAATCCGACAGGCGCCCCAGAATCGGCGCACCAACCATCATCGCCAAGGCAAATGATGCCAATAACAATGTCATCACGGTCTCGCTCGCCCCCGCCTCATCAATCACCGCATAGGGAAGCACCGGAATCAACGCACCGACACCGATGAAATTCACGAACACTACCAATAATAATCCGGGCATCATTGCACTACACCACCTATTTCAAAACCTATTTTCAAAACCTATTTCAGGCGATGCGCGTCATATAGCGGACGCACATCTTGATTCCACGCATCATAATACTCTGCCAATAGTCGGTCGGCTTGGGTCTCGCCTTTATCTATCAGGCTTTTTATGGGTTGCAGATAAAGGCTCTCATCATCACCGCTATCATTGATGCACCCCCGCCTACGCAAACCTGCCTCCGCTAGATTCAGCACCTCTCCTGCAAGTTGCGCCATATCATAGCCGCCCAACTGCCCCTTTAAGCCGTCTTTCGCCGCGCTCATCCGTCCGTTCAGCACATCTTCCGCGCCTAGATTTTTCACTAGCGCACTTGCTTCATCTAATGCCTCATCGTCATAAAGCAACCCTACCCAAAAGGCGGGGAGCGCGCAAATCATCCCCCAATCACCGCCATCAGCCCCGCGCATTTCCAAAAACCGCTTCAACCGCACCTCGGGGAAAGCCGTGGTCGTATGGTCTTCCCAATCCGCTAAATTAGGCAAGCGTCCTTCAAACCCGCGCAGATTCCCCGCCAGAAAATCCCTAAATGATTCGCCTGCAACATCCCGATAGCAATCGCCGTCATGGATAAAATACATCGGCACATCCAACAGATAATCCACCCATTGCTCATAGCCAAACCCCGCATCAAACACCGCCCTCGGCACGCCAGAACGCGCGCTATCCGTATCCACCCAAGCAGCAGCCCGTGCCGACAAATACCCCGATGGCTTGCCCTCAATAAAGGGCGAATTGGCAAAAATCGCCGTCGCCAAAGGTTGCAACGCCAGCGCCGTGCGGAATTTTTTTGCCATATCGGCTTCGCTGGAAAAATCCAGATTCACCTGAATCGTGCAAGTGCGGAGCATCATATCCAGCCCCTTGGTGCCGACCTTGGGCATATAATCGCGCATGATTTGATAGCGCCCTTTGGGCATCCACGGAATGTCATCGCGCGCCCAAACCGGGTCAAAACCTATCCCCAACATCCAAATACAATCGCCGTCCATAATCTCCGTCATCAGTTGCAGATGCGAGGCGGTCTCGGCACAAGTCTGATGTAGATTCTGCAACACCGCCCCGGATAATTCAAACTGCCCCCCGGGTTCAAGCGTAATGGAAGCCCCATCGCTATATTTGAGCGCAATGATATGCCCCTGTTCGGTAATCGGCGTCCAGCCATCTAGTTCAGCGATGCGCCCCAAAATAGCACCAATGCCCCCTGATTCTTCATAACTAGGACGGCGGTGGCTTTGGCAATCAAATAGCAATTTTTCGTGTTCCGTGCCGATGCCCCACTTCGCACGCGGCTTTTCACCATCGGCAAAGTATTGCACCATCGCATCGCGTGTAAGGGGTGCGTGTTCTGTCATGATTCATTTTCCAATCGCTTTGTATAAAATCCTTGCCACAGAGCAAGAGCAACCACCGCCGCAGTGTCCGCGCGTAAAACCCCGCCCCCCAATGATACCCCATAAACCCCCTCCTTTGCCAACAATAAACGCCGTTCCGCATCCGAAAACCCGCCTTCAGGACCGATTAAAATTGTCGTGGGCAGTTGGGGCAGTTCAGCCATGCGGGTGAGGAAATGCGTAGAATTGTCCCCCGCTAAAGCCTCATCGCACCAAATCACGCCCTCGGCATCTGCAATAAATTCCGCAAAAACCCGTGCATCTTCAAGCACAGGCACCGAAACCCGCGCCGATTGTTCTGAGGCTTCGCGGGTAATCGCGGTGAGGCGCGGGATATTAAGGCGCGGATTCTGCGTGAATTCGGTAATGACAGGGCAGAGGCGCGCCACCCCCAACTCACACGCTTTTTCCAGCATAGATTCCAAGCGATGACGGCGTAGAGGCGCAAATGCCAATGTCAAATCCCCCGCAGCTTCAGGCGGGCGTTGTTGCGATTCTAATTTCAACGTGATGCGTTTCGCCCCCGCCGCAACCACTCGCGCCAAAAATTCGCCATCCGCGCCATTAAACACCAACACCGCATCCCCCGCTTTTAACCGCAACACCCGCAAAAGATAATGTTGTTGGTCGTCCGTGGGCGTAATATCCGCGCGGGGCTCAAGCGGTGCCGACATATAAAGGCGTGGGGGATTGCGCGCAGTCATGCCCTTTTCATTACATACGCCCTTGACGGCGCGCAATAAAAATATGTTTATAGGGGCTATGACACCGGCACCGCTTGACGATATAGACCCGAACGGCATTTGGCGATTCCTCCCGCCAAAGCCCCGCGATATTGCGATTCTGATGCGCTTTGACCGCCCGATTGGTTGGTGGCTGTTGCTCCTGCCGGCGTGGGTGGTGATGCCCATAGGGGCGCGCGATGCCGGGGCGGGTATCGGGCATTTAGTAGGTTTAATGGGGCTATTTTTCATCGGTGCGGTGGTGATGCGGGGGGGCGGGTGCGTCATCAATGATTTATGCGACCGCAACATTGATAAATCTGTCGCGCGCACGGCAAATCGCCCCCTTGCTAGCGGACGCATTAGCGTATTTTCGGCACTGATTCTGCTAGCGGTGTTGGGGGGGATTGGCTTAGCTGTGTTGATGCAACTTCCCATGGAAGCGGTGATGATTGGCATCGCCTCCCTGCCCTTCATCAGCACCTATCCCTTGGCGAAACGTTTTACCAATCTGCCGCAAATCGTACTCGGTTTGACCTTCGCTTGGGGGGTGTTGTTGGGTTGGGGGGCGTTTGGTGCTTACCCTGATATGCGCGTGTTTTGGCTTTATGGGGGGGTGGTGTTTTGGATTTTTGGCTATGATACCATTTATGCGATTCAAGATATGGCGGACGACCGCCGCATCGGCATAGGCTCATCGGCTCTGTGGTTAGGGGGGCGGTTGCGATTCGGTGTCGGGGTGAGTTATGGTTTGGCGGTGGCGGGATGGATTGGTTTTGGCGTGATGAGTGATACCCCCGCATTTTTGCTAGCGGTTGCGGTAGGGGCGGGGCATTTCTGCTGGCAAGTGGCGCGTATTGATGGGGCGGACGCACTAGGTGCCGGGCGGATATTCCGTAGCAATCGTAATCTCGGGCTGATTCTCGTGGCAGGGGCGGTGGCGGATTATTTGCGCGCGCTCTAAATGAGGGCGGTGGTTTCATCAATTCCCAAAATTAGATTTAGATTCTGCACCGCCGAACCCGACGCCCCCTTGCCTAGATTGTCCAACCGCGCCAATAAAACCCCGATATCCCCCGTGTTGCCTTCAGGATGAAACAGGTGCAAATCCATATAATTTGTGCCGATTAAATCATCCACCCCCAAAAACCCCCGCGCATGCATCGCCGGCGCATCATTCGGCGCATGCGTGCGTATAAACGGGCTATCCGCATAATGTTCCGCCAGCGCGTTATGAATATCATTGATAGTTATATTTTTGCGAAATACCCGCAAGTGAAGCGGCATTATCACCAACATTCCCGCATAGAAATCCCCGACCATCGGCGTGAAAATCGGTGGCTTTGCCAAATCCCCATGCGCTAGAACTTCAGGCAGATGTTTATGCGCTAGATTTAGCGCATAGGCGAAATTGCGTGGCTTCTCCCCCGCCTGCATATAAGCGATTAAATCCTTGCCGCCGCCGCTATAACCGCTAATGGCGGAAAAGCCGACATCCGCATCCGCACCCAACAACCCCGCCTCACGCAACGGGCGCAGCATGGCAATCATCGCCGACGCATAGCAGCCGACATTGGCAATCTGACGGCTGGATTGAATCGCCCCGCGTTGCTTGGCGGTGAGTTCCGGGAAGCCATAGACCCAATCTGCCGCCACCCGATGCGCTGTGGAAGCGTCTATAACTGGCACATTTACTTCCGCCGCCATTTGCGCCGCCGCAACCGCACTAGCATCGGGCAGGCACAGAATCACCGCATCCGCCGCCGCCATCGCCTGACGCCGTGCGTCCGTATCTTTACGCTGGCTGGCATCTAGCTGAATCAGCGTGATGTCGGGGTGTGCCAATAACCGCCCCTGCACCTCAAGCCCTGTCGTGCCGGCCTCGCCATCAATAAAAACTTTATGCGTCATAGGTGCAGTCATACCTTTTGTCTGGTTGCAGAACAAGTCATTATCGGGTAAGCATCGCTCATGAGCAAATCCATTGAAACCACCATGACCATGTTGCTGGAAAGCGCGAAACGTGCCGGGGCGGACGCCGCCGATGCCATCGTTGCCGGCGGTGTATCCGAAGAAGTCTGCGTCCGTTTTGGCAAATTAGAATCCATGGAACGCGCCGAAGACCGCGCCATTGGCTTGCGGGTGTTCGTGGATGGGCGCAACGCCGTCATTTCCACCGCCAGCACCGATAAAGCCAGCATTGACACATTGGCGGAACGTGCGGTTGCCATGGCGCGCATCGCCCCCCAAGACCCTTATGCGGGATTGGCGGAAGCATCGCAACTCGCCACAGAATTCCCTGACCTTGATTTAATGGACCGCACCACGCCTAGTAGCGACCAACTCATTGAACTCGCCACCGCCACCGAAGATGCCGCCATCTCCGTGGAGGGCATCACCAATTCCGAAGGCGGTAGCGCATCGTATAGCACTAGCGCCGTTATGTTAGCCACCAGCAATGGTTTCGCCGCAGATTTTGAACGAAGCGGTTTCAGCATCTCGGCTTGTGTGCTAGCCGAATCGGACGGCATGATGGAAAATGATTATGATTTCAGCTCTGCCGTGCATTTCAATGATTTACGTAGTTCCCAAGACGTCGGGGCAAAAGCGGCGGCGCGGGTATTGGCGCGAATCGGTGCTAAAAAAGCCAAAACCGGGACATTCCCGGTCATCTATGACCAGCGCGTTTCGGCATCCATTAGCGGACATATCGCCAGCGCCATTAGCGGGGCGGCGGTGGCACGTGGCACTAGTTTTCTCAAAGATAAATTGGGGGCGCAAATCGCGCATGCGAGCATCACGCTCACCGATGAACCTCTACGCAAGCGCGGGTTAGCCTCGGCTAGTTTTGATGATGAAGGCTTGCCGAAACAAACATCGGTGCTGGTAAAAGATGGTGTGTTGCAAGGCTGGCTACTTGACCTCGCCAGCGCGCGCCAATTAGGGCTTCCCCCCACAGGTCATGCCAGTCGCGGCATCAGCTCCGCCCCTCGCCCTAGCACTAGCAACTGGATCATGACGGCGGGGCAAGTTAGCCGCGATGACCTCATCGCCGGGGTGGAAGAAGGGTTATTGGTGACCGAACTGATAGGCTCATCGGTCAATCTCATCACCGGCGATTATAGTCGCGGGGCGGCGGGGTTTTGGATTAAAAATGGCGAAATTGCCTATCCTGTTACCGAAGCGACTATTGCCGGGAATCTCACCGATATGTTGATGACACTGACCCCTGCGGATGATTTAGATTTTTGCCGTGCCAATATCACCCCGACTTTGCGCGTGGATGGGATGACGATCGCTAGTGGTTAAAACACCCAACATCCGCGCCAGCCACGCGCTCAAAAATTGGTGCGATTTAATGTTGCGCGACCATGGGGCTTTGCGCCTCTGCTATCATAATTTTCATCGTATTTCTCCCGAGGCATGGCGAAGCGGTCAGCCGACCCCCCACCGCATCGCCGCCGCCGCGCGCATGGGTATCAAGACCATCATCAATCTGCGGGGCAAGCATGATAATGGCGTTTGGCACCTAGAAAACGAAGCCTGCAACGACCACGATATTGCTTTGGAACATTTCAAATTACGTTCGCGCGCCGTGCCTGATAAAAGCCAAATTTTTGATGCGCGCGATTTATTTGACCGCGTGGAATATCCGATTTTGATGCATTGTAAATCGGGTGCCGATAGGGTGGGGATGATGGCGGCGCTTTATGTTTTATTGCGTGAGCGCGGCAATGTTGATGCCGCCGCGCGCCAATTATCGTGGCGGTTTCTGCATTTTCGCCATACCAAAACCGGCTTGCTTGATGCGTTTTTGGATGAATATCGGGGTTTTGAGGCGCGCAATATGCGGTTTTTGGATTGGGCGGAACATCACCTTGACCCCGCCGCCATCACCCGCAAATTTCAAAAAACCCCGTGGCTGATGCATGGCGCGCTCCGCCGCCAATAGCGTTCTAGTAAAAATGCTGGCTACGGCATAATTCGGCATAAAGCCCGCCTTTTTCCAACAATTCTTTATGGTTGCCCGATTCGACCACGCGCCCTTGGTCTATCACCAAAATCTGTTCAGCATGTTGCACGGTGATGAGCCGATGCGCGACAATGAGCGTCGTGCGTCCCACCGAAAGTTTCTTGATAGCAGCTTGGATTTGCTTTTCGGTGACGGCATCAAGGGCGCTCGTTGGCTCATCAAGCAACAAAATCGGCGCATCGCGCAATATGGCACGGGCGATGGCAATGCGCTGACGCTGACCGCCTGAGAGCCGATTGCCCTCCTCGCCCAACATGGTGTCATAGCCGTCTTCTAGTTCCATAATAAATTCATGCGCCGCCGCAGCAATTGCCGCCGCGATAATTTCCGCCTCATCAGCATCCAGCCGTCCAAAAGCGATATTGGCACGGACGCTATCATTAAACATCAGGCTATCTTGGCTCACCAACGCAATGGAATCGCGGAGTTGCGTGATATCCAGTTCGCGCAAATCATGCCCATCAAGGCGGATCACCCCCGAAGATGGGTCATAAAGGCGGGGGATTAGATTGATGATGGTGCTTTTGCCGCTACCGCTTGCGCCGACTAGGGCTAGAATCTGCCCGGGCTTTACCGAAAAACTAACATCGGTTAAGGTTAGGGCTTGGTCGTAGCGGAAATTGACGGCTTCAAAATCCAGCCGTCCTTTTATATCTTTCAGCATCAGCGGTTCTGGCGGCGACACCACCGCCGGCGGTGTATCCAATAGCGTGTAGAGCCGTATCAGTGCCGCCCCTGCCTCCTGCACGATGGTGTTGAGCGTCCCCAAAGCACGCACCGGTTGCACCAACATCAACAAAGCCGAAATGAAACCGGCTATATCGCCAACATCCACCGCCCCCGAAAGCACCCGCCACCCGGCAAGCCCAACAATCACCGCCATCACCACCCCGGCTAGGGCTTCAAGCAAAGGGGCGATGCGCGCCCGTCCTAATGCCAATTCGCGCTGGCTTTGCAGAAGCCATGTCAGCATTTTGGTGCTGCGGCTTTGTTCATACGCTTCAAGCCCATAGGCGCGAATCATCCGCCCGCCCTTGATGCTTTCGTGGAGCAAAGCGGTGGTCTCGCCGGTCTGTTCTTGTAATTGCCGCGATAGCCGATGCTGGCGGCGTCCGATGGCAAGGATGGGTCCCATCGCTAACGGATAAATCAACAACACCAATAGCGTTAATAACCAATCAAACCACATCATCACCCCCAACAACACCAACACCGTCAAACCATCGCGCACTAGGTTATTCGCCATCCGCACCAACACATCGCGGATAATATGCACATCATGCGTCAGGCGGCTAACAAAATGCCCGGCAGGCGATGCCATCAGCAACCGCAAATCCGCGAAAATGAGATGCGTGACTAATGTTTTCTGAATCCGCAACATAACCCGCAACGACAGCACCGACATCTGGCGCGCCACCCCATACATCGCCACCCCGCGAATCAGTGCCACCCCGATAATCAGTGGCGGCATCTGCCAAATCACGTGCGGATTTTCTGCACTGAGCGCATTAAATACGTGCTGAATCATGGTCGGATAAGCCCCCGACAATACCGCTACCACCGCCATGAAAAAGAAGGCAAGCAACAACCCGCGCAATTCTTGCCGCCCCCAAACGTGCCAAAGACGCTTGAATAGCGGCACTATTGAATTCTGCGGAGAATTCTGCGGAGAATCCTGCCGCGAATGTTGTGGAGATGGTGGGGATGATGCACTCATGCCCTCAAAATAAGCGAAATCCTTGGGCGGAACAACCGAAAACCGCGCCAAAATATCGTTTAGCTTTTGCATCCGTTAGGATTCAAAGGCATAATTAGGCATGATGTATCGTCTCTATAGCATGTTGTGGGTGGTGCTTACGCCTTTTATGTATGTGCATTTGCGCTGGCGGGTGGTGCGGGGTAAGGAAATTGCCGCGCGTTTGCCCGAACGTTTTGGCGTGGCTTCCGCACCGCGTCCTAAAGGGCGGGTGGTGTGGATTCACGCGGCGAGTGTTGGTGAGGCGGTCGCGGCATTAGCATTGGCAAAAGCATTAGGCGCGCATGAAAAACTAACCATCCTCATGACCACCGCAACCATCACCGCCGCGCGCATGGTGGGCGCACATCCCCGCATCAATGCCCGCATCATCCATCAGATGCAGCCCCTAGATTCTCCGCGTATCTTACGGCGATTCTTGCGGCATTGGCGGGTGGATGCGCTCATTTCAATGGAAAGCGATATTTGGCCGGCGATGATTTTAGAAACCCACGCCCACGGCATCAACCCGGTGCTAGTATCGGCGCAAATGTCGCCGCGTACGCACAAACGTTGGATGCGCCAAAGCGTGGCTACCCGCCAAAACCTGTTCTCTGCCCTCGCGCGCATTGAGGCGGTGGATGCGGAAAACGCTGACCGCTTTCGCCAATGTATCGCCCCGAATTGGACGCAGATTGGCATTAGCGGGCCGATTAAAGCCTCTGCCGTGCCAATAATCACCGGCAAAACGCCCCTGCCTGCCCCCGGGCGTGATGGACGCTTAATGATTCTGCTGGCATCTAGCCACGCCGATGAGGAAGCACGTGTCGTTGAAGCCTATAAAGCCCTCGCACCCAAAACGCCGAGCCTCTTGCTCATCGCCCCCCGCCACATCCACCGCGCCCCATCACTGCTGACAAGTCTCAAAAAATACGGGTTGAAAATCAACCTGCTTAGTCGTGATGGCACTACCAACGCCGCGATTTGCATCGCCGATAGCATGGGGCAGATGGGGCATTTTTATCGCCGTGCCGATATCGTCATTATGGGGGGCGGATTCGGCGCGTATGGGGGGCATAATCCTATGGAGCCGGCGGCGCTAGGCAAGGGCGTTATTAGTGGCACGAAAATCCACAAAAACGCCGCGATTTATGCACGGCTTGATGCATGCGGCGGCGTGATTTGGGCGGATAGCATGGATGAGATTCGCACCGCCCTCACGCGATTAGTCGCCTCCCCCAAACGCCGTAAAGCCATCAATCGCGGGGCGGTGCGCGCCTTTCAATCTTTCACCGAACAAGTTGATGCGGTGGCACTACGCATCCTCAAACAAATCAAGGAATCGTGATGCGCGCGCCCGAATTTTGGTATGCTTCTTCATCGCCTCTCGTGCGGTTGTTATTGCCGTTGAGTTGGCTATGGCGGTTAGCGACATGGCTCCGCTGGCGCATCGTGCGTCCGTATCGCTCGGTGCTACCGACATTTTTAATCGGCAATCTCACTGTCGGCGGAGTCGGCAAAACCCCCCTCGTCCAACAATGCGCACGCCTAGCAATCAAGGCAGGATATGCGCCGGTCATCATCAGTCGCGGTTATGGGGGCAGGTATCGCGGCGTGGTGGAAGTCGCACCCCACCACCAAGCACGGCTAGTCGGCGATGAAGCGTTGGAATTGCGCGCCATCTGTCCGGTGGTGGTGGCGCGCAAACGCCATTTAGCCGTGCGCCATATTGAACGCGCACATCTAGGCGATTGTATCATTATGGATGATGGATTCCAAAACCCGCACATGAAACCGCATCACGCGATTTTGGTTTTTGATGGCGCAAGGGGCATCGGCAACGGGCAGATTATCCCTAGCGGTCCCATGCGTGAGCCGATGGCGGCGGGGTTGAAACGCGCCCAAGATGCGCTCATTATCGGAACGGATAGGCACCAATTAGCCAAGCGCATCACCGCCCTAGCCCCGCATATTCGCATCCATTATGCCGAGAAAACTTACGATGCCGTAACCTGCCGACGCATCAAATCTAGCGGCAAATTGGCGGTGTTCGCCGGGCTAGGTAATGCGGAAGGATTTTTTAACAGCGTCGCCGCGCATGGCGGCGATGTGGTTGCGCGCATGGATTTTGGCGACCACCATCACTACACCGACGCGGATTGGGCGCGCATTATTGCCACCGCAAAGGAACACAAGGCCACACTGATAACCACAGAGAAAGATTACATGCGCCTTGATGCCGAACAGCGGCGGAAAGTGATACCCCTACCGCTTCGGCTTGTGCTATCAGATACGGCTTGGGTGATGGAATTGCTAGCGGGGGGGCGATGATGCGGAAATGGCGGAAATGGCTGATGTGGCTTTTGGTGTCGGTGCCGATTTATGTGTTGCTGGCGTTGCATTTGTTGATGCCGATGCGTTGGATGAGTGCGCTGATGGGTTTTTTAGCCCCGCTTGTTGCCCCTTGGACGAAATGGCATCAACGTGCAAAAGCCAATCTGCAACTAGCCATGCCCGAACTCACCGCCGCCGAACAAAAGCGCATCCTGCGGGCAATGTGGGTCAATCTCGGGCGCAATGTTGGCGAATATCCTTATATCCGCACCATAGTTAAAGGGGGGAGTAAAGACGCGGGGATTGCGCTCACTGGCGGCGATGCCATGCGCGAGATGCAACAGCATGGCGGTTTTGTCATCTGCGGGCATTTTGCGAATTGGGAGATGCTTGGCATTGCCTTTGCGCAACACGATATACCGGTTTCGGTGATTTATCGTCCGTTCAATAATCCTTTGGCGAATCATCTATTGAATCGGCGCGCACAGATTGCCGAACACGCATTCCCCAAAGGCGCACCTTCCGCCCGTGCCATCGTGGAAACCCCCCGCAAGAAACGCATCCTCATCATCAATGCCGACCAAAAACTGCGCGAAGGCAAAAAAATTGCATTTTTTGGACGCGAAGTGCCAACGCCTGTATCCTATATCAAAGCCGCACTAAAACACGATTTTCCCATCTATATGGCGCGGGTAAAACGCGGCAAAGCCAGCGCGTGTTTCGTAGAAATTAAACGCCTAGACTACACCAGCATCATCAAAGCCAACCCCAACAAAGACCCAATCATCGCCATCGCTACCGCCATCAATGCGATTTTTGAAAGCTGGGTGCGCGAATGCCCGGAACAATGGCTATGGTTGCATCGGCGGTGGAAAATTTAGCCTTTGGGTTTTGAGGCGGTGATGGTGGCATCGGCACTGCCATCGGCGAATTTGAGGTGGATGTCGCTGTTTGGTGGCGCATCGCTTACGGATTTTATGAGTGTTCCATTTTGGGCATGGCTCACCAAAGCGAAGCCCTTTGCCAACATATTTTGGTATGAGGACGCCTCCAAAAGCCGTGCTAATTGCGTGAAGCGGGTGGTGTGCTTTGCTAGAATTTGCCCGCTTTGATTGCCTAATCTCTCGCCCCATAGTGCCAATTTATGTTGGCGGTCAGCAATTTGGCTGGCGGGGGTGGGTAGATGCACCGCATTGATGCGCTGTGCCAACGCATCCAAACGATGTTTCATCACGCGGATATAATTTGCCTCGCACGTGTCTAGGCGTTGGCGGGGCAGGGCGAGGATTTTTTCAGGCTCGCCAAGAATCCGCATCAGCGCCGTGATTTTATCGGTTTTTTGTTCCAACATTTGCGCGATTTTATTATCAAGGCGCAAGGTGCGCTCGCCGATGCGCTGATGCAATTCGTGGCGATGTGGCACTGCCAATTCCGCCGCCGCCGTCGGTGTGGGGGCGCGTAAATCGGCGGCGTGGTCGCTCAAGGAAGTGTCGGTTTCATGCCCGACCGCAGAAATAATCGGCAGGGTTGATGCGGCAATGGCGCGCACGACTTCCTCATCATTGAACGCCATGAGATCCTCTAAACTACCGCCCCCCCTTGCGACGATGACGACATCCGGGCGGGGGATTGCACCTCCCGCCTCTAACTTATCAAAACCTCTTATCGCGGCGGTGATTTCTTTGGGTGCGTGGTCGCCTTGCACCAATACCGGCCACACCAATACGTGCAACGGGAAGCGGTCGCGGAGGCGGTGCAGAATATCCCGAATCACCGCCCCTTTGGGGCTTGTGATGACGCCGATGATGCGCGGCATGGTCGGGATGGGTTTTTTGCGCTCGCTATCAAATAGCCCTTCGGCTAAGAGCCGTTGGCGGCGGTCTTCAAGCTGTTTCAAAAACGCGCCTTCCCCCGCTAGTTCAAACGATTCGACCACGAGCTGATAGCGCGATTGGCGCGCATAGGTGGTGAGTTTGCCCTTGACCTCAACCTCTAAGCCGTCTTCGGGTAATGTTTTGAGCCTTGATGCCGTATGTTTCCAAATCACCGCCTCAAGGATATGGTCGGCATCGCGCAATTTGAAATAGATATGCCCCGACGACCATTGCCGACATTCCGCAACCTCTGCACGCACGCGGATGACATCAAAACTTTCCACCGCACGTTTAATCGCTTGCGATAATTCGGCAAGCGTATAGACCGCACGATTATCGCTTTCAGCTGTGATTTGGTCTTTTGACTCCATGCCGTATTATGCCATAGTCGCGGATGCAGTGCCAACAACTTGATGCGGAAAGGGTGCGATAAAATGAAAGTGCTTTTAATCGGTAGCGGTGGGCGGGAACATGCTTTGGCGGCGGCTATTGCGCGGTCGCCCTTGCTTGATGAATTGCTGGCGCATCCCGGCAATGCGGGCATTGCGGAATATGCGCGCTGTCTTGATTGCGCGGATGAATCTGCGTTATTTGATGCCATTGAAATTGAGGGCGTGGATTTGGTGGTGATAGGTCCGGAAGCGCCTTTGGTGGATGGCTTGGCGGATAGGCTAGGCGCGGCGGGGGTGGCGGTGTTTGGAGCTAGCCAACGCGCGGCGATGCTTGAAGGCTCTAAGGCTTTTGCGCGCGAATTTTGCGACCGCCATAACATCCCGCAACCGGCTTGGCGGCATTTCCGCAAACGCGCTGATGCTATCGCCTATGTTGAAAACCACACCGATGCCGCACACGTGGTCAAAGCCGATGGGCTGGCGGCGGGGAAGGGCGTGATTGTTGCCGATGACAAAGCCGAAACTATCGCCGCCATCAACACTCTGCTGACGGATGAGGACGGGGCGGGGGTTGTGATTGAGGAGCGTATTAGCGGGGTTGAGGCGTCGCTTTTTGCTATTGCCGATGGCACCAATGCGGTGTTTATCGGCACGGCGCAAGATTACAAACGCGCTTATGATGGCGATAAGGGTGCGAATACCGGGGGCATGGGTGCCGTATCGCCCGCCCCTGCCCTGACCGCGGAATTAACGGAGGAGGCTTGGCGTGAGGTGGTGGAAAAAACCATCGCCGGAATGCGTGCGGAATCCATGCCGTATCAGGGGTTTCTTTATGCGGGGCTGATGCTGACGGCGGACGGCATTAAGGTGATTGAATTCAACTGCCGCTTCGGCGACCCCGAAGCCCAAGCGATTCTGCCACGCATTGAGGGGGATTTGCTCGCCGCCATGCGCGATGCTTCGCAAGGTAATCTCGGGGGCAATCTGGAAAAAACATCGCTATCCTTGCAAGATAATGTAGCCGTAGTGGTGGTTATGGCGAATCAGGGCTATCCGGAAAAAGCGGTTAGCGGGGCGGTGATAAACGGGCTTGCGGAATCCGCACCCAATACGCTGGTCTTTCACGCTGGCACAACGCAAGCGGGGGCGGATATTATTGCGAGTGGCGGGCGGGTTTTGGCGGTGACGGGGCTGGGCGCGAATCAAACCGAAGCGCGAAAAAATGCCTATGCGCGCGTTGGCACGATTGCTTGGGATGGGGTATTTTATCGGCGCGATATTGGCGGGTAATTAACGGCTATTTCTGGCGTCTTTCGGCGAAAAATTGTTTTAATAATTGGCTTGCTTCGTCTGCCATGATGCCATCATAAATTTCGGGTCTGTGGTGGCATTGGGGGTGCTGAAATACTTTTGCGCCATGCAATACGCCCCCTGATTTTTCATCCAACGCCGCGAAATAGAGGCGTCTGATTCTAGCGTGAGCAATGGCGCCGGCGCACATGGCACAGGGTTCTAACGTCACCCATAAATCGCAATCCTCAAGGCGCGAAGCATCCAACACACGACACGCCTCACGCAAAGCCAACATCTCGGCATGGGCGGTTGGGTCTTTGCTGCGGTGCATTTGGTTTTCTGCCACCGCGACAATGCGCCCATCCGCCGCCACCACGACGGCACCCACCGGCACTTCGCCCGCCGCCATCGCATCCGCCGCCGCCGCTAAAGCCGTTGGCATGTGATTTGCATAATGATTTTCATTCGCGCCCTTCATGGCGAATAACATCGCATATTTTTGCCTTTTCGGCTATGCTTTGTGGGCTATGACCGATGCCAAGCAAAACCTCACGGCATTATTTACCGCCAACACCGCCCCCGAACGTTTAGCCAAACGCATCGCCGGGGCGGGGCTATGTTCGCGGCGTCAAGCCGAAGCATGGATTGGCGCAGGGCGGGTCAAAATCAATGGCGCATTGCAAACTAGCCCCGCCATCAATGTGGGCGCATCGGATAATATCAGCGTTGATGATAAGGTCTTGCCGCAAATCGCCCCCCCGCGCCTATGGCGTTATTACAAACCGCGCGGGCTTGTCGTGAGCCACCGCGATGAGAAAAATCGTGCGACTATTTTTGATGCCATCCGCGAGAAATACAGCGATACCCTCCCGCGCCTGATTAGTGTTGGACGGCTTGATTTGGATTCCGAAGGCTTGCTTTTGCTCACCAATAGTGGCGTGTTGGCGCGCTATTTGGAATTGCCCGCAACGGGCTGGACGCGCAAATATCGGGTGCGGGTGCGGGGGCAGGTGCAAGCCGAACATCTTAAAGCACTAGGGCAAGGCATCACCATTGACGGCATCCGCTATCGTCCGGTGGTCGCTTCCCTTGACCGCCAAAGCACTAGCAATGCGTGGATTAGCCTCGCCCTCAGCGAAGGCAAAAACCGCGAGATTCGGAATTTGATGCGGCATTTTGGCTATGAGGTTAGCCGTCTTATCCGCACGTCTTTTGGCCCGTTCACGCTGGCGCGCTTGGAGGAATCTACTATGTTGGAGGTCAAACCCGCCATCTTGCGCGACCAATTAGGATTCAACACAACCGAGGCAAAACATGCGAATCATAAGCGGAAAAAAACGCCGGGCAAAACTCACCGCCCCGCCTAGCCAAGCCACCCGCCCCACCACAGACCGCACCCGCGAGAGTATTTTTAACATTCTTGACGGCGGGCGTTATGGCGCTTGGCGGGAGGCGCCCTTGATGATTGATGGCTTTGCCGGTAGCGGGGCGTGGGGGTTGGAGGCGTGGTCGCGGGGGGCAGAATCCGTCATTTTTATTGATAACGCCGCCGCATCTATCCGCGCCATCACCCGCAATATCGCGCATTTAGGCGCGGATGCGGATTGCACGATTATCAATGCTGATTTGACTAAAACGATACGCTGGAATCACGGTAAGGCGGGGGTGCTGTTCCTTGACCCGCCTTGGCGCGAAAGTGATTTTGCCATGCGCGCATTACTGAACCTTGATAAAGCCGGTGCTATTGCCCCGCAAGCCCTTGCCATAATTGAACATGATTCGCGCCTGTCTCTTGCCACCCCTGACGGCTGGAATTTTTTGGAGATGCGCAAAATTGGGCGCGCGGGAATCGCATTCCTACGCAAATTCTAGTGGGTAAAATCTAACGGCGGCGGAATAGGGTTTCAATATCGTGCAGGCTCAGCGTGACGAAAGTTGGGCGTCCGTGATTGCATTGCCCTGAACGTGGGGTGGCTTCCATATCACGCAGGAGCGCGTTCATCTCGCTGGCATTAAGCACACGCCCCGCCCGCACCGAACCATAGCACGAAATCGTCGCCCACACGTGATTGATGCGGTCTTCTAAATTTTTGCTGTCATCGCTTTCAAGCAATTCTTCGGCGGTGTCGCGCACGAGCCGTTGCATATCAAACTGCCCCAAAATCGCTGGCACTTCGCGCACCAATAGCGCACCGTCGCCAAAGGCTTCTAACACCAAACCGCGCTTTGCCAACATTTCCGTGTGTTCTAGCAACACCGCCAACCCCGCCGCATCCACCTCCACCACCTCAGGCACTAACAGAATCTGCCGTTCCACCGACCCGCCTGCGTGTTCTGCCTTGATGCGTTCCAACACCAAACGTTCATGGGCAGCGTGTTGGTCTATCAGCACGATGCCCTCGGCGGTTTCGGCAATAATATAGGTTTTATGCAGTTGTGCTTTCGCCGCACCAAGCGGGTAATCCGCGGCGACTATTTCTGGCGGTTGCCCGGAATCTTGGTTTGGGGCTGTGTCGGGGTTGAATTCTGCGTGTTGTTCCCCGGCTTGGCGCGCATCGGGCGGGGCGTCGTGCATGGGTAGCGGTTGGTGGTAATGCTGTTGATAATGTTGGGGGGCTTGCCAATCAATGCCCCCACTACTACCACTGCCCCCGCCGCCAAAACGCCGCCCCATATTTAAGGCTTGGCGCGATAGATGCCCGCCACTCACCGGCGCTATACCTATCACCTCACGCAAGGCATTGATAATCAATGAGCGAATCAGCGCGGCATCACGAAACCGCACCTCTGCCTTGGCGGGATGCACATTGACATCCACATCTTCAGGGGGGAGCGTGATGAAAAGCACCACCACCGGATGCCGTCCTCGCGGCAGAGTATCGGCATACGCCGCGCGCACGGCACCCACCAAAACGCGGTCGCGCACCGCCCGCCCATTGACATAAAGATGAATCGCCGTAGCAGTAGATTTATGAAAACTCGGCAAGCCCACCAATCCCGTTAGTGCCGCCGCATCACGCTTGGCATCAATGGCAAGCGCATCATCGGCAAAATCCGCCCCCATAGCATCACGGATGCGCCCCCTTAAATCGTCCCCCCTTGAATCATTTTTGTCACGCGGGGGCAGGTTCATACTCTGGCGTCCGCTATCGCTCACCGCAAAGCCAATATGCGGATGCGCCATGCTGATGCGCCGCACAATATCCAGCACTTGTGCGGTTTCGGTGCGGTCGGTTTTGAGGAATTTTAAGCGCGCTGGCACGGATGCGAATAAATCTTCCACCACCACCCGCGTGCCTTTTTGCCGTGAAGCCGGGCGCATCGCGCCCAATTTGCTGTGTTCCACCACCAACACCCAGCCATGCGCGTCTTGTGCGCCACGACTAGTAATCGTCATACGACTCACCGAGCCGATAGAGGGCAGTGCCTCACCGCGAAACCCTAGATGGTGAAGCGCCATAATATCATCGCCGGAAATTTTGGAGGTCGCATGGCGTTGCACCGCCAATTTGAGCGCATCCGCATCCATCCCCGCCCCATCATCATCCACCGCCAGCATCTTTCGCCCACCATCCGCAAGCGCCACCTCAATGCGTGTTGCCCCGGCATCAATGGCGTTTTCTACCAATTCTTTGACCGCACTCGCCGGGCGTTCCACCACCTCGCCGGCGGCGATTTGGTTGATGATGTGGTCAGGAAGCACCCTTATCATTGGCATCACTTCAGAGGCGCATCATTCAAGGCTGATTGATTCGCGGGAAATCGGATCAAAACCAACGCTCGGCGTGTCGGTGAGGGGCTTGCCGTCAATGATGGCACGGCGGATGCGATAGGCTTCACGCCCGGCATCTAAATCGGGGCCGATTTCAGGTGCGCCGCCGAAAAGTTCCTGAATCGGAATACGGCTATCCAGTTGAAGCCCCAAAGTTTCTTCATCAATCAGCCTGCGGATATTCGGCACGATGCGGTGCGTGCCGAATAGCGCATCAAAATCGCTAGCGGTTTGGGTAGGGGTCGTGCCTAATACTTGCTCGGCTTGTTCCACCGCCTCTATAACGCTAGGTGGGGGGGCAATATCATCACCGCCATCAGCATTGGGACGCACGGCAAAATTCGGCGGCAAAGTCAAAGGCGGACGCACCACCACCTCAAAGGCATCGGGGGAGGTTTTTCTGCCGTTAAGGGCATTGCCGCCGCTACACGCCGTGAGCGCCAACGCCGCCAATAGCAACACGCCAATCCATGCTTTTTGTGCCGTCATCATCATTTCGTATTCCCCTTTCGTCCATCACCATGTAACCATGTGCTGAGAATAATCATAGCAACCCCGACAACAATAAAACTATCCGCCACATTAAACGCTGGCCAATGCCACCCCGCCACATGCACATCAATAAAATCAATCACCTTACCTAGATAGATGCGGTCAATCGCATTGCCGAGCGCACCGCTTGCCAACATGATGGCACCATAGCGGGGGATTGGCAACCATTCGCGTGAAATATACGGCAAAGCTGCCGCTACGGCAATGGCAAATAGCGTCAAGGCAATCCGCACCGCCTCACCACTGCCGCCGAAAAGCCCGAAACTGACACCGGTATTATAGGCGGGGCTGAAATTCAAAAATGGCAGAAGCACGATTTGGCGGGGGGGGTTGAAAATTAAGGCGTGCATGATGATTTTGCTCGCTTGGTCCAACGCCAACCCGCCGGTGAACACGGCAATTTCGCGCCAATATCTAGCTAGAAACGACATCATAGCACCTCTGGCAAAGCGCATGGGTGGCGTGTTGCCTCACGGCTTGCATTTTCCAACAGCGGTCGCAACGTGCGCCTTGGGCTAGTTCCACCACCACGCCCATGGCATCATCAGTGCAATGTGCTTCTGATGGCGGGGTGCCGACTACTAGATTTGCGCCCGAAGTGATAAATAATTCCGCCGCATCTAAACCTTTGAACGCATCCACCACCTGTTGCGGGGCGTAAAGGGTTGGGCAGGCTTGCAGGGATGATTTTATCATGCCGTTTTCGCGGGCTTTTTCTAATGCGCCATTGACGGCTTCTCGGGCTAGGCGGATTATTTTCCATTTCGCGCTGGATTCTAGGTCTTGCCATGCTTTGTCAAATTTGGGGAAGGTGCGGAAATGCACCGAATCTTTGGGGTTGGGATAGCGGGTCTGCCATGCCTCTTCTGCCGTGAAACATAGAATCGGTGCGAACCATATCGCCAAACTATCAAACAGCAAATCCATCACCGTCCGACACGCCCGCCGTTCTAACGCATCCACCGCCCCGCAATACAGCACGTCTTTACGAATATCAAAATAAAACGCCGACAGGTCGCTATTGCAGAAATGGTGCAACATGGTGAAAATTTGGTGATAGTCGTGTTGGGCGGCGGCGGTGCTGATCGCTTCATCCAATTCGGATAGGCGCATCAACACCCATTTTTCAAGGGGTGGCATGTCCGCATAATCCAATTTTTCGCGCTCCTCAAATCCTTGCAGACTGCCTAATAGATAGCGCAATGTATTGCGCAGACGCCGATAGCGGTCGACTTGGCGTTGGATGATTTCTTTGCCGATGCGTAAATCGTCATAGTAATCCGAACTCGCCACCCATAGGCGCAGAATATCGGCGCCGTTTTGTTCAATGACTTGTTGCGGGGTGATGGTGTTGCCCAAGGATTTTGACATTTTGCGCCCCGCCTCATCCAAAACAAAACCATGCGTCAGCACCGCTTTATAGGGGGCGGTCCCGCGGGTGCCGCACGCCTCTAATAGTGAGGAATGAAACCAACCCCTATGTTGGTCCGAACCTTCTAAATACATATCCGCCGGCCATGACATCTCGGGGTTTTCTTCTAAAAGGAAGGCGTGGGTTGAGCCCGAATCGAACCACACATCGACAATATCCGTCACCTGTTCGTAATCATCTGCCGCCCTGTCCGTTCCCAAAAATCGTGCGGGGGGTGAGGCGAACCATGCATCCGCGCCCTCGGCTTCAAAGGCTTCAACGATACGCGCCATGACTTTTTCATCGCGCAATGGCTCGCCGGTTTCTTTATGCACGAAAATCGGTAGCGGAATCCCCCATGCGCGTTGGCGGCTGATGCACCAATCGGGGCGGGTTTCTATCATGCTAGTGAGGCGCACCTGCCCGCTTGGGGGATAAAAAGCCGTTTTGCCTAATGCCTCCAACGCCGTGGCGCGCAAGCCTGTTTCCTCCATAGAAATGAACCATTGGGGGGTGTTGCGGAAAATTAATGGCGCATGGCTCCGCCACGAATGCGGGTAGGAATGGGTGACATCGCCGCGCCCGATAAGCCCGCCTTTTTCTGCCAGAATATCAGCGATTTTCTCGTTGTCCTTGAGCGCGCTCATGCCGCCAAAAAGCGGTAGATGCGCCAAAACCCGCCCATCTGCGCCGATAGTGTCAGGCACTTCTATGCCGTGTGCTAGCCCCAATACGTAATCCTCCGCACCATGCCCCGGGGCGATATGCACTAGCCCGGTGCCTTGTTCGGTGGTGACGTAATCGGCTTCTAGCATTGGCACGTGGTGGGGGTAGCCCGCATCTGCCAAAGGATGCGCCAAAATCGTGTCTTTGAATAAAGCGGGGGCAATGTCGGTTAGGCGATTGCATTTTGTTATGCCGCAAGCCTCTGCTACGGACTCGGCTAGATTGTCGGCGAGGATTAATTTTTCGCCCTTGCTGGCGAGGGAATTTTCGGCACATCCCGCCACCTCATAAAGCCCGTAAGCAATATCCGCCCCATACGCCGTGGCGCGATTGCCGGGCATCGTCCAAGGGGTTGTTGTCCAGATGATTACCGATGCGTCTTTCAACGAATCATGCGGGGTTTGGCGCACGGGAAATCTGGCGTAGATGGTGGTGGAACGGCGGTCAAAATATTCTATTTCGGCTTCGGCTAGGGCAGTTTTTTCCACTGCCGACCACATGACCGGCTTTGAGCCACGATAAAGCGCGCCATTCATCAAAAATTTGCCAATCTCGCCAGCGATGACGGCTTCGGCGTGATAGCTCATGGTCAGATACGGCGTTGCCCAATTTCCCATTACGCCTAGACGTTGGAATTCTTCCGACTGCACCCCGACCCAATGCGCGGCAAAATCACGGCATTCTTGGCGGAATTCCACGATTGGCACATCGTCTTTGTCTTTGCCTTTTTTGCGGTAGGTTTCTTCAATTTTCCATTCAATCGGCAAGCCGTGGCAATCCCAACCCGGGATATAATTCGCATCCTTGCCCAACCCCGATTGAAAACGATTGACCATATCTTTCAAAATTTTATTGAGCGCATGCCCGATATGCAGATGCCCGTTAGCATAGGGCGGTCCGTCATGCAGGATAAATTTTTCTGCCCCTTGGCGGTGTTTGCGTAATTGCGTGAAGAAATCCATATCCGCCCAAAGCGCTTGGATTTTGGGTTCCATAGCGGGAAGCCCCGCACGCATGGGGAAATCGGTCTTTGGCAAAAACACCGTGGCTTTTAGGTCATCACTCATTGCTATACACTCAGTTCATTTGTTTGGGCGTGAAAGGCATGGGCGCTTTCCACATCTTGGGCTATTTGATGCCTTAACGCATCCACATTGTCAAACTTATGCTCAGACCGGATGAAATTTAGGCAGAATACATTGAGCCTCTGTCCGTAAATTTCGCGGTCAAAATTGAATAGATGCACTTCTAGGCGCACTGCCTCACCATCAAAACTGGGACGTTTGCCGATATTGGCGATGCCTGCTAGAACGGCATTTTGTGGCTGTTCGGGGAAAGCCACCGCCACCGCATAGACCCCCAAAGGCGGGTGTTGATAATCCCCCATCAGCAGATTCGCCGTAGGGAATCCCAACCCTGCCCCGCGTTTATCGCCGTGCATCACCGCACCGCTTATAATATAGGGACGACCTAGCATAGCGCGCGCCTCTTGCATATCGCCTTGGCTGATGGCTTGGCGGATACGGCTTGACGATAGCACCGCATTTTGATGGTTTTCTAGTGCGGTTTCATGCGCGGAAATGCCGACCCCGCCGCCTAGTTTTTGCATCAGTGCCATATCGCCCCCACGCCCGGCACCAAAAGTAAAATCCGCCCCCCCATAAAGCGCGCGCACGCCTAAAGCGGGCAGAATTTTACGGACAAAATCCTCGGCACTAGTCTCGCGCATAGCATCATCAAAACGCAAACGGATGACACGTTCCACCCCCAATTCCGCCAATAGCGCCAATTTATCCGCATCATCGGTCAAAGCGAAGGGCGCATCATCGGGGCGAAAATAACGTCTTGGATGCGGGGCAAAGGTAATCACTGCCGGCGCTAGCCCTTTGCCGTGTGCCATCGCCCCGGCAATCAATTTGCGGTGTCCTAAATGCACGCCGTCAAAATTGCCGATAGCGGCGGCAAACGCCCCATCTAGTGGTGGTTGCTGGCACTGCCAATCCACGACTTCACAAGCATCGGGGCGGGTTAAAGGGCGCATGGTGGAAGATTCGGGCATCAAAAGTTTCTCGGGGATTTCTCAATAAAGAATCGGGTTGCTTTGGCAATATAATGAGGATTTGCCGTAAAGCAATGGCTTTGGCTAGTCATAGCGAAAAATATGCGCTAGGATGGCATTTTTTCATGGGGATTTTAGAAAAGATGGAAGCCTTACTGACCTCAACATTCGCCGAAAGCATTATTGGCTATTTGGGGGATTTCGCCGCCGGCATCGCCATTATTTTCATCGGCATCTGGTTAAGCGGGCGCATCGCTAACCTCATCCGCCGTAAAATAGGCAAGGTCAAAAGTTTTGACAGCACCTTGGTGCCAGTGTTTGCGGCGATTGTGCGCTATGCCATTTTGCTGGTGGCATTGGTGGCGGGGTTGGGTAGTTTTGGCATTGAAACCACCTCCATCATCGCGGTCATCGGTGCGGCGGGGTTGGCGATTGGCTTGGCTTTGCAGGGGACTTTATCTAATGTGGCGGCGGGGGTGATGCTGTTATTTCTGCGTCCGTTCAAATTGGGCGACTGGATTGAAAGCGGCGGCGTTTCGGGGACGGTGGATGAGATTGGTTTATTTTCCACCATCATTAATACCTTTGACAATATCTATATTTCGGTGCCGAATTCGTCCATTTGGGGTAGCACCATCATCAACCATTCTAAACACAATACGCGCCGTATGGATTTAGATATTGGCATTGATTACGCAAGCGACCTCGCGCATGTAGAATCGGCGCTCTTGAATCTAACCAAAGATAAGCGGGTTTTGGACGACCCTGAACCGCAATTTTTGGTGGTGAATTATGCCGATAGTGCCATCATCGTGCGCCTGCGCCTTTATGCTGAGGTCAATGTATATTGGGATCTGTATTGGGATATGATGCGCCTATTGAAACCGACACTTGATAAAGCCGGCATCAACATCCCCTACCCGCAACGCGAAGTGCGCCTGATTAAAGGTGCCGAATAATGGATGCCAAAAGCCATTTTATTACCCGCGATGCCCTCAACGATAAACTCGTGCAGAAATTAGTGCGGGAACGCGGGGCGGACAATAGCATTTTGAGCGATGAAGATTTACTAGCATCAAGGCGGACGCTTATCCCTGATGATTATCGCGGGGATATTTGGGTGTTTGGCTATGGCTCGTTATTGTGGAATCCGGTGATTCAAGTGTCCGAAAAATATCTCGGGCGCATTTATGGGTATCACCGCCGTTTCTGCCTCAAAACCGAGGTCGGGCGGGGTGCGCCGGGGAATCCGGGGCTAGTGCTAGGGCTGGATTATAGCGGCTCGTGCGTGGGCATGGCTTTGAAAGTTGCCGGGGATGATGTCATCCACGAACTTGACCTGCTATGGCGGCGGGAGATGATTAACGCCTCGTATCAGCCGCGTTTCGTGCGGTTTCATGCGCCCGAAATTTCGTGCCAAGCCATCGCTTTCGTCATCAACCGCCAACATACGAGCTATTTTGCCGAACGTTGTTTAATGGAAAAAACGCGCATGATTGCCACCGCTAGTGGCTTTGCTGGCTCGGCGCGCGATTACCTCATTGAAACGCGCCAAGCATTGCGCGATTTAGGCATCAAAGACCGCTATATTGAAGCCATCTATCAAGCGGTTATTGCTTATCCTCATTCAGTAGGATATTGACTTTTTGCAAGAAAGGACATAGAATTATTTTTTCATTTTAACGCGAGTGTGGCGGAATCGGTAGACGCAGTGGATTCAAAATCCACCGGTGGCAACACCTTGAGAGTTCGAGTCTCTCCACTCGCACCATTAGTAAGTGAGTTTTGCAACATGACCTATCTATCTATCGCAAATATGAAAAGCCGTCTGCACCATTGGAACGAAACCATGCTCGCCCTAGCCCGCCGCAAAATGGCGACGGCGTGGCTAGCATTTTTCGCCTTTATCGAATCTATATTTTTCCCCATCCCCATTGACCCGATGCTGGCAGTGATGGTGCTGGCGCGTCCGTCGCGCTTTGTTTTTTTGGCAATGGTGGCGACGCTGTTTTCCACGCTTGGGGGCGTGTTGGGGTGGTTTATTGGCTATGAAAGCGGTTTGCTGATGGTGGAATGGCTCGGCAAAACCAAGTGGGTTGAGGTGGTGCGCGAAGGTTTTCATCGGCATGGCTGGCTGTTGATTCTCATCGGTGCCTATACGCCGTTCCCGTATAAAATCACCGTGATTACCGGCGGGTTTTTGGGGGTTGGTTTGGTGCCGTTGATTATCACCTCGCTCATTGGGCGGGGGACGCGCTATTTGTTGGTGGCATCCATCATCCGTTATCGGGCAAATCGTATCGCCTTGACCATGTTAGGGGGCGTGTTTTTGTTGCTGATGGCCATGTGCTGGTGGGTGCTGACCCTATGAGGGCGGGGCTGATGCAACCGCATGTTGCGCTATTCTGCATCGCCCTCATCAGTGCGTTGATGCTGATGGGGGCTTATGGGTTTCAATATATTGGCGGTTTAGAGCCGTGTCAGATGTGCTATTGGCAACGCATCCCGCATTGGGTTGCGCTAGGGTTGCTGGCGGTGTTTTGGGTGCTACGCAAAAAAGAATTGTTATGGCTGATGGGGGCGGTGCTGTTGGTCAGTGCCGGGCTTGGCTTATGGCATAGCGGTGTTGAAAGTGGCTGGCTTGCCCCGCCGACTGGCTGTGCGGGTAATATAGATTGGCGGGGCGATACGAGTGCCGTGCTTGATGCCTTGCTGGCGCGCAATCCGGTGCCTTGCAATGAAATCGCTTGGGCGTTTTTGGGGGTGTCTATGGCGGGGTGGAATTTTGTGGTAAGTTTTGCGCTTGCAATTTTCGCCTTTATCAGCGCATATTGCCACTTAAAGGAGACACGCTAATGCCCCAAAATTATTCTGACCAACACGAAATCAGCCGTGCCTTGCGCGTGGATCACGCTGGCGAAACTGGCGCAAGGCGCATCTATGAAGGGCAGTTAGCTGTGCTAGGCAATCACCCGGTCGCCCAAGAAATCCGCCACATGCGCGACCAAGAACAAGAACATTTAGACACGTTTGATGCGCTCTTAAACGAATATGAAGTGCGCCCGTCCTTGCTGTCGCCGTTTTGGAATGGGGCGGGATTCGCGTTGGGGGCTATCACCGCCGCTATGGGGACAAAGGCAGCGATGGCTTGCACGATTGCCGTGGAAGAAGTCATCGGCACGCATTACGACCGCCAAGCCAAATCCATCCCAAAATCGCACCAAGATGAAGGCGCATTAGTCAAAACGCTAGAACGTTTCCGCGATGAAGAATTGGAACACCGCGACATCGCCAAAGACCATGACGGCGAAAAAGCCATCGGCTATCCCATCATGCGCCGAGTCATCCAAGCCGGATGCCGTGTTGCCATCAAGGTAGCGGAACGGGTTTAATTGCGCCCCGCCCCTGTTGCCTCTGCCCCCGCCACATCTGCCCATGTTTCGTTGGTGTCGCCGCGCAGCTCGCTATCCCAATAGAGATAATCAAGCCAGCTTTCGTGCAGATAATTAGGCGGGAAACACCTGCCGTTTTCTTGCAGCTGCCACGTGCTAGGGCGTTCGGGCATGATATGGGGAATCATCCCGCATTGCTCGGGCAGTTTATTCGCCTTTTGCAAATTGCAACTCCCACACGCCGCCACCACATTATCCCAAACCGTGCGCCCCCCACGCGAACGCGGAATCACATGATCAAAAGTCAATTCCGGGGCAGGAAAACCTTGATTGCAATACTGGCAGGTGAAACGGTCGCGCAGAAACACATTAAAGCGCGTGAAGACCGGATAACGGCTCTGCTGGACGTAATCTTTGAGCGCGATAACGCTCGGCAGACGCATGCGCATGGTCGGCGAGCGAATCACCGTTTCATATTCCGACACAATCATCACACGTTCCAAAAACACCGCCTTGACGGTGTCCTGCCACGACCACAGGGATAGCGGGAAATAACTAAGCGGGCGGAAATCGGCGTTGAGGGCAAGGGCGGGGGCTAGGCCCTGATGCGCGCGCATAGTGGGGCTGGGGGGGCTAATATCTAGCATGGGATGTGTCCTTGCCTATCCATGTTTAGCATCGTCCAATTTTTCCCCGATAAAGTCAAGTGCGCGCGTTAATGCCTCTGGTGCGATGCCATGCCCGACGCCGGCGCACGACATAATTTCTACCGAAATTTGCTGCGATTTTAATATGGTTTCTGCCATTGTCATGGCTTGGGGTGGCACGACCTCATCGGCGTCCCCGTGAATCAGCAATATCGGCGGGCGGGCGGTGATGGCTTTTTCTAGCGCGCCCACTGCAAGCAACGCCCCGGCCATGCTCACCACCGCCCCTAAAGGTGCGGTGAGGCGGAGGCTCGTATAAAGCGCCATCATCGCGCCTTGGGAGAATCCCATCAGTGCTATGCGTTCGGGGGGGAGGGAAAATTGTGCCATCAATGTTTCTAGCAATTTTTGTAAAGCCGGGAAGGCTTGGGCGGGACCATTATCAATTTTGGTAGCATCACCGCTTAAATCAAACCATTCTTTGCCCATGGGATTGGCACTGCACGCATGCGGGGCATCGGGGGCGGCGATGATAGCATTTTCGAAGCGTGCCGATAAGGCGGGGGCTAAATCCATCAAATCACTAGCATCCGCACCCCAGCCGTGTAGTAAAATAATTAGGCGGTCGGCTTTGTTATCTGGCTCTTGTATAAGCACACTAAAATCAGCGATAAATTGGCGAATCATGGTTGGCATGGTATTCTCACTCAGTTTGAGTAGAACTCTATCTGATAAAAGGCGCGCTGGCGATATGATTCTTGCAAAAAATGGCTTTATGCCCTCTGGACTCGTCAAGCAACTCAAAACTGGCGAAATCACGCGCTTTGCGCCTTCGCCTTCGGGGTATCTGCATCTTGGGCATGTGTTTTCGGCGCGATTTGCCGTGGAACTCGCAGAATCTAGCGGGGGCAAGGCACGCCTCCGCATTGATGATATTGACACCACCCGCTGTCGCAAACGTTATTTCGGCGCGATTTTTGAAGATTTGGATTTCATGGGCATAGGTTTTGATGGCGAACCTCGCTATCAAAGCCAGCATCTCAACGCCAGCCGTGAGGCGCTTGATGCACTTAAAGCCCAAGGATTTATCTATCCGTGTTATCTCAGTCGCCGTGAATTGGCGGGGTTGCTATCCGCCCCGCATCTGCCCGAAAATACTGACGAACTCATTGATGCGCGCCAAAAAACCCGCCGTGAAGAAGGAGGCGATGCCCCGGCGTGGCGGTTGCGGATGGAAGCGGTGCGGGCGCAATTCCCCCATCTCAACGCCACAGATTTACTGCATGGGGATATTGCCATTGACCTCACCAATATAGGCGATGAAGTCATTGCCCGCCGTGATATTGGCACGAGTTATCATCTCAGCACGGTGTTGGATGATGCGGATATGGGCATCAGTTTGGTGAGTCGTGGGGCGGATTTACTGCCTTCTGTGCCGTTGCAACGCATCTTGCAGGAATTATTGGGCTTGCCCGCCCCCCGCTATGTGCATCATCAACTGCTCACAACCCATGACGGCGCACGTCTAGCCAAGCGCGAAAATGCCCTGAGCCTACGGCAAATGCGCGAAAATGGTATGCGCCGTGCTGATATTTACGCAACTATGGTAAAATGTCGCTAAACTTTCGCTAAACTTTTCGCGGGAAATGTTTTAGGATAGGGCTATGAATACGAAACCTCTCCTTGACCCATATGGCCGTGCGATTAGCTATCTGCGCGTATCGGTGACCGACCGCTGTGATTTTCGCTGTGTTTATTGCATGGCGGAAAATATGACGTTTTTGCCGAAATCGGAATTGCTGTCTTTGGAAGAAATTGAGCTGTTGTGTCGGCGGTTTATGGCTTTTGGGACGCGCAAGATTCGCCTGACCGGTGGCGAGCCACTAGTCCGCCGCAACATCATCGCGCTCATCCAAAATCTAGGCGCGGAAGTGGAAAAAGGCAATTTGGACGAAATCACCATCACCACCAATGGCAGTCAGTTAGCCAATATGGCGGAGGCGCTTTATGGGGCGGGGGTTCGGCGGGTGAATGTGTCGCTTGATACGCTCAACGCCGATAAATTCCGCACCATCACCCGCCGCGGCGACCTAGCCCAAGTCTTAAACGGCATCCGCACCGCCCAAAAAGTCGGGCTGGCGGTGAAAATAAACGCTGTTGCGCTCAAAAATTTCAATGAAGATGAATTGGGCGATATGCTGGCATGGTGCGGGGATGCGGCTTTGGATATGACCATTATTGAAGTCATGCCCATGGGGGAACTTGACGGCGTTTATCGCCACGACCAATATCTGCCCCTGTCAGAACTGCGCACCCGCCTCAGCCAGCGTTTTACTTTGCAAGAAATTGATTACCGCACCGGCGGGCCGGCACGTTATGTACGCATCGCCGAAACCGGGCGCAAATTGGGATTCATCACGCCGATGACGCATAATTTTTGCGAAAGCTGCAACCGCGTGCGCGTGACCTGCACCGGTATGCTCTATATGTGTTTGGGGCAGGATGATCATGCCAATCTGCGCGATGCTTTGCGGGGGGGCGGGGCGGAAGCACTAGACGCCGCCATCTGTGATGCCATCGCGCGCAAACCCAAAGGGCATGATTTCATCATTGACCGCACCCATGACAAGCCTGCCACCGCCCGCCACATGAGCGTTACGGGCGGTTAGTGGAATGGCTAGTGGGGCGACTAGATGCGGGTTGATAAATCATTGCAACTATGAGGCTCACGGCAATCACCCCCACCAGCACCAACGCCACCCCCATCATCACTTGCCAGCCATAAAGATAGTGAAACCACGCCGCCATCAATGAGGCTAGTGCCACCATACCGACAATCATCATATCGGCGATGCCTTGGGTTTTGGCGCGCCCTTCAGGGGGGCAGGCTTGGGCGATGATGCTTGAGCCGCCAACAAACAACAAATTCCACCCCAGCCCCAAAAAAATCAGCGTAATCATATAATGCCAAAAACTCGTCCCCGCCAAAGTCACCACCATCATCGCTAGATAAAGCCCCAATCCGCACCACAAAATCGGCATCACCCCATAACGCACAATCAGGCTCCCGGTTATCAAGGACGGCACCAACATCGCCAGCACGTGCCACTGAATAATAATGGCGTTGCTATCGTTGCCCATATGTTCGCCATGCACAATCTGTAAAGGCGTTGCCGTCATAATAAAGGTCATAATACCATACCCCAAAGCGGCGGCGGTGAGCCCGGCGATAAAATAAGGCTGACGAAACAACCAGCCCACCGAAAAGGCAGATTTTTCCGGGGTTGCCACGCGGGTGATGCGCAAAAATGGCAGGAAAAATAGCGCGCTCATCTGCACGGCGGCGGCGGCGAAAAAACACCCGGCATAGATATGCTCGGGAATAATGGTAAAGGTCATGCGCGACAGGGTAGGCCCGACAATCGCCGCCGCAATACCCCCCGCCAGCACCAGCGACAAAGCCCGCGCTTTTTCGGATTCAGCGGCATTATCCGTGGCGGCGTAGCGATAAAATTGCGCGGTGCCGCTGGTTATCCCCAACAGAGCCGATGCCAGCAGATACATAGGAAAATGCCCCCAGATGGTCGCAAAGCCTTGGGCTAAACACGCCACAATCCCGACCAAAACCGCCCAAATAAACACCGATTTCCGCCCAAAAACCCCCATCAACATAGAGGCGGGCAAAGTCGTTATCATAGAGGCAATAAACATCGCCGACAGGGGCAAAGTCGCCAGCCAAGGTTCGGGTGCAATCATCACCCCGACAAGGCTAGTAACAATGACATTGATATTGACCGTGGTCATAAACACCGCTTGCGCCCCGGCGAGGAGCGCGACATTGCGGGTATTGCTTGGCATCACCATGCGCCAATATTCGGCGCATCACGCCAAATCTCCGAAGGCGGTAAGGCATCGCCTTTCTGCAATAATTCCACCGAAATCCCATCAGGCGAGCGCACAAAAGCCATCCGCCCATCACGAGGCGGGCGGTTGATGACCACGCCCATGTTGCTTAGATGTTGGCAAAGCGCGTAAATATCATCCACCTCATAAGCAAGATGCCCAAACGAACGCCCACTTTGATAAGTCTCATCACTATGCCAATTAAACGTCAATTCCAAAGCAGGCGCGTTATGCCGTGCCACACCATCGGCATCAACAGGCGCCGCTAAAAAAATCAAAGTAAATTGCCCTTGCGGGTAATCCTTACGCGAGACCTCCACCAACCCCAACCCATCACACCAAAAACGCAAAGACGCCTCAATATCCGTCACCCGAACCATACTATGTAAATAGCGCATCGCCAATATCCCCATCATCATTAAAAGAGGATTGTAATATCTGCTAGGCATCATTACAATGACAATATAGCATGAGGAGATTGACCCATTGAAACGGAGAGAACCATGCAATTGTTGCTCAAAAGAACCACGCAATCGTTGTTCAAAAGAGCCATGCAATTGTTGTTCAAAGTAGAGCCTGAAGCCCATGAAGGTCTTAAGGATGTAGCTGCTGTCCCCATCCCAAGCCATGATGAGGCAATCATGGAAAGCGACTGGCAAGACTTCATGCGGGACATGGCGGGGGAAAATGTGGATTTAATCCTCACCGACCCGCCCTATACCATCAGCCGAGAAACTGGTTTTGCCAAAGTGAAAAACGGGGTTGATAGATTTGCCGTTAGTATGGATTTTGGCGAGTGGGATCATGTGCAGATTGATTTGGATAAACTAGCCACCGCTTGCTATAAAGCATTGCGAACTGGTGGCACGGCGATTATCTGGTATGATTTATGGAAAATCACCGAATTAGAACAAGCACTGAAAAAAGCAGGGTTTAAGATGATTCGATTGATTATCTGGCAGAAAACGAATCCAGTACCATTAAATCAATCGGCAACATACCTATCCAATAGCCGTGAGATTGCAGTAGTAGGCGTGAAGGGCGGCAAGCCTACCTTTAATGGTAAATATGACAATGGCATTTATGAAGCACCGATACCGCGCCATAACGGGCGCAAGGTTCACCCGACACAAAAGCCAGAGGATCTATTTGCCAATTTAGTGTTGAAGCACAGCAACGAAGGCGATTTGGTGATTGACCCGTTTTTAGGCAGTGGCACTACGGCATTGGCGGCAGTCAAGCAAGGGCGCAAGTTTAAGGGTTGCGATATTGATGCTAACTATGTAAAGCAAGCGAGGCTACGGCTGGGGGAAGTCAATGTTTAGGAAAGATAGCAAGGCAAGCCTATTTCTAGAACTAGCCAAGCCTAATGATAAAGGCTTTTCTAGAGCCGTGTCCGTTGATGAGTTTAAGGGGCGGTATGCTGGATTGAAGTTAGGCAATGGCGGCTCATGGTGCCGTGAGGGAGTGGGGTTAGGTGCTAAATACAACATACACCGAATCCCGAAAGGCAATAGCATAGGCGCTATCGCATTACACGGCTTTCGCAAGGCGGAAATAGGCACTAATATACCACCAAGAATCCGTAAGGAACTTAAAGGGAAGCGATGCGCGGTGCTAGGCACTAGCAAGCCACAGATAGACCATAAAGACGGCAGACGGGATGACCCGCGCTATAATGACCCCGAAAGCCTTACAAGTGATGATTTTCAACCGCTATCCCGCGCCGCCAATGTTGCCAAAAGGCAGGTTTGTAAAAAATGCCGTCAAACCAATAAGCGATTTGATGCAAAGACACTAGGCTATTACGTATCGCAAGTGCAAGGCAACGGCGTTTATAGGGGTTCGTGCGTAGGTTGTTATTGGCATGATATTGCATATTTTAATTCAGAAGCATCAAAACCCCGAGACAAATAGTATATCATTCCCTAAAAACCCAATTCGGGCTAAGGAACAATCATCATGGCGCAATTTATTAAAGCTGACCGCTTGGCTGATGTGGAACTTTCGGACATTGTGCGCATGAGCCGTGCCGCGCGGGAGGCGCGCACGGAAGGGCGGTTTATTATTGATCTTGGTATTGGTGAGCCTGATTTTAACACGCCCGACCATGCGAATGAGGCGGCGATTGCGGCGATTTGCGCCCACGATACGCAATACCCGCCGATTGCTGGCAAGATGCCTTTGCGGGAGGCGGTGGCGGGTTTATATGCCGGGCGCAGTGCCGATAATGTTATTATCACTAGCGGGTCAAAATACGCGCTTCTTAATGCTATGCTGGCTTCCCTCAATCAGGGCGATGAGGTGATTTGCCTTGCGCCTTTTTGGGTTTCTTATGCGCATATTATTCGGCTTTGTGGCGGCGTGCCGATTGTGGTGCCGTGCCGTGCTGATGCTGATTTTCGCCCGGATTTAGACGCTATCGGTAAAGCCATGACCCCGCGCACACGTTGGCTGATTGTCAATAGCCCTAGTAATCCTAGCGGGGCGGTGCTGACGGCTGATGATTTGCGGGGGATTGGTGGGCTTGTTGCCGCGCATCCACAATGTTGGCTTTTGAGTGATGAGATTTATGAACATATCACCTATGAGCAAGATTTTGCTTCGGCGGCGGCGGTTCTGCCCGAACTTGCCGACCGCACTCTGATTGTTAGCGGTGTGTCTAAATCCTATGCGATGACCGGGTGGCGCGTGGGGTATGGTGTTGCGCCCGCGCCCTTGATTGACGCCATGACCACCGCACAAGCCCAAGGCACGGCTGGCACATCCACCCCCGCCCAAGCCGCCGCCCTTGCCGCGCTCACCGGCGACCAAAATTTACTCACTGACCGCCGCGAGCAGTTCCGCCACCGCCGCGACCTTGTGCTTGAACATATTGCCAAAATGGATGGCATCACCACGAGCAAACCGATGGGGGCGTTTTATGTGTTTCCCTCATGGCAAGCGCGTATGGGCTGGCAAACCCCCGATGGTAAAGTGCTGAAAAACGATATGGATTTTTGCCAATATATGCTGGGGGCGGGGGTGGCAGTGATTCCCGGGAGCGCGTTTGGCACAGCAGGGCATTTTCGCATTTCCTACGCCGCCGACCCGCAAGAGATTAAAGATGCTATGGAACTAATGGCGGGGGCGGTGGCGGATTTACGCGAAATCCGATAGCAATGCTTCAATCAACGCATCAACACTGGCAAAAAGCGGCGGCGGGGGCGGGGCGGGACGTGCTAGGAAAAACACTGGAATTCCTAGATGTTGCGCCGCCAATAATTTCGCGCTTGCCCCCTGCCCCCCGGCATTTTTCGCGGCTAAATGCGTGATGCCTAGTTTTTGAAATAGTGCCACCTCGTCCTCCGTATCGGTGGAAGGGAGGGCGCGGATTATATTTACATCTTGGGGCAGGTTTTTTGGGGGTTCTAATATGCGGGCGGTGGTGCGGAATTTTCTATGTTGGGGAAGCGCATCAAGCCCCGCTTGCCCGCCGGCTAGGAATAGATGCGCGGTGTTGGGAACTGCCGCGAAAAGCGCGGGGAAATCGGCGAATTCGTGCCAATCATCCGCCGCCGCCGCTTGCCAAGCTGGGCGGTATAGTGCCAGACGTTTCGCCCCCGCCAAGCCCGCCGCCTCCGCCGCATTTGCCGATATTTTCGCGGCGTAAGGATGGGTGGCATCTATTAAATGCGTGATGCCCTCATCTCGCATCCACGCCGCTAATCCTGCCCCGCCACCAAAACCGCCCACGCGCATGGGTATAGGCACGGGTTTAGGCGTTGCGCTCACCCCTGCTAGCGAAAATGTTGCTGTCCATCCCGCCTCTGCCGCATAGTCGGCGCATTGCCGTGCCTCCCATGTGCCGCCCAAAATCAATAGATGCTGTTTCATGTCTCGTCTTTCTCAGCGATGATGTCGCCGTTGCGATTAACCAACACCACCCCCAAACGCACGGCAGATTTGCCTAGCACCTGCCGACAGGTTTTGAGCGCAGCGGCGGCGATGGCTTCGGTCAAAATATGCTGGTTTTTTGCGCCTAATATCTCAAGCACTTCTAGGGCGGTGTTGGCGTTGGTGATGGCGGTTTCGGGCAGGTCCAATTCCCCCGCTAATGTACCTAACGCACCGAAATCAATTTGGCTCCGCTGTGAATGTAGGTCTATTGCCCCTTGTGCCAATTTGATCATTTTGCCAAAACCGCCAGCGACACTCACGCGCGGCAGCGGATGGCGGCGCAGATATTTCAACATGCCGCCAACAAAATCCCCCATATCAATCAACGCCACATCGGGTAGCTCGTAACGTGCCTTGACCGCAGATTCGCTAGTGGAGCCAGTCGCCCCGGCAATATGCGTGAAATTTCCTGCAACCGCGACATCAATGCCTTGATGGATGGAGGCTATCCACGCCGAACATGAAAACGGACGCACGACGCCGCTTGTGCCTAGAATGGAAATCCCGCCCTCAATGCCTAGGCGCGGATTCCATGTTTTTTGTGCTAGTTCGGCGCCCTTTGGCACGGAGATGGTGATGGTGATATCGGTGCTGCCCCCCAATTCCGCCGCTAGATTGTTGATGGCATCGTGCATCATTTGGCGTGGCACCGGGTTGATGGCAGGTGCGCCTACGGGGATGGGAAGCCCGGCGCGCGTGACTTGCCCCACGCCTACACCGCCGATGAATGCAATCCCCGCCCCTGTTTTATTTTTGGCGATAGTCGCGCGAATTTCGGCGCCATGCGTCACATCGGGGTCATCCCCGGCATCCTTAATCACCCCCGCCGTATAGGCCACGCCATCGCTATCGCTATAGGAAATCGCTAAATCCGCCAGTTTGCCCGATGGCGTTTCCACGCGCATTTTTTCAGGAAAAGCCCCTGTCAGCATGGCTTGATACGCCGCCGCCGCCGCCGCAGTCGCACAAGTGCCAGTCGTCCAACCAAAGCGAAGTGTTGTTTTGATGCGCGAATTCATTATATTATAGACTAGCCCATAATCGTTTAGGAATCTATATCTCATGCCACAGCGTCCAGATACAAGCTTACCGCCTATGCGTGATGCGGAATGGCCAGAATTTCTGCCGGGCTGGGTGTGGCTGGCGGGTGCGGGGCCCGGCGACCCTAGCCTGATTACTTTGCAGGTGCTTAATGCGCTTCAGCAAGCCGATTTTATTGTCTATGATGCGCTGATTGACCCGCGCATTCTTGATTGGGCGCGTGAAGATGCGGAGGTTGAATATGCCGGGAAACGTGGGGGGAAACCATCACCTAACCAACGCGATATTTCCTTGCGCCTGATTGAATTGGCACGGGCGGGGCGGAAAGTATTACGGCTCAAAGGCGGCGACCCGTTCGTGTTTGGACGCGGCGGGGAAGAAGCACAAAGCCTCGTGCGCGCGGGTATTCCAATTCGCATTCTGCCGGGGATTTCGGCAGGGATTGGCGGGTTGGCTTATGCGGGGATTCCCCTCACCCACCGCGACATCAATCAAGCCGTCACATTTTTGACCGGGCATGACCGCCACGGGCTGACGCCGTCTGCGGTGAATTGGCAAGCCATCGCCAAAGGGAGCCAAGTCATCATCATGTATATGGCGATGAAACATTTGGGCGAGATTTGTGCGCGGCTCATACAAGGAGGGCGCGATGGGGGGGAGCCGGTTGCCGTGGTCAGCAATGCTAGCCTGCCCAATATGCAGGTGCTTGAAACGACGCTAGGGCAAGCCGACCAAGATGTGCGCCAACATAATATCCAACCGCCCGCGATTATTGCCGTGGGCGAGATTGTGAAAATGCGCCAATGCCTCGATTGGTTGGGGCAGATGGCGGGGGAGGAAGTGCGCCATCTTGACCCGCTCGGTAGCCGTGACCATGAGCATGAACGTGAGGATAGCGCGTAATGGTTAAGCGCGGATTGGCGATAACTGCCGCGGCTTCGGGGGCGGGGAAAACTTTGATAACTCTTGGTTTGCTCGGTGCATTGAAAGCGCGCGGGGTGGCGGTGGGTGCGGCGAAAGCGGGACCTGATTATATTGACCCGGCTTTTCATGGCGTTGCGCTCGGTGGCGGGGTGTCGGTGAATCTTGACGCTTTTGCTATGGGGGCGGGATTGATTCGTCAGCTCGCGCACCGCCAAAACAGCGACACGCTCATCATTGAAGGCGCGATGGGGGTTGCCGATGGGGGCAAGGCTAGCACGGCTACCCTCGCCAATATATTAGGCGTGCCGATGGTTCTGATTATAGATGCGCGGGGGGTTGCCGAAACCGCCGCCATGTTAGCGGCGGGGTTGGATAAGATGCTGAAAACACATTTTGCCAATACTGGCATCGCTGGGGTGATTGTTAATCATTGCCGTAGTCCGCGCCATTTAGATATGATTCGTGATGCTATGGAAGCGGTGGGGATGCCTTTATTGGGGGGCTTGCCTAGTGCGGAGGCATTGGCGATTCCCTCACGGCATTTGGGGTTGGTGCAAGCGTCGGAATTGTTGGAACATGGCAATCTCGCGGGAATTATTGCCGAAGCCTCAGCGCAGATGGAGACGCATATTGACCTTGACCGCCTATTGGCATTAGCCACGCCCCTCGCCCCGCCGCCAACCAATAATGCCATCACCGCCTTGCCCCCACCGGCACAACGCATTGCGGTTGCCCAAGATGCGGCGTTTGCGTTTGCCTATCCGCATGTGCTTGATGGTTGGCGGCGGGGGGGTGCGGAAATTTTGCCCTTCTCGCCCCTCAATGATGAAGCCCCCGATGCGACTGCCGATATGGTTTATTTGCCCGGGGGCTATCCCGAACTCCATTTAGACCGCCTCGCCGCCAATCAAAACTGGCAGGAATCTTTGCGCGCATTGGCAAAAAAATCGGTTTTTATCTATGGCGAGTGCGGGGGGTATATGGTGTTGGGGCAGGCGATTATCGGGCAGGATGGCGTGCGTGTGCCGATGCTGGGGCTGTTGGATGTCATCACTAGTTTTGCCGAAACCAAATTGCATTTAGGCTATCGGCAACTGGAGTGCTTGGCGAATGTGCCGCTACCGCAAAATGCGTTCGGGCATGAATTCCATTACACCACCTGTATGGAACAAAAAGGCGCAAATCTATTCACCGCCCGCGATAAAGACGGCACGGATTTAGGTGCGATAGGTTCGGTGCGGGGGAGCGTTTGTGGGTCTTACGCGCATCTCATCGCCGCATCTTAGTTGCCTTGATTGCCGGGTTTAGGGCGCAAAATATGCACGTGGTCTTTATCATAAAGCGCGGAAAAACGCATCGCGCCCTTATGGTCTAATCCCCGCCCGACAAAAATCAATGCCGTGCGGGTAATTTTCGCATCCCTAACTTTTTGGCGGATATCGGTCAGGTCGCCGAACAAAAATTGCTGGTCTTTCCAACCGACACGATACGCCACCACCACCGGACAATCAGCACCATAAATCGGCGTCAGCACCCGTTCAATTTCACGCAGATTACGCACGGATAGGTGAATCACCAAAGTGGCTTTACTGCGGGCTAGGGTTTCTAGCTCCTCGCCCGGGGGCATGGGCGATGATTTCATCGCCGAGCGCGTTAAAATAAGCGTCTGTGCTAGATTGGGAATCGTCAATTCCATGCCAAGTTCCGCCGCCGCCGCCGCATAAGCTGGCACCCCCGGCACAATTTTATAATCGATCCCCAACGCCCCTAACCGTTGAATTTGTTCAGCAATGGCCCCATAAAGCGATGGGTCGCCGGAATGCACGCGCGCTATATCCGCGCCCTTTTCATGCGCCTCTACTATCAAATATATAATATCATCCAACGTCATGGGGGCGGTGTCGCGGATGATTTCGGCTTGGCTTTCGGCGACAATTTCGGGCGGCACTAACGACCCCGCATAGAGACAGCACCCGCACCGCCGAATCAAATCGCGTCCTTTAATGGTAATCAATTCAGGGTCGCCGGGACCGGCACCGATAAAATACACGGTCATGCGTCCCTCCCTTTTTTGGTATCACCTTTATTGGCATAACCACGCGGGGTGTAGGCTTTGTCCTCCATCCCCACCTGCAAATGCCGCGATGATGATGCCCCTACTAACACCAACGTCAGCATATCCACCTCATCCACTTCAAGGCTGGCGAGGGTGCGGAAGCGCACGGCTTCTTCCTTGCGCCCCAAATTAGATGCCAATATCACCGGCGTGGTGGCGGGGCGGTGGGCTAATAGAATCGCTTTTGCTTTGGCGAGTCCTTGGCGGCGGCGGCGTGAGACCGGGTTGTAAAAAGCAATGACGAAATCGCCTTGGGCGGCGGCGGTGATGCGGGTTTCAATTTCTGCCCATGGGGTGAGCAAATCCGACAGCGAAATCGTGCAGAAATCATGCCCGAGCAACGCCCCACTTTTGGCGGCGGCGGCGTGATGCGCGGAAATGCCCGGGGTGGTTTGCACCTCAACCCGCCGTGCAGATGCGCTAACCCCGCCGGCATTTTCGGGGCGGTCAAGCAATTCAAACACCAACGCCCCCATCGCATAGACCCCGGCATCGCCGGAACAAATCAGCGCGATATTTTTGCCTTGCGCCGCCTCCTCTAACGCATAACGCGCCCGTGTTTCTTCCTCGCCTAGCGCAAAATCCTTGCGCGGTTTATCCGCCCCCAACAGGTCAAGATAAAGCCCATAGCCCACCAATTCATCGGCTTCGCGCGCCATCGCCGAGGCTTCAGGCGTGCGCCATGCCGCTTTGCCGGGACCTATCCCTATCAGCATTAACCGCCCGCGTGCCGTGCTTTCCGCGCCTAAATTTTTGCCGATGGGGCTGATGGCGAGGGCGGCGGTGGCGTGGTGGCTTTTGCGTTTGGGGGCGAGGATGCAAGCATCTGCCCCCGCCGCCGCCAAGGCACTAGCTTCGGCGACGCTGTGGGTGCCGATTTCTTTGAATACCACTGATGAGGGTTCTGCCACGCGCGGGGTTTCGGCTTCAAGGCGGGGGGCGGGGTAGAAGCGTGGGGGGCGGTCTAAATGCGCGCCTAATTCGTGCAAGGCGATTTCATCGGCTTTGACATCAACGCTATAAATGCCGGTGATGATATGGGGGCTTAATGCGTGGTCTCTGAGTAGGCTTTCCACCAATGCGCGCATTTCATCAGGCGGGCATCCCCGCGATGCACCTACGCCTAAACAGGCGATTTTTGGGTGGTAGGTTAGGTGATTCGGCGTGGGGTTTTGCGGGTGTAAAGTTAGGCGCAAAATTATTTCTCCCGCATCGGATTCTTTATTTTTTAGAGATGATAACCAATCGCACCAAGCATCACTAATCGGTTTTAGATTTTCGGGCAGGTCAGAAACTAAACGCACCCCCACCCCGTCATTTAGCCTTGCCATAACCCCCCGCACCGATTCCGCATCCGCCAACATAAACGGCGGCGGCGGCGCATCTAGGCTCACGCCCAAGCGCAAATCGCTGGCGGTGGTGATGGCGGGGGCGACCCCTAAAATATCGGCAATTTGTCGTGCTAGATGATTGCCCCCGCGATGCCCGCCCAACACTGGAATCACCGCCGAGCCATCATCCGCCACGGCAATCACTGGCGGCTCAGCCCATTTATCCGCCAACTGCCCCGACAATGCGCGCACCAGAATCCCCACGGAACAAATGCCAATCAGCGGACGCCCCATGGCAAAAATCGCGCGCAAATGTGCGGGCGTGTCGGCGAATTCAACGTGCGGTTTGGCGCCGTCAAAACTGCCTGTGCGGGCGTGCCATTCCATGCCTAGCCCCCGTGCTAAATCGGCGCCGTGGCGGGTGAGGCTGACGACGATTGGTTTTTCTATCCCCACAACGCATCCCCTTTATACAGCAGAATCATGGAAAAATAGGGCGCGTCTGCGGGGGCATCGGCTAGGGGCAGAAATTGCTGATGCGGTAGGCTGGCGTGGCTGATATAGAGCGCGTCATCCAAAAACCCTAGCCGTTCTAGCACCCCCCGCACCCGCGCCAAATGCCGTCCCAATTTGATAATCGCCACGGATTCCGCGCCCAAAATCGCCGCCTCCAACCGCGCATCATCAAGGGGCGCCGGCACCACCGAAAGCACATCCGCACGGCTCGCCAGAGGTTGCTGTGCCGCCGAAGCCGCCGCCATCAAAGACGATACCCCCGCCACCATTTCCACCTGATATTCATCCTTGAGGCGCGCCAACACATACATGAACGAGCCATAAAATAACGCATCGCCTTCGCACAACACCGCCACATTTAGCCCCGCATCCAAATAGGTTTTGATGCGCGCCGCCGCCGCATCATAGACCGCATGGGCAGGGGCGGCACCGGCAATCATCGGCACGACAATCGGCATTTCAATGGCATCGGGGCTGATTGCCTCCGCCATGATTTGCCGTGAGAAACTACCTCCTTCATCCGGGGCGGGGTATGCCACCACATCGGCTTCGCCCACCACACGCCATGCTTTGCGGGTAGCCAATTCAGGGTCGCCGGTGCCGACACCGACGCCGAATAAAATGCCCTTTTTAGCCATCGGTTTTCACCCATTGCCACTGCGTTACCGGCATGGCGCTGCGCCAGCCGTGATACGCGCCTATGGGTTCGGCATGGCTTATGGCAATGCGCACCAACCGCCCGCCATATTGCTGATGCAGGGCGATGAGCAAGCCCTCGCTTTCCAACGTCACCGCATTTGCCACCAATCGTGCGCCTTGTTTGAGCCGTGCCAGCACATCTTCCACCAATTCCCGCGATAAGCCGCCACCGATAAATACCGCATCAGGCGGCGGCAATTCGCCTAGCACCGCGCGATTGTCGCCCTCAATGCCTTGCCAGTTGGGAACACCCAAATTTCGTGCGTTAGCTGTGGCGATTTTGATGCGGTCAGCACGGCAATCAACACCGATGGCACGGGCTTGATGCGCCCCCCGCATCCATTCAATGCCCACCGCCCCAGACCCGCACCCCAAATCCCAAAGCAACTGCCCCGCCACCGGTTGCAGACGCGCCAGAGTCATCGCCCGCACCTCCGCTTTGGTGAGTTGTCCGTCATGCCTATAAGCCGAATCGGGCAAGCCTGCCCCTCGCCCCAAAAACCCGTCTATCACGGCGGGACACGCCACCGCTAACACGTGGAAATCGGCAATTTTGGGCGGTTTTTTTGCCCAGATGCGCGCCGTGCCTTCCGCACGTGCTTCCGCCTCCCCGCCGATATGTTGGAGCGCGCACAGCACCGCTTCCCCTGCCCCTAATGCCACTAATTCGGCGGCGGTTTTTTGCGGGGTGGTGGCATCATCGGCTAGAATCAGAATGCGCGCACTCGGCATAATCTCGCGCCGAATCAACGCAATATCGCGCCCATGTAGCGTCATCGTCGTCACGCCATCCATTATCCAACCCATACGGCTCGCCGCCAGTTGAAAGCCTGACGGGGCGGGGTCAATGCGGATTTCATCCATGGGAAATTTTTTCACTAGCGCGCTCCCCGCCCCATACCAAAGCGGGTCGCCGGTCGCCAGAATGACGCTCGCCTCGCCCCGCCACGATTCAAGGCGCGCATAGACATCGGCAAAGGGGCTAGGCCATGCCTCCGCCGCCACCCCCATTTTTTGCAACGCATCTAGCCAACGTTGTGCCGTCATGACGTGCTTGGCGTTTTTGATGCGGGTGATTTGTTCTGCGCTTAGCCCATCCAACCCCGCCTCGCTGATGCCGATAATATCAAGCCAAATCATCGCGCGCCTCCCCCTCTTGTGCCAGCAATGCCAGCGCATTCACCGCCGCCGCCGCCATAGCAGAGCCGCCACGCTTGCCCCTGATGGTGATGAATTCGTGTGCGCTTTCAGTTAGCGCGGCTTTGGATTCGCTCGCCCCGACAAAACCCACAGGAAACCCCAAAATCACCGCCGGACGCGCCCAGCCCCGCGATAGCCCCTCCAATAGATGAAATAGTGCTGTCGGGGCATTGCCGAAAACTGCTATCGCCCCGGCTAGGTCGCCTTGCCAATGTTCCACCGCCGCCGCCGCGCGTGTGGTGTTGAGCCGTTCGGCTTCGGCGCCGATGCCATCGCCGGTTAGTGGCACTAGCACCGCATTATCGGCGGGTAGAAATTTTTGCGTGATGCCTGCCGCTACCATACTGCAATCGCATAGAATCGGCGCGCCTTTTTTGAGCGCGGCGACGGCGTTTTCTACCGCATGCGCGCTCCATGCTAGATCTTCCATAACATCAGCTTGTGCCGAGGCGTGGATGATGCGCGTCAGCACTGATGCTAGGGGCGGCGGGAGTTTTGTTAGTGCCGGCACGGCTTCACGCACGCGCGCGAAGGATAGCGCGTAAATCGCCGCCGGGTCTTTGAGATAATCAGATTGCGCCATTAGTCTTTGTCTTTATCCAAAACCGAACGCGGTCCAAGCGGGTGGTCGGCATGGGGGTAAGGATGGTGATGATGGTCATGGTCATGGTCGTGGTCGTGATGATGGTGGTGATGCGATTCTAGGCGACAGGCACCGGTGCAGAAATCATCGCAAAGGCTACATTCATCAACATTGCATCCGTGCGCCGCCCCGCCCTTGCCTTCTACATGGTGGTGGTGGCTTTGTTGAGGTGCGCCTACTTCATCTTCAAAACCTAGCACTGCCTCGCGGTATTTGCAGAGGGCGCAATTCATCAGATTCTGCCCGTCCAAAATTTCATGCACACGTTCTTTGAAACTTGCCAAAACTTGCGGATGGTCGCCTAGATAGCGGGCTTTGATGATATCAATTTCGGGGTGGCGCGATGCCACCACATCGGTGAAACCATAAATGCGGTCAATGAGAATTCCCGAAAATAAAAAATAAGGAAACACCACTATACGCGAAAAACCCAATTTTACTACACGCGCGAGGCACGGTTCTACCAACGGAAATGTCACCCCGGAAAACCCGACCTCACCCCAGCCAAGCCCCAGACTTTCCACCAACATGCGCGCCAGTTTTGACACATTGGAATTGGCATCAGGGTCAGATGCCCCGCGTCCTATCACCACCAAACACGTATCATGGCGGGGGATTGCTGCGGTTTTATCGGCTTCATCTAACGCCTCAACAACCCGCGCCCCCGCCGCAGCTAGCATTTTCAAATCAATCGCCAATTCGCGTCCGTATTCTATGGTGATGCCGTGTTCGGCGGCGTAGCGATTGAGCACCGAAGGAATATCATTTTTCGCATGCCCCGCCGCGAACAGCATCCCCGGCACCGCCAAAATATGCTCCACCCCTTGCGCGCGCAATTTATCTAGTCCGGTTTTGATAATCGGCTGTGCGAATTCCAAATAGCCATATTCCAGCGGCCAATCAGGAAAATACCCGCGCAAAACCTCGGCAAGCCCGGCAAATTCCGCCACCGCCGAAGCCGAACGACTCCCATGCCCGCAAATCATCACGCCGTATTTTGGGGGAGAGTTAGGCATTAGCTTCTTCGCCTTCTGTTTCGGGGGCTTCTGCATCATCATCCTGATTCGCCTTAGCTTTAATCCGCCCCCACAGCACCGCAACTGCAACCGCTACTGCCACGCCAGCGACCCAATGGCTATGCCCTGCCAGCTCGCCCAAATGCCCGAAATGTGCATACGATAAGCGCGGCAGAAATCCTGCCAGTAAAAGCGTCAAAAACAAATGATATCTCATAGCGGTCGCCCCTTTTTGCCAAATAGAATTCTGCGTTTTAGGCGTAGGTGGATACCGCTTTCATGTTCGGGCCTTGGGGTTAGTTTCCGCACGTTTAAGCGAATCAACCGCATCCCAAGATCAATTCCACCTTGCCTCTAACAAGGAACCCTTTCACATGGTATAATACGGATTGACCGCACCAGCAATCAAAAACATTATGCTCGCTGTATTTGATTTTTTCGCTTTTGATGAACGCGCCGTTTTGTTGGCGGTGGCGTTGGTTATTGATGCGGTGATTGGCGACCCTGATTGGTTGTGGCGGCGGCTTCCGCATCCGGTGGTGGTGTTCGGGTGGTGCATTGGCGGGCTTGAAAAAAAATTTAATCGGCGGGGTTGGCGCGGGATTTATCGCCGTTGGCTCGGGGCGGTAGCGATTGCCGTGTTGGTGGTGTTGGGGGTGCTTTTGGGGTTGGTGCTTGATGGGGTGTGGTTTGAAGTTTTGGTGGTGGCAATTTTGTTGGCGGGGCGGAGTCTTGACCAACATGTGCGGGCGGTTGCAAGCGCGCTCGCTAGTGGCAATCTCGCCGATGCCCGCCAAGAAGTTGCGCGCATTGTCGGGCGCAATCCTGACAATTTAGACGCGCCCGCTATCGCCCGCGCCAGCATTGAAAGCACCGCCGAAAACCTAGCCGATGGCGTGGTCGCACCTGCTTTTTACTATCTGCTGTTTGGTCTGCCGGGCATCATTGCCTATAAAATCATCAACACTGCCGATAGTATGATTGGGCATAGGTCGTCGCGGTTTTTGGCGTTTGGTTGGGGGGCGGCGCGGTTGGATGATGTGGCGAATTTGATTCCGTCACGGTTGAGTGGCGTGTTGTTAGCCCTAGCATCCATACCCCGCACCCGCCAAGCCCTCGGCGTCATGTGGCGGGATGCAAAAAAACATCGCTCCCCCAATGCCGGCTACCCCGAAGCGGCGATGGCAGGGGCGTTAAATGTGCGCCTCGCCGGTCCTCGCCAATACGGCGTCCGCTTTAGCACCGATGCCCCCCTCAACGCCGAAGGACGCGAGGCGGGTGTGCTTGACATACGCCAAGCCCTCCGCTATTTCTGGCGTCTCATCGCGTTGATGGTGGTGTTATGTGCGCCCGCTATGTTCATACGATTTTGAGGTCAATATCATGCAAAAGAACCGCCCCAACAAATCCCGCAACATTGTCAAAACATTAAACAAAAAATTCAGCGATATGAATGCTGGCGACAAAATGTTAATCTCCTCCCCCGAGGAAATCGCCAAATACATCAAGCAAATCCCCAAAGGCACAACCATTACGCCTAAAAAAATGCGCTTTGACCTTGCCAAAAAAATGGGGGCGGATAATAGCTGTCCGCTATCCACGGGGATATTTCTGCGCATCGCCATCGAGGAAGTTTTGGCTGTTTTCAGTATTGATGATGCGCCTCTGCCGTTTTGGCGGGTGGTTGATGCGAAACATCCCGTGTTGAAAAAACTCGGCATAGCACCTGCGGAAATCACGCGGATGCGGCAAAAAGAAGCTGCGCCTAACTAGTTTAGCCCAGCAATTTTGGCGATGCCCCCTATATCTAAACGCGCTTCTAAATGGTCGGCTAGTCGTTCTAGCACGGTCTCTATGTGGTCTTCAAAAATGAAATCGCTCGCCCCTGCCCCTGCTTTTTCAAGCCATGCACGGCGCAATTCATCGCTAGCAAAAAGCCCGTGCAGATAGCATCCCGCCACCTGTCCATCGGCACTAACCGCACCATCCCCCGCGCGTCCATCTGATAAATCTATCAGCATCGGGCGGGTGCAATCGCTGCCTGTGGTTGCGCCTAGATGGATTTCATAGCCCTGCACATTGGCACCTGTCGCCACCTCCACCCCGGCTACCGCCCCTAGCATTTTTTCGGCGCGCAAGGTGGTTTCCACATCCAATAACCCCAAGCCTGCAACGCTTCCCGCCTTGCCTTCAATGCCATCGGGGTCGTGAATCCACTTCCCGAGCATCTGATAGCCCCCGCACAATCCCACCACCGCTTTGGCGTGGCGGCGGAGGAATTTTATATCCGCATCCCAGCCCTGTTCGCGTAAAAATTCCAAATCGGCAATGGTGGATTTTGACCCGGGCAAAAGCACCATATCGGCATCCGCGGGCAGAGGCATCCCCGCCTCCACCAACGTCACGCGAAAAGCCGGGTCTTGCATGAGTGGGTCTAGGTCTTCAAAATTGGCGATGCGGCGGAGGATTGGCACGGCGATATGGTATGCGCCTGTCGCTTGGGTGGTGGGGGTAAGATCAAGAATGTCTTCGGCGGGGAGGTGTGCGGCTTCCGTGAACCACGGCACAATGCCTAAATTTTGCCAGCCGGTCGCTTCGGCAATCGCCCGCATCCCCTCAGCGAACAACGCCGAATCCCCGCGAAATTTATTGATGATAAAGCCCTTAATGCGTGCGGAATCTGTCGCTTCTAATACTTGATGCGTGCCGACTAGGCTGGCTATCACCCCGCCGCGGTCAATGTCGCCTATTAGAATCACTGGCACATCCGCCGCCTCGGCAAAGCCCATATTGGCGATATCGCCCGCACGTAGATTGGTCTCGGCAGGGCTTCCCGCACCTTCAATAATTACCAGCCCCGCATCTCCCGCAATACGCGCATAACTTTCCATAACTTTTGGCAGGAGGCGGGTTTTATGTTGCCCATAATCGCGCGCTAGCATAGTGCCATAACGTTGCCCTTGGACGATAATTTGCGCGCCGCTATCGCTTTCGGGCTTGAGCAGAATCGGGTTCATATCGGTGCGGGGTTCAACCCCTGCCCCTCGTGCTTGCAACATTTGCGCCCGCCCGATTTCGCCGCCATCCGCCGTCACCCCGGCATTGTTGGACATATTCTGTGGCTTGAACGGCATCACCCGCACCCCACGCCTTGCGAATATGCGGCACAGCCCTGCCACTAGCACCGATTTGCCGACATTAGACCCCGCCCCTTGCACCATAATGCTTGGGGTCATTAGTATTCCACGCCAATCTGTGCCTTGATGCCTGAACGGAATGGATGTTTTAGGAGCGTCATTTCCGTGGCTAAATCCGCAGATTCTATCAAAGCATCGCTGGCATTGCGTCCGGTTAGCACCACATGCGTCATGGGCGGTTTTTCATCTTTAAGGAACGCAATCACCGCAGATTCGTCAATATAACCATAGCGCATAGCGATGTTGATCTCATCAAGCAACACCATGCGATAGCGCGTATCACGAATCAGGGTTTTGGCTTTCTCCCACGCGGCCCCGGCGGCGGCGATGTCGCGTTCTTTATCCTGCGTTTCCCATGTAAAGCCCTCGCCCATGGTGTGAAACGCACAAATATCGGCGAAATTTTGCGTGATTAAATCGCGCTCGCCGGTGGAAAGCCCGCCCTTAATAAACTGCACCACCGCCGAGGGAATCCCGTGGGCGATATGGCGGAAAATCATACCGAACGCCGCCGAGGATTTGCCCTTGCCCTTGCCCGTATGCACGATGATGAGTCCCTTTTCTTCGGTTTTAGTCGCCATAATGCGGTCGCGGGCGGCTTTCTTTTTTGCCATTTTGCTGTTGTGTTTGGCGATGTCGTCTTTGTTGTCGGTCATTTTAGCCTCTTTTGTGGTTCGGGGTTGCATCTCTTATTGTGGCGGTTTTTTTGATATTGCGCTAGTGTTTCTCGCGTCATATTGCGCCTCGGCTGCCAAAGCCCCCTATCCACCGCCTCTTGAAACCTTTTTAGCATTTCATCCCACGCCGCGGGATTATGTTTTTGGATAAATTCTGCCACCGGCACCTCCGCCATCCAGCCATCAAATAGCGCATCAAAATGGTGGTCTTCCACCTGCCGTGTTGTCGCGGCGAAGGCGAATAGATAATCCAAAGTCGCCGCCATTTCAAACGCCCCTTTATAGCCGTGGCGCATCACCCCACTAATCCATTTCGGGTTTGAAGCCCGCCCGCGAATGATGCGCGAGATTTCCTCGCCCAAACTGCGTACGCGTGGCGCATCGCCTAATGCATGGTCGCCCAGGTAAATCGGCACATCCGCGCCTTTGAGCGTAGCAATCGTCGCCCCTAGCCCGCCGGCGAATTGGTAATAATCATCCGAATCTAAAATATCATGCTCGCGGTTATCTTGGTTGTGTAGCACCGCGTCTATGGATTTGAGACGGCGGGTGAATGCGCCTTGTGCGGCGACACCGCTTTCCTCCGCGCCATAGGCATAGCTGCCCCAACTCAAAAACACCTCGGCGAAATCGGCACGGCTTTGCCAAAGCCCCTCATCAATGAGCGTCTGCATGCCGGCACCATAACTGCCCGGGGGGGTGCTGAAAATGCGGAAGCCGGCAATGCGGGTGGCGTCCTCATCGCCCATTCCTGCGCTGATACATGCACCATATTCGCGGCGGTAATTTGCCGCTAGCGGGTTGTCCTCCGCCGATTCGTCAAGTGCCGCCACCGCCCGCACCGCTTTATCAAAAAGCGTCATCTGGCTCGGGAAGGCATCGCGGAAAAATCCTGATGCGCGCAAAGTGATATCCACCCTTGGACGCCCTAACACACTCACCGGCATAATATCAAAACCGATGACGCGGCGGCTGGCGGTCTCCCATTTGGGTTGCACGCCCATGAGCGCGAGGGCTTGGGCTAAATCATCGCCCCCTGTGCGCATATTTGCCGTCCCCCACACCGATAGCACCATGGATTGGGGATAGTTGCCGTGGTCCTGCACATAGCGGTCAATCATCGCCCCTGCCGAAGCCCAACCGATGCGCCACGCCGCCGGGGTTGGCACAGCCCGCGTATCCACTGAGAAAAAATTACGCCCGGTGGGAAGCACCTCAACCTTGCCGCGCGTGGGGGCGCCTGATGCGCCTGCTGGCACGTATTTTCCGGCTAGTCCCCGCAGTAAAAAACGCACCTCGTCAAGGGGGGATTGGCTGATGGCTTGGCGCAATGCGGGGAGGGCGTGTTTCAGCACGAGGTGCGTTTGCTTCCATGTTTTGGGGGCGGTGCGTTCATCTGCCACGAGTTGGCGGGCTAGGCGGTGCAGGCGTTCTGCCGTGTCGCCTTGACTGCGCCATTTGGCATCATCCATTTCCGCCAACACCGATGGACGCGCGCCTTGCCAATTTTCGGCGCGGGTGCAGGTGAGTGGGTCAAATTCGGCATCGCCCAAAATATCGCACGCCAACGCCCGCAATAGCGATTGATTCCCCCCCGCACCATCACCGCGCGGGATGCGGAGAATCGCCACTAGCAAATCTACAAATTGCGGGGTTTCCATCATCTGCCCGAAAATATGTAGCCCGTCGCGGATCTGCATTTCTTTAATGTCGCAAAGAAAATTATCCAGCTTAAATAATTTTTCATCCATGCTATCGCTGGCGACAATGCCGCAATCTTGGGCGAGTCCGGCGCGTTCGGCTTGTGCCAAAATATCCTCCATCAGCAAAGCCCGCCGCCGTTTATCCACGCCTATTGCTTCATAATATTCATCCATGCTGGCTTCTAGTTCTGCCATCACCCCGTGGCTATCGGCTAGCGTCATCGGGGGGGTGAGGTGGTCTAGAATCACTGCCGCGCTCCGCCGTTTGGCTTGGCTGCCCTCGCCGGGGTCATTGACGATAAAGGGATAAAAATGCGGCATTGCCCCGCCGCATATTTCAGGGAGGCATGCAGCATCAAGCGCCAATGCCTTGCCGGGAAGCCATTCCAAATTGCCGTGCTTGCCAAGGCTAATCATCGCATCGGCTTGATGATGATGCCGACACCAAAAGTAAAACGCTAGATAATGATGCGGGGGCGGCAGGTCGGGGGAATGATAGCTGGATTTGGGGTCTATATTATAACCCCGTGCTGGTTGGATGGCGATGGCGACTTGTCCTTGCATCACCACCGGCAAGGCGAAAGCCGAGGCACCATCGGGGGCAGTGCCAAGCATCGGGTCGCTTTTCGCCGCGCCCCAACGGGCGCGAATCAGTTTTTGCGTTGGCTTGGGCAGGGCTGCAAAATGGCGTTGATAATCCGCCAAGGGGAGCCACGCATCCACCGCACGTCCTTCAATACCGCTATTGGTGGGGCGGGTAGATATGGTCTGCATCAGCGTTTCTGTATCGTCAGGCAAATCACCAACAACATACCCCGCCCCTGCCAATGCCCGCAAAACCACCAAAGCACTCGCCGGCGTATCAAGCCCCACCCCATTCGCCAGGCGCCCATCGCGGTTCGGATAATTCGCCAACACTAGCGCCAAGCGTTTTTCTGTCGGCGGCTTTGCCCGCAAATTTAACCAATTTTTTGCCAATTCTGCCACCCAAGCACACCGCCCTTGATGCGCTTCGTAATCGCTGGTCATGGCTTCGGTTAGGGGGTCGCGTTTTGGCAGGGTTTTGAAACCAATGGCACGGCTGATAATGCGCCCGTCCAATTCGGGCAGCACCACATTCATAGCCAAATCGCGCGGGGTCAAACCGGCGAGGCTGTCTTGCCATTGCGCTTGGGTGCTGGCACTGAGCATGATTTGAATCACTGGCGCATCCACGACGCCGAATGCCCCCGGGGATTGACTTGAAGATGATTGTTCGCAACGCGCATCCATATTGGCGGGGTCGGATACGGCGAAACTGGTGGCGTTGATAATCACCCCCGCATCGGCTTGACGCAAAAGCGAGGCGATAATCTCAATGGATTCGGCATCTTTGAGGCTGGCGGCATAAAGGGGCAAGGCGCGAATCCCCCTAGCCGTCAATGCGGAAATTAGCGCGTCCATCGGCGCACACCGCCCCCCCTGCATCAAAGCCCGATAGCACACCACCGCCGCAATCGGTGCGTCTTCGTTTAGATTTTCGCCCCGCCAAATCGCTTCCATATCGGTAAAATCCACCACCCGCGCATCGCGCCAATATAGCCCCGCTTTCAATAATGGACGCGGGGGCGGGGCGGTGTTGGTGTCCGCTATGATATCGTCTAATGCCATCAGCAACGCCTCGGCATTATCCAAACCCCCATGATCCAAATACGCCGCGAGTTGTGCTAAAATTTCAGGGGGCAAGGTTGAATAGTTTGCCAGTTCGGCATCAGGACGACCATCCCCGGCAATCATGGCGAGGTGGATGTTTTTTTCTTTGGCTAATCTGCTTAATTGTTCCACCCCATACGCCCAATACCCCACCCCGCCTAATAAGCGCACCAGAATCAACTGCGCCTGCGCCAGTGTTTTTTCCACATAAGTATCCACCGAAAACGGATGGTTGAGCGCCAATAAATTCGCCAAGCGCAAATCCCCCGCCCCCAAGCCACGCGCCCGTGCCGCCGCTGCCATCAGGCTGATTTCACTATCGGCGGCGGTGAGGATGACAATGCGTCCGGGGCTTTGGGCTAAATCCACCGCCTCACCGCTTGTATAGAGGTCGCCCGATTGTTCAATATTGAGAAGGTGCATGTTTTTGCATCCCCCGCATCATTGCAGCTGCGCGTTTAATCGCACCGCAAGCGCGCCCGCATCCATATCCGCATAACCGATTACCACTAATTGCCCGGCCTCTTGTGCCGGATGAGGGGCGTAGTAATGTTCAACCCGCGCACCGACCCCTTGCACGACTAGGGGGGCGACCTTCCCTTTGACACGAACAAAACCCTTAATGCGCAAAATGCCGTGTTTTTCGGCGCATTGCTTTATTGCCGTGATTAAATCTGCGGGGTCATCCACCGCATCTAGCGATAGAATCAGCGTCTTAAAATCATCATGGTCGTGTTCATCATGGTGGTGGTGATGGTGGGCATGTTCACTGCGCGCTAATGCTTCATCCTCAAGCCCCAATCCGAAAATCGCATCTAGCGGGGCGGTGGCGGTATTGACCTCTAAAATCGGTGTCGTGCCTTTGGTGAGGCGGGTTAGTTTTTCGCGCACGGCTTTGATATCCGTTTCTGCCATCATATCGGCTTTGGATATCACGAGGATATTGGCGGCGGAAATCTGGTCGTGGAAAAGCGCATTGATGGGCGTGTGGTGGTCAAGTTCGGGGTCTAGCTGACGCTGGGTTTCTAGCGCATCCATATCCGCCGCTACCCGCCCATGGCTGAGGGCGACGCCATCCACCACACTAACCACCCCATCAAGCATCACGCGCGCACGAATAGACGGCCAATGAAAGGCTTGCACCAAAGGCTGCGGCAAAGCCAACCCCGAAGTTTCAATAATAATACGCGTCGGCGGCGGGTCGCGCTCCAACAAGGCTTCCATACTCGGCAAAAAATCATCCGCCACCGTGCAACAGATACAGCCATTAGCAAGCTCAATAATGCTATCAGCATCACAAGATTCCGCCCCGCATGCTTTGGCTATGGCGCCATCCACGCCAACATCGCCGAATTCATTGATGATTAAAGCCAAACGCGCATCAACGGCTTGCGTCATCAGATGCCGTATGAGTGTCGTCTTACCCGCCCCAAGAAAGCCGGTGATAATCGTTGCTGGAATTCGTTGTTGTGCCACTTTATGCCCCTTTTTCGCCCAAAATACCTTAAAACTGATACGGGATTCGCGCGTTAAGAGCAACCAAAGAAATACTATTTGCAGAATCGGATACATGACTTTATTATCACTGCAAACACTTTAACCATTTGGAGAATATGAACGATGAAGAAGATACTACTCGCAGTTGTGCTGGTTATTGTCCTTGGAGGGGTGATAATCTTCCTCGGTCGTCATGGCGACGACAAACCTGAAGGAGGCGTTGAAGTAGCGCGTGATGTCAAGATTGGTGTGATTCTTGGCTATACTGGACCTATTGAATCCCTGACCCCTGATATGGCAGCGGGGGCGGAATTGGCTATGAAAGAGGTCAATGATTCGGGGGCATTTATGGATGGGCTCAAAGTAACGCCCGTGCGTGGGGATACCACCTGCACCGATGCGCAAGCCGCTACCGCAACCACCGAACGCCTTATCACTTCGGATAAAATTAGCGCTATTGTTGGCGGTGATTGTTCCGGCGTGACGACCGCAATGTTGGAAAATGTGGCACTGGCGAATGGCGTGGTGATGATTTCACCATCGGCAACCTCGCCTGCCCTGACCACGGTGAAAGATGACGGCTTATTTTTCCGCACCGCACCTTCGGATGCACGGCAAGGGCAAGTTGTTACCGATATCCTCATGGATCGCGGCATTAAAACCGCGGCAATGACCTATACCAACAATGATTATGGCAAAGGTCTCGCCGACAGCATTAAGGCGAATTACACCGCCGCCGGCGGCACCATCACCATCAACATCCCCCACGAAGATGGCAAAGCCGATTATAGTGCTGAGGTGGGTTCGCTGGCACAAGCTGGGGGCGATATCCTGATCGTTGCTGGCTATCTTGACCAAGGGGGTAAGGGCATTATCCAAACTTCGCTGGATAATGGGGCGTTTGACCGCTTCTTTATGCCCGATGGCATGATTGGCGATAGTCTGCCCGAGGCCATTGGACCGGCGCTCAATGGGTCTATTGGCGATTTCCCCGGCACCGATAGCCCTGGGGCGGCGACTTTCCAATCAATGGCAAGCGATGCGGGTTTCAAAGGCGATGGGCCTTTTGCGCCTGAATCGTATGATGCCGCCGCGCTCATTATGCTGGCGATGCAGAAAGCCAAATCTACCAACAGCCAAGATTTCAAGGGCTATATTGAAGGCATTGCCAACGCACCCGGCGAAAAAGTCTATCCCGGCGAGTTGGGCAAAGCACTCAAAATGATCGACCAAGGCACCGAGATTGATTATGTCGGCGCATCGGCGGTTGAGCTAGTCAATGGCGGCGAATCCGCAGGGAATTACCGCGAAATTGAAGTCCAAAACGGCGAAAACGTAACGGTTAAATTCCGTTAGACTACACGCACAAAACAGGCGGTTCGTTTTTTTAGCGAATCGCCTGTTGCTTTTAGATGACCCTCCAATGATTAGTGTCAAAAATCTGGTCAAAACATTCGGCGGTATTCGTGCTGTGGATGGGGCATCAATGACCATTGCCGAAGGGTCTATCACCGGGTTGATTGGGCCGAATGGCGCTGGCAAAACCACGCTTTTTAATGTTGTTGCCGGGGTCTATCAGCCCGATGCGGGACAGGTGATGCTTGGCGGTGATGATATTACTGGCTTGCCGCCGCATGAATTATTTCATCGTGGGCTTTTGCGGACGTTTCAGATTGCGCATGAGTTTGGCTCATTGACCGTGCGCGAAAATTTGATGATGGTGCCGTCTCCGCAAGCCGGGGAAAATCTGCTCAATGTGTGGTTGCGCCCCCGCCGCATCCGCACCGAAGAACATAGCATCGCCCAAAAAGCCAATGATGTGCTGGATTTTCTGCAACTCGCTGGCTTGGCGGATGAATATGCGGGCAATCTTTCGGGCGGGCAGAAAAAATTGCTGGAATTGGGGCGGACGATGATGGTGGATGCGCGCATTGTTTTTCTTGATGAGGTCGGGGCGGGGGTCAATCGCACGCTCCTTAAAACTATTGGCGATGCTATTTTGCGCCTCAACCGCGAGCGTGGCTATACGTTTTGTATGATTGAACATGATATGGATTTCATCGCCCGCCTGTGCGCCCCGGTCATTGTCATGGCAGAGGGCAGTGTCCTCGCCCAAGGCACCGCCAAGGAAGTCAAAGCCAATCCACAAGTGATAGAAGCCTATCTCGGCACCGGTAGCCGCCACAGAAAGCAACGCGCATGAGTTTCCTAATCGGCAAAGATATGGTGGCAGGATATGGCGGGGCAACCATATTAAAGGGTTGCACCATCGGCGTGGAACAGGGCGAGATTGCCGTCATTGTTGGGCCCAATGGTGCCGGGAAATCTACGGCTATGCGCGCGCTTTTTGGCTTGTTGGATTTGACATCGGGGGCGGTGATGATGGATGGGCAGGATATTGGTGCCCTCAAACCACAGATGCGGGTGCAATTAGGTATGGGATTCGTCCCGCAAACGGCTAATATATTCACCGAATTGAGCGTTGAGGAAAATCTTGAAATGGGGGCGTTTCTGCATCCTGATGATTTTGCTGATGCCGAAGAACAGGTTTTTGAATTGTTTCCGATTCTGCGTGAGAAACGTCATCAACTGGCGGGGGAGTTATCAGGCGGGCAACGCCAACAAGTCGCGGTGGGGCGGGCTTTGATGACGGAGCCGAAAATTCTGATGCTGGATGAGCCGACCGCTGGCGTCTCCCCCATCGTTATGGATGAATTATTTGACCGCATCATTGACATAGCCCATCAAGGCATCGCTATTTTGATGGTGGAACAAAACGCCCGCCAAGCGTTAGAGATTGCCGATAAAGGCTATGTGCTGGTGCAGGGCGAAAATCGTTTTACCGATAGTGGCAAAGCACTGCTCGCCGACCGGGAAGTGCGCCAGACATTTTTAGGGGGATAGGGATGGTTGATATTATCAATGCACTGGTGCTGATTGCCAATTTTATTGTCGTTCCCGGGCTGACCTATGGTTGTCAGTTGGGGTTGGGGGCGTTGGGGATTACCATGATTTATTCGGTGTTGCGCTTTTCCAATTTCGCGCATGGGGAGATGATGTCTTTTGGGGCGATGACAACGATTTTGATGACATGGTGGATGCAGGCACAAGGCATATCTTTTGGAGCTGTGCCGACGGCGTTATTTGCTCTGCCGTTTGGTATTGTGGCGGTGATTGCGCTCACCTTAACCGCCGACCGATTGGTGTTTCGTTATTACCGCAGCATCAAAGCCCCGCCGGTGACGATGTTGATTGTGTCTATGGGATTGATGTTTTTTCTCGGGGGGTTGATTCGCTTTATCATCGGACCTGACGACCAGAATTTTTTTGACGGGCAACGTTTCATCATCAACGCGCGCCAATTCAAAGAAATGACCGGATTAAATGAGGGGCTTGCCATCAAAACCACCCAAGGCATGACGTTGATTCTCGCGGTGTTGATGGTGGGGTTTGTTTTTTGGTTTCTGCGCCATACGCGCACGGGTAAATCTATGCGCGCCTATGCCAATAATGAAGACCTCGCCTTGCTTTCGGGGATCAATCCCGAACGGGTGATTTTGGTGACTTGGGTGATTACGGCGTTTCTGGTGACGCTCGCCGGGACGCTTTATGGGCTGGATAAAAGTTATAAACCTTTCACCTATCTGTCGCTGTTGTTGCCGATTTTTGCCTCGGCGATTGTTGGCGGCATAGGCTCACCGATTGGGGCGATTTTGGGCGGGTTTGTCATTGCTTTTTCGGAACTGACCATCACCTTTGCCTATAAGCGGGTGTTGGGGTATCTGCTCCCGCAATCGTTAGAACCCCAAGGCTTGATGCAGTTATTAAGCACCGATTACAAAATTGCCTTATCGTTTTTGATTCTGGTATTGGTGCTGATTCTAAAACCGACAGGCATTGCCGGGGGGAAGGTGATATGAATATGCGCGTGATAGCGGTGTTTGCGTTGATGGGCATTTTGCTGGCGATAGTCGGCATGGTGCAAAGCTGGAATGTGGCGTTTAACATTCTCAATCTCTGTGTCATTTCGGCGATTATGACGCTGGGGGTGAATATGCAATGGGGCTATGCGGGGCTGGTGAATTTTGGCGTGATGGGCTTTGTTGCCGTGGGGGGGTTAGCGGCGGTGGTGATTGCCATGCCGCCGGTAGAGGCTGCATGGCAAGCCGGGGGCGGACGTTTGATGCTCGGCTTTGGGGTGATGGCGGTGGTGATTGCCGTTGCGACCGCGTTTTGGCGGATGACGAAACATAGGCTGTCGCGGCGCGCACGTTATATCATTATGGCGGCGATTTTGGTGCTAGGTTATGGGCTGGTGCGTTATATTACCGATGCGGCGGTGGTGGCGATTGAGGCGGTGGAACCTGCTAAAAGCGGCTATCTAGGCGGGTTCGGCTTGCCGATTTTGCTGTCATGGGCGGTAGGGGCGGTGGTCGCGGGCATCGTTGCCATGTTGGTGGGGCGCATTGCTTTGGGGTTGCGCTCGGACTATTTAGCGATTGCGACTTTGGGCATTTCGGAGATTATGATTTACATCCTCAAAAACGAAGATTGGCTAGCGCGCGGGGTGAAAAATGTTAGCGGTTTGCCGCGTCCGGTGCCGTATGAAATTGACCTGCAACAAAAGGCATGGCTCAATCAACTAGCCGAGACAAGCGGGCAATCGCTTGCCAATGCCTCATCTATCATTGTTAAATTGTGTTATCTGTCACTATTTGTGGCGGTGTTGGTGGGGCTGTTTTGGCTAGCAGAAAAAGCCTTGCGCGCCCCATGGGGACGCATGATGCGCGCCATCCGCGATAACGAGGTCGCGGCAGAAGCCATGGGGAAAGATGTCAAGGGACGCCATCTGCAAATCTTTATTTTGGGGTCTGCCGTGTTGGGGCTAGCAGGGGCGATGCTGACGACTTTGGACGGGCAATTTACCCCGCATTCGTATCAACCTCTGCGCTTTACGTTTTTGGTTTGGGTGATGGTGATTGTTGGCGGGTCGGGGAATAATTACGGCGCGATTATTGGCGGGTTTATTATCTGGTTTTTCTGGATTGAAGCCGAGCCGATTGGTCTATGGTTGATGGATGCGTTAACCGCAGGGCTAGATGCGGATTCGCCTCTGCGCGTGCATTTATTAGAAAGCGCGGCACATACAAGGTTGATGACGATGGGGGTGATTATGTTATTGGTGTTGCGCTTCTCGCCCAAGGGACTTATCCCCGAGGCGAAGCGTTAGGGATGGCGCGGTGGCGTGGGCGCGAATTTAAGTGCGAATTTAAGTGTGGGTGCGCATTTATGTTTTCGGTGGTGTTCGGCGGCGGCGTTTTATGCCTAGGTGATGTTCGCGCCATAGAATCACCATCCCTGCTAGTATAATCAGCCCGCCCCCGATAACGGCGCGGGTGTCGGGGATTTCGCCCCAGAATAACAACCCCCATAATAACGCCCATAGAATCACCATATACTGCGTGGGGGCTAACACCGATAACTCGCCACGCCTGATGGCGACCACATAGGTGATGAATGCCCCGGCTACTAGTGCCGAGGCGATGGCGAATAGCCCGTAAAATTTCGGCGCGATGGCTACCCAGCCGACAAAGGGTAGGGTTATTGCCCCGGCTAACACCGCCACACTGGCGCCGGTTAGGGTTATGGCTACTGGCGATATGCTATCGGGGATTTTGCGCGTGATGAGGTCGCGCACGACTATGGCTACTGCCGAGATTAGCGGATAGATTAGAGCCAGATTGAAGCCTTCATCGGTGGGGGCGGCGACCACCATGACGCCGATAAAGCCTAGCATCACCGCACTGATACGAAACACCCCGACACGCTCCCCCAGAAATAGCATTGATGCCAGCGTTAGCAACACCGGAAACACGAATACCACCGTGGTGGCTAGGGCTATGGGCATGAGCTGAATGCCGATGAAAAAACCAAAAGTCGCTGTGGTTTCTGCCACCCCCCGCATCAGCGACCATTTATTGCCTAGACACGCTAAACTAAGCGAATCATGCATGAGGCGCATGACCACCACCAACATGACCACCACTAACGCCCCCCGCACGCCAACCAACTGCCCCACGGGAATCGTCTGCCCCAACAACCGCACCACCGCATCGCCTATACCGATGAGGAACATGGAAAGGCACATAATCAGCACGGCTAAGGTATGATTTTGCGGGTGCGCCATTTTAAATCTCTGCCAGATTTTCGGGGGCGATGGCTAACACCGCCTCATCGCCTTTGAGGATAGTTTCGGCAAGGGCGTTAATCTGCGGTAGCTGTTGGCGGATGAACACCGCCGCTAATCCACGGCGCAAATCCAAAAACGGTTTATCTGCCCCCGCCTCTTTTAGCAACCTGCCGGCAATCGCCCCGCCCCTTACCATCTGCCAGCCTGCCGTCAATATCCCTAGCAACATGAGATAATTATGCCCACTCACCGCCCCGCGTCTTGGGGTATTTGCCGATGCTAGAATATGCGCCACCACCGCACGGGTTGTCGCCACCGCCTCTTGTATGCGTTTTGCCAATTCTGCCATTTCGCCATCACCGCCAAGCGCCGCCATATCGCTAGCTATGTCATCCAGCAACGCCCCTACCGCCGCGCCATTATCGCGTAAGGTTTTGCGGAAGATTAGGTCATTGGCTTGAATCGCGGTCGTGCCTTCGTAAATCGGCAGAATGCGCGCATCGCGGTAATGTTGTGCCACCCCAGTTTCCTCAATAAAGCCCATGCCCCCATGCACCTGCACCGCCGCCGAGGTAATCTGCTGTGCCTGTTCGGTGAGCCAGCCTTTGATAATCGGCACGAGCAAACCAAGGCGCACCTCATCCCCCCTATCCATGGCAACCGCACCAAGCCCCGCCAACCCACGCATCGCCATGACATCGGCGCGCATCCCTGCGACTAGGCGCAATACATCGGGATGCCCGATAATCGTATCGCCCTCTTTACCATCAAGGGGTGTGCCTTGGCGGCGTTCCATGGCGTAGGCGGCGGCTTGTTGGGTGGCACGTTCGCTAATCGCCAGCCCTTGCAAGCCCACGGCAAAGCGCGCGTGATTCATCATAGCGAACATGATGTTAAGCCCTTGATGTTCCTCCCCCACCAAATAACCCACCGCACCGCCATTATCGCCATATTGCAACACTGCCGTGGGGGAGGCTTTGATACCGAGTTTTTTCTCAATACTCACGCAAGCGACATCATTCTGCGCGCCTAAACTGCCATCTTCGTTGATGAGGAATTTTGGCACGAGAAAAATAGAAATCCCCTTATGCCCCGCCGGTGCGTTAGGCGTGCGCGCCAATACCAAATGGATGATATTTTCCGCCATATCATGCTCGCCATAGGTGATATAAGTCTTCTGCCCTTTGAGTAGATAATACTCGCCCTGCGGGGTTGCCATGGTGCGAATTCCTGCCAAGTCTGACCCGGCCTGTGCTTCGGTGAGGTTCATTGTCCCCGTCCATTTTCCTGCTACCATCGGCGGGATAAAGCGCGTTTTCTGTTGCGGGGAGGCGTATTTTTCTAGGGCGTAAATCTGCCCCTGCGTCAATAAATGGCACAAGGCAAACGCCATATTTGCCGACTGCCACATCTCATTGACAAACGCCGACACCGCCATGGGTAAATTTTGCCCGCCATATTCCTCGTGCGCTTCAAGTGCCGTCCAGCCTTGCGCGCCCATGGCCGCATAGGCTTCACGGAAACCTTGCGGGGTGATGACGGCACCATCTTGCCACACCGCCCCTGTCATATCGCCACTATGATTGGTGGGGGCGATAATCTGTTCGGCAAATTTCGCAGCCTCGCCAAAAATCGCTGTAGCCAATTCGGCATCATCAGCCCCGCCAAGCAAATGCGTGAAGGTAAAATTGATGTCTTTTAAGGGCGCGCTATACATTTTTGCCCTCCGCCCAGAATAACACGCCGCCGCGAAAACCCGGAAATCCCGTGCCGAAAATCATCCCGGCATCCGCCATATCTGCCGATTCGACCACGCCCTCTGCCACCGCCGCACGGCATTGCGCAACCATCGGTGCGAGCAATTTTTGCGCCAATTCTGCTTGTGCGCCCATCGGATAATCGGCACGGGGGCGGGTAGCGACCTTGCCGTCCCATTGGTAAAATCCGCGCCCTGATTTGCGCCCTAAATTTCCCGCCGCGATATGTTGTTGCAACGCTCCTGCCACCGCATCATCAATCCCCAAAGGCAACCCGGCATCATGCGTCACATCTAGCCCGATTTGGTCAGCGAGCTCAATCGGTCCCATAGGCATACCAAAATCCACCATAGATTGGTCAATGCGGTCGGCTTCCACGCCATCAAGCATCAGCGCAATCGCCCCATAGATATAAGGAAGCAAGGCACGATTGACCAAAAACCCCGGGGCAGACCGGCAGCGAATCGGCATTTTCTTGAGTCCCCCCGCAAAAGCCAACGCCCGCGCCATCACATCAGGGGCGGTGGTTTTGGCTTCAATCACCTCCACCAAAGGCAGAACCGGCATCGGGTTGAAAAAATGGATGCCGACTAGACGCGCGGGGTGGTTTAGCCCTTCGGCAATGGCTTCTAGGGGGATGGATGAGGTGTTGGTGGCAAGGATCGCCTCGGGGCGGGCGCGCGATTCTATCATAGCAAATACGGCTTTTTTGACGTCTAAATTTTCGGCGACGGCTTCAAGGATTAAATCCGCCTCAGCGATGCCCTCCCCCGCAAAATCAGGTGTTAGGCGCGCTAGTGTCGTAGCAATATCCGCCTGCCGTCTTTCGTAAAACGCGCGCGCACGCACCACCGCCTTATCAATGGCGCTTGCATCTTGGTCGCTCAAACTGACCTCAAACCCGCATAATGCCGCCACCGCCGCGATGTCGCCCCCCATCACTCCGGCCCCGATCACGTGCAACCGCTTCACCCCAGATTCGCCCCGCCCCGCCTTACGCAAGCGGTCGCGCAAATCAAATAATCTTCGCAAGCCTTTGGACGCAGCGCTCATCAGCAGACTCGGGAAAATATCCAATTCGCCAGCGGACATGGCTTGCGGGTCAAGGTGATGCGCGCGCACATGATCAATAATGGCAAAAGGCGCCGGGGTATGGTCGGGGCGGATGCGGGCTAGGTGTTTGTCGCTGATGGCTTTGATGGTGGCTTCAATATTGGTTTTGAGGGGTGTTTTTGGGGTTGGTTTTTTGCCCCCTTGTGCCAATAGCCACGCTTCCGCCTCTCCACGCAAATCGGCTTCCGAAGCCACCAAAGCATCCACTAAACCTATCTCCGACGCTTTTTCTGCATCTAGGCTTTTGCCGGTCAGCATCAATTCCAGCACCGCTTCCGCACCGACCCGCCGATACGCCCGCCCAGAACCCCCATAGCCCGGCAAAATCCCCAGATTCACCTCCGGAAACCCGCATTGAATTTTCGGCGAGGCGATAATCCAATCAAAGCATAGCGACAATTCTAGCCCGCCACCAACCGCCACACCCGCAATCCCCACCGCCGTTGGCACGGGCAAATCTGCCAGTTGATTTAAAATGCTATGCACCGAGGCGATATGTTCTGCCACCGCCGATTCATCCGCAAAAAGCGCGAATTCGCGCACATCAGCACCATAGACAAACCCCCCCGCCTTGCCCGATAATAATGCCAGCCCTTTAATGTTGGCATCTTGGTGCAGCTCCGCCACTAGCCCCGCCAATTCCGCCAGCACTTCATGAGTAAGCACATTCACCGACCGCCCCTCCACATCAAGGCTTAGCCACACCAAATCATTAGCATCGCGGGTTTTATTCCAATGCGTCATCCGCGTCTCCTTCCAACAAGTGATGGATACTATCCAAGATTTTAGGGGGAATCGTCAAGCCGTTTGCTTGGGCTTCAGCACGGCGCGCCATGCGCCCCGCCCCGGGCAAGCGCGCCCCATCAGCCCCTATACGCCCTGCCAACGCACCCAAACGCGCCGCTGTATCCGCCCCCAACGCCTCCGCCGCGATCATCACCAGCAACTGCCCCGTATGTGGCGGTGCGCCCTTGGCATCCAAAAATGACGATGCTTCATAAGCGAAATTACCCCCGGTCAGGGCGGCGGCAAGCACCTCAACCATCAAAGCCAATGCCGCGCCTTTCGCCTCTGCCATGGGCATCATCGTGCCTTCTAGTGCCGCTTTGGCATCGGTGGTCGGTGCGCCTGTGGCATCCAACGCCCAACCTAGCGGGATAGGCGCATCCTCACGCGCGGCTTTAACGATAGCCCCCCTTGCCACGGCGGAGGTAGCTAGGTCAATCACCAAAGGCGCATCGCCCTCTATCGGTGCGGCGAAAGCAATAGGATTGGTGCCAAAAAGCGGCGTCCTACCCCCCCAAGGCGCGAGTGCCGCCGGCGTATTGGCGAAAAGGAGCGCAATCATGCCTTGTTCCGCCGCCGCCTCAACATGATGCCCGGCAACCCCGCAATGATGCGAGCGGTAAATGCCGGCGGCGGCGATGCCGTGCTTTTCTGCGATAGGCGGAAGTTGCTTTAGCACCGCACCCAACGCCACATAAGCAAACCCGCCCCCAGCATCCACCGCCAGCAGTGCCGGTTTAGGCTGCGCCACCGAAACTTGCGCGAAACCATCCACTTTCCCCGCCCGTGCCTGCATAGCATAACCTTCCACCCGCACCAACCCATGCCCCGATTTACCATCAATTTCCGCAAGCACCAATGCCTCTGCCACCTGCATAGCAATATCCGGGGCGATGCGGTGTCTCGTCAAAGCACGCGCCACTAAATCGGTCAATTCTGCAATGGGATATTGCGCCATGATGCGCCCCTTTCTCATATCTTGGCAACTAAAACAAAGGCAATCATACGCATAAAAATACCACAAGCACGAAAATAATTGCCAAAGCCAACAAAATTTGCTAAAAATTTATTAGTTTCTGCTATGTCGGTGGCTAAAAGGCATTTTTTTACATTTTTTTCAAAAAAAAGCATAATTTGCATTGACACCACTATGCGAGTAGGGTGTAGTTTATCCTGTATGTTGTATTCACATACGGGTAAAACTCTATATGTTGGCGTGTTTTATGTTTTGGCGTTAGCATAATTTGAAACATAGGAGATAAGCCATGAGCCGCATCAACGAAGAATTTCACCATAAATGCCGAATCCTGCCGTTTCGTGCGGATAGTGCGGGGCGCAACAAACCCCAAACCACCACGATTGTCGCTTTGGTTGCCGCGACCATTATCCATGATGACAGCATATCTGCCGAAGAAAAATTGCTTGAAATCATTGATAAGCATCCCGATGCCGATGTGTTGAATAGTGAGGAAGCGTTTGCCGAATTGGGGATTCAACCGAGCCTTGATGCCGATGAGGGCAAGGACGCACCCAAGCCCGCAAACGACAATTCCGCACCCTCACCAGCACAGCGCTAACGCATCGCGCCAATCGCCATGAAATTATCCGCTATCTGCGGGGCATTACCTACGGGCAGGACGGGGTTTAGAGGTAATCAGTTACCAAATAGCGCCAATGCGCCGCCCCTAGCATGATAAAATACCCCGCACCTGCGCCTGCTTGAATCGCTACCTCTACAGGCTTTTGTGCGTCATTGGCGATAGTGCGGTTGGATGTGCCAATCATTTTGCCCGCTTCAAATTCCAGCCCATCTAGCGCCCATTCTAGCCCCTTTGAGCCGATAAAATACTGGCGCGATAGTGGCCAGATTGATAGGCGCGCATTTTGGGGCAGTTCTGCACGAAAATCGCCGCGGCAGAATCGCACCGCATCATAACGCCCCACCAACAGCACCGGAAACTTTGCCCCAGCTAGGGCGTGGAGTGCCGCCAGCGAATGGTCAAAACGCCGCCCCAAAAAGCCAAAGCCCAAACAAAGCGGTGTCGCTAGGCACGACAGGGTTTTTTCCAAATCGGTGCTAGTTTGGGCGTCTAGGCGGATGAGGCGGTTTTGGGGGAATGAACGCGCATCGGTGAGCGAATCAAAATCGCCGATAATATATGCGGGCATCACCCCTAGCGCCCGTGCCGCATCGCCGCCACTATCCGCGGCGATGAGGGGGTACTGCCCCAAAAGCGGGCGCAAACTATCGGCATCAAAACTGCCGCCCCCAAGGGCAAGCACCGGGCTTTCAAACGCCAAATGTGGCGGGGCGGGATGCGAGGTTTTGGTCATGCCACGACCATAAAGAAAACCCCCGACACGCGCAATACGCATCGGGGGTTTAATTAGTCGGATAGGTTAGTCAGGAAGTTATTTCTTCCCAGCTGCATTATCCCGCAAGCCGTCACGATAGAGCGCCTTGCCTAAAGCCAAGCACATCAAGCCCATGACCACAGTAAATGGCACTGCACCGATAATCATGGCACTTCGTAAAGCAACCATCGGGTCGTCTTCCCCTGCCGCCACCAGCAATGTGCCGATAACCGCCGTGAGAATCAGACCCCAAACGATGCGATGCTTGATGCCCGTCTTTTGGCTACCGCCGGACATGATGGTGTTCATAACCAGAATCCCTGAATCCGCAGAGGTCACAAGGAAGGTTAGAATCAACACCACGCACATCACGGTGAGTGCCGACAGCAAGCCGCCATCAAGGATATGCGCCAAAGTGACAAATAGCATATTAGGACCATTCGTGCCAGTGATCGCCCCATTGGCGATGCCGCTGAGTTCAAGATCAATCGCTGTTCCGCCCAGGATAGTCATCCAAGCGAAACACACCAAGGCAGGTGCAAACACACAGCCAACGATGAACTCACGCACCGAACGCCCTTTGGAAATGCGCGCCAAGAACAAGCCGACAAAAGGCGAGAAGGCTATCCACCACGCCCAATAGAAGGTCATCCAACCGGCTTGCCAACCATATTGGCGTCCGTGATTGCCGGCATCATAAACCGCGCGCAATGTAGTATCGTCTAGGGCTGCTGCATCGCCGGTGAGACCGCTTTTGAAAACCTCAAAATCGCCCCCAGCCCACGGATTAGTCGCCCCGCCCATCAACTCACCAGCAAAAGGCACCGCCGCCGCCGGTAGTGCTGCGGTGAAACTTTCCAAGTCTTGCGGTCCATAAGCACCAAAACTAAGCGACAAGAAATGGATCATATAATCCACAAATGCCGTCGCATAAGTCGTCATGGCAAAAGCAAACGAGCCGAAAAGCACGAATGTAAATAGCAGAATCAGCGACAGAACGAGATTGAGGTTAGAAAGATATTTCACCCCACGTCCTACCCCCGACACCGCCGAGATAATGGATAAGCCCATAATCACAAACAAGCCGGCAATCAGCCCAACTTTAGCTGGGGCTGGTGCGCCGCCAGCAAAATTCATCATCCAGTCCATGCCAGTAATTGCATAAACCCCGTTGATAAACTGACTCACGCCGAAACCGATGGTGACGGACACGCCCAAAATCGTTGCAACCACGCCTAAAACATCCACGAGATGCCCTAAAAAGCCGTTCATCAAATTACCGAAAAGCGGCGTCAGAGCCGAACGGATGGTTAGTGGCATATCGCGCGTATAAGCGTAATAAGCAAGGCTAAGCCCCGTCACCACATAAATCGCCCAAGCATGGAATCCATAATGGGCAAAAGTATGGCGGTAGGCGGATTCAACAGCTTCGGGGCTTCGTGCGGCGACTTCGCCTGAAAGCACCACGGGATTTCCTCCCCAAAGCCCTACCGGTTCGGCAATAGAAAACACCATCAAGCCTACGCCTAGACCTGCGCCAAACATCATAGAAAACCATGAAAAATTGGAAAATTCAGGTTTTTCTCCGGCGCGTCCCATAATGCGCTTCCCCGTGGACGGTAGCACTGCTACCACCAATAGGAAAAACGTAAATAAGCCAACGATGATAACATAGAATTGGTTAAAAAAAACGGCTAGAAGCTGGCTATTGATGCTCCCTAATGTGCCTTGTGCATTGGCAGGCCAGACTAACGCCCAGATCACCAATGCGACCATGATACCCTTACTGATTAAAGCAATTGGTAGGCTGTTATCGTGATAAAAACCCCCCACCTGCTTTTTGATACTCAGTTCGGTAAATGGTTGTTTGATTGACATGAAATTCTCCTCAAACAAGTTGCATTATACCCCCTGCCCCCCAAAAAGAAGGACACGAATAGATAGCCATTTTAACGGATAGATCACCCTTCTGCTAGCAGAAATGCAAAAAATAATGAAAAAAATGCACGAAAGCACGGATTCTGCCCATTTTTTAGGCAAATAAAGTGAGATATTGAAAGATTGGTGGAGCTAAGCGGGATCGAACCGCTGACCTCTACAATGCCATTGTAGCGCTCTCCCAGCTGAGCTATAGCCCCTTAATCGCTTTATTCTATAACCTGCCGCCCTGTTTTGGCAAGCGGAATCGTATTATTCTTCATCATCCTTATTTTCTTCTTCGGCTTCGCCCCCTTCATCGTCAAGGAAATCGCTGGTTATGGGATTATCGCTTTTGATGCTTTCCTCGTCATCTTCGCTTTTGCGCACATTGATGATGGGGGCGTCGCCGTCATCATCTACGGCGTCTTCGTTGTCGCCTGCCTCTATATCATCCTCTGAAAGCGCGACATCAGCGACATCAGCAACCTCTGGCGCCGTTGTTTCGGTGGCTTCGGCGGCTTCAGTGGCGTCGGGGGCTTCGGCGGATTTGGGTTTTTCGGCGGAGATGGGTTTCAGACGGCGGCTTTTGAGCAAAACCTCCGGGTCAAACTCCGCTTCGCAGGATGGGCAGACAATGGGTGCTTTATTAAAATCATAATATTTACAGCCACAAGCCTGACAGCTTCTTTTGATACCAAGTGATGTCACAGCATTTCCTCATGAGTTGGATTGATGGGTTGGATTGCGATTAGCAAGGGATTTCGCCTAAAAATTTCCTGCCGTCAATAAAAAAACTGACCATCGGGGTAAATTTCGTTATATCTAGGCGCGATATGGATACGTTAATTGCTTCACCTTCGTCTGGACTCAAGGGCAGTATTGCTTGCCCCGGGGATAAATCTATGTCGCATCGCGCGCTCATTTTGGGGGGCATGGCGCTGGGGCAGACGCGCGTTGAGGGGCTATTATGCGGACAAGATGTATTAGCAACATTGGGCGCGCTAAGGCAATTAGGCGTTAGCATCACCGGCCCCGATAAAGCGGGATGCACGACCATTAGCGGACGCGGTTTGGGGGCATTTACCGCCCCCCACGCCCCGCTTGATTTGGGCAATTCGGGCACCGGCGCACGGCTTTTGATGGGGGTGGTGGCAGGGGCGGATATCACCGCTAGTTTTACTGGCGATGCGTCGCTATCGGTGCGTCCTATGGGGCGAATCATTGCACCTTTGCACGAGATGGGGGCGCAATTTATGGCGCGCGATGGTAATTATCTGCCCTTGACGCTGACCGGCACCGACACGCCCCTCAGCATTGATTGGCAGAGCAATATCGCCTCGGCGCAAGTCAAATCGGCGATTCTCTTAGCGGGATTGAGCGCGCGGGGCATCACGAGCATCACCGAACCCACCGCCTCCCGCGACCATAGCGAAAGGATGCTCGCGCATTTCGGGGCAGAAATCACCAGCGAAACGCATGCGGATGGACACTATACCGCCTATCTCAAAGGCGAGGCGGATTTGACTGGGGCGGATATTGCCATCCCCGCCGACCCATCTTCGGCGGCGTTCGCGGCGGTAGCGGCGCTCATCACCGCCAATAGTGCTATTACGATTCCCAATACCGGCTTGAATCCCTTGCGTTTCGGGCTTTATGAGACTCTGCGCGAGATGGGGGCGGATATTAGCATCAGCAACCAACGCCTTGAAGGCGGCGAGCCGGTGGGGGATATTACCTGCCACTCATCGCAGTTATCAGGCATCAATGTCCCAGAATCGCGCGCGGCGTCTATGATTGATGAATATCCCATCCTCGCCATCGCCGCCGCCTGTGCGGAAGGCACCACGGTAATGCACGGCATCGGCGAGTTGCGCGTCAAGGAAACCGACCGCATCGCCATGACCGAACAAGGCTTACTGCAAGCGGGGGTTGAGGTCAAAACCACCCCTGATAGTATGACCATAAAGGGAGGCGGGGGCAAGGGTAATGGCGGTAAGGCATTGGCGGGGGGCTTTACGCTTGATGCTTGTCATGACCACCGCATCGCTATGGCGTTTTTGGTCTGTGGGCTGGCTTCATCTAGCCCCATCAGCGTCAGCGGGGCGGAAACCATCAATACGAGTTTTCCCAATTTTGCCGAACTGATGCAGAATCTCGGCGCGGATATTGAGCCAAATGCCTGATTCGCTCCGCATCGCCGTTGATGGCACCGCCGCTTCGGGCAAAGGCACGTTGGCAAAAGGTTTAGCGCAAGCGTTAAATCTAGCGTATTTAGATACGGGCGCGCTTTATCGTAGTGTGGCGTTGGGGCTGATTCGCCAAAATTTGCACCAAAATATCCGTGCTGAGGATGCGGTGGCGGCGGTGCGCGCAATTTCGCCCCTAAATCTGCCTGATGATGCGGAATTGCGGTCAGAAAAAACCTCCGCCATTGCCGCCGAGGTGGCGCGAATTCCCGAAGTGCGTCAAGCCCTTATCCCACACCAACAACGTTTTGCCAAACACCCCCCCAAGGGCTATCACGGGGCGATTTTGGACGGGCGCGACATCGGCACCATCATCCTCCCCGATGCCGATTTTAAGTTCTATTGCGATGCCGAAAGCGCAATTCGTGCAAAAAGACGCTATAATGAGTTGCTTTCCAAAGGAGAAACCGCTACACATACCGACATTCTCACCGCCATTGAGGCGCGCGACCAGCACGATAAGACACGCAAGGTCGCACCTTTAAGGGCGGCAGAGGACGCACATCATATCAACACAGGCACATTAAGCATTGATGATATGATCGCAAAGGCCATGCAGATCATCGCATCCGCCAACGAATAGGACACCGCTGGTGCGGGCGCAAACGCCCCGCCAGTTAAATGCAACTCAACCCGCTAGATAGCGTGTGGTTCTATCTAGTCTGAATTTTGAGGCGCGGCACAAAACAACCCCGCCAGCAAGCCACGCATAAGAGGAGACAATTTTGACTACAACCAACCCAGCTTTAGACAAAGCTATGAAAGAGAATTTTGCCGAGCTACTGGCAGAAAGCTTTAACGATGATATGAATATTGAAGGCAGTGTCGTCATCGGCACCATCGTCGCCATTGAAAAAGATGCGGCGATTATTGATGTCGGCTTAAAATCCGAAGGGCGCGTGGCGTTAAAGGAATTCACCCCCCCGGGACAAGAGCCTTCCATCAATATCGGCGACCAAGTTGAAGTCTATGTAGAACGCCTAGAAGACCGCAACGGACAAGCGCTTTTGAGCCGCGATAAAGCCCGCCGCGAAGAATCATGGGCAGCCCTCGAGACCGCGCACAAAAAACAAGAGCGCGTCACCGGCATCATTTTCGGCAAAGTCAAAGGCGGGTTCACCGTGGATTTAGACGGCGCTACCGCTTTCCTGCCGGGAAGCCAAGTGGATATCCGCCCGGTGCGTGATTTAGGTCCTTTGATGGATACACCGCAACCGTTTCAAATTCTAAAAATTGACCGCAAGCGTGGCAATATCGTGGTGTCGCGCCGTGCCGTATTAGAAGAATCGCGCGCCGAAGCACGTTCGGAACTGGTTTCCAATCTTGCCGAAGGGCGGGTGCTTACGGGCATTATCAAAAACCTCACCGAATATGGCGCGTTTGTTGATTTGGGCGGGGTGGATGGTTTGCTCCATGTCACCGATATCGCATGGCGGCGCATCAATCATCCGTCGGAAGTGCTATCCGTGGGCGAATCAGTTGAAGTCCAAGTCATCCGTTTTAATTCCGAAACCCAACGCATCTCGCTAGGGATGAAACAGCTGCAAGATGACCCGTGGGAGAGCGCAAAATCGCAATTCACCGTCGGCACTACCGCCAAAGGGCGCGTCACCAACATTACCGATTACGGCGCGTTTATTGAACTGGCGGACGGCATAGAGGGCTTAGTCCATGTGTCGGAGATGAGCTGGACGAAGAAAAACGTGCATCCGGGCAAAATCGTTTCCACTAGCCAAGAGGTTGATGTCAAAGTGCTGGATGTGGATTTGGAAAAACGCCGTATCTCATTAGGTATCAAGCAATGCGCGGCGAATCCGTGGCAGGAATTTGCCGATAAATTCAAAGCCGGCAGTGAAATTGAAGGCGAGGTGCGCAATATCACTGAATTCGGGCTGTTTGTCGGGCTTAATGAGGAAATTGACGGCTTGGTGCATCTTTCGGATATTTCGTGGGATGTGCAAGGCGATGAAGCCATCCAAGACTATAAAAAAGGCGACAAGGTCAAAACCAAATTGCTTGAAGTGGATGTGGAAAAAGAACGCATTTCCCTCGGCATCAAGCAACTGACCGAAGATAGTGTCGGCGAAACCCTCGCCAATATCAAGAAAGGCGATATCGTCACCTGCACTATCAGCAAAGTCACCGATGGCGGGCTTGAGGTTGGCGTCGCCGATAATCTGAACGGCTTTATCCGCCGTAGCGACCTATCCCGCGACCGCGACGAACAACGCCCTGAACGCTTTGCCATCGGCGAGAAAGTGGATGCACAAGTCACCACGGTGGATGGCAAAGCCCGCAAATTGTCGCTATCCATCAAAGCCCGCGAGATGACCGAAGAAAAAGAAGCCATGGCGAGTTATGGCTCATCGGATTCGGGCGCGAGCCTTGGGGATATTCTGGGCGCGGCATTAGCCAAACGCGAGACCCCGGCGAAAGCAAAAGCCAAAAAAGCCAAAGCGGAAAAGGCGGATGCGGAAGCAGAGGCGGAAGTTGAAACCGAAGCAGAGGCAGAGGCTGAGCCTGAGACTGAGTCTCCGAAAAAGCCGGCGAAAAAAGCCGCGACCAAAAAGGCTGCCCCTAAAAAGGCTACGGCAAAAAAAGCAGATAAGGCGGAGGATGCTGACGATACTAGCACCGAGGAAGCCCCCGCCGATGCAAAAGATGCCGAAGCTAAATGAGTGCATTGACAATTTTATTATGCATGGGCATAGTCATATAGAGCGAGAGGGGAGACCATGACTAAATCAGAATTGATTGCTCGTCTAGCAGAGCTGAACCCAAACCTTTACTACCGCGACGTTGAGCGCATAGTGAATTGCTTTTTTGATTCGATCAGCGATGCGCTAGCCGAAGGAAAGCGCGTGGAATTACGCGGCTTTGGCGCATTTTCCGTACGCGAACGCCGCGCCAGACAAGGACGCAACCCACGCACAGGCGCAGCCGTCAAAGTGGATAAAAAGAAAGTCCCGTTTTTCAAAATGGGCAAATCCATGCTTGAAAGGCTAAACCGCTAAACGCATCGCTGGCTACGAGATAAAAGGGTGTATTGCTATGAAAATTTTAGAAATCATCATCAGTTTTCTGTTCGTCGCTGGTCTTTTGGGGCTGATTGTCATCGGTGCTTTAAGTTTTTTTACCGATATTGTTATTCTAAATAGCAATGAGGTTAGCTTTTACCTATGGGGGATTGGCGCACTGGTGATGCTGGTGATCATGCATGTATTGCGCGCTGTGATTCTCTGGCTGATGAGTTTTGCCCTTTTGGTGTTGGTTGTCAATGTTTCTGCTTCAAATACCGATTACATTGGCTTTCGCCTATGGCCATGGTGGTATGAAGAACCACTGACAATTTTACCCCTGTGGGTTGTTGCGGTGGGGGCTTTTGCGGTTGGCTTACTTTTAGGCGGGCTTATCATATATCCGCAACTCATTGCCAGTCGCATGCGGGAGAATATACTATTACACGAACTAGCCCAACTAGAACAAAATGAGGCGCAAAAAATCGCGCCCAAAAAAATACAAAACAACGAAAGCCCTTGGGCTCCCAAAGATAAAAACAATGACTGACTGCAAAATTTGCGGGCTTGGTAGTTTTGCCGACCTTGCCGTGGCGGAACAAGCGGGGGCTAGATGGGGGGGATTTGTGTTTTATCCGCCCTCGCCTCGGCATATTGATATTGATAAAATGCGCGCGATTGCCGATGAAGCCATTGCTAATAACAGCGCCATTTCCCGCGTGGCTTTGGTGGTGGATGCTGATGATGCGACCCTTGATGCCATCACCGATGCGCTCCGTCCGGCGATGATTCAATGTCATGGGGGCGAATCACCTGACCGCATTTCTGCCATTAAATCGCGCTATGGTGTTGCCGTGATGAAGGCGGTGCGGGTGGCATCCCTGCTAGATATTAAAGATGCCTTGCGTTATGATGGCGTTGCCGATTGGTTGCTTTTTGATTCGTGCGCGCAAAAGGCGGAACTCCCGGGCGGCACCGGGCAGGTTTTTGATTGGGCATTGATGCGCGCATTTGCCGGGGCAACCCCGTGGATGCTTGCCGGCGGGTTAAATGCGGATAATATAGGGGACGCAATCAACCAAAGCCACGCCCGCTATGTGGATGTGTCGTCAGGGGTAGAACGCCAAAAAGGGGTCAAAGACCACGCCGCTATAAAAGCCTTTATTGGGGCAGTAAGGGGAGTAGATAATGAGCCAACATAAACCCAATACGTTTCGCGCTGGTCCTGATGCTGAGGGGCGGTTTGGTATTCATGGCGGACGCTTTGTTGCCGAAACCTTGATGCCCCTGATTCTCAAACTAGAAGAAGCGTGGAAGCAAGCAAAAACCGATGCAGATTTCATCGCCGAGATGGATTTTTATCGCAAACATTATATCGGCAGACCGTCGCCTTTATTTTTTGCCCGCCGTATCACCGCGCATTTTGGCGGGGCGCGCCTTTATTTCAAACGCGATGAACTCAACCACACCGGCGCGCATAAAATCAATAATGTGCTAGGACAAGCACTGCTCGCCAAACGCATGGGCAAGACCAAGATTATTGCCGAAACCGGTGCCGGACAGCACGGCGTTGCCACCGCGACGGCTTGTGCTTTATTTGATATGGAATGCGATGTGTTTATGGGGGCGGAGGATGTGATGCGCCAAAAACCTAATGTGGATCGCATGCGCTTATTGGGCGCGCAAGTCCATAGCGTCACCTCTGGCACCGGCACGCTCAAAGATGCCATGAATGAGGCGTTGCGATTCTGGGTGACCCACGCCGATAGCCATTTCTATATTATCGGCACCGCCGCCGGACCGCACCCCTATCCCGCCATGGTGCGCGATTTCCAAACCATTATCGGCAATGAAGCCAAAGCGCAAATCCTTGAAGCCGAAGGGCGCCTGCCCGATGCCATCGTTGCTTGTATTGGCGGCGGGTCAAATGCGATCGGGCTGTTTCATCCGTTTTTAGATGATGAAAGCGTCGCCATCTATGGCGTGGAAGCCGCCGGGCGGGGCATTGATAGTGGGGCGCATGCCGCCTCGCTCAATGGCGGACGTCCCGGGGTGCTACACGGCAACCGCACGTATCTTTTGCAGAATGATGATGGGCAGATCCAAGACGCTTATTCCATCTCGGCGGGGTTGGATTATCCGGGGATTGGCCCTGAACACGCATGGCTCCACGAAAGCGGGCGCGTCAATTATGTGAGCGCCACCGACCAACAAGCCCTTGATGCGTTCGCGCTTTGCTCGCGCCTGGAGGGCATCATCCCCGCCCTAGAACCCGCCCACGCCCTCGGTTTTATCGGCACGATGATTGGCGATATGGATAAAGAGCAAATCGTCATCATGAATCTATGCGGGAGGGGGGATAAGGATTTAGAGGCGGTGCTACCTATATTAGAAAAGCAAAATAAATTGTCGGGGAAATTGCTATGAGGTTTGACCGCATACAAAATTGTTTCGCCAAATGCCAAGCCGAGACGCGCACGGCATTAGGGATTTTTATCACGGCGGGCGACCCGAACCCCGCCATATCCGAAGAATTACTCCTCGGCTTGCCCGATGCTGGGGCGGATTTTGTTGAATTAGGGATGCCGTTTTCTGACCCTATGGCAGATGGGCCTGTTATCCAAGCCGCCTCGTTGCGCGCCATCAAAGCCGGGATGACATCGGGGGGCGTGTTGCAACTCGCCGCGCGGTTTCGGGCGCGCCATGCGGATGTGCCGTTGATTTTGATGGGGTATTACAACCCGATTTATGTTTATGGGGTGGAACGATTTTTGACCGATGCGCACAAGGCGGGGGTGGATGGGCTGATTATTGTTGATCTGCCCCCGGAAGAAGATGCCGAATTGTGCCTGCCGGCACAGCAAGCGGGGTTAGATTTTATCCGCCTCATCACCCCGACCACCGATGCCGCACGCCTGCCAAAAACCATTGATAATGCAAGCGGTTTTATCTATTATGTATCCATCACTGGCATCACTGGCACGGCTAGCGCATCCACAGGTAGCATCAGCCAAGCCGTCACGCGCATCCGCCAAGCCAGCACCTTGCCGGTGGTGGTGGGGTTTGGTATCAAGACCCCAGAAGATGTGCGCGCGGTGGGGCAACACGCCGATGGGGTGGTAATCGGTTCTGCCATTGTGTCTATTATTGGTGAAGGGGGCGATGCAAATGCCGCGCGCGCCCAAGTCAAACAACTCGCAACCGCAACCGCAAAGGAGGCGTAAATGAATTGGCTATCACGCACCGTCCTGCCGAAAATTAAAGCCCTTGTCACCCAAACCGACAATAAAGAAAATCTTTGGGTCAAATGCGGGTCATGCGGGCAGATGATTTTTCATCGGGATTTTGAAGAAAATTGGCATTGCTGTTCGTCCTGTGGGTTTCACGCACCGCTTACGCCGGAATTGCGCCTCAAATTGCTTTGCGATGCCGATACGTTGGAAATGATTCCTATTGATGCTGGCGAGGATAGCGACCCGCTTGGTTTTCGTGACCGCAAACGCTACGGCGACCGCCTCACCGAGGCGCGCAAAAATACCGGGCATGATGATGCGCTAGTGGTTGCCGCCGGGCATTGCCATGGCGCGCCGGTGGTGGTGGCGACATTCAATTTTGCCTTTATGGGCGGGTCAATGGGGCAGAGCGTCGGCGACGGCATCATCACCGCCGTGGGTGAAGCCATCAAACGCCGCGCCGCTTTAATCATCGTGCCATCATCAGGCGGGGCGCGCATGCAGGAGGGCATTTTGTCATTGATGCAACTGCCGCGCACCATTGTTGCCATTGATGCGTTGGCACGGGAAAAATTGCCGTATATTGTGTTGCTCGCGCATCCAACCACGGGCGGGGTGACTGCCTCTTTTGCTATGTTGGGGGATGTGCATATTGCCGAACCCGGGGCGATTATCGGCTTTGCCGGGCGGCGGGTGATTGAAGAAACCGTGCACGAACAACTGCCCGAAAATTTCCAATCTGCCGAATATCTGCAAGAACATGGCATGGTAGATATGGTGGTGCCGCGCGCTGAACAAAAGCAAACCATCAGCCGTCTGCTAAATATGCTGATGGCTGAGGCGCCCAAACGTGCGACAGGATAGGGCGGATGCGGCGCTGTTGCGGTTAAGCGCGTTGCACCCCAAGCGCATTGATTTGGGGCTTGCGCGTATTTTGCAGCTGTTGGAAAAATTGGGCAATCCGCAACACAATTTGCCGCCGATTATCCATGTTGCTGGCACTAATGGTAAAGGTTCGGTGATTGCCTTTTTGCGGGCGATGGGCGCGGCGGCGGGCTGGCGCATCCACGCCTATACCTCGCCGCATTTGGTGCGCTTTCATGAGCGCATTCGCTTGAATGGCAGGCTGATTGATGATGATGCCTTGGCGGATTTACTCGATGAGGTGGAGGTGCGGAATGCCGGGGCGGTAGCGACTTTTTTTGAGACCACCACCGCCGCCGCGTTTCTGGCATTTTCGCGCATGGAAGCGGATATGCTGTTGCTGGAAACCGGGCTTGGCGGGCGGGCGGATGCGACTAATGTGATCACCCCACGCCTCAGCATCATCACGCCAATCGCCCATGACCATGAACATTTTTTAGGCGATAACATCACCGATATAGCCCGCGAAAAAGCCGGGATTATCAAGGCGGGGGTGGCGACCATTTCCGCCCCGCAAACCCCAGAAGCCACGCGCGTGTTGCGCGAAAAGGCGGCGGCGGTGGCTAGCCCCTTTTATCAGATTGGCGCGGAAATTGCGTTTAGCAAAAAAACCGATGGCGGTTTCACGCTTCAGTTTGGCGATGCAATTTTGGACGCCCCGCCCCCATCTTTGTGCGGCGCGCATCAGGTTGAAAATGCGGCACTAGGGGCGGCGGCGTTGCTGTTGGCTTTCCCCGAAATTCCGCACCAAGCCATGCGTGACGGCATCGGTGCGGCGACATGGCAGGCACGGATGGGGCGGCTAGATAAGGGCGCGCTATGTGCGGCAACTGGTGCGCCGATTTGGCTTGATGGCGCGCATAATCGGCATGGGGCGGCGGCACTGGCGGCGAGCCTCCGTCAGCTACATCCAAAAGGTAATCAGGGGAAATGGATTTTGATTGCTGGCGCGCTCAACACCCGCCCCCCGCGTGATTTTCTCGGGGAATTAAAACCGCTAATTCATCATCTCATCACCGTGCCAATCCCCGACCAAGAGGCGAGCCTGACGCCGGAGGAACTAGCCGCCGCCGCCAAAACTTTAGGCATCAACGCCACTCCCGCCGATAGCATCCCCGCCGCTTTAGATGCGAGCAAGCAACACGACACCACCATGCCCATCATCATCGGCGGTTCGTTATATTTGGCGGGACACGTGCTAACGCTCAACGGCACACCCCCTGATTGATTCGCTAGATCGATTCACTGCCCCCGAGACATCACTATTCGAGGCAGTCTTCCACCCATTCCACCAATTTGGCTTTCGGTGCGGCGCCGATTTTTTCGTCAACCAGCGCACCGCCTTTGAACAGCAACAAGGTTGGAATGCCGCGCACCCCGTATTTTTGGGGCGTGTCGGGGTTTTCGTCAATATTGACCTTGACGATTTTGAGACGCGTGTTCAGCTCATCAGACATTTCTTCAAGCGCCGCGCCAATCGCTTTACACGGCGCGCACCATTCCGCCCAGAAATCCACTAACACCGGAAGTTCCGATTCCAGCACCTCTTGGGTGAAATCACTATCAGTTGTTTTGATGGTCGCCATAGCACCCTCCTTTTTTGGTCAGCAATATCGTGATTCTAGATAGGCGACGCCCTCACGTCAAGGCATCGTCCATTTTTTCTGCATCAAGCCAGAAAATTTTCGCGCTTTCGGTGTAAATGAGGCAAGCGCGCATGGCATGTTGCGGGTAAATTTCCGCGAGCAGGCGGTGATATAACCCCATCTGTGCGAGATAATGTTTCGGGATAGCATCGGTAGATTCGGGCACTTGTCCGGTTTTGAAATCGGCAAAATATACGGCATCGGGGCGGATGGCGAGGCGGTCAATGATGCCGCTGACGGTTTGCGCGCCGACTTGTCCGCCAATCGGCACTTCTGCTAGTGCGTCCTCGGCGAAAAGCGGGGCGAGTTCGGATTCCGCCATGATTTTCTGCACTTGGTCTAGCCATGTTTCGGCATCGCTTTCGGGGGCGGTTTCGCTGTCGCTTTCAACACCATGCGCGGCAAAAATACGGCGCGCGGCGGCGGGGCGTTGGCTGGCATCAAGGCGGGGGAGAATTTCAAATAAGCGGTGGATGATTGCCCCACGCTTGAGGGCTTGTTGGCGGTTGGAACCGGCGATGGCAATGTTGGTATCATCCCCGCCTAAGCGCGACGGGCTGAGGGGGCGCGAGGGCGTTGGCTCTGGCGGCGGCGGGGCGGTGAGCCATGACGGAGGGGCGGGGGCGGCGTCCTTAACCGCATCAGCAGGGGCGGGTGATTTTGGGGGCGCGGTCGTTGGCGGCGGGGCAAGGCTTCCGTAAAACAGCGCGTCCCCTACCGCTTCTGCCCCCGCCTCTTCCATGGCGGATTTGATGCGCGCATACCAACTATTTTCAAAGAATCGGCTCTGTTTTTTATCAAAACAGCCCACATAAAGCCCGTCCCTAGCCCGCGTCATCGCCACGTAAAGTAGGCGATTGCTTTCTTCGTTCTCGGCAGCTTCGCGCGCGGTTTTTGCCGCAACCACCGCCTCGGCTTGCACATTGAAAAAGCGCGTGGATGCGGGGAAAATCGGGTAGGTTTGAATCGTTGCGCTTTCCTGCACCGCCAGCAATTCGGCGCGCGGGGTTTTTTGGCGCATGGTGTCGGGCAGAATCACCAACGGCGCTTCCAGCCCTTTCGCCCCGTGCATGGTCATAATCCGCACCCCGCGCACGCCTTCGCTGTCCTCGCGTTTGATTTCGGCTTCGGATGTTTTCATGGCGCCCAAAAATCCGGCAAGCGAGGGCGTGTTGTCCTGTTCGTAAATGCGCGCACGTTCTAAAAACGCACCCAAAATTTCTAGCACCCCTGAACCTTGACGGCGCAAAAATGCTTGGCGTGTCGGGATGTCTAAAATCTGGCTATAAAATGCATGCGGGGCGGCGGTGGCGGCGATGCCCATCATGCTTAATAGGCGTTCATAGCATTGCCCCACCGCCGCATCTTGGGCGGGATTTTCTTTGAGCCGTGTCAGTATATGTTCGCCCTTAGCCCGCCCACGTGCCAGATGATAAATCTGTGTTTCATCCAAACCAAATAGCGGCGATTTCAACACCGAAGCCAAAGTTAGATCATCTTCGGGCAGGAGCATCACCTCACCCAAAGCGAGCAAATCAAGGCAGGTAATATCCTCCATCAGCACTAATCGCCCCGCCCCGCTAATCGCTACCCCCGCCTGCTGTAAGGCGCGGTGGAGCGCATCGTAAAACCCATCGCGCTTGCGGAGCAGAACCAAAATATCCGCCGCTTCGGCTAGGCGTGTGCCGCCTGATTCTGATGCGATAGCGGTGTTGCCGATGATGGATTTTATCTGCGCCGCCACCCGCCTAGCATGGAGCGTGAATATATCCGCATCAGCATCGACAATAGTCGGCGCGTCCAACTGCACCCAGCCGGCTTCACCGACACGGCTAGTTTGATGTTGCATCGCCCCCGCCCCTATTCCTACGCCTGCCAGCCCGTCAAGTGCGCCCTTGGCACCGGTGGTGTAATCAACAATTTCCAGAATCGGCAAGGCGGTGCGGAATGATGTATCCAATTCCACCCGCGCAAAATCGCGCCGATGCTCCGCACTAGCCACCTCCACCGCCGCCGCTTTGCTGTGAAAAAGGTCGGGACGTGCGCCTTGAAAACTATAAATGGACTGCTTGAAATCCCCCACCGAAAACACCGTGCGTGGAGGCGTGTGGGAGGCGTCCGATTCGCCCGATTCGCTTTGGTCGTTGAGTTGGTCTTCAAATAACTGGTCAAAAATTCCCCATTGCCCGGGGCTAGTATCTTGGGCTTCATCCACCATAATATAGCGAATCCCTTGATCCAATTTATAGCGCACCCAAGCCGCACTGACCGAGGCAAAAAGGCGGTTAGTAATAGCAATCAAATCATCATAATCCATAAACCCACGTTGGCGTTTGATGGATTGATAATGCACGCGCTCGCTGGCGGCGAGTTGCATGAGATGGAAACTATTTTGTGCGGTATCTATGGCGTGGATTTTTTCTAATTGGCGGATGATGTCCTCGCCCATTTTTTCCATAGTTCCCGTGATAGCACCATCGGCATCCTGCACGGCTTTGCTGACCATATTTTTGGGGAGCGCGCCTTTTTGCGTGAGGAACAGCCCTAGATAATCCGCCATCCTATCTTGGCGTGTGCGTAAATCTTGGGCGCACCATGCGGCACATTTTTCGGCTTTTTCGGTTTCTTTTTTCGTGCCGTATTTCCGCAACATTGCAATAATATGCGCCAGCATCGCCTCATCGGGGCTAGCCAATGCGTTGATTAACCGAAACACGCCTTTAGGGTCATCCGCCAAATCCGTGCAACCGAAATGCGTAAATACCGCGCGCTTGACCGCCACCGGGTCGCGCGCCACCGCCTCTAACACTTGCGGATAGCGTGCCATTTGCCGCATCAGATTTTTCACCTCATCAATATCACGCACCGCCGCAAGCCCCGCCAGTGCCGCCGCAATATGCGCGTCATCTTGGCGAAATGTTGCGATGAGGGCTTCGTCTTTTAGGGGTAGGGCTTGGTCTTCTTCCATGACGCGAAAATACGGATTGATTCCTGCCTCGCGCGGGAACCGCCGCAACACCGATTGGCAAAATGCGTGGATGGTTTCAATGCGGAGGAACGCCGACGCATCCAAAAGTCGGGCGAATAAATTGCGGGCATTGCGGATTTGTTCTTCACTAGGGCTAGCGATGCCAAGTTTTTTTAACGCGCTGATGAGTTCCAGTTTTTCCACATACGGCCAAGTGGTGATGCTGTTATAGATACGATTACGCATCTCGGCGGCGGCGGTGCGCGTATAGGTGATGGCTAAAATCGCCGAAGGTTCTGCCCCATCCACCAGCAACCGCAACACCCGCCATGTCAGCACATGCGTCTTACCCGTGCCAGCATTCGCCGACACCCAAATAGATTGACGCGGATTCGCCGCTTGGTGTTGGGCGGCGGTGGCACGTTTTAGAATTTCACGACGTTCCATCACTGCCCTCCTCATCACCCCCGGCATCACTAGAGATGCCCCATTCTGCCACCCGTGCTAAATGGCGATAGTCGCTATATCTATGGTGCGGATGCGGATGTTGTTCGGATATGAACGCCCAATCCGCGTCCATAACTTCCCCTAGCCGTGCTTCCACCAAGCCGATGACGTCATCAAGCCCCACGTCTTTTTCTAGGCGTGGTTCAATTTTTGCCGGCGCGCTTGCCGTGCCTGATAATTTCCAATATCTCAAAGCGATATTTTCGGGAATCGCCGCAATTTCCGCAAAACCCCCGGCGCGCGCAATCATCGCCTCCACGACGAGCTGGCAGTTTATGGCGCGCTCAACCATGCCGTGATTGGGGATGGTGCCAGTTTTGTAATCGGCAATGATGAGGCTACCATCATCCATGCGATCAATGCGGTCGGCTTCGGCAGTGAGCGTGATGTCGTGCTTGCCGATAGTGAAAGATGCTGTGCCTTTAATTTCGGAAAAACTTTCTTTCAATTTATCACGCATGGCGTTTTCGTGATTGATGAACCAACCGGCAATGCGTGCAAATCGCAATTCCCAAAATAGCCTAATCCATGGGGTGCGTTCCAACACATCCAATTCGCGTGCGCCTTGTGCCAGCAGGCGGTCAAGCGCATCTTCCGGCAAATCGCCTTTGCCATGATCGCACATAAAACCATGAATGGCGCGGTGATAAATCGTGCCTTTCAATGCCGGGCTAGGGGCGGGGCGGATGGGCTCGAGGGCGCGCAACCCCAAAACCCGCCGCGCATAAATCGCATAAGGGTCACGCATTAAGGTCTCTAATTGCGTTGCCGAAAATTTGCTCATCAGTGCCGTGCGTTCCTCCACGCTAATAGTCGGGGCGGGGCGCGATGGCGGCGTGATAGCGGCGGGGGCGGTGAGGCGTCCGCGGTCTAATGCCACAAGGCGCGTATGATAGGGGGCTTCTAAATCACTCGCCGCCAGCACCGCTTCAAGCCGCCGCCACCAGCGCGACGGTTCCGTGGGCGTGTCGCCATCATAGCGCGCACGTGTCAGCAAAATGCGCGCCGCCCCCATTGCCAGCATCACATCATGCGCCACCATGCCCACGCGCCAAAACGCGGTCGGCAAGCCTAGCCCCGCACGCATAGATTGGCTCATCCACGGGTCGGCGAGGGCTTGCGGCGGGGTGATGCCTTCATTCATGCCCCCCAGAATCATCACATCGCTTACCTGCATCCGTGCTTCCATCAGCCCCATGATGCTGAGGCGTGGGTGCAAATCTTCATCGGCATAAAGCACTTCTTCGGCGATACATTCTTCCAACAATTTTGGATACTGCGCGGCATCCACATGCACCCCGCCACCAAAACGCCCGAGCCCGGCAAAAATCCCGGCAAGCCGATTGCCATCACGCCCGCACCAGACTTTATTGGCATCCATATCATCACTGCTTAAATGTTCGGCGGCAAGGGCATGGGCATCCGCCAATACCGCCAAATCCCCCTGCCGCAACGCCGACAAATCGCCGCAAGTTTTGAGCCATGCTTCATCAATAAAATCCACCAATTCGGGGGCAATTTTGGCGGCACAAGCGCGCAAAGTTTTCAGCCCGCCCCCCTGATACCCACCTTGACGACCATCTTGACGGCGGCGCAAAACCCGCCGTTCCAACAGGCGCATCTGCGTCCGAAATTCATGGCGCGGCATCCCCCCGCAAGCATCAGGATGCTGCCCCAAAGCCAGCAGACTCGCTGGCGCAAAATCATCCCCCCACGCTTCCGCCAGCAACCGCAAAAACTGCCCCCGCCGTGTATTGGCAAGGCGCGCCCCGGCGGATGATGGCACCGCCACCCCTAGCCGTGCCAATTCAAGCGACACCATCTCACCAAGGGCTTGGTCGCCAGTGATGAGGCTTGCGGTGCGGGTGGGTTGCTCCAACGCTTCACGCATGGCAAGGGCGATGATGCGCGCCTCTTCGCGGCGGTCGTGGCAGATGGCCATTTCCACGCCATCAATGGCTTCACGGGGCAAAGGCGCGGCGCGTAAATCATACCATTTTTGGCTATAACTTGTGAGGCGCATGACCTCACGCAAAAGCCGTTCGCGCGCGGGATTCCCGGCCGTGCCTTCCACCCACGGGCGCACATTTTCGCGCACGGCATCCAGCCCTTTCAACAAATGCGCCAGTTGAAATTGCGGGTGCATGGCTAGGGTCTGGTCGTCCTGTTCCGCCCCTGCTTGTTCGGTTAGCGCCTCCCATTCCTCCGCCTCCATAGCACCATCAAGCCCCGGCAGAACCAAATACCCTTGAGGCAAAGTCAGCACGGTTTTCATCAGTTCGCGCGTCGCCGGCACCGAACCCGTTGAACCGGCAATCACCACCAAATCTTGCGGCGGTGCCGCCCGCCAAGCCTCGGCACGTGCGCGGATAGTGGCATCGCGCCAAAATGCCGTGTCGCTTTTGCCGCGTTCTTTTAATACTTGCGGCCAATGTTCGGTGAGGATTTTTAAGAATTGCAAAATTTTCTGCCAATGTTCGGCAAGTTCATCGCCGACTAAATCGGATAGGGACGCGAAATCAACGCCGTTGGTTTGTAGCTGGTCCAAAAATGTTCCTAATGCGCGGGCGAGTCCGAAATTTTCGGTTTCGCTCAAATCTTTCTCCCCTTGGCTAGCGCGGAATTGGCGCACGAGGCTGGCGAGTAAAATCTGGCGTTCAAGGGGGTCAATCACCGGCGGCAAATCACCCGCATCCCACCCCGCCAACACCAAATCGGCATCATCGGCATCAATATCACCAATGGCAAGCAAGCGCGGCAGAATCTGCGCCCGCCCCCCGGAATGCCGCAAAAAAGCCAAACGCACTGAACGCATCAACCGCCGATTAGGCAGTAAAATCATCGCCCCCGCCATGCAGTCAGCATCCCCAACCCGCGCCATAAAACCCGCCACCAGCTGGTCGGCAAAATGCGCGCCAAGAGGAATGGAATGAATACGTGAAGGCGAAGCAGAAGGCATGTTGGTGGAAGACATGGGACGCATTATACCCCATCACTACCAAAAAGCCTAGTTAGACTTAAGGGTCAAATAATTTTCGCCGCGCGCAACACCCGGCGCCAATAATCAGCATAAGCAGCATCGGCATCAAAATGCGCGGTGCGCGCGGTGGCGGCGGTTTTTTCTAGGCGAATCGTGAGGGCTTGGGGCGGTGCGGCATCGCCTAACTTGCTTATCCATTCAATGAAGCAGACGGCAGACGCCATCGCCTCATCAAGCCCCAGTTCCAACACCTCATCAACATGCTCAATCCGCCATAAATCCACGTGCCAGAGCAAAGCCTCCGCATCATCCGCAACAGGACGCGGATAATACTGCACCAAAGTAAAACTCGGGCTAGGAATCGCCTCCAACGTAACGCCCGCCCGCGCCGCCGCCGCACCAATCGCCCCCCGCGCCAAAACCGATTTCCCCGCCCCCAAATCCCCTTCCAAACCAACAACATCCCCGCCGCGCAAATGCGGCTCAATCCGCGCCCCCAATCCCCGCGTCGCCCCCTCATCCGCCAAAACAATATCAGCCAAACGCACCGCCATGCCTAATAACGATATTGGTCGGATTTGAAAGGCCCGGCGGTTTCCACGCCTATATAATCGGCTTGGGCGTTGCTTAATTGGGTAAGGGTTGCGCCGACTTTTTCTAAATGTAGGCGTGCGACTTTTTCATCCAAGGCGCGGGGGAGGGTGTAGACTTTATTTTCGTACGCCTTGCCGTTGCTCCATAATTCAATTTGTGCCAGCACCTGATTGGTGAAAGAGGCGGACATGACGAAGGAGGGATGCCCGGTGGCACAACCTAGATTTACCAAACGCCCTTTGGCTAGTAAAATGATGCGCTTACCATCGGGGAAGGTGATTTCATCCACTTGCGGTTTTACCTCATTCCATTCTAAATTGCTCAAACCGCTGATTTGAATTTCATTGTCAAAATGCCCGATATTACAGACAATCGCGCGGTCTTTCATGGCGTGCATGTGGTCGGTGGTGATGACGTCGCGGTTGCCGGTGGCGGTGACGAAAATATCTGCTTTGGGCGCGGCGTCTTCCATGGTCACCACCTCATAGCCTTCCATCGCCGCTTGCAAGGCACAGATGGGATCAATTTCGGTGACCATCACCCGCGCCCCGCCTTGCCGCAATGATGCCGCCGAACCCTTGCCGACATCGCCATAGCCACAAACGACAGCGACTTTGCCGGCGAGCATAACATCGGTGGCGCGCCTTAACCCATCCACGAGCGATTCTCTGCACCCGTATAGGTTATCAAATTTAGATTTCGTCACGCTGTCATTGACATTGATGGCGGGGAACGGCAACTGCCCCGCCTCTGCCATTTGGTAAAGCCGCAACACGCCGGTGGTGGTTTCTTCGGACACGCCTTTGATGGCATCGCGCTGTTTGGTGAACCAGCCGGGGCTTGCGGCTAGGCGTTTCAACATCTGCGCTTTTAGGGCTTCTTCTTCTGCGCTCGCGGGATTGGCGAGGATTTCTTCCCCGGCTTCGGCGCGCGCGCCCAACAGAATATAAAGCGTCGCATCGCCGCCATCATCCAAAATCATATCAGCACACCCACCATCAGGGTATTGGAAAATCGCATCCACGTATTCCCAATATTGTTCTAAAGTTTCGCCCTTGACCGCATAGACGGCGATGCCGCTTTGGGCGATGGCGGCGGCGGCGTGGTCTTGGGTGGAAAAGATATTGCACGATGACCAACGCGGTTCTGCCCCCAATGCGGCGAGGGTTTCAATCAACACCGCCGTCTGAATCGTCATGTGCAGACAGCCAGCAATGCGCGCGCCTTTCAAGGGATTTTTCCCAGCAAATTCAGCGCGCAACGCCATCAAGCCCGGCATTTCGCTTTCGGCGATTCCAATCTCCTTACGCCCCCAATCGGCTAGAGTAATATCGGCAATGTGATAATCCTGCATCTGTCCTGTTCCTTTAATGTTGATTGCGCCCCATGTTTAGCAAAACGGCAAAAAAGAATCAACAATTAGGAAGGCGCATTTTTTGCCAGAGGCAACAGCAAACGCACCTCGGCACCAATCACCGCCCCTTCGGCATTTTTGCGATTCACCGCCTGCATACTCCCCCCATGCGCGTGGGCAATCTGACGCGAGATGGAAAGCCCCAACCCCGAATGCGTACCAAAACCTTCGCCGATTGGGCGTTCCGAATAAAAGCGGTCAAAAATCGCACCCAATTTGGCTTCGGGAATGCCGACACCTTCATCGGCGACACTGATCATGGCCTCCCCAGCTTCCGTGCTGATACCAAAAATAATCTGCCCGCCATCGCGGCTGAAACTGACGGCATTGGAAAGCAGATTGTCTAGAATTTGCACGATGCGCGCCCCCGCCACCCGCGCATAAATCGGCGCCCCGCCGCCCTCCAACACCAACGACAAGCCGCTAAAAGATAACCGCCTTGCGCTGACAAATTCCGCGACTAAATGCGCTAGGTCAATGGTCTCATATTGCGCCGCTGTGAGGTCGCCATCAAGCCGACTCGCCGCCGAAATATCGCTAATCAGGCGGTCAAGCCGCATCACATCCGATTGAATCACCGCCAAAAGCCGTGCTTGCTGTTCGGGGTCGCTGATGCGGTCAAAGGTTTCCACGGCACTGCGTAATGAGGTTAGCGGATTTTTAATTTCGTGCGCGACATCGGCGGCAAAACTTGCGGTGGCACGCGCGCGTTCTTGCAACTCGCGCGTCATCAGCGCGATGCCATGTGCTAGCTCGCCAATTTCATCTTTGCGCCGTTCTAATTGCGGCAAAGTAATCTGCCGCGCATTGGCTAGGCGCACTTGGTCTGCCGCCCGCGCCAGCTGCCCAATCGGCGTGGTAATCCACCGCGACAACAGATAACTAATCATGGACGTCACCACCAACACGCCTAGCGATATTTGAAAAAACGAAAAGCGCACGGCGGACACATCTTGTTCAATCCGCGCCCCCGAACTCGTCAGCAACAACGCCCCCCGCACCACGCGCAGATTGCGTATCGGCACCGCCACCCCCAACACCACCTGCCCTTTATGGTCGCGGCGGATAAAGCGTCCTGCCACCCCGTCTAGCGCCGCTTCCACCCCGGGATAACTAGCGGCGGCGGCGGATTCGCTTTCGTCCCAAATGGGATAATCCTCATGGCTAGAAAGCGCCCCTGCCATGCGATCAATCAGAAGCCGAAACCAGCCGGCATGATTTTGCGGGGATTCGGTAATCGCACTAGGCGGGGCGGCTAGACCGATAGCACTAACACTATCCAAAAGCCGCGTGCCATCGGGTTGAAACACACGGATGCGCGCATCCGGAATGCTGGCGATAAGTTGCGCCGCTTGGTTCATGGTTTCCGCAGAAATTTCGCGCTGTGCCAGTTGCGAATGTTCGGCATCGGTCCAGCCAATCGTCTTGGCGAGGGTTTCGCCTTGGCGTGCGAGTGCCGCCAATTCTGCCGCAAACACCGTCTCGCGGTATTGGTCCACATAAAATAACCCCAGCAAAAACGCGCCAACAGGAAACACCGCCATGGCAATGATGCGAAAGCCCATGGAAGAAAAAAACGGACGCTGGCGGCGATTACTGCTCAAGGTATTTATAGCCTACCCCATAAAGGGTTTCAATTTGGTCAAAGTCTTTATCGTGTTCGCGGAATTTGCGGCGGAGGCGTTTGATATGGCTATCAATCGTGCGGTCATCAAGATAGACATCATCGCCATACGCCGCGTCCAATAATTGGTCGCGGTTTTTGACAATGCCCGGGCGCCGCATCAATGCCGACAGAATCAAAAATTCGGTCACCGTCAATTTGACATCCTTGCCCTTCCACGTACAAGAATGGCGGTCAGGGTCAAGCACCATATCCCCCAGCACCAACATCTCCGCGCTATCGCCCCCCGCACCACGTTCGGTGCGGCGCAAAATCGCCCGCACACGTTCCAACAATAACCGCTGCGAAAACGGCTTGGTGATATAATCATCCGCGCCCATGCGTAGCCCAAGGGCTTCGTCCAATTCATCATCCTTGCTGGTGAGAAAAATAATCGGCATGGCGCTCGTGGTGCGAATTTCGCGCAGTAATTCCATGCCATCCATGCGCGGCATTTTTATATCCAAAATGGCTAAATCAGGCGGACGGCGTTTGAGCCCCATCAGCCCCTGTTCGCCATCGGCATAGCTATCCACCTCATAACCTTCGGCTTCAAGCAACAACGCCACCGAAGCGATAATGTTCTGGTCATCATCAACCAGTGCGATTCGTGACCCCATCATGATTCTCCTTAAATGCTATCTTAAACCAATTTCGCGCCCAATGCTAGCCGTGTGTTATGGAATATGCGGAGGGAAGATGCGGGGGGGAAAATGCGGGGGGCGGGATTTTGTGGCGCGCTTAATGCGCCTCCGCCCAAGAATCCCCCGATGACGCATCCACCACCAACGGCACCGATAATTCCAACGCCGGCGTCGCCGCGCCCTGCATAATTTCTGTCACTAATGCGATGACGGCATCAACGCTATCCTCGGGGGCTTCAAAAATGAGTTCATCATGCACCTGCAACAGCATCCGTGTATTCAGCCCCGAATCCGCAATCGCCGCCGGCATCCGCACCATGGCTAGTTTGATAATATCCGCCGCCGTGCCTTGGATGGGGGCGTTGATGGCTTGGCGTTCGGCGAAACCGCGCTGGGCTTGATTGGGCGAGGTAATCCCAGAAATATACAAACGCCGACCGAATAATGTCTCCACATAGCCATCCACATGCGCGGCATGTTTAGTGGCTTCCATATAGGATTTAATGCCGGGGAAACGTTCAAAATAGGCGGTGATATAATCGCGCGCCTCGCCTTGCGGCACCTGCAACTGACGCGCGAGACCAAACGGCGAAATCCCATATATGATGCCAAAATTGATGGCTTTGGCACGGCGGCGGGTTTCGGGAGTCATATCCGCCAACGGCACACCAAAAACTTCGGATGCGGTGGATGCGTGAATGTCGGCGCCTTGATGAAACGCGTTGATCATGGTTGCTTCTTGGGCGATATGTGCGACCAATCTTAACTCTATTTGTGAGTAATCCGCAGAGATCAATTTATGCCCCCTCTCAGCAATAAATGCCGAACGAATGCGCCTGCCCTCATGGGTGCGGATGGGGATATTTTGCAAATTGGGGTCGCTTGACGAAAGCCGCCCGGTGGATGCCCCAACCATGGAAAACGAAGTATGCACGCGCCCGCTATCCGGGTGAATCGCCGACACCAAAGCATCGGCGTAAGTGGATTTGAGTTTTGCCAACTGCCGCCATGCCAGCACTTTATCGGCAATCTCCGCCCCCTCGGCACCTAGTTTTTCCAGCACCTCCGCCCCCGTAGACCATGCACCAGTTTTGGATTTCTTACCCCCTTGAAGCCCTAGATTTTCAAACAAAATCACGCCTAATTGTTTGGGCGAGGCGATGTTAAAAGCCTGCCCGGCTAGCCCGTGAATTTCGCTTTCAAGTGCCTTGAGGCGCGCGGCAAATTCATCGCTGATATGCGCGAGCCGTGCCGCATCAACCTTAATGCCAGCGATTTCCATATCCACCAGAACCGCAATCAAAGGGCGTTCAAGCCGTTCATAAACCCGCGCTTTATGCTCTTGGGTGAGGCGCGGTTTTAGCAACTGCCACAGGCGCAAAGTCATATCCGCATCCTCCGCTGCATAGGCAAGCGCCTCCTCTGGCGGTACTTCATCAAACCCGCGCTTATTTGCCCCGGACCCGCATAAATCTTTGTACGCAATCATTTGATGCCCAAAATGATGCGCCGCCAAATCATCCAGACCATGCCCAATCCCTGTCCCGGCATCCAAGACGAAAGACAAACACATGGTATCATCCAACGTCCTAAGCCGCACCGCACCATTCGCTCTACGCGAGAAAATATGATCATCATATTTGAGATTATGTCCAATTTTGAGAATATATTGCGATTCAAGAAGCGGACGCAAAGCAGTGATGACCGTATCCAAATCAAGTTGGTCAGGCAACAATGCCGCGCTCTTGATGCCAGCATCAGTTTCGGCATCAGTGTTGGCGGGGGCATCGGCGGCGGTGTTGGCAGCGGCATCGGCGGCATCATCATCCCCGCCCTCAAAACCAAAATCCAACTGCGCGTCCTTTGTCGCCGGGGCGCGATGGCGCAAAGGGATATACGCCGCCTTGCTCCCCGGCGCCGCCAGCTGACTAGATGCCGCCAGCTGACCCGGCGCCACCGCCAAAGCAATCCCCACCAGCTCCGCCCGCGCCGCATCAAGCGACGTGGTTTCGGTATCAATCGCCACCACCCCCGCCGCCTCAATCGCCCCCACCCATGCCGCCAATTGTTCAGCACTAGTGATCAATTCATAAGCGGTTCTATCAACCACGCTATTATCATTTTTATTCTTATTTTTATTGTTAGGGGTAATCTGTTCTTGCGCCCCGCCCTTATGTTCTGCCGATAACGCCGAAGGGTTTTGCGCTTGCAGGCGCGCCAGTAATTTTTTGAATTCTTGGGCTTGTAAAAATTCCGTCAGCACCGCCATATCATAAGGACGCCGCGCCGCCTCATCCAAAGCCACCGGCATCGGCGCATCTTCGCGCAAGCGCACCAACTCCCGCGAAATGCGCGCTTGTTCAGCAAATTCTATCAGGCTCTCGCGGCGTTTAGGTTGCTTGATTTCTTCCGCCCGCGTGAGCAGACTATCCAAATCGCCAAAAGCATTGATTAACTCCGCCGCCGTCTTGATGCCAATCCCCGGCACCCCCGGCACATTATCGCTCGAATCCCCCGCCAAAGCCTGCACATCAACCACGCGCGCCGGCGGCACACCAAATTTTTCCACCACCTCATCGGCACCGATGCGCTTCTGTTTCATCGGGTCAAGCATGGAAATACCCGGGCGCACCAACTGCATCAAATCCTTATCCGATGAGATAATCAGCACATCCAGATTTTCCGCCTCCGCCGCCTTCGCATAAGCGGCAATCAAATCATCGGCTTCAAAATTCGGCGCCGATGCCACAGGCAAATTCAACGCCGCCGCCGCCGTGCGGATAAGCGGAAATTGCGGAATCAATTCCTCCGGCGGGGCGTCGCGGTTGGCTTTGTAATCGGCATAGATTTCATTGCGAAACGTCTCGCGGGCTTCATCCAACACGACAATGACATGCTCGGGTTGCAAATCATCCAACAATTTCATCACCATATTGGTGAAGCCAAACACCGCATTCACCGGCGTGCCATCGCGCCGATTCATCGGTGGCAAAGCATAAAATGCCCGAAAAATATAGCCCGACCCATCAATGAGCGCAAGTTGCGGCGCCATCACTCTAATCCTGACTCTGCTTCTGGTTCTGGCTCGGGCGCGCCAACAAAAATCCGCGAACAATAAGGACAACGCACCCGCCCACGAACCGCATCAAGCGTAAGCCAAACAAGCGGATGCCCCGCACCCCCATCACCATCACAAGCCACCCGCAACCCCCGCACAGAAACCACATCATCCACCTGCGTATCAACATGCGGAGCCGCCAAATCAGCCGCCGACATTTTCAAAAAATCACGAACCATAATAACGCCCCTTTCTTTATGCGATGCACCTCTCATCATGCCAAGAATAGTATTTTTTGCAAGCCCGATGCGTCAAGTTTTCGGCTATTGGAATTTTCGCCCCGCCTATGCTATGACGATTTCCATGCTTACGCCTCCTAAATTTACGCCGCCGTCTGATGGGTTTGCCATTGCGGTTGCGCGCTTGAATAAGACCTATCGTGCTGAGCGTCGGCGCGTGGCTAAACATGCGCTTCGTGATATTTCGTTGCACATTGCGCCGGGGCAGATTTTTGGTTTGCTTGGTCCTAATGGTGCGGGGAAATCGACGCTGATTAACATTCTGGCGGGGACGGTTTTGAAATCGGCTGGCGCGGTGCGGATTTGGGGGACGGATATTGATGCCGACCCGCGTCAAGCGCGTGCGAATATCGGCGTGGTGCCGCAGGAGCTCAACATTGATGCGTTTTTCACCCCCCGCGAGACGCTAGAAATTCAAGCAGGAATGTTCGGCGTGCCAAAATCAGAACGGCGGACGCGCACCATTTTAGACCTCATCGGTCTGACCGACAAAGCCGAGGCGTATGCGCGCACGCTTTCCGGAGGCATGCGGCGGCGGTTGCTAGTAGGCAAAGCCATGGTGCATCAACCGCCGGTTTTGGTGCTAGACGAGCCAACCGCCGGCGTAGATGTGACCCTGCGCCAAAGGCTGTGGGAGATGATTCGCGGGCTCAATGCACAAGGCGTGACCATCATCCTAACCACGCACTATCTGGACGAAGCCGAGATGCTATGCGACGAAATCGCCATCCTAAATCACGGGCAGATAATCAAACAAGCAAGCACCAAGGAATTGTTAGCGGGAGCAGGAACAAAACAGCTGACGTTGGTGTTGGCGGGTGCGGGTGCGGCGGGGGCGGCGCCGGCACGAACAAAATTTAAAGCACGCATGAGCGCGGTAGCGAAAGAAAATAACTCTAAAATTGATATAAGTGTAGGCGAGGACACAATAACCATCCGCTACGCCCCCGAGCAAATAACCGCCGGCACCATCATAAAAACCGCCAACGAAAGCGGGTTAGAAATCGCCGAAATAAGCACCAGCGAACCCGACCTAGAAGACGTATTCCTAACCCTAACCCAAGAAAAATCAAAAAAATAAACAAGAACTTCCCATAAAACCCAAAACATGCTATAAAGCAAAATAAAGCACCCGTAGCTCAGCTGGATAGAGCGCTGCCCTCCGAAGGCAGAGGTCGTGAGTTCAAATCTCGCCGGGTGCGCCATGTTTTTTTATTTGGGTAATTTTCACTACCCAAAACTGAAAATTTATGCTTTTAATTAAGTATAGGAGATTGTGATGACTGACCAAAAAGCAAAATTTAGAGACGGATTAAAACGTTTCGTAGAAAAAGAGCATTTTAAAGAAAAGGAAGGAAACCTGAGCGATGTTCAAAGAAGTGAAGGTCTCGCATTATTTTATTTTTCAAAGGTTTTTGACAAATTAAACCCTGGCGTATTATCAGACGACATAGAGGAAATTTCTTCTTATATTGTTGATGGAAAAAATGACCAAGGCGTTGACGTAATTTTCAGTCAAGACAATCATCATTATTTAATTCAATGCAAATACCGAGGTCAGAAAAAGACTGAAAGCGACAAAGAGGTTCTAGATTTTATGCAAATATTTAAGCGCATTCACCCAGAAGTTGGTAGTGATTTTGAAAAGAATCAGAAAGTGCTTGATGCTATTGCTGATATTGATTGGAAGCAAGATACATTTTCTTTGATTTTTATATCTTTGAGCAGAGAAAACCAAGACATAAGAAATTACGAAAATCAAGGAATAGACCCCATAGACCATAACGATCTCAGAGATATAGATGATAGGGCATCTTTCAGATTTATGTCCGAAGACGACCTGAATATGGAATATCGAGATTCTCTCCAAAAAAGGGTTCTTGTCAACGCAACACTAAATGCAACTCAAGATCAAGTGGGAAATTATTGGTATCTTCACGAAAATGAGGAAAACTATCGTTCATTCATAACTACAATTAGTGCCTCTCAAATTCACAGTCTTTATCAAAGAAAAAGGGAGGCATTGTTTAATTTGAATATTCGAAATTTTATTGGCGACACGTCAACTAATAAGAAAATTGTAGAAACGGTGGGAGAAGAACCTGAAAACTTTTTTTTCTACAACAATGGAATTTCCGCCATTGCTTCAAAAGTGAAGGAAAATCCAGAAACAGGTCAATTGGATTGTGAAAGCTTTTCTATAATAAATGGCGCCCAAACCTTTAAATCAGTATCGAAAGCATACGCCAGATCAAGGAGCAAATCGAAAGATGTTAAGAATCTCTCAGTTATGATGAGATTAACCGAAACTCCCGATCTATTTACAAAGACAGATTTTATTGAGAGAATTATCCAATACAACAATACTCAGAATGCTGTAAAAATTTCTGATTTTAGAAGTAATGACGGAGTTCAAACTGCGCTTGCAGATTATTTTAGCAAAATTGCATTTGGCGGGAAAAGATATCATTACAAGAACAAAAGAACGCACGGCCACCCAAAAAATTCAATACCTATAAGTTTGGATGATTTTTGCAGGGCAATTCATAGCTTTGATAAAGGTCCGATAGATTGCTTCGGGGGCGTAAAATATCTGTATGACACCAATAAAAAGGATGGAGGATATTACTTCCTTTTTGGAGACAAAGAAAACAATCAGATTTTAGAAACTATAAGCCAAAGTCAGTTTGATATTTTTGCAAGCAAATTCTTTATTTGCGAAACAGCAAGAATTCTATTTGGCGAGCAGAAAAAAGACAGAATTGCTAACGAAGAAAGTCGTCAAACTCCTGAGGATAAGTCATCAATCCCTCCAAAACCAATCTTTTCGAAAAGGGCGTTGCAAGGAAGGCATTTGATTTTATTCACTGTTGGGGAAATTTTGAGAGAAATAGCACTACGTTCGGGCAAAAATATTGATGATTTTTTAAAGGCAACAGGATTTAACAAACCTACTTGGAGAGATGATCAAAAAAAATACAAATTAATAGAGGATGCCGTTCGTTTGTCTTGTGATGTTCTAATCCGAGATTATAAAAATAGACAGAATCCAGATTTTGTCCATATAAATTGGTTTAGAGAACAAGATACTTTAAGGCGTTTACAGGAAGATATTAAACTTGCTAATGACTCTTCCATTCAGAATATGCATGATTCTTTCTCAACATAACTCTCAGCAAGCACAAAAGATTGGAAAAACCAATGAACGAAACTTACTTTTTACTTAGCGTGGAGCAATGGCAATCCGTTATAGACCGCGCCTCATCGCATGACGTAGAGATGTTTATTATTAGGTGCTGGGCGAATTCGCAGACGGTTTCTTGGGGCGCGATTAATGCTTTCAAAGGAAATATCGTTACGGCAGACACCGACCGCCAAACTGGTGCGGGGGCTATTGGACACATTACTACATGGGTCAGAGCCGTCACTGAGGATAACACCGCGACCTGTTATTTTTGGAACAAAGAAAATGGGAGTTGGGGCATTGGCTATGACCAAACATTTAATCTTAGGAAGGCGCTCGGCGTTTCTGGAAAGTTATAAACCCATGCACACACAAACCATTTCCCCCACCATCTTCGCCCTCATCTTGAGCGCGAGTTTTGCCCTCCCCGCGTCGGCGGGGGATGTTGAGGCTGGGGCTCAGGTGTTTCGGAAATGTAAGGCTTGTCATGTTGTGGATAGTGCGCAGAATCGAGTTGGTCCGCACCTTGTTGATGTGATTGGGCGTGCGGCGGGGTCGGTTGCGGGGTTCACGAAATACTCGTCGGCGATGCGCGAAAGCGGCATTATCTGGGATGAGGCGACCCTTGACGCATACCTTGAAAACCCGCGCAAATATCTCAAAGGCGGGCGCATGGCGTTCCCCGGACTACCCAACCCCACCGACCGCACCAACGTTATCGCCTACCTAAAATCTTTTTCTAAATAACCTGTTCCTATGACAAAATTAATTCTCGATCATATTGATATTTTGGCGACTATGGACGATGCGGATGGCGTTGTTGGTCGTGAAATTTCCAATGCGGCTGTGTTGATTGCGGATGGGATTATTGTTGCTGTGGGGGCGCGGGATTCGCTCCTTTCCCATCATGCTGATGCTGAGGTTTTGGATTTTTCGGGGCATATTGTTATTCCCGGTCTTGTTAATACGCACCATCATTTATTCCAAAATTTAACGCGCGTTGTTCCTGATGCGCAGGATAAATCGCTGTTTGGTTGGCTGACGACGCTTTACCCGATTTGGCAGCATCTTACGCCGGAGGATATCTATATTTCGGCGGCGGCGGGTTGTGCGGAATTGGCTCTGAGTGGGTGTTCTACGACCTCTGACCATCAATATCTTTTCCCCCATGGCAGTCGCTTGGATGATGCTATAAAGGGGGCGATGGATGTTGGGATTCGCTTCACTGCCACGCGCGGGTCTATGAGTATTGGTGAGAGTAAAGGCGGCCTGCCTCCCGATGCCCTTACCGAAAATGAAGGTGCGATTTTGGAGGATTGCCTGCGTGTCATTGATGCCTTTCACGACCCGCGCCCCCATGCGATGTTGCGGGTGGCTTTGGCACCTTGTTCGCCCTTTTCGGTTAGCCGTGAGTTGATGCGCGACACTGCCCTGATGGCGGCGGATAAAGGCGTTGGGCTCCACACGCATCTTGCCGAAAATGTTGAAGATATTAATTATAGTTTAGATAATTTTCAAATGCGCCCGGGCGATTATGCCGAATCTTTGGGTTGGACGGGCGACCACGTTTGGCACGCGCATTGCGTTCAATTAAACCGTGATGAGATTGCATTATTTGCCCGCACCGGCACCGGCATCGCGCATTGTCCTTGTTCCAATATGCGCCTTGCTAGTGGCATCGCGCCCTTGCGCAAAATGCTTGATGGCGGGGTGGCGGTTGGGCTTGGAGTGGATGGCTCGTCGTCTAGCGATTCCGGGCATCTGCTCAATGAAGCGCGCCAAGCTATGTTGTTGCAACGTGTCATGGATGGTGCCGGGAATCTGACCGCGCGCGAGGCGTTGCGCTTGGCTACGCGGGGCGGGGCGGAGGTGCTTAACCGCGATGACATCGGGCAGATTCGGGCGGGGTTTAGTGCCGACCTTGCCATTTTTGACCGCCGCGCCATTGAGTTTAGCGGCACGCAAACCGACCCCCTCGCCGCGCTAATTTTCTGCGGGCCGGTCAAGCCCCGCCATGTTCTCATCAATGGGCGTTTTGTTGTGCGGGATTGGCAACTGACCAGCATGGAGATGCACGATTTACTGACGCGCCATGACCGCGCGGCGCGGGATTTATTGATGCGGGCGGGGCGGTGAATCCGCTAGCTCATCCAGCCAAATGACTAGCTGTGCGGCGATGGAAAGTGCGACCCTTGGCGGTGCTTTTCCTTTAATGCTGGCAAGCCCGATGGGGCAGGTGATTTGGGCAAGGCTTGCCGCATCCACCCCGGCATCCGCTAGATTTTTATGAAATCGCCTAGCCTTACTTTTAGAGCCAATCAAACCGAGACGTGCGAAATTCCCCGCCTGCAAAATCGCCAAAATAATCGCTTCATCAAGGCGGTGTGCGTAGGTCATGACCACATGAAATGCCCCTTCATGTGCGTGGGCGGCGAGGGTTGGCATATCCTGCACCGGCAGGCACGTAATCCCCGCCCCAACTGCATCAGGGAAGCGCGCCGCATCATCATCCACCCAATAGCGGTCAAAGCCTAAACCGCCAGTAATCTCCATGAGCGCGCGCCCAACATGCCCCGCACCATAGACATAAAGCGCGCGATTTTGCGCCGCTATCCCCAATGAAAGTTGCTGACTTTTAGTATCATAATGAGCATTAAAATCGCGCGCACCACTAGGCGCGGGTAAGGCGGTGGCATCCTTCCCGTCATGGCACCATCCTACCGCATCCGCATCTTGCAACAGGGTTAGCGCATCCAATGCGGCAAGAAAAAAAACTTCAAAAAACAGCACCACCCTGCCGCCACAACACTGCCCCAAATTTGGACCTAGCGCGAAACTCTGGCAATGACGGCGAAACCCTGCCGCCTCCCCCGCCCCTTTATTTAGCATTTTTTGGGCGATGGCAATGGCTTCAAATTCCAACCTGCCGCCGCCGATAGTGCCGCTTATGCCCGCAGCCGTCACGAACATATCCGCCCCAGATTCGCGCGGTGTTGAACCTTTGGCATCGGCGATAATGACGCGGCAGATGGGCGTGTTGGCGCGCAGATGTCTCAATATTATATTTAGCCAATCGTTCAATTTTCGCGCCTTTTTAGACGTTCGGCGGTGCGCAAAATTTGCTCGGGCGTCATCGGCGTATTTAGCTCTGGATAGCCGCCGCCGAGACTCTGCAACGCATGACTCACCGCACCATAAACACTGATAGCGAGCATTAAGGGCGGCTCGCCCACGGCTTTGGATTTATGAATCGTGTCCGCCAAATTGCCGCCGCTATCGTAAAGTTGCAAACGCAAATCGCGCGGGCGGTCGGAACAGGCGGGGATTTTATAGGTTGAGGGCGCATGCGTCAAAAGCGCACCTTCCTCACCATAGACCACCTCCTCCGTGGTCAGCCAACCTAGCCCCTGCACCAAGCCGCCCTCAATCTGTCCCTTATCAATGGCGGGGTTGATGGACGCGCCGACATCGTGCAGAACATCCACGCGCTTAATTATATTTTCGCCAGTTAGCACATCCACCGCCACCTCGCACACGGCGGCGCCATAGGCAAAATAATAGAACGGCGCGCCCTTACCTGCCGTGCGATCCCAATGGATTTCTGGCGTCGCGTAAAAGCCAGTGGTGGAAAGCGACACCCGCCCCTGCCAGCACATTTTTGCGGCTTCGGCAAAGCCCAACACCGCATCGCCGCACCAGATTTTTCCCTCGGCAAAACGCACTTTTTCTGGGTCGGCTTGATAAAGCGGGGCGAGATAATCCGCCATGCGCGTTTTCAAAATCGCCGCCGCTTGTGCCGTTGCCATGCCGTTCAAATCCGTCCCCGAGGACGCCGCCGTCGCCGAGGTGTTCGGCACTTTGCCAGTGCTGGTCGCGGTGATTTTCACCAACGCGTCATCAATGCCAAACGCATCGGCACAAATCTGGCGCACTTTAGTATAAAGCCCCTGCCCCATCTCGGTGCCGCCATGATTGAGATGCACCGAACCATCGGTATAGATATGCAATAACGCACCCCCTTGATTCAACATAGTTTTATTGAACGAAATGCCAAATTTCACCGGCGCGAAACCGATACCGCGTTTAATCACCGCGCTGGTTTGGTTAAAGGCATCAATCTCCGCCCGCCGTTTTGTATAGTCCGATGATGCCAGTAGATCGCGCGTGATGGCGTTAATAAGTCCATCCTTTACCACCTGCCCATAAGGGGTTTGTTGTGCGGCATTTTTATTATAATCTGCATAATAATTTTTCTGGCGCAAAGCCACCGCGTCCATATCTAACCGCGCCGCCACCTCATCAATAATGCGTTCCATCCCCAACATTCCTTGCGGTCCGCCAAAGCCGCGAAAGGCGGTATTAGACGGCGTGTGGGTTTTACAAAGACGCGAGGTGATACGCGTATTCTCAATATAATAACAATTTTCCGCGTGCAACATCGCACGTTCGGCAACCGCTTGTGATAGGTCAAACGACATCCCACAGCGCAAGGCTTGTTCCACATCCAACGCCAAAATTCGCCCGGCATCATCATAGCCGACACGATAAGCAATCCGCATATCATGGCGCTTGCCGGTGACGCGCATATCCTCATCGCGGTCATAGACCAATTTTGCCGCACGTCCAGTTTTGCGCGCCCCTAGTGCCGCGATGATTGCGGGCAGGTTAGCCTGACTTTCCTTACCGCCAAAACCGCCGCCCATGCGCCGCACCTCAACGGTGACGGCATTGAAATTGACCGCCAACGCCGCCGCGGTTTTATGCTGAATTTCTGTGGGGTGTTGGGTGGAAACAAAAAGCCGCATATCTGCGCCCTCGCCCGGGATGGCGACGGCCGCTTGCCCTTCCAAATAAAAATGTTCCTGACCGCCGATATCAATCTGCCCTTCTAATTGATGCGGGGCGTTGGCGAGGGCGGAATCCACATCGCCGTGCGTGATGGTGTAGGGGGGTTCAAGCAGAGATTCTTGGGCGAGGGCATCGTCTATGGTGATACAGGCGGGCAATGTTTTATAGGTGATGACCGCTTTTTGCGCCGCTTGCCGTGCCTGTTTGGCGCTCTTTGCCACCACTGCAAAGATAGCCTGTCCGTGATATTCTACGCGCTTATCGGCGAAAATTGGGTCGTCTCCTGCCACTGGGCTGGCATCATTGCGCCCCAAAATATCGGCGGCGGTGAGGATGGTGATGACGCCTTTATGTGCCAAAACTTCGGTGAAATCGCAAGCGATAATCGCTGCGTGGGCTTGCTCCGACAGACCCAAAGCGATATGCACGCCATCGGTGGGGAAGGCGATATCATCGGTAAATTGCGCCGCCCCGGTCACATAAAGCGCGGCGCTATCATGTGGAATTTCTGGTGGAATTTTTGGCGGGCTATCCATAATCAAACTCGCTTTCATAGAGGCGCAAATTGTCGCTATCGGCGGATGCCTCTAATAACATTTTTTGTAATAAATTTTCCGCCACTTGCAGGCGATATGCGGCGGAGGCGCGTAAATCTGAAAGCGGTGTAAAGTCTTCCGCTAGTGCCGTGCCTACCCCATCTGGCAACGGTTGGTCTAAACGCACCCCGCGCAAACTGGCTTCGGTATTGGTGGCGCGCGCGGGCACCCCTGCCATGCCGCCAAAGCCTAACCGCACATCACGGATAACCCCATCGGCAATATCTAGCCATGCGCCCAGCAACACTGCCGAAATATCTTGGTCAAATCTTTTGGATATTTTATAGGCATAGAATCTCTCGGACGCACTAAGGTGCGGGATGTTAATTTGCGCTAAAAATTCCCCTTGGCGGCGGTCTTGTTTGCCGTAACTAATGAAAAAATCCTTCAACGCCACCTCGCGCACATCCCCGAAATGATTCAGCACCAAGCGCGCATCCAGTGCCAGCAAACACGGCGACAAATCCCCTATCGGCGAGGCATTTGCGATATTCCCCCCAAGGCTCCCCGAATGGCGAATCTGCGCCGAGGCAAAGCGGTGCCAGACCTCACGCATCCCCCCATAATCATCTTGCATCGCCGCCATCGCATCGTCAAGGCGCACCGCACTGCCGATAGAAATATACGTCTTATGGTGGGTGATGGCGCGCAATTCTTTAACCCGCCCGAGCGCGATAAAACACGCAATATCGCGGTGCTGTTTGGTCACCCATAGCCCGATATCGGTGGCGCCGTTCAAAAATACCGCATCGGGAAATTGCTTGGCTAGGCTTGCCAATTCTTCTAGGTTTGTGGGCGCATAAAAATCCTGCCCCCCGCCACTGATATGCAGGCTCACGGCATCTTGTTTTTTGAGAAATTCCGCCTCGCGTTTTTGCCGTGCCACATCCCACGCCGGCGCCGCCACTTGCGCCAATGCCACCCCCCCTTGCACCAGCCCGCCATAGCCGGTGCATCGACATAAATTGCCAGCGAGGAGGCGGTCAATCTGCCCGGCGCACCCATCAAGCCCCCCACGAAATCCCGCATAAAGCGACATGACAAAACCCGGGGTGCAGAACCCGCATTGCGCGCCGTGATGGGCGATAATGGCATCCTGCACCGGGTGGAGCGCGCCGTCAGCATGCGCCACGCCCTCCACTGTGGTGACCGCCAACCCATCAAGCATCGGCAGAAACAATATACACGCATTGACGGCTTTTGCCGTAATCTGCCCCGCCGCATCCAGCCCGGCGACCACGACACTGCACGCCCCGCAATCGCCCTCGGCACAGCCCTCTTTCGTGCCTTTCAACCCACGTTCAAGGCGCAACCAATTGAGCAATGTCGTATCCGGGCGGATATCGCTGATGCTCTCCTCAACGCCATTTAACAAAAAGGTGATTGTCGTTTTCATGTGTCTATTTAGGGATAGCGCCCTCCACCCCTTCCACATAATAATCCATCGCCCAAAGCCCGCCATCATCCAACACCTCGCCCGATGATAAGATGGTCTTGCCAGTGTTGGTTTTCATGGGTCCGGCGAAAATATCAAGGCTTCCATTGATGATACCATCACGTGCTTTGGTGGCGGCGGCGGCGACAGATGCTGGCATATTGCGGAATTCGGTCAGCACCAGATAATTATCCGCAAGCCCTTTCCACGTATTCCCCGCCCAGTGGTCAGGGGCGGCACCTGTCGTCCAACTGCCATCCAAAACTTTTTGCACTTGGGCGATATAGTAAGGACCCCAATTATTCACCGAGGCAAATAGCTGTGCATTCGGGGCGAATTGGTGCATATCTGAGGACTGCCCAAAACCTTTGACCCCGGCCTTTTCTGCGGTCTGCAACATCGCCGGGCTATCGGTATGTTGGGCGAGAATATCCGCACCTTCGGCAATTAAAACCTTGGCGGCATCGCCCTCTTTGACCGGGTCATACCAGCTATTCACCCAGATAATATTTATAGACGCATCATCATTCACCGCGCGCAACCCCCGCGCAAAAGCGTTGATGCCTTGAATCACTTCAGGAATCGGGAACGATGCCACATAGCCAATTTTATCGGATTCGGTCATCAGCCCGGCGACCACGCCTTCCACATAGCGTCCTTCATAAAAACGGATATTGCCCGTCGCCATATTAGGGGCGCGTTTATAGCCGGTGATATGGTCAAAGAACACATCGGGATGCGCTTTAGACACGCGCAAAGTCTGTTCCATATAACCAAAAGAAGTGGTGAAAATCACTTTATTGCCGTCATTGACCAGTTCACGAATCACGCGCGTGGCGTCCGGGCCTTCGGGGACATTTTCCACATAGGTGGTTTCAATGCGGTCGCCGAAATGGTCTTGTAATTGTTGGCGCCCGATTTCGTGCGCGTAAGTCCAGCCGTGATCCCCCGGCGTGGTTAGATAGACAAAACCAACTTTGAGGGGTTGGTCTTGTGCGACCGCTACCCCTGCTAGGCTCAACAGTGTTGTGAGCAAAAATATCATCGTCTTTTTCATGCGTCTTCTCCGTGAATGCGTTAGAATCAATTATCGTGTTGCTAGAAAGTTTTTTCCCAAAGCCGCGGGTGTGGTGAATTGTCCGCGTCCGCGACTAGAAATCGCTACCAGCACCATGATTGTGGCAAAATATGGCAGCATTGACAAGAACTGAGATGGAATTCCCCAACCGCGCGCTTGGGCTAATAATTGCAGGATGGTCACGCCGCCAAATAACACCGCCCCAATCATCACCCGCATCGGCATCCACGAGGCGAACACCACCAAGGCGAGCGCAATCCAACCGCGCCCCGCCGTCATGCCCTCGGACCAATGCGGCGTCAATACCAAAGGCAGATACGCCCCGCCAAGCCCCGCCATAAAACCACCAAAACACACAGCAAAAAACCGCACCCGCACCACCGAATAGCCGAGCGCGTGGGCGGAATCGTGGTTGATGCCAACACTCCGCAACACCAGCCCCGCTTGCGTATGATTGAGCCAATAACCCACCGCAACGACTAGTGCCACCGCCAGATAAGCCAGCGCATCAAGGCGGAAAAACACCCCAATCAACGGCATATCCGCCAAAAACGGCAGAGGCAACGCGCCCAATCCAGCGATGGCTTTGCCGACAAGGGGCGCACCGATGAGCCCCGAAAGCCCGGTGCCAAAAATCGTCAAAGCCAGCCCCGTCGCCACTTGATTAGTCGCCAGCCCCAAAACAAAAAACCCGAACACCATGGCAACCAACATCCCGGCAACACCGCCGCTAATAATACCAAGATAGGGATTGCCAGTAAGGGTAGCCGCCCCAAAAGCCGCCACCGCCCCCATCAACATCATACCCTCCACGCCCAGATTCAAAACGCCGCTACGCTCCGCAACCAACTCCCCCGTCGCCGCCAAAATCAACGGCACCGACGTCAATAATATAGTCAAAAGCAATTCTTCAAACATGGATTTTACCTCGCTAACGCGCCCATATTATGAACAGATACTAGCATAAGTAAAGCACCAAAAACGACTTTACATTGCAATGCGAATTGCCTTAAAATTGCGTGGAGGTCATGTTGCAATCGCAACTTAGTAAAAGGGAGAAATGGATATGACAAAGAGAGGAATTGTTTATATTTTAACTAATGAAAGTATGCCGGACATCATAAAAATTGGCAGAACGGGAAACTTGTCCCAAAGGCTCAGGAGCTTTGACAAGACATCAACTCCACTTCCTTTTGAATGTTTCTATGCGGTAGAGGTCGATGATGCAAAGACAATTGAAGGTCTTCTTCATAAAGCATTTGATGATAAAAAGGTTCGTCCAAAGCGAGAGTTTTTCACTTGCACTCCGGAACAAGCAAAATCGGCACTAGAAATTGCTGAAAAAATGGGCGGAAAGGATGTAACACCAAAAGAAACAGAATTTGAAACAGAACAAGATAAGCAGGCACTTGCCAAAGCAAAAAGTGGAAAAGAAAAAGTGGATTACTTTGGCATTCTAGGCATTAATAGTGGTGAAACTCTTACCTTTTCTAAGGATTCCTCAATAACTTGTCAAGTTGCGGACGGCGGGCAAGTGCAATTCAGGGAAGAGACCACAACTCTGTCAGGGGCAGCGTTAACCATTCTTTCAGAGATGGGTTATGATTCGCAAAAAGTTCAAGGTGCTGCATATTGGTGCTACGAAGGCAAATCTTTGCGAGATTTATATAGATCTATTGACTAACGCCCCATCTCGCCAATTATCGGGCGTAGGTAGTTGACGAATTTGTTTAGGGTTGTGTTGAGCCATTTTATTTGTTCGGGGGCTGTTTTTGGGTCTTGTGTGTCTATCTCGAGTACCGTTCCTATAAAATACGCATTACTCCAATCCCCTTTGCCGTTTGGATATCCGATGTCTATATCTGGCGAAATTTCTGATTTCATGGCATCAATACGTTCTTCAAAAAATTTAATGTGCTGGTCGGCGTCGTCGTCGGTTAGGCGGATGAAGGCGCCTATTCTGTCTTTGGTGCGCCATGCGGTTATGCGTCCTAATGGTTCGGGCATGGGTAGGTGGCAAAAATTATTTCCTCTCTTTTTTAGAGATTCTTGGTCGGGATGGTCAAAACTAATCGCTTTTATTGCCTCCGCCCAGAACGCCGCATTCATTGCCTTTTTTTCTTCATTGAGTTTCCGCCGCGCCCCTGATTTTGCGGGCTCAGCAAGCGCGGTTTCTTCTTCGTCTTCAATGGTCGCGGGTTGCCCTTCGGGGGATAGTAGCACCGTTCGCGTCATGATCTCGGTTTTCACCGGAACGCGCGGTATTAACATAATCTGATTTGTCTCATCTTTATAGACGCCAAGCTCTAAAAGCGTCAGATTCGCCAGCATCCCGCGCATCGCTTGTGCGTTCACTAGGTTGGCTAAATCAGCACGGATGCCGTCCCCGGCAATGATAATATGAAAATCCCCCCGCGCCAAACTCGCCATGATGCGATTGATGAGGAGCGCTTCATTGAATTCTATTTTTTGGGTTTTGAACACATGCGCGATTGGGTCTTCCTTGCCCGATTGGATGGTTTTTTTCAACTTTGCCGACAGGTCAGAATATGAAAGCGACTGCATCAATGTGGCATATTCAAAAATCTGTGCCAAAACCTCGCGCCGCGCCGATGGGTTTTTCCAAAGCTTACATTCAATCAAAATCAAACGCCCAGTTTCGGTAATCGCCAAAATATCCAGAAACAAATTCCTAAATCCATCATTGAGACTAAACTCGCGGCAAAGCGGAACGATGCGGACTTTATCATAAGTCGGGTCGGTCACATTGATGAGATCAATATTGTGAAAAAGCACTTCCTGAAGCCATTTTTCATCAAACCCCGCCGCCCCTAAAGATTGGCGCGTAAATCTATTGACCAAATCGCCATCAGACCCAAAAACCTTAGCACCGCCACTATCCATCGCTCATTCTCCCGATAATCAAACTCACCTCCGCATCATAACCGATTAACAGATGCGCATCAAACATTCCCCCCCCGCCATCATCCAGCACCCCGCCAAACCAGCCGATAGCGTGTCAAGGTTTCCCCCGCCAGCAATACAAATAACAAAATGCCTTTGAAAATTCCGGTGACGACTTTGGGGATGTTCATGCTAATCTGTGCGGCGTCGCCGCCGAGTTCTGCTAGTGCCACTACCAGCCCCGCCGCAATCGCCCCAAGCGGATTTAATCGCGCTAGAAACGCCACGATAATTGCCGTGAAACCATAGCCGAATGAAATGTGGGGTTGCAACATGCCGATATTTGCCGACACCTCAATCATCCCTGCCAGCCCCGCCAGCGCGCCGGAAATTAGCATCACCATGATAGTAATCCAGCCGCGACTAAACCCGGCAAACGCCCCCGCTTTAGGCGCCGCACCTATCACTTTGACCTCATACCCCACCAGCATGCGCGCTAGGCAAAACCACCCCAGCACTGCCACGAATAACGCCGCCAGCACCCCCCAATGCAACTGCCCCAGATTGCCTATTATCGGCAGAGGCATCAGCGGAATCAATCCCGCTTCGGGATAGGCACGGCTCAAAGGGAAGCCGAACGCCGATGGGTCGCGCCACACCCCCCGCACCATCCAATCAATGAGGAGCGCGGCAATATAGGTTAGCATCAGTGACACCAGAATCTCATTGGCACGAAACCGCACTTTGAGAATTGCGGGGATGAACGCCCATGCCGCGCCGCCTAGCATCGCCATCGCCCCCATGCCGAAAATCAGAAAACGGCTATCGGCTTCGGGGAAACTGAGCGCCACCCAAGCTGCCCCCATCGCCCCCAGAATCAACTGCCCTTCCGCACCGATATTCCACACATTCGCACGATAGCAAAAAATCAATCCGGTGCCGATGATGATAAGCGGGCAGGCTTTCACCAATAAATTCCCCAACTGCGCCGGACGCGATAGGGGGGCGATGAAAAATTCATAAAGCGCGTGGGCGGGATTATAGCCAAGCAACGCAAAAATCACCCCCCCAAGAATCAACGTAATCGCAACCGACACAATCGGCATAGCGATAGTCAGGCGCAGTGGAATATGTTTTCGCGGTTCAAGAAAAAGCATCACGCACCCTGCCCCCCCTGCTCCCCCTGCACTTCACGGGCACCGCCCATCAATAGCCCGATTTTTTCCGCCGTCATCTTGCGCGCATCGGCAATAGGCGACAGCGCACCATCATTCAGCACGGCGATACTATGGGCAATTTCAAAAATCTCGCCCATATCTTGCGACATCATAATGACGGCAGAACCTTGCCGAGCCAGTGCGACCATCGCCGCACGAATCACCTGCGCCGCCCCAACATCCACCCCCCAAGTCGGCTGTGCCACCACCAACACTTGCGGGTTTTTTATCAACTCGCGCCCGACCACAAATTTCTGCAAATTGCCCCCGGATAGCGCCGATGCGAACGCATCTTCCTCCGGCACACGCACATCATAATCGGCGGCAATCTGCCGTGCCAGCCGGCGCATCTGCGCACCTTGAATGACGCCTCGGCGCACCAAACCCGGGCGCGCATAACTCGTCAGGAGCGCGTTTTCCGCAAGGCGCATAGACGGCACTGCCCCATGCCCGTTGCGTTCTTCAGGCACAAAAGCCAAGCCCAACCGCCGCCGCGCGCCGATACCGAGGCGCGAAATATCGTCGGCACCACGAAATATCACCCCCTTAGCGCGTCCCAACCATTCGCCGCCCCTCCATTCACCACCCCTCCATTCACCACTTAGGGCTTCCATCAACTCATCCTGCCCGTTGCCAGCGATGCCGGCGATGCCTAAAATTTCGCCGCTATGCACCTCCAACGACACATCTTTTAACGCCACGGCAAAAGCCCCTGACGCCGGGCGATTCAACCCGCGCACGGCAAAAAGGCATTGCTGTTTTTTGCGCGGGGCAGTGGTTTTGATGCCTTGCACTTTCGCCCCAATCATCAGCTCGGCTAATTGGCTTGTGGATTTTTTGGCGGTTTCTACTTCGGCTACTTTACTGCCTCCACGCAGAATTGTCGCACGGCGGGTTAGTTGTTTCACCTCATCCAATTTATGCGAGATGAACAGCACCGCACAGCCCTGCTTCGCCAATTTCCGCAACACGCCAAATAATTGCGCGGTCTCTTGCGGGGTTAACACCGAGGTCGGCTCATCCATGATCAAAAGGCGCGGTTCTTGCAACAAACAGCGCACGATTTCTACCCGTTGGCGTTGCCCCACGGACAGGTCCGCCACCATGTGCGCCGGGTTGAGGGGGATGCCATATTCCAAAGATTTCTCGGCAATTAACTGCGCTAAATCACGGCGGCGAAATTCGCGCGGGATAGCTAACGCGATATTTTCCTCAACGCGCAACGCCTCAAATAATGAAAAATGTTGAAACACCATACCGATGCCTAGTTCGCGCGCTTGTTGGGGGTTGGAAATATCCACCGCCGCGCCCTGCCATTTGAGCTGCCCGCTATCGGGTTGGAGCAAGCCGTAAATCAATTTGATAAAGGTGGATTTGCCGGCACCATTCTCGCCAACAATCGCGTGAATTTCACCCGCATGGATGGTGAAATCAATGGCACGATTCGCCACCAAATCGCCAAAGGATTTCGTGATGCCGATGCCTTCTAATAGGGGGGCTTTTTTATTCATCCGCCCCGCCACTTTCAAACCACGCCCGCAATAGCGCCCGTTCCTCGGGTTCCATATAGGTGATATTGGCAGGGGGCATGGCATCGCTCACCGCCGATTGCAGGTAAATCTCTTTGGCATAGCGGGCAATTTGTGAAGGCGTTTCCAGCACCACATTTTTGGGGGCAACGGCGATGCCTTCCCAGTAAGGTTCGGTGGCGTGACACATAGAACAGCGTCCGGCGATAATATCGCTAACATCCTCAAACTCCGCCTCCGCTAGATTATCGCCCCTATCTATAGTCGGCAGTAACGACAAGCCCATAATCACCAAAAACAGCACCAGCGTAATCAGCCAAAGCCAAAGCGGGTTGCCTTGGCTTGCGTGGCGGGCGTTGAAATAATGGCGGATGCTCACCCCCATCAAAAACACCAGACTCGCCATCAGCCAACTATATTCGGTGGCGAACGCCAAAGGATAATGCCCCGACAGCATCAAAAATAACACCGGCAACACCAGATAGTTATTATGGGTAGAACGCAATTTAGCAATCTGCCCATAGCGCGCATCAGGCGTACGCCCGGCTTTCAATTCTGCCACGGTAATTTTTTGATTGGGGATGATGACGAAAAATACATTCGCCGACATAATCGTTGCCGTCACCGCCCCTAAATGCAGAAACGCCCCGCGCCCGCTAAAGACCTGATAAAACCCCCACGACAACGCCACCAGCAACGCATAAAGCACCAACATCAACAGCATCGGGCGCGCCATCAACACCCGGCAGAGCCAATGATACAGCACCCATACCCCGCCCAGAGAAGCCAGCGAAATCGCCACCGCCCCCCAGATTGGCAGTGCCATTTTTTCGGCATCAATCAAATACAATTCCGCCCCGCCATAATAGACCAGCACCATCAACGCGAAACCCGACAGCCACGTGGCATAAGATTCCCACTTAAACCAAGTCAAATCTTCGGGCAGGTTAGGCGGGGCGACGAGGTATTTTTGGATATGATAAAACCCGCCCCCATGCACTTGCCATGCCTCGCCCTGTATTTTTTTTGGCGCTTTCTTGGGCAGCTGCGGTGCTTGGCGCAAACCTAAATCCAACGCGATAAAATAAAAAGACGACCCCACCCAAGCAATGGCGGTAATGACGTGCAACCAGCGGAGCGCAAACTCGCCCCAATGGCTGATATAGAGGAGAAAAATATCCGCGCCCATCTTAACTGCCCCGATAGGTGGAATAGCCGTAAGGCGACAGCAATAACGGCACATGATAATGTTGGTCGGCATCAGCAATACGAAAACGCACCGGCACATCGCTCAGGAACGCATCCGCCTCCGCCCCCCCCGCTTGATGGTAGTCCCCCACGGCAAACACCAATTCATACACGCCAACCGCGCATTTCCCTTGGGGCAGAATCGGTGCATCGGTGCGTCCATCGCTATTGGTGGTCATGCTTGCCAGCAATTCGCGCCCCGCGCCTTTAATGGCATAAAGATGAATCGTCAGCCCACTAGCCGGACACCCCTTTGCCGTATCCAAAACATGGGTAGTCAAATAGCCTTTTGACATCGTTTGCGCCCCTCTCTAAAATACATTTTCAACATCTATACCCGCCACGATTTTTTGTAAAGCAAAAGGACAAGGTTTATGACTCGATACCCCCGCGATATGCGCGGCTATGGCGCCCACCCGCCCAAAGTAGAATGGCCGAACAAGGCAAAAATCGCCGTCCAATTCGTGCTGAATTACGAAGAAGGCGGTGAGAATTGCTTACTGCATGGCGATGCGGGTTCCGAGGCGTTTTTGTCAGAAATTGTCGGGGCAGCATCTTGGGAAGGGATGCGCCATTGGAATATGGAAAGCATTTATGAATACGGCGCGCGCGCCGGATTCTGGCGTCTGCATCGGCTCTTTACCGGGGCAAAAATTCCCCTCACCATTTACGGCGTCGCCACCGCCTTAGCCCGCAACCCCGAACAAGTTAACGCCATGCTTGAAGCAGAATGGGAAATTGCCAGCCACGGCTATAAATGGATCGACTACAAAGATTTCACCCCCGAGGACGAAGCACAACATATCGCCGATGCCATCCATCTACACACCGAAACCACCGGCACCCGCCCGCTTGGTTGGTATACGGGGCGGTGTTCGCTCAACACCGTGGATTTGGTTTGCAAGGCGGGGGGGTTTGCCTATATCGCCGACAGTTACGCCGATGATCTTCCTTATTGGCATATTTGTGAGAATCAACCGCATCTCATCATTCCTTATACATTGGATGCGAATGATATGCGCTTTGCGGCGATACAGGGCTTTAATGCCGGCGACCAATTTTTCAATTACCTCAAAGATAGTTTTGATGCCCTCTACCGCGAAGGCAGTGAAGGCACACCGAAAATGCTTTCCATCGGGCTACATTGCCGTCTAGTCGGACGCCCGGGACGCATCGAATCCCTGCGCCGTTTTATTGATTACATCGCCAGCCATGACGGCGTATGGTGTCCAAGGCGCATGGACATAGCCGCGCATTGGCATCAACACCATCCCTTTGATATTGCGGCGTGGCAAGCCCGCCCAAGCGGATTAAATAAACCCGATTTTGTCGGGCGTTTCGGGGCGGTATTTGAACACGCGCCTTGGGTGGCGGAGGGCGTGTTTGCTTTGGAATTGGGTGCCGCGCATGATAGTGCGGTCGGGCTACATAATGCGTTTTGCCGTGTGTTTCGCGGGGCAGGATATGACCGCCAGTTGGAAATTTTACGCGCACATCCCGACCTCGCCGGGAAACTTGCCAAAGCCAAACGCCTCACCCCCCATAGCACCGATGAGCAAACCTCGGCGGGGCTAGATGCGCTCACCGCTGCCGAACTGGCGCAATTCACCGATTTGAATGGACGCTATCAGCAAAAATTCGCACATCCTTTTATTTTGGCGGTCAAAGGCAAAAGCAAAGCCGAAATCCTCAAAATTTTCGCCGCGCGCCTTGAAGCCGACCCCGAGGCAGAATTCGCCGAAGCCTGTCGCCAAGTAGAAAAAATTGCCCTTTTGCGCCTCAAAGACTTGGTATAAGTGGCGGTGCTGTGCTAGGTTGGCATTTACTATGACAAAACCCGAATTCAAAGAAACCAATCGGCGCTATGCCGTCGCCACAGGCGGACTGCCCCCTCTAACCCAAGATTTATTGGGGCAAGAGGCGCGCTTCACCCCCGCCTATGCGTTTATCCCGCATAGGGTGTTGGCGGATATTGTCGCCAGCACGCTACCTTTTTGGCAAGACACACGGCTTTGGGTATTGGCACGCCCTTTAAGCGGATTTGCCGAAACATTTTCGCATTATCTCATGGAGGTCGCCCCCAAAGGCGGCTCAGACCGCCCCGATGATGATGCCGATGCCGAACACGTGCTTTTTGTCGTGGAGGGGGAAATTACCCTCAGCTATAATAACCAAAAAACTAGATTAAGCGCAGGAGGCTATGCCTATCTGCCCGTGGGGTGCCAATGGACGCTCCATAATACCGCACAAAATCCCGCGCATTTTCATTGGATTCGCAAACGCTATCAAGCCGTGGAAGGCATCGCCCCCCCTCAACCTGTCATCACCAACGACAACACCATCACGCCAACGCCGATTCCTGCCGATGGTGATGGTAGATGGACGACGAGCCATTTTGTTGACCCCACCGACCTCCGCCACGATATGCATGTCAATATCGTCAATTTTGCCCCGGGGGCGGGGATTCCCTTTGCCGAAACGCACGTGATGGAACACGGCATCTATATTCTGCAAGGCAGCGGACGCTATTATCTCAATGGCGATTGGGTGGATGTGGAGGCGGGGGATTATATTTGGCTCCGTGCCTTCTGCCCGCAAGCCTGCATCGCCACCGGCGATTCTCCGTTCCGCTATCTGCTCTATAAAGATGTCAATCGCCACGCACCATTAGGGGGGCATCTATGAGTGCCAACATAAAAATCCAGCCCCTAAATGCCGATAGTTTCGCGCCGTTCGGGGATATCATCGCCCTCAAATCTGCGGCGGATAAGATCATCAATGAAGGCATGTGCGCCCGCCACCACAATCTAGCACAGTTAAATTTTGCCGATGGGCAGGCAGGAATCAGCCTCTTTGACGCCACCCCCAGAACCCTCCCCTACGCCTTAACCATGATGGAACGCCACCCTTTGGGAAGCCAAGCCTTCCTGCCCTTACACGAACATAGTTTTCTGGTGATTGTCGCCGCAGATGACAACGGCAAACCGGCACCCCCAAAAGCCTTTCGCACCGCCCCGCATAGCGGCATCAATTTTCACCGCAACATCTGGCACGGCGTATTGACCCCCCTAGCGGCGCCGGGAATTTTCGCGGTGGTTGACCGCATCGGTGCAGGTGCTAATTTAGAAGAATATTGGTTTGACAACGAATATACTATAACCGAATAACCATCAAAGGAGGACAACATCATGGCTTATTCTAAACGTGGCTCTACCTCAGCTAGTGTTTTAGGTAGAGCCTTAGGCGCTACTTTAAATAGAGCCTTAGGCGCTACTGTAGGTAGTTCCAGAAAACGCAAAGACCCCAACTACACCCCGCCCATAGCACAGGCGATTCCCCTCGGGATTCAGCATATTCTCGCTATGTTTATTTCCAACATCACCCCAGCGATTATTATTTGCGGGGCGGCGGGGTTTGGTTTCGGCTCAAATTCCCCGGACTTCCCGCAGATGATTTACATGATTCAGATGAGTATGTTCTTTGCGGGTGTTGCGACGATTCTCCAAACCATCGGCTTGGGTCCGGTTGGCGCGCGTTTGCCGATTGTGCAGGGGACGAGTTTTGCCTTCGTGCCGATCATGATTCCGCTAGTCGCGGGCAAAGGCGTTGATGCGATAGCGATGCTGATGGGCGGTGTCGTAGCGGGGGGGATTTTCCACGCTTTGCTAGGGCTATTCATCGGGCGTATCCGTTTCGCCCTGCCGCCATTAGTCACCGGTCTGATTGTGTTGATGATTGGGCTCGCGCTCATCCGTGTCGGCATCCAATACGCCGCCGGGGGCGTTCCCGCCAAAGCCCAAGGGCTTGCCGAATATGGCAGTCTGGCAAATTGGTTTGTCGCCGGGGTGGTGGTTGTCGTCACTTTGGCATTAAAGTTTTTCACGCGAGGGATGCTCTCGGTTTCTGCGGTGCTGATTGGTATCGGTGTCGGCTATCTGGTGGCACTGCCGATGGGGATGGTCAATTTTGGCGGTATCCCGCACGCCGAAACATGGGCGCTCCCCGCCTTCAACCATTTCGGCATTGAATTCACCGCCGCCGCCATTATCGGTTTTTGTGCGATGTCGTTCGTGTCGGCGGTGGAAACCGTGGGCGATGTTTCGGGCATCACCAAAGGCGGGGCGAACCGCGAAGCCACCGACAAAGAAATTGAAGGCGCTACCTATGCCGATGGGATTGGCTCGGCGGTTGCAGGATTTTTTGGCGCACTCCCAAATACCTCGTTTAGCCAGAATGTCGGGCTGATTGCCATGACCGGCGTGATGAGCCGCCATGTCGTCACCATCGGGGCGATTTTGTTGATTGTGGCGGGACTCATCCCCAAAATCGGGGCGTTCATTGCCACCATCCCCATTGAAGTATTAGGCGGCGGGGTGATTGTCATGTTTGGTATGGTGACGGCGGCGGGGGTTTCTATGCTCGCCAGCGTTAAGTGGAATCGGCGCAATCTGATTATTTTCGCCATCGCGCTTTCCATCGGTTTAGGGCTTCAACTTGAACCCGAAGCACTCCAACACCTATCGGGGACAGCCAAAATTTTGATGGTCTCAGGATTGCTACCGGCGGCGGTGATTGCGATTGCGCTCAATCTCATCCTGCCCGAATCGATAGACAAATAGGTCAGGTGCGGTCAGGTGCGGCGGTCAAGTGCCACAACCGCTTTAACCAAACTCAGCATATCATCCGCCAGCGCATCGGGTTTGCGATAAAGCGGGTGGTATGCCGTCCCGTGCCGATTCAGATACGCCCCCAGCATCCCCGCAGAAAGCGCGCCATGCGTATCCCAATCATGGGCGGCGATGAGGCGGAGCGCACCGATAGGACGCGCCAATTCCGCCGCCGCGAAATGATAGGTTTTGGGATGTGGTTTGAAACACCCGGTCGGCTCTACGGAAATAATGCGGTCAAAATGCGCGTCCAAATTGCTCGCGGCAAATTGGCGCTCTACCAAATCAAGCGAGGAATTGGTGAAAGCCACCCGTTGATAGCCTTGTGCCGCGAGAAAATCCAACGCCGCAACAACATCCGCATGCGGTTGTAGCGTAGCAAACGCCCCTAGAATTTGTGCGCGCGATTCCGATGATAGCACCACGCCTTGCCGTGCGGCGAGCGCATCAAGCATAATCCCTGCCAATTCAGCAAAATGGCTTTCCACCTCGGTGATGGCGGCGACACATGACGCATGCAGAAGCCGTGCAAACCATTCCGCCGCCAAATTCGCATCACCAAACACGGCGGCGAAATGCCCCTCTAACGGCGTCAAATCAAGCACGGTTTCGTTAATGTCAAAAAGAATCGTGTCGCGCATATTATTGTCTAGTCGTTAATAGATTGCCCATATCATAAATGAAGCGCGCAATTTCGCTTTCTAGCGGGAACGACAGCACCCCCAACACACTATAACCGAACAGCAACGGAATGATATAAAAGCGCAGCATAAAAATAAACCACGCCACATAAAGCGGGTGCATGCGCAGGATTAAAAAACTCGGGGTAATCGGCGCGAACAAACGCAGAAGCGGATTGGTTAGCCACTGAAAGGCTTTATTGAAAAAGAAATCCGAATCCTCACGCAGAAATAGGCTCATGCCGAACCGCCCCACCAGCGTCCACATCGCCGCCCCCAAAATATAATCCAGCACCACCACCCAAATCGGAAATGCGCCTACAAAAACATCGTTCATGATTATCTCCAAACCGCCCCCCAAATCACACATAGAATCAGCGTCATTTTGGCATAAAAAACGGGGCAGGAAAACCCCCCTGCCCCGTTTCGTTAGTTATCGGCAACCCTTAATGGGTTTCGACATAAGTTCTGCCTTTAGGCACGCGGATGGATTCGACCATTTTTTGGGTCTCCTCGTCCGGTGCTTTGGTCATGAGGCTGAACACCACCATGAGGATGAGGCTCACCGGCATACCAATCATGCCAAAGCGCAAGCCATCAATGCCAAGCCATGGGGTCATCCCCGTCTGCACTTGATAGAGATACCAAGCACCGACGCCAAAGCCGCCAACCATACCAGCAATCGCACCGGCACGATTCGCGCGCTTCCACCACACGCCTAGAACAAGCGGGAAGAACAGCCCGGAATTGGCAAAGCAGAACGCCCATGCCACCGCACCTAAAATCCCCGTCAGTTTTTGCATCGCCACGAAAGCGGCAAGCCCGCCGATGATGAGCAACAGAATCCGTGCAACCATCAGCCGTTTCGCCGTATCCACTTTCGGATCAATGATCTTATAGTAAAGATCGTGCGAAAGCGCGTTAGCAATCGCCAACAGCAAGCCATCGGCAGTGGACATCGCCGCCGCCAGACCACCTGCTGCGACCAAACCTGAGATCACATAAGGCAAGCCTGCCATTTCCGGCGTCGCCAGCACGACAATATCACCGCGCATAAAGAACTCGTTAATCTGCACGATGCCATCGCCGTTGCCATCAACAATTTTCAAAAAGCCGACATTGCTCCATTGTTGAATCCACTCAATGCTCGTGACTTGTGCGACGGACTTACCGATGATGCTCGTTGCCACATTCGGGTCAAGGAGTGACAATTTGGTAAAGGTCGCCAAGGCCGGCGCCGAGAGATACAGCAAGGAAATAAAGAACAGCGACCAGCCCACCGATTGCCGCGCCGCTTTCACCGATGAGGTGGTGAAATAGCGCATCAACACGTGCGGGAGCGATGCCGTCCCTGCCATCATACAGAAAGCCAGCGTGAAAAACCGCCAGCGGTCATACAACGAATCACTAGCATCATTGATGCCGACTTTGAGTGCCGCCAGACGTCCGGCTTCGGCTTGGGCTTCGGGGCTAGGTAGGAACGTGCCAACGCCTAATTGCAGTTGCAATTCTTGCACCCGCTGCACCGCATCAAATTGCGCCAGATGCGGGATGAGCCCATAGCCCAGTTTATTTGACATCCAGAATACCGGAATCAAATAGGCGATAATCAGCACGATATACTGCGCCACTTGTGTCCAAGTCACCGCGCGCATACCGCCGAGCATGGAACAGAACAAAATCCCGGCAAGCCCGACCCAAACGCCGACCTCAAAAGGAATCTGCAAAGCCCGTGCCGCCACGGTGCCGGTGCCGTTAATCTGCGCCGTCACATAGGTAAAGGACGCGACCACTAGCACAACCACCGCACAGAAGCGCGCCAGATTACCGCCATAGCGCGTACCGATAAAATCAGGCACGGTATAACAGCCAAACTTACGCAAATAGGGTGCGATGAGCGATGCGACAAGCACATAACCGCCCGTCCAGCCGACTAGGAACGCCATATATGGATAGCCGCCGAGATAGACCCCACCCGCCAGCGCAATAAATGACGCACCGGACATCCAATCCGCCGCCGTCGCCATGCCGTTATAGACAGCCGGGACTTCACGTCCGGCGACATAATATTGGTTAGAATCCATCGTCCGCGACAAAACGCCGATGAGCGCGTAGATTAAAACCGTGAAAGCAACGAACATCCAGCCAATATAGGTGTTAGGAACACCCATGGCTTCAAGGATCGCCATCAAGATGACAAAGCCGAGGAAACCTAACGTATAAACCCCATAGACTTTGCCGAGATTATTAATAAATCCACCTTCAAGTTTCATAACTAGTCTCCTTCGCTCATGCCATATAGCTCGTCAACACGATTTTGACGCGCGGCGAACCAGAACACAAGAATCACAAAAATGAGCTGTGAGCCTGCGCCTGCCATAAAATACGCCCCGGGAAAAGCCGCACTATTCAATGCGCTCCCGAACCAATTTATGCCGAATGAAACAACGGCCCAGATGATGAGCGTGATAAGCGTCAACCGCTTAGTCGCCTCCCAGTGCTGGAGTTGATCTGATTTAGTAGCCATAATCCATATCCTCCTTCAGAATACATTGGATCAATACGAACGGGCATAATACCCGCCTTTTGCTGATAATTCTCGCCAGAAATACCCCTTTTGAAAATTATCTTCGCAACTAGTATAGCATTTTTATCAGGATTTTGTTATTTTTTCCAACAAAATTTGTAAAAATATTCCATATATGGTGAAAAAATGTTTTCTTTCAACAAGATATTGCGTATTATTGGTTTGCAAAAACCGCCCAAAATCGCCTCAATCGCCGCATTGGAGGTGTTTATTGAGGAAAATGCTGCCTTTGTCAGCCAAGTGACGCTTTATACGTATGTGAAGGCACGGGCGGGGACATCCTTTGTAAAAATGTTTGAAAATGAGGCATTTTTGACATCCCTAGCCATAGCACGTTGGCATATTTACGCCGCATCAGTGGCAGATTTAACCCTATTCGCCGCCGCCCAATTCCAAGCCTCAAAACACGCCAGCCATACCGATTGCGTAAAAATGGCAAAACATCTAGGCGGACGCATTTTGGCACGGGTGGAACAACAAGACGTAGACGAGAACATATTCCACAAAGCAGAAAACCGCCTAAAATCCCGCGCAAGGGTCGCTAGATTCACCGAACACGCCAGCGGAGACGGCTTTTTCGCCAGCTCATCCGACGCCTTCATGCAATGGGCACCAGTGGTAGATGAATTCAAAACCCAAGACGAAGAAATCATGCGCAACTCCATACACCTACGCTGGATAGGCATAAGACGCGAATTACGCGAACGGCTCGCGCATGATGAAGCGTATGCCGATTGGTGCGGGGGTTAATCAAAGCGCGCCCGCATCCGCCGCGTATGAAACAGCAAGCGCAATCGTTTGGCTAAAGAGGAATAAAGAATCCACCATTTCCGCGCCAATTTATGATGCCAACGATCATTTGCCCAACGCGCACGTGCGCTCAGCGTCACTGTGGATGCGCGCCCGTCCTCAATAAAAAGCGGCGGGTCAAGATGCAATACATCGCACCCATTCAACCCCCAATTATACATGGCGCGGTCAACGCCTAATACATAGCGATAGCGGTCATTGAGTAATTTTTGCGCCGCCGCTTTGCTAATCATATACGCCACCCCGCCATGCGCATTATATCTAACCACCGACAACTGAAATTTTGCATCCAATCTATGAATCGGCACATGAGGGCGGTGGCGGTGGCTATCAAATAACGAAACGACATCAATACGCCCACTTAATTTGCCCAGTTTTGACATAACCTGCTCCACGTCAGTGGCTTCAGCAATAGGTATCGCGTCATCTTCAAAAATAAAGCCGTATTCTGCCGCACCATCGGCAATCATCTGCCAAATTTTGAAATGGCTTATGGACGCACCAATAGCGGTATCACGATGCGCATAGCGCGCATAATTCTGCGCCTTTGATTCCAAAAAGGGGCGTTTATCGGCATCGGTCAAAGCATCCCCCATCGCCGCATCAATAAAATTCACACGACAGCCAATCGCGGCAAAGCGTTCCGTCAGCATCCGTCGCCGTTCGCTAGCGGTTTTGGGGGATATGATGAAAACGTCCTGCATATTTACCGCCCCGCCTTTGCCCCCGCCTTTGTCATAGCGTCTAAATGCGGACGCACCGCCGCGATGACTTGTTCTGGCGTGATATCATTGATGTTGTCGCTGGCATTTTCAAACCCGACCGTTTCAATCAATTCCGAATCCAGCACGAGGAATTTTTTGCTCGCCAATATCCGAATCACCCGCGCCCCACTAGCAGCGGCGATATTCAAAAGCCCAGTATCATTGCCAATATAAAGCCGCGCACATTGACAAAGACCGATTGCTACACCTAAAGGCTGGTCAAAAATCAACTGCACTTGGGAGGGGTGCGTGCCTAAATGGGTTAAAATTTCTGCGCCGACAGATTTTTCCTCACCACTGCCACAGAGGACAATATGTGTTTGGGGATAATGTGCAATCATCCAGCGCACTACTTCGGCAAAATATTTTGCGTCCCAACGGCGTTCGTCCTGATTGCGCCACGAGCATCCCACCCCCATAATAATGACAGGCTTTTTCGGCGGCAGGAGGGCTTTGGCTTGACGCAGTTGGGCGGGGAGGGCGGCAAGACGCGGATGCGTATCTTTGGGAAATACCCCTCGTGCCGCCATCGTCATAGCCACCACCTCGCGGGGGTGACGCCTGCGCTTGTCTGGGGGCAATGGGGAAGGCGCAGTTAAAAATAACTTTTGCTTACCGCGCCCATAGCCAAAACGTTTCTTAATCCCCGCCAACATCGCCGCACCCGCATAACGCCAACTACGATGCAACACCCATACCTGTTCTACCTGCATTTGGCGCATGTCATGCACCAAACGAAAGAATCCCATCACCCCATCATGACGCCCTTTCTGATAGTTTTCATGCCCCCTTTGCGAACGATGCAAAAGCCGCACATCAAGCTCTTTATGCTCTTGAAAAATCACCTGCCCTTGCACGGCTGGTCTCACCATCAAAATCGCATTGAATTGGCGCACCGCCTCATCAATCCACGGCTTGACCCAAATGAGGTCGCCAATGCCGACCACCGGATAAACAATCAGCACCTTTGCTTTCTGCGATGATTTTGCTGGCATTGCCCCTCAACCCTCTTTCTGCACAATAACCTCAATCTGTGCCAGCGCGCCGTGTTTTGCGGTTTGGTCTATGGGGTAGCCGCGCCTTAATTGGAACGCTAGGAATTTTTTGCGTAGATGGCGATTCGGTATGCGCCTTGCGATGCTGGATAATTGCCTGTTCCAAAAGGCGCGGTGGTTTTTGGGTTTTTGTCCTTGGGGGAATTGCAAATCGTAATCATAGCCCTCATCGTAAATGCGCTTGGATATGAATTTGCTGTGGGGGAGCGCCTGCATTTCCGCCAGAATATCAATAGACACCGGCGACCATGACCCCGCACCCCCTAAACGAAATGTCGCTTTGTGGTCATGATTGAAAATAGACGGCCAGCAAAATTGCTCGTACAAATCCTCATGGGGAACGATGGTGATGAGGAAACCCCCGGGCTTAACCAACGCCCACCAATCCTTGAGCGCTTGGCGGGGTTCGTGCATGTGTTCAAGGCAATGGCTAGACAACACGCTGTCATATTGTTCGGGCTTGAGGTAATCCAAAATGTGATTGGCATCGCCCTCAGCTTGGTCAAAAATTTCCGCACTCGGAATCACCGGGTCACCCCCAGCACCAATATCCAAAACCCGCCCCGTAAGATAAGTATCAAAAAACCCCGCCACCCGCAGCGCATTAGTCTTACTCGTTTCACTACCCATAACAACCCCCATATTTTTTAACTATCGCCCACCGCATATTTAGCCTATCTTAACGCAAAAGGAAAGCCCCCCCCAAAGGAAAGCACATGACGATTTTCAATCTCGGTTCTATCAACATTGATTACATCTACCGCCTGCCGCATTTAGTGCGCGCTGGCGAAACGCTGGGGGCTACGCATTTTGAGGCGGGGCTTGGCGGTAAGGGGGCTAATCAGTCTATTGCTATTGCGCGGGGTGGTGGGCGGGTGTTTCATGGGGGGATGTTGCATCGTCATGATGAGGCTTGGCTGGCGCCTATGGTGGAGGCTGGGGTGGATGTTAGTGCGGTGATTCTGGGCGATGTGCCTAGCGGTCATGCCATTGTTGCCGTGGATGAGGCGGGGGAGAATCAAATCATCCTTGCGCCCCTTAGTAATGGGGCTTTGCCTGATGATATGATAGCGCCGTTTCTCACCGATGCGGCGGCGGGGGATTGGGCTTTGGCGCAGAATGAGACTAATTTAACCGCCGATTTTCTCACCAAAGCCAAAACACGCGGGATGCAGATTTGTTATAGCGCCGCGCCTTTCGTGGCGGAGGTGGTGGCGGAATTACTGCCCCTCGTGGATTTGCTCATCATCAACGCTATTGAAGCCGAAGCATTGACTAGGGCTATCGGCACCGCCCCCGAAACCCTAGCCATCCCGCATCTCATCATCACGCGTGGCGGTGCTGGGGCGGATTATTTTGGCAAGGACGGCACCCGCCTCCACACCCCCGCCATCCCTGCTGAGGTGGTGGATACGACCGGGGCGGGGGATACATATTTAGGCTATGTGTTGGCGGGGCTTGACAACGGGGCGGAAATAGCCGAAGCCATGCGCCTAGCCGCCGCCGCCGCTTCCATCCAAGTCAGCCGTCTAGGTGCGTCCGCCGCCATCCCAACCCTTAACGAGGTGCGAGAACTAACATGACCAAACAAAAACTGATTATTGATACCGACCCGGGCATTGATGACGCTATGGCGATTCACTATGCTTTGGCGCATCCCGCACTTGAACTCATCGGCTTGACCACCATTTTCGGCAATGTGTTCGTGGAGCAAGCCACCCGCAACGCCCTATTTCTGCTAGAACAAGCAAAACGAAACATCCCCGTGAGCCAAGGCGCACCGACGCCCCTAACCATCACCCCCAACCCGCCTTCGCATTTCGTGCATGGCGATGAGGGGCTAGGCGACCTCCCCGCCCCGACACCAAGCGCAACACCCGACCCCCGCCCGGCACATATATTTTTGTCCGAGACAATTCGCGCGCATTCAGGCGAAGTGATTCTCGTCCCCATCGGACCCCTCACCAATATCGCTAAATTGCTCGCCTACGACCCCGACATCACCCAACATGTCAAAAAATTGGTCATCATGGGCGGGGCGGTGGATGCGCCGGGCAACGTCACCCCCCACGCCGAAGCCAATATATGGAACGACCCCCACGCAGCCGATAAAGTGTTCGCAGGGGATTGGCAAATTGACCTCATCGGGCTAGACATCACCACCGACATCGCCTGCACCCCCGAAGATTTCCGCGCATTAGGGGAGTGCGCCCCCATTATCGGCGGTTTCCTCAATCGCATATCCATATTCTACATCAAATTCTATCACAGCGTCATCGGCAAGGAACTCTGCATCATGCACGACCCCACCGCCATCGTCAGCATCACCAACCCCGAATGTTTCGGCTATGAGCCTATCCCCCTAGAAGTCATCACCCAAGGCGAACGCATCGGCGACACTATACATAGCACCAACCGACCGCCAGTAAATGTCGCCAAAACTGCCGATAGCGATGCCATCCGAAAAATTTTCCTAGACATCTCTGCCAAATGCGACACAATAATGGGCGCGCAATAAATTAGGAGGCGACAGCACCATGAAAGTCCAGCTCGTTGATTATCAAGCCAGTGATGCGGCAGGGAATCTCACCACCTCACTACATGAGACCGGCTTTGCCATTCTCACCAACCATCCCATCACACCCGCGCGCATTGACGAATCATATCAGGCTTGGGGGGAATTTTTTGCTGGCAGTGATAAAACAGACTGGCTCCGCGACCCCAAAACCCAAGACGGCTATTTCCCTTTTAAGTCCGAACACGCCAAAGACGCCATCGCCAAAGACTTAAAGGAATTTTACCACGTCTATCCATGGGGGCAAATCCCGCCGCAATTAGAGGACATCACCCGCGCGCTTTATACTGATTTATTAAATCTGGGCATTACATTACTAGGCTGGCTAGATGATGCCCTGCCCGATGCCCAAAAAACCAAATTGAGCCAACCCCTCGCCGAGATGATGCGGGATAGCCAACAGAGCCTTTTCCGCATTCTGCACTACCCGCCCCTTGAATCTATAGTTGAACAAGGCGCGACTCGTGCCGCCGCGCATGAGGACATTAACCTCATCACCTTATTATTAGCAGGGTCAAAGCCGGGATTAGAAGCCATGGATCGCGCCGGCAACTGGCACGCTATAAGCTGTGATGCTGGGATGATTACCGTCAATAATGGCGATATGCTGGCGCTAGCAACCGATGATTTTTACCCTTCCACCAAACATCGCGTCATTAACCCTGATGCGGGCGCAAATACCTCGCGCTATTCCATGCCGATGTTTCTGCACCCCCGCCCCGAGGTCGAATTAAGCCAAGGCTTTACGGCGGATATGTTTTTGCAACAACGGCTGGGTGAAATTGGCTTAAAACAAACCACTTGAAACTGCCACTTGAAACTGGAGGAATCTTATGACTTTTTTTGCTTTTTTTCAACGCACGATGCTAGTGTTGCTGATGCTGATTGTTGGTGCGTGTAATGCTTATGCCGATGAAATCAAACCTGCGGTGATTTACGATCTAGGCGGGAAATTTGACAAATCATTCAACCAAGGCGTTTGGGATGGCGTGCAGAGATTCACCGCCGAAACCGGCATCAAGGTGATGGAATTTGAAGTCACCAACGAAACCCAACGCGAACAAGCCATGCGCCGTATGATAGCACGTGGGGCCACCGTCGTGCTAGGTGTAGGATTCGCCCAAGCCGATGCCATCGCCGCCGTCGCCAAAGACCATCCCGAAGTGCAGTTTTCCATCATTGACGTATCGTGGCTAGACGCCCCGAATTTACGCCAATACGCGTTCAAAGAACATGAGGGCAGCTATTTAGTCGGCATCGCCGCCGCGCATGCCACTCAGACGGGCAAAGTCGGTTTTGTTGGCGGCATGGATATTGCGCTGATTCGCAAATTTGCTTGCGGTTATGTGGGCGGGGCGAAATCGGTCAATCCCGATATCGCCGTTTATCAAAATATGACCGGCACCACCGGTGCGGCGTGGAACGACCCGGCTAAAGGCAGGGAACTGACCCAAAGCCAAATTGACCGCGGTGCCGATGTCGTCTATCAAGCCGCCGGCAACACCGGCATCGGCGTCATCCAAGCGGCATCGGATGCGGGGAAATTATCCATCGGCGTGGATTCAAACCAGAACGGCATCGCCCCGGGTTCGGTGCTGACGTCCATGTTGAAACGCGTAGATGTCGCCGCCTATGACACCTTTATGGATGCCAAAGAGGGACGTTTCACGGCAGGGGTGCAGAGTTTGGGGCTGGCAGAAGGCGGGGTTGATTGGGCGTTGGATAGCCACAACGCGCACCTCATCACGCCCGAAATGAAAGCGGCGGTGGAGGCAGCCCGCCGCGACATTATCGCCGGCAAAATCAAAGTCCATAACTACGAAAGCGATTCCGCCTGCCCCTATTAGCCGAAACAGGGGGAGCGTGGCAATGACGGCAAAAACAGCATCTAAACCCCGCACGAATTCTGGCAAGAATTTTGCCGTCACCATGGCGGGAATCAATAAACGTTTCGGCTTGGTGCAAGCCAATAAGGACGTGGATTTAGCGATTCGCGCGGGGGAAATTCACGGCATTGTCGGCGAAAATGGGGCGGGCAAATCCACGCTCATGTCCATCCTTTACGGCTTTTATACCGCCGATAGCGGGTGCATCAACATCAACGGCAAGCGTTTTAACAGCAAAAGCACAGCGGACGCTATCGCTATGGGCATCGGCATGGTGCATCAACATTTTATGCTCGTGCCAAATTTCTCGGTGCTTGAAAATGTCATTCTAGGGGCAGAGGGCGGGCAGAATCTGCGCGCCCATACAGCAGAAGCCCGAAAAACCCTCACGGGTTTAGCCGCACAATTAGGCTTAGCACTTGACCTTGATGCCAAGGCGGGGGCGCTGCCGGTGAGCCTGCAACAAAAGGTTGAAATTTTGAAAGCCCTCTACCGCCAAGCCAGCATCCTCATCCTAGACGAACCCACCGGCGTACTAACCCCCCAAGAGACCCATCAGTTATTTGACATTCTCCGCACGCTCAAAAAACAGGGCGTAACCATCTTGCTCATCACCCATAAATTGCGCGAGATCATGGCGATAACCGACCGCGTTTCGGTGATGCGCGCCGGGGCAATGGTGGCGGATTTAGACACAAAAAAAACCTCCCCCCCGCAACTAGCACAGATTATGGTGGGGCGCGAAGTATTGGTAGAATCGCGCTGGCATCGCACGGATAAAGGCGCGGCAGTGGTAGAAGTCAAAGACCTCACGCTTAAAGGCGAAGGCGACAAACCCCTATTAGCCCCCACCAATTTTTCCGTGCATGCGGGCGAAATTCTAGGCGTAGCCGGGGTAGCAGGAAACGGACAATCAGAATTGCTAGAATTATTAGCAGGCATCCGCCCCCCAAGTGGCGGCTCAATCCGCTACCACAATCACATCATAAACGCAAAAAACCCCGCCACCCCCAAAGACATAAAAAAACTAGGCGTCGCCCACACACCCGAAGACCGCCACGCCGCCGGCATAATCCTACCATTCAGCGCCGCCGAAAACGCCATGCTAGGCTATGAAAATCTAGCGTGTAATAACGGCGTACTAACACCCAAAATCATGCGCCAAAATTGCGCGAATTTAATGAAAGAATTTGACGTGCGCCCCCCAAATCCCGACCTAATATCCAGCCAATTTTCCGGAGGCAATCAACAAAAATTAGTGTTAGCACGCGAAATGTCAGGTGCCGGGGATGTGCTATTAGTAGGGCAACCAACAAGGGGGGTAGATATAGGCGCCATCGCCTTCATCCACCAACAACTAATCACCATGCGCGATAGGGGGGCGGCGATTATTCTAGTATCGGTAGAACTAGACGAAATCATGAGCCTATCCGACCGCATCATGGTCATGGCAGAAGGCCGCGTCATGGGCATAGAATCACGCACCAAAACCAATCTACAAAAAATCGGTTTATTAATGGCAGGGGTGGCGTGATAAAACGGCTCTACACTCATTCAGCAATCGCATGATTCACCGTCGCACGATTCACTGTCGCATAACTCAATATCACTAAACCAGTCTTTTGATGGCCAAAAGGGATCTTCTGCTGACTAATCGCCATCTCCTGATGATCCAGAGACCATTTTTGTGGTTGTTTCTACTTTAACACACCTATCTTTAAATTTAGTCACCTTATCCTTCACCTTTTTCCAATGCTCTGGTGAAAACCCTTTTTTGCTCATCGTTCTTTTTTTATTATTATCATTTGTGATAACAATACGGTGACCTTTAATACAAACATCGCTTAGCAATCCAAAGCAATTCCACTCTTTCTCATCCTCTTTTATTTTCTCTCCGCCCATGTTCGCCTCCCTTCAGTTAAAAACAAAGCAATTGCTTCTGGTCAATAACCCGCAATTTTTTGATGACAATCTACAAGTTGTTCCAAAGATAGTTCCATATTGTTTTTTATGTAAGATTCATCGAAGCCTGTCGCTTTTTTTACTGTAAGAAACCAATTGCTTCTCAAATTATAGAAAGTTTTGGCATAGTATATTTTATTTTTTGGGTCATACATCAACACAACTTTGCCAAAGATTGCGTAATCTACAAAATTAATTCGAAATAACTTTTTCCCAAGTGGCTGGATCAATTTCACTTCAACTTTTTTATTTTTTGCTTTCAGACCAAGTCGCAATGCCAACGTTCGCTCTGGATGCCCCTTAACTTGAATTAGAATTTGTTTTCTACTCTCGAGTAGATTTTCTTCGCTAAAATTATTCCAAGCGTTTTCCATTTTTGTCCCCTTAAATTAAATAAGCGAACCCCCAATTATACGAAAGTATCAGTTAAAGTCAAGCAACTACAAAACGAACAATTTGCATTAAAACCCAAATCCCCTTAAAATCGCTTCAGTTTATGCACCACGAGGAAATTTCTATGACAAAACTACTCCTAAATCACATGGCAGGGGTGGCGTGATGCGGTTGCCTCTGCCTTCATGGATGGATATTTTTGTCATGCCGATTATCAATATTCTGGCGGCGTTTTTTGTGGCGGGGTTGATTATTGCGGCGATTGGCGAGAATCCTTTTCGTGTGTTGGCGGTGATGGTCAAGGGCGCGTTTATCTATAAAGGCGCGCTTGGTTATACGCTCTTTTATACCACCAATTTTATTTTCACTGGTCTCGCCGTGGCGGTGGCGTTTCATGCTATGCTGTTCAATATCGGCGGTGAGGGACAGGCGTTGATGGGCGGGCTGGGTATTGGGTTTGTGGCGTTGGGGCTTGGTGGGGTTCTGCCGCCTTTATTGGTGGTGATGCTGGCTGTGCCGATAGCGGCGGGGTTTGGGGCGGCTTGGGGGAGCATCCCCGGCTGGCTCCAAGCCAAACGCGGGAGCCATATCGTCATCACCACCATCATGTTTAATTTCATCGCTGCCTCTATTATGGTGTGGCTGTTGGCAGGGATGTTGATGGCACCGGGGCAGATGTCGCCGGAAACGAGCCGTTTTGCCGAGGGCGTACATCTAGCACAAATCCATCACATAGCCGGGGCGCTGGGAATTCCGATGGCGCGCTCGCCGTTGAATCTGTCGTTCTTTATTGGGATTGCCGCGTTGATTGGCGTCTGGGTGCTCATCTGGCGGACGCGGCTCGGCTATATCATCCGCGCCACCGGGCATAGCGAGAAAGCGGCGATTTACGCCGGCTATAACCCGCAAAAAACCATCATCATCACCATGGCAATCTCGGGCGGGTTAGCCGGGCTGATGGCGACCAACGAAATTTTGGGGGTGCAGGGGCGGGTGGTTTTGAATTTTACTGCCGGCTATGGCTTTACGGGGATTGCGGTGGCGTTGATGGGGCGCAACCATCCTTTCGGCATTTTGCTGGCGAGTCTTTTGTTCGGTGCGCTCTATCAAGGCGGGGCGGAAATTGATTTTGAATTCCAAACCATCACCCGCGAGATGGTGCTGATGATTCAAGGTTTAATCATTTTATTTTCAGGCGCATTGGCATTGATGTTTCATCCCATGATGGAACGGTTTTATTATTACATCAAAAGCCGTAAAGGGGAGGCACCGCATGGCTGAGCTTTGGCTTCAATCCCTGCTAGTTTTGGATGCAACTTTGCGCGTGGCGACGCCGCTGATTCTATGCGCGATGGCGGGGATATTTTCCGAACGTGCGGGCATTATTGATATTGCGCTTGAGGGCAAAATGTTATTGAGTGCCTTCGCCGCCGCCAGTGTTGCCGCGCTTTATGGCGCGCCGTTTTTGGCATTATCTACGGCGATTTTAACGTCCATGCTGTTCAGCCTCCTGCATGGGTTTGCCTCCATCACCCATCGCGGCAATCAGGTGATTTCGGGGTTGGCGATTAACATTCTGGCATCGGGTTTAACCATCACCCTTGGCATCGCGCTGTTTGCCCAAGGCGGGCAGACCCCCTACCTCACCGCACAAGCCCGTTTTAGCGACATCACCCTACCCTTTGCCGAAAGCGCGCGCGCAATTCCCATCATCGGCACGATTTATGCGGAGGTGATTTCCGGGCATAATCTGTTGGTGTGGCTGGCTCTGTTGGCGGTGGCAGTGACGGGCTTTGTGCTTTACCGCACGAGTTTCGGCTTGCGCCTCCGTGCCGCCGGCGAGAAACCCGAAGCCGTGGATACCGCCGGCGTCAGCGTCGTGCGCATACGCTATCAAGCCGTGTTAATCGCCGGCGTGTTGTGCGGCATTGCCGGGGCGTATTTGTCGGTTGCGCATGGGGCTGGATTCGTCCGCGAGATGACCGCCGGCAAGGGCTATATCGCATTAGCGGCGATGATTTTCGGGCATTGGCGCCCGCTTCCCGCCTTGTTTGCGTGTTTGATGTTCGGCTTTCTTGAAGCCATCGCCGCACGTCTGCAAGGCGTGGAAATCATCGGGCTAGGTGCCATCCCTACGGATTTGATTCTGGCACTGCCTTATGTATTGACAGTGATTCTATTAGCAGGTTTTATAGGACGAGCCACCCCGCCCGGCGCCATCGGGCAAGCCTATATAAAGGAACGCTGAATATGGATGAAACCGCCCTAATCGCCGCCGCCATTGCCGCCATGGATGCTGCCTATGCGCCGTATAGTCGCTTCGCCGTGGGCGCGGCACTTTATGATGAGCGCGGACAAATCCATCGCGGCGCCAATGTAGAAAACGCCGCCTACCCCCAAGGCAGTTGCGCCGAGGCGGCGGCGATAACGGCAATGATTCTAGGAGGCGGCAAACGCATCACCGCCATCGCCATTGCCGGGGGTGTGGCGGGGGATAAGGCAGGGGGCGGGGATATGCTCTGCACGCCCCTCTGCACACCATGTGGCGGTTGCCGTCAGCGCATCCGCGAATTCGCCGCCTCGGACACACCGATTCTCATTGCTGATTCGAAAAGCTTGCGCGCGCGCTTCACTTTGGACGAATTACTGCCCCATAGTTTCGGACCTGACCATTTATGAATATGTAGGGGATGTGGCAGAATGACGCATCAAAACGCTAAATAAGTCATGTTTAGTCTAAAAAACAGCACGAAATTGATATTTTATTAGCCAAAAAGGGTAGGTTTGATTCGGGAAATTTCCACGCCCAAAAACCGCCTTTTTTTATGCGATTTTACCCCTTAACAAGCGCGCGTTAGAGGCGTATATCATGCGTATGAAATCAACCGCAATCACTTGCCTTCACTGAGGAGCCGCAATATGACCATTCCATCAATTATCAAATCTGCAAACCGCTTTTCTGGTTTGCGTGCCATCAACCGCCGTATGCGCATCCGCCGCATCGCTTCCACGCTTGAGCGTTTAGACAATCGCACGCTGGAAGATATCGGGCTAAGCCGTTGGCAGATTCAAGACCGCGCGCGCCAAATCGTAGATAACAACCTACAAAGCGCCGCCTAATCCAGTTTCCTGCCCGATTTCCAGAATGAAAAGGGGTTTTCCTCCTCCTAAAATAACCCCTTTTCCCACGCCCCTCACCAACCTCCTCCCTAACTTTCTCGGTGAGGGGCGTGATTTTCTCCCCATTAAAAAAACACCATCTTGAGACCGCCCCCAAAATCCTTTAGGATTGCGCAAATTTCAGGTGGCACAAATGGACACATATATTTTCATCGCGCTGTTGCGCTTAGTTGATGTATTGCTGACGCTCTATGTTTGGACGTTGGTGGCGTATATTGTTATGACGTGGTTGATTGCTTTTAGCATCATCAATCCGTATCAGCCTTTGGTGCGGATGTTTTTGCGCGCCTTGCAGAATTTCCACGACCCGATTCTCGCGCCATTTCGCCGTTTGCAGGATCGGTTTTTGCCTGATCTAGGGGGGATTGATTTATCGCCTTTGGCGGGGTTGCTATTGGCGCAGTTTTTTGTTGCGCCTTTATTAAAAGATGCCATTATTCTGCTCGCCAGCCCGTTTTGATCATGTCGGAGGAAAATTATGGGTGCTAAAATCATTGATGGAAAAGCCTTTGCCGCGAAACTGACGGCGCGCTTGGCTGAGGTAGTGCAAGGCTTGGACACTAGCATCACCCCGCCGGCTTTAGCGGTGGTTCTCGTGGGCGAAGATGCGGCTAGCGAAGTCTATGTCCGCAACAAAATCCGCACCACCGAAGCTTGCGGCATGAAATCCATAGAACACCGCCTCCCCGCCACCACGAACCAAGAGGAATTGCTAGACCTCATCACCCGCCTCAACAACGATGATGGCGTGGATGGTATTTTGGTGCAACTGCCCCTCCCCCCACAGATTGACGCCGATGCCGTCATCAACGCCATCAACCCCGAAAAAGATGTGGATGGCTTCCATGTGGTCAATGTCGGGCGGTTAGGGGCGGGGTTGCCGTCCTTAGTGCCTTGCACGCCGTTTGGCAGTTTGATGCTGCTCAAAGACACGCTCGGCGATTTAAGCGGGCTCAATGCCGTCATTATCGGGCGGTCAAATATAGTCGGCAAGCCGATGGCACAATTACTCCTCGCCGAAAACTGCACCACCACCATCGCCCATTCGCGCAGTAAAGACCTACCCGCCATCGCGCGCAGTGCCGATATTGTGGTCGCCGCAGTGGGGCGCCCACAGATGGTTAAAGGCGATTGGGTGAAGCCCGGGGCGGTGGTGATTGATGTCGGCATCAACCGCATAAACACCAATAACGGCAAAACACGCCTCGTCGGCGATGTGGATTTTGATGCCATAGCCCCTCACGCCGCCGCCATCACCCCAGTTCCCGGCGGGGTAGGTCCGATGACGATTGCTTGCCTCCTACGCAACACCCTACTCGCCGCCAGCCGCCGCCGCCATTTTGACCTGCCAGCCGATTTCGCATAATTATGAATAGCCTCATCTATATTCCCTTGATTCTTGCCCTATTCGCGGTAGTGTTCGTGCTATTCGGTGGGTTGTTGCGTATGGCACGGGGGCGTGATGGTGTCGGGGGCAATCGCTCGCAACAATTCATGCGGTGGCGGGTGCTGTTGCAAGCCATCGCTGTGGCAATTTTTGTCGTCATCCTGCTTTTGACAAAAGGTTAGATATGGTCAAACTGAACAAAATCTATACGCGCACGGGCGATAAGGGCGACACTAGCCTCGTGGGTGGCGTGCGCGTGGCAAAACACGCTTTGCGTCCAACGGCTTTCGGTTCGGTGGATGAAGCCAATGCCATGCTCGGCATTTGTCGGCTTTACACGGCAGAATTGGCGGAACAAGATTTCCATCAAATGCTGGTGCGCATTCAAAACGACCTATTTGATTTAGGCGCGGATTTAGCCACCCCATCAGGCGATACCAAAGCCCTCCGCATCACCGAAACCCAAGTAGCGCGCCTAGAAAGCGAGATTGATGCGATGAACGCCCGCCTAAAACCCCTCAATTCTTTCGTCCTGCCCGGGGGGTCGGTGGCAGGGGCGTATATTCATCTCGCACGGACGATGACAAGGCGCGCTGAACGTGATATGACACGCCTTGCACATGAAGAAAATGTCGGGGAACCTGCGATGCACTATATCAATCGTCTATCGGATCATTTATTTGTGATGGCGCGCGCCATCAATTTACAGCATGATGGCGATATATTATGGGAACCCGCCGCCAATAGTTAATGGAGAAACCAACATGAAAATACTCGTAGCCGTAAAAAGAGTGATTGACTACAACGTCAAAGTCCGCGTCAAGCCCGACCAATCGGGGGTGGAATTGGCGAATGTCAAAATGGCAATGAATCCCTTTGATGAGATTGCCGTAGAACAAGCCATCCGCTTCAAAGAATCGGGGGCGGCGGATGAGGTCATCGCCCTATCCATCGGCGCGCCCCAAGCCCAAGAAACCATCCGCACGGCACTAGCCATGGGGGCCGATCGCGGCATCCATGTAGAAGCATCCCACGACACCGAACCCCTAGCCATCGCCAAAATCATCAAAGCCGTGGTGGAAAAGGAAAGCCCGGGGCTGATTCTCATGGGCAAGCAAGCCATTGATGATGACAGCAACCAAACCGGACAGATGCTAGCAACCTTGCTGGATTACCCGCAAGCGACCTTTGCCTCGGGTGTGGAAATTGCTGGCGATAAACTCAACATCATCCGCGAGGTGGATAGTGGGCTTGAACATATCACCTGCCCCATGCCGGCGGTGGTCACCGTGGATTTGCGCCTCAATGAGCCACGCTACGCCTCGCTCCCCAACATTATGAAGGCGAAGAAAAAGCCGATTGATGCGTTGAGCCTTGATGAATTGGGGGTGGATGCGGGGCAACGCCTCAAGACGCTGAAAGTGGAAGAACCCCCCGCGCGCGAAGCTGGAATCATCGTTGATTCGGTGGATACGCTCGTGGATAAACTCAAAAACGAAGCCAAAGTCATTTAGGGGAGAGTACCTATGTCTATTCTTGTTATTGCTGAACATAACCACAATGAAATCCAAGCCCCGACCCTGCACACGATAACGGCAGGGGTGCAAATCGGCGGCGATGTCACGGTGCTAGTCGCCGGGCATAATGCCGATAAAGCCGCCGACGCCGCCGCCAAAATCGCTGGCGTCAAAGCGGTGTTCCACGCCGATGCCCCTGAATACGCCAATGGGGTGGCGGAAAATCTAGTGCCGCTAATTGCCAATCTAGCGGGGGATTACACGCATATTCTTGCCCCGGCGACCACTTACGGCAAAAACATTCTGCCGGGGGTGGCGGCGAAACTGGACGTTGCGCAAATCTCCGACATTATCCGCGTGGATAGCCCCGATACGTTCCAACGTCCAATTTATGCGGGCAACGCCCTCGCCACCGTGCAATCGGGGGAGGCGGTAAAAGTCATCACCATCCGCACCACCGCTTTTGAGCCTGCCGCCGAATCAGGAGGCAGTGCCAGCGTCAGCAAAATTGATGCCACCGGCGATGCCAAAAAATCCAATTTTGTTAAGTCCGAGCTATCCTCATCCGACCGCCCCGAATTGACCTCGGCAAAAATTGTTGTTTCAGGCGGACGCGGCATGCAGGATGGGGCGAATTTCGCTATGTTGGAAAAAATCGCCGATAAACTCAACGCCGCCGTAGGCGCATCACGTGCCGCCGTAGATGCCGGTTTCGTTCCCAACGAATACCAAGTCGGACAGACGGGCAAAGTCGTCGCCCCCGACCTCTATATCGCGGTCGGCATTTCAGGGGCGATTCAGCACCTCGCCGGCATGAAAGATAGCAAGGTCATCGTCGCCATCAACAAAGACGAAGAAGCCCCGATTTTCCAAGTGGCAGATTACGGGCTAGTGGCAGATCTCTTTGATGCGATTCCCGAATTGGATGGGAAACTCGGTTAAGGTGTGGATGGGGGGCGCAACTAGGGGGCGCGACTAGAAATATATGACAAAAAAACCCCAAAAAAAAACCACCCATACGATATGGGGCGGACGCTTTGCGGCACAGCCCGATGCGCTGATGGTTGAAGTCAATGCTTCCATTGATTTCGATAAACGGCTTTACCATGAGGACATCACCGCCTCACAAGCCCACGCCGAAATGCTAGGCGCACAAGGCATCATCAGCAAAGCCGATGCCAAAGCCATCTGTAAAGGCTTGGAAACTATCCGTGCGGAAATCACGGCAGGAAAATTCCAATTTTCCAAAACCTTGGAAGACATCCACATGAATATAGAATCGCGCCTCAAGGAATTGATTGGCGCGGCGGCGGGACGCCTCCATACCGCACGTTCGCGCAATGACCAAGTGGCGACCGATTTGCGCCTATGGGTGCGGGGGCAATGCGGCGAAATTGACCGTGCGCTGATGGCATTACAGGACGCGCTCCTAACCCAAGCCGCACAACATACCAAAACACTGATGCCGGGAATGACGCATCTACAGACCGCACAGCCGGTGAGTTTCGCCCATCACCTCATGGCGTATGTGGAAATGTTTGGGCGCGACCGCACACGTTTTACCGATGCACGGGCGCGCATGAATGAATCGCCTTTGGGGGCGGCGGCATTGGCAGGTACGCCCTTCCCCATTGACCGCGATTCCACCGCCAAAAAATTAGGCTTTGATGCCCCGATGGCGAATTCCATGGATGCGGTATCGGCGCGCGATTTTGCCATGGAATATCTAGCCGCCGCCGCGATTACCGCGACGCATCTATCACGGCTAGCAGAGGAGCTGATCCTATGGTCATCGGAGCGTTTCGGCTTTATCCGCCTATCCGATGCGTTTTCCACAGGCTCATCTATTATGCCGCAAAAGCGCAACCCCGACGCCGCCGAATTGGTGCGGGCAAAACCGGCGCGCATCACCGGCGCGCTCATCACGCTTCTCGGCATCGTCAAAGCCCTGCCGATGAGTTACGGCAAAGATTTACAAGAAGACAAAGAGCCGATTTTTGATGCCAGCGACCATCTCAACATGGCACTGGCGGTGATGGAAGGGATGTTGCGCGATATGCACGTGTTCCCCGAAATAATGGCAGAAGCGTTGAATGCCGGCTATGCCACCGCCACCGACCTAGCCGATTGGCTTGTCGCAAATCTAAACCTGCCTTTCCGTGAAGCCCACCACATCACCGGACAAGTGGTGGCATTAGCCGAATCAAGGGGCGTGCGCCTTGACGCCTTGACCCTTACGGATTTGCAATCGGTGCATAGCGCCCTACGCGCCGATGCCCTTGATGCGCTCAATCCTGCAACATCGCTGGCAGCGCGCCAAAGTTTCGGCGGCACCGCCCCCGCGCAAGTCAAAGCCGCCATAGCATCCGCGCGCAAGCGGTTCATCAATAAAAAAGGAGCATAAACATGCGGTCATTATTGTCGCGGATTGTTGTGTTGGTGGTGGTGGTGTGCGCTATCGGGGCGTGTGGCATCAAAGGCGACCCCTACCGCCCCTCCGAAATCCCCGCCAACACGCAACAGAGTTAGACCCCATGACTAGACCTAAACCCGCCATCGGATTCCATCGCCAAGATAATCAACTCTATGTTGATGGGGTTGCTTTGTGCGACATTGCCGACAATTTCGGCACGCCATGTTATGTCTATTCCGCCGCCGCCATCACCCAAGCCGTGCAGAATCTCACCGCCGCCCTCACCGAACCCAAACCAAAAATTCATTACGCCGTCAAAGCCAATTCCAATTTGGCAGTATTGCGTTTGATGCAACGGCTTGGCGTGCATGTGGATTTGGTGTCGGCAGGCGAATATGCGCGCGCATGTGCGGCAGGTTTCACCCCGGCACAGATGGTATTTTCGGGCATTGGCAAAACCGATGCCGAATTGCGCGAAGCCATCGCAAACAATATCGGGCAGATTAACGCCGAATCCGCGCCCGAGGTCAAACGCCTCATCGCCCTCGCCAGCGAAATGGGTGCCCGCCCCGCCGTCGCCCTCCGCATCAACCCCGACAGCCAAGCCGGCGGACACGCCAAACTTTCCACCGGCAGTCACCAAACCAAATTCGGCATCCCCCTTGACGAAGCCGCAACGCTCTACAAAACAATGGCAGAAAGCGGCACTATCCAACCCGCCGGATTAGCCGTGCATATCGGCTCGCAAATTATGGAGATGGATGATTTCGCTGAAGCCTGGCAGAAAATGCGCGGGTTTGCCGATGCGTTGCGTGAGGCGGGGTATGAAGTGCCAAAACTAGATTTAGGCGGCGGCATCGGCGTCAATTACAACGATGGCACCACCGCCGACCTCAAAACATTCGCGGGGGCAATTACGCAGATTTTTGCCGATAGCCCCTACCAACTAGCCATTGAACCCGGGCGGGTTTTGGTGGCAGAGGCGGGGTGTTTATTGGCGCGCGTTATCCATACAAAGGAAGGCGTGGATAAACGTTTCATCATCATTGACGCCGCCATGAATGACCTCATCCGCCCGACGCTTTACGAAGCCTATCACCGCATTGAACCGGTGCGAGAATCCGTAGATGATGCCGACACCCTCCCCCCCGCCGATATTGTCGGGCCCATTTGCGAGACCGGCGACTATCTAGGACTAGCCCGCCCCATGCCCGCTTTAGAAACAGGCGACGTGCTGGCGGTGCGTTCGGCGGGGGCGTATAGTGCGGTGATGCGGTCAAATTACAATTCGCGGGTCATGGCGGCGGAGGTGCTGGTGCTTGATGGCGCCGCCCACCGCATCTCAAAACCGCAAACACTAGATGATTTATTGGGGGCAGATATTATCCCCCCTGCATTGCGTGATGAAACATAGGAGCCACTATGTCGGGGCTATGGAAAAGCGTGCAGTTGGGGGTGCTATTGGTGGCGGTATTCGTCATCGGCTTACAGCATTTCGTCCATCAAGTCCAACGCCTCAACACAAACACCCCCATCACATCACCCGCCCATGCAACCGGCATTGTCGTTGCCACCGGCGGCGATAAGCGTGTCAGCACCGGCTTGCATTTATTGGCGGCGGGCGTGGGGCAACGCTTATTGATTTCGGGCATCGGCAAGGGCGTATCCAAGGGGGATATTGCACGCCTAGTGCCGTTCGGTGCCATCCCCCCCACGCGCCTCAATCAGATAATCGCGTGCTGTGTTGATTTAGGGGCGGCGGCAGAAAACACCCGCGGCAATGCGCTCGAAGCTAGAATCTGGGCGGAGCAATACGGCTACACCTATTTGGTGCTAGTGACGGCGGATTATCACATCCCCCGCAGTCTCAATGATTTTCGTGCGCGCATCAAAGATGCCACCATCATCCCCCATGCCGTGCCGAGTGGGGCGCGCCTAAAAGATTGGTGGCGGCACCCGGCAACCACCGCCATGCTTGCCCGAGAATATGTTAAATATCTGTTGAGCCGTCTGATTTAATCGTCCAACTGCCCGGCGTCTTTGATGCGCGCGCGAATGTCGCGGGTGCGGGTGAATAATGTTTCTAGCTTGTCGCTTTCGCCATAGCGAATTGCCCGTTGCAGATACGATAAGTCTTCATTGAATCGCTGCAACATTTCTAAAACCGCTTCGCCATTATTGACAAAAACATCGCGCCACATCACCGGGTCAGAGGCAGCGATGCGCGTAAAATCCCGAAACCCCGAAGCCGAAAAGCGAATCACATCATTTTGTAAATCTTGTTCCAAATCAAACGCCGTGCCAACAATCGTATAGGCAATCAGATGCGGCAGGTGCGAGGTCAGCGCCAATACTTTATCATGGTAAGCACAATCCATCACCTCCACCACCGCCCCCGTCGCCTCAATAAAGGCACGGAATCGCGCGAGCGATGCGTCATCCGCATAATCGGGAATCATGATCCAATAGCGGTCATGGAAGAGGCTCACAAACCCCGATTCGGGACCTGAATATTCGGTGCCAGCAACCGGATGCGATGGGATAAGCACCACGGATTCGGGCAGATGCGGGGCAATATCGCGCACCACCGAAGTCTTGGTAGAACCCGTATCGGTCAGCACCGCGCCTTTTTTGAGATGCGGGGCGAGTTCCGCCGCCACCGCCCCCATCGCCCCCACCGGGATAGCCAGCACCACCAAATCCGCATCCGCCACCGCCGATGCCAAATCAGCCGCCACCACATCGCCGAGTTTTAATTCTTGTGCTTTGGTGCGCGTGGCGGGGTTGTTGTCATAAAGCACCAGATGCCCCGCCAGCCCGCGCGCCTTAATCACCCGCGCCAAGGATGAGCCGACCAGCCCCAAACCGATGACGGCAATTTTAGAATAATGGCTCATAATTCCAAATCCTTAAACGCCGCGCTAACCGCTTCCATTTCCGCATCGGTGCCGATAGACATGCGCAAACAATCGGCTAGACCATAGGGGCGCATTTTGCGTAATAAAATCCCGCGCGCGGCTAAAAACGCATGCGCTTTGGCGGCGGCTTTATCATCGGCGAAGCGAATCAGGAAAAAATTCGCCACGCTCGGCAAAGGCATAAAGCCTGCCTGACGGATTGAGGCTTGAATCTTTGGCATCCATTGGCGGTTATGATTTAGCGCACGTTGATAAAATTCCGCATCCGCCAACGCCGCCGCCCCTGCCACTGCCGCCGCGCCATTGACACTAAACGCCCCGCGAATGGCGGCGATAGTCGCATAGATATGCGGCGGGAAATACCCCCAGCCCAACCGCAACTGCGCCAGCCCAAATAATTTTGAAAATGTCCGCAACATCACCACATTTTCATGGCGGTCAACCAAATCCGCCCCGGCGGTATAATCAGCATCTTCCACATATTCCGCATAGGCAGCATCCAAAACAATCACCACATGTTTCGGCACATGCGCGATAAGGCGTTCCACTTCCCCCCGCCCCAGCATGGTGCCAGTGGGGTTATTCGGGTTCGCCAAAAAAATCAATTTTGTGCGCGGGGTGATAGAAGCCAAAATCGCCTCCACCGAAGCCGTCAGCCCGTCATCTTCCGCAACCACTGCCACCCCCCCCGCAATCGTAATCGCTTGGCGAAATACCAGAAACCCATATTGCGTAATAATCGCCTCATCCCCCGCATCGCAATAGGCGGTAGCCAAAAGCCCAATCAACTCATCCGAACCATTGGACGGCAGAATCCGCGCCGCATCGCACCCCGAATATGCGGCAATCGCCGCCACCAACGCACCATCAATCTGCTCGGGATAGCGGTGAAGCTGTGCGCCCATCGCGCCCCCCATAGCACCCAAAGCCGCCACCGCTTTAGGCGATGCCCCCAACGCCCCCTCATTGACCGAAAGGCGAATCGGGGCGCCGTCGCTTGCTTTGGCAACATCGGGCGTATAGGTTTCCAGCCCTGCCAGTGCCGCTTTTGGTTTCACGCACATCATTATGCCTTTATGTCCGAAATCGGGGCTTTTTGAAAGACCCCGACGGCTTGCGGGGCTTGTAGGTGGCGTCCTTGCTGTTCCACATATCTGCCATCTTGCCAGATGAGCGTCCAATCAAAATCAGACACATCGGGGGGGGCGGTGGTAAATAATGCGATAGGCACGATGCCCACATCCGCCCCCGCATCCGCCCCCATATTCGTAAAGAACGGCGCCACCGATGCCAGCCACACCCTTGTCGTGCCGCGCAACAGCCGCATCCATTCCACCTGCCACGGGGCTTTATCCCAATGGGGTAAAATCGCCAAATCGCCAGCACCCGCGCGCAGTGATTCGAGCACATCTTCATGGCTTGCTACCGCCTTAACATCTGCCCCTAGCCCAAAACGCCAGCGAATCATCGGCATCAAATCGCTATCGCCGGCGCACATCACCAAACGTAAGCGGCTTTGGCGGGTCAGGCTCGCCGATAGAATCTGCCGCCAAATACCTTCAATCAGCCCCGCATCAAGGCTAGATTCGGCGGCTAATTGGTTGAGAATCATCGCCTCGCGTCCCGGGCGGAAATGCGGGGCATCGCCCTTGCTCGCCGCCACCGACGCCGCCAAAGCCAGCCGCGATTCCAACACAGCCAATAATTGGCGGTCAAATTCATCAATCTCGCCGCGCAATGCGTCCAATTTGGTTTTTGATATTTTGCTCATCTTCTCACGATTCCCCATAGGCACTAGCGGGACGCCTTGCCCCCCGCTTTGCCCCCCGCCTTGACCGGTTCCATGCTTTATCAGCAAGCGGTCTTACGGCATAGAGCATTTTTTCGGCTTCGACAACCAGAACCCCGCCAAACCGATACGAAATGCGCTCGGTGAGGGGGGCAAAGCGCGTGTAAAATGGCGGGGTATAGGGGGGGAGCGCGAGGGCGCGGTGTATCACATGCACATGAAACCCTTGCGATTCTAATAATTGGCGCACTTGTTTCGGGCTAAAAGGTTGCCCTTGTCCAAACGGCGTATGCTCACGGCTCGCCCAACGCGAACGCCGATGCGGCACCACAAGGCTCAACCGCCCACCGCCTTTTAACAGGCGCCAAATCTCATCGAGCAAATCACTAGGCGCCGCCGCCACTTCAAGCCCATGCACGAGCAACACATGCTCCAAACTTGAAGCCAAAAGCGGTAGAGCAGCTTCATTGACCGCCGCCAAACGCGATGCCTTGCTCTCAGGCCAAGCGCGCGCAACATCACCGCCAAATTGCAACAAAATCTGCCGCGAAAAGTGCCGTGCCAGAAACGGCATATAGGGACGCGCATATCCTATCCCCGCAGAAATCCGCGTGTCATTGCTGAGGCTAGGATTAGGCGGGTAAAGCGATGCCAAACGCCGCAGAATCAACCGCCGCACCATCTTCCCCATGGGCGATGCGTAAAATTCGGCTAATGCGTTGGCGGTTTTTTTATCCATGTTGCTTTTTTATCCTGATTCGCTATGCTGTGATTATGCTTGCCCTTTTACCAAAACAACTGATTCGCATTTCGGCACTGGATGACAATTATATCTGGTTATTGCACAATCCGTCCAGCCAAAGCCTCGCGGTGATTGACCCCGGCGACCCCGAACCCGTGCTAGCGTGGCTTGACGCACACAATCGCACCCCCACCGAGATCATCAACACCCACCATCACGGCGACCATATCAATGGCAATGCGGCGTTGATGGCGCGTTTCAACATCCCCCTCACCGCCCCCGCCAGCGAATCCGCCCGCATCAGCAACATCACCCACGCCGTCAAAGCCGGCGACCGCATCAGCATAGCCGATTACACCGCAGAAGTCATCGCCACCCCGGGACATACTAGCGGTCATGTAGCATTCTACCTCCCCGATTGTTTAGGCACACACGGCATCGCCTTTGTCGGCGACACCTTATTCGCCCTAGGATGCGGGCGGGTTTTTGAAGGCAGTATGCAAGAAATGTGGGAATCGCTAAAAACATTACGCGCACTGCCCGATGACACGCTAATCGCCTGCGGGCATGAATACACCGCAAACAACGCCCGCTATGTGAAACATCTAGGCTGGAATCCACCCGCCTTAGCGGCACGGCTAGCGGAAATTGACGCATTAACGCAAAAAGGCGAAGCCACGCTACCCGTGCGTTTAGGCGATGAGAAAGCCACCAATCCATTTTTGAACGCCGATGATGCGGATTTAGCCAGTGCCTTAAACTGCACGGGAACACCGATAGAGGTTTTCACCCAACTCCGCCAAGGTAAAGACCAATTTTAGGGGTCATCATGAGGGAACATCCCGCCCCACCGCTAGATGATAAGAAACCGCATCGCAATCGGGGTAAGCATCGGGCTTGGCGGTGGTAATTTCGGCGGCAATAACTTCGTCAAAATCCAAAACATAATCGGCAATGCGCCGTGCCAAAATTTCCTGTAGATTGTAATGCTGTGCCGTTGCCAGTGCCATAATCCCTTGGCGCACCACATCATAATCCAAACATTCCGCCACATCATCATACGCGGGTGCGCCCCGGGCATCTAGCACCAATTTCACATCAATCCGCACCCGTTGCCGTGCTGTTTTTTCATGCGCATGAAAGCCGATGGAAGCCATCACCTCAAGCCCCGAAAACATCAATGCGCGCGCCCTAACCTGCATCACCCCCTCCTAGATTCGCTCAACAATTATATCGGGCATCAGCCCGGTGGCGGCAAGCGCCGCATCCGCCCCGCCATTACTAAACAGCCCCTCCCCGGTCACCAACACCGTGGAAAACCCTGCCGCCGCCCCGCCCAAAATATCCGTATGCAGACTATCGCCGACCATAGCAATGCGGCGGCGGTCAGAAATTTCACGCCCATATTGCGCCTTAAAACGTTCTACCGCCAGTTCAAAATGCGCCGCATGCGGTTTGCCGAACCAATGCACTTCCGCCCGATTCTCGTGCAGTAATCGCCAGCCTATCTGCCCGGGCTCACAGCTAAAATGGCTAGGTTGCGGCGCCGCAACATCAGGATTAGCAATCAGAATCGGACAGCCCGCCGCCGCCACCTCCGCCAAACGCGCGTGCCAATCCGCATCCCACTGACTCGCCCCCATCAACGCAATCGCATCGCACCGCCCCCAATCCGCACGGCTTGCCGCATCAAGGCGCAGCTGTTCCAACCCCGCCACCACCACATCCGCCACGCCGCTATCCGCCACCCCCAACCGCCGCCAAGATTGCGGACGCTGATGCACGAGCCAATGCGTCAGCACCGAACGGCTAGACACCACTTGTGCGGGGGTGATGGGCAAACCCATCCCTGCATATTTATTGCCGATAACCGCCTCATCATTGCTCGCCCCATTGGTCACCACCAGCACCGGCATATCCCGAGATTCCGCCATTTCCAACAATGCCGCCGCCCCCGCGACCGCATCCCCCCCACGATTCAGCACCCCATAACCATCCAAAAACAGCGCGTCAAATTCCCCAATCACATCACGCAACCGCCCCCCCCGCACCCCCGCCCCGGCACGATGGCGAGGCATAATCGGGCGCAAGGATTGGTAGATATCCAGAATCGCTTTTAAATCCATATCTCTGGCTTTCTCTGTTAGCGGTATGGATGGTTTTTCCCGCTATATTTAATCGCGGTAATCCGTGCGCTCATCGTCAAGAATCGCCATCAGCTCATCAAAATGCTTTTGTGCTTGGCTGGGGTAGTTGTCAATTTCATCGGCGACTTTATGCGCGAGCGCATCAGGCAACACCCGCAATTCTTGGCCCGTTTGCAGGGCTTTGATGTAGGTTTCCGCCGCACGTTCAAAATAATAAAGCCGATTAAACGCATCCGCCACGGAATCTCCCAAAACCAACACCCCATGATTGCCCATAATCATCACCTGTTTTTTCGGGTCAGTGAACATAGCGGCACAGCGCGCGCCTTCTTCTTCAAAAGCCAGCCCGCCATAATTTTCGTCAATGACATAGCGGTCATAAAAAATTGCCGTATTTTGGTCTATGGGCAGCAGCCGACTATCTTTGAGCGACGCCAGCACCGTGGCATAAATGGAATGCACGTGTAGCACACAACGCGCATGCGGACAAAGGCGGTGCATCGCCCCATGTAGCCCCCAAGCCGTAGGGTCAGGCGCATCGGCATCATCGGCGGCAGGCGGATGGTTGCTATCCAAAAGCAATAGGTCGCTCGCCTTAATGCGCGCAAAATGACGCTGATTCGGATTGATGAGGAATTGACAGCCATCACGGCTCACCGCCAGCGAGAAATGATTCGCTACCGCCTCATGCAAATTGAGCCGCACCGCCCAACGAAACGCCGCCGCTAACTGCACCCGTGCTTCGTAGTGGTCTATGTTGGCGGGTTTTATTTCTGCAAGTGCCATTATGACCTCCCAATTTTACGATCAAAGCATTTTGACAACAGATTGCGCGTATGTCAAAAAAATAAAACGAATCTATTGCGATATTTAAGGGCGCGGTATAAAACTTGCGGGGGAGGCAGGATTGACGATGCACTATTCTATTTGGTCAATTTTACAACAAGGCTTTCGCGGGGGGCGCGGTTGGGTTCGGGCTTGGCGGGCGCCTGTGCCTCAAAAATCTTATGATATGATTATTGTTGGCGGTGGCGGGCATGGTTTGGCGACGGCTTATTATCTGGCTTCGCAATATGGCATCACCAATATCGCCGTTCTGGAAAAAGGTTGGATTGGTGGGGGCAATGTTGGGCGCAATACGACGATTATTCGTTCCAACTATCTACTGCCGGGCAATGAAGGTTTTTATGAATTGTCGCTCAAATTATGGGAAGGGCTGGAACAGGACATCAATTTTAATGCCATGGTGTCGCAGCGGGGGATTCTCAATCTGTTTCATTCGGATAATGAGCGCGATGCGGCGGCACGGCGGGGCAATAGTATGATTCTGCACGGGGCGGATGCGGAATTATTGGATGCGGCGGCATTACGGAAACTTTGTCCGTTTCTCAATTTTGACAATGCGCGTTTCCCCCTCAAAGGCGCGTTGTTGCAGAAACGTGGCGGCACCGTGCGCCATGATGCGGTAGCGTGGGGCTATGCGCGGGGGGCAGATAGGCTCGGCGTCGATATCATTCAAAATTGCGAAGTCACCGATTTCATCATCAAAAACGGGTGCTGTAACGGCGTGGAAACCACCAAAGGCAAAATCCTTGCCAATAAGGTCGGCGTCGCGGTCGCCGGGTCAAGCGGGCGCGTCATGGCAAAGGCCGGCTTGCGCCTCCCCATTGAAAGCCATGTGTTGCAGGCATTCGTTTCCGAAGGTCTAAAACCGATCCTCCCCCAAGTCATCACCTATGGCGCCGGGCATTTCTATATCAGCCAATCCGACAAGGGCGGGTTGGTTTTTGGCGGCGATATTGACGGCTATAACAGTTATGCGCAAAGGGGCAATCTGCCGGTGGTTGAACACGTCACCGAAGGCGGTATGGCGCTGATGCCGATGATTGGCAAGGCACGGCTGTTGCGGATGTGGGGGGGGTTGATGGATATGTCTATGGATGGCTCGCCCTTCATTGATAGGACGCCGATTACGGGGCTTTATTTCAATGGCGGTTGGTGCTATGGCGGCTTTAAGGCAACGCCGGCATCGGGGTGGTGTTTTGCGCATCTTCTCGCCACCGATGAGGCGCATGCGGTCGCGCGCGCTTACCGCCTTGACCGCTTTAAGACCGGGGCGGTGATTGACGAAAAAGGCGCCGGGGCGCAAGCCAATCTGCATTAAGGAACAGGACTATGATTATCAACCACCCTTTACTAGGCCCCCGCGATGCTTCTGAATTCACCTATCTAGGCGATGCTAGCCTGCTCATGCGCCCGAACAGCGATGACATTGACGCCTATCACGACTATATCCATCTGCGCGACAACCCCGATGGCTTACACCGCGAGCTATGGTTTCACGAACAAGGCGACCGTTCATGGTTGGTCATAACCCGCAATACTGCCACCCACGAAATCACCAAAGTAGAATTGGCGCGCAAAACATGAAAAAAAATATGCGCATAAAAGGCGGGATGATTGACCGCAAACGCCCGCTAGATTTCACCTTTAACGGACGCAAATATGCTGGTTTCGCTGGCGATACGTTGGCATCGGCTTTGCTTGCCAATGATATACATTTGGTGGGGCGGTCATTCAAATACCACCGCCCGCGCGGGATTTTCACCGCCAATTCTGCCGAACCCAACGCCCTGATAACCATAGGCACCGGCGCACACCAAAACCCCAACAGCCTAGCCACCACCGCCGAACTCTATAACGGCATGGTCTGTCATAGCCAAAACCATCTCGGCAGTTTAGGTTTTGATTTATTGGCGTTCAATGATTTCCTCGCGCCATTTTTGGGGGCAGGGTTTTATTACAAAACCTTCATGTGGCCCGCCTCTTTTTGGGAGAAATTTTACGAACCCATGATTCGCCGTGCCGCCGGATTGGGCGCGCTTTCAGGACTAGACGACCCAAGCCACTACGATAAAGGGCATCGCCATACGGATGTGCTAGTAATCGGCGGCGGGGTAGCGGGATTGCGTGCGGGGCTATTGGCGGGGCGGGCAAAACTAAAAGTCATTATCGCCGATGAGGATTTTCATTTCGGCGGACAGTTGCTCACGACCCAAGGCGAGATTGACGGCAAATCCTACAAAGAGTGGCTCCAAACCACGCTAGCCGAATTGGCGTCCATGGATAACGTCACCCTGATGCCGCGCACCACAATTTTTGGCACTTACGACCACGGCATTTACGGGGCGTTAGAACGGCGGCGCGACCACCTCCCCCCTGAAGCACAGCCACAAGGGGTGCGTCAAATTATGTGGAAAATCATGGCAAAAAGCGCGATTCTAGCAAGCGGTGCGAGTGAACGCCCGATTGCCTTCAGCGATAATGACCGCCCGGGCATTATGTTAGCAAGTGCATCCCTTGCCTATGCCCAACGTTTCGGCGTCGCCACCGGCAAGCGCATCACGCTCATGACCAACAATGATAGCGGTATTGATAGCGCCATCGCCCTCCACGCCAAGGGGGTCAATGTGGATGCGGTGATTGATAGTCGCGGGCGCGCAGAGAGCCACCACCGCCTACCCAAATCGGTGCGCCTCATCCCCCAAGGGCAGATTGTCGGCACAAGCGGACGCAAACGCATCAAATCCATCACCTTACAATCGGGGGCGCGCATCCCTACGGATTGTCTAGCTGTTGCCGGGGGCTGGTCGCCAAATCTACAACTCACCTGCCATCAGCGTGGCAGACCTATCTGGGATGCAAATCTAGCGGCGTTCCTCCCCCCAAACCAACTGCCCCAAGGCATGCTACTAGCAGGGGCGGTGCGCGGCGATATGTCTACCCAAGCCTGCCTCAATAGCGCCACCCAAGCCGCCACCACCGCCATCAAAACACTAGGCAAAACCCCGCCTAAATCCGCGACCCCAACAGCAGAAAACCGCCCCTACACCATAAAACCATTATGGAGCATGAAAGGCGGCAAAAACCGCCAATTCGTTGATCTGCAAAACGACGTCACCGCCAAAGACATCGCACAAGCCCATCAAGAAGGCTATAGTTCGGTGGAACATCTCAAACGCTACACCACCCTCGGCATGGCGACCGACCAAGGTAGATCGTCCAACCTCATCGGCTTGGCATTGCTGGCGGAGGCATCGGGAAAAACCATCCCTGAAACTGGCACCACCATGTTCCGCCCCCCCTATACGCCGGTGCCGATTGGGGCATTTGCTGGACGGCATCGGGGGCGGCATTTCCGCCCGACCCGCCTAACCCCATCGCATCGCTGGGCAGCGGGCAGAGGCGCAAGTTTCGTTGAAGCTGGCGCATGGCTCCGTGCCGAATGGTATCCCCACAAACACGAGACCCACTGGCGCCAATCGGTTGACCGCGAAGTCATCGCCACGCGCGCGGCGGTAGGCGTCTGCGATGTTTCCACGCTAGGAAAAATTGACATTCAAGGGCGCGATGCCACGCAATTTATCAATTTCGTCTATGCCAATGCTTTTGCCAAATTGCCCGTGGGCAAAGTGCGCTATGGGTTGATGTTGCGCGATGATGGCTTTGTCATGGATGACGGCACCACCGCGCGCATGAGCGACACCCACTACATCATGACCACCACCACCGCCAATGCGGTTAGCGTCTTTCGGCATTTAGAATTCTGCCGCCAATGCCTCCGCCCCGATTTAGACGTGCAGCTGATCTCCACCACCGACCAATACGCCCAATACGCCATAGCCGGCCCGAACGCACGGCGTTTATTGACGCGGATTATTGATGACAGCACCGCCATCACCAACGACGCCATGCCCTTCATGGGATGCGCCGAAATCAGCATCTGCGGCGGCATCCCCGCCCGCCTATTCCGCATTTCATTTTCGGGGGAGCTGGCGTATGAGTTAGCAGTAGCCCGAAATTATGGCGATGCGCTCATCCGTCATTTGATGGAACTAGGCAAGCCAGACGGCATCACCCCCTACGGCGTTGAAGCCCTTGGCGTCATGCGTATTGAAAAAGGACACCCGGCAGGGAATGAACTAAACGGACAGACCTCAGCGCACCATCTAGGGCTAGGGCGCATGTTAGCAAGCAACAAAGACTATATCGGCAAAGCCATGGCAAGCCGCCACGAATTAACCCGCACGGATGGCGTGCGCTTGGTCGGGCTAATCCCCCTAGACCGCCCAAACAGCATCGGGGACAGCATCGGTGCCGGCGCACATATCCTCCCCATCAATAGTGGCAATAGTGCAAAAGACGATGCGGGTTGGGTGAGTTCGGTTGCCTATTCGCCCATGTTGGGTTCATCCATCGCGCTGGCTTTCGTTGAGGCAGGCGACCAACGCCACGGCGAAGAAATGCGCGCCTATGACCCGTTGCGCGCACAAGACATCCGCGTCCGCCTCACTAGCCCGCATTTCTTTGACCCCGAAGGGAGCAGGCTCCATGGTTAAATTGAAACCATCATCCCCCCTAGACGGCTTCGCCATCAATGCGAATGGCATAAAATGCCTCTATGTAGGTGGCTACGCCATCGCATCGTTAGCCACGCGCAAAGGCATGCAAACACGCCTCAACGCCGACATCAATAGCGGTTTTCATGCCAGCCTCCCCGCCCCCACACGCGCGGTAGAAATCGCCAACGGACATATCATCGCCGCCGCCCGCGACCAGGTCTTCATCTGCCAAAAAACCGCGCCCGAAACCCTCATCGCCACCGCCCAAAAACATTGTAGCACCAGCGCCAGCATCACCGACCAAAGCGACGCTTGGGCGCGTTTAGAAATAAGCGGCAAAACTTGCGCGCCCATCCTAGAACGCCTATGCGCCATAGACACGGGGGCCGCCACCTTCCCGCCCTTATCGGTAGCCCGCACCGCCATTGACCATATCAGCACCATCATCATGCGCCTCCCCGCCCGCACCGACCATTTCGTCCTACTAACCCCGCATTCCTCCGCCGCAAGCTGCGCCCACAGCATCGGCGCAATTATCAAAAATCCCTAAATCTGCCAACCCAGATGCGCGGCGGCATCGCCAAGGCTGTCCGCCACCAAAAGTGCCGCACGGCGACTTTCCGCATCCGCCGGCATCACATCAGGAATCTGCACCACTGCCACCCCCGCCGCGCTTGCCGCCATCACGCCTTGGGTCGTATCTTCAAAAGCCAGCGCATCGCTTGGCAGAACCCCCGCCGCCGCCGCCGCCGCCAAATATAAATCCGGCGCCGGTTTCCCTCGCGCCACTTGGTCGCCCCCAACCACCCCGCAAAAATACGCCAAAAGCCCCGCACGTTGTAAAAGCGCTTCCGCCTTTTCGGTCAGGGTTGAAGTCGCCACCACCAAAGCCACCCCCCGCCCGTTGAGCCACCGACAAAGCGCATCGGCATCAGGTTTTAACGGCACCTCATCCGCCAAAGCATCCCAAAACGCCGCGCGCCATGCGGCATCAAACCGCGCTAAATCCACGTGGGGCGGTAGAATCTCCTCAAAAATTTCGCGCTGTTCATCTTGGTCGCGCCCGATTAATTGCGCGTAGGCATCACTAGCACTTGCCGCATCATAACGCGCACAGACCTGCCGATACGTCGCCGCCGAAACACGCTCGCTATCAATCAATAGCCCATCCATATCAAACAAAACCGCATCAGGAAATTTGGATAAAACCGCCGCCAAAACACCCCCCAAAACATAACATTGCGAAACCTAACCATTATAGGTTATATTAGAGTATTATATTAGGGGGGAAGACGCAACAACCGCCGCCTCTTATGGATTAAATCATGCTGTTAGACCCGCAAAAGATTCGCTATCTCGTCGTCCATTGTTCGGACACAGATGCTGATTTGACCGCCACGGATATCCACGCCATGCATTTAGGTTTTGGCTGGCACGGCATCGGCTATCATGCGGTGATTTGTCAGGACGGCACATTAGAACCCGGACGCCCGCATTATTGGGTCGGCGCGCATGTCTATGACCACAACGAAGAAAGCCTAGGCGTCTGTTTAATTGGGCGTGAAAGTTTCGCGGACGCACAGATGGCAACGCTAGAAAACCTATTGCGCGATTGGCACGCCCGCTACCCCCGCGCGAAAATTTGCGGGCATTGCGATTTTGATAATACCGAAAAAACCTGCCCCAATTTTGATGTCGCCGCATGGTGCGTGGCGCGGGGGATTACGCCATGACTAGCTATCAAATCATCCGCCCCGCCGCCCCGATGCGCACCAAACCAAGCCACCAAAGCGGACTTGAAACCGAGGCGCTATTCGGCGAGGAAGTATCAATTTTAGAAGAAAAAGGCGATTGGGTGCGGGCGCGTCTTGAAACCGATGGCTACGAAGCATGGCTGGAAAAATGTACTTTGGGGCAGCTGCCAAAGCCAACCCACCGCATCAATGTCGTGCGCGCCCTCATCACTAGTGGCAAGGATATCAAAACGCCAAACCTAGGCTATTTACCCTTCGGTGCGCTAGTCGCAGTGGCGGGGACGGCGGATGGCGTCGCAGAAATCGCGCTTGGGAATAGGGATGGGAATGGGGATGGGAATGGGAATGTAGGTGGCGGCAGGGGCTATATCCCGGCACGCCACACCGCCCCGCTTGATGCCCCCCTTGATGCACAATTTGCCGATTGGGTGCAATGCGCCGAACAATTTTTAGGCGTGCCGTATCGTTGGGGGGGGCGTGATAGTATCGGCATGGATTGCTCGGCACTGGTGCAGCTGGCATTGATGGCGGGAGGGATGACGGCACCACGCAATAGCGGCGACCAATTCCGCACCCTCGGCGCAACCCTACCCGAGGGCGCGGCGTTAAAACGCGGGGATTTAATTTTCTGGCGCGGGCATGTCGGCATCATGCAGGATGCAGAACGCCTACTCCATGCAAATGCCTGGCACGGCATGGTAGCAAGCGAGGCGCTTAGCGATGCGCGCACACGTATCCAAAAAACCGAAGGCGCCATCACACGCATGGCAAGAATGGCAGGTGCTTGATGACGCGCGCTAATTATATAATGTATAAAAATGCCGGGCTGATATTTTTGTTAGGGTTTTCCGCAGGCTTGCCGATATTGCTCATTTTTTCGTCCCTGTCGCTATGGCTCAATGAGGCAGGGGTTAATAAATCCGCAGTGACCATGTTTAGCTGGGCGGCACTAGGCTATTCGTTCAAATTCGTCTGGGCACCCCTAATTGACCAACTGCCCGTGCCGATTCTGCGGCGGTTATTAGGACGGCGGCGGAGCTGGCTGCTGCTGGCACAACTGCTAACCATCGGCGCGATTTTACTAATGGCGAGCATAGATCCGAGCGCGGACAGCGGCGCATTGGTGCTGATGGCATGGGCGGCGGTGATGTTGGGTTTTGCCTCGGCGACCCAAGATATTTGTATAGATACTTTCCGCATAGAATGCGCCCCGCCTGAATGGCAAGGCATCCTATCATCGCTTTATGTGGCGGGGTATCGCATCGGCTTGATTGTCGCCGGGGCGGGTGCGCTTTACCTCGCCGCCTATTACGGCTCAAGCATTGATAATTATCATTATCAGGCTTGGTCAAACGCCTATAGGATGATGGCAGGATTGATGGGGATTGGCGTCTTGGCAACTTTATTGGCAAGCGAGCCAGCATCCACCGACACCAGCCAACACACACGAACGCGCATGGATAATCTCAAATTGATAGGCGTTTTTTTGATCAGCATCATCGGTTTCGTGCTGTGCTATAGATTCATGGGCGGGGTCATCGCATCGGTGCAAACCTACCTTGCCATTGACGGCTATATTGTCGCGGTTTTAGGCACGGCACTACGCCTGATTTTGGCTCTCATTATAGCATTGGGGCTAGGTTTTTTTGGTGCGCGTTATATTTTCAATGCCGAACGTAGCGTCGCAGATTTATGGGTGACGCCGGTGCGCGATTTGTTCGGGCGTTATGGCATGGGGGCGGCGTGGTTGTTGCTGTGCCTGATTGGGCTTTATCGTATTTCTGATATTGTGTTGGGGGTTATGTCCAATCTTTTTTATCAAGATTTAGGTTTCACCAAAGAGCAAATCGCCACCGCCGTCAAAACCTACGGCGTTGCCATCAGCATCGCTGGCGGGTTTTTTGGGGGCATTCTTATTACCAGAATTGGTGTTATGGCGGTGTTATTTTGGGGGGCGGTGCTGTCGGCACTAACCAATCTGCTTTTCGTCATGTTGGCGCAAATTGGTGCGGAACTCAATATGATGTATCTGGTGGTGAGTGCCGATAATCTGGCAGCAGGGTTTGCCACGGCGGGTTTTATCGCCTTTCTGTCGAGCCTCACCAACACGTCTTTCACCGCCGTGCAGTTTGCGATTTTCACTTCAATCATGACGCTATTCCCCAAAGCCCTAGGCGGCTATGGGGGGAGCATTGTCGAAGGCGTCGGCTATTCGTGGTTTTTCACCATCACCGCGCTGTTGGGTGTGCCGGTCATCTACCTAACCATCCGCGCCACCCGCCATATTCCCGCCCCCGCCCCCAAGTAACCTATCAATATGCGACTTACGCGCTTTGAGTTTGGCATTGCTAGGGCGCATCGCTACCATCAGCCCATTCTGCACCCGCCCCAACCGCGTCATCACCAAAGTGGAAAGCATATTGATGGCAATTTTCTGCGCCGTTGCCGCTTTGAGGCGCGTTGAACCCGCCAACACCTCGCCGCCAGTTTCCAGCAAAATCGCCACCTCTGCCGCCGCCAATAAAGGCGTCGCACGATTATTCGCCATGCCAATCGTCAAAGCCCCCGCCCCCCGCGCCGCCGTAAGCACACCAATCGTATAAGGCGTGCGCCCGCTAGCGGCGATGCCGATAACGACATCATCCGCATGCACCCCCAACGCGGCAACATCACGCGCGGCGGCATCCGCATTATCTTCCGCCCCTTCCACCGCCTGCATCAACGCCCCGGCACCGCCGGCGATGAGATAGCCTAAACGCGCCGCATCCCAGCCAAAAGTCGGCGGCAATTCCACCCCATCCTGCACACCAATCCGCGCCGAAGTCCCAGCCCCCGCATAAATCAGCCGCCCATTTGCGCTGCCCGCAAGCCGTGCCGCCACCGCCGCAACCCCCGCACCAATAGCATCCAACGCAGATTCCACCGCCCCTGCCGCCGCGCCTTGACTCGCCAACATCACCCGCAATGCCGCCGCATCATCAAGCGCATCAAGCCAAATTTCCGCACGCGGCACATCTTCCGTAGATGGGGGGGTAGATGGGTTAGGTAATTTCTCGCTCATTGTGCTATCATGCCACGCACAACCGCATATCACAACCCCGCAAGACCCATGACAAAACCGACAACGCAAAACACCCTGACCGCTATTGGACTCATGTCTGGCACTAGTGTTGATGCCATTGATGGTGCGATTATCAAAACCGATGGCGAGACGCTTACGCGCGAAAATATCCATCGCAGCCATAAATGGGATGACACCACGCGCCGCGATATTTTTGCGGTGATGCGCCACCCTGAACGCCTAGAAGATGCCGATTTCCGCGCCGGTCTTGAAAGCCGCATCGCCGCGCGCCATACGGAATTAGTGCTGGAAATGTTAAGCGCATACGGCGAAAAAATTGATCTCATCGGCTTTCATGGGCAGACGGTGTTGCATGCCCCGCGCCAAAAATATTCGGTGCAGTTGGGATGCGCGCAAAGTCTCGCTGAGCAAACCAACCTGCCGGTGGCGCATCAATTCCGCCAAAACGATCTTGCGCATGGCGGTGAGGGCGCGCCTTTGGCACCGATTTTTCACCGCGCGCTGATGCAGCATATCGGCTTCAACCCGCCCCTAGCTATTGCCAATATCGGCGGCATCACCAACATGACTTTTATTGGCACCGATGGGGCGGATACGCTTATCGGCTGTGATAGCGGGCCCGGCAATGCCATGATGGATAGGCTCATGCAAACGCATGGGGGGGCGGATTTTGACCGCGATGGCGCATTGGCGGCAAGTGGGCGCATTAACACCGAATATTTGGATGCGGTTTTGGCGCATGAATGGTATGCGTTGCCGCCGCCGAAATCGCTTGACCGCCTTGAAGTGGAAAATATGTTGATGCCGGAAAAATTGGCGCGCCTCCCCCTAGAGGATGCGCTGGCGAGTCTGGCGGAGGTTAGTGCCATCACCTTGCGCGATGCGCTAGCCCGCTTGCCGCAACCCCCGCGCGAGCTGGTCATCTGGGGGGGCGGGGCGCGCAACACGCATCTGGTCAAGCGCATTAAGTATCATATTGATTGTCCGCTACGCCTTGATGTGCTTGACGGCGATTTTATTGAGGCGGAGATGATGGCGTTTCTTGGCGTGCGGGTTTTTTATGGTAAGATATTGACATTGCCAACCACCACCGGCGTTGATGCGCCGCGCGGTGGTGGGCGCATGGCTTATCCGAAAGGAGCGTAAAAAATGCTGACGGGATATATTGAAGGTTATTATGGGCGTTTATTGGGGTTTGATGACCGCGCGCGGATTTTGGCGCGGTTGCAGGAACTCGGCATGAACGCCTATTTTTACGCCCCGAAAGATGACCCATATCATCGCTTGCACTGGCGCGCGGATTACCCGCAGGATTGGTTGAAAAATTGGCGCACTTTCACCAATACCGCCAAAGCCCACAGGGTTCGTATCATTGCTGGGTTGGCGCCGGGGTTGGATTTTTCTTTTGATTCTTCTGGGGAAAGCGATTTGGATATTTTGGCGGGGAAATTGGGCGCGCTGGCGGGGGAGGCGCATGTTGTTCCGTGCCTGCTGTTGGATGACATTCCGCCCCCTGAAAATGATGGGGAAAATGATGCGGATGAGGGGGCGGCGCATGGGCGGATTGCGCATAATCTAGCGGCGCGGTTGGGGCGGGAGGTTATGGTGGTGCCGCGCGTTTATGCGGATGAATTGGCGGTGGAAAGTCCTGATTATCTGCGCGGTTTTGTTGATGCCTATAAGGGTGGTGGTGTTTTTTATTGCGGGGAAAATATTGTTTCACGTGAAATTGATTTGGCTTCTAGTGCTTTGGTGCGGGCGGGGTTTGCTTCTGATGCGGTGGTTGTTTGGGATAATTTTTATGCTAATGATTATTGCCCAAGACGGCTTTTTGTTGGGGCTTGGGAAGGGCGCGCGAATCTTGAAAATTGCGGGGGGGTGATGTTGAATCCTACGGGGATGATTGAGACGGATTTATTGTTATTGGGGGTGATGGATGCCGGGGCGGATTTGGCGCGGTATGAGGCGGTGTTGCGCGCGCATGGGGTGCCGCCGCAATTTGATTTAGTAAAAAATTGTTTTTGGCATCCTGCCACCTCTGCCGATGCAACCGCCCCCCCGCCTGATACGGACGCCATTATTGAAGCAATGCTCACCGCATTAGACGTTTTGTTGTGGCGGTGGAAATCGCCTTTGGCGCGCGAGTGGTATCCTTATTTGATGGGGTTGCGGGGGGATTTGTTGATGCTTCGGGGTGAGGCGGATGCGTTGCGCCAAGCCAAAATCCTGCCCCCCTATCTGCGCGCCCTGATACAAAAAGGAGGGCGGAAATGACGGCTATTTTTGATGGGCATAATGATGCGTTGTTGCGGTTGTGGCGGGCTGGGGATGATGCGGGGGCTAGTTTTATTGCTGGCGGGGCTACTGGTGATTCGGGGGGGCAGATTGATTTGCCGCGCGCGCGGGCTGGCGGCATGGTTGGGGGGTTGTTTGCTATGTTCACGCCGCCGCCGGCGCTGGCGGGGGGGAGTATTTTTAACACGGAGCCGGTGGGGTTTGATGTGGCGCATCATGCTACGCAAGCGATGTTGGCGATTGCCGAGGCGATGGCGCAAAATCACCCTGATAAGATTCGCATTTGCCGCGACACTGGCGCGATTCGGGCGGCGGTGGATGCGGGCGCGCTGGCTATGATGTTGCATATTGAGGGTGCGGAAACTATCAAAGCTGATTTGCGTAATTTTGATGATTTATATGCGCGGGGGGTGCGGTCTTTGGGTGTGGTTTGGTCGCGGGATAATGCGTTTGCTTGTGGGGTGCCGTTTCGCTTTCCGTCATCGCCGGATATTGGCGGCGGCTTGACCGGGGCGGGGCGCGATTTGGTGCGGGCGTGTAATGCTAAAGGGGTGATGATTGACCTTTCGCATATCAATGAGGCGGGGTTTTGGGATATTGCCAAACTGAGTAGCGCGCCTTTGGTGGCGACGCATTCTAATGTGCATGCGCTTTGTGCGTCTTCGCGTAATTTGACTGACCGTCAGCTTGATGCGATTGCCGAATCCGGGGGGTTGGTTGGGGTTAATTTTGCCGTTGGGTTTTTGCGCGCAGATGGGCGGCGGGATGCGAATACGCCCCTTGAAATTCTGGTGCGGCATATTGATTATCTGTTGGAACGGCTAGGCGAAAGCGGGGTGGCTTTGGGCTCGGATTTTGATGGGGCGGAGATGGCGGCGGGGTTTGATTCGGCGGCGCATTTGCCGAAACTGGTTACGGCATTGCGGGGGCATGGGTATGATGATGCGTTGATTGCGCGAATCTGTGCGGATAACTGGCTCGCAATGCTGGAAAAAACGCTCGGCTAAAACCGCCGCCCCACACGCCCCACACGCGCCGCCCCGCCCCGCCTTTTAGACGAAATCAAAGAAATTGCCCGGGGTTTCGAAATATAGCCCTGTCAAAGGATCGTCAAAATCTTCTAGCACCATGGCGATTTTCTGTCCGTTGCCGTAATAGATGATGGTATCGGCTATGTTTTCGTCATTGGTGGAGCTGACATAGGGGTTGCCGTCATTAAAGTTGTAAAATTCGGTATGCGCGCTTCTAAAATGGGTCTGTCCTTTATGTACAATATTCGCGCCCTCTGACACGGATTCTTCCCAATTTTCAACGGTTCTGAAAATAAAATTCCCTGCTGCCTCCAGTGCTGCGGCTACGGAGCCGTCGCCGCTATCGGTGAATGCCCGTGCGCTTGGGTCATCTACATTGATGCGGATTTTGTCGCCGTCTGTTCTGGAAAAATCGGTGACGACTGCCATGCCGGCGGATGAGATATGGTTGGCGTCAAGATAGAAATAATCGTTGCCTTCACCGCCTGTTAAGACATCAAGATTTAGCCCGGCGTCGCCGCCAAAGAGTTGGTCGCTCCCCTCACCGCCCATCAGCACATCGCGTCCTTTGCCGCCGTCTAGGATATCGTTGCCTTTGTTGCCGCGTATGAAATCGTGGAGGTCGCCGCCATAGATGGTGTCGTCGCCGTCATGCCCGTGAATCACATCATTGCCTTTACCGCCATCAATGGTATCGTCGCCTTCGCGTCCGTAAATGAGATCATTGCCGCTTTTGCCGTTTATGACATTGTCCCCGCTATCGCCATTGATGACATCATTGCCGGTTGATTTGTCATAGACTGGGCGTAGGGCTTCCGTCATAACGACTTGCCAAGACTTGATAACCTTGCCATCTCCACTAAACACTGGCACAGCGCGAGGCACCATGACGGTTTCATAGCCGATAACTTCAACATCGCTCCCATCGGTAAAATCGCGTGCGGTTACGCTGAAACTATCGCTGGCTATGTATGTTTTGCCGTCAAAGGCGGTGGTGGCACCGCCATCATCATATTCAATTTCCGCCACGCGCGTGTGGTCTAGTGTTGACTGTTCGGTGGGGAGTGTGATGGTTTTGGTTTCGGTGATTTGTCTGGCGGTCGCTGTGACTAGGGTCTTGCCTAGATCGTTGGTGATTGTGAAGCCATCGGGTCCATTTTGTTGGGGGATTCCTGTTATTGTGAATGAACCCGTATTGGGCGCGCTTAGCTCTTTAATCACCGCTACCGCCGTATCAACATAATCTGGCAGGGTTCCATCCGCGGCTAGTGTAGCAACGCTGATAGGTTTGTTGCCATTGGGTATGACAAAATCGGCAAAAGTGATAGAGGCGGGGTTGGTGGGAGTGACTGGAATGCCTGCCCCTTCAGTCACATTGTAAGTGCTTGTCGCTGAATCGTATCGCGCATTTAGATGAACAACTGTATCCGAGGTTTGCACCAAAAAATCTTTACCATCAGTGCCACCACTGATGCCACCATCAACATCGTTAATCGTCACAATGAAGTGCGTTTCCGTATCTAACGAAGTATCCGTTACTAGTTCTGAGTTAATCAACGCCACGGCAAGGGTAAGGGCTTCGTCATCTGGTATCACCCCATTTACTGCTCCAAGGCGAATAGGTCTCCCATCAGAAGTATCCATTTCAAAATCGGCAAAAGTAATAGCATCGGGGTTGCTAACGTCTACTGGCTCGCCGAAATGTCTATTAATATCGTATGCTATTTCCCCGACCTCCTGTTCAAAATCTATTTCGTATGAATGGAGGAGTTTTGCGTTGGGTAGGGGTCTGCCGGTGGTTTCATCCACTTCTATATTGATTGGTCCTGCTTCGCCATCGGCGTGGGTGATTGTGGGAATGGTGGCGGAGGTGATATCCACTGCTGAATTGTCAGCATTTCTAATCACGGTGTATGTTGCGCCGCTTTCGGTGCCGGTGAATAGAGCATCGCCGCGGGCGTTAGTGATGACGAATCCATCGGCTGTTGTCTCAACATGGTATGATTTTGCGTTAAATCCTGTCTGCCCTTCCACCAATTCTGATTTAATCAGATAGACGGCGACATCGGCATAATCTGGCAAATCCCCGGGTTTTCCGGTGACATGTTCGCCGACATAGACGGAGCTATCGTGGCTGGCGATGGATGCGGTGAGCACCCCGCCTTTGAGCCATAATTCATAATCGCCATCTCTATTTTGTTTGATTTCAAATAGTTCTTCATTGCCGACCATATATTCGTGTCCGGGTTGGAGTTCCGCACCTAGATGGGTGATATCTGCGAGTTTGCGGGCGACGGTGTATCCGACTTCGCTTTGCAGGTTAAATTCGTCTTCGCTCAAAATAATCTGCGTGCGCGCGGCGAGGATATCGCTGGTTTCCTTGAGGTCATTGACATTGATTTCAATCGTGTCGGTAATGGTATCGGCGCCCCGCGTCAGTTCTATACCAACCGAATAATCATTGTCGGTTTCGTAATCCAAGGCGTATCTATCTTTCAGCCATAATTCAAGGATTTTATCGCCATTATTAAGGTCGTATTCAACCCATTCAAAAATATCCAAATCAAGATCGCTGTTATCGGTATAGCTGGCGGTCGCTGTGACGAGAACTTTGCCGTCTTGGTTGCTGATTCGGAAACCTTCGGCGCCATTGGCTTGGGCGATTGCTGTTATGGTGAATGAAGTCGCGGCGGGTGCGGTTAGTGCCTTAACCATCGCCACCGCCGTATCGGTATATGCTGGCAGGGTTGTTCCATCAAATGCGTCAATGGTGATATCCTTTCCATTATGGGTAAGCCCCGCATTATAATCTGCGACCGTAATGGCGGTGAGGGTAAGGTCTGGGACTGGCTGTCCGCTATGCCTAATAATATCGTATGTTTGTGCAAGCCCGCTAACATCATCGGCATCTATTTTGATGGTTGTGAGCAGTTGGGTGCGGGATTGTTCTTGATATGCTTGTCTTACCTCGTCAAGCGTAGCGAAATATTGATTCACGAACTCCCAATGCCCGATTGTCCAATCCGCATTGCTGGTTAGTTTCACGAAATCGCCGCTTGAACGGGGTATATCAGCGGGGTTGGTGGGGGTTGTGACCGCATCGCCGTCAATGTCGGTGATTGACCATGTTATGCCAGTATTAGTAGTCGTGCCAGTCAGCAGGGTGGTGATGATTGGTGTGTTATACCCAGTGCTTAATTCTTCGGTGGATGCAGAGGCTATGACTTTCCAATTATTACCAAGACTATCATCGCGCACCACATGGAATTCGCTGTAGTTGGTGCTTAGCAATTCGGCTTTAATCGCCGCCACGGCAACATCCGTGTAACGCGGCTGTGCCGCACCGCCAAAGCCATAGATATAGGCGGTCTTGCTATTACCTAAATCTACTTCGGTTGGTGTGCGTAAATCTAGGTAATTGGGGTCATCGCTAAACGCCGACTTGGCGCTTATTGGCACTAGATTCGGGTCATACACATATTCATCTATATTGATGACATCGCGGTAGTATATGCCGTCATCATCATCTTGGCGCAAAATCGCGCTTTCTGGGGTAGTCGTTGCAGTAATTTTGCTAACATCCAATACCGATATCCCAAAAGCGTGGCTAATATGTATGTGGGGTACGGGATATTCTATTTCTACATAGTGCGTATCTCCGTCTAGCCCATCCACCGTTACCCGCAAATCTTGGCTTGGGGTGTTCGTGTTATATGCTACGGTGGGGTCATAATCGGTAGTGTAGAAATTGCCGTCAGGGGTGGCAAAGCCCAAATCAGCGAGGTCGCCGTCAAATTCCAATATATCCGTCGGGTCAAAATCTTTAATCACCATCCGGTGTGGTGTGTTTTGCCTTGTAAAATCAAAAGCCAACACAAAGGTATCAACATCGCTTTCCGACTGCCAATATTCGGTCAGTGCATCAATTTGCTCTTGGCTGTATAGGTCGGCGGGATATCGGTTGAAAACAGACGCTATTTCATGCGATTCGCCATCTGTGCCATAAAAAGTTTGCATTGTTGTCGTCAGTATACGGGCTGGCAGTTCTTTCGCTGAATACTCATTTTTCCCAAGACGAAGAACACCGGAGCCAGGCGTGGTGGTATAATAACTCGCCTTGATGCCATTACCCCAAACCTCATCAGCAACGCCAGTGTTCGTGCGTGACAAGATAATGCGGTCATTGCCAAGCCCACCACGAATTTCATCACTGTGGAAGCCACCACGAATGATATCATCGCCGGTGCCGCCATATAGGTGATTATTACCGCCACCATCAACATAAATTTCATCATCGCCAGCCTCGCCATAGATTATATCATCCGCATCATCATGATTACCGCCTTGAATATAGTCATCGCCATCACCGCCGAAAACTCTATCTCTGCCATTGCCGGCATTGATGTTATCATCGCCATCACCGCCATCAATGATATCCTCACCATTACCGCCAATAATGGTATCATCGCCATCACCGCCCTCAACATAGTCATAGCCATTACCCGCATCAATGGTATCATCGCCATCACCGCCGAAAATGTAATCCCCCTGAGAGCCGCCATAGATTTCATCATCGCCGCCTAGCCCACGGATATAATCATTGCCATCTCCCGCAGCTTCTGCAACGCCTTCAAAATCGCCATAAATCGTATCAGCACCATCGGTGCCGGTGATGTCATCATTGCCGCCACGCCCTTCAATCTTGCTACCCGATACGTGCCTAGCACCGCCACCAAATTTATCACCGACAGCATCGCCAACCGGAAGCGGAAGCGCAACACGCTCCGCCAATGTGCCATCAGGGAGAATGGGGATAACCGCACGGATAGTTTCCGCAGCGTCAGGATCTACCCCATCACCCCGCACCGGGTCGCTGTCGCCTAATACATAAACAAAACCAATATATTGGGTTTGTTGAGGTGAAAGCGGAAGCGTCTGGGCGGTGGCGGTGGCTTCAAATAGGATGGTATTAGTATTGTCGGTGATGCGGAAACCTAGAGGGTCATCGGGGTTTTGGCCGGCGATTCCTGTCACCGAGTATGCAGTCGCCGTGCTACCGCTTAACCCTTGAATCAACGCGATGGCAATGCCGGCATAAGCTGGCGCATTGCCGCCGGAAATATCCACACCAAAGTTGATAGGCTTACCATTATTGGGTATGGTCGTGGTGCTAGTTTTGGCATCAAAATCCGTGGTGCTAATCGCCACGGGATTGAGTGGGTAATCAACCTCCGCACCAGCACCGTCAGTAATCCCATATAATGTGTATGTGTAGGTGTCATCACTAATGGTGCGGGGGTTTGTTGGGGTGGCAACACTATCACCATTAGCGTCCGTAATCGTATAGGTCCCCGAATCAGCATCAAATATCCCAGTGAACCGAATATCAATAGAAAGATGACCTCTGATAGTGAAACCGCTACCTGCATCACCAACAAAACGTTCTACCGCAAAAGATGTCGCCGGGGGATAAGATGTCGTCGGGCGACCCGCCAAGCCTTCAATCAACGCCACCGCAATATCCGCATACGCCGGCAACGCCCCATCAACAAAATCAATGATGATAGGCGTGCCATCATTTTCCAGCGCCAGATGCGTAACAAAATGCGTATAATGCACTTGGGCATCGACTTCAGTGCCATTCGCATCAAGCACCTTACCATCTGCGGTAAGCGTGTATTGGATGCGGTCAGGGGTCGAATCAATAACATGCCCCGTTGCCGTGTTGGTGATAATATATTGCCGTGTCGCCACATCAAATGTGAATGTGTAAGAATACGCATTACCATCAAAAGTGCCCGATACAATATAGTCCGTGGTGCTACCCGCTATCCTGTCTGTGCGGGTGCTACTGGGGCTGGCGGGGGCGTCAGGGATTTCCACATCATTTTCATTAAACATCATCACATCGTCATCGGCAAGCGGTGCGCTGAGATCAATGTAGTCATTACGATGCTCATGCCCGACAACGACAAATGTATCATGGCGCGGATCAAGCGTGCTCGGATCAACACCGGGACCAGCCCGCGAATCAAGGTAGTATTTATATGTTACATGCGAAGACGATAAAATTGATGTGCGAACCGCCTCCTCAAACGCCGTGCGCGCCGCCGCTAGCTGTGCGTCGGTGGCGGTGTTAGGATCAACAAAATGCTCCTCACCAAAATCAGGAGCAACCCCGTGAATGCTCCGCGCCCAATCAACGTAAAAAACTTTAGCCATAAGTATAGTCCTCCGCTTCGTGCTTTTCGCTCGTTTGCCCCAGTTTCGTTGCGCCCAGCGCACGCCTAAACCATAGGCGCACACCGAAAAATTCCAAAATCGCCACCAGTTTCGCCTAAAAAAAGCCACTAGTCAATAAAAAAAACAAAAAAACATACTATACAGAAGAATTAGGTAAAAACCCGCACAAAACCCCGCAAAATCCGCTCCCCATTATACGCCAACCCCCAACACAAGCACCAAAAATTCGCTCCACGGCGTTCCGTGGTGCGCCTGCCCCCAACACAAGCACCAAAAAACCGCCCCACCGCGTTCGGTGGCGCTCCACGGCGTTCCGTGGCGCACCGAATGATTTGTTGCTTTAGGTTGCCATCCCAGTTTAGAATGTGCGTTGCAGAATGCGTTCATCACGGCTCTTACAACAAGGGGAGGCTGCATTGCGTCATGCGTGGTTGACGATACTTGCCTTATCTTTGGGACCGGCGGTTAGTAATGGATTGGCGCGCTTTGCCTATGGGCTGATACTACCCGCCATGCGCGATGACCTCGCGCTGTCTTATACCGTGGCGGGGTGGATTAATACCGCGAATGCCATTGGCTATCTTGTGGGTGCGGTCGCCATTTTTGCGCTTGGCGGGCGTTTGCGCCCCACTGCAACTTTTGTTTGGGGGATGGCTATCACTTCGCTTGCGCTTCTTGCTTCGGGTTTCACCATAGATTTAGTGATGCTGTCGTTTCTGCGGCTCATCTCGGGTATTAGTGGAGCTATGGTATTTATTGCCGGGGCGGCGCTGGTGGCGGCGCATTTTTCCCATGACAGCAAGCGCAACGCACTAGGCATCACGCTCTATTTCGCCGGTGGCGGGGTTGGTATTTTGCTTTCTGCCCTGACCATACCGCCGCTGTTCTTATTTTTTGGTGTCGGTGCTTGGTGGCTGGCTTGGATTGCGCTCGGGGTGGTGGGGTTGCTATTTACGGGGTTTTGTTGGTATCCCGCAAGGCACGCGCCCGCACCTGCCGCCCCCAAGCAAGGCGGGGCGCGCGAACGCCTGCCTATTGTGCAGATGCTTCCCTCTTTGGCGGGGTATTTTTTCTTTGGCTGGGGGTATGTGATCTATTTGACCTTTATTGTCCAATGGGTGCGCGATGCCGGAGGAACACCGCTTTTGATATCCACGAAATGGTCGATTCTCGGTGTGGGGGTTATTTTAAGTGCCTTTCTGTGGCGCGGACTTTTAGCAAAACACAAGAATGGTGTGCCGCTTGCCGTGGCGACGATGGCAACCGCATTTGCGGCGATTTTGCCGCTGATAACGGAGGCGGGGGTTGGCATGATTTTAGTCTCGGCGTTTCTGTTCGGCATTTCCTTCTTTATCGCACCATCCGCCATCACGGCGTTTTCGCGGCATAATCTGCCCTCAGTGCAGTGGGCACCTGCCATTGCGCTCTACACCATATTATTCGCTATCGGACAGACGATTGGACCCGTAGCGGCAGGGTGGATGTCCGACTATACAGGCAGTCTAAGCACCGGATTGCTTGGGGGCGTTGTGATTCTTTTACTTGGTGGAATGTTAGCGTTTCTACAACGAAAACTGCCATGAAAGCTCATGACCGCCAACACCGCTTGGCTGTCCATTTTCTTTACGCGTGTAAAATACGTGGTTGCAGATGCGTTGAACTAAGCCCCGCGAGTGCGCCCTGCAATCCGGTATGGGGGTCGGTTGATAGCCAGACTGGCAAATGTTGGGTTAAATGTGATGCTACGCCAATCGCGTGAATGCGATTCGCAAAATCGCTCTGGGGTATTAGCGGCGCCAATTGCGGCACAACCCCGCCCGCTATAACCACACCGCGCCATGCCCCGATGGTCAGAACATTATTGACGATGATGGTTGCCAGAATTTCCAACAGCATAATCGCGGCATCGCGGCAAATACCAGCACTTGCAATGGCTTGAGCGCCAATTTCCGGCGTTGTAAGTGACGGCTTAACACCAGAAGAATCCGCTAAAAATCTGTAGATATTTTCAAGCCCCGCCCCACTGACAAAATGTTCGGCTGTTATGTGGTCGTGCGTTTTTTGCGTAAATTTCAATAGCGCGATTTCTTTGTCTGAGCGTGGGGAGAAGCTGACGTGTCCGCCCTCGCCTTCTAGGGGGATGTGTCCTGATGGGGATGGGATTAGTGCCGATACGCCTAAACCTGTGCCGGGACCTATCACCAATAACGGCGCGCTATCATCTGACTGCCCCGATAGGATCACTTCGTTTTGGTGCGGGTCAATTTGGGCTAGGGCTTGGGCGGTGAAATCGTTCAGCACTAGGAATCGCTTGGCGCCTAGGGTTTTTTGTAAAGCCGTTTTGCTGAATTGCCAGTCATTATTGGTGATGCTGATGCGGTCGTCATTGACTGGTCCCGCCACGGCAAGCGCTACCGCCTCAATGGTGTCTTGCGCCCCTAGATACGCAGAAAACGCGTCTTCAATCGTTTGGAAATCGGCGCATTTCATATTGACAAAATCCGTTAGCGGGCTTGCGTAATCTTTGGTGCGGGCAAAGCGGATATTTGTGCCGCCAACATCTGAGACGATCATGCTCATTTTCAATTCAATCGCTGTCCGGTTTCTGCATCAAAATAGGACGCTTTTGCCATATTGAAGGCGAATTCCATTGCGCCCCCTGCCGCCGCTTTGGTTTCTGCTTCTAGGCGTGCGGTGACCGTGCTACCGCCTAGATTTAGCAAAACATAAGTATCCGCCCCGGCAGGTTCAACCACATCAACCTTGCAAAGCGATGATTGTAGCTTCTTGCTGTTCCGCAATTTCGCATCACCTATATCCTCTGGGCGCAAGCCTAAAATGATTTTCTTTGGTAGTTTGGGGGCGTGTTTATCGTGCAGGATTAGCGGTTTGCCGGTGCCACGTTTTATCGTCAGGCTTGCGCCTTTTTTGCCGTCCATTTTGACGTGCGCCGGGATTAAATTCATGGCGGGCGACCCCATAAAATCGGCAACAAAAACATTGGCTGGTTTTGTATAAATTTCCGCAGGCGTGCCAATCTGTTGCACGACACCGCCATTTAGCACGACTATTTTTGTTGCCAACGTCATGGCTTCAATTTGGTCGTGGGTTACATAGACCATTGATGCGCCTAGATTTTGGTGCAGTTTTTTAATTTCTGTCCGCATTTCCACGCGCAATTTTGCATCTAAATTTGATAAAGGCTCATCAAACAAAAACAATTTCGGCTCGCGCACCAATGCCCGTCCCATGGCAACACGTTGCCTCTGTCCGCCTGATAGTTGTCCCGGGCGCCGTGCTAGTAAATTTTCAATCTGTAATTGTTTGGCGACGGTGGCTAGTTTTTGCATCTGCACCGCTTTCGCCACCCCCCGCACTTTCATGCCAAAAGTGATGTTGCGCGCGACACTCATGGTCGGGTAGAGGGCGTAGGATTGGAACACCATGGCAATATCGCGGTCTTTGGGGCTGATATGCGTCATATCCCTGCCGTCAATGGCGATGGAACCGCTAGTAATCGGCTCAAGCCCGGCGATGCAATTCAGCAAAGTGGATTTACCGCAACCGGAAGGGCCTACCAACACTAAAAAATCGCCCGCATCAATGGAAACATTGACATCATTTAAGATATTCAACGCACCAAAATCTTTGCATAGATGATTGATTTCAAGAATAGCCGACATTTTTCACCCCTTTACTGAACCAGCCGTTAGACCACGAATAAAATATTTCCCCGCAACAACATATACCAACAAAGTCGGAAGTGCCGCAATAATCGCCGCCGCCATATCAACATTATATTCTTTGACGCCAGTGGTGGAATTGACGATATTATTCAACGCCACCGTTATGGGCTGTGTTCCCCCTTGCGAAAACGACACGCCGAACAGGAAATCATTCCAAATTTGCGTGAATTGCCAAATCACCGTCACCACTATGATGGGCAGGGATAGGGGGAGGAAAATCGTCATAAAAATGCGGAAGAAATTCGCGCCATCAACCTTTGCCGCTTTGACCAACTCGGCGGGGATGGTGACATAAAAATTGCGGAAAAATAGCGTGGTGAAACCGATGCCGTAAATGACATGCACGAAAATCAAGCCTTGAATAGACCCGGCTAATCCCAGCAATCCCAAAAGCCGTGCCATCGGCAATAACACCACCTGAAACGGAATAAAGCAACCAAACAAAATCAGCGCAAAGATGATATTCGCGCCCTTAAAACGCCATTGCGCCACCACATAGCCATTTAACGCCCCTATCAGTGTTGAGATGAACACGGCAGGCACAGTGATTAGAATCGTATTCCAGAAATAGGGTCTTAATCCTTCACATTGAATTCCTGTGCATGCCCCAGACCACGCCGTGCGCCATGGCTCAAAAGTCACCTGACTTGGCAGGGCAATCAGTGAACCGCCGCGAATTTCATCCAGGCTTTTGAGGGATGTTGTTATCATCACAAATAGTGGCAACAGATAATAAATCGCAAAAAGACATAGCAACGCATATAAAACAAAGCGCAGAACAATTTTACTAAACCGAGTCTGTATTTGAAGCGCAGGATTAGTCATTGCGCGCTCGCAATTCGGAATAGAGATAGGGAACAACAATAGCAAACACCACCAGCATCATAACCATGGCGGAACTCGCCGCCTGCCCGATATCGCCTCGTGAAAATGCCATTGCGTACATATATGTTGCGGGTAAATCGGTGGCATAGCCGGGCCCGCCCCCGGTCAAGGCAATGACAAGATCAAAACTTTTGATGGCTAAATGCGCCAACACAATGAACGCCGATAAAAAAATCGCCGCCATGGATGGGATGATAACAGACGCATAAATGCGCCAAGTGGGGATACCATCAACTTGCGCCGCGCGGATAATTTCTTGGTCAACCGAGCGCAACCCTGCCAAAAACAATGCCATGACAAAGCCCGAGGCTTGCCAGACCCCGGCGATAACCACCGTGTAAATGGCTTTATCGGGGTCAATGAGCCAGTTAAAGGTAAAACTCTCCCACCCCCAGCCTCGCACCATTGCCTCTAAACCTAGCCCCGGGTTGAGCATCCATTTCCACGCCGTTCCGGTCACAATCAACGACAATGCCATCGGGTAGAGATAGATGGTGCGGATGACGCCCTCGGTGCGGATTTTCTGGTCAAGGAAAATGGCTAACAACAGCCCTAGCGCCATGGAAATGACGATGAATAGGAAACCAAAGACAAACAGATTGGTTAGTGCCGTATCCCATCTCGGCGCATCAAATAGGCGTTCATACTGAATTGTGCCGACAATATCATAGCGGGGCAATAACCTAGATTTTGTGAAGGAAATCCACGCCGTCCAGCCGATAAACCCATAGACAAAAACCAAACTCAAAGCAAATGAAGGGGCAAGAACCAGTTTCGGTACGTGTTTTTCTAACCACTCCATCTGTTTTGACCCTATAAAAATATCCTGCCCACCTTTGATAGATGGGCAGGGCATTTATGTTAAAGGCTATTAGCAACCGCCTTTGCAAGCATTTGCACAGCATCAGCCGATGACATATCGGAATTGAAATGCGCGGTCACAACATCGGTAATAGCACCGGACTGCACACTACGAATCGCCATGCCATGGGCGTATGATGGCACTAATGCCTCCACTTTAGCACTGGCCGCCATATCTTCTGCGGAAAGATGCGCGCATTGGTCAAAATCATCCAATGGCACATCCACACGAGCAGGAATTGAGCCTTTATTTAGGTTGAATGCTTTTTGAAAGCTTGGACCAACAATCAACTCAGCCAAAAGTTTCTGACCTTCTTGTTTATCGCGGCCGTCAACCTTGAACATTGCAAAACTGTCAACATTGTAGATAAAGCCTTCGCCGGGCACTGACGCACAGAGGAAATCAATGCCGGGACGTTTATTGGCGGCAAGGAACTCGCCTTTCGCCCAATCGCCCATAATCTGAAAACCTGCTTCGCCGTTTATCACCATTGCCGTGGCAAGATTCCAATCACGACCAGAGAAATTATCATCAACAAAGCCGCGCAAGGTGCGCATCTGATCAAAGACCTTAACCATCGTGTTTGACGTTAACGCCGCTGGATCCAATTCAACGAGCGCCTTTTGGTAGAATTCTGGACCGCCAACGCCGAGGGCAACCGCCTCAAACATCGTCGCTTCTTGCCAAGCTTGACCGCCATGCGCCAAAGGAATCACCCCTGCCGCTTGCAGTTTTTTGGCGGCGGCGTTGAACTCATCCCACGTTGTTGGCATAGAAATGCCGTTCTCAGCGAGAACTTTCGCATTTGCCCAAATCCAATCCACGCGGTGGATATTCACCGGTGCCGCGCACCATATATCATCGCATTTCATGTGACGCGCAACTTCGGCGGGCAATACATCGCCCCAATTATGCTCATTGGCAACGTCAGAGATATCTGCCAATGCGCCTTCTTCATACCATTCTTGAATCACTAGACCTTTGATCTGAACGGCTGTAGGCGCATTGCCCGACAACACGCGCGCCCGTAGCGCTGTCCTAGCGGCATCCCCGCCGCCACCGGCTACGGGCATATCTGTCCAAGTGCCGCCACGTGCGTTGAACTCTTTTTGCAACACGGCAACGGATTTCGCCTCACCGCCCGATGTCCACCAATGCAGGACTTCGGCTTGGGGTTCGGCTTTGGCAAGCGATGTTGCCGAGATTGTCAATGCAACGGATGCTGCAAGTATTTTCGTTAACTTCATTGTCTTCCTCCTATTAATAGGTTGATGAGCGCTTACAATTACGCCCTTTAATGCACTACCTAGTTACTTACATAAAACTCTTCTGTCAAGTCATAAAATCATATTATTTGCATTTTTTTTGAAGATATTTAGAAATGGAGAGTATGATACTACACATATTCTTTAGCATGTGTAAAGTATTATTTGGGTTTGGCTGGATTATAATGTGATGATGATAACAAACACCCCTAAAAACACCCCCAGAAGTACTACATGTTGGCTTGGCTTGTTGACCATCAAATTTGCGCGCAAAACGCCATCCTGACTTTATCATCAGACCAACTTGAGGCTATGATGGCGCGCGCCACCAAGGCAGCCGCCATGAATTGTGAAAATTCAGAAATAATTCTGGTTGCATTGTTCGTATTTAAAAGTTATCCTTTGAAATTACTGCGTATGTTTTGTTTGGCGCAATAGCGTCACTAAATGATTACGTAATATGATAAAAAACAACTAATGGAGAGATAATCATGTCACCGAATGAAATTACTACCGACCAAGATACGGCCCCAGAGATTTACAGCTACATTCCCGTAGACAAATTTACCCCGTTAAGTAAGACGAACTGGTTTTATGTTGGGGGAAACTACGGTATAACTGTGGATAAAGATAACAGTTGGGTAGCAACCTTTGATGCCGCAGTATATCATAGAGATGTGAAGCACGTCGGAAGTCCAGGTGCTCTTATAATTCAATGTGTTTCGTATACGCACAATATATATAGAATTCGTTACAATCCTGCCGAAGGTCCTCACAATCATAAGATTTCACCAATTGACTATACTTTTGGCCCTATCACAGAAGCCAATCTTGCTGCGATAAAAACCTATGAAATTAATCAAGAAAGTGCGCCAGCGGATGTTTTTACTCTCGGTAGCGATAAGAAATCCATTACGCTGAGAACCAAGAATTTGGAAGTTTCTATTGATGAGTCGTTCAACATAGTGGCTAGAGTAGCAGACACGCAAACTGTCGTGCACGCAAGCGCACAAGATTCAAATGGACATTCTTTAGCCATTACTTTTGTTGACAGGGCTTATGGGCGCGCTTTTGCTTTAGCGTTCAAGAATGACAAAGATCATCCCGGTGCCTTGGAAAGGTTTTATGGACAAGGCCAAGTTAATGTTAACTCTGGCGGCAAGGATGGTGATTATGTCCTTAACAAGACAGGTCTTTCAATGACAAATTTTAATTATGACCAAATCCTCTATCATCATGATGAATTGCTTCCAACAGCTTATAAGTCTTCGGACCCTGCGCGTCAAATACCCGACTATTATTATCCGATGTATTTTTCAGCCCCATGGATTATTTCTAGTAGAAATCGTGGGTCGGATCAGCAGGTGGCTTGCGGGTTTTTCCTCAACAACCAATCACAGACTTATACTAATACAGGCGATACGGCATTTGGTCCTGATGTTGGTAATGCCGAAACGTTTTATTTAGGCGCGCAGTCTGGTCAGATAGACTTTTATGCCATTGGTGGTGATGATCTTGCATCGGTCGATAGTACGGTTAAGGGCTTGTCCTATCTTTGCGCCCAGAGAGACAGTGCGGGCAAAGCCGTTTCCCATGCTGCGCTTCCCCCAAAATATGCTCTCGGCTTTTTTCAAGGTGTTTATGGCGCATCTGGTATTCGTAGGGAGGATTATGACAACAAAAAATTCCCGTCTAACAACAACGACATTTTTTTTGAGGATATCATGGAGGGATATAAAGACGCCAAGATTCCCCTTGAAGGATTCGCGGTTGATGTTGATGTGCAAGACACTTACAAGGTGTTCACGATTAATGATCGCTTCCGTATTGGCGCAGATAAAGACGGCGATAGTATTTTTAAATGGGCCCACCAAAATGGATTAGTGACCCAAACCAATATCACCTGTTTTATTAAAGATTCAGATGGTGATGATTATCCAGCGTATGCAGGCATCAAAAAAAACAAAGCCTATGTCAATAACACGGCGGCTGATGGCAAAGACTTTAATAACGATGGCTTTGGTCCCTCCGATGCTTATTGTGCCCAACTTTCTTACGGCCAAAGTGCTAATATCACCGCCATTTTCCCTGATTGGATAAGGCCAAAAACAGACCAAACGATGTCGACGGCTGAATGGTGGGGAGGAAATTATCACGACTTGTTTACAGAAGGGTTAGATTTCGTCTGGCAAGATATGACCACCCCGTCTATGCAAACCCACACTAGAGGTAACAAAATTGACGACTCCACTTACGACGCTGACGGAGCGAGAACAGATCCCGCTATTGGTTCAAATTTCAATTGGCGCTCGTATCATATGCAAGTATATCTATCTGATCCTCGCTATGGAACTACTCCTCAAAATCCCCTTCTTCAAAATACCTTTAATCATGTTCGCAATCAACATGCCTACCTTCTTTGTTGGGCGACCTATAATGAGGGCATTCTAAAGAATGCTGATGCAAGAAATCGCAAGCGCAGTTATATTATTGGTCGTGGGGGGCAAATTGGCTCTCAGCATTTTGGTGGCATGTGGATGGGCGATAACCAATCAAGTTGGCCATATCTAAAATTGATGATTCCAATGATTATCAGCATGAATATGTCCGGCATGTCAATGGTTGGAGCAGATATTGGCGGATTTGCACAAGGCGATTCATCGGTGGCGGGTTTTGGCGAAGGAGGCCCTGAAACTGGCGGATTTGCACAAGCAGATTCGGCGGGTCCAGCCCCTGGACCAGGATCTTTTCCATCGGCAGAACTTTTGGCACGTTTTGTGCAGGCTGGATGCCTATTGCCGTGGTTTCGTGATCACTATGACCGCTGGATTGAAAAAGATCCATCAACTTCAGACGATCCGACTAAGTGGCAACCCAAAGGTCATGGCAAACAATATCAAGAACTCTATGGTGACTATTATAATAAAACAATCATTGCAGACACAGATATGACTTACACCGAGGCTATGGGGGCGGCTGTTAAGATGCGTTATCGGTGGCAAGAAGTCCTTTATACGGCGGCTTGGGTATATGCTACAGAAGGCACACCGATGATCCGTTCGCTTCTAGATTTGAGCAATCTAACGGTTGACGATTTGGACACTAAGCCTTGGTTAAATAGCCAATTCTTTCTTGGTAACAATAACGAGATTATGCCCGCGCCAATCATCAATGAAGGTGACACAAATAAGTCCGTCCATTTGCCCAGCGGGGCAGATTGGTTCGGCTATACGCCGTTTTCAGATGATATAAAATTTGAAACATATATGAAGGGCGGGGCTGACGAGGACCTTATAAACATCCATCAGGGAACGATGTATGTTCTCATACGAAAAGGTTCAAAAATTCCAACGCGATACAGTTATGATAATAGTGTCAAAGCAATATCTGCATATACCGATGATGATCCTTTGGTGTTTGACATTTTCTCGCGCGAGACCACGGGTTCCGTTGGGGATGGCGTGGTGTATCTTGATGATGGTGGTTTAAAGGATTCGGGTCAGTATGCTGTTTTGAAATTAGCCAATGCCGATGGAAGCAGTCCTGATCCAAAGTCAGCGACATACAAATTATACTATGACTACAAGGACAAGAATTATGACTATAAAGGAAAGGTCTATCTGCGTATGCGCTCTGTTGGGACGGTCACAGGAGTGACGGTAAACAATAATCCTGCCCAGAGTGTAACGGCTACGGACAAATTTGATTTCTTTAAGAAGCAAGATGCCGATTTATACTGGCTTGATCAGAATTCTGGGTCTGTTTGGGTGCTCGTACATGATATGCCTACCGATGATGGGGACAGCGGCATCAAGATAGTCATTACTTGTAGCGATGCTATTGATACCACTAAGCCAGCTTAATTAGCCAAAGCTGTTGAATGCCTACATAAAATTATGCGAGGATATTAAAAAACGCCTAACCAGAGATATGGTCAATTTCCTACTTTCGCTCCACGATGCGAAACCTGATTCTGGATTGATTGGCTTGCCCCAAGCAATGAATTTACCAGCGAGGAAGCTTCAACAATAGTTTCTATAGCGTTCAACGATGGTATCTAAAACCAAATTTGGATCTTCGCGCCACCAATGTCGCTCTGAGAAAATTTCTACCTCGCAGTAACCTTGATAGCCCGCCATTTCAACCATGCGCCTGATTGCTAGCAAATCAGCCACACCATCGCCCATCATCCCACGATCAAGTAGCATATCCGTTGTGTTTTCTAACCAATCACACAGATGATAACCGAAAATTTGCGTGGGCGGTATATTTTGGAGCGTCTCGCCTAGCCTTGTATCCCACCAAACATGATAAACATCTATCGCTATTCCGAGGTTTTCTGAACCCACTTTCTTACAGATATTTAGCGCATCCTCTACTGTCATCAGACACGTCCTATTGCCACCAAACATTGGGTTTAGTGGTTCTAGGGCTAATTTCACCCCATGCTGTTCGGCAATCGGTGCAATGTTTTGAAGCCGTTCAGCTAGATGGTTTTGGCTATCAACCAGCCCCTTTGTGCCGGGATGCGTGCCGCCGGTCACAATGGTCAGCACATCCGCCCCCAATTCTGCCGCGAGTTCAATGCTTTGCAAAACAGCATCATCTGAGCCAGCGTCGCTCCCAGTCAGGTATGGAGTGCGGCAAAGACCGCAAACATCTAAACCTGCTGACCTTGTGTAATTGCCAATGGCATGCGCGCGTGTTTGCAATTCTTGGCTCCAAAAAGTGATGCCACCAAAGCCACGTTCGGCGCACGCATCGACTAGTTTTTCAGCCTCCCACCCCGCACCATATCCCGGTAAATTATGACCGAGCGTAGCAGTGTTCAAAGCAAGCGCTTTAGTATCGTTTTGAAAATTACGCATTAAGTCAAACCATACATATTTAATAGGTGTTGCATCTTAAATTTTGCGTGCTCAGGGTCACGCAACACACCTGCTGCATCGGCTAATCTAAATGTTTCAACCAAATCATGCAATGAACGTGCCGATTGTGCGCCGTTTAACATGATGAAGTGATTTTGAAATCCATTTAGCCACGCTAAGAAGACAACCCCTGTTTTGTAGTATTGGGTCGGGGCGCGGAAAATGTGTCTTGCCAAGGGTATTGTGGGGTCAAATGTTGCTCGGTACGCGGTTAAATCGCCTTGCTCTAGTTGATTGATTGCCCGCGCAACGATGCCAGCAAGCGGATCAAAGATACCCAGCAAGGCATGGGAAAAACCGAATTCATCACCCTCTATGAGTTCGGGATAATTAAAATCATCGCCAGTGTACATCCGCACGCTATCGGGCAAGCGCCGACGCATTGTTATTTCTTTTTCTTTATCTAATAGTGATATTTTAATGCCATCAATTTTTTCAATATTATTGGCAATAATTTCTAAAACAACTTCTAACGCATCTTCAAAATTATCCGCACCCCAATATCCCGCTAGTTGCGGGTCAAACATTTCACCTAGCCAATGCAAAATCACTGGATGGTCGCAATTTGATAAAATTATTTTATACACTTCCACATAGTCGCGGGGCGAATTTCCAACCTTTGCTAAAGCACGGCTCGCCATCAGAATCACACGCGCATCTAAAGCTTGGACGCTTTCCAGCTGTTCCATATATGCCGAGACGACCTCATGAATTGATGTTGCTTGCGTGGGGGCTAGATGGTCTGTGCCAACGCCGTTGGCGACCTTAGCCTCTGGCAGTTCTGTGCGGGTTTGTTTGATTAATTCTAACGCGCCTGCCCAATCTAATCCCATGCCTCTTTGTGCTGTATCCATAGCCTCGGCGATGCCCAGCCCCAATCCCGCAAGATAGTGCCGAAATTTCAAAGTATCTTCCCAATCTATGCACGCTTTACCATGCGGGTCGCCTTGCGCAAACGGGTCAGCGACTACATGCGCCGCCGAATATATGATTCTGCTCGGATTTTTGGGCATGGGTTGTTCAGCCAATGGTTGGCCGACCATTTGATACATAGATAGCACGCCCTCATTGTTGGGAAGCAATAGTTCCATAGCCGTTCCTCAATATCGCGGAATGAGCAATCCGGCATCTGCCGAAATTACTTGTCCAGTTGTGTATGGTAAATCACCTGATGCTAACGCGCTGACAATCCTGCCCATATCTTCTGTTGTGCCTATTCTTGGCAGGACTGTTAAGCCATCTTTGGCGCGCGCCTCGTATTGCTTGATGACCGGGGCGGTCATGTCTGTGTCAATGAAACCGGGCTGGATGTCATAGACATGTATGCCTTCATTGCCTAAGCGGACAGCGAATGTTTTTGAAATCATCGCCGCCGCCGCTTTGGACGCGCAGTATTCCGAACGCGGCACCGCCACCGCCACCGCATTGGAAGACGTCACCGTTATAAGTGAATGAAAAATATCGGCTTGACGCTTGCGCCTTAAAAGGCGTTTTGCAAATGCTTGCGATAGAAAAAACACTGCTTTCGCATTAACATCCATACATCTATCAAAACTCTCAGGGGTTACGTCTAGGGGGTCGCCCCTTTCTAGAACCCCAACGCCGGCATTATTCACCAAGGTCGTCAGGCCCCCGAGTTCAGATTCAATATCCGATAGAATCGTCGCGTGGCGGGCAATATCCGTAACATCAAAAACTGCCGCCATGACCGGGACGCCAAATTCTTTGACGCGGCGCAGTGCCGCTTCAAGTTCTGCGTCTAAAACTGGTGCATTTAATGCGATGGAAAACCCTTTACGTGCTAGTGCGCAAGCAATGCCTAGCCCAATGCCTCTACTTGATCCGGTAATTAAAGCGACTGGTTTATTGCTCATGATACCGCCCCATTATTCCGCGCTGTCCGAATAGTTGGGCGCGCGTTTTTCTGCGAATGCTTTTAGCCCTTCTTTGATATCATCGCCTGACGCAACAAGCCGTCCCGCAAGCATATCAACGGCATGATCGCTTCCTTCGCCTTCAGCCGCGTTAAGCATCATTTTTGTAACTTGGGTTGCTAGGCTACTCTTTTCTAACACGCTATGCGCCAAGGCTAGCGCGGTCGTCAAACCCGCCCCTTCTTTTTCTAACTGGTCAATGAGTCCTAAACTTAACGCGTCGCCGGCAGAAAAAACTTCACCGAATATTGCCATTCTACGCACGAGTTGCGCGCCAAAGCGTCGGCTTAATCTTTGGGTGCCAGACCAACCCGCAACAACGCCTAATGTCGTTTCTGGCAGACCAATTTTACACGCATCTTCCCCAATCCGATAATCGGCACAGGCGGCGAGTTCTAAACCGCCCCCCAAAGTGAGACCATTAAGAACCGCAATCAGCGGTTGGCGCAAACGTGCGAGCGCATCAAAACCGGCGTTTCCTTCGCGTAGCCAAGAATTTGCAAATGCATCCGGTGATAAATTCCCCCAATCGCTTATATCTCCACCGGCAGAGAAGATATTGCCTGTGCCCGTTAATATAGCCACCCCGATATTATCGTCGCGGTTAAGATGGCGACAAATATCATGCAGTTCAGAAATCATGATCGAATCTAATGCGTTCTTCTTTTCAGGGCGCATCATCTTTATCACGGCGACGCGTTTATCAGTTGAAATTGAAAATCTTGTGTATTGAGGCATCATGATTTTAACTCTAAATTCATTTTCTGATCCATAAATAGAGCCGATTCCATCTCTTTTAAATCAGAAGATACTTGGATTTCGCTATCTGCGCGTTGGAGAATGTCATTCTGCACATCTATGCCCGGGGCGATTTCTGTGAGCATCAAGCGCCCTTCCACTAATTTTATCACGCATCTTTCGGTAACATAGGTAATATCTTGATTTTGGCGGAAAGCCCGTGCGCCGGAAAATGATACCTGATCCACTTGCTCAACAAATTTGGCGATTTTGCCCTCTTGGTCAATGACTAGGCGCCCTTTTTCAATACGCATTTTTGCGCCGGCATTGAAATTACCCAAGAAAACAATTTTTCGTGCGCGCGAGGTGATATCAACAAAACCGCCCGCCCCGGCAGTGCGATGCGGCACGGCGGATAATCTGGAAACATTGACCGAGCCGTCTCGCCCGACTTCTAAAAATGATAATAGCGATGCGTCAAAGCCGGCGGATTGAAAATAACTGAACTGATGCGGAGAGGCGACAAAAGCTTCGGCATTTGCCGCGCATCCAAACTTAAAATCAAGCAGAGGAATTCCCCCGACAGCACCCTGTTCAATCACCCAAGTCACAGCACCGTGACACCCTTCCTCTAACAAAATTCTTGGAACATTAGCCGAAATACCAAAGCCGATATTTACCGCCCAACCACGCCTCAATTCTTGGGCGACCCTGCGGGCGATGACTTTGCTGACGTTAAATTCTTGGGGCGTGAAACTTTCCAATGGGCGTATCAACTCCCCAGAAATAGCCGGGTCATAAGGCGTTGCTGTTGTTTGCAACATATCAGGGGCTTCAACAATCACATCTACAAGAATCCCGGGCACGTGAACATCGTGCGGACGAATCGTGCCATTTTTTGCAATGCGCCGCACTTGCGCAATGACTAGGCCGCCATTATTGCGCGCCGCCAGTGCCATCTCCATGGCACCCAAATAAGCCCCTTCTTGACCGAAATTTAAATTGCCACGCGCATCAGCAACTGACCCACGGATAATGCTGACATTCGGGATTAACGACTTAAAGAAAAGCCATTCCTCATCTTCAAAATTCTCAACCCGAACGATGGGGTCTTGGCGCGCCATTTCATTCATTGCACAGCCTTCCAAGCGCGGGTCGACAAATGTTTCCAAACCCACTTTAGTAAAAACCCCGGGGCGTTTGGCGGCACCTTCGCGCAACATATCAAAGACAATCCCTGATGGAACATTGTACGCTGCCAACTGATTAGCCGATATCATTTGCCAAATTTTAGGCGGGTCAGCCTTGGTCGGACCCGAAATATAAGAACCGCCTATGATTTTGGCGAGCATACCCGGCTTGGCAATATGCTCCGTGCCCGGAGAGCCAAACATATCACCCGCAGCAATCGGATGAATTGAAGTGATATTTTTTGGGTGCTTTTCCGCATCAAATCGCGCCCCCAGTGCTTGCAACACAGTATCAGGGCAACATAGACCGCTTGAAGAATTAACGGCAATCACCGCATTATCCGCAATTAACCGCACAGCTTCTTCAGCTGATTTTACCTTTGACATTTTCACAATCCAGTCGTATAAGTTAAGTAACTGCCTAGTTATTTATAGCAATCGCCACGCAAGCAAGTCAAGTGTCCGATTAAAATTTATGCAGAACGGGCATTTTATAGGTCATTTGATTGGGACTAATGGTTTGCGCGTATTAAATCAGCTGCTTTCTCGCCGATCATGATGGTGGGGGCGTTTGTGTTTGAACCTATTAGGCTCGGCATGATTGAACTATCACAGATTCGCAACCCATCAATACCATGCACCCGCAAATTGGCATCAACAACCGCCATTTCATCAACCCCCATTTTGCACGTGCAAGTCGGATGATACGAGGTGCGCCCATATTGACGCGCATAATTTTCATAATCTGACTGAGATTTAACCGCGCGGTTTGGAAATCTCATTTCCCGAATATATTTTTGCAGGCTTTTTTGATGAAACATTTCTACGGATAGTTTTATGCCTTCCACCGATGTTTTGAGATCGTCGGGATGACCAAGGAAATTGGGATCTACTAAGGGTGCATCCAATGGATTTGTTGAGCGCAATTTGACACTGCCTCTTGCTTTTGGTCGCAATGTATATGAATTGAGCGTGATACCGCTGGCACCTTTAGGAACGCTTGGCACGCCTGCTTCGGCGCCAGCACCCGCAAGAAAATGAAATTGCAGGTCAGGACGCGTAGCCGATTTATCAGCATACCAGAACGCGCCACCTTCAACGACATTTGATGTAACCGGTCCTGATTTGAACAGCACATATTGCGCCCCTGCCCATAGCATCCAATGCAATTTATTGTATTTATCTAAACTATAATGACCATTCAATTCTGCCACGATATCTACGCCGAAATGGTCTTGCAAATTTTGTCCTACCCCGGGCAAATGATGCACAACATCAACGCCGATTTTTCTTAAATGTTCCGCATCTCCAATGCCTGAAAGCATCAAAAGTTTAGGTGCGCCTATCGCGCCGGCGGTTAATAGCACCTCTGATTCCGCATCAGCACGGCGCATACTGCCATTCTGTGCATATTCAACGGCTACAGCACGTCCCGATTGCACCACTATGCGCGTGACCATAACATTGGTTTCCACCGTTAAATTACCCCTGCCCATTGCCGGGCGCAAATAACCAACAGCAGTTGAGCAACGCCGCGCGTTTTTGACCGTCACTTGATAAAACCCGCATCCCTCTTGCGTCGCGCCATTAAAATCTGGGTTATAGGGCAAACCAAGCTCTTGACACGCGCGCACAAAGGCTTGGGTCATCTCTTGGGGATGTTGTAAATTGGAAACGCCCAAGGGTCCTGTGCTACCATGCCAATCGCCACTCAAAATCGTGTTTCCTTCGGATTTGATAAAGTATTTTTGGACGTCTTTGAAAGACCACCCTTCAGCACCTTCTTCTGCCGCCCACCTGTCGTAATCTGCTGGAGTGCCGCGCGTAAAAATCTCGGCATTGATTGAAGAACTGCCCCCAAGCACCTTGCCTTGGGCATAAGGAATCTCACGATTATTTGCATATTTTTGCGGAACGGTATGAAACCCCCAAGTCCTCGGACCTGCCGTTAATTTGGAAAATCCCACGGGCATGTGTATGTAGGGATGCGAATCTTTTCCCCCTGCTTCTAACAATAATACCCGAATGTTTGCGTTTTCGGTTAAGCGATGCGCAAGGACACAGCCCGATGAGCCTGCCCCTATAATAATATAATCATAAGCCGATTGAGATTTCACGGAATCCAATGCTCTCTTGTTTCGGTCGCTATATGCACTGATTTAATCTGCGTGTATTCTTCAACGCCATATTTCCCAGCCTCGCGCCCCCAACCCGATTGCTTAAACCCCCCAAGAGGCAGTTCAGGACCGCCAGCAAGCGTTGTATTCACCCAAAAACGTCCAGCCTGCACGCGCCGCGAGACGCGCAACACTTTCTCTATATCTTTGCTCCATACCGACGCCGCTAAACCATATTTCGTATCATTCGCCATAGCGATTGCTTCATCAACATCATCAAACGGCGTAACACATAGGACGGGTCCAAAAATTTCATCTTTGTAAATTTCCATTTCGGGCGTAACATTTTCAAAAATGACCGGACCCACAAATTGACCAGCATCCGTTTTCACAGCACCGCAACCAAAACTAAGTTGAGCGCCCTCCTCCTGACCTTTTTGAATATACGATAAAATCGTTTGGTTTTGTGCTGATGTTGTTATGGCACCTATTTGCGTTTTTGCATCTAAAGGGTCGCCTACAACAGTTTTTTCCAGTTTTGCTTTCAAAAGTGCCAAAAATTCGGACATGACTGCGCGTTCAACGAGCAATCTAGAACCAGAAACGCAACATTGACCGGCGTTGAAACACATTCCAAATGCGACCCCATCGGCGGCGTCCAATAAATCCGCATCGGCAAATACAATCTGTGGGTTTTTACCGCCCAATTCCAAGCCCAGTTTTTTGAAATTCGTATCGCCTGATGCGCGGATGACATTGCGCCCCACTGCGGTTGAGCCTGTAAATGATATCATATCAACCGATTCATGTGCGCACAAAGCCTGACCGACCGTTGAACCAGAACCCGTGACGACATTCATGACACCCTTCGGCAATCCTGCTTCGGATAACATTTCGGCAAGTAAGATGGTGGTTGCGGATGTAACTTCCGAAGGCTTAGCGACAATGGTGCAACCCGAGGCGAGGATGTAAGGCACGCGCTCGCATAAAATTAAAAAGGGGAAATTCCATGGGGTAATCAAACCCACCACGCCCACAGGCTCACGCGTAACAATGCCGAATAACCCATCGCCTAGATTATTATGACTATCGCCATGCAAGCTGCGTGCTAAGCCGCTTGCATATTCAAACATATCTGCACAGCCAGCGACTTCGCCCTTGGTTTGGCTTATAGGCTTGCCGGATTCGAGGGTTTCCCAATAGGCAATTTCTTCCAATCGCTCGCGTATCAAGCCAGCGGTTTTTAACAATACGCCCGCGCGCACGCCCCCAGATTGACCCGACCAACGGCGATCATCAAATGCAAGTCTAGCGGACGCTACCGCAATATCAACATCATCCTGCGCACATTTAGCAATCTCCGTCACCGCTATATCATGCGCGGGTGATTGGCGCGTTGTTGTATTTCCTGAGAGTGCTGGGCGCATCTCACCATCAATATAGACGCCAAAATTACGCGCCGTTTCAGGCAAGCGCGTGATGTCAAATTTATTGGTCATATCATCCCTCCAATGCACTATCTAGTTATTTACATAAAACGCTTTTGTCAAGTTATAAAATTATAAAATTTGCATTTTTTGGATAAGGGTTTAGAAATTTTGACAACACCATCTATTTTTGTAATAATCAACAAGTATTTTATGGGATATTTCTATGCCTGACACGAACAAAACCAAAAAAAGAGGTGCGCTAGCGACCAAAAGGCGCATCTTGTTATCCGCCAAAAAAGCCTTTGCAAAAAAGGGTTTAGGGGGCGCGCGCATAGATAAGATCGCCGATAGCGCTAAGGCAAATAAGCGCATGATCTACCATTATTTTGGCAATAAAACGGACTTGTTCTTAAAGGTGCTTGAAGACGCTTACACGGACATTAGATATGCCGAACAGCAACTTGATCTGGATTCGCTTCCCGCCAAAGAAGCCTTGGATAAACTTGTTTGTTTCACGTGGAATTACTATCTTGCGAATCCCGAATTTATCACCTTGGTGAATAGTGAAAATTTGCATCAAGCACGGCACTTAAAACAATCTAAAATCATAGACGATATCAGTCAAAAATTCGTTTTGATGGTAGAACGCTTACTGAAGCGCGGGGTTGCCGAAGGCGTATTCCGCACTGGCATTGACCCCATTCAACTCAATATAACCATCGCTGCTATTGGATACTACTATCTAACCAACCGATATACGGGCTCAATTGTCTATAAAAAGGATTTAGGCACCGAAGAAGCCTATGAAGAACGGCTTGAATTCAACCTGACAACAATCCGCCGATTGGTGCATAAATAAAATAAGAATGGGAAGGTTGTGGGTATCTTGGAACGTCAGATTTTGATGCGCATGTTTGATGCGGCGGTGGCGGCGGCGCAGCCTGCTGTTTGTTTGCCGCCGCACCTTCCGCCCGCACCCATCGGGCGCACCATTGTTGTCGGGGCGGGCAAAGGCAGTGCCGAAATGGCTAGGGTGTTGGAACAGCATTGGTGCGGGGATTTGGAAGGTCTGGTGGTGACGCGTTATGGGTTTAGTGTGGCTTGTGATAGAATCCGTGTTGTTGAAGCCGCCCATCCTGTCCCCGATGCGGCAAGTGAAGCGGCGGCTTGGGAAATTTTGCGCCTCGTCGAGGGGTTAACCCCTGATGATCTGGTGATTGTTTTGCTCTGTGGTGGTGGTTCGGCGCTTTTATCCGCCCCCGCAGGCGCCCTGACTTTAGACGATAAAATTGCTGTGAATCAAGCATTGCTGGCATCGGGTGCGCCGATTTCGGTGATGAACACCATTCGCAAGCATCTTTCGGCGATTAAAGGCGGGCGTTTGGCGGCGGCGGCGTATCCTGCGCAAATCGTGACTTTGGCGATCTCAGATATACCCGGGGATGACCCCGCATTGATTGCATCGGGACCGAGCGTGCCCGACCCGACGACCGCAGAGGACGCTTTGAGGCTCATTGCGGATTTTAGCGTGTCTGATAAAGTGCGCGACCATCTTACGCACCCCATCGCCGAAACGCCTAAAGCGGCGGATGCGTGTTTTCAAAATTGCAAAACCCGCCTCATCGCCACCCCGCATCAGTCGCTAGAAGCGGCGGCGGAAATCGCCAAGCAAGCCGGGTATGTTGTGGAATATCTTGGCGATGATGTGGAGGGGGAGGCGGTGGATGTCGCGCGCATCCACGCCGACCTAGCGCGCAAAGCAAAACCAGGCACCGTGCTATTGTCTGGCGGCGAATTGACGGTGACGCTTAGAGGCTCGGGGCGGGGCGGGCCGAATAGCGAATATATGCTGGCACTAGCGCATCATCTCAACGCCGCCCCGAATATCTATGCCCCAAACATCTATGCCATGGCGTGCGACACCGACGGCATTGACGGCTCAGAGCACAATGCTGGCGCCTATATTGACCCCACCACCCTAGATAGAGCCGCACAGCGCCATCTTCAGGCTGATGAATACCTCAAAAACAACGACGCATTTAGTTATTTTGACGCGCTCGGTGATTTGGTTATCACCGGCGCCACCCAAACCAACGTCAACGATTTTCGGGCGATTTTGATTGTTAAAAATATCGGCAAGGGCAAATATAAAAACCCATAGGAAGCATCCCATTATGCACCTACCCCAACACAAGCACCAAGAATCGCTCCACGGCGTTCCGTGGTCGCTCCACCGCGCTCGGTGGTGCGCCTACCCCAACACAAGCACCAAAAAACCGCCCCACCGCGCAGATTAAATTCGCGCCCACGCCGCCGCGCCGTCCCTGGTGCTGGCGGAGAGGGAGGGATTCGAACCCTCGATGGGCTTCTGCCCATACCGGTTTTCGAGACCGGCGCATTCAACCACTCTGCCACCTCTCCGCAACTCTGCATTTAGCCGTTTTTTGGGGTTCTGGCAAGGGCTTCCCTATCTGCCCCTCGTATATGAATTTGCAAAAACCCGACAAAACTGGCTTGACAATGCCTAGCATCGCGGTATATTCCCCTCAAATCTAGCCCATATTTGGATGAATGTAGCGGGGATGAATGTAAATGTATGCTGTGGTAAAAACGGGTGGCAAGCAATATAAAGTCGCCAAAGATGACAAAATTATCGTTGATCGCCTTGAGGCGGAGGCGGGGGCGCAGTTGCGTCTTGATGAGGTATTGATGATTGCCAATGGTGATAGTGTCACGCTGGGCGCGCCTTTGGTGAAGGATGCGGCGGTTGGTGCCACGGTGTTGCGCCACACGCGCGGCGATAAAATCATGGTGTTCCGCCGCAAGAGGCGCAAAAATTTCCGCCGTATGCGTGGGCATCGCCAAGATTTAACCTTGATCCAAATCACCGACATCGCCGCCGATGGCAAGATTAAAACCGCTAGTGAGGCGAAAAAAAGCGAACCTAAGGTTTCGGCGAAAAAGCCTGAAACGAAAAAAGCCGAAACTAAACCTAAGGCTTCGGCAAAAAAGTCCGCACCGAAAAAAACACAACCTAAAGCTTCGGCGAAAAAACCCGCAACAAAGGTTGCAAAAAAAACACAACCTAAGGTTGCGAAAAAATAGAGGAACAGCAACATGGCACATAAAAAAGCAGGTGGTAGTTCGCGTAATGGGCGCGATTCGGCAGGGCGGCGGCTTGGCGTCAAGAAATTCGGCGGTGAGGCGGTCATCCCCGGCAATATCATCGTCCGTCAACGTGGCACCAAATTCCACCCCGGCGACAATGTCGGCATGGGCAAAGACCACACGCTATTCGCCCTCAGCGACGGCAAAGTCAGTTTCCGCACCAAAACCGGCGGCAAGACCTTCGCCAATGTCATCCCGAACCCGCCAACGACAAAATAACCCGCACCCCCCCCGAAACTTTTAGTCATGATCGCATAAGCACGGCGCATCCAACATTCGGGGGATGCGCTTTTTCGTGAGAGTAAAATGAAATTTCTTGATTCAGCAAAAATATTTATCCAAAGCGGCAATGGCGGCCCCGGCGCGATGAGTTTCCGCCGTGAAGCCAATGTTCCGCGCGGCGGACCCGATGGCGGTGATGGCGGGCGCGGCGGTGCTGTCATTGCCGAATGCGTTGATGGGCTCAATACGTTGATTGACTACCGCTATCAGCAACATTTCAAAGCACAATCGGGGCAATCGGGTGCCGGGCGCAATCGTTCGGGGATTGGCGGCAAAGATGTGGTGTTGAAGCTGCCTTTGGGGACGCAGATTCTAAACGAAGATAGCGACCTTATATTAGCGGATTTGACGGCGATAGGTCAGCGCATCACGCTGGCACGGGGGGGCGATGGCGGGCGCGGTAATGCTGCCTTCAAATCTTCCACCAACCAAGCCCCCCGCCGTGTTGAGCGCGGCTTTTCCGGGCAAGAAATGTGGGTGTGGTTGCGCCTGAAATTGATTGCCGATGCTGGATTGATTGGCTTGCCTAATGCGGGGAAATCAACATTTTTGGCGCGTGTGTCGGCGGCGAAGCCCAAAATTGCCGATTATCCTTTTACGACTCTGCATCCGGCTTTGGGGGTGGTGCGTGTGGATGCGCGCGAATTTATCCTCGCCGATTTGCCGGGCTTGGTGGAAGGCGCGCATGCAGGCATAGGGCTAGGGCATCGCTTTTTGGGGCATGCCGAACGTTGCCGTGTGTTGTTGCATCTGGTGGATGGCACGGCGGACGAGCCGATAAAAAACTGGCAAAAAATTCGCCACGAAATTAGTGCCTATGATGCGGACCTAGCCAACCGCCCTGAACTGGTAGCAATTTCTAAAATTGATTCTTTTGATAGTGCGCGCATGGTGGAACTGACCGCCGCATTGAAAGCGGCAGGCGCCGCAGAGGTCATCGCGCTATCCGCCGTCACTGGTGCTGGCGTCACCGATGCGCTAAGATTGCTGATGCAGGTCATTGAAGACAGCCGCAATGTTGATGCTGACGCAGACGCCGAAACGGACGCCGCCACCGCTACCACTTGGCAACCCGCAACCGACTAGATTTTTGTAATTATAGGATTGAGATTTATACCATGAAAAATACATCATCTTATTTCGCCCACGCACGGCGCATTGTTATCAAAGTCGGCTCGGCTTTATTGGTAAATGCGGAGGGGGGCGTGCGCCATGATTGGCTCCAAGCACTCGCCGCAGATATGGCACATTTACACGCCCAAAATTGTCGCTTATTGGTGGTGTCGTCGGGGGCGATTGCGCTCGGGCGGCAGATGCTCGGGACAGGAAAAAAACGCCTAACCCTCGCCGATAAACAAGCCGCCGCCGCCATCGGACAGATTCGCCTCAGCGCCGAATGGCAACAAGCCTTAGCCAAGCACAGCCTCAATACCGCACAGATTCTGCTCTCGCACGATGATACCGAAACCCGCCGCCGCCACCTCAACGCCCGCGCCACCATGATGAGCCTCCTAGACCGCCAGATTATTCCCGTAGTCAATGAAAATGACACGGTGGCAACCGCGGAAATTCGCTACGGCGACAATGACCGCTTAGGCGCAAGGGTGGCACAGATGGTCAGTGCCGATGCGCTGATTCTGCTCTCGGATATTGACGGGCTTTATACCAGCGATCCAAAGGCGGATGCGGCGGCAAAACTAATACCCGAAGTCAAAGCAATAACTCCCGAAATTATAGCAATGGCAGGCGGCGCCGGCGGTGCGTATTCATCAGGAGGCATGATAACAAAATTGGAGGCGGCGCGCATAGCCACCCGCGCCGGCTGTAATATGGTCATCTGCAACGGCACCGAAAAACACCCAATAAAAAGCCTGTTGGAGGGTGTCGCCTGCACATGGTTCAAAGCCAACAAAAAACCCCTCCACGCCCGTAAAACATGGATAGACGGCGGGCTAACCCCCAAAGGCACGATTTATGTTGATGCGGGGGCAAGCAAAGCATTAAAACGCGGCAAAAGCCTACTAGCAGCCGGCATCACCAAAGCCGAAGGACAATTCGAAAAAGGCGACCTAGTAGCCATAGCCGACCCCGAAAAAAAAATAATAGCCCGAGGCCTAACCCGCTACAACGCCAAAGCCACCAACAGCATAGCCGGACAAAATAGCCGTGAAATTGAGAGCATTTTGGGCTATTGTGATAGCGATGAAGTTATCCATGCCGATGATTTGGTGCTTGACAGCGCGGCGGGCGATGTAGAAGAATCCACACCTAACACCGAAAGCAACTAGGAAAGGAATTATATCATGGGGCACCTAATAGTATTATTGATGCGTATAATTTGGCTCATCGTAGTCGGCATCATATTCATGCCTATATGGGTATTATCTGAATTGGTATTTAGACTATTTTTGCGAAAAAAAATGAATGATGTAATGGCGTGGGATCTTCTTATTGCAACCCGAAGATACAGACATATACTGGATAATTTAGTAAGCCTACCCCCAAATTCGCCCGAGGCGGCGCGAATCACAAGAGAATCTACGCTCTTGTCTTCGGGGCAAGTTCTTTGCGCCGATATTTCAAGATATGAGGCTTTATGTGGCAAGGAATTACAATCAATATTGAACGAAATGCGCCAAATAGAAAGCATCATAAAGGAAAAAATTAATGATGGGGTAGAACTAGACGAACCACTTCTAGAGAAATTTAAGGGGCTAGTCGAAGAATCTGACAAACATCTACGACCAATGATATCAAGTGAAAACCTTACCCCAAAGCCATAAAGGAGTTGTGCCTTGTCCGTTATTGTTGATATAGCCATAATTCTTAGTTCCATAGCGACGATGACAATAGCTGTCTGCGCCGTTATGGGGTTGTCTGCATGGAAAAAACAACATAGCGGAAAAACAAAATACGATGTAGCAACACGGCTTCTCGCCTCAATCCGTAAATACCGAGATGCCGTAAATCATTACACGATGGACCCCCTTCTAGTTCCACCTGTATTTGCACCAAACCTCGGCGAATTATCTATATCCCTTCAGGCACGCGCGATACTTGATAAAGAAGACAATGATAGAATGGAATCAGCGTATCAAGAAATTTACGATGATATTCTTAAAAGCGAGGATTTGTGGGGTGATGAAATGCGAATAATATTTCTAGATATAACTTTAGAAGCACGTCAGATTAAAACAAAAATAACTATTCAAAGATGCGAAGTAGCTAAAAAAATCGTAGATGAAAAACTAACCACGAAACAAGAGGTAGAACAAGTCCTTGAAAAAATGAAACTAGATGAAGCAGTTACAGAAAAATTTAATGCGAAAGTCAAAGAAGCCGAAGATTATCTAAAGCCAAAGACACGATTGTGAAAGCGAAACCTGAAATGACCCAAGAAGAAAAAACCATCCAGCAGCTAACCACCCGTGCGCGCACTGCATTTGCAAAAATGTGCCTTGCTCCGCATGCGGCGCGTATTGGCGCGCTCACCCATGCGGCTACGCTCATTGAAAATGCGAGCGATTCCCTGCTCACTGCTAATAAAGATGATGTTGCGCTTGCTATCAAAAATGGTGTTAGTGATGCGTTTCTTGACAGGCTTACGCTTACGCCCGAACGCATTTTGGCTATGGCGGAATCTTTGCGTGATATTGCCGCGCTCCCCGACCCTATTGGCGTGGAGATGGCGCGTTGGGGGCGGCCTAATGGGTTGGATATTGCGCGGGTTAGCACGCCGCTTGGGGTGCTTGGGGTGATTTTTGAATCGCGTCCTAATGTGGCGGCGGATGCGGCGGGGTTGGCGATTAAATCTGCCAATAGTGTCATCCTGCGTGGGGGGCGTGATAGTCTCAAAACTGTAGTTATGTTGGGCGGGTTGATGCGCGCGGGATTAGAAAAATCCGGCTTGCCGGTGGATGCCGTGCAGGTGATTGACAACCCCGACCGCGCGCTTGTCGGGGCCATGTTGCGCGCCCAAGGGGGCATTGATGTCATCGTGCCGCGCGGCGGGCGGGCGTTGGTTGCGCGCGTCCAAAACGATGCCAAAGTCCCCGTCTTCGCCCACCTTGAAGGCATCTGCCATATCTATATCCACGCCGAGGCGGACGCCGACAAAGCCGCCGCCATCGCCGTCAATGCGAAAATGCGGCGCACCGGGGTTTGCGGGGCGGCGGAAACTTTACTCATTGACCGCGCCTTGTTGGATGGGATGTGGGGGCGGATCGCCGATGCGCTAACCCAAGCCGGGTGCCAAATTCGCGGGGATGCCGAAGCCGTCGCCGCCGCCCCGCAAATCAACATCACCGCCGCCAAAAATGATGATTTCGGGCGCGAGTTTTTGGACAGCATCATCGCCGTCAAAATCGTCGCCGACATGGACGAAGCCATCGCGCATATCCGCAATTATGGCAGCGCCCACACCGAAGCCATCATCACCGAAAACCAAAATATAGCAGAACAATTTATCCGCGAGGTCGATTCCGCCATCGTCATGGTCAATGCCTCAACGCAATTTGCCGATGGTGGCGAGTTCGGTTTAGGCGCGGAATTGGGCATCGCCACCGGACGCATCCACGCGCGCGGACCCGTTGGTGCGGAACAGCTAACTTGTTTCAAATATATAGTTCGCGGCAGTGGGCAGACGCGGTCATGATGCGCGCGAAATATGCAACAAAATATGCAACATTGGCACGTTTGCGCATGCGGTCGCGGGGGCATATTGGGCTTTTGGGCGGCTCATTTAATCCGGCGCATTTGGGGCACGCCCACATCGCCGATGTCGCGGCAACCACCTTAGAACTTGATGAAATCTGGTGGTTAGTCAGCCCGCAAAACCCGCATAAATCCGCGCGCGATATGGCGCCCCTCACTGAACGCATGGAAAGCGCCGTGCGCATGGCACATCAATGCCGCCACCGCAAACGCATGGTGGTGAGCGCCTTAGAACAAGTTTTAGACACACATTACACGGCAGATTTATTACAGATATTAAACAAAACCTGTCCGCGCCAAAAATTTTATTTCCTCATGGGCGCCGATAATTTTGCACAAATTCATCAATGGCAACACGCCAATCGCTTACCCCGCCACGCCAGCCTAATCGTCATCCGCCGCCCAAATTATCGCGCCAAATCCCTCGCCAGCCCCATGGCAAAGTGTCTTAGACACCGCCGCCTGCCGCCCAAACGTCTCAGGCACAAGTGCCTAAACCACCGCCCGAGGCGGCGCTATTGGTGCTTCATCCAACCCCGCCTAAACCCCCTATCCGCCACGGCGATTCGGGCGCAAAAATCTACTATTGGCAAAAATAAAAATCTTGCCTAAAATAAAATCTAATGGAGGCTGATATGACCCATGCGACTGATGCTAAACATTTGCGCCCGGCGGATATGCGCGCGCAGATTCCGACCCCTGATGGCAAGCGATTTTATATTGGTTTTTTGCGCGGGGAATTGCAGGTTGAACTCTACATCCCGCAAAATGAAGACCTGCAACAACCCCACAGCCGCGATGAATGTTATGTCGTCATTCGCGGGTCGGGCAAGTTTCAAATGGGGGATGAAATTATCCCTTTTGCGGCGGGGGATTTTTTATTTGTGCCGGCGGGGATGCAACATCGTTTTTTTGATTTTGGCGCAAGCCTAGAAACATGGGTGATTTTTTACGGACCCGAAGGCGGGGCGCACGGGGCGCAAACGCCATGATTACGCTAGAAAAATTAACCGCTTCGCACCAAGACGCATGGGCAGGGTTATGGACGCAATATCTGGCTTTTTATGAAACCGCGCGCGACCAAGAGATTTTTGATTTAACCTTTACCCGCCTGATTGATGATGCGCATGATTGCGAAGCCTATATCGCTTTTGTCGGGGGCGATGCGCCTGAAAATGCCGCAGGAATCGTGCATTGCATTTTTCATCTGCATCTTTGGCAAAAAGAAAAAATCTGTTATCTACAAGATTTATTCGTTGCCCCGCCTTACCGCAAACATGGGGTGGCACGGCAACTCATCGCGCAAATCTATACCTCCGCCGATGCCATCGGGGCGAAGGGCGTTTATTGGCTGACCCAAGATTTCAACGCACCGGCGCGGCGCTTATACGACAAGATTGGCACAAAAACGCCTTTCATAAAATACGCCCGCGACTGATATTTATTATTGGCAGAAACATAATTTTCGCTTAATATATCTGCTAAAGGGAGCCAGAAAACCGCGAAAGGAGTTTTACAATTTCCGCACATCATCACGCTGCAAGCGACCGCCTGCTTGATATTATTATGTCTTCATTGGATGCCGATAAGGCGACGGACCTTATTGCGATTCCGCTTGCGGGGAAATCATCAATTGCCGATTATATGGTTATTGCTTCGGGGAGTTCGTCGCGGCAGTTGGTGTCTATGGCGGAACATCTCAACAAAGCCATCAAAGCCCACAACAAAAACAATAGCATTAAAAATAATATTGGGGGCGGCGCTGAAGGCACGGCGCAGGGCGATTGGATTTTGATTGATGCCGGGGATGTCATCATCCACCTATTCCGCCCGGAAGTGCGGGCGTTTTATCAGCTAGAAAAAATGTGGCTTGACCATGAGACCGGGCAAGGACGCACAACCACCGCCCCTTAAAGAAACCCCCCTTAAAGATACCACCATGCGCATCACCATCGCCGCCATTGGAAAAATTGGCACCAAGCCCGAAGCGGTGCTGGTGCGCGATTATTTTGCCCGCCTACCGCATCAGGGTAGGCTGCTAGAATTCACCGCCCCGCACACGGAAAAAGCCAAGCGCATCAGCGCAGAGGGGCAGAAAATTTTGGACATCCTCCCCGCCCAAAGCAAGTTGGTAGCACTCGATGCCAAGGGCAAAAACCTCACCTCCCGGGCATTGGCGGCGCACATTAAGGATTGGCGCGATGATGGCGTGCGCGAGGCGATTTTTGCCATTGGCGGGGCGGATGGGCATAGCGCGGCGGTGTTGGCGCGTGCTGATTTGACCCTCGCTTTTGGCAGTGCGACCTGGCCGCATTTATTGGTGCGGGCGATGCTGGCGGAACAGCTTTACCGCGCCGAGATGATTCTGGCAAAACATCCCTACCACCACGAATAAAATTAGCGTAAGATGATACGATGATACTACCCATAAAAAAACCTGTTATCTTGGCGATTATGGATGGCTGGGGGCATAGTGAGGCGGTGGAACATAACGCCGTGCGCTTGGCAAAAACGCCGGTGATAGATGGGCTTGATGCCAACGCACCGAAAGCGTTTCTTGATGCCTCCGAAGGCGCGGTGGGCCTACCTCCGGGGCAGGTGGGCAATTCCGAAACCGGGCATCTCACCATCGGGGCGGGGCGCGTCATTGAACAGGATTTGGTGCGGATAAATGCTGATGTGGAAAGCGGCGCATTGGCGGCGCATCCGCTTTTAGATGATTTTTCTGAATCCTTGCGCGCGCATGATGGGGCGGTGCATATTCTTGGCATGCTGTCCCAAGGCGGTGTGCATAGCCATCGCGCGCATATCCTAACCCTGACCGAAGCCATGGCACAACGGGGGGCGGAACGCGGAACAGTGTCTGAGACACAAATCTGGCTACATCTTTTCACCGATGGGCGTGATGCTTTGCCGGGCAATGCCGAAAAAGATTTTGCATGGTTGCAGGCGCGTTTGCCGAAAGCGGCGCGCATCGCTAGTATATGCGGACGCTATTACGCCATGGACCGCGACCAACGTTGGCAACGCACGGAATTGAGTTTCCGCGCCATCGCCCACGCCCAAGCCGCGCATCATTTTGACGCGCCCGAAACCGCCATCGCCGCCGCCGAAAAACGCGGCGAGAGCGATGAATTTTTCCGCCCCGCCATTATCGGCAATTATGCGGGAATGCAGAAAGGCGACGGGTTAATCATGGCAAATTTCCGCGCCGACCGCGTGCGCCAATTACTCAGCATGTTGTTTAACGAGCATCCCGATGCGGGGCATCAAGATGAATCCAACCCCGCCCCCGCATTATCCACCACTATTTTCATGACCCCCTATGAAAAAACCCTTGATGCCAAAGCCAAAATTCTGTTCCCCCCCCGCCGCCTCACCGACACGCTAGGTGCTGTCGTTGCCGCGGCGGGATTGCGCCAATTACGCCTAGCCGAAACCGAAAAATATCCCCATATCACGTTTTTCTTAAATGGCGGCAACGAGGTCCCGCACGCGGGCGAATCACGGCACCTCATCCCCTCACCGCAAGTCGCTACCTATGATTTGCAACCCGAAATGAGCGCGGAAAAAGTGCTTGATGCGCTCATCACCGCCATCACCGCCCGCGAGCACGAACTCATCATCGTCAATTTCGCCAATGCCGATATGGTGGGGCATACAGGCGACCTCGCCGCCGCGATCACCGCCGTTGAAACCATAGATACCGCCATCGGTGCCACCATCAAAGCCCTAGATGCCGCCGGGGGTGCCATGCTATTGACGGCAGATCACGGCAACTGCGAGACCATGTGGGACGAAGCCAGCCAAGCCCCCCATACCGCCCATACCACCAATCCGGTGCCGCTTTATTGGCTTGGCGCCCCGCCCCATGCGCGCCTCAAATCTGGCAATTTGAGCGATTTAGCCCCGTCCATTTTGACGCTATTAGGGCTAGCGATACCCGATGAAATGACCGGCACATCGCTACTAAATATAGAATCGCCTTGATTTTCGCGCTATTCTATGGGCAAAATGGGTGCTATTTTAGCTTCGCGGATGATTTTTATGCAAAAATTTCTTTCAAAAGCATTTCCAGCTTCATGGACTATTTCATGGCGACACATTTGCCTTGGGCTTATTGGGCTAGGGCTTTGCGCGCTCGCTTTCGGGCTTGCCAGCACTCCATCAAAAGGGCAATCCGAAGACCCCAAAGCCATCTTTGCCGAGTTAGAACGTTTTGGCGAGGTGTTTGAAAGCATCCGCTATCATTACGTGGAACCCGTTGAGGCGGAAGCATTAGTGCGCGCCGCCATCAATGGTATGCTTAGCGCGCTTGACCCGCATTCTAATTTTCTCAGCCCCGAAGACCTTGACCAGATTCAGGAACGCACGCGCGGGGAATTCGGCGGTTTAGGCATTGAGATCACCATGGAGGACGGCTTTATTAAAGTCATCGCCCCCATTGACGACACCCCCGCCGCCGAAGCTGGCATTCTTTCGGGGGATTTGATTATCGGCATTGATGGCGAGACGGTGTTGGGGTTGGACCTCAACGAAGCGGTGGCACTGATGCGCGGGGATATTGATAGCGAAGTCACCGTCAGCGTCAAACGCGGCGAGCAACCTGTTTTTGATATCACCCTTGTGCGGGCGGTGATTAAAATGCGCAGCGTCCGCCATGAAAGTTTTGGCAGTGTCGGCTATATCCGCATCACCACTTTTAGCGCGCAAACCACCCCGGGATTAAAAAAAGCCGTGCGCGAACTCAAAGCCGAACACGGCAAAAATCTAACCGGCTTGGTGTTGGATTTACGCAACAATCCCGGGGGGCTGTTGGCGGAGGCGATTGCCGTCAGCGATGCCTTTCTTGAACACGGCGAGATTGTTTCCACACGCGGACGCGAGCCGGCATCCGCCGCGCGATTTTCGGCACGTAGAGGCGATTTGTTGGATGGCTTGCCGATTGTTGTGCTGATCAATTCGGGGTCGGCATCGGCTTCGGAAATTGTCGCCGGGGCGTTCAAAGACCACGGACGCGCGCTGATTATGGGGACGCGCTCATTCGGCAAAGGTTCGGTGCAGAGCATCATCACCATCCGCACCAATGACACCATGCGCCTAACCACCGCACGCTATTACACGCCTTCGGGACTATCCATCCAAGGCACAGGAATCACCCCGGATATTGTCGTTGAACCGGCGCGGGTTGAGGGCATAGATGGCGGTGAATTCCGCGAAGAAGACCTCCGAGGTGCGTTGGTTAATGGCGATGCTCCCAATAATGCTGATGGCAATACCGCCCCCGATGAAAACACCGATGACAATACCGAAGCCATCCAAGACTACCAACTCGCCCGCGCCGTGGATGTATTAAACGCTTGGCGCATTTGGGGCAAATAATGGCGCCCCATGTCAGTTATATCAGCCGTCCATTCCGCCCCTGTGTCGGTATTATTTTAATCAATGACGCCAAGCAGGTTTTTGTCGGGCAACGCCTAGATAATCACGGCGAGGCGTGGCAGATGCCCCAAGGCGGGATTGACCGCGGCGAAAACGCGGTTGAGGCGGCGTTGCGCGAAATGCTAGAAGAAATCGGCACCGACAACGCCGAATTACTGCGCGAACATAGCGCATGGCTGAACTACAACATCCCCGAAAATTTAGCCAATCGGCTGTGGGACGGCAAATATCAAGGGCAGACGCAAAAATGGCTGGCGTTCCAATATCGTGGCAGTGATGACGATATCAATATCAACACCAAGCACCCGGAATTCCGCGCATGGCGGTGGGCATCGGCGGCGTCCCTACCCGCCCTCGCCGCCCCCTTCAAACGCCAAGTCTATGAGCAGTTGCTGGAAGATTTTAACGATTTATTGTGCTGATAAGGCAAGGCTGGCATCATAGAACGCCGCCGCATCTGCATCGCCAGCGGCTTCGGCATCCTTACGCATGGCTTCAAGCTCTGCCGAACTGGTGCTATCCAAATTGACCGCACGTTCGGCGAGCACCGTGCAACGTTCCTCGGTCACATCAGCAACACCGCCATCAACCATAATGCGCGCATGGGTCTGCCCATCAACATAGACCGAAACCACCCCGCGTTTCAGGGTAGAAATGGTAGGCGCATGGCGGGGCAACACCCCAAACAACCCAAGCGCGCCCGGCACCACCACCATGCGCGCATCCACTGCCAGCATCACCCGTGCTGGCGTCACTAATTCAAATGCTGTTGTCATGTCCGTTGCCATGTCCTTGATGCCCTTTCACGTTTTGATAGTGAATCATTAAGCCGCTTCCGCGCTCAATTTCTTGCCTTTTTCCATGGCTTCTTCAATCGTGCCGACCATATAGAACGCCGCTTCGGGCAGGTCATCATAATCGCCATCAACGATACCTTTGAAACCTTTAATCGTATCTTCAAGCGACACCAACACCCCGGGCGAACCCGTAAAGACCTCGGCGACATGGAATGGCTGTGAGAGGAAACGTTGGATTTTGCGCGCGCGCGCCACCACCAATTTATCTTCCTCGGATAATTCATCCATGCCCAAAATGGCGATAATATCTTGGAGCGATTTATATTGTTGCAACACTTCTTGGACGCGGCGTGCGACCTCGTAATGCTCGTTGCCGACAATGCGCGGGTCTAGCATCCTTGACGTGGAATCAAGCGGGTCAACCGCCGGATAAATCCCCAATTCGGCAATCTGCCGCGATAGCACCGTGGTGGCATCCAAGTGGGCGAATGAGGTCGCCGGTGCCGGGTCGGTCAAATCATCCGCCGGCACATAAATCGCTTGCACCGAGGTGATCGAGCCTTTGCGCGTGGTGGTGATGCGTTCCTGCAACGCCCCCATGTCTGTGGCAAGCGTCGGCTGATACCCCACCGCCGAAGGAATGCGCCCAAGCAATGCCGACACTTCCGAACCCGCTTGCGTGAAGCGGAAAATGTTATCAACAAAGAACAACACATCTTGTCCTTCTTCATCGCGGAAATATTCTGCCAGGGTCAAACCGGTCAAAGCCACCCGCGCCCGCGCGCCGGGAGGCTCGTTCATCTGCCCATAGACTAGTGCCGCTTTAGAGCCATCGCCATCGGGTTTGATGACCCCGGATTCGACCATCTCATGATAAAGGTCATTGCCCTCGCGCGTGCGTTCGCCCACGCCGGCGAATACCGAATAACCCCCATGGGCTTTGGCGACATTGTTGATAAGTTCCATAATCAGCACGGTTTTACCCACACCCGCACCGCCAAATAACCCAATCTTGCCCCCCTTGGCGTAAGGTGCGAGCAGATCCACCACCTTAATGCCCGTGACCAGAATTTCGGCTTCGGTGGATTGATCAACATATTCCGGGGCGGGGCGGTGAATCGGGAAGGTGTGTTTTGATTTCACCGGCTTGCCCTCATCCACCGGCGCGCCGACCACATTCAAAATCCGCCCCAAAGTTTCGGGTCCTACCGGCACTCTAATCGGCTCGCCGGTATCCACGGCTTCGGTGCCACGCACTAAACCTTCGGTGGAATCCATGGCGATGCAACGCACGCTTTGCTCGCCCAGATGTTGTGCGACTTCAAGCACCAAACGTTGCCCGTCATTATCCACATGGATGGCGTTCAAAATCGGTGGCAAAGCGCCATCAAATTCCACATCCACCACCGCACCAATAATCTGCGTCAGTCTGCCTTTTGTGTTTTGTTTTTTCATAGTTCCAACTCCCATTAAGGTTTAGAGGGCTTCTGCCCCGGAAATAATTTCAATCAATTCGGTCGTAATCGCCGCTTGGCGTGTGCGATTATATTGCATGGTTAGGCGGTCAATCAAATCGCCAGCATTGCGCGTAGCGTTATCCATCGCCGTCATGCGCGCCGCCAGCTCGCTAGCCGAACTTTCCAAAATTGCCGTGTAAATTTGCGTGCTGAGATTGCGCGGCAATAAATCTTCAAGCACCGCATGTTCGGACGGCTCATATTCGTAAGGTGCTACCGATGGCGTTTCAGTTTCGGCATTCTCGGGCAGTTCCACCGGAATCAACGTACTCAAAGTCACCTCTTGGGTAATCGCCGAGATGAAGCGATTATAGAGAATCACACAGCGGTCTAACGCCCCTTCTTTGAGGCGCGCCCGAATCACTTCGGCGATGCTATCAATCTCGGCGAATGCCACCGCCGTGCCTTGCACACCCTCGCGCGAATCAATAATTTTCTCGCCCAATTCGCGTTTGAGGGCATCGCTAGCCTTGCGCCCAACCATCATCACCTCAACGCTTTTGCCGGCGCTTTCCAACGCCTCCACTTCACGGCGGGCGGTGCGAATAATGCCGCCATTAAAACCCCCACACAGCCCGCGGTCAGCCGATACCACCACCAGTAAAACCCGCTTATCATCGCCGGTGCCAACCAACAGTGCCGGGGCGGTTTCGGGGGCGGCTTTCTGCCCCAGATTTTGAATCATCGCCCCCATGCGCGCGGCATAGGGGCGCGCCGCTTCGGCATTATCTTGGGCGCGCCGCAATTTCGCCGCCGCCACCATCTTCATGGCAGAGGTAATTTTCTGCGTGGATTTGACGCTGCGGATGCGGTTTTTCAAATCTTTCAAATTCGCCATCGAAAGTCAGTCCTAATTAGAATCGGAAGTTAAACAAAATTCTTAACAAAAACTTCAATCTCGCCACTGAGTTTTTTATTCGTATCATCGGAGATTGATTTTTCCTCACGGATGGCTTTGAGGATGCTTGCCCCGCCCCCACGCATATGCGCCAGCAAACCGCTTTCAAAAGCCCCCACCTGTTCCAGAGCCAGATTATCAAGATAGCCATTAACCCCGGCAAAAATCGCTACCACCTGTTCTTCAATCGGCATCGGTGCGTATTGGGGTTGTTTGAGCAATTCGGTCAAACGCGCCCCGCGGTCGAGCAATTTGCGCGTCGCCGCATCCATATCCGAAGCAAATTGTGCGAACGCCGCCATCTCCCGATATTGCGCCAATTCCAATTTGATAGAGCCGGCGACTTGTTTCATCGCCTTGACTTGGGCGGCAGAGCCAACACGGCTCACGGATAGCCCGACATTGACGGCAGGACGAATGCCTTGATAGAATAAATCGGTTTCAAGAAAAATCTGCCCATCGGTGATAGAAATCACATTGGTGGGGATAAATGCCGACACATCACCGCCTTGGGTTTCAATCACCGGCAGGGCGGTTAGCGAGCCTTCGCCATTATCCTCATTGAGTTTCGCCGCACGTTCCAACAGGCGCGAATGCAGATAAAACACATCCCCGGGATAGGCCTCACGCCCCGGCGGACGCCGCAACAGCAACGACATTTGGCGATACGCCACCGCTTGTTTGGACAGGTCATCATAGACGATCACCGCATGCATACCATTATCGCGGAAATACTCGCCCATGGCACAAGCCGTATAGGGTGCGATAAACTGCAACGGCGCCGGGTCGGAGGCGGTTGCCGCGACAACAATAGAATACTCCATGGCGCCGTTTTCTTCCAAAGAACGCACAATCTGTGCCACCGTGGAACGTTTTTGCCCCACCGCCACATAAATGCAAAAAAGTTTTTTCTTATCATCTTTCCCCGCCGCCTCATTGACGGATTTTTGGTTGATAAAGGCATCAATGGCAATCGCGGTTTTGCCGGTTTGGCGGTCGCCGATAATCAACTCGCGTTGCCCGCGCCCGATAGGGATGAGGCTATCAATGGCTTTCAGCCCCGTCTGCATCGGCTCATGCACGGATTTGCGCGGCATGATGCCCGGGGCTTTGACCTCAACGCGGCGGCGTTCGGCGTCCTTAATCGGGCCTTTGCCGTCAATCGGGTTGCCAAGCCCATCGACCACACGCCCCAATAATCCTTTGCCCGCAGGCGCATCAACAATCGCCCCGGTGCGCCGCACAATCGTGCCTTCGCTGATAGCGCGGTCATCGCCGAAAATCACGATGCCGACATTATCGCTTTCAAGGTTCAATGCCATGCCTTTGATGCCCCCATCAAATTCTACCATCTCCCCTGCCCGCACTTCATCAAGCCCATAGACGCGGGCGATGCCATCCCCTACGGAAAGCACGCGCCCGACCTCAGCGACTTGGGCTTCACTGCCAAAATTGGCGATTTGTTCTTTGAGAATTGCTGAAATTTCAGCGGCGCGAATATCCATTACCCAACACCCTTCATTGCGGCTTCAAGCCGATTTAGTTTCGTTTTAATTGACGTGTCAATCATACGCGAGCCGATGCGCACCACCAACCCGCCAATGAGCGAAGCATCCACCGAAGCACGCAACGCGACTTTATCGCTTTGGGTGATTCGGGAAATCGCTTCGGTGATATGCGCTTGATGACTGGCATCAAGCACCGCCGCAGAGATGACTTCCGCAGAAACCTCCCCGCGTCTTTTCGCCAAATCGGCGAGAAATTCTTTGGTAATTTGCGGCAGAATAGATAGGCGCCCATTCAAACACAGGATGCCGATAAATTGCAACATCAGCGCATCCGCCCCAGCACGCCCAAGAATCGCGCTCATCGCGTCTTTTTGGCGGGGGCGGGCGATGCTTGAACCTTCCATCATACGGCGCAACTCGGCTGATTCGCTCATGATGGCGTCCAGGTCGCGGAAATTTTTAGCGATAGCATCAACCTTACCGCCCGCATCCGCCAGCTCAAACAGCGCCTTAACATATCTCTTAGCAATAGCAGAACTATACGCCATGGTTAGTAACCCCAAAAAGTCATAAAATCTTGATGCTTGCTATCACACGAAATCGCCTAACGCAACATTAAAGGCGAAAAAAGGGGGGGGTCAGGAACTAGAAAAAACTAACCGGGTCAATATCCACTTGGCATTGGATAGAAGCGGGGATTTTCACGGCTTTGAGCCACGTCGCAATAGCGCGCTGTAAATTCACCTCACGCGCGGTTTTGAGCAGAAAACGCACCCGATGCTGTCCGCGCAACAGCCTGATCGGTGCCGGGGCCGGACCCAACAACAAAATTTCCGCATAATGCGGCCAAGCCCCAGCGAGTTGCTGTGCGAATCGCCCCAACGCATCCTCATTACGCGCCGACAGAATCACCCCGGCGAGGCGCCCATAAGGGGGCATCGCGGCGGCGTGGCGTTCGGCTTTTTCTGCGGCGATAAAGCCATCGCGGTCGCCTTGAATGAGGCTTTGCAACACGCGCGATTCGGGGTTAGCGGTTTGCAATAACACCCGCCCCGCCCGGGATGCCCGCCCGGCACGCCCTGCCACTTGTGCCAATAATTGCCAACTCAATTCCGCCCCCCGCAAATCGCCAGCACCTAGCCCCCCGCCTAATCCAAGATCCGCATCCACCACGCCAACCAGCGTCAAATCGGGGAAATGATGCCCTTTGGCAATCATCTGTGTGCCGATAATAATGTCTAATGCGCCTTGATGCACCGCATCAAAAAATGCCGCCGCTTGTTTCGGCGTGGTAATAGTATCGCTAGAAAACACCCCCAAACGTGCCTCCGGGAAACGCGCCGCCACTTCTTCCGCCAGCCGTTCCACCCCGGGACCACACGCCAGAATCATCCCCTCCACCCCGCAACTAGGACACACCGCCCCATGCGGTGTCGTATGCCCGCAATGATGGCACCGCAACACCCCCACGGCTTTATGCGTCACCAACCAAGCCGAACAATGCGGACAAGTAATGCGCGCACGGCAAGATAGGCACAGCGACATCGGCGCATAGCCGCGGCGGTTAAGAAACAACAAAATCTGCTCTTTTTTCGCCAGAGTCGCCGTCATCGCTTCCACCAAAGGCGGCGCCAGCCACCGCCTAGATTCGGTGGGGGTTTTACGCAAATCCACCAGTGCGATTTCAGGCAATTCCGCCCCGCCATAGCGCATCGGCAAAGAGATATGCGCGTATTTCCCCGCCTCCACATTGACCAAACTTTCCAAAGATGGTGTCGCCGAAGACAGAATCAACGGAATTTCCGCATATTTCGCCCGCACCACCGCCATATCGCGCGCATGATAACGCACCCCATCTTGTTGGCGATAGGTGAGGTCATGTTCCTCATCCACCACCATCACCCCCAGATTGGCAAACGGCAAAAACAAAGCCGAACGCGCCCCCACCACCACCATAGGCTTGCCGCGAATCGCCTCACGCCAAACGCGCCGCCGTGCCTTATCCCCCAACCCCGAATGCCAGAGATGCGGGGCAAAGCCAAAACGCGCCAACACCCGCGCCTCAAAACTCTTTGATAGGGCAATTTCGGGGAGTAAAATCAACGCTTGTTTGCCATTTTTGAGGGCGGCGGCGACCGCCTCAAAATAAATTTCGGTTTTGCCGGAACCGGTGACGCCATCCAGCACCGACACTGAAAAACCTTTATTGATGCGCGCGACTAAAGGCGTGGCGGCGGCATTTTGTGCTTCGGTCAAAGGCTCACGGCGGGGGGGCAGAGCCGACACGGCAGGCGCATCATCAGTAGGTGCTTTTTCCGGCTTCAAAGCCGACGGCACCGACACCGCCATTTTGAAAACGCCCCCGGGGGCTTCCATATACCAACCCGCCACCCAATTTATAAAGGGGAGCATAGACGGGGGGAGGCAGTAAGGTTCGGCATAAGATTCGGCAGTTTTCAATCGCATTTTGCCAGTATCTTTTTCTTCCGCCCCCAGCACCATCCCCACCACCTGCCTTTTGCCGAGTGGCACAGAAACCAACTCCCCCGCCCGCATCGCCCCCCCCGCACGATAAGTCAACGCGCCATCTTGATGGGGCAGTTTCGCCGCCACCAACACGCGAATCGGCATCTCAGGCAAAAATTCCGACATAAATCATTTTCCTCTTTCTGCTGATTCGGGTAAGATAGTCGCAACCGTAACCAATAGGAATACCAAACGATGAAACTCTTTCTTGATACCGCGAATATAGATGAAATTAAAGCCCTCGCCGCCAGCGGGCTGATTGATGGGGTCACCACCAACCCTTCATTGATTGCCAAATCAGGACGCGATTTTCTTGAGGTCATTGCCGAAATTTGCGCCATCATTGACGGGCCGGTCAGCGCCGAAGCCACCGCCAGCGATGCGCCGACTATGCTGAAGGAGGGCGAAAAACTCGCCAGCATCGCCAAAAATGTCGCGGTCAAAGTCCCCCTAACCGAAGCCGGCTTACTAGTCTGCAAACAGCTCAGCGATAACGGGGTTATGGTCAATGTGACCTTATGTTTTTCCGCCGCACAAGCCCTCCTCGCCGCCAAGGCCGGCGCAGGTTTCATCTCGCCCTTTGTCGGCAGGTTGGACGATATCGCCACCGACGGCATGGGGTTGATTGAAGAAATCACCGCCATCTATGCCAATTATGATTTCCCCACGGAAATTTTGGTCGCCTCGGTGCGGGGGGTGCAACATGTGGTGGATGCGGCGTTGTTAGGGGCGGATGTTGCCACGGTGCCGCCCCAAATCATCACGGCCATGTTCAAACACCCCCTCACCGATAAGGGCATTGAGGCATTTACCGCAGATTGGAAAAAAAGCGGACAATCCATCCTCTAAAGGCTTAAACCCATGGGCGATTCCACAAAATCCAGCACTTCCGACGTCATCAACGTCAATCATCTGCTCGTGCGTAAAGCCCAAGAAGCCATGCGCGAATCAAAACGCCAGCAGAAAATTTTACTAGACCACAGCCTCGCCAATCACGAAGTCGCCGCGCGCATTTACCATTCCGCATTGCTCCTGCTCGCCGCCAACACCCGCCAAGAAATCGCCCAGATTATCCGCAGCTACCTCCCGCCTATTTTGGATGTGGCAGGGGCGGGATTGTTGGTCGCCAAGGACGGCATCTTGGCAGAAGAAAATGTGGGCACCCCCCTCACCCCAAGTTTTTTACATAGCCTCACCGCCAAAGACGGCATTTTTCTAGGGGCGCCCAACAAAGCCCACGCCCAAGCCTTCACCGCCGCCGCCCTAAAAACCCCGCCGCCGAAAATACCACCAAGTGCCGCCTTCATCGCCCTGCCCCAAGACCTCCCCGCCACTACCGGTGCGGCGGTGTTGATGTTAGGGGGCAAAGCCAAAGATAGTTTTATGCCGTCCCAAGGGGCTGAAATGCTGATGCAATTAACCACCAAAATCGCCGTAGCCCTCGCCGCCCGCGCGCCCATGCGCCCCGCATCCAAATGACTAGCAATCCCATGATTGATAATTCTGTCTATGATGCGTGGTTGGTGTGGCTTGAACATGAACGCCGTGCTTCGCCAAAAACGCTCGAATCTTATGCGCGCGATGTGCGGAGTTGGCTAGAATTTCTTGAAGAATCCGCCTGCCCCCCTGACCGATTCGGGCGCAGTGAATCGCGGCGGTTTTTGGCGCAGTTGGCGGATAAAAATATGGCGCCCACCAGCATCGCCCGCATCCTATCTTCCATCCGCAATTATTACCGCTTCGCCAACCGCCAAGGGCATTATGCGGAAGCACCCCTCACCCATCTCGCCGCGCCAAAAATCTCACCGCCCCTGCCGAAAAGCCTCGATGCGGTGGATGTCAAAGCCATGCTCGCCGCCATCAAAACCCTCAACCAGCCCGCATGGATTGAGGCGCGCGATACCGCCATTTTGACGCTCATTTACGGCACGGGGCTACGCATTTCCGAAGCCCTAGCCCTCACCCGCAACGATGCGCCTTTGGGCGATTGGCTCCGCATCCACGGCAAAGGCGGCAAAAGCCGCGATGTGCCAGTATTGCCCATCGTGCGCGAAGCAATAAATCAGTGGCTAGCGGTCTCCCCGGGCGATGCCAACGCCGATGCGCCGCTTTTCATAGCCAATCGCGGCGGCGCGCACCACGCACGGGCGGTGCAAAGATTGGTGGAAAAATTGCGCCTAGAATTGGGCTTAGAACACCACGCCACCCCCCACGCCTTGCGCCATGCTTTTGCCAGCCATATGCTCGCCGGGGGGGGCGATTTGCGCGCCATCCAGAGCCTACTAGGACATGCCAGCCTCACCACCACCCAACGCTACACCCACATCGACGAAGCCCACCTAACCGCCATCCACCGCGACACCCACCCGCGTGCCAAAAAAAATAAATCTTGACGCAAACTTTTATTTCATCTCAAAGCAAAATATTTTGTAGAGTCAATAACCTGATGCTAAAGATGACGCAAAATGGGGACAACGTGAAATGGACGTGAAAAAAACCTTCCTGATAACTTTGCCTGTTGCTTCGGCGTATGGTCCGCTTGGGGTTGCCTTTGGGGTCTATCTGACAACGGCGGATATTGCGTGGTATTGGGCGCCGATCTCCGCATTTATGATTTTTGCCGGGTCCATTGAATTTCTCGCCGTGAGTTTCATGCGCGATGCCTATCCCCTCTATCTGATCGCCTTTTCCGCATTCATCATCAATTTCCGCCATATTTTTTATGGTCTGTCATTTCCTTATCACAGGCTGAAAACGCCGGCACAAAAAGCCTATGGCATCTGGGCATTAACCGACGAAACCTACGCCATAACCAGCGCCGGGCTAGGTAAAGATTTAACAGGAAATGAAATCACCCTCCTACAGATTATCAGCCATTTCTGGTGGGCGGGCGGTGCATTGGTGGGGGCTTTGTTGGGGTTGATCATCCCCCCTGAAATTGAAGGATTTGATTTTGCCCTCACCACAATGTTTGTCATCCTTGCGGTTGATGCCAGCAAAGAAAATAGAGAATGGGCACTATTCCTTTTTATTTTATTGTCGGCTTTATTGGGTCTGATTGCGGAAAATTTCGTATTGGAAAATAGTTTCTTAACGGTATCGCTCATCACATATTTGGCGTGCTTAATCATCCAGTTCAAGGTTAGATTCTATGCCAAATGATTATATTTTTTATACATTGCTGACGATTTCAGTGATAACCATTTTATTGCGGGCGACGCCTATTTTTTTGACGCGCAATCTCAAAGATAATGCATTGCTGGTGTTTATTGCAAAAAAGATGCCTATTGGCGTCATGTGTTTGCTCATCATCTACACGCTTAAGGGCGCAAATTATCTTGTTAAGCCTTTTGGTCTGCCGATATTGATTTGCTGTGCCTTATCTATCGGGCTATATCTACGCTACAAGAGTGCCATCCTTGCCATTTTTGCCAGTTTGTTCGTATATCTCATCATGATAAATTATGAATTTTTATTATACTATTTGTAATATGCGTATGGGTGGCTTTAGATATGAATCGCCCGCCCATCCACGGCGAGGGCGGCTTCTTTCACGGCTTCATTGAGCGTTGGATGCCCGTGGCAGATGCGCGCGATATCTTCCGCCGCCCCGCCAAATGCCATCACCGCCGCCGCCTCGTGGATGAGCGTCCCGGCATCGGCACCAATAATATGCACCCCTAAAACGCGGTCGGTTTTGGCATCGGCGAGGATTTTGACAAAGCCTTCTTCACTGCCACTAGTGCGCGCACGGCTATTCGCCAGCAACGGAAACACGCCCTTATTGAAAGCAATTCCCGCCTCGTTTAGCTGTTCTTCATTCTTACCGATGGTGGCAATTTCGGGGTCGGTATAGACAATCCCCGGCACCAAATCATAATCCACATGACCGCCCAAACCCGCCATCAATTCCACGGCGGCAACGCCATCTTCCTCCGCCTTGTGTGCCAGCATCGGCCCGGCAATGACATCGCCAATCGCATAGATGCCAGCAACCGAACTCTCAAAACGCGCATTGACGGCGATGCGCCCCTTATCATCGGTAGCAATCCCCAATTCTTCCACGCCTAAACCGTCAAAATACGGACGCCGCCCGATTGCCACCAACACCACATCGCATTTTGTTTTTGTCTTTTTGCCATCGCTAAGCATTTCCACCGCCACCCCCGACGCGCTAGATTTTGCCGATTGCACGGCGGTGTTGAGGCGGAAATTGATGCCCTGTTTTTCCAAAATACCTTTAGTTTTTGTCGCCACCTCGCCATCCATCCCCGGCATCAGGCGCGGCAGAAATTCCACGACTTCAACCTCTGCCCCCAACCGCCCCCAGATGCTCGCCATCTCAAGCCCGATATAGCCGCCGCCAATCACCAACAGCCGCTTCGGCACTTGGCGCAAATCTAGCGCGCCGGTGGAGGACACAACGCGCTTTTCATCCACATTGACGCCTTTCAAATCTTGCGATGCCGAACCTGTGGCAATCAAAATACGCGCCCCTTGAATTTCCTTATCGCCCACCGCCACCACATTCGGTGCGGTGATGCGTCCGCTGCCTTCAATATGCGTGATTTTATTTTTGCGCATCAATAAAGCGATGCCATCGGTGAGACCGCTAACCACTTTATCCTTATGCGCCAGCATCTTTTTAATATCTAATTTAGGCTTAGCGATTTTAATGCCTAGATTGGCAACACCGCCGCCAACCAGCCCCGCATATTTTGCCGAACTATGCAAAAGCGCCTTGGACGGAATACAGCCCACATTGAGGCAAGTGCCGCCAAGCGTCTTGCGCTTTTCCACCAACGCCACCCGCATGCCTAATTGGCGCGCACGTATAGCCGCCACATACCCGCCGGGCCCGCCGCCGATTACCACCAAATCAAATGTTTCCTTATTATCCGCCATGCCTCAAAGCCCCATCAATAGACGGCGCGGGTCTTCAAGCGATTCTTTGACGCGCACGAGGAACGACACCGCCTCGCGCCCGTCAATGATGCGGTGGTCATAGGATAGCGCCAGATACATCATCGGCTTGATAACAATTTCATCACCATCTTTACCCGACACCACCATTGTGCGTTTTTGGATGTTATGCATGCCCAAAATGCCGCTTTGGGGCGGGTTGAGAATCGGCGTTGAAAGCATTGACCCATAAATACCGCCGTTAGAAATAGTAAAAGTGCCATCGGACATATCCGCCATGGTCAATTTGCCTGTCCGTGCCTTGGTGCCGAAATCGGCGATGCTTGCTTCGGTTTCGGCGAAACTCATGGCATCGGCATCGCGCAACACCGGCACGACTAGCCCCTGTTCGGTGCCGACGGCGACGCCGATATTATAATAATTTTTATAGATAATATCGGTGCCACGAATTTCGGCATTGACGGCGGGATAGTCTTTTAATGCCTTGACCACCGCTTGCACGAAAAAACTCATAAAGCCGAGTTTGACGCCGTGGCGTTCAAAAAACACGTCTTTGAATTCAGCGCGCAAATCAATAATCGCGCTCATATCCACCTCATTAAATGTCGTGAGCATAGCGGCGGTGTCTTGCGCCTCTTTGAGCCGCCGCGCAATCGCCTGACGCAACCGCGACATAGCAACTTTTTCCTCACGCGCATCGGGGATGCCATCGGGGGCAACCGCCCCGCCAGCAACCGCCCCGCCAGCGACTGCACCCCCCTCAAGCACCCCAAGGATATCGCCCTTAGTCAAACGCCCATCCTTACCGGTGCCAGTAATGCTAGCCGGGTCAAGATTATGTTCATCCACCAGACGCCGCACCGCCGGCGACAGAGGCATATCCTCCGAAACAGAGGCGGGTTTCTCAGGGGCGGGCGCGGATTTCGCGGCAGGCGCGGACGCTGGCGCAGATTTCGCGGCAGGTGCAGGCGCAGATTTTTCAGGGGCGGGCGCAGTTTCCGCACCATCGGCGCCTTCCTCAATCACCGCTAACACCGCATTAGCATCCACCGTCGCCCCCTCCGCTACGGCGAGGCTAACCACTTTCCCACTCACCGGCGACGGCACATCTAGCGTCACTTTATCGGTTTCCAATTCCGCCAGATTTTCATCTTTGCCGATGCTATCGCCCTCGGCTTTGAGCCAGCGTGCGACCGTGGCTTCGCTGACGGATTCGCCTAAAGTCGGGACTTTGATTTCAATCGCCATTGCTTTCGCCTTTCTACTACGAGCGCGTGTTATTCCGCAACAAAGCGCACCCCTTTGGTTTTCAAATCCAGTGCGGCATCCACCAATTTTTCTTGTTCTGCCAAATGCCGCGACATCCGCCCGGTGGCAGGGGACGCCGCCGCCTCCCGCCCCACATAATACGGACGCGCATGCGATGCGCCAATTTCTAGCAATAATTTTTCAATACGCGCATCAACAAAATCCCACGCCCCCATATTCATGGGTTCTTCTTGGCACCATACCACCTCGGCATCGGGGGCGGCTTTCAAAATTTTCGCCAGAGGTTTATGCGGGAACGGATAAAGCTGTTCAAGGCGCACTAGTGCCACATCTTTAATCCCGCGCGCTTGGCGTTCTGCCAGCAAATCATAATAGACTTTGCCCGAACAAAGCACGATGCGTTTCGGCTTTTTGGCAATCATCTTGTCGGTCTCGCCAAGGACGCGGTGGAACGATGCGCCATTGATAAAATCATCAATCCCCGACACGCAAGCCTTATGGCGCAACAGCGATTTCGGCGTCATCATAATCAGGGGCTTGCGGAAATCGCGGCGCAGTTGGCGGCGCAAAATATGGAAATAACTCGCCGGGGTGGTGCAGTTGGCGACCTGCATATTATCCTCGGCACAGAGTTGCAGATAACGTTCAAGGCGCGCCGAAGAATGTTCAGGCCCCTGCCCTTCATGCCCGTGGGGGAGCAACATGACTAGACCACTCATGCGCAACCATTTCGCCTCGCCGGAGGAAATAAATTGATCAACAATCACTTGTGCGCCATTGGCAAAATCGCCGAATTGCGCCTCCCACATCACTAACGCTTTCGGCTCGGCTTGGCTGAACCCATATTCAAAACCTAGCACCGAGGCTTCGGATAGGGGCGAATCAATGACCTCAAACACCTCTTGTTCCGGGGCGATATGATCTAGGGGGGTGTAACGTTCGTTGGTGTTTTGATCAACAAAAACGGCGTGGCGTTGCGAGAAAGTGCCACGACACGAATCCTGCCCCGATAGGCGCACCATGTGTCCCTGCATCACTAGCGTGCCAAAGGCGAGTTGTTCGGCGGTTGCCCAATCAATATTTTCGCCGCCCTCGATGCTGTCTTGGCGGGCTTTGATGATGCGTTCAAGTTTTTTATTGATCGTAAAGCCGTCAGGAATGGTCGTCATCGCCTTGCCGACTTGGTTGATGAGTTTGCGCGAAACCGAGGTGGTGCCGCGGCGGTCATCGCCTTCAGGGGCGGCGCGCATCCCCGCCCAACTGCCTTCCAGCCAATCGGCTTTATTGGGCTTATAGCTGGTGCCGGCTTCAAATTCATCCTCTAAATGTTGGCGGTTTTCGTCTATGAGCGTTTGCGTTTCCTCGGTGCTCATCAACCCCTCGGCGATGAGTTGGTCCGCATACATGGCGCGCACGGAGGGATGGTCGCCAATGCGCTGATACATTTTGGGTTGCGTGAAGGCCGGCTCGTCCCCCTCATTATGCCCAAACCGCCGATAGCAGATAAAGTCCAACACCACATCGGTTTTGAATTTCTGGCGGAATTCGGTAGCAATGCGCGCCACATGAATCACCGATTCCACATCATCGCAATTAACATGAAAAATCGGTGCCATCACCATCTTTGCCACATCGGTGGGATAGGGCGATGAGCGCGAATAGGCGGGGTCGGTGGTGAAGCCGATCTGATTATTAACAATAATATGGATAGTTCCGCCAGTGCGATAGCCGCGCAGAGCCGAGAAAGCAAATGTCTCCGAAACAATGCCCTGTCCGGCAAATGCCGCATCGCCATGAATCAGCAGCCCCATGACTTTAGTATGGTCGCTATCGGTGCGTTGCTTTTGTTTCGCGCGCACCCGCCCGACCACCACCGGATCCACCACCTCAAGATGCGACGGGTTGGCGTTGAGGGTCAAATGCACCTCATTGCCATCAAAGCCGCGGTCGGCAGAACTCCCCATATGATACTTAACATCACCAGAACCGCCAGCGTCTTCGGGGTTGGCGGGGTTGCCCAAAAATTCCGAAATAATCGCGCGAAATGGTTTGCTCATGACATTGTAAAGCACATTCAACCGCCCCCGATGCGACATGCCGATGACGATTTCTTGCAATCCTAATTGCGAGCCACGTTTTAGAATTTGCTCCAATGCCGGAATCACCGCCTCGCCGCCATCCAAGCCAAAACGTTTGGTGCCGACATATTTTTTATGCAGAAATTGTTCAAAATTTTCCGCCGACACTAGCCGTTCATAAATGGTTTTTTTGCCTAAATCGGTGAATTCGGTATGGTTGCGGATGCCTTCAATACGTTCTTGAATCCAAAGTTTTTCGTCAGGGTCTTGGATATGCATAAACTCAACGCCGATGCTGCCACAATAAGTCTCGCGCACCACCTCCAAAATCTGCCGCAGGGTGGCGATTTCCAACCCCAACACGTGATTGATAAAAATCGGGCGGTCTAAATCGGCATCGGTAAAGCCGTAAGTTTCGGGGTCAAGCTCCGGATGATACGTCTTTTCCACCAAATCAAGCGGGTCAAGCGATGCTTGCAGATGCCCACGAATCCGATACGCGCGAATCAACATAATCGCTTTAATTGAATCCAAAGTAGCGGCACGGATGGCTTCAGCATCGCCAGCGCCGTTTAATGCGCCATCTAATGTAGCAGTCGGCGGCGGCACATCACCGCCCCCATCAGCACCAATCACCCGCCCCTGTGCGCGCCCCCATGAGGGCGGTGCGTCCATATCCTTGCCATTACCGCCCCCCTTACCCAGACCACTGCTCATCCCATCAAGCTGTTCAAACCAGCGCGCCCAATCAGGGGCAACCGATGCAGCATCTTGGCGCCATTGCTGTTGCAGCTCTGCGATATAGGTGGCGTTTGACCCGTATAAAAATTGTTGTTGCGATGCGCTCATCATACCCCTCTATGATTTATTTGCCCGTGCTTTTTCCACGACTTCTACAAGGGCGCGCACGGCTTCAACCGAATGGTCAAACATTTTTTGCTCCTCAGCATTAAGGTCAATGGCGACCACGCGTTCCACACCGCCCCCCCCAAGCACCACCGGCACACCAACATAAAGCCCATCAAGCCCATACGCCCCATCCACATAGGCGGCACATGGCAGAACGCGCTTTTTATCTTTGAGATAGGCTTCTGCCATTTCAATCGCCGAGGATGCCGGGGCATAAAATGCCGACCCGCTTTTCAGCAAGCCAACAATTTCCGCCCCGCCATCGCGGGTGCGTTGGACGATGGCATCTATATTTTTCTGACTCGTCCAGCCCATAGCGATGAGGTCAGGCACCGGAATCCCCGCCACCGCCGAATAGCGCACCAAAGGCACCATGCTATCGCCATGCCCGCCCAAAACAAAAGCCGTCACATCCGCCACCGAAACGCCAAATTCCTCCGCAAGGAAATAACGAAAGCGCGCCGAATCCAAAACCCCCGCCATGCCGACAACTTTATGCGGGGGCAGTCCTGATGCCTGTTGCAACACGCCGACCATGGCATCCAACGGATTGGTGATGCAGATGACGAACGCATCCGCACAATGCGCTTTGATTCCCGCCCCGACTTGTTCCATGACGCCGGTATTGATGCCGACCAGATCATCGCGGCTCATGCCCGGTTTGCGCGCCACGCCAGCGGTAACAATCACCACATCGGCACCAGCTAAATCGCTATAATCTTGGGTGCCGCACATCACCGCATCAAAGCCTTCAACGGGGGCGGATTCGGCTAGGTCTAGCGCTTTGCCTTGGGGGATGCCTTCCACAACATCAAACAATACCACATCGCCCAACTCTTTCAGCCCCGCCAATAGAGCCAAAGTGCCGCCGATATTTCCCGCCCCGATTAAACCAATTTTATGCCGTGCCATGAATTCTCTCCTCTTAACTTTCCTATCTTTACCATAAGCAAACCCCAAACGCCAACAATTTTACGCCTATGCTTTTATGGGCAAGCGACTCATTTCTTGGAGGCGCGATTGCGTGCGCGGGAATTCGGCTTGCCATTGATGCCCTTGATAGAGACCATTGATATCGGTTTCAGCAGAGGCGATGAGAAAACATTTTTTTTCATAAAGCGCATCCACCAACCACATAAACCGCCGCGCCTCATTCTGTAAGGCATCGGTGAGGGGGGGGATATTGCCCACCAGCAAACCAGCAAAACGTTCTGCCACCACCAAATAATCCGCCGCCGCCAGAGGCACCCCGCAAATGTCAGCAAAATCAATCCAGCCGACACGGCTCGCGGCTTTCGGAATGGTGAGTGTGCGCCCGCCCAATGAAACCGCTAGGGGATGCGCCTCAATCCCCCCTGATAACTCCCCAGATAATTGCGCCATGGCATCACCCAACGCCTTGGCGGATGCGGCATTAAGCGGATGATACCACCCCACAAGCCCAGCCAAAGCCCGCCGCCGCCAATCAACATCCCCGCATATTTCCACGATTTCGGTAAATTCTTTGAGCGCGGCAATAAACGGCAAAAAGCGCGCCCTTTGTAGCCCGTGCTTATAGAGATCATCAGGATGGCGATTTGACGTCGCAATCACCACCCCGCCCAACCGCATATAATCCGCCATCACGCGCGCCAGAATCATGGCATCGGCAATATCGCGCACTTCCATTTCATCAAAGCACACGACATCGGCGCCTTCTGTCAATGCGCGCATCACTTTGGCGGTGGGGTCAGATTTATTAGATTGCCGTGCCTGATGCACAGATTCATGCGCCGCGACCATAAAATCATGGAAATGAAACCGCTTCACCGCCAGCCCAAAATCAGCCGCTGCCCCGCGCACAAAATAATCCATCAACATAGATTTACCGCGCCCCACCCCGCCCCAAAGATACAGCCCTTTCACAGCAACATCATCCGCCTTACGCCCCCAACCGCGCCCCCAACCACGCCCCCAACCGCGCCAAGTTTTTTGGGATTTGCGCGCAACCACCGCATCAATGAGCGCGTCCAGTTTTTTGGCAAGCATCAGCTGTTCGGGGTCTTCCTCTAACTGCCCCGATGCCAGCGCCGCCATTAGTTGTTGCGAAGGATACATCATCACGTGCGGGGGGGCGGGGGGGGCGATTAATGCCGTTCCAGTTGCATTTTTTTGATTTTAGCAATCGCCTTGCCGGGATTTAATCCCTTGGGGCAGGTCTTGGTGCAGTTCATGATGGTATGACAGCGATAAAGCCGAAACGGGTCTTCCAACGCATCCAGCCTCGCGCCGGTGCTTTCATCACGGCTATCAACAATCCAGCGATAGGCTTGCAACAACACCGCCGGCCCCAGATATTTATCGCCATTCCACCAATAACTCGGGCAAGCGGTGGAACAGCTAAAACACAACACACATTCCCACATCCCATCCAATTCTTCACGTTCGGCGATGCTTTGGCGACGTTCTTCATTTTCCGGCGGCGGGGTGTCGGCTTTAAGCCACGGCTCTATCGTCTGCAGTTGCGCATAGACATGGCTCAAATCAGGCACTAAATCTTTGACCACCGGCAGATGCGGTAGGGGGGTGATTTTGACTTCGCCCTTGACCTCCGAAATCGGTTTCAAACAGGCAAGCGTATTGGTGCCGTCAATATTCATAGAACACGACCCGCAAATCCCCTCACGGCACGAACGCCGAAACGTCAGCCCGGCATCTTGTTCGCCCTTAATTTTAATCAGCGCGTCCAACACCATCGGCCCGCAATCATCCAAATCTAGCGTATAAGAATCCATACGCGGATTGGCATCATCATCGGGCGACCAGCGATAGATGGAAAACATTTTGGGGCGCACCGCATTTTTGGGGCTAGGGTGAATCTTGCCTTTGCTGATTCTAGAATTTTGGGGCAGGGTCAGTTGAGCCATGATACTATCCTTACTAAATTAATAAACCCGCGCCATGGGCGGAATGGTTTCGGTGTCATCGGTGAGGGTGGTGAGCGTGACCGGACTATAACCCACAGTGGATTTATTTTGCGCATCAAGCCACATCAAACTATGCTGCATCCAATTTTCATCATCGCGCTCAGGAAAATCTTCATGCGCGTGCGCCCCCCGCGATTCGTGGCGCGCCTCGGCAGAACGGATAGTGACTAGGGCTTGTGCGATGAGATTATCCAATTCCAACGCTTCCACCAAATCGGTATTCCATATCAGCGACCTATCGGTCAGGCGCAAATCGCCCATAGTCGCCGCCACCGCATCCATTTTTTTCACGCCCTCGGTGAGCGATTGGCTTGAACGAAACACCGCCGCATGCCGTTGCATCGCCTGTTGCATCGCCATGCGAATTTCGGCACTCGGGCGTTTGCCTTTGGCGTGGCGGATGCGGTCAAAACGCGCCAATGCTTTATCGGTTTGGCTTGCGGGAATCGGTGCGTGGCTTGCGCCTTTTTCCACGCTGTCCGCCGCGCGCAACGCCGCCGCCCGCCCAAATACGACAATATCCAACAATGAATTCGTCCCCAAACGATTAGCCCCATGCACCGATACACACGCCGCCTCACCAATCGCCATCAAGCCCGGCACAATGTCGCCATTATGTTGCACCTCGCCATGATAATTGGTCGGAATCCCCCCCATATTGTAATGCACCGTGGGCAGGACCGGAATCGGCGCGCGCAACACATCCACCCCGCAAAAAATGCGCGCGGTTTCGGTGATGCCGGGAAGCCGTTCGTGCAGAGTCGCCTCATCCAAATGTTCCAGATGCAACAGCAGATGGTCTTTCTGCGCCCCCACCCCGCGCCCTTCGTTGATTTCCACAATCATGGAACGGCTAACCATATCGCGGGGGGCTAGGTCTTTGAGCGTCGGGGCATAGCGTTCCATAAAACGTTCGCCATCGCTATTGGTGAGATACCCGCCCTCCCCACGCGCGCCTTCGGTAATCAGCACCCCGGCGCCATAAACGCCAGTGGGATGGAACTGCACGAACTCCATATCCTGTAAAGGCAACCCCGCCCGCAACACCATCGCATTACCATCGCCAGTACAAGTATGCGCCGAAGTGCAAGAAAAATAGACGCGCCCATACCCCCCGGTCGCCAAAACAATGCGATGCCCATGAAAGCGATGCAACGTGCCATCATCCAATTTCAAAGCCAGCAACCCCCGACACGCCCCATCATCATCCATCAGTAAATCCAACGCGTAATATTCAACAAAAAACTCGGCATTATGTTTAAGGCATTGCTGATAAAGCGTATGCAGAATCGCATGTCCGGTGCGGTCGGCGGCGGCACAGGCACGCATCGCCGGCTGTTTGCCGTAATCCAAACTATGCCCGCCAAAGGGGCGTTGAAAAATTTTTCCTTCCTCGGTGCGCGAGAACGGCACGCCAAAATGTTCTAACTCAATCACCGAAGGGATGGCATTGCGGCACATATATTCAATCGCATCTTGGTCGCCGAGCCAATCCGAGCCTTTGACCGTATCATACATGTGATAGCGCCAATTATCGCCCTGCCCCATATTATCCAACGCCGCCCCGATACCGCCTTGGGCGGCGACGGTATGACTGCGCGTGGGGAATACTTTGGTAACGCAAGCGGTTTTCAGCCCCGCCGTCACCATCCCCATAGTCGCCCGCAACCCCGCACCGCCAGCCCCGACAACAACAACATCAAAATAATGGTCGGTAATCGCATACGCCATAACCTAACCCCCCGCCCCGAATGCCACCCGCAACACACTAAATAACGCCAACGCCGCCGCCGCCGTCATCAGCATTTTCATCGCCGCCAGCAACAAAATGCGCCGTGTTTCATGGGCGATATAATCCTCAATCACCACCTGCAAGCCGAGTGCGCCATGATAAAAACCAACCGCCACAAGCAACAACATCATCACCGCATGAAACGGCGCCGCAAGCCAATCCCGCGCCGTGCCAAGTTCCGCATCCGCAAGCGTCAAAAAACTAACGAGACAATAGACCACCAACGGAATCAATCCCAAAGCGGTAAGGCGTTGCATCCACCAATGCCCCACGCCCGAACGCGCCGCGCCATGCCCTTTAGCCCGCCCCAAAAGCGAGCGCCCAACAAATTCACGTTTAGATTGTCCCCGCGCCATCAAGCCCCCCCGCAAAAAAACAAAAGAAAAACCCCGCCAAGCACACTCAACCCCGTCACCGCCAGCACCAAATAGCCACCACGATAGACCCCTTCAAGGCTCAACCCCACACCAAAATCCCAAAATAAATGACGCATGCCATTGGCTAAATGATAGATGGTCGCAACAAAAAACCCCAACAACACCAACCGCCCCAAAACATGCCCAGCAACCAAACGCACCAATTGATAATCCCCCCCGCCTTGCGCCAAAGCCACCAACCACCAAACCAAAAACACCATCCCCAAAGCCAAAGCCACCCCAGTCAGCCGATGCAAAATAGACATCACCGAAGTCAGCTGCGGACGATAAATCATCAAATGCGGCGATAATGGACGTTTAGCAGTCATAGAAGCAGTCTAATAGCCTAGCCTTAACACGTCAAGCGGGGAACGCCCCGCAGCGTTTTTTGCGGGGAACGCCCCGCGGCGTTTTTTTGGTGCGGGGTTGGGTTATGTGCGCATCAATTATGAATCGCCTAACCCTCTTTGCAGGCATTCTTCGGCAATTTGCACTGAATTGAGGGCTGCGCCTTTGCGGAGATTGTCGGAGACGCACCAGAACACTAAACCATTCTGCACCGTGGGGTCGCGGCGGAGGCGTGATATAAATACCGCGTCTTCGCCTGCCGCTTCTTTGGGGGTGACATAGCCTTCATCAACGCGGTGATCTACCACCGATACGCCAGCGGTGGCGCGGAGCAATTTTCGGGCTTCTTCTTCATCCACCGGGCGGGTGCAATCAATAAACACCGCCTCGCTATGCCCGATAAATACCGGTACGCGCACGCAATGGGCGACGACATCAATGGCGGGGTCTAGAATCTTTTGGGTTTCCACGACCATTTTCCATTCTTCTTTGGTAAAGCCGTCATCCATAAACACATCAATATGCGGGATGACATTAAAGGCGATTTCTTTGGTAAATAACTCAGGGCTTTTGAATTGATTGACAAAAACCCCGCGCGTTTGTTCAAACAATTCTTCCATAGACGGACGCCCGGCACCGGACACGGCTTGATAGGTGGAAACAACGACACGGCGGATATTATACGCTTCATGTAGCGGCTTCAACGCCAGCACCATTTGGGCGGTGGAACAATTCGGATTGGCGATAATGTTGCGGCGGTCAGGGTCTTTGAAATACGCATCTAGCACCTGCCCATTGACCTCAGGCACAATTAACGGCACATCCGCATCCATACGAAACGCCGAGGAATTATCAATAACCACGCACCCCGCAGCCCCGGCTTTGGGCGCGAGATTTGTCGCAATCCCCCCCCCTGCCGAAAATAGCGCGATATCGGCATCGGCAAAATCAAATTTATCCAATTCTTGCACGGTGAGTTCGCTATCTTCGCCATAGCTAACCACCTTCCCCACCGAATTGCGCGAGGCTAGGGCAAAGATTTTATCCGCAGGAAATTGACGTTCGGCTAGGGTTTTGAGCATCTCTGCCCCTACCGCACCTGTGGCACCGACTACAGCAACATTGTATCCCATCGTCTCCGCCTCTATCTTGCTAGTGTATCAAGGGCGGTAATGACCGCGCCCGCCATGTCATCGGTGCTGACCTGTTCTGCCCCAGCGACCATAATATCGCCGGTGCGCTTGCCACTAGCCAGCGCCATTTCCACCGCCCGTTCCAGCAAATCCGCATCTGCACCCATATCAAACGAATAGCGGAGCATCATAGCGAGGCTCAATAATTGCGCCAACGGATTGGCTTTGCCTTGCCCGGCAATATCCGGGGCAGAGCCATGCACAGGTTCATAAAAAGCACGGCGCATCCCGCTTTCCGCATCCACCTCACCCAAAGACGCCGAGGGCAACATCCCCAGCGAGCCGGTCAGCATCGCCGCACAATCCGACAATAGATCGCCGAAAAGATTATCGGTGACAATGACATCAAATTGCTTCGGCGTGCGTACTAATTGCATGGCACAATTATCGGCATACATATTTTCATAGTCCAAACCCGCGCCTTCACTTTTATGGAGCGCCATCATAGTCTCCCGCCACAGCACCCCTGAATGCATGACATTGGCTTTTTCGACGCTAGTGATTTTCTGGTTGCGTTTGCGGGCGAGGTCAAATGCCACGCGCCCGATGCGTTCAATTTCAGGCACCGAATAAAGATTGGTATCAAACGCACAGACGACACCAGCACGCGTCTCACGCCCGCGCGGTTCGGCAAAATATGACCCGCCAGTGAGTTCGCGCACAATCATAATATCCAACCCCGAAATGACATCTTCTTTGAGGGTAGATGCCGCAACCAAAGGCGGGAACACGAGCGCCGGGCGCAAATTAGCATAAAGGTCCAACTCTTTACGAATCCGCAACAGCCCGCGTTCAGGTTTGAGTTCAAACGCTAGATCATCATAGCGGGGGTCGCCCACCGCCCCGAACAACACCGCATCACACGCCAGCACATCCGCCATAGTCTCATCGGTCAGAGGCACGCCATGTTTTTCATACGACACCGCCCCGCACAGCCCGAACTGCGTATCAAACGAAAACGCACGATATTTTGCCAGCCAGTCAGCGATTTTCAATGTGGCATCCATGACCTCGGGGCCGATGCCATCCCCGGGCATAATCATAATTTTGCGATTTTTCATGGCGCGCTTATCCTTATTAAAGCCCCGATTAAAGCCCCATTACAGCCCCATTACAACCAAGGATGCGTGGTGCGGCGTTTTTTAGCAAAAGCATCAATCGCTTCGGATTTTTCCAAAGTCAGTCCAATATCATCCACCCCATCCAACAGGCATTGTTTTCTAAAGGGGTCAATGTCAAACGCAATGCTTGCCCCATTAGGACGGCGAATCACCTGATTCGGCAAATCCACCTCCAGTTCAGGATTTTCGCTATCACGCGCATCCGCCATCAATGCCTCGCGGTCGCTTGCCGATATGGTAATCGGCAGGATGCCATTCTTGAAACAATTATTGTAAAAAATATCGGCAAAACTTGTGGAAATCACCACGCGCACCCCGAAATCCAGCAACGCCCATGGTGCGTGTTCGCGGCTTGACCCGCAACCGAAATTATCGCCGGTCACCAAAATGCTCGCTTGGCGGTAGGGGGGTTGGTTGAGGATAAAATCTGCGATCTCATCGCCGTTTTTCGCATAGCGCATCTCATCAAATAAATGCACCCCTAGTCCCGTGCGTTTGATGGTTTTCAAAAACTGCTTGGGGATGAGCATATCGGTATCCACATTCATAATATCCAAAGGCGCGGCGATGCCTTTATGGGTATGAAATTTCTGCATGCGATTCTCCTCAATTAAGCCAGTTCGCGCACATCGGTGAGGCGTCCGCTTATGGCGGCGGCGACTGCCATTTCGGGGCTAACCAGATGCGTGCGCCCGCCGCGTCCTTGGCGGCCTTCAAAATTGCGGTTAGAGGTTGAAGCACAGCGTTCGCCCGCGCGCAAGCGGTCGGCATTCATGGCGAGGCACATAGAACACCCGGCCTCGCGCCAATCAAATCCTGCCGCCTTAAAAATATCCGCCAAGCCTTCTTCCTCGGCTTGCTTTTTCACCAAGCCTGACCCGGGCACAATCATCGCGCGCACCGATGGCAGAACTTTGCGCCCCTCGGCAATCGCGGCGGCGGCGCGTAAATCTTCAATACGGCTATTGGTGCATGAGCCGATAAACACCGTATCAATGGCAATATCAGCAATTTTCATCCCCCCCTCAAGCCCCATATAATCCAAAGCGCGCGTAATTTTGGCTTTGCGTGCGGGGTCGCGCTCGATGGCCGGGTCGGGAACATGGCCGGTAATCGCGGCGGTATCTTCAGGACTCGTCCCCCAAGTCACCGTGGGGGCAATAGCGGCGGCATCAATGGCAATTTCTTGGTCATAGCGCGCACCCGCATCGGATTTAAGGCTTGACCACCAAGCCAACGCCGCCTCCCAATCTGCGCCAGTGGGTGCCATCGGCTTGCCCTTCAAATAGGCAAAAGTCGTTTCATCGGGGGCAATCATCCCCGCCCGTGCCCCCGCTTCAATAGACATATTACAAATCGTCATCCGCCCTTCCATACTGAGCCCGCGCATGACATCCCCCGCATATTCAATCACATGCCCGGTGCCCCCCGCCGTGCCAATCTGCCCGATGATTGCCAGAATCACATCCTTTGCCGTCACCCCCGCTTGCAGGGCACCATTGACGGTAATCCGCATATTTTTCGCCGGCTGTTGGATGAGCGTTTGCGTTGCCAAAACATGCTCCACCTCCGATGTGCCGATACCGAAAGCCAACGCGCCAAACGCCCCATGCGTCGCCGTATGCGAATCGCCACAAACAATCGTCATACCCGGTTGCGTAAAGCCTTGTTCGGGACCAATGACATGGACGATGCCTTGGCGCATATCCAACATATCAAAATACGGCACGCCAAAATCGCGGGCATTTTTTTCCAAGGTTTCAATCTGAATCCGCGATTCGGCATCGGCTATCCCTTGACTGCGGTCGCTCGTGGGAATGTTGTGGTCCGCCACCGCCAAAGTGCGTTCAGGATTAGCCACAACCCGCCCGGCTTGACGCAAACCCTCAAAGGCTTGGGGGCTAGTGACCTCATGGACGAGATGGCGGTCAATATAAATCAAACTAGACCCATCGGCATCACGGTGGATCAGATGCGCCTCCCAAATTTTATCAAATAAAGTTTTAGCCATCAGATTCTCCAGACACTAGTGCCACGATACTAACGCCCCTAAGTGGATAATCACAAAAGGGGGACGCATTAAGCGGTAGCGGTGGTGTCGTCTTTAGTGTTGGTTTCAGCACTATCAGCACCGGCACCGGCACTAGCACCCTTATTGCGGTCGCGGGTATTTTCCACGATGCGCGCGGCTTTACCACGGCGGTCGCGGAGATAGTAAAGTTTCGCCCGGCGCACTTTACCACGGCGCAACACTTTAATAGCGGAAATGCGCGGCGAATAAAGGGGAAAAATACGTTCAACCCCCTCGCCGTAAGAAATTTTACGCACGGTGAAAGACGAATTAACCCCCGCAGATTTGCGCGCAATACAGACGCCTTCAAACGCCTGAATACGCTCGCGGGTGCCTTCAACGACTTTGACATCCACGCGCAAAGTATCGCCGGCGCCAAAGTCAGGAATCCCGCCATTAGCCAGCACTTTATCCATTTCTTTTTTGCCAATCTGGTCAAGAATATTCATGGCAGTTTCTCCAATTTTACTTCTGCTTTGAGAGCGCGATTAGGGTTAAAGTTGTCGGTCATATAGCATTAGTTTTTTGATTTGTCACGCGCTTTTTGCATTTCTAATAAATCAGGACGCCGCGCACGGGTAAGTGCCTCGGCTTGCTTGCGTCGCCATGCCTCAATACGCGCATGGTCGCCGCTTATCAGCACCTCCGGCACGGCATCCCCCGCCAAATCGCGCGGATGCGTGTAATGGGGGTGTTCTAACAGCCCATCGGCGAAACTATCATGGCGGTGCGATTCGGCGTTGCCGATAACTTCGGGGAGCAAGCGGATGACGGCATCGAGCAAAACCTGTGCCGCCACCTCGCCCCCGGATAGCACATAATCGCCGATGCTGATTTCTTCTAATTTGGATGCGGTAATGGCGCGTTCATCCAACCCCTCATAGCGTCCGCACACCAACAAAACCCCCGTAGATTCTGCTAAATCAGCCACAAGATTTTGATTGAGAGGTTTCCCACGCGGACTCAAATAAATGCGCCTAACATTTTGCGGCAGTTGCGCCGCCGTAGCCGCCACCGCCGCCGCCATCACATCCCCCCGCAACACCATCCCCGCCCCGCCGCCAAAAGGCGGGTCATCAACTTTTCTATGCTTACCCACGCCAAAATCGCGCAAATCGGTCACGGAGAGCGACCAAATCCCCGCCGCCAAAGCCTTACCCGCCAAGGATTCGGCAAGCAATCCGGGAAACATGTTTGGAAATAAAGTAATCACCCCCGCCGACCATGTTTGTTTGTTTGATGCTGTCATGCGCGCTTACCCTTTGTTTTTGCCGTGTCTTCAAGCCAAATCGGGTCAATAGTGAGGCGAATCACCTCGGCATCCACCGACAACCGATATTTTTGGGCAAAAGGCACCAAAACCCGCAGATTTTCGGGGCGTTCAATTTCCAACATCGCGCCGCCACCAAAATCAAAAAACCCGGTGCAGATGCCGACAACATTGCCATCTTGGTCTTCCACTTTAGCCCCAAGCAGATCATTTTGATAAAAATACCCAGATTCTTCGGGCAGTTGGTCGCGGTTAATATAGAGCCAAGTATTGCGTAGATTCTCGGCGGCGTTGCGGTCATTGACACCATCAACACGGCAGATGAGTTGCCCTTTGGCGTGGCGTTCAATGCGAATATCATAAGCCCGCCCGGCTTTATCATAAACCGCCCCATACGCCACCACGCCTTCAGGACGGGCGGTAAAAGGTTTAATTTTCACCGCCCCACGAATGCCATGCGGCGCAGTAATCACACCAACAGCAATCACCTGTTCCGCCATAAGCTACTCGGTTTTGCTGTCGTCAGAGGCGGATTCTTCTTCGGCAGATTCATCTGCGGGTTTTTCCTCAGCAGGTGCTTCTTCCGTAGGGGCTTCCTCAACAGGTGCTTCTGCGGGGGTTTCCTCTGCGGGTGCTTCCTCAACAGGGGCTTCCGCTTGTGCCTCCTCAGCAGGTGCGCCCCCCTCGGGGGCTGCCGCTTCCGCCTCACGTTCTAACCGCTTCTTGCCCGGGGCGGATTTTTTGGGTTGTTCGCGGATTTCCGGTGCCGCCAGCATCCCTAGCGCCGTCATCATTTTATGCACGCGCAAAGTCGGCTTGGCGCCTTTGGACATCCAATATTGCGCGCGGGTTTGGTCAAGCACCAAACGCTCACTATGCCCCGCCTTGAGCATCGGATTATACGAGCCCAGCCGTTCAACAAAGCGCCCATCGCGGGGGGCAGAAGCCTCCGCCACGACAATACGATAGAATGGGCGTTTTTTCGCGCCGCCCCGCGCTAGTCTGATTTTCAAAGCCATGTTGTGTTTCCTTTCCTTAACATGTTTTTTCAACGTTTCTTCTTCTTGGGATTAAAACTAGGCAAGCCGCCGCCTAATCCCGGTAGCCCGCCCCCGCGCATCGCTTTAAGCGCAGATAGGTCGGGCATATTTCCCAAATTCGGCATCGCCTCCCCATTACTAGCCCCGCTAGCAACATCAGCATCAGCAGGCGCATTGCCCCCCCCAAACATCGCCGCCATCGCCGCCGGGTCGCCGCCCCCGGCCTTGCCTAAACGTTTCATCATTTTCGCCATATCTTGATATTGTTTGACCAGCCGATTGACATCCTGCACCGACGTGCCTGACCCGGCGGCGATACGGCGGCGCCTCGAGGCATTCAAAAGCCCCACCTGTCGCCGTTCCTTTTTATTCATAGACAGGATAATGGCTTCTTGGCGATTAAAATAACTATCATCAATGCCGGCGGCTTTAATGGCTTTCTGCATTTTGCCGATGCCCGGGAGCATCCCCATCAAACCGCCCATGCCCCCCATTTTTTTGAGCTGCCGTAACTGTGCCAAAAAATCGCTCAAATCAAATTGCCCTTTTGCCATGCGCGAAGCCAGCCGTTCGGCTTCCTCGGCTTCAATGGTCTCGGAGGCTTTTTCCACCAAGCCCACGACATCGCCCATGCCCAAAATCCGCCCGGCCATACGTTCGGCATCAAAGGCTTCAAGCGCGTCCTGCTTTTCCCCCACCCCCAAAAATTTAAGCGGACAGCCGGTCACATGGCGCATAGACAACGCCGCCCCGCCACGACTATCGCCATCGGCGCGCGTCAAAATAATGCCGGTCAAGGGCAGTGCTTCATGAAAAGCCGTCGCCGTTGCTACCGCATCCTGTCCGGTCAGCGCATCGGCAACCAACAACGTCTCTTGGGGCTTGGCAAGTTTAGCCACTGCCGCCGCCTCTGCCATCAGTGCGGCATCAATGCTCGTGCGCCCTGCGGTGTCTAAAATCAGCACATCTTGGGATTGCAATTTCGCGGCTTGAAGCGCGCGTGTAGCAATTTTTTCGGGGGTCTCGTTATCTTGTTCGGGCAAAACCGCCACCCCAGCTTGTTCGCCCAAAAGCCGTAATTGTTCGCGGGCGGCAGGGCGCGACACATCAAGCGATGCCAACATCACTTTCTTTTTTTCTTTCTGCAAAAGATGGCGCGCCAATTTCCCGGCGCTCGTGGTTTTACCGCTACCTTGCAACCCCACCAACAAAATCACCGCCGGGGGTGCGACATTAAAATTGAGCGCAGATTCTGCCGCCCCCAGCATTTCCACCAAAGCATCATGGACAATTTTCACCACCATCTGCCCGGGCGTCACCGATTTCAACACATCACTGCCAATAGCACGGCTACGAATATTGGCGACAAAATCCTTGACCACGGGCAGGGCGACATCCGCTTCTAACAACGCCACCCGCACTTCACGCAACGCCGCATCAACATCGCCCTCGCTTAGGCTCCCACGCCCCCGCAAGCGGTCAAAAACGCCGGTTAATTTTTCGCTCAAACTTTCAAACATTGCGTCTCTTTCAAATCAAAACCCCATACGCCAATAACGTCTGTGCCTGTTCTCAGGGACAAACGCGAGGTCGCCTAGCAACCCCTAATAATTGGCACAAAATTATGATGCCTTCCCCCAACACGCTACATCAGCATTCAGGGATTAGCGCGAATAATGCACCAACCGCCAGCACATGTCAAGCACACTCAATCAAGCCCCATCAATGCCCGCCCAAAATCCGTAGCATCAAAGGCTTTCAAATCTTCCTTAGTCTCACCCACGCCCACGGCATGCAGGGGCAAGCCAAATTGTTCGGCAAGTGCCACCACAATCCCCCCCCGTGCCGTGCCATCCAATTTGCTAACAATCAATCCCGTCAAAGGCGTCGCCGCATCAAAGGCTTTAACTTGTGAAATCGCATTCTGCCCCACCGTGGCATCAAGCACCAATATAGTCGCATGCGGTGCGCCGATATTTTTCTTTTGCAACACACGGCGGATTTTTGCCAGTTCATCCATCAATTCTTGGCGCGCTTGCAGACGCCCGGCGGTATCAATCAGCACCATATCGGCTTTATCGGCAATGGCTTTTTCCAGCCCCTGATAAGCAATCGCCGCCGCATCGCCCCCCGCCGCACCATGCACGACTTCACAATTTGTCCGCGCCCCCCAGATGACCAGTTGTTCAATCGCCGCCGCCCGGAATGTATCCGCCGCCACCAGCATGACTTTCTTGCCGGCGCTTTGCCATTGTTCCGCCAATTTCGCCGCCGTAGTGGTTTTGCCCGAACCATTCACCCCCACCAACAGCACCACAAACGGCGTTTCTGCCGGGTTATCCTCCAACGGCACGGCGACAGGGGCAAGGATTTCGGCAACGCCCTCCGCCAAGCCCCCGCGAATTTCCGTATCGCTAATCTCCGCATGAAACCGCTTATTCTTAAAATTGGCGATTAGTTTTTCCGCCGCCTCCACCCCGCAATCCGCCATCACCAGCGCATCAAACAGCGCATCCAAAACCTCTTGGTCAAGTTTCTTCTTTTTGACCACGGAGGTAATGTTATCGCTAAAACGTGTAGCGGTTTTGCCTAAACCCGCTTTGAGACGGCTAAAGAAACTCATAATAGTGCCTCCGCGTGTAAAAATTGGTCATCGGCACGCAGAATCCGCACGCGATAACGCGCCCCAGCCGTCAGGCGCGCCTCCCCCGCCGCCAACACCACTTTAGCAAATTGCCGCGTATGCGCGATGCCGCCACTTTCCAAAACCACCTCATCCGCACAGCCAACCATAGCATCCAATTGCCGTTGGGCTAACGCCGCACCAAGCTGACGAAATTCACCAGCGCGCTTGCGAATCACCGCCCCCGAAACTTGCGGCATGCGTGCGGCAGGCGTGCCATTGCGCGGCGAAAAAGGAAAAATATGTAGCCAGCTGATATTGAGCGACTCAATAAAATCCAAACTCCGCTGATGCGCTTCATCGGTTTCGGTGGGAAAACCCGCTATAATATCACCGCCAAACACAATATCCGCACGACGTGCGCGCAAATCTTCTACTAAATCTTTGACATCATCAGGGCTATGACGGCGTTTCATACGTTTCAACATCAGCCCATCGCCATGCTGAATAGACAGATGCGCATGCGGCATCAGCCGTTCTTCGCCGCCAAAAGCATCGCGCAAATCTGCATCAATATCCGCCGGGTCAAGCGACGATAAGCGCAAGCGCGGCAAATCAGGCACCGCGCCTAAAATCGCCTTAACCAACTGCCCCAAACGGACGCCATCCCCCAAATCGTACCCCCATGACGATATATCCACCCCCGTCAGCACCACCTCCTGCACACCATTTGCCACCAGCATTTCAATTTGTGCGATAGTATCGGCGAGCGACACCGAACGGCTCACCCCACGCCCATAGGGAATAATGCAGAAACTACAACGATGATCACAGCCTTGCTGAATCTGCAAAAAGGCGCGGGCTTTATGGTCAAAGCCACTCAGCAAATGCGGCGCCACCTCCCGCACCTGCATAATATCGCCAATATGCGAAGGCAAATCACCACTATTATGCGCCGCCAACGCCTGCCAGTTTTCGGCGCCCAGTTTTTCGTGATTGCCCAGCACCGCATCCACCTCATCCATGCCTTGCCAGCTCTGCGGGTCAATCTGTGCGGCACACCCCGTCACGACAATCTGCGCGTGCGGATTCTGACGGCGGGTTTTGCGAATCAGCTGCCGTGCTTGGCGTTCAGCCTCGGCGGTGACCGCACAAGTATTCACCACCACCATACGCGCAAAAGCCGGCGCGGCGGTATGATTGCGAATCACCTCGCTTTCCCACGCATTGAGCCGACAGCCAAAATTTTCCACTTTCGCCCCGCTTCTCATAACGCCTCTCCAGCCAAAACCACGCGCCCAGAAAACACCTCAGCCACCGCCCCCACCATAATCACGCCCTCATCGCGCCAATCAATTTCCAACGCCCCGCCATCCAATTCCACCTCAACCCGCGCGCCAGTAAGCCCCCGACGATGCGCCACAACCGCCGCCGCCACAGCCCCGCTACCGCAAGCCTCGGTAATACCAACCCCGCGCTCCCAAACCCGCATCCGCACCCGATTTTCCCCCAGCACACTAATAAACTCCACATTGGTTTTTTGAGGAAACAAAGGATGATTTTCCACCCCCCGCCCCAATTCCGCCACCGCCACAGCCTCCGCATCATCAACAACAAAAACACAATGCGGATTACCAACATTAACCGCCATCGCCAAGGGCAATACCTCATGCAAATCCAAAGCATCGGTCGCCACATCACGACTAAGCGGAATTTCATCCCAGCCAAAACGCGGCACCCCCATATTCACAGCAATCCCCCCACCATCCCGCCAAGCCGCCAAAACCCCACCAGCCGTATTAATACTAACGCGCGCTTTCCCCAATCGCCGCAAAACCAACTCAGCAACACAACGCGCACCATTACCACAAGCCTCGGCAACCGAACCATCCCGATTAAAAATCACCAAACCAACATCACAATCAACATCATCAACAATCAACAAAATCTGATCACAACCAACACCATAACGCCGATGCGCCAACATCGCCGCATGTGCCGCCACAGCATCCACATCCGCACCATCAATGACTAAAAAATCATTACCAAGCCCGTGCATTTTTACAAAATTGATTTCCATAGGTGCTGATATACGCATTTTTTCTCTAATTTACTAGATATTTATGGGGGCGCTTCGCCCCCCAAACCCCCCGAGCGCGGAACGCCGCGCCGCGAATTTTTGGTTTATGCCACGGCACTCTGCGCCCTTATTATTTAATGGCGATGAGCGCGCTTTAATTTTTGCCATGAAAGCGAATCCCATACTCTTACGCCCCGCGAGGTATTTTTCAAATCCTTCCCCAAGACACCATGTCAAAATTTCTAGCACCGCCCCTAACGGCGTGCACCAAAATTCGCTCCACGGCGTTCCGTGGTCAGGGGGTTTGGGGGGTGAAACCCCCCATTTTTTTAATCTTCAGAATTTAAATTCCACCAAAACCGGCGCATGGTCTGAGGGACGTTCCCACCCCCGCACCTCGCGCATAATTTCTGCTGACACTGCCCACTCGCGCAAAGGCGGGGTTGTCCAGATATGGTCAAGCCGCCGTCCGCGGTCGGCGGCGTTCCAGTCTTGGGCGCGGTATGACCACCATGAGTATAGTTTGCCGTCGGGGATATTTGCGCGCACGGCGTCGTGCCATTGTCCCGCCGCCATCACCCGATTGAGTGCATCCACTTCAATAGGCGTATGGCTGACGACTTTAAGAAGTTGTTTATGCGACCACACATCATCTTCACGCGGGGCTATATTGAGGTCGCCGACTAGCACGGCTTTTTGGGCGGCGGCGTGTGTTTTTGACCATGTTGCGAGTTCGTCGAGGAATTGCAATTTATGGGCAAATTTAGGGTTAGTGGTGGCATCGGGGATATCGCCACCGGCGGGGATGTAGAAATTATGGATAGTGATACCGCTATCCAACGTGGCGGCGATGTGGCGGCAATCATCTTTCCCCGCCCAGAGGAGATGGTGCGGTTGATGGAGTGGCAAGCGGGAGAGCATCGCCACGCCGTTATAGCCTTTCTCACCGCGATAGACACAATGCGGATACCCCGCCGCGACAAAATCCGCCTCGGGAAACGCCGCATCGGGGCATTTCGTTTCTTGCAGGCAGAGTATATCGGGCTTTGCTTCCCCTAGCAATTTCAACACTAACGGCAGGCGCAAGCGCACCGAATTGATATTCCAAGTTGCAATTCGCATCGTTTTTCTGCCCCGATTTCATCCAAAGAATTAATTACTTTTCTTTTCAAAAAGTATGAAGTCTTTGCGGTTTTCTTGCATGCTTTTTTTGAGAATTTTTTTCCAACCCGCGCGCATTAAATCCTTTGAAAACGCACGATGACGAACATGCTTCTGCCCTATCTGTTCGTCAAAATCCGTTGAATAAACAAGGAGATATTTTGCATTAATGCGCTCAATAAAATTCAGATATTCTAGGTAATTTTCATCTTCTACGAGGTGAAAAATAACATCATAACTCAAACACAAACGATGGCGCGATTGTCCAAATTGCGCACTGCTGAAATCAAGCTGATCGTTCGCGTGATAAAACTTGAAATGCTTTTTATCTCTAAACTTTTTTTGGCAAATTTTTATCGCCTCTTTGCTCACATCCAGTCCCGTATAATTTTTAATTTTATAATATTGAGCATTATTGCCATCGCCGCAACCTAACTCAACTATATGGGAAATGCCTTTTTCTTTGATGATTGAATTCAGAAATTCACTTTTTAATTGTGCTTCCTGCCCATAAGACCCTTTGCCGCTATTGCCACCAAAATAATAACGGCGTTGCCAAAAATCCTTGGAGTTGTCGAATCTTTTGAAAATTTTCGGAAAGATTTCGCGTAATAAGCGTCTGAGTTTTCTCATTTTATGTCTCCTCATCCCCCACCACTTGGGGCGGGGTAGTTTGTTGGTACGAACAGCCTTGCCGGGAGGGGCATGCCCATTTCTATATTTTGGAATGTCACGCGGGTGGTGAGCCCGGTGCTGTCGGTGATTGTCCAGCGTTTTAGGGCGAAAGGTTTTTCGGTGAATTCTAGCAAAATCACCCCAGCATCGTGTCCGGTGGGTTTGGCGAGGCGCACGGATAGCACGCCATCGTCGCTTGTGGCGGTGGTGGTGATGCCGTCGTGGTGCAAGCGCACTTTTTCGCTGAACAGGATTTTTAGGGGCGTTTCGCTGATGGGATAGCTGGTGACGGTGCGGCGCGATGGCTCATCAATATGCAGCCAAACCTCCGTGGTAATCAGCACGATATCAATCGGGTCATCATAATCAAAGCGCGCACGATGCGGACGGCGCATATAAAAATCCCCCATAGCCGAACTGCCATCATCGGAGGTTTGGATAAACCGCGCTTTCATGGTGGTGATGCGGTTGAACCAATTTTCGGCATCACGAATCGGGTCGGCGGCAAGGGGTTTTATTAATGCAAAAACCACCAACGCGCCCAAAAATATACACGGCAATATACGCATCCATTTATTCATCACGTTCAATCAAAACCTCGCGTTTTCCTGCATGATTAGCACGGCTGACCACGCCATTGCGCTCCATATCTTCAATGATGGTCGCGGCGCGGTTATAGCCGATACGCAAATGCCGTTGAATGAATGAGGTAGAAGCCTTGCCCTCGCGTGCCACTAACGCCACGGCTTGGTCGTAAAGGCTACCCTCGCCATCAAACCCGCCGCCACCGCCGCCATTGCCCACCTCGCTTTCGGGTTCAATGGTGACGCTATCATCATATTCGGGCTCGCCTTGTTGGCGGAGGAAATTAGCGACCGCTTCTACCTCCTCATCGCTAACAAAAGGTCCATGCACCCGCGCTAGGCGTCCGCTTCCTTCCATGAACAACATATCCCCCCGCCCTAGTAAATGTTCGGCGCCTTGCTCGCTCAAAATGGTGCGGCTATCGGTGCCGGAGGTGACTTGGAACGAAATGCGCGTGGGGAAATTGGCTTTGATTTTGCCGGTAATGATATCCACCGAGGGACGCTGTGTCGCCATAATCACATGGATGCCGGCGGCGCGCGCCATTTGCGCGAGGCGTTGAATCGCCGCCTCAATATCCTTACCCGCCACCAGCATTAAATCCGCCGCCTCATCAATCACCACGACAATATAGGGCAGGATGCCCGCACCAAGCGGGTCATCTTCAAAGGCAGGACGCCCGCTTTCGCCATCAAAACCCGTCTGCACCCGCCGTCCTAGATTGGTGCCTTTGCGCTTGGCTTCTAGGGCTTGTTTGTTGAAGCCGTCTATATTGCGCACGCCAATTTTCGCCATTTTTTGATAGCGGTCTTCCATCTCGCGCACCGCCCATTTGAGTGCCACCACCGCCTTATTGGCATCGGTCACCACCGGCGTTAAAAGATGCGGGATGCCGTCATAGATGGATAGTTCAAGCATTTTGGGGTCAATCATAATGAAACGGCAGGTTTCGGGCGTGTGTTTGTAAAGGAGCGACAGAATCATGCCGTTAATCCCCACAGATTTGCCGGAACCTGTCGTCCCTGCCACCAATAGATGCGGCATCACCGCCATATCCGCCACCACCGGCTTGCCGGCAATATCCACCCCCAACGCCAAAGGTAGCGCACCCGCATCGGCGCCCCCACCAGCACTCCAGGCGGGGCTGTCTAGCACATCACGCAACAGCACGGTTTGGCGTTTTTGGTTGGGCAACTCAATGCCGATGACATTCTGCCCGGGCACCACCGCCACCCGCACCGATAGCGCCGACATAGACCGCGCGATATCATCAGAAAGGCTAATGACGCGTTGGGTTTTGGTGCCCGGGGCGGGATTGAGGTCATAGCGGGTGACCACCGGGCCGGGGCTAGCGCGTTCAATCTGCCCGCCGATGCTGAATTCCGACAACACGCTTTCCAACAATTTTGAGGTATTATCCAGGGATTCGGCATCGCTAGTGACAAATTGCGCGTTAGGCTCTGCCAGTAGATCAGGGGGCGGTAAGCGATACCCCCCCGCCGATTCCAAATCAAAAGCACCTTGTTTATTGCTGGGTTTATTAGCAGAAGATTTACGCGGTGCCGGGTGGCGGGGCGGCGGGGCAGGTGCCGCTTCGCCTTCAACGAAAACCGGCTCACGGCGGGGCGGGGGCGGCGGTGCCGGGCGCATACTTTTTTTCATGCGCCGCGTCCGCCTAGCCCCCAGCACCAGCAACATCAACCTAGCCATCAACCGCCTGATACCGCGCAAGCCACGATAGAGCATCCGCCATTCCGCGCGTCCAATCATGGAAACAAACACATACCCCAAAACCGCTAGAATCAGCACACCCACGCCCAAAATATGCTGTCCAACAATGACAAAAGGCGTGGCGGTCAGGGGCAAAGTAATAAGGGGCGTCGTCAAAACCGCGTAATCAAATAGAAAATGGTACGCCAACGCCCCAAATGCCCCGCCAGCATCGGTGCTTGGGCTTGGCAAGCCGAATAGCGCCAAGACCTGCCACGATGCCGCCAGCAATATCATAACAAAAGGCAGTAAAAACAGCCGCAACACCCAGCGCCCACGCCAGCGATGCTGCCATAAACGCACCGCCCACACGGCCGGGATGAACGCCAGCAATAGTGCCGTCAGCCAGCCAAAGGCATTGACCAGCACCGATGCCACTTGCGCCCCCCCCGCCCCGAGCCAATTTTCAACCCCCTGCCCGGAAGGTGCGGCGCTATTGATAGAGGCATCGCCCCCATGATAACTCACCAGCATCGCTAGCAACGCCAAACTCAGCAAAGCCAAGCCCGCACTCAGTGCTTTCAACGCCATACGTTGAAACCACGCCATGATGCCCGAGGATACTAACGCCTTTTGGTCTTGTTCTGCCATGCGTGCATCTATACACGATTTCACCAGCAATTTGCTATTGGAATTTTTGCGTAAATAGGGCAATTTAGCATGATGTCCAGTCGCCCTGCTGTTTTCCTTGACCGCGATGGCGTGATTAACCCCGATCACGGCTATACGCATCGGCTTGAGGATTTTGCGCTGATGCCCGATGCCGGGGCGGCACTCAAAATGGCGCATCAGGCAAAAATTCGGCTATTTGTCGTCACCAATCAAGGGGGGATCGGTTTGGGGCTTTATGATGAGGCGGCGATGCGGCGCTTCCACGGGGCGATGTGCCAAGCCATCCATGCGGCAGGCGGTGCCATTACCGACATAGCCTTCTGCCCGCATCACCCGGACGCCCCCCAACCAGAAATGCGTAGCTGCACTTGCCGCAAACCACAAGCGGGGATGCTGTTGGATTTAGCGTCCCGCCATGATATTGACCTCAAAAAAAGCGTCCTCATCGGCGACCGCGACACCGATATAGAGGCGGCAAAAAATGCCGGATGCCTCGGTATCCTATACGCAGGGGGCAGTTTAATACCCATCATGCGACGCGCCATAAAACACGTGCAAGAGGCAACGGCAAATGGATAGCGCGCCATACGGAATTCATATTGTCGGCGGCGGTTTAAGCGGCTACGCCGCCGCGCTTGCGTTGGCGGGACACGGAGAAAACCTAACCCTCTATGAACGCACCGCACCCCAAACCGCCCCCAAAACCGATGCCATCCGCACCACCACCATCAACGCGGTGAGTTATCAATTTCTGCAAAATTTGGGGGTCATTGACGCCCTCCCCGCCGATGCCATCAGCCCCATCCGCCGCATTATTGTCAGCGATGACAGCACGGCACAACAACCGCTTGACCCCCTCATGGAATGGCACCACGACCAACCGCTAGCGTGGGTCATAAAAAACAACGACCTTATCAATACCATGGCAGATTTAATCAAAAAAACCCCCGCCATCAGCCGCCGCACCGCCACCATCACAGGCTACCACCCCCAACACACGGATTTAGGGGCAGTAGCGGCAGGGCTTACCAGTGCCGACGACACCACCACAGATATCTGTGTCCCCGCCAGCCTCATCATCGCCGCCGATGGTCGCACCAGTCCCTTGCGCCAAGCCGCCGCCATCCAAACCATCAGCCGCGACCCCAAACAAAGCGCCATTGTTGCCACCCTAACCCTAGACGCCCCCCACGAAGCCACCGCATGGCAAAAATTCGTCAAAACCGGGCCCATGGCACTGATGCCATTAAGCCAGCCCTTTGATGCGGCACTAGTATGGAGTATGACAAACGACCATGCCACACGGCTAATAGAGGCGGATGATGCAACATTTATGCACGCATTTAACACAGCAAGCGGACAGATTTTCGGCGGCGCGCACGCCATCAGCCCCCGCCAATCTTTCCCCATTATCCCCCAACACGCCCGCACCCCAATAGCACGGCGCCTAGTGCTAATAGGCGATGCCGCGCACAGCATCCATCCTTTGGCAGGACAAGGCTATAATCTAGCTATCGGCGATATTATGGAATTAGCGGGGCAAATCTCGCGCACCAAAACCCTAGGCATGGATATTGGCAATGCCGCCATGCTCAAAGCCTACGCCCGCGCACGTTGCCCGGAAATTGCCATGATGACCCTAGCGACCGATGGGCTAAATTGGTTATTCTCATCTGGCAAAAAGCGGCGGCGTTTAGCAGGCATAGGCATGAGCCTCGCCAATTTCCCGCCCCTAAAAGCCCTAGCCGAACGTGTCGCTAGTGGGCGCATTTTTCATCGACACTAGGCGTCCAATTTACGCGCTTCATCCACCAGCATAATCGGAATCCCATCACGCACCGGATAGGCAAGCCCGCTTTGCTCGCTGATGAGTTCGCCCTTGTCGCGGTCATAGGTCAAAGGTCCATGACAGACCGGACAAACCAGCAATTCCAGCAACAGCGGGTCAAGTTCGGGTGTTTCGGTATCTGACACGGATTCCTCCTCCAAAAAATTTACGAAAACAGCAAAGCCGATAATTGCTTACGCGCGGCGATGACTTCGGGTGCGCTAACACCTAGCGCGGCAAAGATTTCCAATAATTGGAGACGTGCGGCATCTTCATTCCAATGCCGATCCTCTTTGATCATTTCCAGCAAAATTTCTATCGCTTCTGCGTGCGCCCCCGCCCCAAATTGCGCCAATGCTAGATCGTAGCGTTTTTGAAAATCGCGCGGCTCTGCCGCTACCGCCGCCGCTAAATCTGCCAAATCCCCCGCCTGTTCTGCCGCATTGCGCGCAAAATCCAAACGTTTTGCCACGGCTTCCACGGCTTGGCTAGTGCGAATCTCATCGCTCAACCCGGCGAGCATAGCATCGGCGCTATCATAATCCTCAAGCGCAATCAAACAGCGCAACAGCCCAGCAATCGCCACCTCATTTTTTGGCGCATTTTCCAAAACCATTTGAAAGCCGCCAATCGCGCGCGCATAATCTTTTTCGGCAAACGCCGCTTCGGCTTCGGCAAGCAAAGTTTCAAGCGATGCGCCTTCCCCCTTTTCAAGTAAAGAGCGAATCAACGCCTCTAATTCGCTTGCGCTTTTGACACCAACAAAACCATCCACCGGCTGCCCATCAACAAACACATAAATTGTCGGCAAAGATTGCACCTGTAATTGTGCGGCGATGGCTTGGTTTTCATCGACATTGACGGTCACTAATTTGACTTTGCCTTGGGTGGCGGCGACACATTTTTCCAAAAGCGGCGTCAGCTGTCGGCACGGCTCGCACCAAACTGCCCAAAAATCGACAATCACCGGCAGCTGCCGTGAGGCTTCCACCACTTCCGCCATAAAATTAGCACTAGTGACAACAACCCCCACCGATGCAGTATCCTCGGCATTGTTCGTTTCTAATGAAACCATCATTTAATCCATCCTTCACGGCATCATAACAAAATCATCGCCTATTTCAAGACGCGCTATCACAATTCTTTTAGGGGCAATATCGTCACCTCGTGTTGCGTATGTTGGAAAAACCGCATCAAATCGGTAAGGGCTATGGTGATGGTCGCCTCATTGGTGAGGGGGTGGAAATTGGCGCATTCCATCTCGGCAAGGCTTGCATCCAAAAACACCGCCACCTCCCTAGATTCATCATTCATCAGCGCGAAAGGCGTCACCGCCCCGGGGATGACGCCTAGATATTGCATCAAACGTTCGGCACTGCCAAAAGTGAGGCGGTCCGCCCCCATTGCCACAGCGAGGCGTTTCAAATCAATCGGCTGGTTTTCTTCGGCGATGACTAGATAGTTGCGTTTTTTGCGGTCGCGCAGATAGAGATTTTTGGCGTGTCCTCCACGCATATCTTGGCGATTTGCGCGTGCATCTTCCACCGTGCGTAAAGGCGGGTGGGTGAAATGTTCCACCGCGATGCCTAATTCATCCAATAAAGCCATTAAATCTTCGGGGCTATGTGCCATTGCAATCTCCTCATTCCTAATTCCTATGGGGATGTTAAATAAGCCAAAAGCCACGGCGAAACAAGCCCCCGCCGATTCACGCAAAATTACAAAATGCAACAATTGACCACATAGAATAAATCGCGCAAAAAGCCATTATGACAGCAAAAGCAAATATCGGCTTAATCGGCACCGGCGCATGGGGACGCCATATAGCGCGCAATCTCGCGGCACTTGGCGCCTTGGGCGCGCTTGATGACCACGATAGCGCATGCGCCGAAACATACGCCGCCGAATATGCTGTGCGGCAGCTGCCTTTTACGGAAATGTTGGCGGATGCGTCCATTGAAGCCATAGCCCTTGCCACCCCGCCGGCGCACCATCACCCCTTGGCACTAGATGCACTCAATGCTGGCAAACATATTTATGTAGAAAAACCCCTCACCCTAACCCTAGACGAAGCCACCGCCATCGCCGCCGCCGCCAAATCTGCCAAGCGTCAAGTCATGGTGGGGCATTTATTGCGCTATCACGCCGGATTTTTGGCGGCGGATGCGGCGGTGAAAGCGGGAAAAATCGGCACATTGCGCTATATCCACGCCAATCGCCTAGCCCCCGGGCGGGTGCGCACGGTCGAATCGGTGCTTTACGACCTCTGCCCCCATGATTTAGCCATGATATATCGCCTAGTAAATGGCGCCGAAGCACAAAACATCACCTGTCAAGGCATCAGCCATATCACCACGGGCATTGACGATATTATCACCGCCAATCTACAATTTGATGGCGGAATTGAAGCCACTTTACACGCCAGCTGGATGCACCCGATTAAACGCCACGAATTGACGCTTATCGGTAGTGAAGCCGCGCTCATTTTTGACGACAGCCAAGATTGGCACAGCAAATTGATGCTTTACCCCATCCCCAAAAGCGGACAGGATATCGCGCAAGGCGATGCCGTCCCCATGCCCCTTACGCCGTCCGAGCCGCTAAAAGACGAAATGCAAGCCTTTATCAATATGGTCGCCACCAACACCCCGCCCCCTACCGACATCACCGAAGCCCTTTACGTGCAGAAACTACTCACGCGCATGCAGGACAGCATCGGACAACACCGGAAACTATCATGAAGCCACCAAATATGCTCCCCTTCATTGACCTAGCGGCACAACAAGCGCAAATTCGCCCCCAGATTGAAGCCGCCATCACCCGCGTGCTTGACCATGGGCAGTATATTATGGGGGCGGAGGTGGATGCGCTTGAACACGCCCTCACGGATTTCACCGGTGCCCGCCACGCCATCACCACCTCGAGCGGCACCGATGCGCTGATGCTGTGTTTGATGGCATTAGGGGTGAAGGCGGGGGATGCGGTCATCGTGCCGAGTTTCAGTTTCGCCGCCACTGCCGAAATATTGCCGTGCCTTGGGGCAGTGCCGATTTTTGCCGAGGTAGATGCGGCGCATTTCACCCTTGACCCCGCCCGCCTTGACGATGCGCTAACCGCCGCACAAACAGCAGGGTTATCGGTGGTGGGCATCATCCCGGTGGGGCTATTCGGGCAACCCGCCGATATGGCGCGCATCAATGCTTTTGCCGAAAAACACGGATTATGGGTCATTGACGACGCCGCACAATCCTTGGGCAGCACCCGCGATGGTAAGCGCGCCGGGCAGATGGCGGCGATGACCGCCACCAGTTTTTTCCCGGCCAAACCTTTGGGCTGTTATGGCGATGGCGGGGCGATTTTTACCGATGATGATACCCGCGCCGATATCGCGCGTTCCGCCCGCCAACACGGCATGGGCAAAATGCGCTATCAATATGAACGCATCGGCATGACCGCGCGCATGGATACGATACAGGCGGCGATTCTATTAGAAAAATTGAAACTTTTTCCCGATGAATTGAAACAACGCCAACGCCTAGCCGATACCTATAAAAATGCCCTCGAATCCATCCTCACCCCACAAGCCCTCCCCCAAAACACCACGTCAAGTTGGGCGCAATATGCGGTGCTTCTGCCCCCAAAAAATTCGGGGGGGATTTCGCGCGATGCTTTGCAGGAACGCCTCAAAAATCACGGCATCCCCACAGCAATTTATTACCCCAAAGGCATCCACGAACACCCCCCATACGCCAACTACCCCATCACCCAAGGCGGGTTAGCGATTACCGAAGATTTGTGCCAACGCATCCTAGCCTTGCCGTTCCATGCGTGGCTAGACAATGACGCCCAAGACTATATTATAGGGGCGGTAAAGGATGCCATCACCGCCTAACTTGGATTTAGACATGACCACACCGCAAAAATCTTTTCCTGTAAGTTGGGAAGAACTACACCGCACCTCCAAAGCATTAGCATGGCGGTTATTAGATTTAGAGCCTTTTCAGGGCATCATCGCCGTCACACGTGGCGGGCTAGTGCCGGCGGCGGTGGTGGCGCGTGAGCTCAATTTGCGCCTCATTGAAACCGCGTGCATCGCCTCCTACGACCAAACAGCACATGGTCAGCAATTACAGGGTCAATTAAATATAATCAAAAAAGCCCACGCCGCCGAGAACGGCGCCGGTTGGTTGATTGTCGATGATTTGGTAGATACCGGCGAAACCGCACGGGCATTACGCAAAATGCTCCCCGAAGCGTATTTTGCCAGCGTCTATGCCAAGCCCGCCGGACGTCCATTGGTGGATACGTTCGTCACCGAAGTCAGCCAAGATACATGGATTTATTTCCCGTGGGATATGGAACCGCAACCGATTCAGCCCATAGCCGGACAACGCCCCCGTTAATAAAGATTGACTTTCCCCAAAAACCTGATTAAAACGCCGATAACCTCAACTAAACAAGTGGAGTCGCCGTTATGAAACGGACTTTTCAGCCTAGTAATCTTGTACGCAAACGGCGTCATGGCTTTCGCTTGCGTATGTCAAGCGTTGGTGGCAGGCGCATCCTATCCGCCCGCCGTGCCAAAGGGCGCAAGCGTCTCAGTGCTTAATGGGGCTAGACATTATCCCCAAACGTCGTGATTTCTTGGCGGCGGCGAAAGCACCGCGTCTTGCCAAGCCGGGCGTGGTGGTGCAGATGCGTGACCGCCACGATAACGCCCCCCCACGTCTAGGCATCACTGCCAGCCGTAAAGTTGGCAATGCGGTTCAACGCAACCGCGCCAAAAGACGCTTGCGTGCGGCAGGGCAGGCGTTATTATCACAGCACGGCAAGCAAGGGCATGACTATGTGCTGATTGCGCGCTATAACACCAACCAACTGGCATGGGACGATTTAGAACGCGCACTAACCCAAGCCATCAGTAGCCTTAACCGAAATGAAACCCCCCCCCATGCTAAACATCATGTTAAACATCATCAAACATAAAAAAAATTGCGGACGCTATATGGTTCTAGCCCCCATCTATGCCTATCGCTATACGCTTTCGGCATTCATCGGGCGGGGATGCCGTTTCGTCCCTAGCTGTTCGCAATATGCGATTGAAGCCATCAACGCGCATGGGGTATGGGCGGGGGGATGGATGGCGGTCAAGCGCATAGGGCGCTGTCATCCGTGGGGAGAAAATGGCTATGACCCCATACCACCCAAAAAACGTGCGGGGAGCAAATCATGAATCATGATAGTAAAAACCTCATCCTAGCCGTCACGCTATCCATGCTGATTCTCATTTTCTATCAGCTGTATTTCGTAGCCGAAGCCCCGCCCCCTGACTCGAGCCAAACCGCCGCCACCGATGGCGCCGTGCCTTTGGGTGCTGGCAATTTGGGGGGCGATGATAATTTGGGCGTGGATGCAGAAACCCTTGCCGATACGCAAAAAATTGTTGCGGTGATAGAATCCCCGCGCATCCCCATCCGCAACAGCAAAATTGACGGCTCTATTGCTTTGGCGGGGGGGCGCATTGATGATTTACGCCTAAAAGATTTCCGCGCCGATAATACCCCCGATGCCCCCGAAGTCAGCCTATTTCGCCGCACCGGCACCGAAAACGCCTATTTTGCCGAAAGTTATTTCACAGAAATTAGCGATAGCGGCTATGCGCGCGCCATCCCCCGCGATGCTATTTGGCAAGCCGATGGCACCGCCCTCACCCCAGAAACGCCGCTGACCCTCACCTATAACCAAGATGGCGTAATATATCGGCTCATTTATGAAATTGACGATGCCTATATGATTTCCATCACCAGCAAAGTGGAAAATGCCAGCGATGCCGCGCGAAAAATCGGCGCATGGACGCGGATTTTGCGCCAGAAACCCAGCTATTCCGAATGGATTTCCTACGCCGGACCCATGGGGTATTTCAACAGCGATAGCGGTAATGTGTTCCTAGATTATGACGATATAGAAACGCCGATTTCATGCGCCAATGATAGCCGTTTCTGCACCGAGGCAGGCATACGCGGCTGGACGGCGATTTCCGATAAGGATTGGCTAGCAGCCCTCATCCCCGCCCCCGCATCTGAACAATCGGGGCAATCGGCAGGACACGATTTTTTCATGCGCCCCCTTGATGCGCCCAATTATGAAGCCATCCACTTACAATTAGACGCAGCCACGCAACACGAAATCCGCCAGATTCGCACGGGCAACATCCACGAAGGCGCGGGGCGTCCCACGGAAATTGCCAGCATCCAAAACCCTATCCAACTCAATGCCGGTGCAGACATGGCATGGCGCGTGGATATTTTTGCTGGACCCAAAAAATACATCGTCCTCAACGACTATCAAAACGACCACAACATCCCCCGCCTCACCAACGCCATTGATTGGGGCTGGTTTGAATTTTTAACAAAGCCGATGTTGATTGTGCTGGTATGGCTTGACCAATATGTTAGCAATTTTGGCATCGCCATTTTGGTGATGACGATAGGCATCAAATTGCTGTTCTTCCCGCTTGCCAATAAATCCTATCGTTCCATGGCAAAGATGCGCGACTTGGCGCCGATGATTAAAGAATTGCGCGAGAAATTCGGCGATGACCGCCAACGCCAACAACAAGAAATGATGGCACTCTACCGCCAAGAAAAAGTCAATCCCGCCGCCGGGTGCCTCCCCATCCTATTACAGATTCCGGTATTTTTCGCACTCTACAAAGTGCTTTACGTAACCATAGAAATGCGCCACGCGCCGTTTTTTGGTTGGGTGACCGATTTATCGGCACTTGACCCGACTTCAATTATCAATCTATTCGGCTTGCTTCCGTATGATACTGGCTTTGCCCCGGATATTCTCAATATCGGCATTTGGCCGATTTTGATGGGGGTGACCATGTATCTGCAAATGTCATTGAGCCCGCCGCCGCCTGACCCGGTGCAGGCACAGATTTTCCGCTATATGCCGGTGATGTTCACGTTTTTGTTGGCGACCTTCCCGGTGGGTCTGGTGATTTATTGGACGTGGAACAATCTATTAACGATTTTTCAACAAATCTATATCATGCGAAGCGTCCGCCGCGAATCCGTGCATAAGGGTTAAGACCATGCAAGCCGATGCCGATGCGTTGGAATCTGGACGCAAATTATTCTTGCGCCCGTGCCATTTTGTCGCCGGGGCAACGACAAAAGCCCAACTCCCCCCCGCCGATATGCCCGAAATTGCTTTTGCTGGGCGGTCAAATGTGGGCAAATCATCGCTCATCAACGCCCTCACCAACCACAAGGCACTAGCGCGCACTTCACAGACCCCGGGACGCACGCGCCAGCTCAATTTTTTTGCTTGCGAGGGGGGGGTGCGCTTGGTGGATTTGCCCGGCTACGGCTACGCCAAAGCCTCTAAAAGCGATGTCAAAGCATGGACAAAACTGACGCTGGCATTCCTCAAAGGGCGCACCAGCCTCAAGCGCGTCATGTTGCTGATTGATGCAAGGCGGGGCATCGGCGACAAAGACCGCGTCATTATGGATATTTTTGACCAATCGGCAGTATCATGGGCGGTGATTCTAACCAAGATGGATAAATTAACCGCTACCGAACAGGAACACGCACAGACCACCAGCGAGGCGGAAACCGCCCAACACGTCGCCGCATTCCCAAAAATTTTTCCAAGTTCCGCCCTCAAAAAACAAGGCTTGGATGAAATTCGCGCGCATATCGCCCGCTTAATCTAACGCCCCCCGCTTGCCCTTTTCTGTAAATTCGGGCATTGAAGGGATGGAAAGGGACAGACACATGAAAAGCATACCCCAAAGCGCCCGCCTTAAATGGCTAGAAGAAGCGGGCATTTTGATCGAGGCTTTGCCGTATATGCGTCGTTATTCGGGGCAAACGGTGGTGGTGAAATTCGGCGGCAATGCCATGGGCGCCGACGCTTATATCCGCCGTTTTGCTGAAAACATGGTGCTATTGCGGCAAATCGGGGCGAAGCCGGTGGTGGTGCATGGGGGCGGCCCGCAAATCGGTGACATGCTAGACCGAATCGGCATCAAAAGCGAATTCAAAAGCGGCTTACGCATCAGCGATGCCGACACCGTCGCCGTGGCAGAAATGGTGCTGAGTGGCACGATAAACAAATCACTAGTATCCGCCATCATTGACGCCGGGGCGGGTGCCGTTGGCATCTCAGGCAAGGATGCCGATTTAATCCGCGCCCAACGCCTCAAAGGGGGTCTAGGTTTTGTCGGTGCGCCCAAGGCGATAAATGGCGCGGTGATTGACGCACTCCTCAACGCGCATTTGATTCCGGTGATTGCGCCAATCGCAAGGGGGGCAGAGGGCGAGACTTTGAATATCAATGCCGACACGGTAAGCGGCGCGCTTGCCGGGGCGCTGGGGGCGAGTCGGCTATTGCTCCTGAGCGATGTGCCGGGGATTATGGATAAGAACGGCAACGTCATCCCCGAACTCAGCGTGGCAAAAGCGCGCAAACTCATCAAAGACGGCACGATTTCAGGGGGCATGATTCCCAAAGTAGAAACCTGCATTGATGCGGTGGAAAGCGGGGCGGAAGCGGCGGTGATTCTAGACGGGCGCGAAAGCCATGCGGTATTGGTGGAATTATTCACCGAACACGGCATCGGCACTTTGATTAAATCAAGCAAAAAAAGCGGATGAAACCCATGCCAGCAACCGCCCATATAGACACGTGGATTTTTGATTTAGACAACACGATTTACCCGGCAGAATCACGGCTATTTGAGCAAGTGCGCGCGCGCATGACCGCCTATATCCAACAGCATTTCACCCTAGACCAAACGGCGGCGCGCGCCATGCGCCACGACCTATTTCTCCGCTACGGCACCACCATGAAAGGGCTAGTGGTGGAACACGGCACCGACCCACGGCATTTTATGGATTTCGTCCATGATATTGACCTATCCCAGCTCAAATATGATGCGGTGCTGGATGCGGGGCTAGGGGCGTTGTGCGGGCGCAAAGTCATTTTCACCAATGGGTCAAACGCCCATGCCATGCGGATTTTGGACGCTTACGGCATCAGCCAGCATTTTGATTTTTCCTACGATATTTTCTCCGCCAACCTGCTGCCAAAACCCGCACCAGAAACCTATCAAGATTTTATGGCGAAGGGCAAAATCAACCCAAAAAACGCCGCGATGATTGAGGATATGGCCATCAACCTACTCCCCGCCTATCAGATGGGGGCAACAACATTTTGGCTCAACCATATTGACGATGCGACGGGGGCGGGGGATGACGAAAAAGAAGCGGTAGATACCGCACATATCCATTATACTGCCCGCGATTTGAAACATTGTTTATCCACCATCAACACACATAGCGAGGGCGCGACATGACCGATTTAGAAACCACCATAAATACCGCTTGGGAGGACCGCGACAGCATCACAACCGATACCAAAGGCGCGGTGCGCGATGCCGTAACCGAAGCCCTGATGATGCTCGATAGCGGCAAGGCACGCGTGGCAGAACACCAAGCAGTCGGCACATGGCGCGTCAATCAATGGCTCAAAAAAGCGGTGCTGTTGAGTTTCCGCCTCAATGCCATGCAAACCATCCCAAGCGGCGCGCAATATAGCGGGGGCGAGGCAACATGGTGGGATAAAGTGCCATCAAAATTCGCCGGTTGGGGGGCGGAGGAATTCAAAGCGGCAGGCTTTCGCGCCGTCCCCGGCAGCATCGTCCGCCATTCCGCATACATCGCCCCCAATGTCGTGCTGATGCCAAGTTTCGTCAATTTGGGCGCGTATGTGGATAGCGGGGCGATGATTGATGGTTGGGCAACCGTGGGTTCATGCGCGCAAATCGGCAAAAACGTGCATCTATCAGGCGGGGCAGGTATTGGCGGCGTGCTTGAACCTTTGCAAGCGGGGCCCGTCATCATTGAAGATGATTGCTTTATCGGCGCGCGTTCCGAAGTCGTTGAAGGCGTGGTGGTAGAACAAGGTGCGGTGCTATCCATGGGGGTATTTATCGGTGCTTCAACCAAAATCATTGACCGACATAGCGGCGAGGTTTTTATGGGGCGCGTCCCCGCCTATTCGGTGGTGGTGCCGGGAAGTATGCCGAGCAAGCCCCCGGGCAATCTCTTAGCTGACGGCTCCCCCGCCCCGAGCCTATCATGTGCCGTCATCATCAAACAGGTAGATGAACGCACCCGCGCCAAAACCTCAATCAACGACCTATTGCGGGATTAGATGCATGTCTCAACACGCACACGAACTAACCAAAAAATTGATCCAATGCCCGTCAGTGACGCCAAATGAGGCCGGGGCGCTTGACCTCATAGAGGGCGAGTTAAAAAAACTTGGTTTTGAGATCACGCGCCTAACATTCGGCGAAGGCAAGGCGCAGGTGCAAAATCTATTCGCGCGTTTAGGCACAGGCGTCCCGCATTTTTGTTTCGCCGGACACGTAGATGTCGTGCCAGCAGGCGATGCAAATACATGGTGCGCCCCGCCCTTTGAAGCGCGCATCATGGACGAAAACATCATCGGGCGCGGGGCGGTGGATATGAAAGGCGCGATTGCCTGTTTCATCGCGGCATTAAGCGATTGGCGCAACGAAAACCAAATTTTTAATGGTAGCATCAGCCTAGCCATTACATGCGATGAAGAAGGTCCCGCCATCCATGGCACACGCGAAATCGTCGCATGGCTCAACGCACAAAACCAAATGCCCGATGCGGTGCTAGTCGGCGAGCCAACCAACCCCGAAAGCATCGGCGACGCCATCAAATACGGCAGGCGCGGTTCATTATCATGTGCTTTGACGGTCTATGGCGAACAGGGACATGTGGCGTATCCGCATCTAGCCGACAATCCCCTCCCCCGCCTAATAAAAATGCTCGCCCCCTTAACCGATGACAAATTGGATAAAGGCAACGCCGATTTTGACCCCAGCACCGCGGCAATTACCAGCATTGATACCGGCAATGAAGCCGGCAATGTCATCCCCGCCAAAGCCCACGCGCAATTCAATATCCGTTTCGGCACAGCACAAAACCCCGCAGAATTAGAAAAAAAACTACGCCAGCATTTTGATGCTGTGGGCGGAAAATATGATGCAAAATTTCACCTATCGGCAGAAGCCTTTGCCACGAAGAAAGGAAATTTTACGAATCTAATCGCCGATGCCATCAAAGAAATCACCGAAAAAACCCCAGAATTTTCCACATCAGGCGGCACATCCGATGCGCGCTTCTTTGCCCCCTTTACCGAAGTTTTGGAATTCGGGCTAGTCGGCAAGAGCATGCACAAAATTGATGAAGCGGTAGCCCTCCAAGACCTAACGCTTTTAACAAAAATCTACCACCGCATCCTGCAACGTTTTTTCGCGTAAGGTTTCCCAGATTGTCATGTTCCCCCCGCCCCCCAACCTAGCAAAAATCATCCACGGGCTCCATTACGGCTTGCGCGTAGCCACGGCACAAATCAAAGCCGGAAATGAAGCCGACCATCCGCAAGACGTGCCAGCGATATGGGATGCGTTATGGGCGCATTGGCTCATTTCGCTAGTGATTGGTGTGCCGATGTTGGGGCTATGGGCGGTGCCGAGCGCGCTATTATCTTTTGCCGTGATGTCCTTGCTCATCACCATGCTTTATCCGTTGGCGAGTTATTACGCGGTGCAGGGGCTAGGTTTGGGGCATCGCTATCCGCCATTTATTATCACCATGACATGGCTCAATAATTTCCGCGAGGTATTTGCGCTAGTCTTATTCGTCAGCGTCAATATCCTACCGACATCGGCAATTCTGTTCGTATTAGCCCCGGTAGCAATATGGATTCTATGGGCGTTCTGGCGGGGGGCGACACAATCTTTAGGCGCGAGTGGCTGGGTCGGTTTTTTAATGTTGGTGCTATTATTGACGGTGCAGATGGTCGCTTACGCGCTTGCATCTGGGATGCCATCGGGGGTCGTATCGCCATAAGTAATGGCGGTGAGATAAAGCCCTTCGGCAGGTGCGGTCATGCCCCCGCGCGCCCTATCGCGGGCTTCGAGTGCCGCGCTCAAATCATCCGCCGTCCATTTCCCCTGCCCCACCAATACCAGCGAGCCAACCATATTCCGCACTTGATGATGCAGAAATGACCGCGCACTAAACAAAAACCAAATTTCATCATCATGGCGTTCTATAGTGATAGCATCAAGCGTACGGATAGGGCTGTTGGCTTGGCAATGGCGCGCACGAAAACTGGTAAAATCATGGCGTCCGATGAGCCGTTCTGCCGCGCCTTGCATGGCCTCAATATCTAAATTATGGGGAAAATGCCAAACCCGCCCCGCCAATAAAGCCGGGGCATGACGGCGACAAAATACGCGATAGCGATAAGCCCGCTGAGTCGCATCAAACCGCGCATGCGCATCATCGGCAACCTCCGCCGCACCAATCACACGAATATCGGGGGGCAGATGCGCGTTCAAAGCTAGGGGCAATTTTTCGGGCGTAAATCCCTCGGGCAGATCGCAATGCGCCACCTGCCCCAAGGCATGCACCCCAGCATCGGTGCGTCCGGAACCTTGCACGATAACCTCTTGGCGTCCGCCCAGAATTGCCCGCGCGGCGTCTTCTAAATGTGCTTGCACGGAGGCACCATTCTGCTGAATTTGCCAGCCAACATACGCCCCGCCTGCATATTCTATGGTGAGAAAATATCTAGGCATCAGACCGCACCACCCGCAACAACGGCGCATAGCCATTAACAAAATCGCGCCCGCTCATCGCCGCCTTGCCGGCAGGCTTCACCCGCAACAAAGCCAACGCCCCATCCCCGGTAGCCAGCATCGGCGCGCCATCAACCCCAACCCCCAAAAACGCCCCCGCCTCGCCGCCACCCTCAACAATCTCTGCCTCTAAAATAGTAAGGCGCATCGGTGCCTCCGTCGCCGCTTGTGCCATCATGACCCAAGCCCCCGGGCGCGGGGCAAAGGCGCGAATTTTATTGCGCAGAACACGACTAGGGAGCGTGAAATCCAAAGCACATTCAGCATCAGAAATTTTACGCGCATAGGTGGCCTCGGCATCATTTTGCGGGGTGCGCGTCGCCGTGCCAGCATCAATCTCGGCAATGGCTTCAAGCAATGCGGCGGCGGTCAAATCCGCCAACCGCGCATATAAATCGCCGCCAGTATCCGCCCCGCCAATCGCCAGCCTTTTTTGCAAAATCACATCCCCGGTATCCAGTGTCGGCGCCATCTGCATAATGCTGACGCCGGTCGCCGTATCCCCCGCCTCAATAGCCCGCGCAATCGGCGCCGCCCCCCGCCAGCGCGGCAGTAGCGAAGCGTGTCCGTTAATCGCCCCATAACGCGCCATACCCAACACGGCTTCAGGCAAAATCAACCCATACGCCACCACCACCAATAAATCGGCGTTAAGTGCGGCAAGTTCCGCGATAGCATCAGCATCAAATTGAAGCGGCGTTTTGACCTCTATATTGAGCGCATCCGCCGCCTTATGTACGGCGTGCGGGGTCAAGCGCATCCCCCGCCCTTGACGGCGCGGCGGTTGGCAATAGACGGCAATAACACGATGCGCCGCCACCAAACGCACCAAACTCGGCACAGCAAAATCTGGCGTGCCCATGAAGACAATGCGCAAAGCCGCCGCATCTTTCACTGCCGAATTCACGTGCGCGCATCTTTCGCTAATTTGCTAAATTTACGGGTAATCATTTCGCGTTTAATCCGCGACAGGTAATCAATAAATAGCCGTCCATTGAGGTGGTCAATTTCATGCTGAACACACGCCGCCAATAACCCATGCGCTTGCATCACCTGCACCGCCCCATCGGCATCAAGATAGCGCACCGAAACTTCGGCAGGACGCACCACCTCGCCGCGATAGCCGGGGATAGAAAGGCACCCTTCCTCCATACTAGCTAGATCATCGGAAGCATGGATAATTTCAGGATTCGCCATTTGCCACACCCCCCGCGGGGCGTCATCATCTTCGCCACATTCCATGACAATGACGCGCAAGGATTGCCCCACTTGCGGGGCGGCAAGCCCCAACCCTTTTTCCACGCGCATAGTGTCCAACATATCCGCCATCAACGCGCGCACAGCATCATCCACCGCCGCCACAGGCTTGGCGGTTTGGCGCAAAATAGGCGCGGGCAGAATAGATAGCGGTCTTGGCGGCATGGTTGCTCCTTTATAATTTTTGGCGCGCTTTCATGGCTTGTGCCAACGTGCCGTCATCCAGATAATCCAGCGCGCCGCCGACAGGGACGCCGTGGGCTAGGCGCGTAATACTACACGGCATCCCATCTAGGCGGTCAGCAATGTAATGTGCGGTGGCTTGCCCATCCACAGTGGCGGATAGGGCTAGAATCACCTCAACAAAACCGCCATTCCGCACGCGCGCCACCAAAGCATCCACGCGCAAACTCTCAGGCGTGATGCCATCAATCGCACTCAATAACCCCCCCAGAATCTGATAACGTCCGCCAAAAACCCCCGCCCGTTCCAGCACCCATAAATCGGCGACAGTCTCCACAATGCAAAGGCGCGTAGCATCACGGCTCGTATCCTGACAGATAGCACAAAGCGCCCCCATATCCAAATTGCCGCATTGACTGCACGGGCGCATCGTCCGCGCCACCATCTGCATTTCTTCGGCGAGGGGCAGCATTTGTTGGTCGCGGTGATGAAGCAGATGCAACACCGCCCGCCGGGCAGAACGCGGACCCAATCCCGGCATGCGCGCCATGCGGCGAATCAATGCCTCAATAGGATTTTTGGACGCATTCATAACGGCAAATCAAGCCCCGGCGGCAATGGCAATCCATCGGCGACATCGCGCAAGCGTGTGGCTTTGATGCGCGCGGATTTTTCTTGGGCATCGCGCATGGCCACAACAATTAAATCTTCTAATAGGCGCAAATCCTCGGGCGTCTGTGCCGCCGCCGTCTCTCCTATCTGTACCGCACGAATCTGCCCATCGCCGGATACTTCAACCTTAACCACACCGCCGGCGGATTCGCCGATGCACGTGATTTCTGCGAGTTCCGCTTTGATGCGCGCCAATTTCTCTTGGGCTTGTTTGGCTTTCTGCACCATGGAAGTAAAATTACGCATGCTCCGCCCCTGCCTCCGCATCCGCATCATCATCTTCTTCAGGCGTATCGCTTAAAGGCGTGATGCTATGGATTTTCGCGCCGTCAAATTTTTCCAACGCCGCTTTGACGATAGGCTCTTCGGCAAATTGCTGACGCACGGCATCCGCCGCTTGATTGGCTTGTTCATCAAGCGTCGCTTCCCCGCCCTCTGCCACCATCTCAACCTCCCAAGCCATCCCGGTCCATTGGCGCAAACAAGCACCAATTTTCTTAGGCACGGCAGGTTCAAAAGGCGGGTCGGCAGAAAAAATAAACCGCCCCGATTCCAAGGTAATCGGCTTAATGCGCGTGGTTAATTGCCCCGCCAAAATCATCTCCCCCCGCGCACTAAATAATTCCGCCATAGCACTAATACTTGTTGGAGGTGATTCGGGGGGAGGTGATTCGGGGGGTGATTCGGGGGGTGATTCGGCAGGTGATTCTGCAGATGATTCGGGGGGCGTTGCGGGCGTAGGCGTGGGTGTAGATGCGGGCGCATCCGCCCCGGGCGCATCCGTCCTAGTTAATTTTTTCACCACCTCGCTAGGTGTCGGCAGATTGGCGGCATAAGCCAATCTGATAAGCACCATATCGGCGGCGGCACGGGGGTCGGGCGCGCGCATCACCTCGCCATGCCCTTTGAGCAGAATCTGCCAAGCCCGCGCCAGATGCGATAATGGCGTATCATCGGCAATTTTCGCTAATGCTTCGCTTTCGGCTTCTGCCATATCGCTAGCCCCACCGCCAGCGGCTTGGCGCGAAGCCAGATGCACAAAATCCAACATATCGGCAATAACCATCACCGGCTCAGCCCCGCTTTTCACCGCCGCATCCAGCCCATCCAGCGCCCCTTTCGCATCGCCGCCCAATACCGCACCAACAATCGCAATCGCCTCCATGCGCCCGGCTTGTCCCAACATCGCCGCCACATTAGCATCATCAATCGCATCGCTCGTCAGCGCGGCGGCTTGGTCAAGCAACGACAAGGCATCGCGCACGGAACCTTCCGCCGCACGTGCCAAACGCAACAACGCCGCATCATCAATCGTAATAGATTCCTTATCGGCAATGGTTTTGAGATGCGCCATCAGCATATCCGTCGGCACCCGCCGCAAATCAAAACGTTGGCACCGCGACAGCACGGTGACGGGCACTTTACGAATCTCGGTGGTAGCAAAAACAAATTTGACGGCGGCAGGGGGTTCTTCCAATGTTTTGAGCAAAGCATTGAAGGCATTTTTGGACAACATATGCACTTCATCAATGATATAGATTTTGAAGCGCGCGGCTAAAGGCGCGTAATGGACGCCGTCAATAATATCGCGCACATCATCAACGCCGGTATTGCTCGCGGCATCCATTTCCAGCACATCCACATGGCGTCCTTCGGCGATATCAAGGCAATGCGCGCAAGCCCCGCACGGATTGAGGCTCGGCGCGCCTTTACCATCGGCGCCAACACAATTCAACCCCTTGGCAATAATGCGCGCGGTGGTGGTTTTGCCAATGCCCCGCAAGCCGGTGAGAATAAACGCATGCGCCAACCGCCCCATTTCCAGCGCGTTGCTTAATGTTTGCACAAGGCTTTCCTGCCCGATTAACTCATCCATATTATTGGGGCGATATTTGCGCGCCAGCACCCGATAGACATCTGTGTCTGCGGGCGCGCTTACGGGATTTTCAGATTTTTTTTCATCTACCATAACACATCCATTAAGTGCGCTCGTGAAAAGAGGCGGAAGACTGAACAACCCGCCCGCACAACGCTCTGGCTGCTTCCTTTCGGACCTGACCGATTAAACAAAGGCGCACGTCCGCCCAGCCTTCCTGCTTTATGTATGGGGGAAAAGCCAAAAAAACGCAAGCCCCCTTTAACGGTCGCGTGCCGCATCCGCCGCGTAGCACCCCAGAATTTTCACCGCATCCGCCGGGCAGTAAAACTGCAATTCTTCCAAGGCAAGGGCGAATTCGGGGCTATGGATATGGGTTTCGGCATCAATATAGAACTGCACGGCGGTAAAATGCCCATTGAGCATATAACTTTCCAATTTGGTGAGGTTGATGCCGTTGGTAGCAAAGCCGCCAAGGGCTTTGTAAAGTGCCGCCGGCACCGAACGCAGCTGAAAAATCAGTGTAGTAATCGCCGGGGCAGTGGTATCGGCAGGATAATCGGCTTCGCGCGCCATTATCAGCATGCGCGTGGTATTGCGCGCCGCATCTTCCATATTCTCCTGTAGGATTTCCAGCCCATAAATCTCTGCCGCCAACGAGGATGCAAGCGCCCCCATGCTCGCCTCGCCGGCCACGGCAATATCCGCCGCCGCCCCGGCGGTATCGGGATAGATGATGCGGTCTAGCCCCAATTCGCGCAATTTTTGACGGCATTGCGCGAGGGCTTGGGCGTGGCTTTTGACGGCGGTGAGTTGCTCAATGCGGCTCCCCTTGACCCCCAATAGGTGATGATTGACCGGCTGAAAATGCTCGCCGACAATATGCAATCCCGAAGATGGCAACAGATAATGAATATCCGCCACCCGCCCGGCGACCGAATTTTCCACCGGCACCATCGCCAACCCGGCATTGTCCTCCACCACCGCTTGCAACATATCCTCAAAACTCGCACAGGCAAGCGTGTCCATAGACGGGTAGCGCGTCCGACACGCCAAATGCGAATAGGCACCGGGAACGCCCTGATAGGCAATCGGCAAAGATTTTTGTTGTGAAGAAGCCAAAATCCCACCATTAGGTTATGCTTTGCGCCACAATTTGTAGATCCGCTTCAGTATCCACGCCAGCAATCGCCTTGTCAACTGCCACCACGCCAACACGCATCCCCGCCTCTAACGCCCGCAGCTGTTCTAATTTTTCAGCAACCTCAAGGGGCGATGGCGGCAGGGCAACAAAATGTTCCAACGCCCCCCGCCGCCAGCCATAAATGCCGATATGGTGCCACATTGTCCCGCCCCCTATTGTCCCGCCATGCGGAATCGGCGCACGGCTAAAATAAAGTGCTGTGCCAGCTGTGCCAGCCGTGCCGTCCTGCCCCCAAGCAATCGCCACTTTCACCACTTGCGGCATGTCTTTTTCGGTGTCATCTAAAGGCGCCACCGCCGTCATCACATCAAAATCAGATTCTGCCCCCGCCAAAGCCGTTGCTAATGACACCAACAAGGACGGCGGCACGTGCGGCAAATCGCCCTGTAGATTGATGATGTAAGGCACATTTTTTTCGGGGTCAATTTGTGCCAGTGCCGCCCCTACGCGGTCCGAACCTGATGGCAAATCGGCTTGCGTGATGACCGCCTCACCCCCCGCGTCGCTAATGACATCGGCAATTTCCGCACCATCACACGCCACCACCACGCGCCCGATATCGGCGGCAACGGCTTGCCGCCACACGCGCACAATCATCGGCACACCCGCCACATCGCGCAACATTTTTCGCGGCAAGCGCGTTGATGCGAGGCGCGCCGGAATGACAATAATATATTTTGAGGCATCATGGCGCATCGGAATCCTCTTTGGGCACTCTCTTAGGTGAAAAATACCTATTTTTATCACGCTGAATATGCTATGGCTAGCACCTCTAACGTAAAAGAAGGCGATGGGACATTATGAGCAATCTAAATTTCAATAAAATGGCAGCGGGTGTTCTTTGCGGCGGCTTGTTGTTGATGGGCGGGGTGAAATTGGGTGCAATTTTAATCCCGCACCAAAAACTCGCCGAAAACCCCTATCCTTTTGAGGTGGCGGAAAGTGCGGGCGCCGGACAAAGCACCCCATCTGCCCCCGCCGAAGTCGAACCGATTACCCCCCTCCTAGCCACTGCCGATATCGCCGCCGGACAAGCCCAATCAAGGAAATGCACGGCGTGTCATACCTTTGATAAAGGCGGGGCAAATAGGGTCGGACCCAATCTTTACAATATCGTCAATCGCGGTTTTGCCTTAAACCCCGATTTCAAATATTCTAAAGCCATGGCGGAACATGGGGGCAGTTGGACGTATGATGAACTCAACCATTTTCTCTTTAAGCCCAAGGCACGGATTAGTGGCACCAAGATGAATTTCGCCGGCCTCAAAAAAACCAAAGACCGCGCCAATATCATCGCGTGGATGCGGACGCTTGCCGACAATCCCGCCCCGCTTCCCTAGAACCCCATGACGATGCTTGATGAATTGGCGGAATTTGCGCAGGGGCTTCCGGTAATCAGTCGCCCCATTATTCACCAGTATTTTCGGCAACAACCAAAAATCCGCACCAAAGCCGACCAAAGCCCGGTCACCAGTGCCGATGAGGAAGCCGAACACGCCCTAAGACGCGCCATCCTAAAACACTACCCCGACCACAGCATTATCGGCGAAGAAGAAGCCAAGCATCAAGGCACCAGCCCTTTCACATGGGTGCTAGATCCCATTGACGGCACCCGCGCCTTTGTTAGTGGCAACCCGCTTTTCGGCACTTTAATTGCGGTATTGGAAAACGGCATGCCAAAAATAGGTATCATAGATTTGCCGATTCTAGAACAATGCTGGCACGGGCAAAGCGGGCGTCCTGCCCCTAGCCAAACCAGCACCATCAGCACCTTAAAAGAAGCCCGCCTAGCCACTACCAGCCCGCAATTATTAGGCGCAAAAAACATCGCGCGCTTTAACCAACTGGCAGAAGCGTGCTACCTCACCAATTACGGGGGCGACTGCGCCAATTACGCCCACCTCGCTAGCGGTTGGTGCGATTTGGTCGTTGAAACCAATCTCAACGCCTATGATATCATGGCAGTAGTGCCGGTGATAGAAAGTGCGGGCGGGGTCATCAGCCAATGGGATGGCGCGCCCATCAGCCTAGATGGTTTTGACGGCAGCATCCTCGCCGCCGCCACGCCCAAACTCCACGCCGCCGCCAAAGCGATTTTGACATAGAAAGACCCCCCCCCTAGAAAGATCCATGGGAGACACAATCATGCCCGAACGCGACATTTTAGCCATCTACCACCAACCCGATTACGACATAAAAATCTGGCAGGAATGGCTAGACAAAATCAACCGCCGCATACGCCTAGTGCCGATTGATGCCCCCGAAGCACAAGAAGCCGAAATCATCATCGCCTGGGCACCGCCAAAAGGGGCATTAGCAAAATTGCCCCATCTAAAAGGGGTAATATCGTTAGCACAAGGCGTGGATCACATCCTTGACGATGCGACTTTCCCCAAAGATTTAGTCTTGGGGCGGTTAATTGACCCGTTCATGGCACAATCCATGGCGGCGTGGGTGGCGTTAGCGATTCTGAAACAGCACCGCGATGACGCGACCTATCAGGATGCCGCCAAAAAACGCGACTGGATTCGCATTGAGCCGAAATTCGCCAGCGATTTCACCGTGGCACTATTGGGGATGGGGGCAATAGGCGGGCATGTTGCCGAGACCATCGCCGCGCTAGGTTTCAACGTGTTGGGGTGGTCGCGGAGCCAAAAAACCTTAAAAGGCGTCACGAGTCTCACCGGCATCGATGGCTTTAACCAATGCCTCAACAAAGCCGATTATGTGGTATCCATCCTCCCCCTCACCAGCGCAACCCGCGACCTATTTTCCGCCGCCACTTTCAAAAAATTCAAAAAAACCGCGTATTTTATCAACTGCGGACGCGGCTTGCAGGTTGATGAGGACGCACTGATAGATGCCATTGATGGCGGGCATTTATCCGGGGCGTGTTTAGATGTGTTCCGCACCGAACCGCTACCCCCTGAAAGCCCCCTGTGGGCGCACCCCAAAATCACCATCTGGCCGCATGTATCCGCCCAAACCAGCCCCATCACCGCCGCAGAACAAGTGATGCAATCCATCCTCAACATCCTAGACGGCAAACCCCCAGTCAATCCGGTCAATATAGAACGTGGGTATTAGGGGGGGGTATTAAGGCTTTGCCCATGCTTCAAGCAGGCTAAATACCGCGCGCATCCCCATCGCTTCCCCGCCTTTAGGATGCCCGGGACGCGCCGATAAATTCCACGCCATGACATCAATATGCGCCCATTTTTGCGGCTTCGCCAAAAAGCGTTGCAGAAATAACGCCGCGGTAATCGCCCCGCCATAACGCGCGGCACCAGTGCTAGACAGGGCCGCATAGCCTTGGTCTAATTGTGCATCATACGGCGCATGCAGGGGCAATGCCCATAATGGGTCGCGCGTTTTATCGCCATGCGCCAATAGCTCCTGTTGCAAATCGGCATCATTACAAAACAACGCCGGCAGATTGGTGCCAAGCGCCACCCGCGCCGCACCGGTCAAGGTGGCAAAATCAATCACCACATCATTGTGCTGTTGCGTAGCAAGATGCAACGCATCCGCCAACACCAACCGCCCCTCAGCATCGGTATTCCCCACCTCAACCGCAATCCCCGCCGCCGTGTCTATGACATCAAGCGGGCGCATGGCTTGGGCAGAAATGGCGTTCTCGGCGGCAGGAATCAACACGCGCAAACGCAGAGGCAGTTTCAATGCCATCACCAGTTGCGCCAGCCCCAACACATGCGCCGCCCCGCCCATATCTTTTTTCATGATCTCCATCGCCGAGGACGGCTTAATATCCAAGCCGCCACTATCAAAGGTGATGCCCTTGCCGATGAGCGTCACCCGCTTGCCTCGTCGCCCCCAGCGCAAATCAATGAGGCGCGGCGGCACTTCGGCGGCGCGTCCCACGGCATGGATGGCAGGAAATTTTTTGGCGAGCGCCGCGCCTTTGGTGATGTTTATTTTGCCGCCAAAATCGCGGCTCAATTTACGCGCCGCAACCTCTAACGCTTTGGGGGTCAGATGATTCGCCGGGGCATTGATTAAATCGCGCACCAGCGCCGTTGCCGCCGCCAAAGCCATCACCCGCTTACGCAAAGCGGCATCAGCAATCGCCAATTTCGCAACAGGGGCAGGTTTAGATTTAGGCGCGCGATAATCCGAAAAATCATAATGTTCCAACGCCCACCCCAAAGCAAACGCCTCCACCATTTCGGCATCGGCATCGTCCAAATGATAGACCCCCGCCGCCAATCTGCTAGCTTTAGCCCCATCAGCAAACGCATCCGCAGACGCGCCTTGCACCACCGCCTCAAGCCGATATTTCGCATCAGGCACCCCCAACATCGCCCCATCATCACCGGGCAAAAACCCGCAACTATCCAACCAATGCAACCAGCGCGCCGGGGCGGTTTTGCGCCATTTCTGCCAAGCATCCGGGGCAATGCGCCGAATCGCTCGGCTCTTGGCATTTTTTGCAACTAGAACTTTCATAAACCCCTCCTCAATCTGGCGCCATCAAGCCACGAACATGCCCGATGCGCCACCATAATGTTATCCCTCTTAACCCAAGCAGAAGCAAAAAAGCAAGCCAGATACCAATCAGACCAAACCACGGCTGAAACACATAGACCAAAGGCACAAACACCGCCACCGACACCAGCATCGCATTGCGCATATCGCGCCCCATAGTCGCGCCAACAAAAACGCCATCCATCTGAAACGCCAGCACCGACACTAATGGCATCACCACCAAAATCGGCAGGATGCGGTGGCTTACTTCTATCACTTCGGGGATGGACGTCAAAGTGCTGATGAGAAGCGGCCCCGCCAAAGCCAGCACCGCCGCCATCACCGCCGCCATGACCACCGCCAGCAACAAAGTTTCACGTAAAACATGGCGGAACATCACCCCATCGCGGCGTCCAATCGCCGTGCCGGTTAGCGCCTCCGCCGCATGCGCAAAACCATCCAACGGATAGGCGATTGCCCCAAAAATCACGAACCCCACCTGTGAGGCGGCGAGTGCGACATCATCAATACCCGATGCAGCATTCAACACGAATAACTCTGCCAAGATGATGCAACTCGTGCGGATGGTCAGGTCAAGCCCCAGCGACAAATACCGCCCCAACGCGCGCAAATCAAACACCTCCCCCCATGACGACAGACGCAACGGCGCCCCCCTTCGCAACGCCGACACCATCAAAGGCAGGCTCACCGCCAAGCCGCAATAATGCGCCAGCGCCGTTGCCAGTGCCACGCCTTCCACCCGCATCCCCACCCCATAGACCAGCACCAGATTGCCGATAATGTTGATGCTATTGATGGTAATCAGTTGTAGCATCGTCGCCTTGATGCGTTGCAAGCCGAACAGCACCCCCAGAATCACCATATTGACGGTAACCGCAGGGGCGGCGAGGCAAACGATGCGTAAATACACCGCCATCCCCGCTTCCACTTCCGCACTCATCGTCAAAATCTGGGCGGCAAGCGCAATGATAAACGGCGTCAATGCCACCACCACCAGCCCCAGAATCACCGCCACCATCAACCCCCGCCAACAATGCACCAGCACCAATTCGTGGTCTTCCGCCCCGGCAGCTTGGGCGACAAATCCTGTGGTTGCCATACGCAAAAACCCGAACGCCGCCAGAATCAAACTAAACAGAAAACTCCCCAACGCCACCGCCCCAATATAATAAGCGTGTGCCAAATGCCCCATGACGCCCGTATCCACCATCGCCACCAACGGCACCGAACTATTGGCAATAATCACCGGAATAGCGATGCGCCAAACCTGACGGCGAATGCGCTTGGCATCGCTAGATTTTTGCGTTAAGAATTGATGTAGAGGCGTTTTGTTCATGAATAAACCGATTTCATTATTGCGTTAGAATACCGCTATGAATTTCTCACCCCTTTCTATAGCGCAAATGGCACGAAAAAACTTGGGTTTTTTTGGGCTGATTCTGTTGTTGGCATTGGTGATTCTGCCCGGGGTTAGCCAGTTGCCGCCGATGGATCGTGATGAGGCACGCTATATGCAATCCAGTCGCCAGATGCGCGATAGCGGCGATATCATCACCATCCGCTTCCAAGAAGAATTGCGCGCCAAAAAACCCGCCGGCATTTATTGGATGCAAGCGACATCGGCGGCATTTTTTGGCGACAGATTATGGGCGTATCGTCTGCCGAGCATTTTAGCCGGCTTTGGTGTTGGCGTGATGCTGTTCGCTTTCGCCAGCCAGATGATGGGACGCCGCCAAAGCCTCCTCGCCGCCAGCATCATCGGCACCAGTTTGATTTTCGCCGTAGAAAGCCGCCTCGCCAAGACCGATATGATGCTCTGTTTCTTGGTGCTAGTGCAACAATACGCGCTCTGGCAGATTTTCCATCGGGCGCGCCAGCAACACTATATTTCCGGGCATTACAGCCTCATGATGTGGGTGGCGGTGGCGTTTGGTATTTTGGTCAAAGGTCCGGTTGCCCCGGCGATTCTAGCCCTTACCACCCTCGGCGTATCGCTATGGGAACGCCGCTTCGCTTGGATATTAGAATCGCGCCCTTTATTCGGGGTGGTGGTGCTGACCATGCTGATTCTGCCGTGGGTGTTGTTGGTGAGCACCGATACCGATGGCGCGTTTTTGATTTCGGCGATTAGGGATGATTTTCTCGGCAAATTGACCGGCGTCCAAGAACAGCATTTCGCCCCATTTGGCGCACATTTAGTCGCTTTAATGCTCGTGCTATGGCCGGGGAGTCTCTTATTGGCGCGCAGTATTCAAGGCATTTGGCAACATCGCCACGCCCCATCAACGCGGTTTTTATTGGCGTGGATTATTCCATTCTGGTTGGTGATTGAATTAGCCCCAACAAAATTGCTCCATTACAGCCTGCCAGTGTTGCCCGCCATAGCACTGCTGATAGCATGTTTTGCCAGCACCGCCACCCCGCCCAAAAAACACTGGCATACCGCATGGCTCATCATCGGTTTTGAATATCTAGCATTGGCACTAGGTCCGCTTCTAGGCGCGGCGGTTTTTATTATTGCGAGCCTTTATGGGGGGTCTTTATGGGGGGCGGCATGCGTCTTTCTTTTGGGATGTGCGGCAGGCATTTTCGGCTTTCTGTGGCGGCGCGATAGCAAGCCCCAGCATCTCATCGCCATGTTCTTAGCCGGTGCCGCCTTCCACGCCAGCACCTTAGGCGGCGTATTACCAAACATACAAGATTTCCACCTCGCCCCCCGCATCAAAGCCGAACTAACCCGCCAAGGTTTTAACGACCAACCCATCGCCGCCAGCGGCTATCACGAACCCTCGCTAGTCTTTGCCCTCGGGGAAGATTTATTGCTATTCAACCCCGAACAAACCGCGCTATTTTTACTTGAAGCGGCGGATGGCATCGCTTTAGTCGAAGCCGCAGAATCTATAAAATTCCTAGATATTCTAAGTCAAAAAGGCGTCGCAGTAACACAAATTGCCGTGATAGAAGGCTATAATTATGCAAAAGGCGCGCCCGTGCGGATGGGGATTTATCGCCGCCAGCAATAACCCCCCACCTTTAAGGGAAAATCCATGTGCAAAACCCCCGAAATCAGCATTATTGTGCCAGTGCGCGATGAAGCCGGCAATATCGCCCCCCTCATTGCCGAGTTAGATGCGGCGTTTCAAGGGCGTGCCATTGAGGTCATCTATATCAATGACGCCAGCACCGATGCCACCGCCGCCGAACTCACCGCCGCCACAACCAAAAAATATCCATTTTTGCGCGTCATCACGCATCAACACCATCTCGGGCAAAGCGCGGCACTACGCTCCGGCATTTTAACGGCAAGAGGCGCGCTGATTGCCACGCTTGACGGCGATGGGCAGAATCTACCCGCCGACCTGCTGATGCTAGAAAAAATATGGCACCAAGAAAAAACGAAAGGAAACGTTTTTGTCATGATAGCAGGACACCGCACGCAACGCCGCGACATTTGGAGCAAGCGCGTGGCATCAAAATGCGCCAAACATTTGCGCTTGTGGCTATTAGGCGACCGCCACCCTGATAGCGGTTGCGCCATAAAAATCTTTGACCGCGCGCTATTTTTGCGCCTACCCTATTTTGACCACATCCACCGCTTCCTGCCCATCCTGGCCCAGCGTGAGGGGGCGGCGGTGCTAGCGGTGGCAGTGGGGCATCGTCCGCGTGGGGCGGGAAAATCAAAATATCGGATTCTTGATCGTGCGTGGGTGGGGATATTGGATATAGTCGGGGTATGGTGGCTGATGCGCCGCCCCCCGAAACCCCACAACAACATTGATACCGAATCGCATTAAAGCGTTGTTTCCGCCATACGCAATAATTCCGCCCAATGCGTAGGCGATACCGGCACCACCGATAGACGCGATTGGCGAATCAGTGCTAGATTAGCCAGTTTAGGATTGGCTTTAATCTCAGCAAGGCTCACCGGGCGCACCACCGATTTAACCGCCCTAACATCCACCATCCCAAAACGCCCACTAGCATCGGTATGGTCCGGGTGATAAAGCGCGATGACTTCAACAATGCCGACAATGCGTTTCTCATTGACCGAATGATAGAAAAACCCCAAATCACCCAGCGCCATCGCTTTCATATTATTAGACGCTTGGTAATTGCGCACGCCATCCCAACCCGTCCCAGATTCCCCGGCATCAAGCTGGTCTTGCCACGACCATGTTGATGGTTCGGACTTAAAAAGCCATGTTTGCATTTGTATCTCCTCTAAAGTTCTGTCCATTCTTGGTCTACCGGACGTGCCAGTAAATTTTTAATCTCACTTTCAATATCAGCATTATCATTGACCACGCGGTCTACCGCCGCGATAATCGGTGCCTCCACCCCCAGAATCTCGGCGCGCTTGGCTAGACTCGCGGCGGTGCGCGCACCTTCTGCCAATACCGATGGCGGCGGCACCCCCCGCCCCAACGCCTCCCCATAAGCATAATTGCGCGAATGCGCATCGGTGCAACTCAATAACATATCGCCTACCCCTGCCAGCCCAAATAATGTTTCGCGCTTGCCGCCAACGGCCAGTGCCAGCCGTGTCGCTTCCGCCAGCCCCCGCGTAATCAAAGCCGCGCGCGCATTCGCACCCAGCCCCAACGCCCCAACAATACCGGCAGCAATAGCAATGGTATTTTTCACCGACCCCCCCACCGCGACACCGATAGGGTCAGCACTCGTATAGACGCGAATCGTCGTAGCGTGAAACAGCGCGGCAATCGCGGTGGCATCATCGGCGCGCTTCGCGGCCGCCACCAAACAACAAGGTTTTTGTAATGCCACCGCATCAGCAAAACTCGGACCGCACAGCATCACCCCCCCGCGCCCTAAATGTTCAAGTGCCAATTCGGGCTGCAACGCCCCGCTTTCCGCATCAAGCCCCTTGGCGGTGAGTGCCACCGGCGCGGTTTTGGGCGCGTGCTTGATAATCAATGAAAGCGCCGCCACTGTCGCCGCCACCGGCACCACCACCAACACCGCCTCCGCCCCTGCCAAAACTGCCCCGGCATCGGTGCTCGCGAGATGCGGCGGCGTAATTGCCAGCCCGTCCAAAAGCGGGGCGCGCCCGCCCATCAGCGCATCGGCTAATTCTTGGCGGCGCACCAGCACCGAAACTTCGTGGGCTTGGCGGGCTAATTGCGATGCCAGCGCGCTCCCCCATGCCCCGCCGCCGATGATGGCAACGCGGCTCATGACGCTAAAGCCCAACGCGGGCGCGGGGCGAAATCAAGGGGGGTCGGCGGCAATCCCGCCCCCATATATTCCGCCGCCACCCAAGCAATCATCACCGCATTATCCGTGCATAGTTCTAGGGGCGGGGCGCAAAAACCAAACCCTTCGGCATCTGCCAAATCTTTGAGGCTAGTGCGAATCACCTGATTCGCCGCCACACCCCCAGCGACAACAAAATCCGCCGTATCTGCCACCTCAGCACGAAAGCGCGCCATAGCATTACGGCACCGGTCCACCAAACAATCCTTAATCGCTTCCTGTAATGCGGCGGCGAGATGCGGGGCGTTAGCGGCGTCTTTGCCCCCATCCTCCCAAGCTTTTACTAATGCCGTTTTCAACCCCGAGAACGACAAATCACAGCCGGGTTTTTTCCGCATAGGACGCGGCAGGTCAAATTTTTGCGCATCCCCGCCTTGTGCCAGATGTTCAAGATTCGCCCCCCCGGGCATCGGCAAGCCCAAAACTTTTGCCGATTTATCAAACGCCTCCCCCGCCGCATCATCTAGCGTCGTGCCATAAAGCGTATAATTCCCCACCCCATGCACCGCCAAAATCTGGCTATGCCCGCCCGACACCAACAACAACAAAAAAGGAAATTTAACACCATGCGTCAGCCGTGCCGTCAAAGCATGCCCTTCTAAATGATTGACCGCATAATACGGCAGATTGAGCGCCGTCGCCATGGCTTTCGCCGCCACCGTCCCCACCAACACGCCGCCGATAAGCCCGGGTCCCCCGGTGGCGGCAATGGCAGAAATATTTTTTGGCGTTGCCCCGGCTTCATCAAACGCCGCTTTGATAACAGCGCCAATGCGGTCGCTATGGGCGCGCGCGGCGATTTCCGGCACCACCCCCCCATGCGGTTGGTGTGCGCTGAGTTGCGAAAAGATCTGATTGGCATGGATGCGCCCCCCGGCATCCACCAAAGCCGCCGCGGTCTCATCACAACTCGTCTCAATCCCTAAAATCAAATTTTTCATCCCCGCATCCTAACGCAAAATACCATCAAGGTCAGCAGAATTATATGCGTAAGGGCTTGGCAATGGGCGCGGTTATGCGTAAGAAACGGATATGACAGCGCCACCGCATATTTCGGCATTTACATCCGCCCCGCTAATCCTCGCCAGCCGTGCCTCCCCCCTCGCCATGGCACAGACTGCCGAAGTGCAACACGCCCTGCAATCCGCCATGGGTGCGTTACCCACCGCCATCACCCCCCTAACCACCCAAGGCGATGCGGAATTAAACAGGTCTCTCGCCGAAATTGGCGGCAAAGGGCTTTTTGTCAAAACCTTAGAACAAGCCTTATTGGCGGGGCAAGCCGATGCGGCGGTGCATTCGGGCAAGGATGTCGAGACCGCCCTCGCCCCCGACACCGCAATCGCCGCGATTCTCCCCCGAAGCGACCGCCGCGATGCGCTAGTCGGGGCTTATGCCAATTTGGACGCATTGCCAAAAAATGCGCGCATCGGCACAGCATCGGTGCGCCGCACCGCCGCCTTGCGCCAACACCGCCCCGATATTGAACCGGTGCTGTTGCGGGGCAATGTGCATTCGCGCATCCAAGCCCTAGAAGCGGGCGCGTATGATGCGATTATTCTGGCGATGGCAGGATTGAATCGCCTCGGCATCACGGCAGATGTGCATCCCCTTGCCGAAGCAGAAATGCTCCCCGCCGCCGCCCAAGGTGCGATTTTGGTGCAGGCACGTATGCCCCAAAATTTGCGCCAAAAATACGTGCAAGCGCATTTAGCAAAAATCCATGATGCGATTAGCGGTGCGGAGGTCGCGGCAGAACGTAGATTCCTTGCCACGCTAGACGGCTCATGCCGCACCCCCATCGCCGCCAGCGCGCATATTAGCGGCGACAAAATCCATTTTCGCGGTTGGCTCGCCGCGCTTGACGGCAGTAAAATTTTCACGGACGAGATCACCGCCCCTGTAGGCGATGGCGAAAATATAGCGCGCGAAATGGGACAAAAATTGTTAGAACAAGCAGGCGGGATATTGCCATGAAAAAAAAGCCTTTTATCATCAGCACCCGCCCCCTAGAAGATGCCAACGCCGATTGCCGCGCGCTGATGGATGCGGGGCTTGAAGCCCTAACCGCGCCGATGATGCGGATTGAACCCCGCGATTTCCCCGCCCCAAACGAAGATGCTGAAGCCTATATCCTAACCAGTCGCCACGCCGCACCATTATTGGCAAAACACGCCGCGCTCAATAAACCATGTTTCGTTATAGGCGAAGCAACTGAAGCCGCCGCCAAGAAAGCAGGGTTTCAAAATATTCGGGGGGGGGCGGATGATAGCACCGGCTTGCTGACGCTGATAAATGCCAGCCCCTACCAAAAATTCTGCTGGGCAAGTGGCGCAGATATCAGTTTTGACCTAACCGCCAACAGCACCAAACACATCAGCCGCCTGATAGTCTATCAAGCCGTGTTAGAATCGCAGCTTGATGCCAAAATTTGCGCGCGCATTGCCAGCGGCGCCCCCTGTTTCGTGTTGGTGCATGCCGGGCGGGCGGGGGCGCAATTTGACCATTTAATCACCACCCACAAGCTTGACCCTTACCGCCAATGCATGCAGTTAATTGCCCTGAGCCCACGCATCGCTGGACTTTCGGGGCAAGCATGGCATAAAATCCACATTGTCCCCGCCCCGCATCACGCGCTGATGCTGGAAGCGGCGCGGACACTTAGTAAGCACAAGAACGGATAGGATATGGCAAAACAAGCAAAAAAAACGTCCGCGGGCGCCCCGCCAAAACCGCTGGTGCAAGCCGCCGCGCGCAAAACCGATGCGCCTTCAACACGCCATTGGGGATTGGCGGGGGTGCTGATATTGGCGGTGGTCGCGGTGGGGCTGGGCATCAATAATTGGATGCGCTTTGACAAAATCCCCGATTGGCAAGCGGACATCAGCGGTTTGCACAGCGCCATCGCCACGCTAAAAAAATCCGCACAAAATAACGAAGCGCGCGCAGAGCGAATCAGCGCGCTAGAAGCACAAATCGCCAAGTTTGAAAGCACATTACGCGAAATACAGGAACGCTCCGCCGCCACCGATAACTCCGCCACCACCCCCACCGATAATTTTAGTGCCATCACTATCGCCGCCGGCAACGGCACGGCTTTTGCCGAAATTTTGCGCGAGGCAGTAGCGGTGGATGCGCGCTGGCAGGCGCTTGAAAAATGGGCGCAAAACCCGCCACCAACGCTTGACCAATTATGGCAAGAAATGCAAGCACGCATCCCCGATACCCCCGCCATTGAACCACCCCCCGAACCATCGGGCTGGGCGGCATGGCTCGCCCCTTTCACAAAACTCATCCAACTGCGCCCCCTCAATCCCGCGCAAAATTCGGTGGATGCTTTAACCGATGCGATAGCACGGCGCAATAGCACCGATGCGCTCAAAGCCGTGCGCACATTATCCGGCGACCATGAGGATATGCTGGCATGGCAACAAGCCTATGCCGCGCGCCGCGCCCTCAATCAAACGCTTGACCGCCTAATGCGCGGGACGGAACAATAGATGCGCCGTATTATTTCTTTAATTCTATGGATTGTAATTATCGGGACGCTGGCGCATTTCCTAGCAACCCATGAAGGCACGACACAGATTGATTGGCTAGGCTGGCGTCTCACTGCCCGAACAAGCCTGCTCATCGCCGCCGCTTTCATCATCATTTGGCTGGTGCTAATTTTAGACCGCATGCTCAGTTTTTTGGCAGGCATCCCCCGCGCCCTCACCCGCGGCTTTTCCCGCCGCCATCAACGTTTAGGACAACGCGCGCTGGCTTTGGGCATGGTTGCGGTGGCGGCGGGGGAGGGACGTGCCGCACTCAAATACGCGCGCAAATCGGTGCATCATTTGGGGCATGATGTTCTGACCGATTTACTGATGGCACAAGCGACCAGCCTTAGCGGCGACCGCGAAGCTGCGAGGCGTTATTTTGATGCCCTCAAAAAAAATGCCGATACCGCCCATTTTGGGCATATCGGCAATATGCGCCTAGCCCTAGAAGCGGGGGATGAAGACAGCGCATTGCTGGCCGGGCGCGCCGCCATGAAATTAAAACCCCGCACCCCCAGCATCGCCGATGCGCTTTTTGTTTTAGAAGCCAAACACGGCGCATGGGATGAAGCCGAGATAGCCTTCCGCATCGCCCGCCAAGGGGACAGCGACATCTCCGCCCCCCACACCCATGCCCATGCAGAAGCCAGCATTTTGTTGGAGCGCGCCCGCCAAGCCACCGCCCCGCGCCTTAAACAAAAATTCCTCACCCGCGCCATCCAAGCCGATGCAAATTTCCTGCCGGCCATATTGGAACAAGCCGAGTTTTTTCTAGCCGAACAGAAAACCCGCAAAGCCACCGCCCTCATGGAACGCGGATTTATCAGCGCCCCGCATCCGCGCCTTGCCGAAAAATTGCTGGCGCATTGGTCGGGGACGCCAGCGAAAAAACTCGCCCGCCTCATCAAACTCACGGAACAAGGGGGCAATCAAAAAGAAGCACTCTTTGCCTCGGCACGTGTCGCCCTAGAACAGGGTCTATGGGGGGAAGCCACGCGCCTTGCCGAGTTGATTCCAATGGAGGCGCGCGACACCCGCATCTGGCAATTACTAGCCGAATTAGCCGAACAAAACCCCGACAAAACTGGCACCGGTGCCAGTGCCGATAGCGCCATGATTCTACGCCAAAATTTCAATGCCCCCCGCGCCCCTAATTGGCTCTGCGCCTCGTGCCAGCAGGTGAGCGATGACTATCACGCCATCTGCCCCCATTGCGGCACTTTCGCGCAAATCAGCTGGAAATAAGGGGCGTCAGGGACGCTTAAACCACCTCATTGATTTGGAAGCCGAGCGCATCATCCCCGCCCAATAAATCATCCAAATAATCCAAATTGGTCAAAATGCCATTGCCATTGACATTGGCATGCACATCGCTTTTATCACTGCCAAAGACGGCGATGACCTCCTCCTTGCTCATGGCTTCGGCAAACGACAGCATGACCATCGGCACCGAAACCCGTCCGCCATCAAAATAATCGGCATTGCTAAAATGGAACAACAACCCATCCAACATCGGCGTATCATCGGGCAGAAAGATAAAATTAAGTTGCACCAAAAATTGGTCGTCATTGACCTGCTCCGTGCCATTCCGCACATAGTCAAGAAATGCGTCCATATCGGTAATGGCTGCGCTTTCGGGGGTGCTATCCATAGCAAAGATGAATTTATCGCGCCCACGCGTAAAGCCGGTAATCTGGTCGCCACCATCTTTTGCCATATGGTCGCCCATGGTATAGATGACCTCATCCTCATCATCGTGATTTGTGTTGCCATTGAGGTTGATCCTATCATCGCCCTTACCGCCGATAATGACATCATTGCGCGTGCCATCCTGAATATCATCGGCGCCATCACCGGCGATGATGGTTGATGCTTGCCCGTCTTTCGCTTTCATGTGGTGGTCTTGTTCGCTGGGGTTTTCGGGATTGACATGCACGCGCTTGACCGGCTGTTTGAGTTGCATTTCAACGCTAGTATCGCCGATGCTATCTTCATAAACGCGCCTAACGCCGAGTTTTTCACCGCGATCTTCTTCTCTGATCGTATAGATTTCACCAGTGGCGATAACGGTATCTGGGTCGCTTTTGTAGAACCATTGCCAGACTGCTGAGTTTGCATCGCCAACGCCGTCAGGGTCTTCGGTAATCACGCGCGCGGTGAGAATCGTGCCGACAACGAGATCCGGCGCGCTCTGGTCAATATCAATAACAGCGATGCCATCATCGGCATTAGCAACTTGGATGGTGATGGCTTTGTCAATCGTATCACCGCTAGTGGTGCGCGCCTCTACCGCAAGACTATAGCTGCTCGTGCCCTCAAAATCCAACGCCACATTGAGACGAATAACCCCTGACGCATCAATGCTAAATCTCGGATTGGGCGCATCGCCAACGAGCCGATAGGTCAGTGCCTCATCATTGCCTTGATTGGTCACCGCCATTGCGCCAACCACCGCCCCTTGTTCGGCGTGTTCCGACACATCAAGCGCATAGACGCCGACATCATCAAAGAACAGATTAGGTTTAACCACCGCCGTGAAAGGCAAAGTGTCCGTAGTCTCAGCCGGCGCCGATGCCACCAATGCCAGCGTAATTTCACCGCCATAATCATGTAGATTATCCTTAGTGCCACGATAGACAAGCGCCCCGGTGCTACTATTCAGCAAAAACAGGCTTTTGATGCTCGCGCTAACCTCCTCATCAAAGGCAAAGCGCAAATTGGCGGCGGTCTGCAAACCACCAATATGCCCCGCCAGCCCAGCAGATACCACCGCCCCATCCAACGTGCCAATCCCCGCATCATTCACATCAAGCGTCAGTTCGGGCATGAAATCCGTAGCCCGCGCGCCATTGTCATCAACGAAATGCAAAACCTCATCAACGCCATTGATGGTGATGGCGATAGTGGCTTTTTTGCTCTCACCATCCACCTGTGCCGCCATGACGAAATTTTCAACCACCGACTCACCCGTCCGCAGTGCCTGAACCAACGGATTGCTATTGCTGGCACGATATTCCCACGCACCGGTTGCCGCATCAAATTCCAGCATCCCATACGATGTCGTCATCTGCAATTTATCGTTGACGGTCGCCACTTGCACCACCGCACTAATGCTATCTTGGCTGGCGGTGAGGAAGGTTAGGGTCGTGCCTGCGGGTTGATTAGCCACCTGCACCGCCCCTGATGCCGTCAACTCTGTCGCACCACTTGCCAGCATATCTTCGGTTATCGTGCCGGCAAAATCGCCGCTGAAACTGATGCCTTGTGCGCCGATATCGGTCACGGAAACGCGCAATTCTGTCGCCGCGAAATTGCCTTCACGCGCGCTGGTATTTGGGTCATCGGCGTCGCTCGCCTCAATTTCTAGGCGATGTACGGAGGCGGTTTCATAATCCAAGGCGCGCGCCACCCGCACCGCACCGCTAGTGGCATCAATAGCAAAAAGCCCGCTTTGATTGCCGCCACTGATGCGGTAATTGAGTACACTGCCCGCATCTATATCATCGGCGGTGATGGTGGCAACGATGGTGCCAACCGCGACATTTTCTACCAATGTTGCCGTATAAATGCTTTCGGCAAATTCTGGGGCTTCGTTGATATCATTCAAAGCGATGGATACATCCTGTGTGTTGCTGTTGGTGCCGTCAGAGGCTTCAACCTTCAATAGATATTGCATGGGCGCGACCTCAAAATCCAATGCCGCCGCCACGCTTATCGTGCCGTCACTTTCATCAATGCTAAAATGCCCGGCTTCATTCCCCGCCGTGATGCTATAGGTCAGGGTTGTATTGGTATCGATATCACTAGCAACGACCTGCACCACCTCGTGGTTCATCGTGGCGTTTTCATCGACAGTGACGGTAATGGCGGCGGTTTCAAACATCGGCGCGTTGTCATTGACATCCGAAACAGCGATCGTGACCTCCGCCGTGGCAGTGCCAGCTTCCACGCCTTGGTCTTCGGCTTTCACCACCAATATATGTTCCTCCGCCGTCTCATAATCAAGGGCGGCGATGATGCTAATGATTCCTGTGTCCGCATCAATGGCGAATAGTGCATCATCATTGCCGCTTTCAATGACGTATTTGATGTCATGGACCACGCCCACATCAACATCGCTAGCATCCACGCGCCCCACCTCAGTGCCAGATTGTGCATCCTCGGCTAAAGCATAAGCATAGCCATCAGGTTGGCTAAAGACAAGCGGGTCGCCCCCGCCGATAATCGTAATCACCACATCTTCTTCATAAGTCGCACCGCTAGTGGCGGTATAGACCAATGTGAAAGTCTCGGTGACCATGCGTCCCTCGGTGAGGGCGCGGGTGTTGGTGGCGGTGGTATCTAGCGTATATGTCCAAACCCCGGAATTGGTCTCGCCAGCATCTAACGTGAAGCTGAAATCACCATAGGCACCGCTTGTATCGGTGCCCGCTTTGAGCGCCAGGCTACCCATGGGCACGGCGGTGATGCCTTCAGGGTCATAAAGCCCGGTAATAGCACCCGTTGCTACAATCGGCGCACTCGGATTGGGGGCGTCTTGCACCTGCCCAAACAGCGCGCCTTCAAGGCTCAAAGGCTCATCAACATCGCGCACAACAAGCAGCACATCTTGGCTATTGGATGTGAAAACCCCGTCAGAAATGCTAACCGCTAGGCGGAGCAGGCTCGCTTCTTCATAATCCAGCGTTTCGTTTGGCTTCAAAAACAGATTGGCATAATTTTTGCCTTGCAACGTGGTCATGTTTAGCATGAATTTATCGGCTTGGTCGCCGGTAATCTGCGCCTCAATCGCAGATTGCAGTGATGCCGAATCGGCGTCTGAAATCTCAATCTGCACCAGTGCTAAATTGGGGCGTGTGTTTTCCGCTACCGTGCCAATCGGACTAGAAGCCAACAGATAAAGCGGGTTATCATTCACATCCTCTAAGAATATATTAAAGGTTAAACGCGCGGTATTATCGCCATCGGATACTTCTATATCCAATGGAAATCTAGTGCCGTGTTCGCCTTCATAATCCAACACATCAAGATTACGCAATATGCCGGTTTCCGCGCCAATTTCAAAAAGCCCGGCATCATTGCCCGACGTAATGCTATAGGTCAGCTGCGCCGCGCCATCACCATCGCTAACCCCGGCACTGACATCATAGGTGAAAGGCGTGTTTTCGCTGTGTAGCTTTGTGATTGTGGCGGGGGTAAATATGGGTGCGAATTCATTGACATCGCTGACGGCAATACGCGCGATAGTGGTAGCGGTTGCCGTGCCATCACTGACCATAATGGTTATATCAAAACTTTGCTGTGCGGTCTCATAACCAAGAAAAATATTGCCAATATAACTGAGCACGCCAGTGTTAGCATCAATGGCAAAAAGCCCATCATCATTGCCGGCACTAATACTATAAGTGAGACTATCGCCGGCATCGCCATCGCTGGCAGTAATGGTCGCCAGCACAGCACCAGATGTAGCATCTTCGGGCAAATCAACCTGATAGACGGCTTCGGCAAATTGCGGGGCGTCATTGGCATCGGTGATGCTAACACGCAACAAAGTGCGCGCCGTAAGCCCGCCACTATCGGTGACTTCAATGGTGAGGTCATGGCTTGGGGCGGTCTCAAAATCCAGCCCCGCACGGGCCAAACTGACCACGCCGGTGGCGGCATCAATGGCAAAAATCCCATCATCATTGCCGCCGCTAATCGCATAGGTGAATACCTCGCCAGCATCAATATCGGTTGCGGTGATGGGGGTGATGGTGGTGATGGCGCTATTGAGGGCGGCGGCTTCGCTAATTGTGCCGGTATATAGGCTGTTGGCAAAACTAGGGGCTTCATTGATATCCTGCACATTGATCTGCACATTTACCGTTGCCGTGGCATCGGCAGAAGTGGCAGTAATTTCCAGATTATGGCGGGCAGCAGTTTCAAAATCCACCGCGCCGATGAGACTGATCATACCGCTATCGGCATTGATGGCAAACAGGTCCGTATCACCGCTAGTGATGGCATATCTAATGCTGGGCTGGATTGCCAGTTCGGGGTCATTCGCCAACACCGTGCCTATTGCTGTGTCAGCCCCGGCGTTTTCATCCAGCGAAAAATGATACGCCACCGCTTCGGTGAAACTCATCGGGTTATCGGCGCCGCTGATGCTAATCGTAAGCGGGGCGGTATAGGTCTCAGGGGTGTTGCCAATGGTGGTATAGACGAGGTTGAATGTGTCGGTTACCATATCGCCGGCGGTCAGGGCGCGGGTGCTGGTAAGGCTACGATCCAATTCATAACGCCAAGTGCCGCCATTGCCATCAGCTGCGGGGGTAAAACTAAGCGTGCCATAATCCCCGATTTTTTGCTGGGGGGCATCGGGCGCATCGGGGGCATCGGGGAAATCGGCGCCGCGAATGCTGAACTGCCCTGCCCCTAACGCCGTGCCATCGGGGGCGCGGAGGTTGCTGAGATTTGCCGTTGCCGCTATGGCGCTAGTGGCGGCGGGGTCATCGGCGACCGCCCCAATAAGCGCGCCAGTGGCAGAGAAAATTCCATCGCTTGCCGCAACTTCAATCACTACCGAAGCCGTGCTGGCAACGCCCCTATCGCTGACAGAAACGGTAAGATTATGGCTCCCCACCGCCGTGGCATCAAGGGCTTTTGCCACGCGCAATATGCCGGTTTCGGCGTCAATGGCAAAAAGCGCATCAGCATTGCCAGCACTGATACTATAGACCAACACCGCATCTTTATCGGGGTCGATGGCAGTGATTTGGCTAATGCTTTCGCCAATCAATGCCGTCTCGGAAATGCGAAACGCATAACTGGCGGCGCCTAGTTGCGGTGCATCATTTTCATCGCTGACCCAGAGGGTAAATGCTATCTCATTAGAATCATGAACCCCATCATTAAACCGCACTGTGAGATCAAATTTCTCCGTCTCCTCATAATCCACCATGACCCCAGCTTTGAGTTTAATTTCCCATAACCGTTCACCTAATACACTAGCATGGCTCGTTTCCACCATTTCAAACAGCTCGGCACTATCACCGCCGATAGTATAGGTGAAATTATTGACCGCATCGCTGTCAAAATCAATCACAATAATTCCAGGCAAGGCCTCATATCCAAGATTGTATATCTTCGCACCAGCAACATTTTCCTTTAAGGAATTCGCTTGCGACCGGCCATAAAAACTGTTGATAACAATCGGCGCATTATCATTAACATCACGCACAAAGACGGTCACATCGGCAAATGTGGTTTCATTGGCACTTACCTTTAATATATGGCTTTGCTTGGTTTCATAATCCAAGGCACGATTAGTGCGGAGCGCGCCCGTTACTTGGTTAAGTTCAAAGTAATAATCGGCATCACGCACAAGAAATTCCGTTTCACCGCCCTCATAAACGATATTGTAGATAACACGATTGCCAACATCGGCATTAGCGGCATTGAGCGTGGTTAGCAAAGTGCCGACATCCACATCTTCTGAGATAAATATCCTTATATCGTCATCGGGAAAGGCGATGGCAGCATCTTCTTTATTCTGCACATAGATGACGAGTTCGGTTGTTGCGCTATTGGTGCTATCATCTTTTGCGGTTGCTGTAACCGTCAGAATATGGCGCGCCGCGCTCTCAGCATCCAACATATTACGCGCACTGATCATGCCGCTATCGGCGTTAATCGCAAACAACCCATCATCATTGCCGGCGGTGATGGAATAGGATATTTGAACAGTCTCATCTTGGCTTAGCGCCGCTACCTGAATCAGCGCGCTTGTTGATGCATCATTTGGATCAATGGGCGTGTTTTCGGGATGGAATGTTGAATAAAGTTTTTGTGCGAATGTTAGATTATCATTGAATTCATGCACGCGCACAACAACATCAATAATCTCCGAATCAAAGACGCCATCATGCGCCTTTACTTTAAGATTGAGCGTATCGCCATCATCATGATCCAACGACAAAGTTTCTTTCAATTTAAGAGCAAAAATCCGATCACTACCACGATAATCAACCATTTCTGTTGCCATGGTAAATTTACCAGCTTGGTCGCCGGTGATGGTAAAATCATTGCCGCTTAAACTGCCGCCGTCAATATCCGAAACGATAAAATAGATTCCCGTTGTTATGCCCGTGCGCGCTTCAACGACACTTGCATCGGCTGTGCCTAGGGTGGTCAAAACCGGCGGATTGTTATTGATTCCCAGCACTTGAATCGTTAGATTTTCGCTTTCCGACCAATGCTCCCCATCAAAGACACGCACATCTAAACTGCCGCTGATTTTTGCCTCATTCGTGCTTTGCAGTTGCTCGTCAAAACTAATCACTTCGCCGGGCTTTAATTGCAGAAGCCACTGGTTGCCATCGCGCACAAATTCAAATTTGTCGGCTAGTTCTAGCGTGCTTCTGAAATTATCGCGCATTTCAATTTGAAAATCAGAAGGCGCGATTAAATCCCCATCCAAATCGGTAATACGCATAGTGTAGCCCGTAAGCGGGGCGGTGGAATCCAATTCGGTCACCTGCCCATAATGCGCGCCATCATTATCCTGATGCGTTGAGGTGATGTTGAGGGTTGGCGCGTTATCATTTACGTTCAAAACCGTAAGCGTTACCGCAATTTCATTTGAATCAAAATCACCATCATTTGCTTTGATTTTTAGATTTATGACTTGCGAGGTTTCATAATCAAGATAATAACGCTTTTGACCCTTGGTAACCAGTTCCAAACGCTTTTCGCCGCCAAAAGGCCATACGATACTGACCTCAAAATGTTCGGAGTAATCAATAGCATCATCACTGGTGATAGTAAAATCATAGCTAAAACGATACTCGTCATCTTTATCGGCAACTTCAATAATAATACCTGTTAACGCCTCTGTTTCATTTTCCAAAACACTCCCAGTCGTTGTTGATATCGTTAAAACGGGCGCGTTATCATTGACATCACGGACGCTCACACCGACTTTAACAGTGTTAGAATTACCCGCATCATCCACCGCCTCTACGGTGATCTCGTGTTCGCTTGCCGTTTCACGATCCAAGGCTTTGACAAGGCGAACGATGCCATCACTATCAATTGAAAAGCGCCCATCATCATTGCCATCAATAATTGAGAATGTAATTGATTGATTACTCGCATCAACATCACTTGCTATCACTGTGGTAACGATGCTGCCAAGCGCGGCATCTTCTGACATAGTTTTCCCATATCTGCTCTGTGAAAATTGCGGGGCGTTATCATTGGCATCTACGACCGCAACCATAACCTCAAGCGTGTTAGAATCAACCACCCCATTATTGGCAGTAATGGTTAGTGGAATGCTTTGGGCTTGCTCATAATCAAACATCGCATTGGCTGTGAGTTTGAGCAACCAACCTGTAGAGCTGTCGCTGACAATTTCAAATTGCGCCGATTCGGTTCCGGCAATGGTGAATTCCAAATCGGCATCGGTTTCGATATCTATCACATTGAGTTTTAATCCGGTCGGTGCGCCAAGCACATTTTCCATGATTCTAGCAGTGCCGGTGCTACTTAAAACCGGGGCTACCTCCACCACATTGGTCACGCTTACCGTCACCGTCGCTTCGGTGCTATACACACCATCCCACACCTCAACGATAAAATTATGGTTCGTGTTGGTTTCATAATCCAGCGGTTTTTTTAAAGTAATGACGCCATGACGCGGGTCAATGGCAAAGAACGCCCTAGCATCATTATCAATAATGCGGTAAGTCAGCACCGAATTGGCATCATCATCAACAGCAAAAACGCGAGTGATATAACTGCCCACCGCTATATCTTCGGCGACAGAAACCGCGAGCCCGATGGGTTGGACTATCGGTTCCTCATCGTTGCTATCGTCAATTTTTACGGTGACATCAATTTCATTAGATGTATGCGCGCCATCATTGACACGGATTTTTAGTTTCACCTCGTCAATTTCTTCGGCATCAAATTCTTCTTCATCTTTGATCTTGAGCGCCCATATCCCGCCAACATCAACGACTTCAAATTTATCGTTATGCACGCCGGTAATTTCAAAGTTAAATGCGTTAGCATCGTCGCTATCGGCATCGCTAATTTCAAAAAATTCGTAGCTAATAATCCCCGAGGCATTTTCATTAAAGTGAATCTCCCCGCCACTATAAGTGAGGGTTGGGGTATTATCATTGACATCCAAAATATCTATCACCACTTCAACGCGCGCGCTATTGGTGCCGTCGCTGGCTTCAACAATCAGCGTATAGCGGGCGCTTGACACGCTTTCATAATCAAGGTTAGACGCGGCCGGGCGGATTTTGCCATTACTCGCACCAATAGAAAATAGCCCATCATCATTACCGCCAATAATGGAATAGGTGATGCGGTCGCTAGAATCTACGGCGGTGGCGCTGATGGTGACAATGGGGTTGCGTCCATTGCCTTCGCTGATTTCGGCGGTGTAGCTTTCTGATGAAAAAACGGGGTTATTATTTTGCGCGTTATCCTGCCCGGTGTTTTGCCCGTTATCCTGCCCGGTGTTTTGTTGGGGTGTGTTAGACATTCCTACCTCCTCGTGGCTGTTGTCAACTTCCCCATCAAGATTTTGTGCGTTTCTTAAAAACCGCTTGGCGGCTTGCCAATGCGTGAGGCGTATTTGTAAGCGATTTTTCGGCACATAAAAATCCGCTATTTAGAATCAACCCCTATGCCAAAGGACAGAACCCCCCACGCATACGCATAAAAAAGCGCGTTTTTTCATATAGTTATAAAAAAACGCGCGCAGAAAAAATAATGTAAATGGCTAATCTTTATAGCACATCGCTAACGCTAAACCCCAGCGAATCCGCCCCGCCCAGAAAATCATCCAGATAATTTAGGTCCTTCAATATACTATGCCGATACAGCACATCGGCAGGACTAGCGCCCGCATCAGCGATCATATCAATAATTTCTTGTCGCTCCACAGTTTCGGCAAAATCCACTTGCATAATCGGCATAGCAATGCGCCCGCCAGTAAAAAAAACGCTATCTTGGAAATGGAACGACAATCCCGTAAGACCAGCAAAATCAAAATTGAGCAAGACGAGGAATTGGTCATCGACCAAATCATCGGGGGTGTTATTTTGCAAATAAACAATAAAATCGTCAATATCAGCACCGTCTCGCAAGGTGAAACCATTGGCTTCGGCATCACTTCTATCTATTGAAAAAATGAGCGTATCTTGACCGCGATTAAAATTGGTGATGCCATCGCCGCCGTCTCGGTTATAGCGGTTGCCGATGCGATACATGACCTCATCTTGGTCTTGGCTATCTTTTTCAAGATCAATCACATCATCGCCAAGCCCGCCGTCAATGAGGTCATCGCCATCGCCGGCGGTGATGGTATCGGCCCCATTGCCCCCTTGCAACACCGCCCCATTATTTCCATCGGGGATAACCAGCGTGTGGTCTTGGTCTTTTTCGCTATCGGGCACCGACATGATTAAGCGCGGCACGGCGACATCTAATGTGCTTGTGAACACAAAATCATCCGCCCTACTCCCATCATTATAACTATGTTCCACGCCGATAATTTTCCTACGGTCGCTTTCTTCAATCTGATATTCTGCCCCCATGCCGATGGTTACCTCGGGGTCGTTAGTATGGAACCAGCGCCAGCTTGCCGCCCCCACCACGCCATCAGGGTCAGCTTGCGTCACCGCCGCGACCAGCAACCAGCCGACATCCAGTTGCGCCAAATCACTTTCGGCATTGACGAGCGCGCCATCATTGCCGCGAATGCCAATCCGCGCCTGCCCGTCATCAATCTCATTGATGAGATTGATAGCGACATGGAAAGCCAGTTCTTCGGTGGTCTCGTCGGGGACGCGCGCGACTAAATCAACGCGAAATTGCGCGGCAAATTTTGCCACATCATCTTTACTGCCGGTGAAAACCAAATCACCGCCAGCATTGATGGAAAAATGCTGTGCCACATCCACAGGCACCGTATCGGCAAGGGCGATCTCAACATTATCCGCATCCACCGCCCCGCCAATTTTCGGCATAAGCGCCCCCAACACCACGCCGCCATTGAGCGCATCGCGCCCGCGTTCAATGTTAAATTCATGCACGGCTTCGCCCAGCACACTAATTTCATCGCCTTGCGCATCAACGATTTTATCACCCTGCGCATCAACGAAATAGATATCGCTATCCCTGCCCAAAATCGTCAGCGTAATCGATTCGTCGCGGGTAATGCTAACCCCGCCACTAGTCAGCGTATAGGTGAGGGTAAAATTTTCGCTAAGATATTCGCCATCATTAAGCGCGCGCACCGCTAGATTATTCCCATCCAGCACATAGCGCCACGCCCCGAATCCCACCTCGCCAGCAGCTGCCGGGGTAAAACTAAATGTGCCATAATGCCCGGTCTTGGTGAGTGTGCCACCACTATCGGCATCCTTAACAACGATTGCATTGGACGTCGCCATGGCGGGCAAGATATTTTCCGGGTCGGTATAGCCATCAATCGTCCCGGTGGTGCTAGCGGGCGTGGCGGGATTCGCCGATTCCCGCACGTCCCCCGCCAAATCCCCCACCAGCCCGATAGGCTCATCCACATCATGCACCGTGATAGCCACATAAAACGCATCCGAATCAGCATCGCCATCACTAACCTTAACGTTGAGTCCCACCACCGCCGCCGCCTCATAATTGAGCGCTATATTATCCTGCAATTTCAACTGCCAAAGACTAACGCCATCCGCATCGGTGCTGACATGCGCCATGCCAAACAGCCCCGTTTGATCCACCCCATCATCGTCGGTAATACTGAAAGTAAAATCCCCGACCGCACTATCGGCATCCGCCACGCTAAACTGCACGCCGGTTTCTGCCCCGGCATCATTTTCATCCACCGCCCCAGCACGCGCAATCGGCGTCAGGGTCGGGGCGACATCATTGACATCACTAACATCAATCAAAACGCCGATGCTATCCGAATCGGCAACGCCATCATTGACCTTAACATCCAATGCAATCACCGATGCGACTTCATAATCCAACGCCGATTCCGCCATGAGTTGCAACCGCCACAGCCCAGCATCTTCAACCAAGTGAAACAACCCCGATTGGTCCAAACTATCATCACTAGTAATGCTAAATTCAAAATCATTCACCCCAGCGCTATCGGCATCCGCACGCACGAAAGCAATCCCTGTATCCGCCCCGGCAACATTTTCCGCAACAGCCCCCCGCATATCCGCCACCGCCTCGGTGAGCATCGGGGCGTTATCATTTTCATCCATTATATTGATATTGAGCGTAGCCGTGCGCATCGTCGTGCCGTCGGCTATATTGACGACAATACTATAATCTTTGGCGAGCGCGCCATCCTCATAATCCAACGCGCTAGCAAGGCGCAAAATATTGCCATCAAGCCGAAACACCCCAGCATCATTACCGCTAGCGATGCTATAAGTGATGCCACTAGTGCCGACATCAAACACCGACAGCACCGCCAACGCATCACCAATCTCGGCGGATTCGGCAACATTTACGGTGTATATTTCGGGTTCGCTATCAACGACATCAATGCTAACATCAATGCTATTGGTGCGTTGGAGGCCGTTATCGCCGGTGATGCTTAACTCAATATGCGCGTCTTCTTCATAATCCAAATAGGCGCCGTCTTTAAGTTTCAACGCCCAGACAACGCTACCGCTTTGGGCGGTGGTTGCGCTGAGTTCAAATTTATCCGCCTGCCCGCCCGTGATGATAAAATCGGGGGTATCGGCGCTTTCCAAATCGGCAACGAGAAAACTAATCCCGCTATCCGCCCCTAAAACATTTTCGGTAATCGCCCCATTTTTCGCAATGGAAATCAGCAAGGGGAATTGGTTATCCGCCTCGGTGATGGAAAAATCTATATTGGTGGTCGCACTATAGCGCCCATCGGATGCGGTGATTTCAATTTGCTGTGCGCTTGCCATCGTCGCATAATCCAAAGCCCGCGCCAAGCGCACCGCCCCGCTTGCCGCATCAATGGCAAAGAAATTATCATCATTGCCGCCAGTAATACTATAGGTCAGCTGCGCATTAACATCGGCATCACTAGCCGTAGCCGTGGCAAGAACGCGCCCAACACTAGTCGCTTCGCTGACATCCCCATCGGCAAAATCGGGCGCATAGACCACCGCATCGGCACCAAAAACCACCGCATGTTCATTAATATCCACCACACGCACAACCACCTCGGCATTCACGCTATTGGTGCCATCGCTAGCCTGCACAGTGAGCGTGTATTGTTGCAAAGATTCGGCATCCAAATCCCCGGTGAGGCTAATCACCCCGCTTGTCGCATCAATGGAAAATAGCCCGACCCCACTAGTAGCAGGATAGCGCGGAGTGGTATCGCCGGGCGTGGCGGGTAATGGGGTGTTGATAATGAAATAGCGCACATTATCGGTAGAGGCATCGCTAACCGCCTTAACCGTGACAACATCGCCCGAATTGTCGCTTTCTTCCACATAGGCACGATAGATATTTTGGGTAAATGCCAACCCATTATCCACCTCCAAGATATTGATGGTGACTTCAATAGTATTTGAACTATGGAGCGTATCCCTAGCATGCACCTGTAATTTCAGCGCATTGGCGCTCGCATCGGTGCTATCATACGTCAATTCCATACGATCCTTTAATTGCAACTGCCAGAAATTGTTGCTTCTAACATCATAGTCATCGGCGCCGATATCGTGCTGAAAATACACATTTTTGAACGTAAATTTATCGGCTTGGTCGCCGCTGATATGCAGGTTAAAATGGTTTTGGATGCTGAGTGCCTGTGAGACATCGGCATCGCTAATGGCAAAGGCGATACCCGTATTCAACGCCGCCACCGATTCGGCAATGCTCGCGATTTTGACATCGTTAATGGCGTGGAGTTTGGGCAGGTTATCATTTTCATCATTGATAAATAAAGGTAGATCTTCTTCATGGCTATGCACGCCGTCTGAAACCGTCACCGTGATTTCTGAATAAATCCCCAAAGTGGATAATGAGCCGACATCACTTTCGGCATCAAACATTTCCCTGTCTTTGAGTTTCAGCACCCATTCAGCACCCCGCCGCACCAATTCCAATTTTTCCGCCACCCCGCCATCGCCATTATCATGCAGGCTAAATTTGAGGTCGCTTTGGGCGGTATCGGCATCCGCCACCGTAAGCGTAATCCCGGTTTCCGCCCCAGCAATATTTTCAGAAACCATGCCCCCGGGTTGTGCATAGGATTTAGTGATAAGCGGGGCAACATCATTAACATCGCCGACATTGATGGTTACCGTGGCGCTATCCGAATTATTATCGCCGTCATTGACGGTGATTGTGAGGCGCACCCTAGACACCGCCTCATAATCCAGGGCGACCCTATCGTGCAATTTCAATTTATATGTATGCACGCCATCGGCATCGGTGCTGATATAGACAACTTCAAATACGCGCCCTGGCTTGGTGATATCAGCACTCGTCCGGCGGAAAGTAAAATCTCTAATAGCGTGGGCATCATCATCGCTGACGCTCAAAAACAATCCCGTATCCACCCCCTGCTGATTTTCTTCAAGCGTGATGCTTGTCAGCAACTGCCCGGCACTATCCACCCAAAATACATCGGGGGTCTCATCATTGACATTTTCAATATTGATGATTGCCTTGGCGGTGCGGGTTATCGCTGGGTCGCCGGGCACGGTTTCGCTAATGGTCAGCTCATAATCGGTGTCGGTCTCATAATCCAGCGCCCCGGCATCAACCACGCTTATCACCCCGGAAAATCTATCAATGGCAAAGATGTCGTCATCATTGCCGGCGGTAATTTCATAATGTGATGTGCCAGTTGCCCCGTAAGGGTTGAACGTGCCGACCTCATACTGATTCTGCACATTTTCCGGGACGAAAAAGGGCAATTCCTCATTGGCATCGGCGACATCCACCACATTTATGTTAAATTCAAGTGGTGACCTGTTTGGGGCATTGGTGGAATCGGTAACGCCGTTATCGGCGATGACGCTGAGCTGTATAACGGGTTCACGTTCATAATCCAAAAACACCCCATCCTTGAGTTTCAATCTACGAGGCGGGTTATTACCGGTGCCATCGGGGACGAGTTCAAATCTATGCGATTCGTCATTGCCAGTCTGCCGATTGGTGAAACGGAAAGTCGGCGGACCATGCCTATGCGATTCGTGATCCCAATATGCAAACATCAAATCGGTTTCTGCACCCGCCTCATTTTCCACCACACTGGGATCGCTTTGTCGGGCAAACAAGAAGGAGAAATTGGGGGCTTCAAGGACATTCTCGACAATAATGCGCACTTCCCTGGCCTCAGATTCTTGCGCCCCATCGCTGACCGAGACGTGTAAAGTGACGACAGGTTCGGTTTCATGATCCAAATAATACCTATCTTTGAGTTTCAGTTTCCAACGGTTGCCATGCGGAACAATGGTAAATTTACCCGCCTGTGTACCAGTGATGTCAAAACTATCGGCGGTGATGGGGGTTGTGCGAATGGGGTCACTGCCAGCGACATCGGCAACTTCAGGATTATCGGCATCGCGCACTCCAAAGAAAATGGCAATATTTTCAAAATGGGTTCTTTCTCTGACGTGTGCCGTGGGCGTTTCGCCCCCTTGCAGTGCTACTGTGCTTCTGCCGTCATAGGCGATGAGAGTTGGGGCTTCATCATTGACATCGGTGACAATAATGGTCACGTCTTCGTCATCATAAAGATTGGCATTATCAACATGAATCGCCCGAATTTTGAATTTAAACACTTTGACACTAGGATTATTTTCATGGCGCACATCGTCGCTGTCATGACCGACTGCGGTTTCAAAATCCACATCTTTTGCGACATATAGTTCCGCATTATGCCCCAAACCGCCCCTGACTTTGAAAAATCCATCATCTTCGTTGGGGAATATAACCTCATAACGCAGCTGCCCACCATCATCAGTATTGTCGACAAATGTGCCGACATTATCAATGATACCCGTGCCCGCCTTCAATTCATGTTCGTAATAGCGCAAAAGACTTGGTAAGCCAGACGTAAATTCAGGTACATCCCCCACATCAATGACCACCTGTGTCGTTTCCGTAGATGTGCCATCGGTCACCGAAACCGTCAGGGTATAGCGATTGGCAATGCTAGGATCTTCATAATCCAGCACCGCCCCGGATTTGAGCCGCAACGTCCCGCCATTATGAAGCTCAAACAAATCAGGGTCATCACGCCCGCTAATCGTATAGCGCAAAGTGCCAACACCGCCCGTAGCCGTTATTGTGCCAAATTCCCGTAAATCCGCCCCAATCTCGGGGATGGTGAAACTATAACTAGTCGCAAGAATAATACCTGCCATGACCTACTCCTCAACTTGACTATCAAATCACTAAACCCATTACTAAATCCAAGTTCTTGGGCATGTCTTTAAGGGCGATTATTACCCCAAAAGAAGTATAAAGAATTATACTTTAGGCGCATTTGCAGAAAAAAGCAAATAAAATTTGTAATATAAGTATAATTTTACATTTATTCTAAAAAAATACCCCGAATCACCCCCCGAATCACCCCGAATCACTAACCCCTAAACAGCCCCCCGCTTACTGAACAGCCCCGCTTGTTGCGCAAACTTCTCCGCATAAGTTCAAATTTGTGTTGACAAGCATGCCTAATCATAGTGAGGTTATGGCTATGAAACCGCGTGGGGGGCAATCACCCCCCCGCAAACAACGAAGCAAACAACGAAATCATAGATGGGAGAAACACTATGAAACGCAGAAGTTTTCTTAACACGATTGCCATCGCCGCCACGGTGACGGCAATGTCTAGCGTCGCGGCACTGGCACAGAATCCGGTGCTAAAAATCGGCTTTGTCGGCGTGACTAGCGGTCCTGCCGCGGCTTGGGGGATTTCCAACCAACGTTCTATGGAAACCCGCGCCGATTGGATTAACGAAGAAGGGGGCTACACCATTGGCGGTACCACTTACGATATTGAAATCGTGTCCTTTGATGACCAGAAAGACCCAAAACGGGCGGTCGCTGGCATGGAAAAAATGGCACAAGAGGGCATCCATTATGTGGTAGGGCCCAATGTTGATGATGGTGCGGCGGCAGTGCGTCCGGTCGCAGAAAAACTCGGCATTATGTATTTCCCTTATGCCTTCCCTAAGGCGCTTTACACCGCCCCGGCATCCAATGCGGTGCTCGGCATGGTGGCGAATTACCAATCGGCGCCCGCCATCTATAAATACCTCAAAGACGAAAAGGGCGTGAAAACCGTGGCTTTTGTCACGCGCAATGAATCCGACCCCATCAGCCAACGCGATGGCGGTGTTGAAACCGCGGAATCCTTGGGAATCAAAGTCGTATCCAGCAATGTGACCTATCAAGGCGACACCACCGACTTCACGCCGGTGCTCACGCCAGTGATTCGCACCAATCCCGACCTGCTCGTGCTATCAGGGGTTGCCCCCGCCAACGCACCACAGCTGATTCGCTCAGCACGTGAACTTGGCTATATCGGGCTGATTTCCACGGAAACCGCCCAAGATGCTGAAGCATTGAAAGAAGGCGCCGGCAATCTCGCCAACGGCTTTATCTCGGTGGGCGGGGCATCAACGCCGGAACTGGCTTCGGATAGAATGCGCGAATTCGTCAAACGCTACACCAAAAAATTCGGTGTATATGACGACGAATCCAACACCAAAGTCTATGCGTTGGAATATATCTTGGAAACGCTCAAAGCCAACCCAAAGGCGCTCAAAGATGTCAAAGAATTCCAAAGAACCATGGACACATTTGAAGCACCCAACCCTTATATGAAGGGCGATGCGAAACTGCGCTATGTCGGTACCACCTCATTCGGCCAACGCCGTCAAGTCGGGGTGCCGTTGGTGGTCAATGTCTATGAGAACGGCAAATTTGAAACGCTATTTGTCGCCGAAGTTGACTAATACTGGCTTCTCTCCAACCCTCTAGGCTTATCATAGCCTAGAGGGTTTTTACTTTGTAAGAGACCAAATTATGGAACAAATACTCGCAAATGGGGTCTATCTAGGGTCGCAATATGCTATGATTGCGCTCGGTTTGACGCTCATTTTCGCGCTGATGAATGTGCTCAATTTCGCGCATGGGCAGATGTATGTCATCGGCGGTTTTGTCACCTATTATATCTATGGTCAGTTGGGCTTGCCGTTCGTGCTAGGCTTGGTGGCGAGTTGCGTCACGCTGGCGATTATCGGGGCGTTGATTGAAAAATACCTATTCGGGCCGGTACTCAAAGGCTCGGCACGGGAAGAAAGCACCATGTTATTAGCCGCCGGCACCGCCTTTCTATTGGATGCTATCATTCAACTCGTATTCGGTGAGAAACAACGGGGCGTGCCAAAAATCGTCAATGGCGTCTTTAATTGGGATTTCCGCCTCATTATGCCCTATGACCGCATTTTAATCTGTTTATTGGCGATTTTATCCATCGTCGCCTTCATTTCCTTTATGCAATTTTCAAAAACCGGACGCGCCTTACGCGCCCTCGCCCAAGACCGCATGGCAGCGCAATTAATGGGGGTCAATGTTGATCGCTACGCCATGATTGGCTTCGCCTTGGGTGCGATGTTGGCGGGGTTAGTCGGCGGTTTGCTGGTGACGATTACCGGGGTCAATTTAGGCATGGGCGGTCCCACCTCAATCAAAGCCTTTATGATGGTCATGATTGGCGGGGCGGGGGTCATTTCCGGGGCGATTGCTGGGGGGATTATTTTAGGATTTTTAGAAGCCATCGGCTTGGCGGTGCTGTCGCAATATGGCGATATTACCTACCTGCTCATCTTCATCTCGCTCATGATTTTCCTCGCCATCCGCCCCCAAGGGCTGATGGGCAAGCCGTGGGGTTAAGGGGGGGGAAGGAGCATCATGCGTTTATCAAAAAACCAAATCTTTGGGGGCTTAGCCTTCGTGCTGGCAATCTTTGTCGCCGTGCCGTGGCTGATTGTCGTAAGCGGGCGCACGGATTTTTATTATACCCTGACGTCGGTGGCATTATTGGCGGTAGCAAGTGCTGGCGTCTGGCTCACTTTTTACATCGGGCGCATCAATATCGGGCAAGGGGCGTTCGCGTTAATCGGCGCCTATACCTCGGCGGTGTTGGTGGTCAAAGGCGGGGTATCGTTCTGGCTGTCCCTGCCGGCGGCGGGGCTGTTCGCGGCGCTGATTTCGGTGCTGATTGGCTTGCCGATTTTGCGCTTGCGCGGGGTCTATTTTGCCATGGTGACGCTGGTGCTGACGCAAGTGGTGACCCTAGCAACCCTAGCCCTGCCCATCACCAACGGTGCCTCCGGCATCACCTCCATCCCCCTCCCCCAAGCCGTATCCCTATTCGGCATCACCATCCTCCCAGATTTCGCCCAACTAGCCGATAGTAAATTGGCATTCTATTACACCGCGTGTCTGTTGATGGCGCTCACCTATTTGGTGCTGTATCGGCTAGTGCATTCGCGGTTGGGGCATTTATGCCGTTCCATGCAACAAAACGAAGAATTGGCAAGTTCCATCGGCGTCAATGTCGCCTATATCCGCGTATTGGTTTTCGCCATCTCATCATTTTTCGGCGGGCTAGGCGGGGCGATGTTCGGGGCGATTACGCAATCGGTCTACCCATCCACATTCCAAGTCATCGATTCGGTCAATTTCATGCTCTATTGTTTTTTAGGCGGTTTGGGCTATGTATTCGGGCCGTTGCTCGGCACATTGGTGCTATATTTCGGCTGGGATTTATTGTTCCAGTTAAAGCAATATCAGCTATTGGTCTATTCCGTCGTCTTAATCGCGCTAATCCGCTTCCTGCCCAACGGCTTATTGAGCATCCGCTTACCTAAACGGAGTGCCAAATGAACCCGCTTTTACAAATCAAAAATGTCACCAAAAAATATGGCGGGTTAATCGCCAATAACGCTATCAGTTTTGACGTACAAGAAAATGAGATTCTGTCGGTAATCGGACCCAATGGCGCCGGCAAATCAACGCTTTTCAAAATGATCGCCTCCTTCACCCCAACAACCAATGGCGAAGTGCTATTTGAGGGCAAGCGCATCTCCAACCTAAAACCGCATATTGTCGCGCGTATGGGGGTGGTGCGGACATTCCAAGAAACCACTATTTTCAAAAATATGTCCGTGCGCGAAAGCGTCATTGTCGCCCAACATCTCCGCGCCCGCGCCACGCTTGCGGGCTATTTCTGGGGGAGCAAGGTCGCGCGCCAAGACGAAGCCGATTTCGGCGACAATGCCGACCAATTATTGGGTTTTTTGGGCATGGGCGATATCCGCAACGAACAAACTAATAGCCTCCCCCAAGGCCACCTACGCGCCCTCGGCATCGCCATCGGGCTAGCCACCGACCCCAAAGTGCTTTTGCTGGACGAACCCTTTGCCGGCATGAATCACGATGAGACCATGCAGATGGTGGCACTAGTGCGTTCCGTGCGCGATAAACGCGGGGTGACGGTGCTATTGGTTGAACACGATATGGCGGCGGTGATGAACATATCCGACCGCATTGTCGTGCTCAATTTCGGCGAGAAAATCGCCGAAGGCGCGCCCCAAGAAATCCAAAACAATCCCACAGTGATTGAGGCGTATCTCGGCAGTGCCGATGATGCGATTGGGGTTTAGAGCCATGTTGCAATTCAACGATGTCCATCTTTATTATGACCATGTGCATGCGCTCAAGGGCGTGACGCTCAACATTGAAAAAGGCGAGACGCTAGCATTGATTGGCGCCAATGGTGCCGGGAAATCATCTATACTGCGCGTCATCACCGGACTCAACAAACCCGCAAGCGGGGCGGTGATTTTTGAAGGCACCGACCTTGAAGGCATGGATGCCGCCGCCATTGTCCGCCAAGGCATTGTCATGGTGCCCGAAGGACGGCGCGTCTTCCCCTATATGTCCGTGCGCGACAATCTAATGATGGGGGCATTCACCCGCACCGATAAAGGCGAGGTCAGCGCCTCCCTTGACCATGTATTCACACAATTCCCCCGCCTCAAAGAACGCATCAGCCAAGCGGCAGGCACGCTATCCGGGGGCGAACAACAGATGATGGTGATAGGGCGGGCGCTCATGGCAAAACCCAAACTATTATTACTTGATGAGCCAAGTCTAGGCATCGCCCCAAAATTGGTACAAGACATCGCCCGTAGCATCGTTGCCATCAACCAAAATGAAGGCGTGTCGGTATTGCTGGTGGAACAGAACTCGCGCATGGCGTTGAGCATCTCGCACCGCGCCTATGCCATGGCAACGGGCAGTGTCGTCATTGAGGGCAAATCCAAAGACCTCCTAGATGATGACCGCATCAAAGCCGCCTATTTAGGGGGCGATGTGGGGGGGGCGACATGAACATCCTCCTCGTCAATCCCAACACCACCGCCTCCATGACCGAAAAGGCACTTGCCGCCGCGCAAAATGTCGCCCACGCCGACACCAAGATTATCGGTGCGACCTCACAACACGGACCGCCGAGCATCCAAGGCTATTTGGATGCGGCAAATTGCGTGCCGGGCTTGCTTGAAGAAGTCAAAGCGCACAAAAATATAGACGCCATCGTCATCGCCTGTTTTGACGACACCGGATTAGACGCCGTGCGTTGCACCACCACCGCCCCAGTTTTGGGTATCGGCGAGGCGGCGTTCCATGCGGCGAGTATGGTGGCGAATAAATTCGCGGTCGTCACCACCTTGAGCCGTTCGGTGCCGGGTTTAGAAAATAATTTAATGCGTTATGGTCTAGCACAAAAATGCGTAGGCGTGCGCGCCAGCGATATTCCGGTATTAAAGCTGGAAGAAAACGACCCGGCATCGCTTGACCGCATCCGCGATGAGATTCGCATCGCCATCACCGACACCCACGCCGAAGCCATCGTGCTAGGCTGTGCGGGCATGGCGCCTTTGATGGCGCAATTAAGCGATGAATTTGGCTTGCCGGTCATTGATGGCGTGGCGGCAGGCATCACCCTCGCCGAAGCCATGGTGGGCTGTGGGCTCACCACCTCCAAAAAAGGCGCGTATTCGGTGGATTAACACCAGAAAGGAACGACACCATGTCATATAGTATTTTAATTTTTGGGGCTTCTTATGGCTCACTCCTCGCCACCAAATTGGCACTAGCCGGACACGACGCCACGATGATCTGTCTGCCCAATGAGGTAGAAGCCTTCAACAAAGACGGCGCCATCATCCGCACCCCGGTCAAAGGACGTGAGGGGCTAACAGAAATCAACTCAAAACAATTAAAGGGCAAACTAACCGCATGCGGTGTAGCCGATGCCAATCCCGCCGACTATGATCTAGTGGTGCTAGCCATGCAGGAACCCCAATATAGTTCCGCCCCAGAAATCGGCGCGCTATTGGCAAAAGTGGCGGATGCGAAAATCCCGTGTATGTCCATCATGAATATGCCGCCGCTGACCTATTTGAAACGCATCCCCGACCTCAACACCGAGGCGTTGCGGGCGTGTTATCTAGCCCCAGAAATTTGGGACACACTTGACCCCAATCTGATGACGCTATGTAGCCCCGACCCCCAAGCCTTCCGCCCCCCGGAAGAAAATGTCAATGTGCTACAAGTACGTCTGCCGACCAATTTCAAAGCCGCACGCTTTACGGATGACGCGCACACCGCCATGCTAAAAACTTTACAAGACGATATTGAAGCGGCGCGTTTCACCACCGAAGACGGCGCAGAAATTGCCCTGCCGGTAAAACTGAAAATACATGATTCGGTATTCGTGCCACTAGCAAAATGGGCGATGTTGCTCGCGGGCAATTATCGCTGTGTGCAAGCCGAAGCCATGCGCCCGATTCAGGAGGCGGTGCATAGCGACCTCGCCGCCAGCCAAAGCGTCTATCAATGGGTGGTGGAGTTATGTATCGCCATGGGCGGCGATTCTGCGGATTTCGTGCCGTTTGAAAAATACGCCAACGCCGCGCAATCTTTGGGCAGCCCCTCATCGGCGGCGCGCGCCTTGGCGGCAGGTGCCAAAAATATTGAGCGCGTGGATAAATTGGTGCAGAATATCGGTGCCAGCATGCGACGCCAACACGACGCCGTAGATGCGGCGGTGGCACTAGTAGATATGTGGCTTGAAAAGAATCGCACAGCTTGATATTTTGCCGTCCATGCTGCTGTAGCTCAGTTGGTAGAGCAACTGATTCGTAATCAGTAGGTCGGAGGTTCAAGTCCTCTCAGCAGCACCAGTGCCTGAAAGCGAATCGATGAAGCCATGACGCAAAGTATTTTCAATCTCCCGCATCGTGCTTGCCTCATCATTGGCGGCGCCGAGGCACAAGATTTTCTCAATGATTTATTGACGCTCAACATCACCTCCTTAGCGATAGATGAAGTGCGCGCCGGGGCATTATTGACGCCACAAGGACGGGTGCTGTTCGATCTTTTAGTGAGCCGAAAAAATGACACCTATCGGCTAGAATGCGACCGCGACCGCCGCACAGCACTCATGCAAAAACTGCACCTCTATCGCTTACGGCGTCAGGTAGAAATCGTGGCGGATGATGCGGCGGTAAGCGCGCAAATCGGCACCCCCGAATCAGACGCTTGGCTCAAAGATTCGCGCGCACCCACGGCAAATCTCTGGCGCAGCTACGCCGACACGCCACCAAATAGCGCTGCCGACATCACCCCCTATCACGCCCACCGCTACCGCTACGCCATTGCCGAAGGTGCGGCAGAACTACCCCCGGAACGCGCCCTCCCCCTTGAAGCACGTTTGGACGAACAAGGCGGGGTTGCCCTTGATAAAGGCTGTTTCATCGGGCAGGAAGTCACCGCGCGCACGCATTATCGGGGCAAATTAAAATACCGCTATCTGCCTTTCACCGCATCCAAAAATTTTGCCGTGCCGTGCGCCATCACCAAAAACCAAAAACCCATCGGCGAAGTTTTGGGCTTAGTGCGTGATGGCACAACATGGCGCGGACTAGCACGAATGCGCCCAGATGCACTTAATGATGCACTTGACGATAGCATCCCAATTTACGCCGGCGCAGAAACACTTGATTTCAAAACGGCTTCGGCGTAAAAGAGCAGTTCTGGAGGCACCATGACCGATTTACTTATGCCCAAAGCCACGGCAGTGTGGCTGATTGACAACACGAAACTGACTTTCGCGCAGATTGCCGATTTCTGCGCCTTGCACGATTTAGAAGTGCAGGCGCTAGCCGATGGCGATGTCGATGCGGGGATTCGCGGCTACGACCCCATCATCAATAAACAGCTGACCCAAGAGGAAATTCTACGGTGTGAAAAAGACAGCGAGGCACGGCTAGAACGCGCCACCACCGACCTGCCCGAACCCACCAACCGCACCAAAGGTCCGACCTATGTGCCTTTGGCAAAGCGCGGCGATAAACCCAACGGCATCGCTTGGCTCATCAAGCACCATCCGAATATGAAAGACAGCGCCATCATCAAACTCATCGGCACCACCCGCGACACCATCACCAAAATCCGCGAGCGCACGCATTGGAACATCATCAACATCACCGCCAAACATCCGGCCAAGTTGGGGCTTTGCACCCAAGAGGCACTAGATGCGGCGATTGAAAAAATGGGCGATGAGGTCAAAGCCCCCGCCGAGCAAGTGGCAGGCATTGCCGAGTTGCCCTAAATTGCCACCCAGTATTGTTTAGGAAAGGATTGGGTTTATGACACCGCCGCTAGTGCCAGTTGTCGGGATTTGCATGGGGAGCCAGTCGGATTGGCCATGTATGCAGAATGCCGCCGCGATACTTGATGAATTCGGCATCGGTTATGAGACACGCATCATCTCCGCCCACCGCACCCCCGACAGACTGAAAGATTATGCCAGCACAGCGCGCGCGCGCGGCATCAAAATCATCATCGCCGGGGCAGGCGGGGCGGCGCATCTGCCGGGGATGCTCGCCGCCAATACCATTTTGCCGGTGCTAGGTGTGCCGATAGAAACCCAAGCCCTCAAAGGCATGGATTCGCTATTATCCATCGTGCAGATGCCCAAAGGCATCCCCGTCGGCACCCTCGCCATTGGCGAGGGCGGCGCACAAAATGCCAGCCTATTGGCGGTCGCCATCCTCGCACTCAGCGATGCCGAACTCGCCGAAAAATTAAACGCATGGCGCGCCAATATCACCGCCAGCATCGCCACCGAACCCCAGAAATAGTATGGCTAATAGTATGATGAAACCCCTCGCTGAAAATGCGGTTATCGGCATCATTGGCGGCGGACAATTGGGACGCATGAGCGCCCTCGCCGCCGCCGCCCTCGGCTACCGCGCCCATATTTTCGCCCCCAAGGGCGATGCCCCGGCAACCGACATAGCCAACGCCGCCACCCGCGCCGATTACACCGACACCGAAGCACTGAAAACATTTGCCCAAGCCGTGGATAGCATCATTTGTGAGTTTGAAAATGTCCCCGTAGAAGCGATGGATTTCCTAGCCCAACACCGCCCGGTCTGCCCGGGCAGTGCGGCGTTGCAATGCGCGCAACACCGCCTAAACGAAAAGGACAAAGCCCGCGCCTTAGGCATCCCAACCCCCCGCTATGTCGCCGTCAATGATGCGACTAGCCTTGCGGAAGCATTGGCAGAATTCGGCGGCGGTATTTTGAAAACCTGTCGCTTGGGCTATGACGGCAAAGGGCAGCTGCGCCTAGATGCAGGAAGCGACGCCGCTACCGCTTTTGCCAGCCTCCAAAGCGATGATTTAATTTTAGAAGAATTTATCAATTTCACCGCCGAGGTCAGTTTCCTCGTCGCCCGCGCGCATGACGGCACGTTAGCCACGTGGGCACCCAGCCTCAACCAGCACCGCGGCGGCATCCTCCACAGCACCGAAGCCCCCGCCCCGGAGGCCATCATCACGCCTAAATTAAAAAAAATCGGCAGCGAAGCCGCCGGTGCCCTCGCCGAAAATCTTGATCTCAGGGGCGTATTGGCAGTAGAAATGTTTGTCGCCAGCGATGGTCAATTACTCTTTAACGAAATCGCCCCGCGCCCGCATAATTCATTCCATTGGACGATTGAAGGCGCCGAAACCAGCCAATTCAGCCAGCTGATTCGCATCGCCGCCGGACTCCCCTTGGGAAGCACCGAAGCCATAGGACACTGGCGCATGACCAACATTTTGGGCGAAGATCTAGCACGCCTCAATGAAGCCCTAAGCGAAACCGGCACCTATATCCACCGCTATGGCAAAGCCGAAGCACGCACGGGGCGCAAAATGGCGCATCTCAATCAACGCCTCAAAAATTAAGGCGATTGATTTTCCGCCCCCGTCGCCCCCGTCGCTAACGTAGCCAACTGATACGGCGTCGCTTGATAAAGGTCATGAATCCAATTGGTAATAAACAAAAAAGCAAACGGGCGCCAATAATTAACCGGCACGCCTTGCGGGTCATCATCAGGAAAATAATGCACGGGCAAGGCGGTGGCTTTCCCCAATTCTAAATCGCGCCGATATTCCGCGCCCAAAGTTTCGGCATCATATTCCAAATGGTTCAACACATAAAGATCCCCCGAAGGCGTATCACGCACAATCCCCGCCCCGGTCTCATCGCTAGACACCAGCACTTCCAGGCGCGGCACACGCGCGATATCCTCCAAGCGATTTTCGGTATAACGCGACACCGGCATGGGAAAGGAATCGGTAAAACCATTCAATAACCGCGAGGCTTTTGCCGTCAATTTATGGTCATAAATGCCGAAACGTTTTGCCTCCATGATATGTTTTTCCACCCCATGAAAATGATACAATAACGCTTGTCCGCCCCAACAGATTCCCATGCGCCGAAAACAATGTTGGCGCGACCAATCCATGATCTCCACCAACTCCGCCCAGTAATCCACCGCATCAAACGCCATTTTCTCCACCGGCGCACCGGTAATAATCAGCCCATCAAAATATTCATCGCGCACATCATCAAGACAGCGATAAAACCGCCTCAAATATCCCGATTCGGTATTGCGCGGGGCATAGCTAGCGGTGCGCATCAAGGTCAGTTCAATCTGCAAAGGGCTATTGCCTAAAAGCCGTGCGAATTGAATTTCGGTGGCTTTCTTGGTGGGCATCAGATTCAAGAACAGCAAGCGAATCGGGCGAATATCTTGGGCTTGCGCACGGTCGCTTAAAATCAAATCTACATTTTCTTTTTCCAGCACTGCGCGCGCCGGAAGGTCGGATGGAATCTTAATAGGCACGAAAACATTTCCTTAACATTTCATTCATTCAGGGGGGGAGGCTTTATGAGGAGCGCGTCCAAGGCGGCCGCCCAAAAATCCGCCCCGCCATACGCATCCCGCCCCCCACGGCTTTCCCAGCGGCTTTCCTTGCCGGGGCGGTCATTTTCGGCACGAACATCGCCTCACGCAAACGATGCGTCAAAAATCGTTCTATATCTTCATGGCTAGCACCGGGACGCGCCACCCAATACGCCAGCGTGGCGCTATAAACCCCCGCTAAAATCGCGCGTTTAGAATAAAAATTCCAATCCACCGACCGGTCCCCGGCGAGCCGCCACATACGATCCACCGTGCGATAAAGCACCCGCATCCCCAGCCCGGCATGATGCGGACGGCTCAAAATTTTCAACGCTTCTGCAACCGCTTGCCGATGCGGTTCTGCCCCCGCCAATTTGAGCATCACCAGCGTTTTAATCGTCGCCGTCACGCCTTGCGGCGGTGGGGTGAGGGCGGCAAAATCGCGCGCCATATCATCATCGCTCATGGCAACAAAGCCATCAATGGCATCCGCCGCCCCTTGCGGGAACAGCACCAAAACCGCATCTTCCGCCATGCCTAAATCCGCCGCCGCCGCAGACATTGCCGCCGCCCCCCAGCCATCAAAAGGCACATGCACCAACATGGCGCGCAGAACCGCCTGCCTTATCGCGTGTTGTTTCTCACTATCCATAGGCATTTTATACGCAAAAACCAGCGCATCGCCAAGCCCCAAAACCACTGATTCGGCATTATTGCGCATTTTATCCATTTGATTTTGCGGGAGGGCTTGGCATAGTGCCACATCTATGCTATGTTTCCGCCCAATTATACGAATCAACAGAAAGGAACATCGTGTTTGTAACTGTCAGAGATAACAATGTCGACCAAGCCTTACGCATCTTAAAGAAAAAGATGCAACGCGAAGGTCTATTCCGCGAGATGAAAAATCGCCGCAGCTATGAAAAGCCATCGGAAAAACGCGCCCGCGAAAATGCCGAATCAACCCGCCGTGTGCGCAAATTGATGCGCAAACGCATGGAACGCGAGGGGTTCTAGGCGCATTCAGTGTCCGCCAGATATGGCTTGAATCACTTCCTCACAGACTTTTTTCGCATCGCCAAACAACATCATGGTGTTGTCGTGGAAAAATAGCGGATTATCCACCCCCGCATAGCCCGAAGCCATAGAACGTTTAATAAACAGCACGGTTTTTGCGCGTTCTACATCCAGAATCGGCATGCCATAAATCGGCGAGGCCGGGTCAGTTTTAGCTAATGGATTGGTCACATCATTCGCCCCGATGACGAACGCCACATCGGTTTGCGCAAAATCGCGGTTGATTTCATCCAGCTCCAACACTTCATCATACGGCACATTGGCTTCTGCCAGAAGCACATTCATGTGTCCGGGCATGCGCCCGGCAACAGGATGCACGGCATAGCGCACTTCCACGCCTTCGGCTTTCAATAAATCCGCCATCTCGCGCAAAGCGTGTTGGGCTTGTGCCACCGCCATGCCATAGCCGGGGACGATAATGACCGAGGCGGCGTTGCGCATAATGAAACTCGCATCATCGGCACTGCCTTGTTTGACGCTCTTATCGCCATCATCGCTGACACTAGCACTTACCGCCTCGCCGCCAAACCCGCCCAAAATGACGCTGAAGAACGACCTGTTCATACCCTTACACATAATATACGAAAGAATCGCCCCGCTTGCCCCCACTAGCGCGCCGGTGATAATCAATAGCGGATTGCCCAAGGTGAAGCCAATCCCTGCCGCCGCCCAACCCGAATACGAATTGAGCATAGAAATCACCACGGGCATATCCGCCCCGCCAATCGGAATAATAATCAAAACCCCGCAAAGCAACGCAACGCCAAACACCAGCCAAAACGCCAGCGGGCTATTGCTCACCGCCAGCCACGCCACCAGCCCCACCAACACCACCCCCAGCGTAGCATTGATGAGATGTTGCCCACGAAAACTAACCGGCTTACCGCTAATCAACCCCTGCAATTTGCCAAAAGCGATGATGGAGCCGGTAAAAGTAAGCGCCCCGATAGCAAGCCCCAACGACATTTCAATCAAACTCCCCATAGCAATGTCGCCAAAACTGCCGATACCATAAGGGGCCGGATTATAGAACGCCGCCGCCGCTACCGCACACGCCGCCAGCCCCACCAGCGAGTGAAACGCCGCCACTAATTGCGGCAGTGCCGTCATCTGAATACGCCAAGCGATGAGCGCACCAATGCCGCCGCCAATAACGATGCCAGCTAAAATAAGCCCATAACTGACGACACTCGGCATAGATAGCGTGGTAATGATGGCAATCGCCATACCGCCGATGCCGTATAAATTGCCTCGGCGGGCGCTTTCCGGGGAGGACAACCCACGCAACGCCATAATAAACATGATGGCGGCGATGAGATAAAGATATGCTGAAATTGACGCGCCCATCATTTGCTCCCTTTCCGCTTAAACATCGCCAGCATGCGTTGGGTGACAATAAACCCGCCAAAGATATTCACCGAAGCCAGCACCACACCAACAAAGCCCATCACTTGCGCAAATCCCGCCTCCGCAGGCCCGGCGGCGATGAGCGCACCGACAATAATCACCGAAGAAATCGCATTCGTCACCCCCATCAAAGGCGAGTGCAATGCCGGCGTCACCCGCCACACCACATAATAGCCAACAAAACACGCCAGCACCAACACGGTGATACCAAAATAAAGCGGCTCAACCCCGCCATGTGTCCCCCCATGCGCGCCCGAAGCGTGGCTTTGCGCATTGATAAGTTGGTCCAACGCCTCGCTTTCTTCAAGCAGATTCCGCACCTGATTGGTGAGGCTTTGGGCGTGGGCAGTTAGCGCATCATTTGCCATGTTTAGACTCCTTCTTTGGGGGTTTCTTTGCCACAGGTGGTTTTTTCTTTGGTGGCTTTTTTTGGGTGCCACTAGTGGCTTTGGTGGCGATGGTGGTGATGAGGCTACTAGTAATAATTTCATCATCGCTATCAATTTTGAGCCGTTGCGTTTCGGCATCCCATAGATTGCTGAGGAAATTGAGCAGATTTTTCGCATAAAGCATAGATGCCACTTCGGGCAGGCGTCCAGCGATATTGGTATAGCCGACCAGATTAACCCCGTGCCTGACCACCACCGCATCCGCCTCACTCAAAGGGCAGTTGCCCCCCTGTTCCACCGCCAAATCCACAATCACCGAACCGGGTTTCATGCTCTTAACCATATCCTCGGTGACCAAAACCGGCGCCGGTTTGCCGGGAATCAAAGCCGTTGTGATAATAATATCTTGGTTCTTGATGGTCTCGGCAATCAACGCCGCTTGCTTGGCTTTATAGGCGGCACTCATTTCCTTGGCATAGCCGCCACCAGTTTCGGCGGCGGCAAATTCCTCATCTTCTACGGCAACAAATTTACCCCCCAAGGATTCGACTTGTTCTTTAACTGCCGGACGCACATCGGTTGCCGACACCACCGCCCCGAGCCGTTTCGCGGTCGCAATCGCCTGCAAGCCAGCCACCCCCGCCCCCATGACCAACACCTTCGCCGGCGGCACCGTCCCCGCCGCCGTCATCATCATAGGAAAGGCACGTCCGAACACATAAGCCGCCTCAAGCACCGCCCGATACCCCGCCAGATTCGCTTGGCTTGATAGCACATCCATAGATTGCGCGCGCGTGATGCGCGGCACCAATTCAAGCGCGAAACCAACCACCCCCGCCGCCTCTAATTTGCGCGCCGTATCTGCATCGCTATAAGGCTCCATCAGACTAATCACACACGCGCCTTTGGTAAGGGCGGCAATGTCATCATCATCAGGCGGGCGCAGCTTGAACACCAATGCCGCCCCGAGTGCCGCATCACGCCCCACCAATTTCGCCCCCGCCGCAACAAACGCCTCATCAGGAATCAACGCCCCGGCTCCGGCATCTTGTTCCACCACCACCTCAAACCCCATGCCGATGAGTTTTTTGATGGTTTCAGGCACAGCCGCCACCCGTGCTTCATGGGCGCGGCGTTCTTTTGGAATGCCAATAATCATATTCTATGCCTCATTATGTTGTGCGAGGTGTTCGGGTAGCCCCGCAAGTTTCGCCGCCTCAATCTGCCGTTTTTGTAGTGCCTTCACATCAAATGCCTCAATCATGCCCTCAAATAACCGATGCCAATTCACCTCCGCCTGTAGATGCATAAACACCGACCCCAGCCCCAAGGCGGCACGGTCCATCAAAACAAATTCGCGGGGCGGTGTCACCCCCCCTAGCCGTTTTAGTTCGCCATGAATCTGCATAGCCAATTTGCGTCCTTCTGCCCCGCCGCGCATTTCTTGAATTGGGCGGGCGCGGTCTTCTAAAAGCGGAGTATAGACAAAACGCGCCCAAACATTCAAGACATTCACGGCTTCACGGTCTAATCCCTTAAACCCCCAAGATTCGTAAGCCCCCACCGCTTGGTCTTCGTCATTATCCCGCAAAGCTTGATAAAGTGCAATAACACCGTCAACAAATTGCGGACGAAATAGCCGAATACACCCATAATCCAACAGATTGACACTAGAATCGGGGGCTATGGTATAATTGCCCGGATGCGGGTCGCCATGGATGACCCCATAATAATAAAAGGGAATATACCAAGCCCGAAACATATTTTCAGCAACTTGATTGCGCGTAGTTTGGTCGTGGCATGCATCAATAAAGGCTTTGAGACGCACCCCATCAACCCAATCCATGGTCAAGAGCCGTTTAGTGGATAAGTCATCATAAGCCCGAGGCACATGCGCCCCCGCCACCCCATCAAGCATATAGCGATAAAGGCGCATATTGGCGGCTTCACGCCCGTAATCCAATTCTTCGGCAAGGCGCGCCGCCAATTCGCTGTGAATTTCTGCCGTAGAGATGGCTTTATCATAGCGTTCATAAAGCGCGAAAATGCGTTTTAATTGGCGCAAATCGGCATCCACTGCCGATGCCATATCGGGATATTGCAATTTACACGCCAGCACCGCCCCCTCATGACTAGTCGCGCGATGCACCTGTCCTAGCGAGGCGGCGGCGGATGCGGTTTTATCAAAATCAGCAAAATGGCTCTGCCATTCCGCCCCCAATTCCGACGCCATGCGCCTCCTGACAAAAAGCCACCCCATTGACGGCGCATCGGTCTGTAGGTTAGCCAGTTCTTCAGCATATTCGCGGGGCAGTGCCTCAGGGATGGTGGCAAGAATTTGCGCCACTTTCATCAAAGGCCCTTTCAAGCCCCCCAACGCCTCACGCAAATGCCGTGCATGTTCATCGCGGTCAATTTTGATGCCCAAATAACGCTCCCCCGCCACTTTGAGCGCTAGATTGCCCATAGTGCCAGTGACTTTGGCATAACGGCGCATGCGGTCGCCAAGCCCCGAGGTATCATCATTCATAACCCAACTCGCTTTCTAATTGGTCAATCATGCCAGCAATCATATCCAGCCCCAACCGCCAAAACGCCCCATCGCGCGCATCCAAACCAAAGGGTGCCAAAATTTCATCATGGCGTTTAGTGCCACCCGCGCGCAATAAATTTTTATAGGCATCCACAAATTTTTCACGCGCGCCACTATCCCCAGCAAGTTGGTATTTCTGCCACAACGCCCCCACCAACCCATCGCCAAAAGCATAAGCATAAACATAAAAAGGCGCGTGGAAAAAATGCGGTATGCCCCCCCAAAGCGGACGATAACTAGCATCCAAATCCACCGCAGGACCAAGCGCGTGGCGTTGGGTTTCAAGCCAAATATCGCCGATGGCATCCGCCGTCACTTCGGCATTTTTTCGTGCCTCATGAAAACGCACCTCAAAATTATGGAAGCCAATCTGCCGTGTCACCGTGCCGAGCATATCTTCAATTTTGTTAGCCAGAAACCGCCGCCGCGCTTGCGGGTTGTCGGTTGCCGCCATCAGATGCTGAAACACCAACATTTCGCCAAACACCGACGCCGTCTCCGCCAGAGTCAAAGGCGTGGAAGCCATGATATAACCTTGTTCCCCCGCCAAAATCTGATGCACCCCATGCCCCAATTCATGCGCCAACGTCATCACATCGCGCGCCTTGCCATGAAAATTGAGCAGAATATAAGGATGCACCGAAGGCACCGTAGGATGCGCAAACGCCCCAGAATCCTTCCCCGCACGGGGCGGGGCATCAATCCAATTACGCACAAAAAATTGATCGGCTAAATCGGCAAATTCCGCATCAAACCCACCAAAAGCCGCGCGCACAATTTTTCGCGCCTCATCCCAAGAAAATTTGCGCTCATCTTCCCCGTCACCAATTCCCCCGGGAAACGGCGCCAAACGATCCCACCAGTTGAGGCGTTCCACTCCCATCGCCTGCGCCTTCAACGCATAATAACGATGGCTCAAACGCGGCATAGATTCATTGACGCTCGCAACCAACGCATCCACCACATCATCTTCCACATCATTAGCCAAATTGCGCGATGACACCGGATGCGGAAATTTCCGCCATTTATCCTCAACCTGTTTATCTTTGGCGATACTGTTGAAAATCAGCGCAATAGTAGCACTATGTTCCGCCAATACCGCACTCCGCACCGCCCCGGCTTGACGGCGCGTCTCGGCATCGGCATCGGTGAGCAAATCCAAAATCTCCGCCTCGGTGCAATCACGCCCCTGATAGGGATAGCGCCAACGCGCCGCCAACTCATCAAACAAGCGCACCCAAGCCCCGCGCCCGCTAGCCTGACGGTCAATCAACATGGTTTCCAATTCAAGCGATAATTGATGCGGACGCAAAGCACGCAAAAGCCGCAACCAAGGCGCCCACCGCGCCATCGGGGCTTCCGCCAACAGCCCGCTGATTCGCCCCGCATCCATCGCGGTCAATTCATGTTCAACAAAAACCAACACCGCATCAATGGCATGCTCGGCTTCATGCGTATCCTGTGCCAATTTACCCAGCCCGGCATCCCCCATATCGCCAGCAAACGCCAAATCCGCATAGCTCGTCAGGCGCGCGGCGCCCGCGCTGATGCTTTGATAATGCATCAACACTTCATTAAGCACCTCGGCATCCAATGCATGCAAACGCCCTTTGTAATCGCGTGCTAGATTCTCGGCTTCCGCCAACAGCCCGCGCAACTGCACCTCCAACGGCGGCTCATTTTCCGCGTCAAATAAATCCTGCAACTGCCACTCGGGAAGTTTTAATGATGCGCGATTCGCCATGAAAAAATTATAGCAAAAAACCGCTTGCAAATGCAAAGAAATCGGTAAAAAGTCAAAAAATAATGGAGCAATTTTCAAAGGGGGATGCGATGCGGATTGGATTTATTGGACTCGGCAATGTCGGCGGCAAATTGGCAGGGAGCCTGATACGCAATGGTTATGCGCTGATGGTGCGCGATTTAGACAAGAGCCAAGCCCAAGCATTTTTGGATAAGGGCGCCACATGGGCAGAAACACCCAAAAAAATGGCAGAATCTTGCGAGTTCATCATCACCTGCCTGCCGTCACCGGCGGCATCGGCGGCGGTGATGGAAAGCGATGACGGCATCCTAGCCGGGTTAAGTGCGGGCAAAATCTGGGCAGAAATGAGCACCACCGATGAGGGCGAAGTAAAACGCCTAGGCGCGCTAGTCAAAGCCAAAGGCGCCGACGCCGTAGATTGCCCGGTATCAGGCGGCTGCCACCGCGCCTCCACCGGCAATATCTCCATCTTTGCGGGATGCGAGCGCGCCGTTTTTGAACGCATCTTGCCGATTCTAACCAGCATGGGCAGACGCATTCTGCACACCGGCGATTTAGGCACAGCATCCATATTAAAAGTCGCCACCAATTACCTAGCCACCGCCAATCTGCTGACGGTGTGCGAAGCATTGGCGACCATGAAAAAGGCCGGGCTAGACCTCAACACCACCTATGAAGCTTTCCGCATTTCATCAGGCACATCCTTCGTCCATGAAACCGAAGGACAGGTGATTCTCAACGGCAGTAGAGACATCAATTTCACCATGGATTTAGTGCTAAAAGACATCAGCCTCTTCCAAGCCATCGCCGACCGCCACGGCATCAATTTAGACATCTCGCCATTGTTGGTAGATATTTTCACGGACGCCATAAACCGTTACGGCGCGCGCGAGTTTTCCCCCAACATCATCAAAAGATACGAAGAGGAAGCCGGCATAAAAGTCCGCGCCAAAGGCTTCCCCGCCGAAATCACCGACACCGAACCCGAAGAAGCCGGCTACGAAGTAATCCCGCCAAGATAACGCACTAATTGTCAGCACTGCGCATTTTGGTGTAGGATAATTTCAAGGTCCCGTAGCTCAGCAGGATAGAGCGACAGATTCCTAATCTGTAGGTCAGAGGTTCAAATCCTCTCGGGACCGCCATGAAGCAGATGCAAACCCTAACCGTGCTTGATAGTTCAGCGCCGTGGTGGTAGCAGCATTAACCCAGTGCTGTTCGGGCATACGGCTTGCCGCCTCGCGCGTTAGGATGACGGCATCAATCCCGCATTGGAGCGCGTGGCGGAATTGGTCTACATGGATGCCGCCAGATGCCCGAATATCGCGCGCATAGCCCAACCCCCGCAACGCCCGCGCCAGTGAAAAGCCGCGCCCATCGCCAGCATTATCAAAACCGATTTCCACCGCCGTCAGCACATTAAGCCAAGGCGTTAAATCTTCCACCCGCTGTGCGGCATCTAAAACCAACACCCCGGATGCGCCGGTTTTCGCGTCTAACCCCGCCAAATCTTCAGGCGTAAAACGCGCGCGCTTATGCCAATCATCCAAATGAAAGCCCGCAGCATCAACAACAATCCGCGCCGAATTGGAATCTATCATCACCGCCTCCCTCACGCCGCAGATTCGTGGCGCGCCCGATTGGTGGGGGGATAGAGCGCCCGCTTAAATGGCGCCATGCCCACGCGCCGATAAAACGCCAAAAATGTTTCATCACGGTTTTTGCGCCCGTGCAGATAGGTATCAAGGATGGTTTCAATGGCAGGAATCAACGCCTCCGCCGAGAAACCCGGACCCGTGCGCGCGCCCAAAGCTGCATCCTCGGTGCCATCACCGCCCAAAGTAATTTGATAGTTTTCAACGCCAGCGCGGTCTAGCCCCAAAATGCCGATATGCCCCACATGATGATGCCCGCACGCATTGATGCACCCGGAAATCTTAATTTTCAAAGCCCCAATATCGCGCTCCATTTTGAGCGCGGTAAAACGTGTCGCAATCTCCTGAGCAATCGGAATAGACCGCGCCGTCGCCAACGCACAATAATCCATGCCCGGACACGCAATAATATCCGAAAGCTGCCCGATATTGGCACTCGCCAACCCCGCCGCATCCAAAGCCCGAAACACCGCCGCGATATGCGCTTTCGGCACATGGGGCAAAATAACATTCTGTTCGTGGCTAATGCGAATCTCATCATAAGCATAACGTTCGGCTAAATCGGCAATCACCCGCATCTGTTCGGCACTAGCATCGCCGGGGGTGGCCCCCGGGGCTTTGAGCGAAATGCTAACAATAGCATGCCGCCCGTCGCGGTGTTCTTCCAAATTCGTTTCCATCCACGCCGCCAATGCCGGCGACAATGCGGCATCGTGGCGCAAATCATAAGCCTCCGCCACATCCATTTCAGGGGGCATTTCAGGGGGCTGAAACGCCGCCTCAATCGCCCCAAGCATAGCATCAGGCACCCCAGCAAAAGCATCGCGCGTGGCGGTAAAATACGCATCAATTTCCGCACGCAATGTTTCAATCCCCAATTCTTGCACCAGAATTTTAATGCGTGCTTTGTATTTATTATCGCGGCGCCCATAGCGGTTATAGACATGCAAAACCGCTTCCAAATAAGGCAGCAAATCGGCTTTAGGCAAAAATTCCACCAGCTCGGTGCCAATAATAGGCGTGCGCCCAAGCCCGCCACCAATAACAATCCGATAGCCAACAACCCCCTCTTTCCGCACAATATTGATGCCAATATCATGGAACGCCGTCACGGCACGGTCATGCGCCGCCCCGGTCACGGCGATTTTGAATTTGCGCGGCAGGAAGGCAAATTCCGCATGCCCCGTAGAATATTGGCGCAATAATTCGGCGGTCATGCGCGGGTCTTCAATTTCATCCTTGGCGGCACCGGCAAAATGGTCGGCAGTAACATTCCGCACACAATTCCCGGAAGTCTGAATCGCGTGCATTTCCACATCCGCCAACGCTTCCAGAATATCGCCGACATCGTCCAATCTAATCCAATTGAACTGAATATTTTGGCGCGTGGTAAAATGCCCATAACCGCGATCCCAACACTCGGCAATCATTGCCAAAGCCCGCATTTGCCGCGCATTCAACGTCCCATAAGGAATCGCCACCCGCAACATATAGGCATGCAGCTGCAAATAAACGCCATTCTGCAAGCGCAGGGGTTTGAACTCATCTTCGGTCAGCACCCCAGCGATGCGCCGTGCCACTTGTTCGCGGAAAATGGCAACACGTTGGCGCACATATTCGGTATCAAATTGATTATAGCGATACATGGTCTTCCTCCGCTTGTTTGCCGTGGAAATAATTGCTCGGACCTCGCGCCCTTATGGCCTCGCGGATATGCTGAGCCTGTAATTGCCCCGCATCCGCCACGACCTCAATAACATAAGCCCCCACCACTTGCTCAGGGCGGAATTGCGTCAGCATGGCTTCGGCATCCTCGGCGCGTTCAAAAACACAAGCATCACGCAAGCGCAACAGCCAAGCATCACCGCCCCAAAACACCACTGCACCACTATGAAAATCATTGGCGGTGATGACATATTGTATAGGATGCGCGCTCATGCCGATAGGCTTTCGCGGCTATGCTGTCGGCGGTGATGTGGAATTTGCCAATGAGGAGTAGTTGAAGGCGTGTCTGAGACACTATCGGCAAGGCTCGCCAGTCGTTGGACACGCAAACCCGCATCCAAACAAGCAACCATTTCGCCATCCACATCACCGCCATCTTTGTGTATTAACCGCACGGCACGCACACCATGCGCGCGCAAAACATCATCGGCATTATGGGCAATCACCAGCTCCGCCTCACGCCGTGCATAATCCAGTATCGTGGAGGAAATCGCCGCATCATAAATCACCATATCCGCCGCCGCCAGCACCCGCCGCGCCTGAAGCGTCAGCAATTCGGGGTCGGGCGAATCAAGCAAAAGGAACGCGATAGGCGGGGCGAGGGGCGCGCTTTCATGCGCCAATTCCGCCAATAGATGCCGCATATTTTGTGCGAGCCGTTGTTCCACATCATCGCCATTCTCGGGGTCGCTTTCGGCAAACAGGGTAGGGGCTTCCACATCAAAAAACCGCCCCCAAAACCGCCGCCTAAACCCGCTAGAAAATTCTGCCAAATGCGGACGAAACGCCCCGGCAATACGCGCACAGATGCCAATATGCGCGGGCAATAAATCTTCCACCTGTGCCTTGATGCGTCGTGCCAATACCGGGGCAGTGCCTGCGGTGCTAATCGCCACACTTAGCGGCGCGCGATCAACAAGCGCCGGGGTGATAAAGCGCGAGCGCGCCAAATCATCAATGACACAATAAGGAATGGTGCTAGGTTTCAACAACGCCAATGCCGCATCACGCAAATCCGTATCACTGCCACTGATATAGGCAAGGCGCAAATCTGCCAAATCCGCCGCCGCTAACCCCCGCGCCACATGACGCACCCGCCCGACTTGCTGCCAAGCCGTAATTTGCGGGTCAGGGCGCGGGGCAAAGATACGGATATCCGCATCGGTCTTCAACAGCAGACGAATTTTCGCCACCGCATCAACCCCGCCACCAATCACCGCCACCGCTTCCCCGGCGAGATCTATTGAAATCGGAAAATAACGCATCGCATTGCTCCATTACAGATAGAGCCAGTATAAAAATATTTTTTCAAAAAACCAATAAAAAACAAAAAATAAACCGCTTTATTGCTGAAAAAGCCAAAAATAAGCAAAAATATCCTAATTTTCATAGATGCCGCAAAATGCCATTCTACGCTTTTTGCCGATAATATACGACCCCTGCCGAATCAATCGTGCGATGCAACGCTTTTTGCTGATAGAGATGATATAAATGCGCCGCCGCCTCACCACTAGCAAAATAACGTTCATGTTCGTTGAGTTGCATAGGAAACAACACATCCATCGCCTCGGCAACCGTCAGCCCGCCGCCGCCACATTCCGCCGCCGCCGCCGCGACCGCCGCCTCTTGCAACAAATCCAACCGATACTGATGATGCCGAATCAAATCACGCGCCCGCCTTGCCAGCGTATGAAACGCCCAATCATGCCCGGGCAGAACCAACCAATCATCCCCCCAATCCGCCATCTCCGCCAAATAGTCAAAATAATGCCCCAACATATCTTTTTGGGGCGACCCCAAAGGCATAGCAATATTCGGGGTGATTCGCGGCAATAAAAAATCCCCACAAAGATAAATGCGCCGCCCCGCATCATAAAGCCCAATATGGTCATCCGAATGCCCGCAATCAAACCGCAACTGCCACGTGCCATGCAGCCCCGCCAGCACATCCCCCGCGCGCAAAACCCGCACCGCCCCGAGCAATTTGATCTTATCGCTATAATGATTCCCCCGCCCCGCAAGGGGCGCAATAATATCATCCCTAAAACCATATTCTTGATAGCGCGCCGCCATCAGCGCGGCAAATTCCGCATCGCCCATAGCCCCCAAAATGCGGTGCTTTTGCTCCTCAACCGCACCCATCAGCACTTCAGCCCCGGTCAGCACCGCCAGCGATGCGGCAAAACCCACATGGTCAGGATGATGGTGGGATATCAAAATCCGCCGCACCGCATATTGCGTAAAAGGCGGTGCCGCCAGCAACCCCCGCCAATGCGTAGCCGTCTCCGCCGCATCCATCCCGGCATCAATAATCGTCAGCCCATCATCGGCGCGCAACACATATAAATTGACGTGGTTGAGGCGGAACGGCAACGGCATGCGCACCCACCAAATATCATCGCGCAGTTGGCTAATCTGCCCGGCACCGGGAATAGTACCGGGGGTAATAATATCGGCTTTTTGTGCGGCTTCAATCATAACGCACCTTGTCTCGCATCAGGATTCGGTGTTAGGATACAAATATAATAAAGGATGGGCAGAATAAAGGATAGGAAAGATGAATGATACCTACATAATTGCCGCCACACGTGCGGCGATTGGCAGTTTCGGTGGCACGCTCAAAACCATGCGCCCCATTGACCTAGGCATAGCCATCGCCCAAAGCGCCATCACCCAAAGCAAACTAGACCCCGAATCTATTGAACACGCGGTCATCGGGCATGTCATCCACACCGAACCCAAAGACCAATATATATCGCGCGCCATTTCCATAGGCGCGGGATTAAGCGAGTCCGCCCCCGCCCTAACAGTGAATCGCCTATGCGGTTCGGGGCTACAAGCTTTAGTCTCCGCCATCCAGCTCATCACCCTAGGCGATGCCGCCGCCGCCCTAGCCGGCGGTGTTGAAGTCATGAGTCGTAGCGGCTACCTGCTCCCCGCCCAAAGATGGGGTGCCCGCCTAGGCGATGGTGCGGTAGAAGATATGCTATTAGGCGCACTAAACGACCCGTTTGACCTAGGACATATGGGCATCACCGCCGAACATGTCGCCGAAGATTACAACATCAGCCGCCAAGCCATGGACGCTTTCGCCGCCACCAGCCAACAACGCGCCGCCCACGCGCAAAAACAAGGCTGGTTTGATAGCCAAATCACCCCCCTAGAAATTGCCACTGGCAAAAAAACCACCACAAATTTTACCCGCGATGAACATATCCGCGAAGTCTCAAAAACATCCCTAGCCAAACTCCCCCCCGCTTTCAAAAAAGACGGCACCGGTGCCGGCACCGGTGCCGGCACCGTCACCGCCGGCAATTCCTCAGGCATCAATGACGGCGCCGCCATGTTAGTGTTAGCGTCAGAACAATTAATAAAATCACAAAACCTAACCCCCATGGCGCGCATCGTCAGCTATGGTTTTGGCGGCGTCCCCCCACGCATCATGGGCATGGGACCCGTGCCCGCCACCAAAATGGCACTCGCCAAAGCCGGGCTCAAAATCAGCGATTTAGACATAATAGAAAGCAACGAAGCCTTCGCCGCCCAAGCCGTTGCCGTCTCAAACACCCTCGGGCTCAACCCCGACATCGTCAATCCCAATGGCGGTGCCATCGCCCTAGGGCATCCCATCGGTGCCACCGGCGCCATCCTCATGACAAAATTAATTTACGAGCTGCACCGCCGCCAAGCCCGCTACGGGTTAGCAACTATGTGCATCGGCGGCGGACAAGGCATCAGCATCATCATCGAAAACACCAACCTCTAAGAAAGTGAGCCAACCCATGCCCGCAACAATCCCCCTAAAACTCGAGCAAATTTTCGCCCTAGCCTACCAAGCCTTATGCGAGCACGGATGCGACCACGACAACGCCGATGCGCTCGCCGACACCATCATGCGCGCCGAACGCGATGGCTCGGTAAGCCACGGGCTGTTCCGCCTCCCCGCCTATATAAAGGCACTAAAATCAGGCAAAGCCAACCCCACCGCAAAACCCAAAATCACCCAAGCCACCGCCGCCCTAATAAAATGCCACGGCGATAACGGCTTCGCCCCCATAGCCCAACGCACCGCCATCCCCCACCTAATCACCGCCGCCAAAACCCAAGGCATCGCCATGCTAGCCATCACCCACACCCACCACATGGCAGCATTATGGCCCGAGGTAGAAGCCCTAGCCGAGCAAAACCTAGCCGCATTCGCGTGCGTATCCTACATGCCCGCAGTAGCCCCCGCCGGTGCAACCAAAGCATTCTTCGGCACCAACCCCATCAGTTTCGCATGGCCAAGAAAAAATAACTTCCCCATGGTATTTGACATGGCAACCGCCTCCCAAGCCATGGGCGAAGTCCAACTAGCCGCCCGAGAAGGACATTCCGTCCCCGAAGGCACCGGACTAGACGCAAATGGCAAGCCAACAACAGACCCCGAAAAAATAGCCAATGGCGGCGTGCTACTACCCTTCGGCGGCTACAAAGGCGCCGCCATCGCCATGATGGTGGAACTGCTAGCAGGAGGGTTAATCAACGAATCATTCTCATACGAAGCCAAACAACGCGACAACGGAGACGGAGGACCACCCCAAGGCGGACAATTCATCCTAGCACTAAACCCACAACGCACCGCCGGTGAAGGATGGGAAAAACACTGCGAAGATTTCTTCACAAAATTACTCGAACTAGAAGGCACAAGACTACCCGGAGAACGCCGACACAAAAACCGCCAAGACACAGGCGCACGACACATAAACAAAGCCCTCATTGATACCATCGCCAGCGAAATGAAAGACGCCGATAAAATTCTCAAAAAATAAAATGGGGGATTTCACCCCCCAAACCCCCTGACCGCCGAACGCGGCGGGGCGATTTTTTGGTGCGTGGTGTGGCGTTTTGTGTCCCTTATTTTTGGGAAATGCCCCAATTACTCTTACCCATTGATTAGCCTGAAATGCTTGCCCCATGGGCTATTTCGCAGATTTTCCACAGCATAATTTATAGTGTCGCGGTGATCGTCAGTAGGCACAATGATAAACGCACGCGAACTATACCATAGGGCGATAGTATTTTTTCCATATCGCAATTACTCTTTTGCCTCGTTGCATCGTTTTCGTATTAGTTTGTCGTGTTTTTCATTTTGCCCACAATGCTGATAGATCACGACGGATTGTTTTCGTTCTCGCTCTTGAAGCGGAGCGATTTCGTCCCAATAAACATATTTGGGTGCGTTCTTATGGTGCTTTTCCTCTGACTGAATTTCTAGTCCATTGTCGGGGTCAAAAAACACAATCTCAGATTTGCAAGTTAAATTGAATCCTTTCTTAACCCAATCGCTCCTATGTTTTAGTCTCCGATGACGCGCGACTTCACCATGGGGTGACATCCCCTCGTAGCTAAGAATGTCTGAGAAAAATACGGTGTTTGAAGGAAAGAGCCCGCTTTGTTCAATTACCGACACATCACGCTTGCCATTGACGATTCCTTGAAGAGTATTAAAAAGATGAGCATCACATTGCCTAAACTTCGCTATTTTCTTCTCGTCTTTGAGGTAGCCAATTTTTTTTCCATCTTGATTGTTTTCGTCATCAAATAGATACCAAATCACACCCAATGAAAGCGGTGAATTGGTAAATTCGGGGCAAGTAAGCCGCCGCAACAATCCATATTTCCAAAAGTCACCTATATCACCTACATATTTATTCTGCATATCAATGTCCTCATTTTATTCCATCTCTTCGGTAAGAATATTCTCCTCAGCGTGTAGAATATAGGTTCAAATTCTACCCCCGCAAGCAAATTTTGAAATTTAATATTTTTCGCTCCACGGCGTTCCGTGGCGCCCTGCGAGGTATTTTTTGAATTTTCGCGATCATCGGTTGCTAAAAAAAGAGGCGCAGTCAGTTGTGGCATAAACCAAAAATCCGCCCCGCCGCGCTCGGCGGTCAGGGGGTGTGGGGGGCGAAGCGCCCCCGCATTTATTTCTTACCAATCCGCATAAAAACTTCATCAGCAATAGCCAAACTTGATGTAAGCCCCGGCGAATCAATACCATAGAGTGCAATCAATCCTTCACAACCATGCTGACGCGCATCATGGATCGTAAAATCTTGAAACACCGACCCATCGGGGTAAATTTTGGGGCGCAGTCCTGCCCATGCTGGCACGAGGTCTGTTGGTTTTATGTCGTGCCAGTATTTTGCTATGGATTGATAGAATTTTTCTGCGTCATCGGGGTTCGTGTCGTAGCTTGGGGTGGCGACCCATTTTATATCTGGTCCGAATCGCACATCGCCGCTGTGTCCGCGTGTGAGGTGGATTCCTAACCCGCCATCTGATGGGATTGGGTATATCAGGTGTTGGAATGGCACTTTGCGGGCACAGGAAAAATATTGTCCTTTGGCGTGGTAGTGGGGCGGGATGGTGGCGGCATTGACGGCATCTATGGCGTGGGAGACATTGTGCGCGCCGTGTCCGGCGGCGTTGATGATTCCCCGCACCTTCAGCACCATGTCCTCGCCTTGGCTATTGAGCCATGCGTCAAATCCGTGTGGTTTTTTTTCGGCGCGCACGAAGCGGCTTTGGTATGCGGTTAGCGCATTGTGATTTTCGGCATCGGCTTCGAGTGCCGCCATGAATGCGTGGCTATCCATGACGCCGCTTGCGGGCGAGTGGATGGCGGCTTGGGCGTGGAGTTCGGGTTCTAATTTTTTGACGGCGGCGGCATCAAGCAGGCTGAGGTCATCAACGCCATTTGCCCTGCCCTGTTGCATGAGCGTGTTGAGGGTTGCGGTCTCGGCATCATTATGGGCGACAATCAGTTTGCCGCAGCGCCATGTTTTGATGCCACGCGCCGCACAATAATCATAAAGTTGCCGTGCGCCTTTGACGCAAAATCTAGCTTTGTATGAGGCTTCGGGGTAATAGAGTCCCGCATGAATCACTTCGGAATTGCGCGATGATGTTTCCATGCCGAAACTGGGGTTGCTATCAATTAAAACCACCTCTGCCCCGGCCATACCGAGCCGCCGGGCGATGCTCAACCCAACGACCCCGGCGCCGATAACGAGATAATCGGTCTGCACTTAATTATTAAGCGGAAAATTAAATTGCGCCCCATCCCTGATGCCCGTAGGCCAGCGCGCGGTGATGGTTTTGAGGCGCGTATAAAACCGCACCGCTTCCATGCCATAAGCCCCATGCCCGCCAAAAGATGACCGCTTCCAACCGCCAAAGGAATGATACGCCACCGGCACCGGAATCGGCACATTGACCCCGACCATACCGATTTCAATGCTGTCAGCAAAATTGCGCGCGGCATCGCCATCGCGAGTAAAAATTGCCGTGCCGTTGCCGTATTCATGCGCGTTAATCATCGCCGCCGCTTGCGCATAATCATCCGCGCGCACGACGCTTAATACGGGGCCAAAAATTTCCTCACGATAAATTGTCATATCGGTGGTGACATGGTCAAATAGCGAGCCGCCAATAAAATAGCCATTCTCATAACCTTGCAACGAAAATCCGCGCCCATCCACGCGCAATTTCGCGCCTTCGGCAACGCCCTTATCAATATAGCCCAAAACTTTTTCTTTATGTTGCGCGGTGACTAGTGGGCCCATTTCGGCATCGGGGTCATTCCATGCGCCAATTTTTAACGCCTCAACTTTGGGGATGAGTTTATCGACTAATCGGTCTGCGGTCTCCTGCCCCACCGGCACGGCGACAGAAATAGCCATACAGCGTTCCCCCGCCGAGCCATACCCCGCCCCCATGAGCGCATCCACGGCTTGGTCCATATCGGCATCGGGCATAATAACCATGTGATTCTTCGCCCCGCCCAAAGCCTGCACACGCTTGCCGTGCGCGGTGCCGGTTTGATAGACATATTCGGCAATCGGCGTTGAACCAACAAAACTCACCGCCTTAATGGTGGGATGTTTCAAAAGCGCATCCACGGCAGCTTTACCGCCATTGACGAGATTGACCACGCCTTCAGGAAGCCCCGCCGCCGCCAGCAATTCCAGTGCCAGTTGCGGGGCGGCGGGGTCGCGTTCGGATGGTTTCAAAATAAACGTATTGCCACAAGCCACCGCCATAGGGAACATCCACATCGGCACCATAGCCGGGAAATTGAACGGCGTGATTCCCGCCACCACGCCAAGGGGTTGGCGGTCGGAATAGCTATCAATGGCGGGCCCGACATTGCGCGTATAATCCCCGCGCAACAGATGCGGGATACCGCAAGCGAATTCCACGACTTCAATGCCGCGAATCACCTCCCCCCGTGCGTCCTCTAATGTTTTGCCGTGTTGGGTAGAAATCGCCTCCGCCAGCGCATCCAAATTGGCTTCAAGCAATTCCTTATATTTGAACATGACGCGCGCACGTTTGAGGGGCGGGGTTGCCGCCCATGCGGGGAGCGCCGCTTCTGCCGCCGCTACCGCCTCGCCCACCACGGCGGCACCAGCGAGGCTGACCTCGGCGATCTCTTCGCCAGTGGCGGGGTTGAAAATGGCTTGGCTTCCTTTGTCGCCGACCACGGTTTTGCCGTTAATGATGCTATGATAACTCGTCATGTTGAAAATCCTTTCTAGTATTCTATTTACCTGTTCCTGTGGAAATAGGCAACATGGTGGTGAATTTGATCTGCTCCATGGCAAAAGACGACGATACATCGGTCAATTTCACCGAACTGATGAGACGCTTATAGAACGCATCATAATGTTCAATATCGGGGACGACCACGCGCAACAGGTAATCAATCTCGCCACTCATGCGGTAAAATTCCACCACCTCGGGCATCGCCGCCACGCTTTCGGCAAACCCATCTAGCCATGCGGCATTATGCTCATTGGTACGCACGGAGACAAAAACCGAAATATGCGCGCCGATTTTCTGCGGGTCAAGCAGTGCCACCCGCCGTTTAATCACCCCGCTTTCATCAAGCCTCTGCACCCGCCGCCAGCACGGCGTCACCGAAAGCCCCACCCGCTTTGCCACCTCGGCAATAGGCAGGCTGGCATCTTGCTGGAGCAAATTCAGAATCTTTTTATCTATATTATCCATCATGCTTTGATAGCCTATCTTTAAGCACCCATTCAATAGAATCTTTTTTAAAGCATAAGCATATCGGTTTTGTGCTTCTGCATATCGTTTTTGTGCTTCTGCATAATCAACAGAGGCGGGTTAGCCGTGATAAACCTTATCGCATTAGTCCCCAACTGCGCCACCATTTTTGGTGGCGCTTTTTTTTGTGCTATAGTTTTTTGTGCTATACTTGCGCCATGACACAGCACAATGACAAAACCCCGCCCCTGATTCTGACCCCGCATGATTGGCACGACTATCGGCTTTTGGATAGCGGGGCGGGGCGCAAATTGGAGATAGTAAAGAATTATCGCTTCATCCGCCCGGAACCGCAAGCCCTATGGCAACCGCACCTAGACCCCCAAATCTGGGAGAACGACATAGATGGCGAATTTATTAGCGGTGCAGAAGAAGGCGGCAAATGGGCATTAAGCAAAAATCTACCCGAGCAATGGTCGTGCCAATTTGAAAACATCCGCTTTTTCGCCATGCCGACGCCATTCCGCCATTTCGGTTTTTTCCCGGAACAATCCAGCCATTGGCAATGGTGTGCCGAACATATCAAAAAACACCGCGCCAAAACCAACACGCCCCCCCGCATCCTCAATCTCTTTGGCTATACCGGCATTGCCAGCCTACACGCAGCTAAGGCAGGCGCCGAGGTCACCCACGTGGATGCTTCCAAAAAAGCCACCACCCTAGCTTTTGCCAACCGCGACCATGCCAATATGCACGACGCCCCAATCCGCTATATCACCGAAGACGCGCGCAGTTTTTGCGCCCGCGAAGCCAGGCGCGGCCGGCGCTACCATGGCATCATCCTTGACCCACCAAAATACGGGCGCGGCACCAAAGGCGAGGTCTGGCGCATGGAAGACGACATAGCGCCATTGCTGAAAACATTAAAAAACCTACTTGCCGATGAACCGCTATTTATCGTGCTAACTTCATACGCGATTCGCGCAAGTTTCCTAGCGCTCCACCATCTACTAGCCGATGCTTGCGCCGAGTTAGGCGGCAGCGTGCAATCAGGCGAGTTAGCCATCCAAGAGCATCGTCACGATGCAGATCACGAAAGAGGACGCCGCATAGGACAAGCCATTTTCGCGCGTTGGCAAAGCAATCCAGATTGATGCGATTAAGATTGCCCCAATCAAGATTGCCTCAATCTGGATTGTGGCGCAAATGCTCATAAAGGGCGATTCCCGTCGCCACCGCCAAATTGAGCGAATCCGACCGCCCCAGCATCGGTATGCGAATCAGTTGCGTGGTAGCATCCGCCAAGGCCGGCGACAACCCCGAAGCCTCATTCCCCATCAACAGCATCAACGGCGTCGCCCACCTAGCACGGCGATAATCCACCGCATCCGCATCTAAAGCCGTGCCAATAATAGCCCCCCGCCAGCCCTGCCCCTGCCGCCCCCGCATAGCATCAAGAAACGCCGCCTCGCTAGCCTCGGCTAATTGCACATGAAAACACGCCCCCATAGAAGCCCGCACCGCCTCCACCGCAAAGCCATCAACACAATCGCCAATAAGCACCACCCCAGAACCGCCAACCGCATCAACGCTCCGCATAATCGTGCCAAGATTTCCCGGGTCGCGCACACGGTCAAGCCCCACCCAAACCCCGCCTTGTTGCACAATCTCGGGCAAAGACACCCATGATTCGGCAAAACTAGCCACGACAGTTTGCGGGTTATCCTTACGGCTAATTTTCGCCAACACCGCACGGTTCACAGCAAAACATGCACCCCCCGCCGCCTCCGTATGGGCAATGAGTTTCTGCATAGCAGCATCATTTTCTTTACCCGCCAAAAACACCAAATGCCGCGGCGCCCAGCCCAAATCCACCGCCGCCAAAACCACGCGCATCCCCTCCGCCAAAAACAATTTTGACTGCCGCCGATATTTCCGCAACTGCAAAGCCCGCAGCGCTTTAATAGTGGGATTGGTTAGGCTTTGTATCTGTCGCATATCTATTTGTCGCCTGTCCTATGCGTCAGGTCAACCCAAAGCACATGGCAAGTAACGTAATCTGCGGGGGTTTCATCAAAAATAGCAAAGATGCGAATTTTATCGGTTACCCGAAAACGCCAAAGCTGCATATCCCAAATCTCTGGCGATAACCCAGCTGGTTTTTTGCCGTAACGTTTATCCCATTGTTTGCGCTTGGCATGACCCGTCTGAAAAGCGGCGAATTTCATCTGTGCATAGAAATCCAATTTGCTTTTTACGAATGCTTTTCTCTCATCGCTAACGTGAATAAATTTTTTTGACTGCCTAAAAGATTCCCAATCAAAATAAAGTTCTTTCACTTTCGTGATGTCTTTTACCATTAGCAGGCATCAAGCCGTTTTTCATAAAAACTTTTTATGGCTTCGTGGGTAATGGCATCCGTGCAAGCCCGTCCCCATTTGCGGTCGCCATAAACATCTTTCCACGGCGCATGCGAATGGGTTAGATTTTCAAGTTCGCGCGCGCTTTTGGGGGAGAATTTTTCCCAAACCCCCGCCAGCACCGCCGATTGCACCTCGCTCAACCCCCTGATAGGTTTAGCATCGGTGGGGTCAATGCCCATCCATTTATATTTCCTAAAACGAAAATATAAGGCAGGCACCACCGGCCCATGCGCCCATGCCTCAATGCGTTCACTAAACAACGGATAGCCATGATGCGCCAAGCACCGCGCTTGCGCAAAATAACACAATTTCTGCATTTTCAGATTGGTAATGCTATCCCCGGCAAAGTGATCAACATTCCAAAGAAAAAAATCAGCAACGCGAAAGGCGCGCATAACCCGATGATTTGAAATAGCCATAATTCTGCTCCAATAATTCTGCCTCTTGGGGGGTGATTATAAATCACACCCGCAAAATGTCAAGCTTTAGCGCACCAAATACGCAACAGCAAAATCTTGACACAAAGCATAAATGCGTGATTGATACGCAAATAGATGCCAACATACGCAATAGGGGTATTTAGCATGCAACGTTCTTCTATTTCTGATTTGATTGCTTCGGCGGATGGCGGGGATGTGTTTCGTGTTGGCTTTTTTCTTTTGCCGAGTTTTTCTATGATGGCGTTCGCATCGGCGGTGGAACCTTTGCGGGCTGCCAATCGTTTGACCGAAAAAGCGCTATTTGATTGGGTGATTGCGGCGGAAAACGGCAAATACACCATGGCGAGCAATGGCGTTGAGGTCGCCGCCACTACCGAGCTCAGCGACCTGACCAAATGCCGTATGATTTTCATTTGTAGCGGTGTTGATATCCAACGCCACTGCACCAAGAGCGTCATTTCAACGGTGCGCATGATTGACCGCCATGGCGTGTCTATTGGGGCGATTTGCACGGGCACTTATGTGTTGGCACGGGCGGGGTTGCTTGAAGACCGCCGCTGCACCATCCATTGGGAAAACCGCGATGGGCTGATAGAAGAATTCCCCAATCTTGAAGTCACCGAAGAATTATTTGAAATTGATAGCGACCGCATCACCTGTTCCGGCGGCACGGCGGCACTAGATATGATGCTCCATATCATCGCCCAAGCCCATGGCATGCCCCTCGCCACCGCCATATCTGAACAATTCATCCATGACCGCATCCGCGATAGCCATGATTGCCAACGCATGGAATTGCGCGCCCGCCTTGGCGTCAGCCACCCGAAACTGCTCGCTGTCGTTGCCGAGATGGGCGACAATTTAGAAGAACCCCTCGCGCAAACCGCCATCGCCCAAAAAGCCAATCTATCCACGCGCCAGCTTGAACGGCTTTTCCGCAAATATCTAGGCACCACGCCGACCCGCTATTACCTACATCTACGCATCGCTAGGGCGCGCTATTTGTTGCAACAGACGAGTATGTCTATATTATCGGTAGCACTAGCCTGCGGTTTTGTTTCAGCATCGCATTTTTCAAAATGTTATCGTGAAATTTACGGACGCAGCCCAAGAGATGAACGCAACATCAGCTGATAATATTAGCTAGCCCCACAATGTGCGCGCGCCGCATCCATAAGCGCCCCCATCATGGCGGCAAGCCCGCTTTTGCGGGTCGGCGATAAATGTTCATCCAACCCAATCTCTTTCAAAAAATCCGGGGGATGTGCGAGAACCGCATCAGGTTTCTGCCCCGAATAGACCCGCAAGATCAAGGCAATCAACCCCTGCACAATCGCCGCATCGCTAGTGGCTTGATAGCGCATCACCCCATCACAAAAATCCGCCTTAAAATAAACCCGCGATTGGCACCCATAGAGGCGGTTTTCCTCCACACAGATCGCAGCATCCAAGGGGGGTAATTTCCGCCCCATAGCGATGAGATATTGATAACGTTCCTCCCAATCGCTAAAAAATTGAAATTCGCCAACGATGTTAGCGGCTTCCTCGGCAAGTGCGCGTATCTCCCCCTCATGCGACATTGCTACGTTTCCCCAAAATATCCAAAAGCACCGCCGCCATGGCTTCGATGTTTGAGCCCGGCGGGAAAATAGCGGCGATGCCATCAGCTTCCAATTCAGCACGGTCCGCCGGCGGAATCACCCCGCCAATCACCAAAGGCACCCCCGCCCCCCCACGCGCATCCAACGCCGCGCGCATATCCGGGGCAAATTGCCGATGCCCCGCCGCCAGCGACGACATCCCCACCAAATCCACCGCCTCCTCTATGGCTTGTGCCGCCGCTTCATCGGGGGTTTGGAACAATCTACCAACGACCACATCAAATCCCAAATCGCTCAGCGCCGATGCCACCACTTTCTGTCCGCGGTCATGCCCATCCTGCCCCAATTTAGCGATGAGAATCCGCGGCGCACGCCCGAAACGTGCGATAAAATTTTCCATCAGATTTTGCAGAGATGCCGAAGGCGGATTCTCATGCTTCCACACGCCCTTAACGCCAGATACGGGGGCTTGATAGCGCGAAAACGCTGCCTCCAACGCATCGGACATCTCGCCAACACTAGCCCCAACCCGCGCCGCATCAACCGCCGCCTCTAATAGATTAGCCTTGCCCCTAGCCGCCGCGGTCAAGGCTTTAAGCGCATCGGCGACCGCCCAGCTATCACGCGATTTTTTTAGCTGTGCAAGGCGGGCAATTTGTTCCGTGCGCACATCATCGGTATTGATTCGCAACACCTCAACCTCAGCAGCATCCAGATGCGGGGGACTATCAGGGGCGGAACTATCAGGCGCGAACGCATTAACGCCAATAATTTTCTGGCGTTTGGCATCAATCCACGCTTGCGTGCGCGTAGCGACTTCTTCAATACGGCGTTTCGGCAATCCGCTTGCGATGGCTTTTGCCATACCGCCGGCGGCATCAATTTCCGCCAGATGTTCTTCCGCGCGCGCCATCAGATTCTGCGTCAAAAATTCCACCGCCCCGCTACCCCGCCACGGGTCAATCCACCGCGTCATCCCGCCTTCACCAGCGAGATGCAGTTGCGTATTGCGGGCGATGCGCGCCGAGGCATCCGTGGGCAACCCCAACGCCTCATCCAAAGAATTGGTATGGAGCGATTGCGTCTGCCCCCCCACCGCCGCCGCCGCCTCAATGGTGGTGCGGATGACATTGTGATAGACATCATCCGCCGCCAGCGACCAGCCCGAAGTCTGACAATGCGTACGCAACATCAACAATTTTTCCGTCTTAAAACCAAATTCCTTTTGCAGAAGCCGCGCCCATAGCACCCGCGCCGCCCGCAATTTTGCCACCTCCACCAAATAGGGCATGGCATTAGCGAAAAAGAACGACAGGCGCGGCACAAAATCCGCCGCCTGCAATCCCGCCGCCAGCCCAGCACGGATATATTCCAGCCCATCGCCCAGCGTATAGGCAAGTTCCAAATCCGCCGTCGCCCCAGCTTCTTCAATATGATAGCCGGAAATAGAAATAGAATTAAATTTCGGCATATTTTTTGCGGTATAGGCAAAAATATCGGCAACAATACGCATGGAGGCTTCGGGGGGATAAATATAAGTATTCCGCACCATAAACTCTTTCAAAATATCATTTTGGATGGTGCCAGTGAGGGCGGCCGGTGCCACCCCCTGTTCTTCCCCGGCAACAATATAAAGCGCCATAATCGGCAACACCGCCCCATTCATGGTCATAGACACGCTCATGCGCTCAAGGGGGATGCCTTTGAATAGCACCCGCATATCCTCAATCGAATCAATCGCCACCCCCGCCATGCCGACATCCGAACGCACGCGGGGGTTATCCGAATCATAGCCTCGATGCGTCGCCAAATCAAAAGCGATAGAAAGCCCCATCTGCCCCGCCGCCAAATTGCGCCGATAAAACGCATTGGATGCGCTAGCCGTAGAAAATCCAGCATATTGGCGAATCGTCCAAGGACGCGTGAGATACATAGTCGGATAAGGACCACTAAGAAAAGGCACCTGCCCGGGCAGGCCGCTAGTGGTTCCGCCACCATCTTTTTGCGGCAAAGGCGCAACATGGCTAGGCATAGCAAAACCTTCGGGCCAATCATGCACGGCAGGTTTTTGCAATGATGCGCCATCAACACAAATAAAATCAATTTTGCTAAAATCAGGAATCGCCGTCATGCCCCCGCCCCTTCAATCATTTGACGCATAATATCCCGCCGCGCCTTACCATCGGACACCAGTGCCGACGCGAGAGGGACGGTGAACCCCCCCCCCACATCACCGACATCACCCACTACCAAGTGCGGTTTAGCGGCGGCGATAGATTTTTTTAGTTCCTGCTGTGAAGCCGGCGCAATTTCGGCAATTTCAACACCAAGCACCCGCAATTCATCACGCCATGAAGCCCGCCATTGCGCCTCCGCCGCCCCCCCAGCAACCACCAGCAAAGCGCGTAAATTTTTGTCGCTAGCGGCAACACATAAATCCTCCCAAACCGCCCCGAGCCGTGCCTGCCCCCCCCGCACACGCCCGCCTTCCATCACCAGAGGCGGCAAACTTTGCGTCGGGGCTAAAGAGTGATAATTCACCCCCAGAATGCGGGGCATCGCCCCCGCATCCCCCGCATCCCCCCCCATATCCATAGCTTTCTGGCGTTGCGCCATCGCACTTTCAGCCCATGCCCCCAGCTGCCCCGATTCCAGCACCGCCAACGCCCCGCCAGCACCCTCAATCTCTTGGAATTTCTGCCAAGCGTTTTTGGCAATATCTTGGCTCATCACCTCAAGCGTATCCGCCCCATAAGCCGGGTCAGCGACCTCCCCGAGCCGTGCCTCGTGGCGCATAATCAGCTGCACCCCCCGCGCCAAACGGCGGCTTTGTGCGGTGCTTCCGCTCAGCCAATCATGGGGCAAGGTTGTCAATAAATCCGCCCCCCCCAGCGCGCCGCCAAGACTCGCGGTGGTGTGGCGCAACAGATTATTCATCGGCTCAATGCGCGTCAGCATACGTTCGGAGGTAAGCGCATGCAGCAAAGGCGTATGCGCCGCCCCTACACCCAACGCCGCCACAAAGCGTGCCAGCAAAAACCGCGCGGCCCGGGTTTTCGCCAAAGCCCCATAAAAATCCGCCGCCACCGCCACACGCATGACCAAACGCGCACAGGCTTCTGCCAATGTCAGCCCCGCAGCTTCAAGCGCACGCAACTGCCAAAGCAGATTAGCTAGTGTCCAAGCCAATTCTTGAATTTCGCTGAGTCCAAAACTATGCGCCGTATCGCCAGAGGCAACGAATATGCGCGCTTTTGGTAGGGCGGAAAAATGCCGTTTCTGCCAAGATGCCAACGCCCGCGCCCGCGCCTCAACATCGCCAGCATCGCCCAATAATAAATCCCCTAAAGGGTCGCCAGCAAAATGCATTTCTCGTTTTGCATCATCCCAAACCTCCGCCAAAGCCAGATTGGTATCCCCCGCATGATGAAACCCCAACCCCCATGCCCCATCAGGGGCAGACGCTAAAATCTCCGCCAAATCATCAGGCTTCATCGCCATAGCGCGCGGAATCAGCACCATATCCGCCCCGCCAGCAATCTCATCATAAATGCTAGTTTTACCGCCCCCGCCCAAACTATCCCCGGCGTGTTGCGCCATCCGCCACCCACACCCTTGGGGAGATATAGGACTAGACGCCGCCACCGATTGCGGTGCTTGTAGGGGTGCCCATTTCAGCCCATCCTCACTAACCTGCATGAGGCGCGCTAATGGGTCGCCCCCGCCCGCCCCGCCAGTCGCCCCGCTAGATGCGCCGCCAGTCGCATGACGCACCGCCTCAATCCATGCGCTCCAATGTTTAGTGTTCTGCATCATTGCCTCTTTCTTAAATCTAGGCAAAGCAATTCGCTGACGCAATCAAAAATTACTTGTCATTATGTTAATAGAGTGGCAAATCTCTACCTAACGCAAAGGAGACACCATGACCGACCAAAACGCCAAAATTGAAGCGGCAGTATTACGCCGGCTGATAGACCATCTACAAAAGCGCAGTGATGTGCAGAATATTGACCTGATGAATCTAGGCGGTTTCTGTCGCAACTGCCTAGCGCGTTGGTATGGCGACGCCGCCGCCGAAGCCGGTGCGCCAGTGGATAAAGACACCGCGCAACAATTCATCTATGGTATGCCCTATGCCGAATGGAAAGCCAAACACCAAAGCGAAGCCACGCCGGAACAACTCGCGGCATTACAGAAACGCAACGAATCTTAAAAGGAACTTTTTTATGATGGACGAATCTTCACCTACCAGCCCCGCCACGGAAAACCCTTCAGGGACGAATCCCGCTTCAGAAAATCAAGGCGACGACACCCTTCGTAATTTCATTGAACGCATTGAACGCCTTGAGGAAGACAAAGCCGCCATCCTCACCGACATCCGCGAGGTCTATAGTGAAGCCAAAGCCAGCGGTTACCACCCCAAAATCATGCGCCAAATCGTCAAACTGCGCGCCATGGACCGCAGCGAGCTGAGCGAGCGCGATGAATTGCTAAAAATCTACCGCGAGGCGGTGGGGTTGCTCTAACATGGCATTTGCCGAAAAATTAACCGAGGCGATTCGCGCGCGCAATTCGGTGCTATGTGCGGGCATTGACCCGCATTTAGACCGCATCCCCAAATTATTTCGGCAAAAATCGGCAACGCACAGCGTACGCGATTGGGTATTTGAATTACTGCCCCTATTAGCCGGGCAGGTGCCGGTTATCAAACCACAAGTGGCATTGTTTGAGAAATTGGGGGTTGAGGGGTTTGCGGTGTTGCGCGAATTGTCGCAGGGGGCGCGGGGCGAAGGACTGCTCACCATCATGGATGCCAAGCGCGGCGACATTGATAGTACCGCCGCCGCCTACGCCGAAGCATGGCTCGGCGCGGGTGCCAATTTCGGCGCCGATGCCCTCACCATCAACCCCTATTTAGGGCTAGATAGTCTAGTGCCATTCACCGAAAAAGCCGCCGCAACCGAGGCAGGATTATTCATCCTCCTGCGCACCAGCAACCAAGGCTCAAACGACATCCAGATGTGCAATTTAGAAAATGGCAAACCGCTTTTTCATCACGTGGCTGATATGCTTAAGCCTTTGATAGATAACGCCATTGACGCATCGGGCTTTAGCTCCATCGGCGTCGTCATGGGGGCGCAGTATGCCATCGAGGCCGCCGCCATGCGGCGCCAATTACCCGCCGCCTTATTCCTCATCCCCGGCTTTGGCGCACAAGGCGGCGGGGCGGCGGATGCGTGCGCCGGCTTGGTGCGAGGGGAGGAAGGTTGGGAAGGCGGCATCGTCAATTCGGCACGCGCCCTAACCATGCCCGATGATGCCATGGATGCTAAAAATTTAGCCGATTGGCGCCGGGTGATTCGCACAAAAATTGAACGCACCATCACCGCCTTGCGCTAAAATTTTGCTAACAAAAATGTTTTTTAATGCTGATGCAATAGGCTATAATTTTAATGGGGATGGTAAATATCTGACCGCCATCCTTGAGTAGTTGCCCTTTTATTGAACGTATTGGGAATATGTAGCCATGAACACCCACCCCATCATCGCCGAAGGCACAAAACTAACCGACGGCACGGTCAAATGGTTCAGCGAACGGCTGGGCTACGGATTTATTGAAGTGGATGGCGAAGAAGTATTTATCCACCGCACCACTTTGAATCAATTCGGGCTTAACCGCTTGCTCATTGATGATATCGTCAAAGTGACCGTCACCGATTCCCCCCGCGGCGCCATTGTTGATACGCTATTCGGCATTGAACGTGCGCCCGTGGATAGTAGCCGCATCGCTACCGCCCCCGCTGCTAATGAACATGTGGCGTATGTAAAATTCTTCAACGAAACCCGCGGCTATGGCTTTGTTGAGGTTGAAGGCTACGACCAAGATATTTTCGTGCATGCGCGCATGATTGAAGAAAATGGCTTATCCACCATCTATACCGACCAGAATCTATTAGTCACCATTGAGGACGGCGAGAAGGGCTATCAAATCAAAACGATTCGCCTACTCATAAATGATGATGCCAAGACGGATGAAGATTAACGCATGCGTTGTTCCGCTAAAAATTTTTCGGCATCAAGTGCCGCCATGCACCCCATACCGGCGGCGGTCACGGCTTGGCGATAGATTTTATCCACGCAATCGCCGGCGGCAAAAACCCCCGCCACCGAACTATGCACCCCTCCCGCCTCAGTAATAATATACCCCTCGGCATCAAGGGCGATAGCATCCTTAAACACGCTTGTCGCCGGGTCATGCCCGATAGCAACAAACACCCCATCAACCGCAAGTTTTTGGGCGGAAGCATCCAAGGTTGATGCCAGCCGCAACCCCGTCACCCCGCCCCCCATGCCACCAGCGGACCCGCCAGCGGACCCGCTGTCTCCCAACACTTCATCAACAACATGATTCCACATGATATTGATATTCGGCGTCGCCATGAGGCGCGTTTGTAATAATTGTTCGGCGCGTAGATGGTCGCGCCGATGGATGAGCGTCACAGATTCGCAGATATTGGACAGGTAAAGCGCCTCCTCAACGGCACTATTGCCGCCGCCAATGACGGCGACTTTTTTACCACGATAGAAAAACCCATCACAAGTCGCACACGCCGACACCCCCTTGCCATGAAAGCGCGTCTCGCTTTCCAAGCCCAACCAGCGCGCCTGCGCCCCGGTGGCAATGATAACGCTATCCGTATGATATTGCGCGCCACTATCGCCCATTAAACAAAAAGGCGTTTTGGCAAAATCCACGCCCGCGATGAGGTCATAGAGAATCCGCGCCCCGACATTTTCGGCTTGTTTCTGCATCTGCTCCATGAGCCACGGACCTTGAATCGCCTCAGCAAAGCCCGGGTAATTTTCCACATCACTCGTAATCGTTAATTGCCCGCCGGGTTGTAATCCTGCCAGCACTAACGGCTTTAGATTCGCCCGCGCCGCATAAATCGCCGCGGTCAATCCCGCCGCCCCGGTGCCAATAATAATCAGATTTTCGTGTTGCTTTTCCATAACCTCACGGCACTATTTCACATGCACCGAAAAAAGCAAGTGATTCCGGATTACTTAACGCTTCGCTATTGCTGATGGGTTTGCCGTCCAGCATCGCGCGCACGGCTAATTCGGAAATTTTGCCGGAACGTGTGCGCGGAATATCCGGGCAAGCGATGATGGCATAAGGCACATGGCGGGGGGTAGCCCCCGCGCGAATCGCTTGGCACAGCGCGGTTTTGAGCGCATCATCCAACACCGAACCCGCCTTCAAGCAGACAAAGAGAATCACCCGCACATCATGCGCGCCATCGTGCAAGGTATTCTGCCCAACGACGAGGGCTTCGCTGATTTCATCAAACGCTTCCACGTGCCGATAGATTTCTGCCGTGCCAATCCGCACCCCCCCGGGATTGAGCGTGGCATCCGAACGCCCATGCACAACAATCCCCGCATGTGCGGTAAGACGCGCCCAATCGCCATGCCGCCAGATGCCGGGAAAATGTTCAAAATAAGCGGCGCGATATTTACTGCCATCAGCATCGTGCCAAAAACCGATGGGCATAGAAGGAAAGGGTTTTACACAAACAAGTTCGCCCGGGGTATCGGTAATCGGCGCGCCATCGGCATCCCATATTTCCACCGCCATCCCTAGCCCGCGCGTTTGAATCTCGCCGCTATAGACGGGCAGAGTCGGCGCCCCCAAAGCGAAGCACGACACCAAATCAGTACCGCCAGTGATGCTAGCCAAATGCACATCGCGCTTGATGGCATCATAGGTGAAAGCAAAGCCGTCTTCAGTCAGGGGCGAACCCGTAGAAAAAATACGCTTTAATGCCGATAAATCCACGTGTTCGGCGGGGCGATAACCGCTTTTGCGCGTAGCATCAAGGAATTTTGCCGAAGCCCCAAAACTCGTCCATCCCTCCGCCGCCGCCAGCCGCCACAACGCCCCGGCATCAGGAAAAAACGGCGCGCCCTCATAAAGCACAATCGCCGCCCCCACCCCCAATGCCGACACCAACCAATTCCACATCATCCAGCCACAAGTCGTAAAATAAAACACAATGTCGCCGTGGGCGTGGTCGCAATGAAGCCGATGTTCTTTGATATGTTGAATCAGCGTCCCCCCATGCCCATGCACAATACATTTCGGCGCGCCAGTCGTCCCTGAAGAATACAGGATATAAAGCGGGTCATTAAAGCCCAAAACCGTAAAACTGCGCGCCGGGCTAGCATGCGCCAATGCCTCACTAAACAAAATTTCTCCCTCTCGGGCTTGGTAATCCGCATCCAAAAACGGCACAACCAACAAAATTTCCACCGAAGGCATGGCATCCGCCACATCACGATTGATAGCACGGCGATCAATGGCCTTGCCATTATAGCGATAACCATCCGTCACCATCAGCAATTTCGGCGCAATCTGCCCGAAGCGGTCCAACACGCCTTTTGCGCCAAAATCGCTAGAGCACGATGAAAACACCGCCCCAATCACCGCACACGCCAAAAACAAAATGATGGTCTCGGGAATATTGGGGGCATAGGCAGCAACGCGGTCGCCTTTTTTTATGCCTTGCGCCTGCAACCACCCCGCCAGTGTCATGACCTGTTGATAAAGCTCCCGACGGCTCAACGCACAACGCTTGCCATCCTCAGTAAAAAAAACTATTGCACAAGAATAATCACAATCAATCAAAAGATTCTCGGCATAATTGATACGCCCCTGCGGGTAAAACTGCCCCCCACGCATTTCATCGGGCGCGTCCAAAATCACATCGCCCTTGTCGCCAATAATCCCATGCCAATCCCATAAATAATCCCAAAACCGCGTCGGGTGTTGCACCGACCATTGCCAAAGAACATGAAAATCGCCGCCCCAATCCGCGGCGCCTTGCTCCACAATATAGCGCGCAAAATCCGCGACTTGACTAGCCGAAATATACGCCGCATCGGGTGCCCAGAGCATTGATGATAATTGCTTTTCATGCATATTTCCAGCATAATGGCTTCGGTAAAATTTGGCAAGAACGGGAAATAGGTCATGCGAAAAATGCGGTTTTTTTTAGCAGTATGTTTTTTGATACTTTTGGGCGGGGGCGCATCGCCAACCCATGCCCTTGAAATATGGCGGGGCGCGGCGATACAGGGGGGCATGCTCATCCTCAAAACCCACCCCGAAGCCATCATCCGCCTCAATGATGAAATTCTACCCGTTGCCAGCAATGGTCTTATGGTCATCGGCTTCCACCGCGATGATAGCACCAGCATCACCCTAACCGCCAGCCTCCCTGATGGCACCATCAAAACCCTAACCCTAACCCCAAGCAAACGCGCCTACAAAACCCAACGCATTGATGGCTTACCCGCCAACATGGTCACCCCGCCCCAAGAAGTTTTGGAGCGCATCGCCCGCGACCGCCAAGCCGTCATAGAGGCGCGCGCCATCATATCCAATTTAGACGCATGGCAAAGCAATTTCCTCTGGCCGGTAGAGGGCATCATCACCGGCATTTATGGTTCAAGGCGCATCTTAAACGGCGCCCCCCGCACCCCCCATTACGGCATAGACATCGCCGCCCCCAAAGGCACCCCCATCATCGCCCCGGCGGCAGGCATCGTGCGCTTGGTGGATGATCTCTATTTCACCGGCAACACCATCATCATTGACCACGGGCATGGGGTCAGTTCCACGTTTTTGCATTTAGACAGCGTGGCGGTTAAGGAAAATATGGCGGTCGCCCAAGGCGATGTCATCGGGGCGGTGGGTTCAAGCGGACGTTCCACCGGCGCGCATTTAGATTGGCGGGTAAATTGGCGCGATAAACGCCTCGACCCCCAACGCCTAGCCGGTGCGATGCCGAAGCAATAAAATTTCATTGGCATTAAGGTATGCGACTACTTCAAGCAATGCCGCCAGCAAAGCATCAATCATCGCATCATCATGGTAAGGTCCCGGGGTGATGCGCAAACGTTCGCTCCCCACAGGCACGGTGGGATAATTGATAGGCTGAATATACATGCCATGTTCGTGTAAAAGGCGGTCAGCAATGGCACGACATAAAGCGGCATCGCCAATCATCAACGGCACGATATGTGATTCGCCTTTTAACACCGAAAACCCCGCCCCTTGCAATTTGCTTTTGAGGTGTTGCACTTGACGCCGCTGTGCCAAACGTTCGCTTTCGGATTGGCGCAGATGGCGGATGCTAGCCAATGCCCCCCGCGCCAATACCGGGGGCAAAGCGGTGGTGAAAATAAATCCCGCCCCATAACTCCGCACAACATCGCAAAGCACGGCATCGGCGGCAATATACCCGCCCATGACGCCGATGGCTTTGCCTAGCGTGCCTTGAATGACATCAATGGCATCAGCCACCCCCATGGCTTCGGCAACCCCGCCGCCTTGGGCGCCATAAAGCCCCACCCCATGCACCTCATCGCAATAGGTCAGCGCGTCATATTTTTTGGCAAGCGCGACAATCTCCCCCATAGGCGCGATATCGCCATCCATGGAATAGACCGACTCAAAAACAATCATTTTAGGACGTGCATGCGGTTCTGCCGCCAAGAGTTCTTCCAAATGCGCCATATCATTATGGCGAAAAATCACCTTATCGGCATGCGCACGGCGGATACCGCTAATCATAGACGCATGATTGCCGGCATCGGAAAAAACCTTAACCCCATCAAGCATGCTAATCAGCGTGGAAAGGCTGGCATCATTAGCCACATAACCGCTAGAAAATACCAGCGCGCCTTGCTTGCCGTGCAGGTCAGCCAATTCGCGTTCAAGTTCCATCAAAGCATGGCTATTACCAGCAATATTGCGCGTCCCCCCAGCCCCGCCGCCTTCAAGCAAACCATCGCGCATGCTGTCGCGCACTAACTCCGATTGCCCCATGCCCAGATAATCATTGGAACACCACAGAATCACCTCGCGCACGCCATCCCCCCCGTGCCAACGCGCATAGGGATGCCGCCCGGCAATGCGCTCAAGTTCGGCAAAATGCCGATAGCGCTGCTGGCGATGCAAATCCGCTAATCTGTCGTCAAAAATCCGCTTCGCCCATTCTGGCATAACATCACCCCAATTCTGTGTTGCGCCAACATAGCACATTATCGCCCAAAGGCGATGCGACAAATCGCGCCGGTGATGTCGTGGCACTGGGCGGCGGCACTAGTGTCTTATTTCTCGCGGAAGACAATGGTGCTAGCACGTTGAATCGGCGATAGCACATAGCCAAGCACCGTGCGCTTACCCCCCAACACATCAACCACCACCGGCATCCCCGGCACGATATCCGGGCGCAGTTGCGATTGTTGAAACACCGGGTCAGGAATTTTTATCATGGTCTGATAATAGGGGGGTTGGTTATCGGGTTGGGTGCTGTTGCTGGCGATTTTTTCGACAAAGCCTTCCACGGTGCCATAGCGCGCCACATCATACGCCGATAGCGACACGCGCACTTTTTGCCCCGGGAAAATATCGGCGACATCTTGCGTTAAGATGCGCGCTTCCACGGTGATTTCTTGTTCAATCGGCACAATTTCTGCCAGCACTGCCCCGGCATCAACGACACCGCCGATGGTGGAAAAATGCACCGCCGAAATCGTGCCTTTGACCGGGGCTTTGACTTCGGTTTGCTGGACTTTACCGCGCAAGGCTTCAAGGCGGGCTTCGGCTTGGGCGGCGGTGAGGCGGGCTTCAATCAGCCGCGTTTCGGCATCGGCTTGAAAATTGGTATAGAGCGCGGCAAGGCGGCGTTCTTGGGTGGCTAATTCGGAACTCATATGGATGGCTTCAAGGCGGGCTTTATCGGCACGCCCAAGGGTTTCTTGATAACGCGCCTCCAAATTAATCAAAGCCAATTTCGGCTCATGCCCTGCCTCCACCAACGGCTTGATAATATCGCGCTCGGCGGCGATAGGCTCTAATTGGCGGGTGGCTAATTTTTCCTCGGCGTTCTGCACTTCAATGGCACGGCGCAAGGTTTCAATCTGTTGGGTGATGACACTGCGCTCATTATCAAGGGCGCGCACACGGCTAGCAAACACCTGTTCCTCTTGGGTCGCGGCTTCGGGGGCGGCTTCAATGAGCCACGCCGGCATCACCAATGTGGTCTCGCCCCGCGATTCGGCTTCAAGGCGGGCGATGCTCGCCAAGGCGGTGAGGCGTTGGATTTCATTATCGGCGAAATTGGCTTTAACATCCTCGTCTTCAATTTTGAACAGCACTTGTTCTTCTTCAACGCGGTCGCCTAGTTTGACGCGAATATCGGTCACCGACCCGGGCAAGCGCGATTGCACCACTTTGACATTTTCGCTCGGCACCACCGCACCTTCGGCGCGCACCACCTCATCAATATTGGTGAACGCCGCCCAGATGACGGCAATCAAAAAGAACAGCCCGATGAGCATATAAATCAACTGCCCCCGCAACGGCAGGGGCTGCGATGCGGCTTCCATATCCACTTCGGGGGTGACCAGCTGCACCGGCATCAAAGTCGGCGGCGGGAAAAAGAAAAAATAAATTTTTAACTTGATGCGTTGCCACAGGGTCGGCGGCGGCCCTTGTTCGGCGGCGTCAGCTTCGGCGGCTTCTAGGTCAGCATCCGAAGGCGGCAGAGGCGCATCGGGGTCAACACGTTCGGCGGCAACTTTTTCCACGCCATCAGCATCGGTGTAAATGGCGGTGTAGATAGGGGCGGTAATGGTTTTGTATAATGCCTTTAAGCGCGCCGCCATATTGGGGAAACGCGCGGCAATACGCGCCCATAAACCACCTAGCAGCTTAAATACCGCCCCAACAATTTTTGATGCTTGGCGTTCTAATGGCGTTGCCAATACGGGAACGCGCACCGAAAACTTGCGCCAAATACCGCCAAGCATCCGCCATATAAACGCAAGCAAGCGCACGATGACAGCGATAAGCCAAAGCACGAAAGGCAAAATTCGCACCCCAAAAGTTTTAAGTCGCGCGCTTAAGTTTTCAAAAATTTTCTTCATTGTTGGGCTCCGGATTGTGCCGCGTTAGCGGATTCTTTCAATTTGTTAAGCACAGCATCGCGCGGACCATCAATGACAATCTGTCCGGCTTCGACAATCATAATGCGATCGACGAAACTGACCAAAGGTCCGCGGTGGGTGACGAAAATGGCGGTCTTGCCTTTGGTAGCGGCATCAAGCTGGCGCACAATCGCCATCTCGGTGTTGCTATCCATTGATGAGGTCGGCTCATCCATCAAATAAATCGCCGGGTCGCCAATCATCGCGCGTGCAATCGCCAAAGATTGGCGCATCCCCGCCGATAATTCCTGCCCACGTTCGGACAGCACGAAATCAAAACCATTGGGAAGCACACCAATAAACGCCCCCGCCCCTGACATTTCGGCGGCTTTCAATAATTGCTCATCACTAGCATCGGGGTTGCCCATCAATAGATTCTCGCGGATCGTGCCGGAAAACAGCAACGGGTTCTGCAACACCACGCCGATATTGTTGCGAATATCCTCATGGCGCAGATTGCGAATATCGGCATCATCCAGCATCACCGCCCCGGAAGTCGCTTGATGCACCCCAGCAATCAGCCCCAACAGAGTAGATTTGCCCGAACCAATCCGCCCCAGCACCGCCACGCGCTCGCCGGTTTTGATGCTAAAATTGCATTCTTTCAAGGTCGGCTCATTGCGCCCCTCATAGGTCAAGGACACGCTTTTGAAAGTGATATTGCCCTCTAAGGTCTCGCGCTTAATCAAATCGGCGCGTTCTTCTTCTTCGGTGACGGTGTTCATGACTTCCGACAGGCTTTTATACGCGGTCACCGCTTGGTTAAAGCGCCCGAGCAAACCGGTAATCTGCCCCAAAGGTGCCAAAGTCCGCCCGGATAGAATCACGCACGCAATCAGCTGCCCCATAGTCAGATTACCGCTAGCAATCAAAAACACCCCCCAAACAACAATCCCCACCTGCGAGGCTTGTTGCCCCAATTGCGTAAAATGCGTGGCGAGTTGCGTGGTGAAACGGCTACGGCGTTGCGATGTGCCTTGATTAAGCACCCCTTGATACCAACGATTACGCAAAATAGAAATCCCGCGCACGGTTTTGACGGTCTCCAACATAGACAGCAATTCCACCATCACCGCCTGTTTAGATTTCCCTTGCGCCGCGCTCATCTCGGACAATTTGCGCATGAGGGGCTGCAGAATCAGCCCGAAAATAATCACAATCGGCACAATCAACGCCGGCACCGTTGCGACCGGACCGCCAATATAAAACAGCACAAAAATGAACAGGAAAATAAACGGCAAATCGGCAAACACGGTGAAACTCGCCGAGCCGATGACTTCTTTGAGCAATTCAAAATCGCGCACGGTATTAGCCACCGCCCCCGTGGCTTGTTTTGACATTTTGACATTGTGGCTTGAAATTTTATTGAATAAATCCGCCGACACACGCCGATCCACTTGCGAACTCGCATGATCAACAAACATCCCCCGCAAAATCTTCAACGTGAAATCAAACGCCATGACAATAATCATAATAATGGTCAGGGTAATCAGCGAGGCAATCGCGTTATTCGGGATGACGCGGTCATAAACCGTCATAATATACAAAGACGACACCAGTGCGAATAGGTTGATCAAAACCGATGCGACAATCACTTGGTAATAGACGCGGCGGTTTTCCTTGATGTATTTCCAGAACCAATGCTCGTCCTTGTTGTTATCGGTATTAGTGGCGGTGCTGTTTTTTGGCACAGCATCCGCCTTAACTAACCCATTTGCTGTTTGGGGTTTCAGCATGTTGGCTCTCCTTCATGTAATGCTAATAGGTCTCCGAGTTGGTCGGCAAAGAATATCCCCTGTAATACACTCAACTCGCGGTTCAATTCATTATTGATGCGTCCGGCTTCGGCTTGTGCGATTTCAATAACCAGCCGCGCGATAGATAAGGGGTCCGATTGCGTCTGTCCCTCGCGGGCTTGCAGGGCTTCAAAACGTTGGCGCATTTCCACCAGCTGTGCGTCAATATCGTTCAAAGTCTCGGTGGCTTGGCGATAATCCGAAAGCGCGCGTTGGGTGGTAGAGGTATGGTTGCGAATCAGGCTCGCCCGTTCCGATAGCAGACCCCGATGCCGCCAATCGGCTTCGTTTTGGCGGGCTTTATTGCTGCCGCCATCAAAAATAGGGAAACTCATTTGCAAACGTCCGGTCATCTCATATTCATTGCTGAAATCATCAACATCAAAGAATGTCGTGTCTAGCTGCAAACTGAGGTCGGGTTGCAATTCGCCTTTTAATTGGCGTTTTTCATAACCGATATTTTCAAGGTCTAAATCAATGCGCTTAACCAGACGGATTGATTCGCTTTCCACCACCGGCACTTCATCCACGCGCAAAGACAAATAACGTTCAAAAAACGGCATCACCAATTCGGGCGTTAAGCGAAACCGCGCTTCCATTTCGCGTTCAATCAGCTCAAGTTGGCGGTCGGCTTGTGATTCGCCGACTTCCAATTCCAATTCCATGAGCCGTGCCTCGCGCAAATCGCTAACACGCCCCGCCCCCAATTCCACGCGCTCTTTGATACGTTGGGTAATTTCCCCAAGCACACGCCGATAGCCCTGCCAATGCGCTTTGAGTTGATTTTGCAGATGGTATTCAAGCCCCACCGTCAAAATATCCGCCGCCGCCGTTTCGGTTTCGGCAACCACCGAAAGCCGCGCCGCATCGCCTTGATTTCTAGCGATGCGCTTACCCATCTCGGCACGTTGCCCATCATAAAGCGATTGCGTGACGCGAAACACCCCATCAATCGCGGTATTATTCAAAGCACGGTCGCGGGCAAAATCATTACCAATCCGCCGCGGCCCTTCATCAACATTTTTAACAATAGACTGCCCGCCGGACACCGAAAAATTCATACTCGGCAGTTGTTGTGCGCGCGCTTGGTCAAAACGGCTGCGTGCTTGACAGACATTGGCGCGTTGTTGTTGCACCACCGGATTTTGGTGAATCGAATCCTCAACGCTGTTATATTCTTGTGCGTGAATCCCGCTAACAGCAAAAAAAGCCGAAGCAATCAACGCCCCGCCAAATTTTAACCGCCCCGATTTAACACAATATCTCATCGCAGGTGATAACATAATTAGTCTCCGTTTCCGCGCTATTTCGCCCTTTTCGCGCTTAATTGCCATAAAATCTCTTACGAAATATGGTATGTTGTTTCGAGAATACTAGATGCCAAGCAAATAAAAAAAACATTTAGGCAAAGATCCCTTGGCAACATCCCCTTTCAGTGATGAGATGCGATAGCATAAAATCAGCATAGTGTCTATTGAATCTTAACGAAATTCATGCTTTATTTATACATACCCAAAAGCCCAACCCATCCTGCTTATGCCCCCTACGCACACCAAGCACAGCAAAAAACGCTTTAAGTGGTTGTATTATTACATGTTTAGATATTTTCCAAAAGCGGAAATGGCGCATCTTTTGTTGCCGTTGCAAAGGCGCGCACAGGTTTATCTTGGTTAATCCGCTTATCTGCTATAACGAAATAGTGTTTTGCCTTTTCAATGCCAATAAAATTTCTATTGTGCTTCATGGCCGCCACCCCAGTTGTGCCTGAACCCATAAACGGGTCCAATACGACATCACCGGGGTTTGAATATGTGCGTAATAGCCATTCAAATAAAGCCAATGGTTTTTGTGTAGGATGCAATTTTCCTTCACTTTCTGCCGTCCTAAAATAGACAACGCTTCGTGGGTAGCGGCTACCCGCACTCTTGACTTCAATGGCTTTATCCTGTTTGGCGTAAGCTTCGGTGTCTCTGATGGCTGTGCCTTTGTTATATGGTTTGCCGTAAGTCATTTGCGGATTATATGTCGGCAGTTTTTTATAGAAAACAACAATATCCTCATGCGCCACCAGAGGCATCTTTTTTGCATTCAGATACCCGGTTGCCTTGGATTTCTCCCAAACAAGGCAATACTTAAAATCGTCCAAATTGCTCATAATAATTTGTGAAGTGAAAGGCTGTTTTGCCGTGGTGATGACGGCTGTATTAGGCTTGGACACCCTATCAAATTGCTTCCATAAAACCGATAGGTCAGGCACTTTATCCCATTCATTTCTAGGATTTAATACGCCATAAGGAAAATCGGTCAATATCAAATCAACCGTATTTGTGCCAAGTTTTGCCAGTTCATTGAGACAATCCCCATGAAAAAGCCTATTTGAGTTTTTGCACATAGCCGACAAACTCCTTCAATAATTGTGGATTCATTGATTTCCTATGCGCTTCATCCCAAATGGGTTTTGATGAGGTTCTTTTCCCATCCAACAGAAAAAATATCTCATCAATGTTATTATGCCCCAAATAAAAATTGAGCGCATCATCCGCCGCCGCATTTTCAAGTGCTAATATACCAAATTTTACCCCTCTATTTTCCCTACCTAGCCCTAATTTTATCATGGAAATATCATGATCGGCGCGCGCCAAAAAACACCGATCAAGATAGGCTTTACATTCTAAAATCAATTTCAATTTTCCATTCACGCTATAGCAATGCTTATCAACGGAAAACTGCAACTTATCCCCTACCGGATTGCTGATTTGATAACTTTCTTTCTTCACCGTGCCTTTTGTTTCTGTTGCCCATATCAATTCCGCCAATGATTCGACCAATTTTCCGGTTTGCGCCCGCACCGCCCCACCAGAACCTTTTGTCTTTGCCTTACTAATGGCGACATCCAAAAAAGCATCATAATGCGCAAAATAAGGCACTAAATTCATAATACCACCAATCCCCCGTAGCCCAGAACACAATGCCAATCATTCCACTTGCGGTCAATAAAAAAATTATTGCATAAAACACAAAATTTAGGGCATAATGTCGCCTACGCGGCGGGCGCCACCGAGCGCGGCGGGGCGCCACGGAGCGCCGTGGAGCGCATTTTTGGTGCAGTAGAGTGATTATTGACTATGCTTGAAACTTGGTTCAAAAATCAGATTGGTGCGACAGCGGAAGCGTCAGGGTTGGGGGTTGTCCTGCCTAATGGGCGGGTTTTGTTTTCTGCCGAATCAGGTGCGCCTACCTTGCATTTTGCGCGTTGGCGGGTGATTTTGCGTCTGCCGTTTTCGCCTAGCCTTGCCTTGGGTGAAGCCTATGCCGGGGGCGACCTCACTATCCGTGACGGCGACATCTTTGAGGTACTCAAACGCCTCATCCACAGCACCACCACCATCCCCGAAATGCGCCTCGCCAAATGGACGGCGTTTTTCCAACAATGCCTGTTATGGCAAAAAGACGGCTGGCGCAAATCGCAATCCGCCCACAATATCCACGTCCATTACGATCTAGGCAACGCATTTTATCGTTTATTCTTGGACGAAGATATGCAGTATTCGTGCGGCTATTTCCCCAATGATAACACCGACCTAGACGCCGCCCAACGCGCCAAAAAAGCCCATATCATCAAAAAACTGCGCCTTGAACGGGGGGCAAATACCCGCGGGGCAAGCGTCCTTGATATCGGTTGCGGATGGGGGGGCATGGCAAAAACCCTCGCCAGCGATTATGGCGCGCATGTCACCGGCATCACCTTATCGCAACAGCAACTCCAACAAGCCTCCACCCGCCTCAAAGACAGCAACCTACCCGTAAAATTCGCCCTCCGCGATTACCGCGATGAGACCGGATGCTACGACCGCATCGTTTCCGTCGGCATGTTTGAACATGTCGGCAAACGCCAATTCCCCACCTATTTTCAAGGCGTAGAACGCCTATTAGCCGAGGACGGCATCGCCCTCATCCACACCATCGGCACCACCAAAGCCTCACGCGGCTCCGACCCCTTCATCGCCAAATATATTTTCCCCGGGGGCTATATCCCGCAATTATCCGAAATCATGGCAAGCATCGAAGCCACCAATTTACGCGTCACCGATATTGAAGTCTGGCACGACCATTACGCCAAAACCCTATACCATTGGCGCCAACGTTTCCTAGAAAAACGCGCTGAAGCACTAGCCATGTTTGACGAACGTTTTTGTCGGTTATGGGAATTTTACCTAGCCGCATGCGAAGCGACGTTCAGCCATAAACATAATGTCGTCTATCAAATCCAGCTGACCAAGAAAAAAGGCATCGTCCCCATCACCCGCGATTATCTCTATGATTAGGCTGAGCCTTAGGCTCCAAGAACGGCTTTAACTTCAAGATATTCTTCAAAGCCCCATTCGGCTTTCTCGCGTCCATTGCCCGATTGCTTATAGCCGCCAAAAGGCGCATCGGTGCCGCCCCCCGCATAATTGATATGCACCTGCCCCGCCCGAATTTCGCGCGCATAATCCAGCAACGCCTCCTTATTGGCGCTATCCCCCGAAACATAAGCCGACAGCCCGTAATCGGTATCATTAGCAATCTCAATCGCCTCATCGCGCGATTGATACGACAGCACCGCCAGCACCGGGCCAAAAATTTCCTCACGCGCAATCGCCATATCATTATCCACATGCCCAAACACCGTCGGGCGCACGAAATAACCGCGATTAAAACCATCAGGACGCCCGCCACCGCCAGTCACCACCGTCGCCCCTTCATCGACACCTTGCTGAATCAGCCCTTGGATTTTATCAAATTGCGCTTCGCTAACCACCGGTCCCATGGTCGTATCAGCACTAGTCGGGTCGCCCACCACCACCGATTCGGCAGCTTTTTTGGCGATTTCTAGGGCTTCATCATGGCGCGCTGCCGGCACCAACATGCGTGTCGGTGCATTACACGACTGCCCGGAATTTTCCATCACCCCCAACGTCCCTCGTGCCACGGCTTCGGCGAATCCGGCATCGTCCAGAATAATGTTAGGCGATTTGCCCCCAAGTTCCTGTGCCACCCGCTTAACACTATCGGCAGAGGTTTTCGCCACCGCCGCCCCGCCGCGGGTTGAGCCGGTAAAGGACATGAAAGCAATATCAGGATGCGCGCTCATCGCCTCACCCACCACCGGCCCATAGCCATTAACCAAATTAAACACGCCTTGAGGCACCCCAGCATCGTGGCAAATTTCCGCCACCACCATAGACGATAAAGGCGCGATCTCGCTAGGCTTCAAAATAGCCGTACATCCCGCCCCCAAACACGGCGCCAATTTCGCCATCACCTGATTGATCGGCCAATTCCAAGGGGTAATCAGCCCACAAACCCCAATAGGCTCATGGCGAATCAAAAACTCACCCTGAGTAGATTCATGCGTAAATTCAAACTGATGCGCTTCCAACACACGAATAGCCGTTTTGAGATGGCTCAACCCAGTAGCCGTCTGCCCCCCCTGTGCCAGCGTAGTCGGCGCCCCCATCTCCACCATAATCGCATGCGCAACATCATCAAACCGCCGCTTATATTCCTCACGCACCGCCGTAAGCAGCTCCACCCGTTCCTTAACACTAGTACGCGCATAACTAACAAAAGCCTTAGATGCCGCAACAACAGCCCGATCAACATCAGCAGCCGACCCAGCACTAACCTGCCCCACCACTTCCTCATTAGCCGGATTGATAACATCAATAACCTCAGGCGTAATGGGCGCGACCCAAGCACCATCAATATAGAATTGCAAATTTTTCATAACAAGTCCCCTTTCCATAACCCATTCCTACTTTATTTGCACAAAAAATTCAAGCCATCAACGCGCGACGGCGCGCCTCAGCAGAATCACGGTCGCTAACATAAATCAACCCCGCCACCTTCCGCATCAAACTAGCCTCATGCGCATCAACAACCCCATCCGCCAACACCACCTGCCAAAGTTTCTCCAGCAAATAACATTTTTCCTCATGGCTATAATGACCATTAATCAACTTAATCCAACCATAAAGATCAGGCGCCGCATCAGCACTCGCACTCGCATCCGCCAACAACTGATCCACCTCATGCGGCGTAAGCCCAAATTCATCCTCAACAATACGCCGAATCATAACCTCCTCCGCCGCATCCACAACCCCATCAACCAACAAAGCCCGAAACATCAAAGCCACCGCCGCTAACCGCAAATTCTCCTCATCCGAAGCAGAAGAATCAATCTCAACCGCCACCAATCGCTCAAAAAACCGCATCATTTTACTATCACCTTCCTATCCCTATGTAATAGAAAAAACCACCCCAACGTCAAGCCGATTCTTTTTTTATTTATGGGGGTTTCACCCCCAAACCCCCGACCGCCGAACGCGGCGGAGCGAATTTTTGGTTTATGCCACGGCACTCTGCGCCCCTCACTGCAAAAACCGATGAGCGCGAAAATTCAAAAAATTCCTCGCGGGGCGCGTGTTTGGGGGATTCTTTCATTTTAATTTGGAAAAATCAAAACGTGCCATAAAGAAAGGGCGCATGGGGGTATGGGGGCTTGCCCCCATCGTAAAATCAACCCAAGCGCTCATCGGTTGTTAAAGAATAGGGCGCGGTGCGCTATGGCAAGCACCAAAAATCCGCCCCGCCGCGCTCGGCGGTCAGGGGGTTTGGGGGATGAAATCCCCCATAAAAACCGCCCCCACATCAAGCAGATTCTTCAACACCCGCCCCCAAAGACACAAATTGCAATCCTCCGCCGCCTTGTGCCACATCCACCACCATGCGTCCGCCGTCATTTATGCTTCCGCTGATGATAGCTTCGGCGAGGGGGTTTTGCACTTGGTTTTGGATGATGCGTTTGAGTGGTCGTGCGCCGTATTGGGGGTCGTATCCTGCCTCGCTGAGCCAGTTTTGTGCGGCGGGGGTGATATCGAGTCCGATGTTCCGTTCGCTTAGCCGTGCTATGAGGCGGTTTAGTTGCAGTGCGACAATATGCGTCATATCTTCACGGCTTAGGCGGCGGAATAGCAGGAGCGAATCAATGCGGTTAAGGAATTCCGGGCGGAAGATTTTGCCCACTTCCTCCATAATTGGCGCGCGCGCCGCTTCACTGCTTGCATCATCGTCTAGTTCCAAGAGATGTGCGGCACCGATATTGGACGTCATCAAAATAATGGTATTGCGGAAATCCACGCGGTTGCCTTGCCCGTCGGTGAGTTTGCCCTCATCAAGCACCTGTAATAAAATATTGAAAATATCGGGATGCGCTTTTTCAATTTCATCAAACAGCACCACTTGATAGGGGCGGCGGCGCACGGCTTCGGTGAGGCTCCCGCCTTCCTCATACCCCACATAGCCGGGCGGCGCACCAATGAGCCGCGACACCGCATGGCGTTCCATATATTCAGACATATCAATCCGCAACACCGCGCTTTCATCATCAAAAAGAAAATCCGCCAAGGCTTTAGAAAGTTCGGTCTTACCAACCCCCGTGGGCCCGAGCATCATAAAACTACCGATAGGCTGATTAGGGTCAGAAATGCCCGCACGCGCACGGCGGGTGGCATTAGCAACGGCTTTGATGGCTTCAGGTTGCCCGATGACTTGCGCCCCCAAAATTTCCTCCATCGCCAGCATTTTTTCCTGTTCGCCTTCAAGCATTTTATCAACAGGAATCCCCGTCCAATTACTAATCACCTTAGCAATATGCGAAGCCAGCACTTCATCATTAAACATATCCGAAGCGGCGACTTGTGCTTTCGCCTCATCCAATTCTTTTTCCAATCTTGGCAGGATGCTATAACTCAACTCGGCGGCATCTTCTAGCCGCCCTGCACGTTGCGCGGCTTGCAGATTATTGCGCTCAACCTCCAGCCGATGTTGCAGAGATTTCACTTCCTCAAGGCGCGTCTTGACGCTCTCCCATTGGCGCGTCAGCCCCGCCGATTCTTCCTCCAACCCCGCCAATTCCGCCCCAATATCCCCAAGGCGTTTTTTATGGCGCGTCGCTGATTCTTTCTTAAGTGCCGTTTCTTCAATCTTCAACTGCATAATTTGGCGGTCAATCGCATCCAAATGCGGTGGCTTGCTATCGGATTGCACGCGCAACAGACTCGCCGCTTCATCCATCACATCAATGGCTTTATCGGGCAAAAAGCGGTCATTGATATAGCGATTAGACAGCCGCGCCGCCGCCACCAAAGCATCATCCGAAATACGCACAGCATGATGGTGTTCGTATTTTTCTTTCAACCCGCGCAAAACAAAAATCGTATCCTCCACCGAAGGCTCATTGACATAAACCGGCTGAAACCGCCGTGCTAATGCCGAATCTTTTTCCACATATTGGCGATATTCATCAAGCGTCGTCGCCCCAATACAATGCAACTCCCCCCGCGCCAAAGCCGGCTTCAACAAATTAGACGCATCCATAGCCCCATCGGTCTTCCCCGCCCCAACCAGCTGATGCATCTCATCAATGAATAAAATAATTTTGCCCTCTTGGGCTTCAACCTCCCCCAACACCGCCTTGAGACGTTCCTCAAACTCCCCGCGATATTTCGCCCCGGCAATCAACGCCCCCATATCCAACATGAGCAAAAGCTTATCACTCAACACCCCGGGCACATCATCATTGACAATGCGCTGTGCCAAGCCTTCGGCAATAGCCGTCTTGCCAACCCCGGGCACACCAATCAACACCGGATTATTCTTCGTGCGCCGCGACAGAATCTGAATCACCCGCCGAATCTCTTGGTCCCGCCCAATGACCGGGTCCAATTTCCCCGCCCGCGCCCGTGCCGTCAAATCAGTCGCATAACGGCTCAAAGCCTCAAACTGCGCCTCCGCCGCATCACTATCAATCACCTTACCCCCCCGCGTCGTGCGCACCGCCGCCTCCAAAGCCGACACCGCAACCCCAGCATCCGCCAGCAATTTACTAACCCCACTATCCGCCGCCGCCATGGCAATCAACACAGTATCAACCGCAACAAACCGATCACCCGCCTGCTTCGCCATCTCCTGACTCTGCGCCAAAATCCGCGCCAAATTACCATCAAGCGATAGCTGCACATGACTCCCACTAGCACGCGGAATCCGCGCCAAAACATCCCGCACCGACACCCGCAAAGCCTCAACATCACCGCCACTGCGCCCAATCAACATAACAGCCAAAGAATCAGATTTCTCCAACAACGCACCAAGCAAATGCGCAGAAGTAACCTGCGGATGACCACCCGCAAGAGCCATATTCTGAGCCTCACCAATCGCATTCCGCATCAACGCAGTAAAATGATCCAATTGCATTACATATCTCCATGTCTATAAAAATTGCTTTGCATGATTCTTAGATAAGTAATGAATTTTTTATTTCAATATCTATGGGGGTTTCACCCCCAAACCCCCGACCGCCGAGCGCGGCGGAGCGAATTTTTGGTTTATGCCACGACGTGCGGTGCCCCATTCTTTTACAACTGATGATCGCTTGGGTTAATTTTATGATGGGGGCAAGCCCCCATACCCCCACGCGCCCCGCGAGGTATTTTTACGAATCCATAGCGCTCATCGGTTGCTGAAAAAAGAGGCGCAGTTAGTTGTGGCATACGCCAATAAATCGCTCCGCCGCGCTCGGCGGTCGGGGGGTTTGGGGGGCGAAGCGCCCCCATAAAAAACTTCCTAACGAGCATTAGGAAAAAAAAGTTGTTCCCCCGCGACTTTATACTTGGCGATGTGCGCCTGTCCTTTTGCCGATATGAGCCATTCTGTTACTTTCAGTGCTGCATCTAGATTGGTATATGGGCAGTGTTGTGGGTTTATTGGGATAATTCCGTATTGGTTAAAGAGTGGCGGTGTTCCTTGGAATATAATCTGGTGATTTTGTTTATTGCCGTATGCGGTCCAGGTGCTGCGGTCGCTTAATGTATAGGCGTTCATTTCTATGGCTATGGTGAGGCTTGCGCCCATTCCGCTACCGCTTTCGCGGTAGGTTTTGATGGTGGTTGGGTTTATGTTGATTCGTTGCCATAGTTTTAGTTCGGCTTTATGGGTTCCGCTATCGTCGCCGCGTGAGATGAATGTTGCTTGTGCTGTGATGATGCGGTGGAGGGCGTCATTGATGTCATGGGCTTGGCGGGTATTTGCTGGGTCGGTTTTGGGTCCTATGAGTACATAATCATTATACATCACATCACGGCGATAGAGTCCGTATCCTTGGGCGACAAAGGCTTCTTCGTCGGCTTTGGCGTGGGTTAGCAGTAGGTCGCCATCACAATTTGTCGCGTTTTTGATGGCTTGTCCGGTGCCGACAGCGACTACGTGTACTTTGATGCCGGTGTCGTCAGCGATGCGGGGTAATAGATAATCATAAAGCCCTGAATTTTGCGTTGAGGTAGAGGATTGCAAAATGACACGAGAATCATCCGCCACCGCCATTTTGGCGCTGAGGAGCAGAATCAGGAAACATACATAATGAAGCATCTAATGGCGCAGATTGAGATAATGTTGAATAATAAACACCGGCAATAATCCGGTCAATACGATAAGCAAGGCGGGCAGTGCCGCCAGTTCAATCAACTCATCATGCGCATATTGATAGGTGATGGTAGCAAGGGTATTAAAATCAAAAGGACGCAACAATAACGTCATCGGCAGTTCTTTCATAATATCGACAAAAACCAACAACCCCCCTGCCAGAACACCCGGACGCATCAGGGGCAGCACCACACGGCGCATACTCGCCATAAAGCCATACCCCATGACACGGCTCGCCGGCACCAATGAGTTAGGAATACGTTCAAGCGCCGTCTGCACCGCCCCCAGCCCCACGGCTTGAAAGCGCACCAGATAGGCGAACAGCACCATCAACCAACCGCTTGCAATCCACGACCCCCATTCCGCCCCAAACAGCGCCAGCCCCAGCCACCGCCACAGCGCATCCAAATGGCTCACCGCCGCCAACACCCCCAACGCCAGCACCGTGCCGGGAAAGGCATAACCCAGCGCCGAAATCCGTGCCAACACCCGCCCAAATCCACTCGGCACATAATAGGCCAGCACCCCCACCAACACGGCCGACGTCAAAACCACCAAAACCCCGAGCCCAGCAATCAGCAAAGTTTCCGCCGCCGCCGTATAGATATCGGGCAGATGCGCCGCCCCTTTAGCGAGGCTAAAATCAATCAAAATCACCAGCGGCAGAAAAAACCCAACAACAATCGGCACCAAACAAAAAAGCGGCAACAGCCACCGCCACCACCCCAGCACCGCCATGCGCGGCACCCCCGTAACCCCGCGATTATTGATAGTAAAACCAATTCTGCGCCGCCCATAACGTTCCGAGCCCAACAATAACGCCACCATCGCCACCGCAATCAGCGCCAATTGTGCCGCCGCCGTGATATTATTCATCCCCAGCCACACATTATAGACGCCAAGGCTAATCGTCTCCACGGCAAAGAAATCCACCGTGCCGAAATCTGCCACCACCTCCATCAACACCAGCGCACACCCCGCCAAAATAGCCGAACGCCCAATCGGCAACCCCACATGCCAAAACAAACTGCGCCCAGTCAGCATAGTCGCTTCAAAAATCCGCGTAGGAATCTGCCCAAAACCCGTGCGCGCCAACAGATACACATACGGATAAAGCACAAACCCCATGACAAAAATCGCCCCGCCCATACTGCGTATTTCCGGGAACCAATATGCGTTCCAATCGCTAAAACCATAATGCGCCCGCAAAGCCGTCTGCACCGGCCCCCCATAATCCAAAAACCCCGTATAAACATAAGCAATAATATATGACGGCATCGCCAGCGGTAGCAGCAGCATCCATGCCAGCACCCGCCGATAAGGAAACTCATAACGGCTCACCACCCACGCACAACTCACCCCCAACGCCAACGCCAACACCCCCACCCCCAGCATCAGCAAAAACGTATTGCCAAGATAACGCAACAGCACCGTTTCAATCAGATGCCCCATCAAATCATGCCTTGCCCCAAACGCCGTCGCCACCAAAGCCAGCATCGGCAACAACAACACCGCCCCGCACAACAGCAACACCGCCAACAGCCACCCCTGCCCCCGCCACGGCGACGACAGATTAGCATACGAGTTATGTGGAAAAGCAGGGCGCGCGGACATGGGCAAAAAAACCTATAATGGAGGCGAGACGCAATCCTATGCGCTTTGCTCAAAAAATGCAATATTGCCAAAAAATCACTAGAATCACTAGAAAGACGCGCGAATCAATTCGCTTTCAACTTCCGCCCAAATAATTCCAGCCGATGCCCCACCAACTCAAACCCCATATCATTAGCAATTTTCTCTTTTAAGGCTTCCAATTCAGCATGATAAAATTCGTGAATTTCCCCACTATCAACATCAACCAAATGTTCGTGATGCCCCCGCGCCAACTCATACCGCGCCTTACCATCCCCCACCTCAACTTTCTCAATCAACTCGGCTTGTTCCAACAGGCTGACCGTACGATAAATCGTCGCAAGCGAAATCGTGTTATCAATATCAATCGCACGGCGATAGATGGTATCCACATCCGGATGGTCATCAGCACTATCAATCAGCTCAATGATAATGCGCCGCTGGTTGGTGATGCGTAAACCCGCCTCTAAACATTTATCAATAATATCAGTCATATTCGCGCCCCATTAGTTTTGAATGTTTCTATTTTATCCTGTTTCTATTCTGTCGTCAATATGGGGGCGCTTCGCCCCCCAAACCCCCCGAGCGCGGAACGCCGCGCCGCGATTTTTTTTATACCACGACCGCATCGCCTATTTTTATACGCCCGCCTTTTTGTACGCGGCAGCATACCCCGCCCCGCCATTGCGGTTTTAGCGCTTGTTTTAAGCCTTTTGCCGTGGCTTCCATTAAATCGCATGGCGCGGTTTCTTCGGTGATTTGCAATTCTACCTCGCCAATCCGCAACACCCCGCCTAGATTTTGCGGGGCGCGCATCCCCTCAACAAATAAATTGGCACGCCGCAACACCCACGCAATATCCTGCCCGATTTCGGCACACGCATCCGCCCAATCATCAGCAAAAAGCACGCTAATCTGACGCGCACGCTTACGCCCCCGTGCATCCCCCGTAATCCCCGCCTCAATCGTAATCTCAGCACCCGCAATTTCCTGCATCTCCGCCAGCAATTTCGGCGCGATAGCAATGCCTTTCAAAATTCCGTCCATGATGTTCTCCTTCATAAATTAAATGACCGCAGTTTCCAAATAAGGGCGATTTTCCAAAATACGCACCACCCCCAAAGGACTCAAATCAAGACTCCGATACCCCCCATGCAGAATCAATTCCGCCACCCCCCGCCCCATACCCGGCGATTGCTGCAACCCATGCCCCGAAAATCCATTAACAAAAATAAAATTATCACAATCAGGATGCAACCCAACCACCGCATTTTGGTCAAGCGTATTAAACGCATAATGCCCCGCCCAACTATGCGCCAATCGCACCGCCTCAAAACACGGCACACGACTTGCCAGCAAAGGCCACACATGCTCTTGCCAGAAATCATGATCCATAGAAAAATCATCCGCCCCCCGCGCCACATCATCAGCCGGCGGAATCCCAACCATAAAATGCCGACCATCCGTGCCATAAGTGCGAAAATGAAACCCCACAGGATCAACCGTCAAAGGCACAGCCTGTTGCGGCGGATTTTCGGCGGCAATGATATAGGTCAAACGACACCGCGCCTCAATCGGCAAAGGCGCAAACCCCGCCAGCACCGCCACCGCCGAAGCCCGCGTGCCACTAGCATTAACAACCACCCCGGCACCAATCACCTCCCCGGATTTCAAAGTAATATCTTGGATTTTGCGCCCATCGCGCCCGATAGCCACGACCTCATTTTCCACCGCCTCCACCCCAGCATCCCGCCCGCAACGCCGAAACCACTCAAAAATCGTGCTACCCTCAAAATACCCCTCATCCTTGGTATTGAGCGCCCCAAGCACAATATCATCCAAATGATAAAACGGATAAAGCGCGGATATCTCATCAGGGGTCAGAATCGCCGTGCCAGCCCCCAACTTGGCTTGCAACGCTTGCGCTTGGCGCAAAGCCTCGGCTTGCCCCGCATCCGCCGCCAAATAAAGATAACCAAAATTCTGAATCTTGAGAGTCGGCGCATCAGCCCCCATCAAAGCCGGAAAATCACGCATAAATTCCACAGTATATTGCGACAGGCGGATATTTAATTCGCTAGAAAATTGCTGACGAATACACGAATTCGTATGCGAGGTAGAAGCAAATTCATAAGTAAGATCGCGTTCCACCACCAACACCGAGCCAGCAAAACCAAAATGCTTTTTCAAAAACCACGCCACCGACGAACCAATCATCCCGCCGCCAATAATCACCACATCATAATTTTTCTGTTTCGGTATCATCATACGCCTTCCAAATAGCCCCCCTCCAAATAGACTTCCGCCAATTCCGCAGAAACCCGCGCAAAATCCCCCACTAACCCGCCAACAATATCGGCATCACGGTGGCTCCCCACCCACGCCAATAACAACATCCGCCGCAACATCACCAACGTATCCAACATAGCAATATCGGCATCATCAAGCGCACGAATCTGCTGATAGCCCCGAAGCCACGCCGCTTTTAATTGCGGGATTTGCCGGCTATCCTCAATGAAACTAATGCTCGCAGCAAAATCATACATAAACCAGCCAAAACCGCAATCATCAAAATCAATCACACAAATCCGCCCCCCATCCACCAAAAGATTCGCCAACCGCATATCCGCATGAATCAACCCAAAACGCCCCGCCCCCTTGCCATAAACATTGAGCCGCCGACAAACCTCCATCTCAGCAGTTTCCAAAATTTTGCGCATAGCACCAGTAAGATTCGGTGCATCCCGCCAATCCCCCCAATATTTTTTCGCACCAAAAATACCCGCAACATCCCAATGCGGACGCGAAAAATGCGGGGGCAAAACCCAATCCGCCACCTGGAGATGCAACCGCGCCGCCAAAAAACCCAAATGCGCAAACAAATCCCCAAGATTTTGGCTTTCATCAGGCGCATCCCCAACAACAAAATCAAAAAGCACTAGATAGTGCCGAACATCACCCAGAAAAAATTCCTGAATAAAATCACCATTTTTTCCCGCAATAATACGCGGCACATCAACCACCCTACCAGCCCGAAGCGCATCCATCCAAGCCAGTTCAGACGCAATCACCTCACGCCCATGATAATCAGGACGATGCACCCGCAACACTTTTTTCGCACCATCGGGCGCAGTAACCAAAAACGTAGCATTTTCCGAAACATTGATAAGTCGGACGCCAGCCCCCGCCAACCCCCATAAAGGCAAAGCACTTTCCGCCAACTGCAATAACTTGGCACGGTCGCGGGGAATCATGAACGCATCCGGCTACCATTAGCGTCAAAAAGCGGACGGCTTTGCAAGGTGGCGGCTAATTCCTCCCCCAGCAATTCAACGCTCCACCCCTCCACCTCATCGGCATATTCCACCGGCACATAACCCAGCGCCACCGATTTCCCCGAGGCATGCGCAAACCCCCCGGAAGTCACCCAACCCACCACCGCACCCTTAAAAGCAATCGGCTCATCGCCAATCACATCGGCAGTTTTGGCATCAACGACAAACGCCCGCAAGCGCCACTTACCCCCAGATTTCTTCTCCGCCAGTGCCGACTCTTTGCCGATAAAATCCGCTTCCTTATCATAGGCAACAAAGCGCGAAAGCCCGCATTCCACCGCCCCATAAATCGGACGATATTCGCGCGCCCACGAACCAAAATTCTTCTCAAGACGCAACGCATTGAGCGCACGACTGCCAACCAAACGAATCCCCGCATCCTGCCCCGCCGTCATGATGGCATCAAACAAAGCACATTGATGCTCGGGCGCTACCCATATCTCATAACCAAGATCGCCCGTATAACTCACCCGCCCGACCTGCACCGAAACCCCCCCGAGCACCAGCTCGCGCACCGCCATAAAGGGAAAACCATCATTGGACACATCCGTATCGGTCAATTTCGCCAACACTTCACGCGCCCGAACCCCCGCCAAAGATAACCCCACCAGCCCCAAACCAAGTGGCGTAATCTGCACCGAATCATCAGACGGCAGATGCGCCAAAAACCAGCGCATATGATAATGCTCCGCCACCCCCGAACCCACCAGTAAAAACGCTTCCGCCCCTAGCCGTGCCAGCGTGAAATCGCCGATTACCTTACCATCCTCTTTGAGCATCGGTGCCAGCACCATCGCCCCGACATCAGGCACCCGACACGCCAGCATCCTATCCAGCCACGCCGCCGCCCCCGCCCCATCAATGCGGTATTTGGCAAAACCCGAAATTTCCAAAAGCCCCACGCCTTCACGCACGGCTTGCGCTTCCGCCCCGACATAATCAAAATCGGTACTCCGCCGCCAGCTAAACACATCACCGACACCTTCGGGGGCAAACCACAAGGCTTGTTCCAGCCCATAACTAGCCCCAAACTGCGCCCCGGCATCCTTAAGACGCTGATAGATTGGCGTGGTCAGGTGCGGACGTGCGGCGGTGAGTTCCTCATTGGGATAACGAATCGAAAACCGCCGCGCGTAATTCTCACGCACCCGTGCATTGGTGAAAGCCATATCCGCATAATCACCAAAACGGCTGACATCCATCGCCCACACATCAAACCCGGCATCGCCATCCACCAGCCAATTCGCCAAAGCCAGCCCGACACCGCCGCCTTGGCTAAACCCGGCCATGACCCCACAGGCGCACCAAAAATTCGTCAGCCCCCGCACCGCCCCAATCAGCGGATTGCCATCGGGGGCAAAGACAAAAGGCCCATTGATAATTTGCCGAATCCCAGCATTTTGAAAGGCGGGAAAATGCTGAAACCCTACTTCAAGCGACGGCGCGATACGGTCCAAATCCGGTGCCAGCAATTCATGCCCAAAATCCCAAGGCGTGTTTTTTTCCGCCCACGGCACACACGCTTTTTCATACGTCCCCATCAACATGCCCCCACGTTCTTGGCGCAGATATAGCTCGCCATCAAAATCCACCACATGCAGCACTTCCTTGCCGGTGCTTTGGTTAATCGCGGCGACTTCGGGCATATCCTCGGTCAAAAGATACATGTGTTCCATCGCCAAAATCGGCAATTCCAGCCCGACCATGCGCCCCACCTCACGCGCCCACAGCCCGGCACAATTCACCACATGTTCGGCATAGACCTCGCCCTTATCGGTCTCCACCACCCAAGTGCCATCAGGCTTTTGCCGCAACCCTTCCACCTTCGTATGCGTGTAATAATCCGCGCCATTTTTACGCGCGGCTTTGGCATAGGCGTGGGTCACCCCATAAGGGTCAAGATGCCCCTCAATCGGGTCATACATGCCGCCAACAAAATGGCGCGGGTCAATCAAAGGCATCCGCGCCGCCGCCTCCGCCGCCGACAGCAATTCCAACCCTTCCATATCAAGATATTTCCCCTTGGCATAAACGCCTTTGAGCCAATCAAAACGCGCCTCCGTCGCCGCCAGCATAATACCGCCGGTGATATGCATAGAAATATCCTGCCCCGATTCCGCTTCAATCTCGCGGTAAAGTTTGATGGTATATTGTTGCAATTTAGCGACATTAGGGTCGCCATTGATGGTATGCATCCCCCCGGCGGCGTGCCAAGTTGACCCAGAAGTCAGTTCCGCCCGTTCCAAAAGCATCACATCATTCCAGCCACGTTTGGTCAGATGATAAAGCACCGATGCCCCAACAACCCCGCCGCCAATAACCACCACCCGCGCCTGATTTCTCATTGCCTCTGCCATAGATAGCCCCTTTCCTTATCACCACCCATAACAAAGATTGACGGCGAATGCTAGATGATGCTTTATGCGTTTTATGAGTCTGTCTTTTTACGAATTATGGCTATATGGCGTGGCGATTTTGATTCTGTTCCTCACCCCGGGCCCCGTATGGGTAGCCATCATCGCCCGCACCCTCGCTAGCGGTTTTCACGGCATCTGGCCCCTAGCACTAGGGGTAGCACTAGGCGATTTCATCTGGCCCTTGGCGGCGATGGCAGGCGTAGGGGTGTTGGTGAGCCTCAACGCGCATTTTCTCAATTATCTAGCCTTCATCGCGGCAATCATTTTTTTTGTTATGGGATTTATGCTCATCCGCCACGCCGATTCACAACCCGCGCGCCTAACCCGCCTAACCCGCCCCTCACGCCAAGGTTTTTTGGCAGGTTTTAGCGCCGGTGCCTTAATCATCATCAGCAACCCCAAAGCCATTCTGTTTTATATGGGGGTGCTACCGGGATTTTTTGACCTGCGCGCCATCACCCTAGCCGATGCGCTAGCGGTAAGTTTCGTCTCCATGGGCATACCTTTCTGCGGCAATATCATGTTGGGGCTAATGGTCGGCACCAGCCGTAGCATCCTAGACACACCAAAAAACCTAAAACGCCTAAACATCACATCGGGCATTTTATTAATCGGCGTCGGCATAGCGATTTTATTGAGCAAATTATGAGACGCCCGCGCCAACGCCAACGCCTACCACTTAGCCGGACGTTTTTCTATAAATGCCGCAATCCCCTCCACCGCTTCATCATGGAGCATATTTTCAACCATCACCGCCGCCGTATGGCTATACGCCTCCGCCAAAGTCATATCCAGCTGGTCATAAAACGCCGCCTTGCCCATGCGCAAAGTCGCCGGCGGTTTAGCCATAATCGCCTCGGCAAATTCCATCGCTTTAGCATCAGCATCAGCCGCCACCGCATTGATTAACCCCCACCGCGCGGCTTGCCCCGCATCAATCGGCACCCCGGTCAAAAGCATCTGCATCGCTATTTTACGCGGCACATTACGGCTCAACGCCACCATCGGCGTGGAACAAAACAGCCCAATATGCACCCCGGGGGTGGCAAAGCGCGCCCCGGCACTAGCCACCGCCAAATCACAACTAGCGACCAGCTGACACCCCGCCGCCGTCGCCATCCCTTCCACCACGGCAATCACCGGTTTCGCCGAACGCACCAGTGCCAGCATCAACGCCACGCAATCCGCCATAGTCGCCGAGAAAAACCCCCGCCCGCCATCGGCATCGCTACGCGCCGCGGCAATTTCTTTCAAATCATGCCCCGCCGAAAACACCGAACCCGCGCCTTTGAGCAAAATCACGCGGCAAGCATCATCCTCCTGCAACGCCGCCAATTCGGCGCTAAGTGCCGCCATCATCGCCCGTGATAGGCTATTGCGCTTTTCGGGACGATTGAGCGTCAAACGCACCACCGCCCCAGCACGCGTTGCCAAAACCAAAGGAGCCTCGGGTTGTTTTATATCGTCCATGATTTCCTCCTCCAAAATAACACTTGACTTAACCACCAATCCAGCCGAATGTCAAAACGTTCGGTTTAGGGAATACGGGAGAGGGTAAAATCTCAGCCGTGACTGCCCCCGCAACTGTGCGCGTTAGCGTGGTTCAAAATGCCACTGGATGTTTGAATCGCAATCTGGGAAGGCGGAATCAAAAACGCAAAACGCAAAGTCAGGAGACCTGCCGAACACAAAAACGCAACCTTTCACTTCTGTCGGGTGTGACAGAATTAGGAGTCAAAAATGTCGGCAAAATCACTTACCCAAAGCCAAACTCGCGCCCACGCCCGCGCACCCGCCCGGACACCAAGCCAATTATTGGCTTACATAGCGGTCATATTTCTAGGATTCAGCATCCTAGCGGTAGCCGGGCACGCGCAATCCCCAAGCCTACACGGGGCGGCACACGATACCCGCCACGCCACCGGCTTCCCCTGCCATTAACAAAATAAAGGCAAAAATCATGTTGGCAAGATTAGTCATGAGCGGCATCTTCGCTGGCGCGCTAGCGGGATGCGTGGGCGGTATATTGCAACTATATTTCGTGCAACCGCTACTGCTATCAGCAGAACTTTACGAAAGCGGACAAATCGTGCATTTCGGCAAAAGCGGCAGCACCGCCAACATTGCCCCGGGCATTGTTTGGGGCGGTTTCAACACCACCCGCGACACGCTCAGCATATTGTTTTCAATCGCCATCTATTGCGGCTACGGATTATTACTAGTAGCCGCACAAGGTCTAGCACAAGGAATAGCACCAACTACTACCTCAGCCACCATACGCCGAGGCGCAATATGGGGCTTGGCAGGTTTTTTTGCATTCCACTTCGCCCCCAGCATCGGGCTAGCCCCGGAACTACCGGGCAATGCCAGCGCCGCCCTAGAAACCCGCCAAATCTGGTGGTTCGCAACCGCCCTAGCCACCGCCCTAGCCTTATGGCTCTGCGCTTTCGGCGGCAGGTCATGGCACAGCGCCCTAGGCATAGCCCTCATCCTAGCCTCCCACATCATCGGCGCCCCCCATAGCCACAACTTCCACGGCACCGCCCCCCCGGAACTAGCCGCCCTCTTTGCGACACGAAGCCTCGGGGTCGGCTGCATAGCATGGCTAATCCTCGGCACCACCAGCCACTATTTTTATCATCGCCTCGCCTAAAAGTTATTTGCTTTTAGCACGCACCCCCTTCACCGGCACTTTCAAATAAATCTGGTCATTATTTTCGGCTTCAGGAAAATGCCCGGCACGCATATTGACTTGGATTGAAGGCAATAACAAACGCGGCATCGCCAGCGTCGCATCGCGCGCCTCACGCATAGCCACATACTCATCGGCACTAACACCCGCGCGCACATGGATATTGTCAGCGCGCTGTTCCCCCACACTCGTCTCCCAAGCCACCGCACGTCCATCAGGGGCATAATCATGACAAATAAACATCCGCATCTCCGGGGGCAGGGCCAAAATACGTTGAATCGACCGATATAATTCCCGCGCACACCCCCCGGGAAAATCCGCCCGCGCCGTGCCGCCATCAGGCATAAATAAAGTATCCCCCACAAACACCGCATCACCAATAATATGCGCCATACAGGCCGGCGTATGCCCGGGCGTCGCCATCACCCGACAGGGAATCGCCCCGATATGATATTCATCGCCATCACGAAACAGACAATCAAATTGGCTCCCATCACGCGCAAACCGCGTGCCAGCATTAAACACTTTGCCAAAAATATCTTGAATTTCAATAATGCGCGCAGAAATACCAATTTTCCCCCCAAGCACCTCTTGAATATAGGGCGCGGCAGAAAGATGGTCCGCATGCACATGCGTTTCAATCAACCACTCCACCGCCAAATCGCGCGCTTTAATATAATCAATCATAGCATCGGCGTGGGCGTAACCAATCGTGCCACTAGCATAATCAAAATCCAAAACACTATCAATCACCGCCGCCACCCCCGCCCCAACATCCGCCACCACATAACTAACCGTATGCGAATCCGCATCAAAAAAGGCTTTGACTTCCGGCCTGACCTCCGCCTTAACGTCCGCTTTAACTTCCATAGATTGCGCCACTTTTTACCCCTATATTTAATCCATCTTTTTCATATACTAAATTAACCACTACGGATTTTGTGCATACTTGCATCGGCAAAAACAGCCGTTTTCAGCAATAAAATTACAAATTTATCACACAATAAAACATTTTATTACCCTATCCGACAATTTCCAAAAGCGGACGAAACACAAAAAGTTCTGGGCGACGACCGCTTCCGCCACGAAGCGTTTCCACAAAATTCTCATCGCGCCATGCATGTAAAATTTTCATCGCCCCCTGACGACCAATATGCGCGCTTACATTAGCACAAAACTGCGTAGAACTGAATACAGGCATGGTAAAAATATAATCAAGGGATGTAATCGCATGAACCGAATTTGTCATTTCGGTAATTTTAAATTTACATTCATTATACAAAGATAAGATAGATTTTGCTTTATCAAAATTACGATTTGCCTGATTCGCTATGGTTTTTAAGAAAAATATGCACCATTCATCCCAATGCCCATGCTCAGACACCGCGCGCAAAGCCAAATAATACCCCTCCCTATTTTTTTCCAATTCTTCACTGATATAAAATGACGGCGATTGAATATGGTCTTTTGCGAATAAAAACAAAGGCACAATCAAACGCCCAATGCGCCCATTACCATCAAGAAAAGGATGTATGGCTTCAAATTCCGCGTGAACAACTGCCAATTGGATGAGTTCATCGGCTTGCTTGCTGTGCATATATTTTTCCCAAATACTGATCCGTTCTGGCACGTCCTCCGCCGAACAGGGAACAAACAGCGCATTTTCTTCATCGCATCCGGGCGGACCAATCCAATTTTGATTGGCTCTAAATGCGCCGGGATTGGATTTTTGCCCCCGCACGCCATCCAACAAAATCTTATGGGTATTTTTTATCAGCCTTTGGGATAATGGCAGTTCTGCTAATTGTTTAATCGCACCTTGGAGTGCCATCCTATAATTTATGATCTCTTGGATATCGTCAATTTTTGCGGCGGCATCGATGCCTGCTTCGTATTCCATCACTTGGCGCAATGTTGCTTGCGTCCCCTCTATGCGTGAGGAACTTTCCGCCTCTTTATTCATCATCGGTGCGATGAGAATATCACGATTGGGAATCGCATTCAGCATGCCATCATAGCGCCCAAGTGCCTGCTGTGCGTCAGAAATATAGCTGACTAGCTTTGCATAATCATGCTGTTGCGGTGGAAATTGATCGCTATGATAACGTATTGGTGCCATTCCCCCACTCCCGTAGCTGTGAATCCGTATCTAGCCCTGCAATAATCTAGCAGTAATGCTATAGCGAATCAATGCGTGCAAGATTGCGACTTTTTGCCCCTTGCGTCAAAAGATTTTTCTGCTTATCAATGACAGGCTTTCACGAAACAATGATGGGTAGGGATATTATGAAACGATTTTTTGCAGGGTTATTGGTGGTATTGACGCTTTTGAACGGCGGGGTTGTGCGCGCTGATACTAAAGTCGGCTTACTATTACCGAATACGGGGGTTTTGGCGGCGCTCGGCACGGCGATTTCTGAGGGCTTTCTGCTCGCCCTTGATGAAGCCGGGCGCAGCGATGAATTTACGCTCATCACCGAAGATACCGAAATCAAACCCGCCATCGGTTTGGCGAAAGCGCGCAAATTGGTCTATCAGGATGAGGTGGATGTCATAGTCGGCGTCGTCTCATCAGGCGTATTGGGGGCGCTCCGCGATTTTATCCATGGCGCTGAGACCCCGCTTATTGTCGCCAATGCCGGCAATAATCACGCCACCGGGCGGGATTGTTCGCCCTATATTATGCGCGTGTCGTTTTCCAACGGACAGATCAATCGCCCCATAGGCACATGGCTGGCAGAACAAGGCGTTAAGACCGCCTATACCCTCGCCGCCGATTACGCCGCCGGGCATCAGATGATCGAATCCTTTGGTAAAGCCTTCACCGATGGCGGCGGCACAATCATCGGTTCAGAATTCACCCCCTTCGGTCAAACCAAAGATTTCAGCGCCTATCTCACCAAAGCCCAAGCCGCCGGCGCCGATGCCATTTTCGTCTTTTACGCCGGCAGTGAAGCCATCAATTTCGTCAAACAATACCATTCGTTCAATATCAAAACGCCGCTTTATGGTTCGGGCTTTTTGACATCGCCCCTTTATGTAGAAGCCCAAGGCGACGCCGCTATTGGCGTCATTGCAGCACTCCATTATCTGCCCACCCTAGACACGCCCGAAAACAAAATCTTTGTTGATGCCTATCGGAAAAAATACGGCACAATCCCTTCGGAATATGCGGTGCAAGGCTATGATGCGGCACTGAGCCTCATGGCGGCGGTGGATGCTGGCGGCAACAGCCGTGCGGCGTTGGCGCAAAACCTACCCAAAATCCGCTATACCGGCCCACGCGGTCCCCTACGCATTGACCCCAAGACCAACAACATCATCCAAAACATTTATATCTATGACACCGTACGAAAAAACGGCGTTTTGACGCAAAAACGCCTCGCCACCATCCCAGGGGTGCGCGATGATGCGGCGGGATGCAAAATGTAGCGATGGATGTTTCGTTCTGGATTCTGCAATGCCTTAACGCGCTCCAATACGCGATGCTGTTATTTTTGCTGTCTGTGGGTTTGACGGTGATTTTTGGCTTGCTCAATTTTGTCAATTTGGCGCATGCGTCGCTGTATATGTTGGGGGCATATTTGGGCATTTCGCTCGCGGCACTGACGGGGAGTTTTTGGTGGGCTTTATTGATTGCGCCGTTGTTGGTGATGGGTATCGGTGCCGGGTTATATTTCACGTTAATTGCGCGCCTCCGCACGGCCGGCCCCATGAATCAAGTGCTGGTTACTTTTGGGCTGATTTTCGTATTTTTGGATTTGGTGCGAATCGGTTGGGGGGATATCGCACTAGGTTTAGCCGCCCCCCCCGCCCTTTCAGGCACGCTCCATTTTCTCGGCATCAATTACCCCAGTTATCGGCTTTTCATCATCGGCTTAGGTGGCACGGTCATGGCAGGGATGTGGTTCATTTTGGCGCGCACACAAATCGGTGCGATGATTCGCGCCAGCGTCGAAAATACCGACATGGCGGCGGCACTAGGCATTGATGTATCTCGGTTATTTTTTCTGGTATTTTGTTGCGGCTGTGCGCTTGCGGGGTTAGCGGGGGTAGCGGCGGCACCGATTCTATCCGCCACCACCACCATGGGCATCACCATCTTAATCCCGACCATGATCGTCGTGGTCATCGGCGGTTTAGGCAGTTTAGAAGGCGCGATACTAGGCTCACTCATTATCGGCTTCATAGATGTGTTCGGTGCGGTATTGATGCCATCCTTTTCGGCGCTTTTGACCTACGCGCTATTGGCGGCGGTCTTGGTATGGCGCCCGCATGGATTGATTGCGGCACGAGGCTAACCATGTTTTATCAAAGCCCTTTACGCACCATCACCCTCATCGCCGCGCTATGTTTCCTCGCTATCTATGCCAGTTTCGGCAGTTATTTTGCCCGCGAGATTGTGATCGAAATCATCATCCTCGCCATCCTAGCCATCAGCCTAGATTTCTGTGCCGGTTTTGGCGGCATGGTGTCGCTATGCCACGGGGCGATGATGGGGATTGCCGCGTATTTTTACGGCATGATGAGCGTCAAACTAGGCTGGGGGCTCACCGCATCGGCAGGCATCGGTCTAGCCGCCGCGGTCATTTTCGCCGGGTGCGTCGGTTGGGTGACCGCCCGCATCAGCGGCATTTTTTTCATCATGGCAACCCTAGCCTTTGGGCAGATGGCATATACGATTTTTTTCCGCTGGCGCTGGTTAGGCGGTGATGACGGCATGGGGGGGATGCGCCGTTTTGATTTGAGTGCGTGGGGGGTCAATCTGAATGATGGGTTAATTTTCACCTTTTGGGCTTTAGGAATTTTATTACTCGTTTATATTTTAAGCGCGCTATTATTACGTTCAGGTTTCGGGCGCAGCTTATCAGGCATCCACGCCAATGAAGGGCGCATGCAAGCCCTAGGCATCAACACCGCCACCATCCGCACGCAAGCCATGGCGTTCTCAGGGCTGATGGCCGGGCTAGCCGGGATTTTAGCGGCCCAACATACATTCTACATCTCGCCAGAATTGCTGGTTTGGACACTATCGGGGGAGGTGCTATTGGTGGTGATTCTCGGCGGGATTGGCACGTTAGTCGGCCCGATTATCGGTGCCATTCTATTAGTGCTGATGAAACATAGTATTTCGGCTTATACGGATTATTGGCATATTTTTGTCGGCTTGGTGTTAATTTTCGCGGTGCTAAGTGGCGGGCGCGGCATTTTCGGGCAGGGCGAATATTGGTGGCAAAAATACATGCGGGGGCAGCATGCTTGAAGTCAAAAATCTCAGTAAAGATTTCGGCGGCTTGCAAATCATCCGCGACCTATCCCTAAAAGTAGAGGCGGGAGAAAGGCGCGTCATTTTGGGTCCCAATGGCGCCGGCAAAACAACGCTGTTCCATCTCCTCGCCGGCACATTAGCCCCAAGCCAAGGGGAGATCCGCTTTGACGGCGCGGCGATTGGCGCACTCAACGCGGTGCGCCGTGCGCGTTTAGGCATGGCGCGTTCGTATCAAAAAAACAATCTTTTTGAATCTTTGACCATCCGCGAGAATCTCATGTTGGCGGCGAGTGCGGCACTAGGTAAATCAGGAAAATTATTCCGCGACCCGCGCCATGATGCGGCGGTGAAAGCGCGCATTGATGAAATCGCCGAACAGATCGCTTTAACCGAAACTCTTGATGCACAAGTCAGCACCGCCCCTTACGGCATCCGCCGCCAATTAGAGGTCGGCATCGCCCTCGCCACCAAACCCAAATTATTGCTGATGGATGAGCCGACCTCGGGGGTGGGTCCCAGCATGATTGACCATTTCCACCGCCTATTAAATCAACTGCCGCGCAGCATCACCTTGCTGATTATTGAACATGATATGGATTTAGCCTTTGACGTCGCCGACCGCATCAGCGTGTTAAATTTTGGCGAGAAACTATTTGAAGGCACCCCCACCGAAACCAAAGGCAATGCCATGGTGCGCAGCATTTACCTTGGAGAGCGTGAGGGGGGGGAGCATAATGCTTGAATTGGTCGGGGTAGAAAGCGGTTATGGCGAGACGCTGATTCTGCACGATGTGCATCTATCCGTGTGCGCGGGATGTGTGCATGCGGTGCTAGGGCGCAATGGTGCCGGCAAATCCACTATGTTAAAAACCATCATCGGACAGCTCCCCACCCGCCAAGGCGTGATTCGCTTCGGCGGACGCGACATCAGCAACCTGCCGCCGAATCAGCGCGCCAAATTAGGCATCGCCTATGTGCCAGAGACCCGCGATATTTTCGGGGCGTTAAGCGTGCGCGAAAACCTACAACTAGCCGCACGCCTAGCGCCACCGAATCAAGGGCGCAACCCTAAGGGTTGGAACATAGACGAAGTTTTGGATTTTTTCCCGCAACTAGCCGCGCGCCTAAACCATAGCGGGCATCAACTTTCCGGGGGCGAACAACAAATGTTAGCGATAGGGCGCGCCATGATGATGGCACCGGCGCTATTGATTCTCGACGAGCCCACCGAAGGACTAGCCCCGCTTCTCATAGAACAGATTTTACAAAAATTAACCGCGCTCAAAGCCCAAGACATCACCATTTTACTAGTAGAACAAAATCTACATTTCGCCTCTGCCCTCGCCGATGAAATCAGCCTAATGGGGCGGGGACAAATCGTCTGGCACGGCACGGCAGCTGCCTTACACAAAGACACAAAAGCCCAAGCAAACTGGCTAGGCGTATAATTTCTGGCAAAAAAATACACAAAAGATTATATTGAGCAAAAGGAGACAACACCCATGCCCAAAGCCACGCTAAACGCCATTCTAGTTGAACACCCACTCATCCAGCATAAACTAACGCTCATGCGCCGCACCGCCACGCAATCGGCAGAGTTTCGGCAATTATTGCGCGAAATCAGCCATCTTTTAGCCTATGAAGTCTGCCGCGATTTAGCCACCGAGCGCATCAGCATAGACACCCCCCTTGAACGCATGCAAGCCCCAATTCTAGCGGGCAAAAAATTATGCCTAGTCTCCATCTTGCGCGCCGGCAACGGTCTACTCGATGGCATGTTGGACCTAATCCCCTCAGCGCGCGTCGGGCATATCGGGCTTTATCGTGATGAGAAAACCCTCAAACCCGTACAATATTATCTAAAACTCCCCCACGCCATAGGTGCGCGCCTAACCATTGTCGTGGACCCCATGTTAGCCACCGGACATTCAGCCGCCGCCGCCATAGATTGCCTCAAAGATGCCGGCGCCAAGCGCATCAAATTCGTCTGCCTCCTCGCCGCCCCCGAAGGCATAAAAACCCTCAACACCAGCCACCCGGACATCCCCATCTACACCGCCGCCATAGACCGCCAACTCAACGGACAAGGCTACATCCTCCCGGGGCTAGGCGATGCCGGCGACCGCATTTACGGCACTAAATAGCAATTTCGCATAGGTCATAAGCAATGATCACCTCGCCTTGATAGGTGGTGCGCACGGCATTTTCGTAATCAGCACGGCTTGCCAATGCGCCAATTTGCGGCACGTGATGATTGATGACCAAGCGCTTACACCCGGCAAGGCTAGCAATACGCCCGGCATCCTCGCACGAACTATGGCTAGATTCGAAATGCGCCCAAAGATTCGGCTCAATGGCTTTATTGGCGGCGCATAATTTACGCGCGCCCGGCACATACATCGCCTCATGCACCAAAATATCCGCAGATTTGGCAAATTCCGCCAAGGGGGGATAAAACCGCGTATCCGCCCCGAACACGATCACCTTACCCGCCGCCTCCACCTTGAGCGCATAACATTCCGCAACTGGCGGATGCAAAACCCGCAAAGCACTGACACGCATATGCGCATCCGTATAAATCTCCCCCGCGCTATATTCTTCATAAGGAAATAATTGCATCGGTTCCATCAACCCTTCATCGCCCACGCGCATATCAATATCAAATTTCTGCGATGCCCAAAAATGCCGCAATAGATTTTTCAGCCCCTTGGGTCCGCGAATCGCTACCTCATGGCAGAGACCCGTATTCCACGCCGTATAAAGCAACCCCCCCAATTCCAAATTGTGGTCGCTATGATGGTGGGTGATAAACACTGCCGCCAAATCAGCAAAATCCAGCCCCGCCTGCACATATTGGCGCACCACCCCAAGCCCGGCATCAATGACATAGCACCGCCCCGCAACCACCAGCACATGGCTAGTCGGCCAAGCCCCATCGCGCACAAGCGCCGCCCCGCCTTTAGTACCTAAAAAAATTAACCTATCTTCACGCATAATTTTAATACCAAGCCCCTAATACCAAGCATCAGGCATTTCGCTTTTACGTTTCGCTACATAATCGGTAAGCGCCTCCCTAATACTATCCTCCAAGGGCGGTGCTTGATAGTCTTTGAGTAGATTCTGCCAACGCGCATAGGCACGTGCGCGCATATCCAAACCGCCTTCCTCCTCCCAGCTTTCCACATTCTCGCTATGGCTAAGCGCGGGTTCGTAAAACGCATTCTGGTAATGGCGCATGGTATGCGCCGACCCCAGAAAATGCCCCCCCGCCTCCACCTCGCCATAAGCATCCTGTGCCAACGCCTCCGCCGATATATCAAGCCCCTCCCCTAAAATTTTCTGATACCCGCCCAAGCGGTCGGCATCCATCACCAATTTTTCAAACCCCATACACAACCCCCCTTCAAGCCACCCCGCCGCGTGCAGCACAAAATGCGCCCCCGCCAACATGGTAGAATGCATCGAATCAGCCGATTCATACGCAGCCTGTGCATCCTCAATTTTAGATGCCGTCAGCGACCCCCCACAACGCAGGGGCAACCCCGCCCGCCGTGCCAACTGCCCGATGACATAATTAGACAGCACCGGCTCGGGCATGCCAAAAGTCGGCGCCCCGGATTTCAACGACATAGACGACAAAAAATTCCCCAAAACAAAAACCGCCCCCCGCCGCACCAATTGCGTATAAGCACAAGCCATCAACGCCTCCGCCATCGCCTGTGCCACACAAGCAGCCGTAGAAACCGGCCCCATCGCCCCGGACAGGATAAACGGCACCACAATAATCCCCTGCCCCCGCCCGCAATAAACGCGCACAGATTCGCTCACCACCTTATCCACCAACAGGGGCGAATTGGTATTCACATTGCCCATAATGACGCAATGTTCTTCCAGCACCTCACGCCCAAAGACAATCTCCGCCATCGCCACACTATCCTCCGCACGGCTTTTCTCGGTAATCGCCCCCAGATGCGGTTTATCCGAAAGCGTCATATGCGCAAACAGCATATCCAAATGGCGCTTATTGACCGGCACATCGCACGGCTCACAAATCACCAACCCCCCATGATGCAGCTGCGGCAAGCAATAACTCAACCGCACCAAATCCTCAAACGCCGCCAAATCCCCATACCGCCGACCCCCAGAAAAATCGCGCACAAAAGGCGCGCCATACATCGGCGCAAAAACTTGGTGAACCCCGCCAATAACCACCGAACGCGCCGGATTACGCGCCAGTTGCGTAAATTCAGACGGCGCATAACCACATAAATCCCGAACCCAATCAGCAGGGGCGCGAATCACATCACCATCAATTTTAACCCCCGCCCCCGCCGCCGCTTTCCACAACGCCAACGCCTCCGAATCATCCCGAAACGCCACACCCTTATTCTCAATAAGCCAATCCGTAGCCGCCTCCAACCGCACCAACCCCGCCTCATCCAAAACATCATACCAAGGCAAAACCCTACAGATATGTGGCGAGGGCACCACAGCCATTTTTTGTCTTGTGGCGAGGGCGCCACAGCCGTTTTTTTGGCTTTTGTTTCTGCGTCTTGTTTCCCGCCTTCTAGTCATGCTCTTGCCTCCAAAACACGTTCCGATGCGCCTATGCTATAGGTTTTTCATCCTTGAATCCAACATGAATTTTTAGTAGAAGCAGGCATGCCCCCATCCCCCACCATCAGCGTCAGCGCAATATTCTGGCTCACCATACTCGGTCTAGTTTGGGGGATGTTTTTTTCCTTGTCGCGTTTTGCTGGCGAAACCCAAATCCCGCCCCTCACCATCATCGCCTATTCGCTGACCTTAGAAATCCCGCTTTTCGCCGCCATCTGTATCATACGCGGAAAATATCCAAATCTATGGCGTCCGGCGAGCATGGTGTTTTATCTCATGGCAGCAATTCTAGGCTATATGGTGCCAGCATTATTAGAAATTCGCACCGCCCCCATCATCGGTGCCGGGCTTTTGACCATGATCGTCACCCTCACCCCGGTCACCACCCTCGTGATCGCCTTCTTCATGCGCACCGACACTTTAACCCGCAAAAAAATCGCTGGCGTCATCCTAGCGAGCATCGCCATGCTCCCGATTCTGCTCGGCAACAATCTCGCCATGCCAATCCCCGAACGCGCCGCCCTAGGTTTAACATTAGCCATTTTGGTGCCAGTCTGTTATGGGCTTTACCATAATTTTGTCGCTAGATTCTGGCCAAGCGGCGAGGATGGTTGGCAATTAGCCAGTGGCGAAGTCATCATCGGCGCGCTAACCATCCTACCATTCGTGACCATAACACGCGGGCTAGAACTCGCCCCCGCCATAGAAACCGGACTGATTTGGATCATGGGCGGCTATATTATTTTGGGTGCCATCTCCATCTATCTCTATTTCTATTTATTGGACGCCGGCGGTCCCGTTTTCGTCAGCCTCGCCGGTTTCATCTCACTAATAGCCGGCGTGGTGTTCGGTATCATCTTTTTCGGCGAGACGCATCCATGGTGGGTATGGGGTGCCATGCTAGTGATAGCGGCGGCGGTATGGCTTGCCACATCAAACAAAACCGCCTAACATAAAAGCAGGGGCATTGCCCAAAGGAACAAATATCATGGAAAATGATGGGGAAAATTATTTTGAATGCGATGCCATAGACCTAGCCGCACATATCGCGGCAGGCGCTATAGATGCGCAAAATCTACTCACCGCCAGCATCGCCCGCGCCCAACGCCTCAACCCGGCGCTCAATGCCATCATCGGCATAGCGCCCGAGGTGGCAACGCGCCTCGCCATGGAAACCGCCAGCGCCGCCCCTTTATACGGCGTGCCGACCCTACTCAAAGATTTAGGGGCAGAGGCAATAGATTTCCCCTCATCAAGCGGCGCCCGCCTCTATGCCGACACCAAACACGCCACCGATTCGTCCATTTACACGCGCATCCGCGCCGCCGGATTAGTGCCTTTCGGGCGCACCACCACCCCGGAATTTGGTCTAAGCCCGGTAACCGAGGCAGGGTTTTATGGCGAACCCACGCGCAACCCATGGAATCTGGACCACACCCCCGGCGGCTCATCGGGGGGCACGGCGGCGGCGGTCGCGGCAGGCATCGTCCCCCTAGCCCATGGCTCCGATGGCGGCGGTTCCGTGCGTATCCCCGCTTCATGTTGCGGCTTGGTGGGGATGAAACCCACCCGCGCCCGCCTTCCCGCCGGACCCAATCGCGGCGAGGGCTGGGCAGGCATGTCAAGCGACGGCTTCCTAACGCGCTCCCTCCGCGACACCGCCCTCATGCTGGACCTATGCCACGGGGCAGATTTAGGCGCGCCCTATCACGCCCCGCCCCCAGAAAATGGCTTACATGATAGTTTTCAGGCGGCGATGCAAACCCCGCGCAACGCCTTACGCATCGCCATCTTGGAAAGCGATTTCCTCGGCAACCCCATCCATAGCGATTGCCGCGATGCCGTCTATAAAACCGCCGGACTACTCAAAGGACTAGGACACGAAGTGATATGGTGGCAAAGCACCATCGCCCAAGAGGTAGAGGTCATGATGCAAGCATGGATGCGCATAGTTGCGTGCGGCACCGCCCTCACAGTGCGCACCAAAAAGCCCCTTGATGAATTAAAAACCGATGATGTTGATGCGCTAACCTATAGCACCGTGCAATTAGGACAAAAGATTAGCGGTGCCGATTATCTAGAATCCATCAACAAAATCCACCATTTTGGGCGCGTCCTAGCCGCGCTATTCCAAGATTTTGACGTGCTAATAACCCCAACCCTAGCCGAACCCCCAGCAAAAATAGGACGCTTCAAACCCACCAACCCCGATTTCACCGATTTCCGCATAGGCGAAAACGGCGTATTTTGCTACTCCCCCTATACCGCAATTTTCAACGCATCAGGACAACCCGCCATCTCCCTACCCCTCCATTGGAACAACGATAACCTACCCATAGGCATCCACCTAGCCGCCCCCTTCGGCAAAGACGAAGACCTAATAGGACTAGCCGCCGAGCTAGAACTCGCCAACCCATGGCAAACTGAACAGCTTAAACTTATTAAACGCTTGCACGAGAATAACGCTGAAAAATAGAAATAACCAAGCCAATAACAATCGCCCAGAATGTTGAACCAATAGACAAGATCTCAACATCCGATATAGCAACAATGAACACCGCCGTTGGCGTGACAATATCATCCACCTCCTCACGCATAGCCGTATTGAGCGCATGCGCAATCGCCGCCAGCAAAGAAATCCCCGCCAGCGCCATAATCGCTTCGGCGGGCAGAGATAAAAACAACAGCACAAAAGACGTCGCCAGAGTGCCAAAGACAATATAAACCCCGCCCGCAACAATGGATGCCCAATAGCGTTTTCCCAAATCCTCATGCGCCTCCGGCCCCGCAACAATCCCCGCAATCATTGAAGACGGGTTGATATTATGACAACCAAAAGGCGCAAACAGCATCGAGACAAACCCGCACTGCTTAACAATGCGGTCATTATCAGGCTGATAGCCATAACTTTTAAGCACCGCCAACCCCGGCAAATACTGCCCCGTCAAAGCCAGCACCGTCAAAGGAATCGCAATATCAAACATCGCATTTAAGTCAAATGTAGGCGCCGTAAAAATAGGCGTTGCCATAGCAAAGACAAAACCATCCATATTCGCCTTGCCCATACCAACACAGACCACGCCCCCCACCAATAAAACCGCCGCTACCGCCCAGCGCGGCGAGAAAAACCGCACAACAAAAAATGTCAGCACCATAGAGACAACAATTTGCGGCTCAGTCTTCCAACCAGCAATACCCTGCAAAGCAAAGGGGAGCAAAATCCCCGCATTAAGCGCCGCCGCCACCGAGATAGGAATCAGCGCCATCACTTTTTGAAACCACGCCAAATAGCCTATCAGCAAAATAACCAGATTTGACACCAAAAAAGCCCCAACAGCATCACTAAAATCATAGCCATCAAGCGCAAAAACAAGAAACGCAATCCCCGGCGTCGACCACGCCATAATCTGCGGTTGCCGCGTCGTCCAACTCGCATAAATCGTCACCAAAGCCGACCCAATAGAATACGCCCACAACCAAGAAGCAATCTGCCCATCGCTCAAAGCAGCATTATCCGCAACCTGAAATATAATCACCGTCGGCCCCGCATAGCCAACAATAATCGCAGTGATGCCAGCAATGACGGCGGATAGGGATATGTCTGAAAAACTCGTTTTAGATTTCTTTTGCATGGCGGGTTTATAACGGATTTTTTTGATATGCGCTAGTTTTATGGGGGCGCTTCGCCCCCCAAACCCCCCGACCGCCGAGCGCGGCGGGGCGAATTTTTGGTTTATGCCATAACTGACCGCGCCCTATTCTTTTACAACCGATGATCGCTTGGTAAATGTTATTATCATGGGGGCAAGCCCCCATACCCCCATGCGCCCTTTCTTTATGGCAAGTGTTGATTTTTCCAAATTAAAATGAAAGAATCCCCCAAACACGCGCCCCGCGAGGAATTTTCACGAATCCATAGCGATCATCAGTTTTTGAAAAGGAGGGCGCAGTTAGCTGTGGCGCGCGCCAAAAATCCGCCCCGCCGCGCTCGGCGGTCAGGGGGTTTGGGGGATGAAATCCCCCACGGAAAGCGGCGGGGAATTTACCCCTTACCACGAATCCGCGCCATTGCCCCGGCGCGTCCGTCGTGGAATGTTCCTAGCCATTTATCCCATGGCATATCCACCGAGCCATAATTGCAATCAAAATAACGATGATGCAACTGATGGTGGAAATGCCCGATGGCTAGGCGGCGTTTATTTTTTACCAATAGTGCATCAAAGCCGCTATGCCCGAATGTTGCCCCCAGCGACAGGCTATAAAGATGGAAAAGAATATGCACCGGATGCGTCGGCACCACCACATGAATCAGCACCGAGGAAAAATACAAAATATGCTCAATCGGATGCATAGAAATCCCCGAAAACGGCCCGATATTGATATTGCGATGATGCAGGTTATGCACCCACTCATAAAGAAACCGAACATGCAAAAGCCGATGCACCATATAAAAATGAAAGCTAATCCAAATATAAATCAACGGCAGAGCCAGTATCGTCCAAAGCGGATGCGCCGCCATAGTAATATGCGGCACATAGCCATTTGCCAACGCCCAAAACATCCCCGCCTCATACGCCGACCACACCAAAACCCCACTCCCCAACGCATAAAACGCATTATCATAAAGCTGATTATTAAACAAAAACCGACCGCCCTTAGACATAAACGCATCGGTATATTTGAGCGCCATCCCCTGCACGCGCCTTGCAAAAAAATAATAATGTATCCCCCCTGCTACTATAAATAAAATAACAAAATTCCGCACCCACACACTACCAACCCACGCCCAATCCCAACGCGCCGCCGCCGCTAGATTTGGCACCATCCAATGCCACACTACCACCGCTAGCGCGATAAATAACGTCGCCTCAGACAAATTTAACCAGCCATCACGATAATAAATCAACGCATCCCGCCAACGCACCGGCCACGAAAATAGCGGGTTGTTATCTATAGGTAGCTCCGGATGGTAGTTCCATTCCTTTTTCATGATTTCCTCCTTTAATTTTTTATGGGGGCGCTTCGCCCCCCACACCCCCCGAGCGGGGAACGCCCCGCCGCGATTTATTGGTTTATGCCATACCGCACTGCGCTCCTTTTTTCAACAACTGATGATCGCTTGATATAATTTTATCATGGGGGCAAGCCCCCATACCCCCAATGGCAAGCGTTGATTTTTCCAAATTAAAATGAAAGAATCCCCCAAACACGCGCCCCGCGAGGAATTTTTTACAAATCCATAGCGATCATCGGTTTTTACAGAAAAAGGCGCAGTTCGCTGTGGCAAGCACCAAAAATTCGCGGCGGGGCGTTCCCCGCTCGGGGGGTTTGGGGGGCGAAGCGCCCCCATAAAAAACACCCTTATCCAAAACAATTTCTTCACATCATTTGACTTCGGCTAGTTTTTTCACCTCTGCTGTAGCGGCAATTTTTTGATTCGCTACAAATTGTTCGTGGTTAGATTCCACCTGTTCCAGATCATACAGATAATTCACCATCACCCCTGCTGATTGCTTTATGCCCCGTTCGGACATGTCGGCATTTTCGTGGATAGCATAAATTTGCGCGCCATTGCCTAGATGGAATCTTGCCACCGCATCATACGGCTGCCCGTCGCCTCGTTTTGCGTTCAGCAAATACGCCGCCGCCACCGCCTGCATATTTTCGCCTTCGCGCCCTTCTTGTTCCAGCCAGCGCATCAGGTTTGGCATCGGCGATAATGTGGCAAAATGTTTGAGCCTTGGCAATTCCGCCGCCAAATCCGCCACCACTTGTTTAATCAGCGAATTGCCGAATGATATATTCGCCAACCCTTTTTGACAATTTGAAATGGAATAGAACATTGCCGTATCCGCCTCCTCCGCCCCAATCTCCTCGCGCGTTTCTGCCAGTAGATTTTGGATAGATGTCGCAATGCCTTGGGTCAATGCCACTTCAACAAAAATCAACGGCTCATCAGGCATGGCCGGGTGGAAAAAGGCAAAACACCGGCGGTCTTGTGGCTCTAATCGCCGCCTTAAATCCTTCCACGAATCAATCGCGTGCACTGCTTCATAGGCGATAATTTTTTCCAAAATATGCGCCGGGCTTTCCCAGTTAATCGGGCGCAATACCAAAAACCCGCGATTAAACCACGTGGCAAAGAGATGTTGAAAATCCACATCCAGCGGCGCGAAATCGCCATCGCGCCCGCCTAAGCGCAACAATTCTGCGCGCATAAAAACCAGTTGTTCCGTTGCCCCGGGGAGTCCATTTAGCCGCCGCAAAAACTCGCGCCGTCTTGGTTCCGATGCCGCCACCAGTTTCCGATAATGCGCGGCACTCGGTGCGTCCTCATAAGCATCAAGCGCCCCCCGCAACGCCTCGGGTGCGATATCCATCTCGTGCGCAATATAGCCAAAAAATTCCAATTTCCCGGCATCATCCAAATGCGCGAAACCCGACAGAATCGCATCCGCAAGCGCATAGCCCGATACCTCGCCACGCGCCCCCAACAACGCTTCAGCCAATTCGGGCAAAGACGCATCCATGCCGCCTGTATGCTGTGCGCCGCGATAACGCCGCTTAAATACCGTCGCTAAAAGATCCGCCAATAAACTCATAAACCAAACCCTTCTTTAAGCAATAGTCTAACATCATTCCCCCCCAGATGCGCCAGAAGCAATTTCCGCCCCAGATGTACGCCAATTCGGCAGGGTTGCATCCAAATAATCCGCAATAGCATCACACCCCGCCTCCTTAAGCGCGCGTTCAAACTGCCCCAAAACCCGCGGCAAAAACTTGAGATACTGCGCCTTACCATCGCGCACCGCCAAGCGCACAAACACCCCCAAAATCCGCGCATGCCTCTGCGCCCCCAACAACGTATAACGCCGCCGTATCGCCGCCGCACCCCCCAAATAAGCCGGCGCACCAGCAATATACCGCGCCAACATTTCCGCCTCTAACCCCGCCCCTAAATCCCGCCGCGCATCCTGCAACAACGACACCAAATCATACTCACAAGCCCCCAAAATCGCATCCTGAAAATCCAAAATCCCTACCTGCGCCACCCCCACACGCCCGGGCAAATACATCAAATTATCCACATGAAAATCCCGCAAAACTAGGGTCTCAGGCACTTCCGCAACACCCCCTAAAACCTCCGCCCAAAGCCCCCGAAACACATCCGAATCAAAACCCCCATCACTCAATTGAGGCGCAAACCATTCCGAAAATAAATCAACCTCATCCAAATAAACACCCAAATCATACAACCCAACATCAACCCCAGAATCAACCCCGGGCGCATCCGCATGATGATGCAAAGCCAACAAAACATCCACCGCCAACCCATAAAGCAACCCGGCATCACCCCCCCCATCCAAACAACGCCCATAAGTATCATCACCAAAATCCTCAATCAAAGCCAAACCACCCCCCTCATCAACCTCATAAATCTCAGGAACAGAAAACCCAAGCCCAGCCAAATACCCCGCAACACGCAAAAAATCCCCAAAACTACGCGCATCACTATCCGCCATCACCAACACCCCACACCCGACAACCCGCCAATAACGCCGCGTTGAGGCATCACCCGCCAAAGCAACACACCCAACACCACCATAACCACAACCACGCAAAAAATCAGGAACAGACATAATACACACAAAAAAATTAATGGAGCGGGTAACGGGAATCGAACCCGTGCGTTCAGCTTGGGAAGCTGACAGGCTACCATTACATCATACCCGCACAGAGGTAGTTTAATCGTTTCTATAAAAATTCACAAGAATAAATGGGGGCGCTTCGCCCCCCAAACCCCCCGAGCGGGGAACGCCCCGCCGCGAATTTTTGGTGCTTGCCACGGCACCCTGCGCCTCTCTTTTCAAAAACCGATGATCGCTTGGGGTCAATTTTATGATGGGGGCAAGCCCCCATACCCCCACGCGCCCTTTCTTTATGGCAAGTTTGATTTTTCCAAATTAAAATGAAAGAATCCCCCAAACACTCGCCCCGCGAGGAATTTTCACGAATCCATAGCGATCATCGGTTTTTGAAAAAGAGGCGCAGTTAGCTGTGGCAAGCGCCAATAAATCGCGGCGCGGCGTTCCGCGCTCGGGGGTTTGGGGGTGAAACCCCCATTTTTTTTAATAACTAACGTTTCCAAAAATTAGGCATCAACATAACCAACACCGTAAACAATTCCAGCCGTCCGAGGATCATAGCTGCGATCATAATCCATTTAGCGGCGGCGGATATTGGTTGGAAGCTTCCTGCGGGTCCGATGATATCCCCGAGTCCGGGTCCGACATTGCTGATGGAGGTAGCGGCGGCTGATAGTGCGGTTTTGAAGTCTAGTCCGGTGAGTCCGAGCAGGATTGCTATGACGACGAAGCTTAGCATATAGAGATAGAAGAATCCCATAACGGCATCCATCACGGTTTCTGGCACGGGTCGTTTATTGTAATAGACGACATTGACGGCGTGGGGTCGCAGTAGTCGCGCGAGTTGCACTTTTGCGGTGGCGGCGAGGACTTGCAGGCGGAACATTTTTATCCCGCAGGTGGTAGAGCCGGCACAGCCACCGATAAACATAGCGATAAGCAGGATGACAGCCACTTGCCCCCCCCATATTCCGTAATCAATACTGCTATATCCTGTGCCGGTCATCAGCGACACGGTGTTGAATCCGGCTTGGCGGAGGGCGGTGAGTAGGGGCAGTTGATGCGCGCCCATGAGTTGAAAGGTAATAATCAAACTCACCGAGGCGGAGATAGCGATAAACCAACGCACTTGCGGGTCTTCAAAGAGGTTCTTCCAACCGCCGCGCGTCATAGCTAAATAATGCGCAAAAGGCAGGCTCCCCACCACCATACCAATAATAATCAGCATTTCCACGAGCGCATTATCAAAGGCACCGATGGATTCGGTACGCGTAGAAAATCCGCCGGTGGCAAGGGTGGTCATAGCGTGGGTGACGGCATCAAAGCCCGGCATACCGGCGGCGGTGAGCATAATCGCCCAGATAAATGTCAATAAAGTATAAATGAGAAAAATCCCCCCCGCCAATTCGGTAGCACGCGGAATCACTTTATCGGGGGTATCGTAAGATTCGGTGCGGAATAATTGCATGCCGCCAATGCTCAACATCGGCAACACCGCCAGTGCCATGACAATAATGCCGATACCGCCAAGCCATTGCAACGCCGCCCGCCACATCAAAATCCCCCGGGACATGATCTCAAGATGCGGAATCACCGTGGAGCCGGTGGTGGTAATCCCCGAAACCGCCTCAAACACCGCATCATGGAAAATCATATCGGTATCGGCTAGTGAAAATGGCAACGCCCCGAATAACCCAATCCCCATCCATGCCGAGTTCGTCAGCAAAAACGCTTGGCGCAGATTGATGCTCGTCATATTGTCGTGGCGCGTGGAAAGCAAAAACCCTAAACCGAAAAACATCGTTATCGCAGATGCGGCAACAAAGGCTTTCCAATTACTATGGGCGTCATAGAAATCAAACCCCGCCGGAATCAACATCGCCACCGCCAAAAGCGATAACAAAATCCCCAAAATATAAAGAACCGGATTCAAAGGCATAGAATAAATCCCAAAAAAAATTATGTATTCCGCAGCTGCCCCGCTTGCAAAAGAAAGCGCTCGCGCAACCCAGCATCACTAGCAAAATCCCCGGTAAAATGCGTGGTAATCATACCAACCCCCTGTTTCTGCACCCCGCGCGTGGTCATACATTGATGCACCGCCTCAACCCGCAACGCCACACCCTTAGGAGCTAACGCCGATTGAATCGACTCAGCAATCTGTGCCGTCATCGTTTCCTGCGTCTGCAACCGCTTGGCAAAAATATCAATCACCCGCGCCAATTTTGAAATGCCAACAACACGGCGATGCGGCAAATAAGCAATACACGCACTACCCAGAATCGGCACCATGTGATGCTCACAATGCGACTCTACACGCACATCCTTGAGCATGACCATATCACTATAACCGCCCACCTTCTCAAAAACCCGCCGCAACAGCGCATCAGAATCCTGACCATAACCAGCAAAAAACTCCTCATAAGCACGAACCACACGAGCCGGCGTGTCAACCAAACCCTCCCGCAACGGATCATCCCCCGCCCACCGAATCAATACCCGAACAGCCTCCTCCGCCTCCTCACGAGACGGAACCGCAGACGGCACTAAATTCATCTTCTTTACATCATACGGAGGCATGGTTTCGTCCTATAAATAATTTGCGCTATTGATATGGCATATTATTTTATGCAATTAAAGTAAAAAGATATGGGGGCGCTTCGCCCCCCAAACCCCCCGAGCGGGGAACGCCCCGCCGCGATTTTTTGGTGCTTGCCACGGCACACCGCGCCCATCTTTTCAAAAACCGATGATCGCTATGGATTCGTAAAAATTCCTCGCGGGGCGTAAGAGTATGGGAACAAGCCCGCATACTAAAAATCAAAGCGCGCTCATCGCCATCAACAAATAAAGGGCGCAAAGTGCCGTGGCATAAACCAAAAAATCGCCGCGGGGCGTTCCCCGCTCAGGGGGTTTGGGGGATGAAATCCCCCATAAAAAATAAAAAACAAAATACCTCAACTAAAACAATAACAAAGAATCGCTTTTTGGATATGCAGGCGATTTTCTGCTTCGTCCCAGATGACTGATTGCGCGCCATCGACCACGGCGGCATCGGCTTCGTTGCCGCGATAGACCGGGAGGCAGTGCATAAAAATGGCATCTTTATGCGCTAATTTCATCACTGATTCGGTGACGCGAAAGGGGGCGAGTTGTTTTTTTTGTGCGGGGTCGGGGGTTGTTCCCATGGAGAACCAAGTATCGGTGACCACCAAATCCACGCCATCTGCGGCGGCGTTGATATTTTCGCTGAGGGTAATGCGTGCGCCTTCTTTTTCGGCACGGGCGATGGTGGCGGCATCGGGGCGGAGGGGTTTTGGGGTAGCGATATTTAGGGCAAAACCAAAACGTGCTGATGCTTCAATCCAGCTATGGCAGACATTATTACCCTCCCCCGCCCAAAGCACTGTCAGCGCGGAAAAATCCAAGTTAGGTGCTTTCAATTCCGCCAAAGTCATAACATCCGCCATAACTTGACACGGATGGCTAAAATCGGTGAGTCCGTTGATGACGGGGATGCTAGCGGTGGCGGCGAGTTCTTGGACGGCTTCGTGCGTATGCGCGCGAATCATAATCGCATCGACATAGCGCGACAGCACTTTGGCGGTATCGGCAATGGTCTCACCACGTCCTAATTGCATAGATTGGCTATCCAGCACCAGAGGCGTTGCACCGAGTTGTGTCACCCCGACCTCAAACGAAACGCGGGTGCGCGTAGATGGTTTTTCAAAAATCAGCGCGATGCTTTTACCCGCAAGCTGCTGATGCCAAGGCGTCGGGTCCGCCTTCATCGCCAACGCAGTTTTAAGCATCGCTTTGAGGCTATCGGTGCTAAAATCGGCAATATCCAAAAATCCAGTCATTACGAAAACTCCTCATGCGTTAGAACCGCATCAATAATACTAACGGCGTGTTCAATTTCCTGCATACTAGCATTCAATGGCGGTAGCAAACGTAGCGTCTGTGCCGCCGCCGGCACCACCAATAAATGCCGCGCGCGCAACGCCTCGGTCATCGCCGCCGGCGTGATGCCGTCTTTCAGCACCAAGCCGATTAAAAACCCCTGACCACGCACTTCTATCAGCGCGTCATGGCGTCCCACCAATGCCACCAGCATTTGCAAAAATCTTTCGGCACGGGCGCGCAAATCGGCTAAAAATTCCTCATCCAGCACCTCAAGCACCGCCCCCACCGCTGCCATCGCCAGCGGATTGCCGCCAAAGGTAGAGCCATGACTGCCTGCATCCATCGCCGCCCCCACGGCATCACTAGCCAACACCGCCCCAACCGGAAAACCGCCGCCTAGCCCTTTCGCCATGGCGACAATATCAGGCGTAATCCCGCTAGGTTCATACGAGAAAAAATGCCCGGACCGCCCGACACCAATCTGCACCTCATCGGCGATAAGCAGACACCCCGCCTCCGATGTGAGGGCGCGCAATTCTTCCAAAAAGCCGTGGGGAAGCGGTTTTGCCCCGCCTTCGCCTTGGACGCTTTCCACCATGATAGCGGCGATTTCGGGCTCGGGGCTGTTGCTATCAGCAATGAGACGGTCACGCAACACGTTCATATTGCCGAAAGGAAAATGGTCAAAGCCTTGGGGCATCGGCCCAAAGCCTTCCCGAAACGCCTCCCTATCCGTCGCCGCCAGCATAGCAATCGTGCGCCCATGAAACGCCCCTTCGGAACAAAGAATGGTGCGGCGACTAACCTGCCCTTGATGATACTGCGCCCGCCGCGCCATTTTGACAGCAGCTTCGGTGGCTTCCGCCCCAGAATTACAGAAAAACGCTTTTGTTAGTTTTCCCCGCGCACACAACATTTCCGCCACCCTTTCTTGTTCGGGAATCGTGTAGAGATTGGAAACGTGCCATAATTTTTGCGCCTGTTTTGTTAATGCCGCGACCAAGGCGGGATGCCCATGCCCCAGATTATTGACAGCAATGCCGCTAGCAAAATCCAAATAACGCCCGCCATCGGTGCTAATCAACCAACTACCTTCGCCATGACTAAAGGCGAGGGGCGCACGCGCATAATTCCCCATCAGCATATTTTTTTGCGCAACTTGTCTATTTACCATCACCCGCCTCCGGTGCCTTAAAATGTTTTGATAATTTGAGCCCTTGGGCTTGATAGTGCGAGCCGCCCCCTGTCGCCCCATAAAGCGTATCGGGCACTTGTGATAGGGGCGCATAGACCAAACGGCACATGGTCTGCCCTTCTTCCACCAGAAACGGCACATCGTGCGAGCGCACTTCAAGCACCGCCCGCGTCTTCCCCGCCCCCAATGCTGCCACGCCAAAACCCGGGTCAAAGAACCCGGCATAATGCGCCCGAAACTCACCAATGCGCGTATCATAAGCCGTCATCTCGGCGGCATATTCGGCAGGCACGGTGACATATTCGCGGGACGCCAGAATATAAAATTCATCAGGGTTAAGCACCAGCCCGCCACCACTCAAATTACTGCGCGTGATTTTTTCCCAAAACGCCGCGACTTCATAGGCACCGACCTTATCCACATCAATCAACCCCACGGATTTGCGCGCCCGCCAGCCGACCAAATCGGGCATAAGCGGATTTTTTGTTTGCGCCCCCGCCCCGGACAAATCAACGCTCAAAGGCACGCCATCCCGAATTTGATGATGCACAATCCCCGCCCCATGCGTCAGCCCAATCGCTTGTTGCAAAGCACTAGTGGCATCATCGCTCAGCCGCGCCGCCCCCGCCCGCAAACGCAGTTGCGACAGGCGCGAGCCTTGCCGTGCCAAAATAGAAAAGGTACGCGGCGAAATTTCCGCATAAAGCCGCCCACAATAACCCGCAGGCGCCGTTTCAAATTCATCCGCCCCATCGACAATCAGCCGCGTAAATACATCCAAACGCCCGGTAGAACTTTTGGGATTAGCCAGCGCCGTGATATTTTCGGGCAGATTAAGCCCCTCCATAATCTCAGCAATATAAACACAACCTTTTTCCAACACCGCCCCGCCGCGCAGATCAATTTCATGCATAGACAGCGCTTTTAACTTATCCTTCACACGATTCCCCGCCCCCGGCAAAAACGACGCCTGCACCCGCCAAGCCCGCGCCCCCAGCCGTAAATCCAGCGATGCCGGTTGCAGCTGCCCCTCTATCAGTGGCGCATCGGCAGAAATAATCCCCGCCGCAAACGCTTTTTTTAGTTGCGGCATTGATAAAATGCCATCAGCAAAATTAGGTATAGTTTTCGTCATAACAATCTCACTTCAAGCTTTAAGCCTATATCCCGTCCGCAACATAGCAAGTGCCACCGCCGACAGCACCAACAAGGTCGCCACCAAAACCCCCGCCCCCACCAGCCATGATGCCGAAGCCAACCCCATCATCGCATAACGAAACCCATCAATCATATAAAACACCGGATTGACCCAAGCCAATAGACGAAACGATTCGGGCAGGCGGTCAATCGTATAAAACGTCCCCGACAGGAACACCAAGGGCATCACAACAAAATTACTGATAGTCGCCAAACTATCAAATTTCTCCGCCCAAATCCCGGCAATCAACCCCAACACCCCCATAATCGCCGTAGATAAAAGCAAAAACATTACCGCCAGCAACGGCGACAACGGAATCAAGCGCACATCAAAAAACACCAAAGTCATACTCGCCACCAAAGCCACCAAAACCCCCCTAGTCATCGCCGCCGCCACTATCGCAAAAAACACCTCATAACTACCCAAAGGGGGCATGAGCAAATCAACGATATTGCCTTGGACTTTACTGACCACCAGCGAGGTGGAACTATTAGCAAAAGCATTCTGTAAAACCCCCATCATCACCAACCCCGGCGCCAGAAAGCCTACTAAATCAACCCCAATCCCAGACTGCACCCGCACCCCCAAAGCCAACGAAAACACCGTCAAAAATAGCCATGTCGTCACCACCGCCGCCGCTACCGTCTGCCCGATAATTTTGACAAACCGCATCACCTCGCGCCAATAAAGCGTGCAGAAGCCAATACGATTGATGCGCCCAATAACAATCGGGCGAATCACTGAAATATCATCTAGCATAGACATAAAGAAAACATATGCGCTATGCTAACATAAAGCAAGATGATAAGGTCTAGATTATGCCGATAAACCCTGACCGCCTAAAAACACGTTTAGAAAATAAAGCGCTCCATTATCTAGGGCGCTATGCGTCCAGCGAAGCCAATCTGCGCCAAATCCTAAAACGTTTCGCCATGCGTAAATGCCTCCCCGCCGATGCCGAAACTGATGACACGGACGCATTTAGACAAATTTTAGAAACTGAAATAGACGCCCTCATCACCCGCTATCGCGCCCTCGGCTATCTTGATGACCGCGGTTTTGCCTTGGGACGCGCCCGCGCCATGCGCGCGCGGGGGGCAAGCACACGGCGCATCATCCAAACCCTCAGAGCCAAAGGCATAGATGCCGAGGTAGCCAGCGAAATTATAGCAGACGGCCTCGAGGCCAACACCGACCCCGAGACACTCAGTGCCGAAACCGCCGCCGCCCGCATCTACGCGCAAAGGCGCCGCCTCGGGCAATACGCCTCCCCCGCCAGCCAAGCCAAACCCAATTGGAAGGACCGCCACCTCGCCAGCATGATGCGCGCCGGCTTCAACTACGCCACCGCCAAATCAGCACTTTTTGATGCTGACTAGGTTGCCTTACACAAAAAATCGGGCTAGATTTGCATTACCTCCTTAGGGGGAAGATTATTTAGGAGATAACCAATGACCGAAACCAAAAAAATTCCGCCCACGCCGTCCCGCGTCAAAACCGCGAAAATTGATGCCGGGGGCTACCAAGAAATGTATCAACGCTCCATCAACGACCCCGAAGGCTTTTGGGGCGACATGGCGCGCACGCATCTTGATTGGATAAAACCCTTTCAAAAAGTGGAAAACACCAGCTACGATGCCAAAAACCTAAAAATAAAATGGTTTGAAGACGGCACGCTCAATGCCAGCGCCAACTGCCTCGACCGCCATCTCGCCACACGCGGCGACCAGACCGCGCTGATATTTGAAGGCGACGACCCCGAAATCAGCCGCCACATCACCTACCGCGCCCTCCATGAGGATGTCTGCCGCCTCGCCAATGTCCTCAAAAAACACGGGGTGCAGCCGGGAGACCGCATCACCATCTATATGCCGATGATTGTCGAAGCCGTGGTAGCCATGTTAGCTGTCGTGCGTATCGGTGCCGTACATTCGGTAGTATTCGGCGGTTTTTCCCCGGACGCATTAGCCGGACGCATCAATGACTGCCAATCCACATTTTTGATTACCGCCGATGAAGGCATACGCGGGGGCAAAACCATCCCATTAAAAACCAATGCCGACAAAGCCCTAACCCAATGCCCCGATTGCAATCGCGTCATTGTCGTCAAACGTTCCGGCGGAAAAATTGATTGGGTAGAGGGGCGCGATTTTTGGTACGAAGCAGAAATGGCAGAAGCATCCCCGGACTGCCCCCCCGCCGAGGTCGGTGCCGAAGATCCCATGTTCATCCTCTACACCTCAGGTTCCACCGGCAAACCCAAAGGCGTCCTCCACACCACCGGCGGCTATATGCTCTATGCCAGTATCACCTTCCAATATGTTTTTGACTACCATGACGGCGATATCTATTGGTGCACCGCCGATGTCGGTTGGGTGACCGGGCATAGTTATATCGTCTATGGACCCCTCGCCAGCGGGGCAACGGCACTGATTTTTGAAGGCATCCCCACCTATCCCGATGCCGGACGCTTTTGGCAGGTGGTGGAAAAACACCAAGTCAATATCTTTTACACCGCACCCACCGCCATCCGCGCGCTCATGCGTGAGGGCGAAGATTTCGTCAAACGCTATGACCGCACCTCCTTGAAAACGCTTGGCTCCGTAGGCGAGCCTATCAACCCCGAAGCATGGAAATGGTATTTTGAAATTGTCGGCGATAGCAACTGCGCCCTCGTTGATACATGGTGGCAGACCGAAACCGGCGGCATCATGATCACCCCCCTCCCGGGTGCGACCACGTTAAAACCCGGCTCCGCAACAAAACCCTTTTTCGGCATCAAACCCGTATTAATAGACCAAGACAACCAAGAAATTGACGGTGCGGGACAAGGCAATTTATGCATCGCGCGCTCATGGCCCGGGCAGATGCGTACGGTCTATGGCGACCATCAACGTTTCATCGACACCTATTTCACCGCCTTCCCGGGACGTTATTTTAGCGGCGATGGTTGCCGCCGTGATGAAGATGGCGATTATTGGATCACCGGGCGCGTGGATGATGTCATCAATGTATCCGGGCATCGTTTAGGCACGGCGGAGGTAGAATCAGCCCTAGTCGCCCATCCAAAAGTCGCCGAAGCCGCCGTGGTCGGCTACCCCCATGAGATTAAAGGACAAGGCATTTACGCCTATGTCACCTTGCTCGCCGGGCTTAAAGGCGATGATGCGCTCATGCACGAATTGAAACAATGGGTGCGCAAAGATATCGGTGCCATTGCCACGCCTGATGTGTTGCAATGGGCACCGAACCTGCCGAAAACGCGCTCGGGTAAAATCATGCGGCGCATTTTAAGAAAGATTGCCGCCGATGAGATAGATACGTTGGGTGATACCTCAACGCTTGCCGACCCGGCGGTCGTGGACCAGCTGATAAAAAATCGTCCCCATAAGGTTTGAGATGCACGCCCTCCTTTGCGTGCGGAATGGCTATTTTTATCTCGGCTCTTATTCAACCGTTAGCCCTAATTCAATGGCACGGCATACAGCGTGGGTACGATTCTTAGCCCCCAGTTTCCCACGCAGATTTTTGAGGTGATGCTTCACCGTGACCAAAGCAATGCCATATTTAATGGCGATTTCTTTATCGGATTTGCCCGCTAAAAGTCCTGAGAGCATATCCAATTCGCGCCCCGTCAACTCATTCATCGGCAAGAAGCTTGTTTCGCTTTTTGGATGATGGGTTTCTTGAGGCAAGAAAATCTGCCCTTCAAGCATCAAAGTCAAGGCACTGAAAAACGCCTTGATACCGATATTTTTCGGAATATAGCCAATGGCGCCGGCTTCCAGCACCATGCGCATTTCCGAATTGCTCGTCGGCACGCCCATAATCGCCACCGGCACTTCACGCCGGGTCAACTCCAATGTGCGTGTTAATCCGACCAGCCCTTTAATATCGGGCAGACCCGAATCAAGGATAATCAAACTAGGGCTAACCCCGCGATTGATTAACGTGGTCACTTCAGCGATGCTATTCGCTGGCACGATTTCTAACGTCTCGTCGCGTTGCATTGATTCTTCTACAATCAAATCCCGCGAAAAAACGTTTGCGTAAGCTAAAATGATGTCCATAATACTCCTCATCAATGTTGTGCTTAAATGCTGACCTAGATTGAAAACAACTAATAAAATAATCAGCAATGAGTATCATAATACTCACATTTGAAAGTTTTGGCTAGTGTTTTTTTCAATAAATTTCTTTTTTTTGCAATTTTTTTTTAATTTTCCCTCAAATCAGGACGATAATGGATGAGCAGATTCCAGCTTTCCCGGCGGTCAAACGCATCGGAAGAACGGCTAGATTGGGCGTTGAACTCAACTTCTAAGCCATGGCGCACGAGCGCAGTAGGCGCAAAAATCACCCGCAAGGAATGATGCAAAATATGATGCCTCCGCCGCCGCCAAGGACGCGGGGCATTGAGCTCCGCCCGTTCAACACCAAAAACCAGCCGCACTTTCCCCGAATCATCGGGCAGTGGCACCACCGCCCCCGCGCGCAAAGCCAAATGTTCCGCCCCCAGATGCGCCGGAACCGCCACATCTTGCGCCCAACTGACCTCAATATGCCAATCATAATGAAACCGCGATTTTGTATGATCGTTGCTCGGATTATGCGGGGCGGGGTGCTGTTTATGAAACAAACCAGCGCTTAGACGCTGTTCGTGCAGCTCCTGTTCCAAGCCACGCGGATACCATTCAAAAGCACTGCCAAGGGTAAATTTCACATCATATTCGGGGGTCATCGGCATGAGAAACATCTGCTCAATGCCAGCAATATGGCGAATCTTGGCACGATGACTACTAGTATATTCCCCCCGCCACCGCCGCACATAAAGCCGGCTATGCCACAACCCCCAATCTTGCGGATACGTAGCATCAAAAGCCAATCCCAGCATCGCCTGCCCAAAGCCCGGCGGGTCGGTTTTGCGCTGATAAATCTGTGCCTCACCCCGATACCGCCCCCGCCGCCGCAACGCCCCATAACTGATGCGCCCCGCCACATCAGCAAACCAACCCCCCATCTGCGGCATCCCCAACATCAACGTATCATCAAGGCTAATGCCACTAAGATTGGCTTCAATATCTTCAATCAGCTGTGCGAATTCTGACCCATCTTGCGGGCGGATACTCTGTTGCATCGGGCTAAGCGCCAACACACTGCCATAACCAAACGCCCCCTCAAACCCCCATTCATAGCCAAAAAGCGGCGCGCATTGACGCATAAAACGCTGGCTATTTTCGGCAATACGATCATCCCAGCCCCTAGTCAAATCCATAAAATACGCCTCTGCCAAATCACACCGCCCCGATGCCACATGCACCAAAGCCAGCTGATAAATCACCCCCCGCGACAGCTGCCGCAACGCCGCCGCCTCCGCCGCCAACAGCAACGCATCATCATAATGCCCATCCAAACGCAACAACCATAAGGCGCGAATCAACAAAGCATCATCACCAATAATTACATCACGATACAACCCCACCAATGAAGGCGCCTCCGGCGAGGCTGGCGAGGGCGCCAGAGCCGTTTTTGGTGCTGATAGCGGCGAATCATCTGCATGAGCTATGCTTGACATAGCCCAGAAAATACTCATAACGATGACAAAATATCTAAACATTTTTGTCATCTTAATGGAGAAATGCTGATTCTGCTAATGTTGGCTATAGGCTGCCAGCAGGTCAGCTAGGAGATCATCGGGGTGTTCAAGCCCCACCGATAGACGAATATGCCCTTCGCTAATGCCGAGTTCGTGTTTTTCCGCATCATCCAGCCCGCTATGGGTGGTGGTATAGGGATGGCAGATTAACGATTTCGCATCGCCTAAATTGTTGGAAATATCAATCAAATCTAAATTATCCAAAAAGCCAAACGCCGCATCTTGCCCGCCCGCAATCTCAAACGCCAACACACTCCCCCCTATCCGCATCTGCCGCTTAGCCAGTTGGTATTGCGGATGCGACGCCAGAAACGGATAGCGGATATTTAACTCAGGGCATTGGCGTTCTAGATGTTCGGCAATTTTTTGCGCCGAATCCGCCATACGCGCCACCCGATACGGCAGGCTTTCAAGCGATTTCAACAGCACCCACGCATTGAACGGACTCAATGACGGCCCGGTGCGACACATAAATGGATAAATCACCTCATCCACCAACGCGCTCGCCCCCAAAATCGCCCCGCCCAAAACACGCCCATGCCCGTCTAAATGTTTGGTTGCCGAGTAAATCACCAAATCTGCCCCCAATTCCAACGGCTTCTGCCCCAAGGGGGTGGCAAAAACATTATCCACCACCAGCAACGCCCCGCTTCGCTTCGCCAGCTTACCCACCGCCGCCAAATCCACCAAATCCAGCAACGGATTAGCCGGTGATTCGACAAACACCAGTGCCGCCGGTTTAGATAGCGCCGCCTCCCAAGCCCCCAAATCGCAACCATCAACCAACTCGCTCTCAATCCCCCATTTAGGCAGAATCTGCGTCAGAATCGCATGACACGCCCCAAACAACGCCCGGCTTGCCACCACGCGGTCGCCGCTTTTGAGAAGGCTCGCAAACACCGCAAACACCGCCGCCATCCCCGATGCGGTCATACGGCACGCTTCCGCCCCCTCAAGCAGTGCCAAACGTTGCCCCAACATGCTCAAAGTCGGGTTGCCATAGCGCGAATAGACGAAACGGGCACACGCCCCGCTAAACGCATCCGCCGCCTCCTGTGCCGAGCCATAGACATAGCCCGAAGTCAAATAAAGCGCCTCGGATGTTTCATCAAATTCCGACCGATGCAGCCCCCCACGCACCGCCAGCGTGTCCGGGTGATATGATTTCTGTTTTGCCATGCCTATGCTTTAAGGTTTTGGTGCGTGCTTGGCAAGAATTCTTTGTAAAGTGCGCCGATGCAATTTCAGCCGCCGGGCGGTTTCGGACACATTGCGCCCGCATTGCTCATAGACACGCTGAATATGCTCCCAACGCACGCGGTCCGCCGACATCGGGTCATCAGGCGGGGGAGGCAGGCTAGACCCCTGTTGCAACAGCACCGCCGCCAAAGCATCAGGGTCGGCAGGTTTCGGCAAATAATCAATCGCCCCGGCTTTCACCGCGGCAACGGCGGTGGCGATATTGCCGAACCCGGTGAGCATAACAATACGGCATGCCTCTTGGTGTTCGTGCAGAATCTGCACAATATCCAGCCCACTCCCATCCTCCAATTTCAAATCCAGCACCGCATGGGTAAATGTTTCCGCCTTAATCGCATCGCGTGCCTCCTCCAGCCCCGCCGCCATAGTCACAGCAAACCCTTTACGCTCCATCACCCGCGCCAAGCGTCCCAACAGGGCTTTATCATCATCAACAATCAGCAATTTATGCGCGCTCATGCGACCCTCGCATTCGATTCAACCAAAGCCACATCCACCAAATGGCGCGGCAAAATAAAGCGCACCATCCCCCCGCCTTGTTCGCGGTTCGCCACCTCAATCTTGCCCCCCACGCCTTCAATCATAGTGCTCGTGATAAATAATCCCAACCCCGTATGCCCATTAACCCCTTGGCGCGAAGAATTGTAAGGCTCCCCCAAACGGCTCAGCACCGAGGTTTTGAAACCGGGCCCATCATCGCTAATGGTGATGGTTAATGTCGCCGCATCCCAGCTGATATCAATATAGACATGCGCGGCGGCAAACTGCACAGCATTATCGATCACCATCTCAAGACTATAGATAATATCAGGGCGGCGCATCAAAAGCGGTGTCGGTGTTGTGCGGGCACCCCGTGCCGCCCCCCCTTGTGATGAAATGCTAATCATATCGCGGCGAATATCTTGAAAACGGTCATCAATCAGCCCCTGCACCAAAGCCAGCACAGCGATAGGGTCGTGGTGCATCTGGTCAATATCATGCGCATCTTCGGCAAGCCCGGCTAAAATTTCACGGCAACGTTCGGTCTCGCGTTTTAAGGCGGTGACTTCAATAGCTAACCGGTCGTGGCTAGTCGCTTCGCGCAACATTTCTTCCAACTCATAAACAATCAGCGTAATCGTATTGAGGGGCGAGCCCAATTTATGCGCCGCCACCGTGGCAAGGCTCCCCAGCGAAATCCCCCGCTGTTCCTGTGCCATATGAAAACGCGCTTCGGCAAACCCGCGCACAATTTGCCGCGCATGGTTGGTCAGAAGCCCGGTATAAATGCCAATAAACGCCACCGCCAACACGAGCGCCACCCACAGCCCCGTCAGATAAAGCATAGACAAATCTAACCCCCCATCACTATTCCAGGGTAGCGGCAGATGATACCCCGCCAAAATACTCACCAACACCGCCACCAGCGCAATCAGCGAAAATGTATAGCGGAGCGCCAATAAAGACGCCGACACCGTCACCGGCGCCAAAAGCAAAACCGAAAACGGATTGCTCAACCCCCCCGTCAAAAACAACAACGCAAACAACTGCAACGTATCAAAACCGAGCAGTAAAAACACTTCGTGATTGGTCATACGCGCCCGATTACGGCTATAAAAAACATGCCCAAGATTCACCGCCGTCGCTACCCCAATCACCGCCAGCACCGCCAGCAAAGGCAAATCAAACCCCAAGCCAAAATACACCACCAACACCGTGACAAACTGCCCGATGAGCGCCAATGCGCGCAGAAACACCAACTGCTTACGATGAATCAAATCATCAATATAAAGCGATGAGAAATCCTGTTGGGTCATGCGGGGTCTCAGACATCCAGATTAGCCACTTTAAGCGCGTTTTCTTGGATAAATTGGCGGCGGTCTTCCACCACCTCGCCCATCAGCATCTCAAAGGCACGCTCGGCGGTGCCTTCGTGGTCAATAGACACTTGGAGCAAAGTGCGTTGGTCAGGGTCAAGCGTCGTCTCCCAAAGCTGCTCCGGGTTCATCTCGCCCAAGCCTTTATAGCGTGAAATTTGCGCCCCCTTACGCCCCAAATCAAATATCTGTTCCACCAAATCAAGGGGTCCCTGAATGGTTTTTGTAATCGGTTTCACCTTGCCCCCAGCGTTAAGGCGCGCCGGTTTCGCAAAATGTTCCTGTAATTGCGGGATCAGCGGATCCAATTGCCGTGCTTCCTCGGTCATCAAAAGCCGCGGCGATAAATCATAACGCTCGCTAACCCCACGCAAATGGCGGGTGATTCGCATTAATGTCCCCCCTGCCTCAGCATCGACAACTTCCCCTTGCCAACCCCGCTCCAACGGCTCGGCAAGCCCTTCAAGGCGTGTCGCTAGATAAGTCGCCGCCTCGGCATTAGTAATCATCGCCTCGGTCAAAATCCCGGCAACCGCCGCTTGTTCTACCACATGCACCGAACCAACAATACGCGCCATGGCATGGATGCTTTTAGATGCTTTAATCGCCACCGCCATCAAGGCATCAAGGTCAGCCCCGCCAATCTGCGCCCCGCTAGCCAATTCAAGCACCGCATCTTTCAAGCCCTGCTCTTTCAAGTAAATATCCATCGCCGGTTGGTCTTTCAAATAGACTTCGGACGACCCGCGTTTAGCCCGAAACAAGGGGGGTTGTGCAATATACAAATAGCCAAGCTCAATCAAAGGTTTCATATGACGGAAGAAAAACGTCAATAACAGCGTACGAATATGGCTACCATCGACATCGGCATCGGTCATAATAATGATGCGGTGATAGCGGGCTTTTTCGGCATCAATTTCGGCATTCCCCACCCCAGCACCAATGGCGGTAATCAACGTGCCAAGTTCGGCAGAGCCCAAAACTTTATCAATCCGCGCGCGTTCCACATTCAAAATTTTCCCGCGCAAGGGCAGAATCGCCTGATTCGCACGGTCGCGTCCCTGTTTAGCCGAACCGCCCGCCGAATCACCCTCAACCAAAAACAATTCCGATTTTTCGGGATCTTTTTCTTGGCAATCGGCAAGTTTCCCGGGCAAGGAGGTAATATCCAAAACCCCTTTCCGCCGTGTCAACTCGCGCGCTTTACGCGCGGCTTCCCTAGCCGCGGCGGCTTCATAGGCTTTGGATACAATTTTCTTGGCTTCATTCGGGTGTTCTTCAAACCATTGGTTCAGACTATCAGCAACCGCCTGTTCAACAATCGGGCGCACTTCGGAGGATACCAGCTTATCTTTGGTTTGCGATGAAAATTTAGGGTCAGGCACTTTGGTGGAAATAATCGCCGTCAAACCTTCGCGCGCATCATCCCCGGCCAGTTGCGTTTTTTCGCGTTTCGCGATGCCGCTCTCTTGTGCGTAATTATTGATCACCCGCGTCATCGCCGCCCGAAATCCCGCCAGATGCGTGCCGCCATCGCGTTGGGGGATATTGTTGGTAAAACACATGGTGGTTTCGTGATAAGAATCAGTCCATTCCAACGCCAATTCCACGCCGACGCCATCTTTTTCGCTATTGGTGGTGATAGGCTCGTGCAGGGCTTGGCGCGCGCGGTCAAGCCACAACACATATTCGCGCAACCCCCCATCAAATTTGAATTCACGCTGTTTTTGTTCGGCTTGGCGGTCATCGGTCAAAATAATAGCGACCTGACGATTCAAAAACGCCAGCTCGCGCAACCGATGTTCAAGGGTAGAAAAATCAAACTCAACATTGCTAAACGTGTCGCGCGAAGGGGTGAAAGTAATATGCGTGCCACTTGTCGGCGCATCCCCCACCTCTTTTAAGGGCGCTTCGGCTTCCCCATGGATAAACACCATCTGATGGCACCTGCCGTCGCGGTTGATGGTGAGTTCCAACCGCGCACTCAACGCATTGACCACCGACACGCCAACCCCGTGCAGACCGCCGGAGACTTTATAACTATTGCTATCAAATTTCCCCCCGGCATGCAGTTGCGTCATAATGACTTCCGCCGCCGAAATACCTTCTTCCGCATGAATTTCCGTAGGAATCCCGCGTCCATTGTCGGTCACCGTCACCGAACCATCGCCATTAAGCGTCACAGTGACGCGGTCGCAATGCCCGGCAAGTGCCTCATCAATAGCGTTATCCACCACCTCATAAATCATATGGTGCAACCCCGAACCATCATCGGTATCGCCAATATACATGCCCGGACGCTTACGCACAGCATCCAACCCCCGCAAAACTTTTATCTGTTCAGCACCATAATCCAGAGGACCCTCAGGGTCGCGCTCAGGGGTGCCCTCAAGATTATCTTCCGGAGAATCTTTTATATCATCATCATCGCGCATTAGTGTTTCCTTTCATGGCTAAACATCACGCCTGAACCCCGTCTTCAAGGTTAATCACCGTCGCATCACGGGCGATGGGGGCAAAACTAGCATGGTCAATACCGCTAAACCACACCTGCCCCGCCAGCCCAGCGGTCTCGGCAAACAACGCCAAACGCCGTTCGGCATCAAGATGCGCCACAATATCATCAAGCAATAAAATCACCGGCCGCCCCAGCCGTTGATTCTGCAAGCGCGCATGCGCCAGAATCACCGAAATGACAAGCGCCTTCTGCTCGCCAGTAGAAGCTGATTCGGCAACCAATCCCGTGCGCGCATGGCGCACTTCAAGAAAACTCTGATGCGCCCCGGGCATAGAGGTCTCCCCCCTTTGGCGCGCATCACGCGCGGCGATGCTAATGCGTTCCTCCACATCCACGGCAGGCATAGCACCAAGCCAATCTTCCACCTCACCACATAATTTCAATTGCGCCGAAGGAAAGCCACTAGTGGTACCTGCCCTAGCAGTTGCCGCAGACATAGATGTTTCATGGTTGAGCGCGTTCACCAGCGCCAGCCGTGCGGCAATAATCGCCACGCTCGCCGCCGCCAATTCGTGTTCAAGCCCCGCCAACCAGCTAGAATCGCCGCCTTCTTCAAGCAGGTGATTGCGCTGACGCAAGGCGCGCGCTTGCCGCGTCAGCCGCCCGGCATGCGCCGGGTCAAAAGCGATGACCAACCGGTCCAAAAACCGCCGCCGTTCCCCCGCCGCACTGGCGAGCACCCCATCCATCGCTGGCGTCAGCCACGATATACCCACCCGCGAAGCCACCGCCATTTGTGCGACAGGCGCACCATCCATACGCACAACCCGGCGGCTATTTTCATCCCCCGCCTGAACACCCCCCGCCTGAGCACCCCCCATCTGCGCGGATGCCTCAACACCAGTACCGAATTGAAACACCCCCGAATCAGCCCCCGAATCAGTAACCACCTCGCACGACACCGCCCATTGCCAGCCATTTTCGGCAACAGCACCAATTTTACAAAACTGCTCATGCCCAGCCCGCCGCAAACCCCGCCCGGGCGCGAGTAGTGAAATCGCTTCCATCAAATTGGTTTTCCCCGCCCCATTGCTCCCGAGCAAAATCACCGGACGCGCATCAAAGGTAAATGCCGCATCATCATAATTACGAAACCGCGTTAGATGCGCCTTACGCACCCAAACCTCACAAGCACCAGTCGCCGGGGGCATTGCCAAATTGGCGGGCGTTTTTCGGGCAAATTTTGGGGCGATTACATTCATATATCAGCCATGTTTCTAAAAGCGCACCGGCATCACCACGAACAGACTCGCATCATCTTTGGGCGCGCGAATCAGTGCCGGCACCGATGGCTCCGCCAGCACGAATTCAATATCATCCTCCGCGATCAAATGCGCGCATTCCAACAAATAGCGCGCATTAAAACCAAAACTCATTTCCTCATCCCCCCAATTCGCCTCAAGGGTTTCGGTGGCAGAACTTTGGTCTTCATTGCGATTCGTGGAAATGGTGAGACTGCCTTTGCTGAAAGCCAATTTCACCGCATGCGTTTTTTCCGGCGACATAATAGACACACGATCCACGGCAGCGATAAAATCTTTCACTTTCATGGTGGCTTTATGCTGATTCTCATTGGGGATGATGCGTTCATAATTGGGGAAAGTGCCGTCAATCAATTTGGTCGTCATGACCACTTGGTCCAAGGCAAAACGCGCCCGATTATCCGACAGCCCAATAGAAACTTCACCATCATAATTTTCAAGCAAGCCCAAAAGTTCCGAATAGGCTTTGCGCGGCACGATGACCGACGGCATGGTATCCGCCCCGGACGGCAAATCCATCTCGGTGAGGGCAAGCCGATGCCCATCGGTTGAAACCGCGCGCAATTTACGGGCATCGCTAGCGTGGAAATAAATGCCGTTCAAATAATAGCGCGATTCTTCGGTAGAGGTGGCGATGCGCGTGAAATCAATCATCGCCTTCAAATCCGCCGCCGCAAGTTGAAAATTGACGGGCATGTCATCCGCAGAAATCGCCGGAAAATCGCCAATCGGCAAAGTCGGCAAGCGGAAATTAGACCGCCCGGCACTAATAGACGCCCCGCCATCCTTATCGGCGGCGATGGTGACCTCCGCACCTTCAGGGAATTTGCGGATAATATCATAGAGCATATGCGCCGGCGTGGTGATGCTCCCCTCGGTGCTCACCGAAGCCGCACAGGATTCGACCATATCCATTTCCATATCGGTGGCGGTGAGGCGAATCTGCCCGGATTCGGCAGCAATCACTAAATTGGATAGGATGGGAATCGTATTACGGCGTTCCACCACCCCTTGAATATGGCTAAGCGGCTTTATCAATACCGCACGATCAATGCTAAATTTCATGCCCAATCCTTCCTATATTGCGTGCCGATAATCGCATATCTATTGCCCCCCAAAAATCAGGAGCGCATCATTATGCCATAGTATAACATAAAAACAGCAAAGCCAACAAAATATCGCACTTTTTTAAATATTAAGAAGCGAGCGAATCATCCCAACATCATCAGCAAATTGCTTATCTTCGGCGATGAGATCTTCCACTTTGCGCACCGCATGCATGACGGTGGTATGGTCGCGCCCACCAAAGCGGCTGCCAATCTGTGGGTACGAATGATTGGTCAGGTCTTTGGCGAGATACATAGCGACTTGACGCGGGCGCACAATGCCCCGAGCCCGCCGTTTTGAGTGCATCTCACTCTGGCGGATATTGTAATAGCGCGCCACCTCACGCTGGATCGCATCAATGGACAGCTGCACCGAACTCGCACGCAGAATATCCCCCAATAACTCATGCACCGTATCAATGGTAATCGCCACACCAAACAATGTAGAATGCGCCGAAAGCCGATTAAGCGCGCCCTCAAGCTCGCGCACATTTGAGGTAATTTTATGCGCCAGATATTCCATCACCTTTTGGGGCAAAGTGATATCCTCTTGTTCGGCGCGCGCCTGCAAAATGCCGAGGCGTAGCTCAAAGGTCGTCGGGTAAATATCTGCCACCATCCCCCAATTCAACCGCGAGCGCAGACGTTCTTCCATCCCATCCAAATTGGTCGGCGATTTATCGGCGGACAGAATAATTTGATGATTTTGGTCTATCAGGGCATTAAAGGTATGAAAAAATTCTTCTTGGGTGCTGTCCTTGCCGCTAATGAATTGCACATCATCCACCATCAGCACATCCACCGAACGAAATTGTTCTTTGAATTGCATGGTATCACGGTAACGCAGGGCGCGGATAAAGCGATACATAAATTTTTCAGCCGACAAATAGACGACTTTGCGCCTAGGGTCGCGGCGGCGAATCTGCCAAGCAATCGCATGCATCAAATGCGTCTTACCAAGCCCCACCCCCCCATGCAAAAATAGCGGATTAAATGACGGCGTATCGCTCTCAGCGGCGCGCATCGCGGCGGCATAGGCAAGCTCATTGGGCTTGCCAACAATAAAATTCTCAAAAGTCATACGCGGGTCCAAAACCCCGCCAAGCTCATCGCCACTATCCCCCACAGGGTGTGGGGGCAACGAATCAGCAAGATGCGCGGCATCATACCCATTGCCCCCATAGGCACCCCCCACACCTTTAGAGTGTCCTATAGAGTGTCCTAGAGTAGGACGTTCGGGCATCATCGGCACTTCGGGGCGATGTTCAATTCTTACATGCGTAATACCAGTATTTTCGGCTTGCCAATGGATGCGGAGGCGGTCGGCATATTGGCTATTGACGCGCGAGGCAACGAGGCTTGAAGCGGAATGCAAAACCACCGCCCCATCATCAATCCCCCCAAGCACCAGCCCTTTAATCCAGTTGCGCCAAACATTATCCCCAAGGTCAAGGCGCATGCGTTCCTGCACCCGCCCCCAAGCAGCACCCGAATCGCTAGGTGCTGATTCGTTGCCCACTGATTCTTTGCCCACTGATTCGTTGCCGAGTGATTCTTTGCCCACTGATTCTTTTGAAGATGGTTTTGTAGCAGGAGGTGTCTCACCGTCTGAAATCGTCATAATGTTAGCCCCCTCCCAAATGTTTTTGCGTTAAGTGCGGCAGGAATATCTGCCCAACAAAATTATCTTTCTAAAATCATCTTTCCAGAACTTCAAGCAAGCATCAAGACAATTTCTTGCGCACCCCCCAGCAATGACGCGTCAAGCATTTTTTTCAAAAAAATTGCATCAAAATTATCAAGGAATTACACCCCAAATCCCCCCCGAAAAAAAATGAAAAAAAATTTTCGCGCGCGCGCTGATTCGCCCCTGCCCGATGACCCCATCCATCACCACCAGCCACCACGAAAAACAAAAAAATCACGCAGAATCAACATCCGAATCGCTAAAAATAAGAAAGTGCTTAAGCAGACACCAATGCCGCAAAAATACCAAAACAATTTTTGCGAATCAGGCACACTTACCCCTATCTCCGAATCAGCAAATGATTCGGGGGCGGTTTCTGCCAAAAAGAAAAAATTTTACTTAAGCCGCGAGGGACTTAATCCGCGCCGATAGCCGCGACAATTTGCGGGCGATGGTATTTTTATGAAAAATACCCCGGCGCACCCCGCGATGCATTTCGGGTTGGGCATCTTTCAATGCCGCACGTGCCAGTTGCGCATCACCGCTAGCAATCGCCGCCTCAACCTTTTTGATAAAGCTGCGGATGCGGCTCCGGCGGTCGCGGTTAATCGCCTCAAATTTGCTATTGCGGCGGATGCGTTTTTTCGCTGATTTATGGTTAGCCATAATGTGCCAATCCTTATTTCGGTTGATTCGCCAGCCTAAATGCCCGAAACCCGCGCCAATGTCAAGCCCCAATACCAGACACTAGTGTCATCAATAGGGCGTAATGGCAATTTTCCAAAGCGTCAATGGGGCGGTTTTCACCTGCGTAATCGTCAAACGTTCGGCACCCCGCCGCCAAATGCGGGCATCTACCGCCTCCCAGCCAAGGGGGGGCAAGGCTTGCGCATAATACGCATCCACTTTGGCAGGTGCCACATCACCGCTTGTATAGATCATAACAATACGCCCATCGGCACTATCAAAGGCAAAACCAAGCCCGGTTTCCACATCAAGCCCCGCCATAATCGGCACATCGCCAATCCATTTTTGTTGCAAAGTCTCGGCGTGCGCCAACGGCACCACGCCCAGCCACAGCACAATATATAAAATCACCCGAATCATATCATTCTCTCATTTCTGGCATCATTTCTGGCATTGGGGGCAGTAAAAACTCGACCGCCCGCTTTGCCTAAGCATTTTTATAGAATCACCACAGCGATAGCAAGCCTCGTGCGCCCGCCCATAGACATTTAATGTTTGGGCAAAATAACCGATTTCGCCCCCGGGTTGAATATGATTTTTGATACTAGTGCCGCCGGCGGCGATAGCACGGGTAAGCACATCCCGCACCGCACGGGCTAGACGTTCGGCTTGTGGTGCCGTAATGTTCTGGGCGCGGGTTTCCGGGGCAATCCCCGCCGCAAAAAGTGCTTCGGACGCATAGATATTGCCAATCCCTGCCACCAGATTCTGATCCAACAAAGCCGGCTTAATCGCCCCTTTGCGCGAAGCCAGCCCCGCCAACAACACCGCCCCATTCCAAGCATTGCCCAAAGGCTCACAGCCCAAATTGCACAATAGGGGATGCGCCCCTTGCGCCGCCCCCTTTTCCATCAGCACCACCCCACCAAACCGCCGCGGGTCATTGAGCACCATAGACACCGCACCACCATCAATTTCCGCCGTCAGCATCAAATGGTCGTGCTTTTGGCGTTTAGGTTTTGGCACCGATGGCGGGTAAATCCGCACCGACCCCGACATGCCCAAATGCAACAGCAAACATAAATCGTGATTCGCATTATGCGCCCCCGCCACGTCAAGCAGGAGATATTTAGCACGCCGCCGCACCGCCTCAATGCGCCCGCCCAAAATCCGCGATTTTAGATTTTTGGGAATCGCCCAGCGCATGGGCTTCGCTGATTGTGCCACCGCACAAATCCGCCCCCCAAGCAGTGCATCATCAAGCGCCATACGCACGGTTTCAACTTCGGGTAATTCGGGCATTTTGATTTCCTATCGTGGCACGATTGCTATATGCTCGGCGATTATGAGCGATTTTGACACCAAAACTATTCAAGAAAAACAGCACTACGTCAATGAAGTGTTTGATTCGGTCGCAACATCGTATGACCGCATGAACGATGCCATGAGCCTCGGCATCCACCGCTTATGGAAGGACTGCCTCATCAATCTCATCGCCCCACAACAGGGGCAAAATCTGATTGACCTAGCCGGAGGCACCGGCGATATCGCCACACGATTTTTGAAACGTGGGGGCGGGGCGGCAACCATTTGCGACATCAACCCCGCCATGATGCAAGCGGGCAGAAATCGCCCAGCGAATCACCAATTTGCCAATAAATCGTCCAACAGGTTGCTACATTGGGTCGCCGGGGATGCCAGCCAGCTCCCCTTCGCCGCCAACAGCACCGATATCATCAGCATCGCGTTTGGCTTACGCAATGTGCCGCAGCGCCAACACGCCCTCAGCGAAATCTACCGCGTGTTAAAACCATCCGGGCGTTTTTTCTGCCTAGAATTCAGCCATCCGCGCCGCCGCCCCATCAGCGCGCTTTACGGGTTATGGTCGCAACTCCTCCCGGGCATGGGCGCGCTCATCGCCCAAGACGCCGCGGCATATCGCTATTTGGTCGAATCAATCAAACAATTTCCCGACCAAGAAACCCTCGCCACCATGCTAGGCGAAGCAGGTTTTGCCCGCATACGCCACCGCGATTTAAGCGGCGGCATCGCCGCCATCCATTGCGGCTGGAAGACATCTTGATGCCACACATCATAATGCGGCGAATTTTTTTAATGCTAGGCGCGACATGGCTTTTATTGCGTCTAGGCTTGTTGGGTTATATCGCACCGAAACAAGCAGGATTGAAACGGCGCGCCTATCTATGGGGGGATTGGTTTTTTAGTTATCGCCGTCATACGATCTGGCAAAATTTGGCACAAAAATTATGGCGCTTGGGTCCAGCGTTCGTCAAATTGGGACAGCTCCTAGCCAGCCACCCGGATATTATCGGCACAGATTTAAGCCAACGCCTAGCGTGCCTCTATGAAGGGCTACCGCCTCTAACCCCGCGCCAATTCCGCCAATTGGCGCGCATGTGCAAAAACCTCCCCCATCGCATATACCTAACCCCGCAAGCCCTAGCCAGCGGTTCCATGGCAGTCGTCTATCGCGCCCACGATAAAGCCGGGCAAGATTTAGTCGTCAAATATCTGCGCCCGGGAACCCGCGCGGCGGGGCGGGTGAATATTGAGGCAATGCGCTGGGGCTATCAATGTGCCAAAACATGTTTTCCCGCTTTGGCGCATCTCAGACTTGAGGGGGTTTTTGATGAATTAAACTGGCTCATCAAACGCGAAAGCGACCTACGCATTGAAGCCGAAAATAACCAACGCTATAGCGACACCGCCAATCAAAAAAACCTAAAAATCCCAAAAATTATCTGGCAAGCGAGCAACGAAAACATCCTCACCATGACGCATCTTACTGGGACGCATCTTACCGAAACAGGTGATTCGCAACTAGCCCAACGCCTAGCCGACCTATTTTTCACCGATTTTTTTATTAGTGGCTTTTTCCACGCCGATCCGCATCCGGGCAATATGCGCGTGGATAATGCGGGGCGCATCATTCTATTTGATTTCGGCATTATGGGAACATTAGACGCCCCAAGCCGCCGCCAAATCCTAAAAGTTTTCACAGCAATTCACAGCGGCAATGCCACCGCCCTCATGCACCTCCACCGCCAAGGCGGGGTGTTGCCAAAAAACCTAGCCCCAAAGGATGAAGCAAAATTAATAAAAGCCCTAAAAAACGCCCTAAACGAAAAAACACTAAAAAAACGCCTAAACGCCGTGCTAAACATATTAGAGACCTACAATCTACACCTAACCCCAACATGGCCCCTAGTGCATAAAACCCTATTCACATTATTAGGAATCTTGGCAGATATCGCCCCCAACAGCGACCCCCTAGAGTATTTTGCCACCGCCATGCACCGCCATCTAGGCACTTTATCGCCACTGCTACCGCTTTTATTGGAACTAGACGACCAAGCCGATGCAACATTAATAAAATTAGTGCAAAATCTAGACACTCAGCACCAAGGCGCCGCCTAATTGGCAATCCAGATTGCCAATCGAGATTGCCATTTTGTGAAATCTGTGATATTTTTTAATAAATTTGTGAAAAAGGAAAAATCCCCATGAATGTAGATGCGATTATTAAAATTTTAGGCGGTTCGGCAGAGGTGCAGACGCTCCTCGGGGTCGGGGCAAGTGCCATCAGCAATTACCGCAAACGCGGACACTTCCCCAAATCCAAACAGCCACGCCTATTACAAGCCCTACAAGCCAAAGGCATAGACGACCCCGAAACGCTCATCGGTTTCGGCGTTAATGCCCGCACCGGCATCGGTGCCACTAGTGCCAGTATTTTGCTCATCATCAGCGGCGGCATTGCTGCGTATAAATCGCTTGAGTTGATTCGGCTCTATCGCGGGCGGGGTTGGGGGGTGCGGGTGGTCATGACGGCGGGGGCGCAAGAATTCATCCGCCCCCTCGCCGCCGCCGCCTTAAGCGGCAATGCCGTCTATAGCGATTTATTCTCGCTCACCGATGAAGCCGAAATGGGGCATATTCGCCTAGCCCGCATGGTTGATGCGGTGGTGGTTGCCCCGGCGACCGCCAATTTCATGGCGCGCACCGCCCAAGGCTTTGCCGATGATTTAGCCAGCACTATCTTATTAGCCACGGCGGCACCCATCCTCATGGCACCGGCGATGAATCCGTTCATGTGGGCGCACCCCGCCACCCAAGCCAATTACCGCCAATTATATCAACGCGGGATAGTCTTCGCCCTCCCCGAAAGCGGCGCAATGGCGTGTGGCGAGGAAGGGGAGGGACGTTTGGCCGAACTAGAAACAATCACCGCCGCCACCGAAAAATTATTGCCGGGCAAGGGGCGATTGGGTGGCATCAAAGCCCTCATCACCTCCGGTCCCACGCACGAGCCGATTGATGCGGTGCGCTATATCGCCAATCGCTCATCGGGCAAACAGGGACACGCCATCGCCCGCGCCCTAGCCCGCGCCGGCGCAAGCGTCACGCTAATCTCCGGTCCCGTAAATGAACCCCCCCCCCACGGTGTCAGCCTAGTCGCCGTAGAAACCGCCAAAGACATGCACCTAGCCGCCCTAGCCGCCCTACCAGCAGACATAGCCATCTGCGCAGCGGCAGTAGGCGATTTCGCCATCGCCGAATCAAAAAAAACAAAAAATAAAAAAATAAAAAGAGGCGTAAGCCCCACCGCCCCAACCTTAAAATTAAAAACCAACCCCGACATCCTAGCCAGCATAGCCCAACATAAAATGCGCCCGCGATTAGTGATAGGCTTCGCCGCCGAAACCGAAAATCTATTAGAATACGCAAAAGAAAAACGCACAAGAAAAGGCGCTGATTGGATTTTGGCAAATGCCGTAGGCGACAAAGATGCCCCGGTGTTCGGCAGTGACTATAATAAGGTGCATTTCATAACAGCAAAGGGGCTTGAAGATTGGGCGGAGGCGAGTAAGATGGAAGTTGCAGAGAAACTGACCACCCGCATTATTGAGGAACTATGCACCTAAAAATACACCCCCTCCCCCATTATCAAGGTTTGGCGCTTCCCGCCTATCAATCCGCCGCCGCCGCCGGATTAGATTTACGCGCGGCGATTAGCGAGGACATCATCCTCAATCCCGCCGCGCGCATAGCGATTCCCTCGGGGTTAATGCTGGCGATTCCCGAAGGCTATGAGGGACAAATCCGCCCGCGTTCGGGGCTAGCGCATAAGCACGGCATCACCCTCGCCAATGCCCCGGGGACGATTGATGCCGATTATCGCGGCGAGGTGATGATTTTGCTCATCCATTTAGGCGGCGTGGGCGATGCGCCCTTCACCATCCAAAGAGGCGACCGCATCGCGCAATTAGTCATCGCCCCCATTACACAAATGCCGGTAGAAATCACCCACGAGTTTGACGACACCACGCGCGGGCAGGGCGGCTTTGGCTCAACGGGGATGACATGAGTGATGACCTAGATGATGCCGACCTCAACCGCTACGCCCGCCAACTGATTCTCAAGGGCATGGATGAGGCTGGGCAACAGAAAATCCTAAAATCCAAACTGCTGATTGTCGGTGCCGGCGGGCTAGGCGCGCCGCTTCTACTCTATCTAGCGGCGGCAGGACTAGGCGACATCACCATCATTGACGGCGACCAGATTGAGCCGAGCAACCTCAACCGCCAAATTTGTTTTAGTGATGGCGATAGCGGCAAGCCCAAAGCCAGCACCGCCGCCGCCATGGCACAGAAATTAAATCCGCGAATCAGCATAAACGCCATTGATGCTTGGTTGAATGAAAAAAACGCCCCAAGCCTAATCAAAAAAAACACCATCATTGCCGATGCCAGCGACCGCCCCGAAATGCGCGACCTCATCAATCGCCTCTGCCACAAAAATGGCAAAGTAATGGTATTCGGCGGCGCCAGCCGCCTTGAAGGACAAATCGCCACGTTCCGTTCCGGGCTAGATGCCGATGCCCCCTGTTTCGCCTGCCTATTCCCGGACCTCACCGCCACCAGCCAACTCCCCCGCTGTTCCGAGACCGGCATTTTGGGGGCGATTACCGGCATCATCGGCACCGCCATGGCGCTAGAAATATTAAAACAATGCCTCCTCCCCGCAACACCTTTCGGGGAAAACCTAACCAGCAAATTGCTACTCTATGACGGCACGGATAATTTTATGCGGGTGATTCGCATCAACAAAAACCGCACCTGCGCCGTTTGTGGCATCGGTATCTAGACCCGACCATCAATCACGCGGTCCGGGGGCGAATGCCCATCCAAAAATGTTTTGATATTGATGATGACTTTATCGCCCATACTGAGCCGCCCTTCAATCGTCGCCGAGCCAATATGCGGCAACAACACCACATTACGCATCGCCAATAATTTTTTCGGGATTTGCGGCTCATCTTCATAAACATCCAGCCCCGCCCCGGCGAGGCGTCCATCGCCCAATAACTCTATCAGCGCGCTTTCATCAACAATTTCCCCCCGCGCCGCATTGACCAGATAGGCATGGCGGGGCATTTTTTCCAAGCGCGCCCGCGACAATAGATGATGCGTTTCCGCGGTATAGGGGCAGTTGATAGAAATAATATCCATACGCGCCAACATCTGCTCCAAATCTTGCCAATAGGTCGCTTCCAACTCGGCTTCAATTTCTGGATGGACGGCGTGGCGATTATGGTAATGGATGGACATACCAAAGCCCCGCGCCCGCCGTGCCACCGCTTGTCCGATGCGCCCAAGCCCGATAATGCCGAGCCGTTTGCCATTGATACGATGCCCGAGCATCCCCGTGGGCGCCCAGCCCCCCCATTTACCGCTACGCACCAACGCATCGCCTTCGGCAAGACGGCGCGGCACCGAAAGAATCAACGACATGACCACATCGGCAGTATCTTCGGTAAGCACCCCGGGGGTATTGGTGACCAGAATCCCCGCCGCCCGCGCCGCATCAAGCGCAATATGATCAACGCCGGTGCCAAAGGACGCGATCAATTTCAGGCGCGGCCCTGCCGCCGCGATGACCTCGGCATCAATACGGTCGGTCACTGTCGGCACCAACACATGCCCCCGTGCCATGGCATCGCCTAATTGTGCTTGGCTGAGGGGGGTGTCATCCGCATTGAGTTCGGCATCAAACAGCTCACGCATGCGCGTTTCCACACTATCGGGCAGTTTGCGGGTCAGAATCACCACTTGGTCTTGGCGCGTCATCATGTTTCTCCATTAGGCATCGCCGCACAATAGCACCGAATCGCATCCGATAAAAAGGCTTTTCGCTTGATTCGCGATAAGTTTTTGTGGTTAATCAAGCAGTATGACAGCATGTTTCCGCCTATTTTGTGTAATGGCACTAGTATTGGTGTTCGGTATCACCGCAATCGGTGATGCCGAAGCCCAAGAGGCGCGCAATGCCATCAAAGGCACCGGGCATCCTTTGCCGCGTTTTATGACGCTCAAATCCAACAAAGTCTTTATGCGCACGGGGCCCAGCCTCCAACACCCCCCCATCTATATCTATCAAAGGCGCGGTATGCCGATGAAAGTCTTGCGCGAATTTTACGTGTGGCGCGAGGTGGTAGATATTGACGGCACGCGCGGTTGGATTCACGCGACCAACCTATTGCTAAAACGCCGGGGCATGATTATCGGTGCAGACGCAAAAATTATGGCAGCTGCCAGAACCAACGCCCCCATCATCGCCCAAGCCGAAAAGGGGGTCGTGGTGGCATTATTAGCCTGCGAAGGCGCATGGTGCCGCATCACCCATAGCGACTTGCGCGGCTGGATAGAACGCCGCCATCTATGGGGCGTGTTTGACGATGAAGATTTCTGAGACGCTTAATACCTCACTTGAGATCAAAGCGGTCAGCATCCATCACCTTATTCCAGGCAACGATAAAATCAGCGACAAATTTTGCACCATTATCATCTTGGGCATAGATTTCCGCCAAGGCACGCAATTCCGAATTACTACCAAACACCAAATCCACACGGCTAGCTTGGCGCACCGCTTTGCCGCTTTGGCGGTTATAGGCTTGATAGTGGTTAAAGCCCTCGGGCTTCCATTCCACCTCCATATCAAGCAAGGTTTTGAACCAGCGATTATCAAGGCGCGGCGCATCCTCCCAAACCCCATCGCCACTAGCACTAATACCAAGCGCGCGCAAACCGCCCACAAGCACCGTCATCTCGGCAGGGGTGAGGTTGAGCAGCTGCGCCTTATCCAAAAGCATTTCTTCAGGGCTAACGGCAAATTCCTTTTCCACATAATTACGAAACCCATCGGCACGGGGTTCAAGCACGGCGAAGGAATCAAGGTCGGTCTGGTCTTGGCTAGCATCCCCCCGCCCTGTCGTCACCGGCACTTTGGCACTGCTCGCACGCTCAATCCCCGCCGCCCCGCCAATGATAATGACATCGGCAACGCTAGCATTATGCGCATCGGCAATATCCACATAGATATTCAAAACTTTTGCCAGTTGTGCCGGCTTATTGACCGCCCAACCTTTTTGCGGGGCAAGGCGAATACGCGCCCCATTAGCCCCCCCACGTTTATCCGAATGGCGATATGATGATGCCGAAGCCCACGCCGTTTCCACCAGCTCCGCCACCGACAACCCCGAATCAGCAATCGCGGTTTTAATGGCATCAACTTCACCAGAATCTAGTGCTTTGCCTTGGGGAATCGGGTCTTGCCAGATAAAATCTTCATCCACATAATCGCCGCCAGCGTAATTAGATTTCGGTCCCAAATCACGATGGAGTAATTTAAACCAAGCCCGCGCAAAAGCCTCACCAAAGGCTTGCGGGTCTTTCAAAAATCGCGCGCCAATGGCACGATAGGCCGGGTCCATTTTCAGCGCCATATCGGCAGTGGTCATCATCGGCATCACCTTTTTACCGCTCCCATCCACCTCGGGTGCCATATCGCTTTCCTCAATGCCGATAGGGTGCCAAATATGCGCCCCCGCCGGGCTTTTCGTCAACTCCCAATCATATTTGAACAGCAAGCCCAAATACCCCATATCCCATTTAATCGGATTATTCGTCCAAGGACCTTCAATACCGCTAGTGATGGTATCAACGCCTTTGCCCGAACCATGGCTACTCGCCCAACCAAAACCTTGGGCTTCAATCCCGGCGCCTTCGGGTTCCGCCCCCACCGCATCCGCCGGACCATTACCATGCGCTTTACCAAAAGTATGCCCGCCGGCGGTGAGCGCGAAAGTCTCCTCATCATTCATCGCCATACGCCCAAAAGTCTCACGTATATCTTGGGCGGATAAAAGCGGGTCAGGCACGCCATTAGGTCCTTCAGGATTGACATAAATCAACCCCATCTGCACAGCGGCAAGGGGATTTTCCAAATCTTGACGGCTACCGCCATAGCGGTTATCGCCAAGCCATGTATCTTCCGCCCCCCAATAAATATCTTTTTCCGGGTGCCAAATATCCTCACGCCCCAAAGCCGTGCCATAATTCGGACCGCCCATAGAAGTAATCGCCACATTCCCCGCCATAATGAGCAAATCCGCCCAAGATAGCTTATTGCCGTATTTCGCCTTAATCGGCCACAGCAACCGCCGTGCCTTATCCAGATTACCATTATCAGGCCATGAATTGAGAGGCGCAAAACGCTGATTGCCAGTGCCGCCGCCGCCGCGCCCATCGCCCGTGCGATAAGTCCCGGCCGCGTGCCAGGTCATACGCACAAAAAACGGACCATAATGCCCATAATCCGCCGGCCACCAGCTTTGCGAATCAGTCATCAGTTTTTCCAAATCGCCAAGCACCGCCTTAAAATCAAGGCTTTTGACGGCTTGGCGATAATTAAAATCAGCCCCAAGCGGGTTTGATTTCACATCATGCTGACGCAAAATATCCAAATTTAACTGTTGAGGCCACCAATCATGATTCTCGGTGCCACGTGTGGGATTGGTATGACTCCCGTGCATAACAGGACATTGATTCGCTTTGGGATTCGCTTTACTCATAGTTTGCTCTCCTTTTTTATAGGCAATACATTTTTGTATGTAGTGCCTCCATATCACAAAGTCAAGCAATTTAGAACTATTTTAATAAAAAGTGCGCGAAAATTAACGCCCACTCACCCGCACAATGACATCCACCCCTTCAACCACCTTACCAGGCGGGGTTTTGGGCAGAGTGCTGATGGTGATGGCTTCCGCAGGAATATCGGTCAAAGCCCCGCTTTCCGTATCAAAAAAATGATGGTGGCTATTAACATTGGTATCAAACCAAGTGGCATCGCTAAGCCCGCGCACCTTTTTCAAAAGCCCAACATCGGTAAATTGATGCAACGTATTATAGACGGTCGCCAAAGATAATTTAATGCCTAAATCTTTAATTTGTTCGGCAAGGCTCTCGGCGGTGACATGGCGGTCGACGCCGTCAAAAAGCAGGCGGGCGATAGCGACACGTTGGCGGGTAGGGCGCATGCCCCGCTGGCGTAATAAATTGGCTGGATGCGAAATTTTCATGATTCTCCCCTATAATCCACGCTAACATATAAAAAGCATCGGGAATAAAGTCAAGCACATGTAAAATGCTCCAAAAAATGCTATTGTGAATTGATACCATTTTGCTTTATTCTATCCCCCAACATAAAGGAATGGAGTTCATGCGCAAACAAAATCATTTTAACTACGACGAATTAATCACCTGTGCCAAAGGCGCGCTGTTCGGGGCTGGCAACCCGCAACTACCGATGCCGCCGATGCTGATGGTCGATCGCATCACCACAATCAACGATGATGGGGGCAGTAAGGGGCTGGGTGCCATTGAAGCCGAATACGACATCCGCCCGGACCGCTGGTTCTTTGACTGCCATTTCATAGGCGACCCGGTCATGCCCGGCTGTTTAGGCATGGACGGCTTATGGCAGCTAGTCGGCTTTTTCCTGGGCTGGATGGGGGGGCAGGGACGTGGACGCGCGCTTTCCGTGGGCGAGGTCAAATTTCTAGGACAAGTGCAACCCACCGCCAAATTGCTCACCTTCAAAATAGACATAGAACGCCTGATTCTGCGCAAATTGGTCATGGGAATCGCCGAAGGACAGGTGCTGTGCGATGGCGAAGCCGTATTCCACGCAAAAAATATCCGTGTCGGGCTGTTCAAGGAGGAAGCATAATGCGCCGTGTTGTTATCACCGGAATCGGCATCACCTCATCCATCGGCATCACGGCGGATGAGGTCAGCACCGCCCTCCGCCAAGGACGTTCAGGCATTGTCGCCGCCCCGGAATACACCGAACTAGGCTTCCGGAGCCAAATCCATGGCAGTGTCAAAATCAACCTAGACGACCATGTAGACCGCAAACAAATGCGTTTCATGGGCGCAGGCGCCGCATACGCGGTGCTGTCCATGCAACAAGCCGTGGCTGATTCGGGCTTAGAGGAATCTGAGGTCTCCCACCCCCGCACCGGGCTCATCGCCGGCTCAGGCGGCCCCTCCACCTATAATCTCATGCAAGCCGCCGACATCACCCGCACCAAAGGCCCCAAACGCATCGGCCCCTATATGGTGCCGCGCTGTATGTCATCAACGGTATCCGCGTGCATCGCCACATTTTTCGCCATCAAAGGCGTCAATTATTCGATCTCATCGGCGTGTTCCACCAGCGCCCATTGTATATCAGCCGCCAGTGATGCCATCCGCTATGGGCAACAAGATATCGTCTTCGCCGGGGGCGGCGAAGAACTCCACTGGACGCTATCGGTATTATTTGATGCCATGGGGGCGATGTCATCGGGTTTCAACGACCAACCCGAACAAGCCTCGCGCCCCTATGATGCTACCCGCGATGGTTTCGTCATCGCTGGCGGCGGCGGTATGGTGGTGCTAGAAGAACGCGACCGCGCCCTCAAAAGAGGCGCCAAAATTTACGGCGAGATTGTCGGTGCCGCCGCCAATTCGGATGGCTTTGATATGGTCGCCCCATCAGGCGAAGGCGCCGTGCGCTGTATGAACCTAGCCCTAAAAGGCTATGACGGCAAAGGTTTTGCGCAAAACGTGGATTACATCAACACCCACGGCACCAGCACCCCCGTGGGCGACATCCAAGAACTAGACGCCATCAAAAAAGTTTTCGGGGAGGCGGGATATTTACCCTACATCTCATCAACCAAATCGCTCACCGGACATTCGCTAGGCGCCACCGGCGTCCAAGAAGTCATCTACACGCTCCTCATGATGCGCGATGGCTTCATCGCCGGCAACGCCAACCTAGAAAACCCCGACCCCGAAATCGGCGACATCCCCATAGTCGCCACCGCCCGCGACCATAAAATTGACCTCGCCCTAAGCAATTCATTCGGTTTCGGCGGCACCAATTCCACCCTAGCCATCAAAAGGCACGAGGCACCATGACACTGCTAACAGGAAAACGCGGACTCATCATGGGCATAGCCAATGACCACTCCATCGCCTACGGCATAGCCAAATGTTGCGCCGAAGCCGGTGCCGAACTAGCCCTAACCTACCAAAATGATATGCTAGCAAAACGCGTACGCCCCTTGGGCGAAACACTAGGCGCAAGCCTAACCCTACCATGCGATGTCGGCAGCGAGGGAAGCATCAACGACATGGTAAAAACATTAAAAAAAGAATGGGAACAAATAGATTTCGTCGTCCACGCCATAGCCTTCGCCGACAAAGCCGAACTGCGCGGTGCCTACCTAAACACCAGCCGCGCCAATTTCCATAGCGCTATGCACATCTCATGCTACTCGCTAACCGAACTAGCCCGCACCACCACCCCGCTAATGCAAGAAAAAGGCGGGTCAATCATAACCCTAACCTACCTAGGCGCCAACCGCATCACACCAAATTATAACGTCATGGGGGTCGCCAAAGCCGCCCTAGAAGCCTCCGTACGCTATTTAGCCGTGGACCTAGGCAAACACAATATCCGCGTAAACGCCATCTCAGCCGGCCCCGTAAAAACCCTAGCCGGCGCCGCCATAAGCGGCGCCCGCCACGTATTCCGCCACAGCGAGGTCAACGCCCCCCTAAAACACAACCCAGACATGAACGAAGTCGGACGCGCCGGACTATACCTCGCATCAGACCTATCATCAGGAGTCACCGGCGAAATCCACTATGTGGATGGCGGATATCACCATATAGGCGTGCCTACAGCAGAATAATGAAAAGAAATGGGGGATTTCATCCCCCAAACCCCCTGACCGCCGAACGCGGCGGAGCGATTTTTTGGCACCCGCCACAACACCCCGCACCCATCTTTTCAAAAACCGATGATCGCTATGGTTCGTAAAAAATTCCTCGCAGGGCGCCAAGGAACGCCGTGGAGCGAATTTTTGGCGTATGCCATAACGAACTGCGCCTTTTTCTTTGGCAACCGATGATCGCTATGGTTTGAAAAATACCTCGCGGGGCGCGTGTTTGGGTGATTCGTTCATCATTGTTTGGAAAAATCAGAAACCGCCATTAGCAAAAAGGGGGTATGGGGGGCAACGCGCCCCCACGAAACTAACCAACATATTTTCCAAAGGCACACTGATAACTTAGTTACGATTGGGCAGGAACTATAGGGAGGACACAGGCGTTTCTTTTTGGTAAATTGCATTTTATTTCCTGTATTAAGCAAAAATATCCTGTAAATGCTATTGACAGGAGAAAAAACGCCTTGTATAATGGCAACATATCCTGTGTGAAAAGCAGGGTTTCTGAACTCACAACATATAGAGAAGGAGAGAGAAAATGAATATGGTTGAACTTTCGGAAACAACTATTGGTAAGCTCCAAGCCATGAAGCAATCAACTGATACCTTTGATTCTGTGGTAAGTCGATTGATTGATTTTCACGCAAAAGGTGAGAGACTTCACGAACCCAAAACAGATGTGAAATCAACCAAGGAGAATGACCCTCCAATTATTGGTGACGCCAATTTGGATGCTATTAAGAATATTGATGACGCCACTTGGGATGCTATCAATAGAGAACTTGACGCCGAATCGGAACTTGCTCGCACGTTCTTTTACAATGACCAAAAAGAGCGAATTAGCTATCCTCATAATGCGGTACCCAATGTTGAATTTACAAAGTGCCAGTTTATTGAAGTTGAGGGTAAGGCTTTATCAAAACTGAATTGGAATGCAGCTGTTAGGGCTGTTCTGACCGAAATATGCTTATCTGGCAGACAGATTCCACGCCATCTTCATGGTCTTCAAATAGTAGATGACGAAAAAACGGATCACGGCTTTGTTTTTGTCGAAGAAATCAATAAATCCATTCAAGGGGTTGATTCTAACGTCGCCGCCAGAGCCCTTTTCGCCCTAGCAGAGGAATATGGTCTTTCCGTCACAGTGTTTTTCCAATGGAGAAAGAAGGAACGTGCCGCTTTCCCTGGGCGAAAAGGCATGATCACCATCAACTAACCTCAACAAAAAGCCAGAGGATTTTTTATTTCCTCTGGCTTTTCCATTTATTGACCACAAAAAAACACACCTGATATGCTGAAGTCATCATCAAAAACTAAATCTCATAGGAGACTATTTTGGACTATGAATTCACTAAAACCAAAATGACCCAAAATAAAGACGGATTTTCTTATGAAGAAATCAAAATATCCCGAAAATCTAACGCGGATAAAAAGTCGCTATGGGCAACAATATTGACAATATGCCTTTGGTTTACAAAATCCAATTAACCCCGAACACCGAATGCGGTGTAGCGGTTAATCTCTGCCTTTGGGGGCGGGGGTATGGGGGCTTGCCCCCATGATAAAAATTTACCAAGCGCTCATCGATTGCTGAAAAAGGGGTGCAAAGTGCCGTGGCATAAGCCAAAAAATCGCTCCACCGCGTTCGGTGGTCGGGGGTTTGGGGGTGAAACCCCCATAAAAAGATAAAAATGCCAACAAACAGCATTCCTTATGTAAAGAAAATCGCATTTTGTTTACATATGCGCGTCCTTATGTAAAGAAATTCGCGTTTTCTTTACATATGCTTTCGGGGGTGTGGGGGCTTGCCCCCATGATAAAATTATATCAAGCGCTCATCGGTTGCTAAAAAAGGGGCGCAGAGTGCCGTGGCATAAACCAAAAAATCGCTCCACGGCGTTCCGTGGTCGCGGCGCGGCGTTCCGCGGTCAGGGGGTTTGGGGGATGAAATCCCCCATAAAAAGATAAAAATGCCGTTCAATATGTAAACAAATTCGCGTTTTCTTTACATATGCTTTCGGGGGTATGCGGGCTTGCCCCCATCATAAAATTATATCAAGCGCTCATCGGTTGCTGAAAAAGGGGCGCAGAATGCCGTGGCATAAACCAAAAAATCGCTCCACGGCGTTCCGTGGTCGGGGGTATGGGGGCTTGCCCTCATGATAAAATTATATCAAGCGATCATCGATTGCTAAAAAAGAGGCACAAAGTGCCGTGGCATAAACCAAAAATTCGCTCCACGGCGTTCCGTGGTCGCCCCGCCGCGCTCGGCGGTCGGGGGTTTGGGGGTGAAACCCCCATAAAAATAAACAACCTCATAAAAAACAATATGTAGATTTTTTAATTTATATGCGTCATATTCACATTCATGGATAATTATGATGATTCTGCGCTGAGTGCGTTGTTAAAAAATCAGTTTGGCTATGATGATTTTCGTGCGGGTCAGTTAGAGATTATCCGCGAGATTCAGGGTGGCAATGATGTATTAGCGGTGATGCCGACTGGTGCGGGGAAATCTTTGTGTTATCAGTTTCCTGCCATTACTGCGTCTTACAAAACCATTATCATTTCGCCGTTGGTTGCCTTGATGGAAAATCAGGTAGCGGGGTTGGCGGAAAATGGCATTAAGGTGAGTGCGGTTCATTCGGGTCAGGCGCGGGAGCAAAATGTGGAACAATGGCGTGATTTCGCCGCCGGGCGCACGAAAATTCTTTATCTAAGTCCTGAGCGTTTAATGCAGCCGCGTATGTTAAAGGCGTTGCAGGGTCTCCAAATCGGGCTTTTTGTCGTTGATGAGGCGCATTGCATTTCCAAATGGGGTGCGGATTTCAGACCCGATTATGAGGAGTTATCGCAATTAAAATCGCTGTTCCCGCACGCCACCATAGCAGCGTTCACTGCCACGGCGGATCAAGGCACGCGGCAGGACATCATAAAAAAATTGATGCACGGGCGGGGTGCGGTTTTTGTCAAAGGCTTTGACCGCCCCAACTTGTCGCTTAACGTCTATCCGATGGAAAATTTTAGACCTAGTTTATTATCAATTTTAGAATCTCACCGCAACGCCTCCGGCATCATTTACTGCCTATCGCGCGCCAACACCGAAGACCTAGCCGCGTGGTTAGGCGAACACGGCTTTGCCGCCATAGCCTACCACGCCGGCAAATCTCCCGAATACCGCCGCGACGCCCAAAACCAATTCATGACTGCGGATTCCATGATTATGGTAGCGACCATCGCCTTTGGCATGGGGATTGATAAACCCGACATCCGCTTTGTCATCCACGCCAATTTGCCCAGCAGCATTGAGGCATTTTACCAAGAAATCGGGCGCGCCGGACGCGATGGCGGCGAAGCAAAAACATTTCTATTTTATGGACTAAACGATGTTATGAAACGCCAAAGAATGATCTTTGACGGCGACGGAACCCAGAACCATAAAATTTTAGAATATAAACGCCTAGAAGCACTAATCGGCTATTGCGAAACCACCGCCTGCCGCCGCTTAGCCCTACTATCATATTTTGACGAAGACGCCGAAATATGCGGAAATTGCGACAACTGCCTAGCCCCGCCAGAGGTAGAAGACTGCTCAGAAATCGCTAAATTAATCCTAGCCTGCATCGCCGAAAGCGGACAATTTTTCGGCATCACCCACATCATAGACGTGCTACGCGGCGCCAACACCGCCAAAATCGGCGAACGCGAACATTACAATCTAGCTTGTTATGCCCAAGCCAAAACCTATCCAAAATCCACACTAAAATCCATCATCCGCCAACTCATCGCCCATAACGCAATCAAAGTAAATCTAGCAAAATACGGCGCGCTACAAATCACCGAAAAAGGCAAAAGCCTAGCCGAAGATCGCGAAAAATTCATGGCAAAACCCTACAAAATTGAACCAATAGAAACCAAAACACCCCCCACCCCACAACAACCCGAGCAAATCCAAAACCCAGAACTCCTAAAAGCCCTAAAACAACTACGCCTAAAAATAGCCCGCGAACGCAACAAACCAGCCTTCACAATATTCTCCGACAAAACCCTAATACAAATGGCAAACCAAACCCCAAAAACTAAAAGCGAATTCCTCGCTATAAACGGAGTCGGACAACAAAAACTTGATGAATTCTTTGAATGCTTCGTTGAAATTATTAATTCTGAATCATAAAAGAAAATGGGGGCGCTTCGCCCCCCAAACCCCCCGAGCGGGGAACGCCCCGCCGCGATTTTTTGGTTTATGCCATAACTGACCGCGCCCATCTTTTCAGCAACCGATGATCGCTATGGATTCGTAAAAATTCCTCGCGGGGCGCGTGTATGGGTGATTCTTTCATTTTAATCTGGAAAAATCAAAACGTGCCATTGGGGGTATGGGGGCTTGCCCCCATAATAAAATTGACCCCAAGCGATCATCGGTCGTTGAAGTAAAGGGTGCGGTGCGTTGTGGCAAGCGCCAAAAATTCGCTCCGCCGCGCTCGGCGGTCGGGGGTGTGGGGGTGAAACCCCCATGAAAAAAAATCAAAAAAACCACTTGCCAACAAAAAAAATCTGCGCCAAAGTTTTCACAAACAGGGGAGGCATACATCATGGACATCACCGCACTAGTATCAACCTACCAACGCGATGGCTACATTTCGGGCGTGCCGATTTTGACCGCCGCCGAAGCTGCCGCGCATCGCCGTGCTCTTGAGGATGCTGAATCGCAGCTTGGTGATTCGCTACATTATCGCACGAAGGCGCATACGATTCTGACATCGCCTTTGGCTTTAGCCACGCAGCCGCAAGTTTTAGATTTGGTTGAGGCGATGATAGGCGGCGACATTTTGCTCTATAACACCACGTACATTATCAAGGAGCCGCATTCCACCAGCCATGTAAGTTGGCATCAGGACCTCACCTATTGGGGCTTGAGCCATGATGATCAGGTGACGATGTGGTTGGCGTTATCGGTAGCGGATGCGACGAGTGGTTGTATGCGCATGATTCCCGCAAGCCACCATCAAGGGCGCGTTGAACACGAAATTGGCGACGATGCCAGCAATGTTTTACTGCAAGCCCAAACCGTCCACGGGGTAGATGAATCGCAAGCAAAACTCTGCCCGCTTGCGCCCGGCGAAGCCTCATTCCACCATGGCTGGACGCTCCACGCCTCCATGCCCAACAACAGCGATGACCGCCGCATAGGGCTAAATGTGCAATACCTAGCCGCCCATGTCCGCCAAACCAAACATGATCTAGATAGCGCCATGCTCGTACGCGGCACCGACAACTACAAGCATTTCGAAACCGACATCCCAGCACAATCCAACCTAGAACCCGACGCCATAAAACGCCAAAAAACGCTAGAAGACCGCTACAAATCCATAGCCGGACAAGCATAGCGCGGAACGCCGCGCCGCGATTTATTGGCGTATGCCACGACGCACGGTGCTTTTTTCTTTGGCAACCGATGATCGCTATAAATCGCATAAAAAGGAAATGGCGCGCTCGGAGAGATTCGAACTCCCGACCTTTTGATTCGTAGTCAAATGCTCTATCCAGCTGAGCTACGAGCGCACTAGAATGTGCATAAAACCTTTTTCTCCAAAAGGCAAGTGTTTCGTTTTTTTTATGGGGGATTTCATCCCCCAAACCCCCTGAGCGGGGAACGCCCCGCCGCGGATTTTTGGCGTATGCCATAGCGAACTGCGCCCATCTTTTCAGCAACCGATGATCGCTATGGATTCGTGAAAATTCCTCGCGGGGCGCGTGGGGGTATGGGGGCTTGCCCCCATGATAATAACATTGACCCCAAGCGCTCATCGGTTGTTGAAAAAAGGGTGCGGTGCATTGTGGCATACGCCAAAAATCCGCGGCGGGGCGTTCCCCGCTCGGGGGGTTTGGGGGGCGAAGCGCCCCCATATTTGCTTTCACCGTAAAATTAGGTTAAAAAGATTTTATGGTTTCTGTTAGTGAAATACGACCAACGCATTGGCATTGCGCACGCACATGGCGGCGGGCGGGGGTTAATACTGCTTGGTGTTTATTGGGTTGTGCCATTGGTGATTTGGGGACAATTTTGTTTTTTCAGGTGACGGGGATTGCGTGGGCGGTTTGGGCTATTTTGGGTTTAGCGATTATTAATGGGTTATTGACTTCCATTGCTTTGGAGACATTTATTTTGATGCGGCAGATGGCTTTGGGGTTGGCTTTTCGCACGGCTATTGGCATGTCATTTTTGTCTATGATTGCGATGGAGGTTGCGATGAATTTGGTTGATGTTTGGTTGACTGGCGGTGCGAAATTGACGTGGTGGGTGGTGCCGATTATGTTGTTGGCGGGGTTTTTGACGCCTTTGCCGTATAATTATTGGCGCCTGAAGGCGTTGGGCAAGTCGTGTCATTGAGGTTCATTTTTGATAATTATGGCGGCTTTTTCGGCTAGCATGATGGTGGGTGCGTTGGTGTTTCCTGATGGGATGGTGGGGAAGATGGAGGCGTCGGCGATGCGTAGGTTTTTGATGCCATGGACGCGGAGTTTGTTGTCTGTTACCGAAGTTTTTGCATCGCGTCCCATGCGGCAGGTTCCGCATTGGTGGAAGATTGTTGTGCTGTGTGCGCGGATGCAGTTGAGGATTTCTGTGTCGGTGTTGAGGGGTGTTTCGGGGGTGATGATTTTGTCGGTGATGGCGGCGAGGGCGGGGCTTTCGGCGATGCGTTTGATGAGTTTTGTGCCGGCGATCATAGTTTGGCGGTCGCGTGGGCTGGCGAGGTAGTTGCCGACAATTTTTGGTGGGGCGGTCGGGTCTGGTGCGCAGATTTCTACATAGCCGTGGCTTTCGGGTTTGCATGGGTTGAAGCCGATGCGGAAGCCGGGGAAGGGGTCTAAATTCATCAGCGGTCTTACGCCGCTTGGGGCGGTGGTGTAGGTCATGGGGACGAAATAAAGTTGCAGGTCGGGGGCACCGATGCCTTTTTGGGTGCGGACGAAACCGCCGCTTTGGTTGAGGCTTAGGGTGAGTAATCCTTGGCGTTTGCAGAGGAATTCTAGCCCTGCCCGCATCTTGCCCCATAGGGGGCGTAGGAGTTGATTGAGGGTTGGCACAGTGGCTTGATAGATGAGCTCAAAGCCGAGATGGTCGCGTAAATGGCGCCCGACATGGGGCTGGTTTAGCACCACATCTATGCCCATTTTTTGTAATAGCGCGCTATTGCCGATGCCTGAAAACTGCAATAGTTGCGGGGTGTTGATGGCACCGCCACAGAGAATCACTTCGCGTTTTGCGCGTGCTGTTCGCATCTTGCCGCCGCGTCTATAGGCAACGCCTTGTGCCGTGCGCCCATCAAAAATAATGCGCTGTGCCATGGCGCCGGTTTGAATGGTGAGGTTGCGCCGTGATGCTACGGGTTTGAGATAAGCGTTGGCGGTAGAAGCGCGCAGACCTTTGCGTGTGTTGATTTGGTAAAAGCACGTCCCCTCCATAGTATCAGAATTATAGTCGTCATTATACGCTATGCCTATAGTTTCGGCGGCTTTGATATAGGCGTGGGTGGTGGGATGCGCGAAAGCTTTAACATCGCTGACGCAAAGCGCCCCGCCCGTGCCTCTTGCCCGATTTGGCGTGCCTTGCCAGTCTTCCATTTGGCGGAATATCGGCGCAACATCTGCCCAACCCCAGCCCGGCGCCACCGCTTCCCACTCGTCATAATCTTGGGGGCATCCGCGCACATAGACCATCGCGTTAATTGCGGACGACCCACCCAAAACTTTGCCGCGCGGACAATATATGCGCCGCTGGTTTAGATGCGGTTCAGGGGCGGTGCTATATTTCCAATTATAACGCGCATCGTGAAACACGCGCCCATAACCGATAGGAATATGCAGATAAGGATGCCAACCCTTGCGCCCCGCCTCCAACAACAGCACGCGCGTGGTTTTATCCGCGCTCAACCGCGCCGCCAAAACCGCACCCGCCGAACCTGCGCCTACTATGATATAATCAAATTCATCCTTCATAATCGCTAGAATAAGTCAAAATTTCTGGAATATGTCAAATTAATTGTATCTTTTTTATGGGGGGCTATGCGCCCCCCAAACCCCCAGCAGCGGGGAACGCCCCGCCGCGTATTTTTGGTGCTTGCCACGGCACCCTGCGCCCTTTTCTTCAACAACCGATGATCGCTTGGTAAATGTTATTATCATGGGGGCAAGCCCCCATACCCCCATGCGCCCCGCGAGGAATTTTTACGAATCCATAGCGATCATCGGTTGTCAAAAATGAGGCGCAGTTCGTTATGGCATACGCCAATAAATCGCGGCGGGGCGTTCCCCGCTCAGGGGGTTTGGGGGATGAAATCCCCCATTTCTTTTTAACAAAAAAAAGCGTATATCAATACTCATGACTCATCAATTAGTTCGTCAAAATTTACTTGATTACATCATTCTATTCGTTGTTTCCGTGATTTGGGGATCGGCGTTTGGTGCGATTAAGTTGGCTGTTGTTGAGACGGGTCCGTTATCGTTGGTTGCCTCAAGGACGCTTCTTGGTTTTTTAGCGATGGCGGTTTTTTTGTTTTTTGCGGGTGGTTGGCGTGTAGATTTACGCGCGATGCCTTATCGTCGTTTGTTAGCGATAGGTTTCATTGGCACGGCGATTCCGTTTTTTCTGATAGCGTGGGCGGAGCAGTATGTTGATAGCACGGTTGCGGGTTTGCTGAATGGCGCCTCGCCGTTAGTGACGGTGATTGGCGCGCATTTTGTGACTAAAGATGAGCTGATGACAAGGGGGCGTTTTATTGGCGTGTTGGTGGGTTTAATCGGTGCGGTGTTATTGATGCATGAGGGCTTTGCGCAGATGGGGCATTCGTCGCTATGGGCGCAGTTTGGGTTAATTTTAGCGTTCGGGTGCTATGGTGCCGGCAATTTACTAGTGCGCGGACAGACGGCTTTACGCCCCTCGCAACTAGCCTGTTTTAGCCTATTACTAACAAGCATATTTTTCGTCCCCGCCGCCATATTCATAGAACGCCCGGACATAACAACATGGAGCTTTGAGGCATGGTTAGCGCTATTATGGCTAGGAGTTGTCTCAACAGCAATGGCATTCTCGCTCCGCTATATCCTAATCAACCGCGCCGGCGCAGGCTTCCTATCCAATGTCGGATACCTCATCCCAATGATAGCCGTGCTGATAGGCTATTTCATCCTAGACGAAACCATCAGCAATATAAAAATCATAGCAATGGCAATCATTATCCTCAGCCTTTACATCACACGAATTGCAGGAATAAAATTACGTGTGCTTAAATGATTTTTGTTTTTATGGGGGGCTATGCGCCCCCCAAACCCCCAGCAGCGGGGAACGCCCCGCCGCGAATTTTTGGCGCGTGGCATTGTGGCATAAACCAAAAATCCGCCCCGCCGCGCTCGGCGGTCAGGGGGTTTGGGGGATGAAATCCCCCATTTACGAAAAATAAAAAAAAGATTATATTTAATCATGACCAAAAAACTACTATCCAAAAACGACCCGCCTCCTGTGGAGTATATCGCCCCAAAAAAGCGTCCCGATATTTTAATCATCTGCGAGCATGCAGGCTTAGCGATTCCGCGGGCGTTAGGCAGGTTGGGTTTAGGGGATGATTTAGATTTAGCGGAACAACATATTGCGTGGGATATAGGTGCGGGTGCGGTGGCGCGGGGGTTAGCGGGGTTGTTAGGTGCGGGTTTAATTTTGCAAAATTATAGCCGTTTGGTGATTGACTGCAATCGCGCTTTAACCTCACCGCAATCAATCCCAGAGGTAAGCGATCATATTCCGATTCCCGGCAATGTCGACCTAGCAGCAGAGGAAATCACCGCTCGCGAGACAGAGATTTTCCGCCCATACGACAATTTATGCCATCAGGTTTTAGGGCAAAATCAGGTGCGTTTTGTCATTGCGCTCCATAGTTTCACGCCAGAGATGGATGGTGTGGCGCGCCCATGGCATATTAGTTTTCTTTATAATAAAGGTGAGACCTATGCACGAAACTTTGCACAAGCAATAGCAAACCCGCATCTCAACATCGGCTTCAACGTGCCATATCAAGTGCGCCCAGGACACGATTGGTTCATACTCACCCACGCCGAACCACGCAAAATACCCCATGTCCTAATAGAAATCCGCAACGACCAACTCCGCCAAGATGCAGATATTAAAGCATGGGCAACGAAACTTCATACGACGACTTTATCTTATATGAATTAAAGATATGGGGGCGCTTCGCCCCCCAACCCCCCGAGCGGGGAACGCCCCGCCGCGAATTTTTGATCTTTCGCGCTCATCGGTTGCTAAAAAGAGAGGCGCAGTTAGTTGTGGCATACGCCAAAAATTCGCCCCGCCGCGCTCGGCGGTCAGGGGGTTTGGGGGATGAAATCCCCCATATTAAATATCCCTCTTACAAAGCCAACAAAAAAACCAAGTAGCCAAAACCGCGGCAGTAATTTGCATCAAGATAAATGCCGGAACATGCCAAGGATAGATACCGGAAAAACTATCAGAGAACCCACGTGCGATGGTTACGGCGGGGTTGGCGAAGGAGGTTGATGAGGTGAACCAATAGGCGGCGGTGATATAGAGTCCGACTGCCATAGGGACAAAATCGGCTTTGGTGCGGAGGCAAGCGATGATGATACCGACGAGTCCAAAACTAGCAATAAATTCCCCCGCCCATTGCCCGAATCCGCTACGCATAGTGGTAGCGTTTTGGATGAGGGGCAGGTCAAACATGAGGTGCGCCGCCATGACGCCGCAGATACCGCCGGTAATTTGCGCAAGCATATAAGCCGCGGCTAGGTGCGGGTTGATGGTGCGTTGCAGGGCGAAGCTGATGGTCACGGCGGGGTTAAAATGCGCCCCAGAAATCGGCGCAAATATAGTAATCAGCACCACCAACATGGCCCCGGTGGCGATAGCATTGCCCAAAAGCGCGAGGGCGACATTGCCGTCCGCTAACTGTTCCGCCATAATTCCTGAACCAACAATCGTGGCTAACAGAAACCATGTGCCCAAAAATTCTGCTATTAATTTACGCAACATACACATCTCAATCAGATTTCCCGCGCCCATTGTGGCATAAAATCCGTAAAAATCAAATGCCGCAATTGCGTCATCAGCGTGGCTTGTGAATCTTGCGCAAATTTGCCATAGTCATAACATTACTTTTAGGGGGAAAGCCAATGACACCATCAACACCGATACGCCCAATACGCATTGACAATTTGCAATACGCCAATTGGTCGCCAGAATTATTTGCTGAGATGGCGGATGCGGCACTATCTGCGGTGCATGTCACCATCTGCTACCATGAAAATTTCCGCGAGACCGTGGCAAATATGGCGACATGGAATCGCTATATTGAAACGCATCCCGCGCGTTTAATGCATGGACGCACTGGGGCGGATGTGCGGCAGGCGCATGCCAGCGGGCGCACGGCGATTTTTTATGGTTTTCAGAATTGCGCGCCGATGGAGGACGATATCGGCTTGATTGAAATTCTGCACCAGCTAGGCGGACGCTTTATGCAGTTGAGTTATAATAATCAGTCGCTATTGGCGACGGGATGTTATGAGGCGGAAGACCCGGGGCTAACGCGCTTTGGCCGCCAAGCGATTGCTGAGATGAATCGTGTCGGCTTGGTGATAGATATGAGCCATTCGGCACCGCGCTCCACCTTGGAGGCGATTGATACATCGGCGCGCCCGATTGCTATTACTCACGCCAATCCATCGTGGTGGCACGCGGCTTTACGCAATAAATCCGATGAGGTGATTAAGGCACTAACCGCACGCGGCGGCATGATCGGTTTTTCGTTGTACCCGCATCATTTGAAAGATGGGAGCGCCTGCACGGCGGAAAGTTTTTGTAAAATGATCGCCGAAGCGGCAACACGTTATGGCATAGAATCGCTAGGCATCGGCTCGGACCTATGCCAGAATCAGCCCGATAGCGTGGTGGCATGGATGCGCAACGGGCGCTGGGCGCGCGAGACCGATTACGGCGAGGGCAGTGCCGATGCTGCCGGCTTCCCGCCGATGCCAAAATGGTTTCAAGGCATCCGCGATTTCCCCAATCTAGCAAAGGGGCTAGAATCTGTCGGCTTTGCCACGGAGGAAATTGATGCGATTCTGGGGCTAAATTGGTTGCGATTCTATGATGAAAATTTCACCCCACAAAAAAAGGCATAGGCATGTCAGCACCAATAAAACCCCGCCCGCCTGATGAAGTCATGCGCCTAGCGCGTTTAGGCGCATTTTTCCCGCATCGTTTAAGTTTCATGCGCCGCTTCATCCGCCGTATTGCTAGCGAGCGCGCCCAGCTTACCATACCAATCTGCGCCCTTGACGCCGATGGTTTCGGGCATATCGTCCTGACCCTCCCCCTAAGGGGGCCCTTGGGGGGGGCCTTGGGCGGGCGCGCCTATTCACTCATCGCTTACAGCCGTCCCCTTGATGCCGCCAAGCGCACCGACCGCGTCATAGCCACCCAATGGGATGCCAGTTTCTGCCTCTATGACGGCACACCGAACGCCGCCGACATCACCCACCTAGCAGATGAAGTCACGCGCCAAGAGGCCGGACGCTACCACCACAAAGTGCTCACATTATCGCGCGCCAACAAATCCCTCCGCCTATTTGAACATGTGGTGGCAAGCCTAGCCAAAGGCAAGCAACCCGACCCCGCCCCCTTAAAATCCATCGGCTATCTGATGCGGACAACCGCGGTCTATGGCAACGGCAAATTCGGCATAGCCGACCGCGCGCGCATCGCGGCCCGCCTCCCCGATGCCTTTGAAGTAGAAATGCTAACCGTATTCCTAATCCGCGAATTCACGTTTTTTTTAGTAGATTATTGCGCCGCACAAAAATCCGATAACGCGGTGAAACTAGCCCCCGATTATCGCCGCTATCTAGGCATAGGCAATTCCACCGGCTTAGGCATGGCACCATTTTTGGTCAATCACCCGCGCCTCATCCATGATTGGATTCATGCGCGCGAGACCGCCCTAGCCAAAGCCCGCAACGCGCCAAAAGCCACCGCCGCCCAACGCCAACGCTTCAACACATTATTAACCCGCGCAAAAAAACACAGCGCAGAATGGCAAGTAGAAGACAGCATCCAAATGGCGCGCATCCGCACGTTAAGAGAAGAACTAACCACGCTCAAAAACGACCTAAAAAAACGCCCGCTAACAGAAAAAACCCCTTTCAATGATGCCTATCAACGTTGCCAAAATATGTCATTAGAAACCCAAGAAATGATGGTGTCAATACTACTAGAAATGGACACTAGTGCCGGAGACGCCACCAAAGACGATATCCCCGACACCCCCGAACATGACAGTCAGCAAATCCTAAACCCCGCCATGCAAGTGGGCACCCTAAAAAACATTTTACACGAACATTACGCATGGGTAGATGATATTGATTTCAACAACAAAGAATCAGACGCGCAATTCTGGTACACTTCCGAAGAAAAATTAGAACCGCGCCTAGGGCAACGTTATACCGAACCCGGACACGAACTAGAAATGCCCTTCAACATCCCCCATTACGTAAAAAAACTAAAACAGGTTTTAGCCAAAAGCGACGACAAAACCTCCATAGCCGAATTGCTAATCACCCACCCCGATTTACGCTATATGGTGCGCCGCGCCCAAACCACCGCACAATTCCCCTATGGCGAAATCCGCGACAATCTAGTAAGCGCCACCTGCCGCCCCATTGACCTACTCCGTTGCAAACTAGCCTTTTTCGGCGCCAGCAAATTTGACCCAAAATCCGACCGCTGGACAAGAATCGCCCTCTTCCAAGGCGCCCCAACCGCCGCCGACTTGCAAAGCAAGCAAAACGCACCCGACCCTGACGACCCCGATGACTGGCTATTCGCCCTATTCCCCGATGCCAGCATCAATGCCAATAAGGAGCCAAAATAATGCAAGTATCCGCCAACGAAATTCTACACACCTGCCGCAAAGCCGCCCTCGCCAGCGGCCTAACCCACGACCGCGCCACCGATATAGGCGAAGCCATAACCTGGCTAGAACAACAAGGACAAAAAGGCTGCCAAGCACTAACAAAAATGCTAGACGAGGCGGACACAACCCCACCCCTAAACATAAAAATAAAAGACAAAACACTAACCATAACCCACCACCGCCCCGCCATGGAAGGCATAGCCGCCATAGACTGGCTCATAGCCAACCCCAACAAAAGCATAAAAATAAAAAAACTAACCCACGGGTTAATCCTAGCCGGCATCCTAGGCGCGCGCGAAAAACAAGCCAACCTAACCTTCCAAACAAAACCCAAAAACTGGCAATCCGGGGCAGAAACAATAGAAATAACCCTAAAAAAAACCAACCCAAAAAAAAACCAACCCCAAAAAACCATAAATATAGACCCAAAAATATGGAAAAAACTACTAACCCAAGCCCAAAAAACCTACGTCCCATCCTCCGAAAAATCAAGAAAATCCGGCGCAGGAGCAGGGCTCACAGATAACGACTAAATGAAAATGGAGCGGGTGATGAGATTCGAACTCACGACCCTTACCTTGGCAAGGTAATGCTCTACCCCTGAGCTACACCCGCATCCGTAATTGGCACTATAATAGAACCACAAAAAAATACAACCAAAAAAATGGGGGGCTATGCGCCCCCCAAACCCCCAGCACCACGGAACGCCGTGGAGCGAATTTTTGGCGTATGCCATAACTGACCGCACCCTTTTCTTAACAACCGATGAGCGCGCTTTGATTTTTAGCGTGAGGGTTTGTCCCCATACTCTTACGCCCCGCGAGGTATTTTTTGAACCATAGCGCTCATCGGTTGTTAAAGAAAAGGGCGCAAAGCGTCGTGGCATACGCCAAAAATTCGCTCCACGGCGATCCGTGGCGCTCGGCGATGATAAAATAATTTTTTATTGACAAGCAAAAAAATTTGTCCCAAAATCTGAAAGGATGAATCTATGCGTGGAGGATAAAAATGCTTGATCTGTTCGGAATCGATGTAACTACCGAAAAACGAACGAATGGGGTTTATTATACGACTGGCAATCCTTTTGGCAATGTTGCCTTTGCGCGCTGGGCAAATACGGCGGGGTTGCCCAAAACCTCTATTTTAGAGCCATTTGCGGGGGCTAATCTGCTTATTACTAGCCTAAAAGATATGGGGCTATGCAATCGGGCAGATTCATTTGATATTGCCCCCGCCCATGCGGATGTAAAATTGCGCGATACCCTGACCGATTTTCCAAAGGGCTATGATGTATGCATAACCAACCCCCCTTGGCTAGCAAAAAACAGCGCAACAAGACGCGGGCTTGCATTTCCCGCAACCTCTTATGACGACCTTTATAAATTCGCGCTAAGTAAGTGCATAAATCATTGCGCCTATGTCGCAGCACTAGTGCCAGAATCCTTTATCCGCGCCCGCCTATTCCAAGAACGTATGAGCGATTTTGTATCACTGACAGGCAATATGTTTATTGATACAGATAATCCCGTTGGACTCGCTTTATTTGCGCCCGATATAACCCCCGAAGTGCAAGTATGGCGCAATAGCAAGAAACTTGGGACATTATCCAAATTGGAAAGCTATCGCCCCCGCGCCAAAAGCCGCAACAATGTGCGATTCAATGACCCCGATGGCAATGTTGGTTTTATCGCCATCGACAATACACGAGAAGCCTCCATCCGCTTTTGCGACCCCAAAGAACTTGGCGATTACGAAGTGCGCGGCACCTGCCGTTCAATTACTAAGATTTTTGTTGATGCGCCTATTCGTATTGAAGAATGGAATCGTTTTATTGATAATTTCAGACAGCAGACTGCTGATGTTTTGCTGACCAGTTTCAAGGGCTTGCGCAAAGACGGACTCTATCGCCGCCGCGCCGATTGGGATTTTGCAAGGGGGGTCATAAGCCATGTCTAAAACACCGCCACCAGACTACAAGGCTATTGAAAAGCAATTGTTTTTAGAATTCAAAGCGAATGTTCTACTAGAATTAAAAAACCGCGATAAATATCTATTGAAGCGCATTAGAACTTATTGCGAAAATTTTGGTGAAGATCCATTGAAGGTAGAACAAAAAATCCGCAACGACCCCATGTTTGCTGCCTGCTTTGCTAAAAATCCAAAAGGTACGGGGTTTCATGAAGCAGAAGCAGGAAAGTGGCTAAATAATACATTAGGGCGAAAAGTTACGACATTGCCTAAATCCGGAGATGGTTCCCTTTATCTTACGCTTAAAGGAAAGGTTACGCCTACAAAAGGAACCAATACTTCAAAGTCCCTTGATTTTATGTGGGAGAAAAATGGCACTACTTTTTATGCTATGCACAAATACACCGAACAATCTGGTGGCGCACAGGGCAACCAAATGAATGAAATGAAGGGGTTGCTACGTCGTTTTGAGAACGCCACAGACCCAAACATTGTATTGATTGTTATCGTTGACGGCCCTTTTTATACCCCCGCACGCATGGCAGAATTGCAAAGCTTAATACGCACAACACCGCCACAAAGTTACGCTGTTCATATTGAAGATGTCCCATGCATTGTAGCAAAATATTGATGAACGACCGAAGCACCCCGCAAGGAATTTTTTCAAACCATAGCGCTCATCGGTTGCTGAAAAAGGGGCGCGGTCAGTTATGGCATACGCCAAAAATTCGCGGCGCGGCGTTCCGCGCTCGGGGGGTGTGGGGGGCGAAGCGCCCCCGCAAAATTCGCTCCACGGCGTTCCGTGGCTACTCCAACTCCACCAACAAATCCTTAGCATCAATCTGCGCGCCGGCGCTTACGTGTATTGCTTTGACGACAGCGGCGGTTTCGGCGTGGATTCCGCTTTCCATTTTCATGGCTTCTATGGTGAGGAGCAAATCCCCTGCTTTAACTTCTTGCCCGACGGCGACGGCGAGTGATGCGACTATTCCTGGCATTGGTGCGGCGATGTGGTTTTTGTTTCCGGCTTCGGCTTTGGGCCTTGTGGCGGTTTCTGTTGTTGCGAGGCGGTTGGTGATGCGGACTATGCGGGGTTGTCCGTTTAGTTCAAAAAATACTTTTACCTCGCCGGTGTCGCTGGTCTCGCCGATGGCTTGCAGGCGGATTTCGAGCATTTTTCCCGGGTCAATTTCGGCAGAGATTTCCTCGCCTGCGCGCATGCCATAGAAGAAATTTTTGGTTGGGAGGGCGCGCACGGGGCCGTATAATTTGCGCCGCCGCATGTATTCTATAAACACCTTGCCGCACATAAGGTAGCTGCATAATTCTTCATCATTGAGCGCGATGCCGCCGAGTTGCTCGGAGGCCTCCATGCGCAAAGCTTCAAAATCGGCGGGAGGCACATCGCGTCCCGGGCGGTCTAGATTCGGTTTCTCGCCTTTTAAAACTTTTTTCAAAATCGCATCGGGAAACCCCCCGGGCGGTTGCCCGAGATTGCCGCGCATCATATCAACGACGCTATCGGGGAAGGCGACCTCAATGGCGGGGTCTTCCACTTCGGCGCGGCTGAGATTTTGCGACACCATCATCAACGCCATATCGCCGACAACTTTGGATGAAGGCGTGACTTTGACGATATCGCCGAACATCTGATTAACATCGGCATAAGTATCGGCGATGGCACCCCAGCGCGCTTCCAGCCCCAGCGCCCGCGCCTGTGCTTTCAAATTGGTAAATTGCCCCCCGGGCATTTCGTGCAAGTAAACCTCGGATGATGGTGCGGCGAGCCCGCTTTCAAACGCCACATATTGCGCGCGCACTTGTTCCCAATAATCATTGATGCGGCGGATATTTTTGATATCAAGTTCGCTATCGCGGGGGGTATGGCGCAAGGCTTCCACCACCGCCCCGAGACATGGCTGTGAGGTGCCGCCAGAAAACGCATCCATCGCCAAATCCACCGCATCCACCCCGGCATCCACCGCCGCCAGCACCGAAGCCCCGCCCACGCCGGCCGTATCATGCGTATGGAAATGCACCGGCAAGCCGACTTCCTCTTTTAGGGTTTTGATGAGTATGCTAGCGGCGGCAGGTTTCAACAATCCCGCCATATCTTTAACCCCCAAAATATGCGTTCCGGCATCGCGCAGATCTAACCCCATTTTCACATAATATTTTAAATTATACTTAGCGCGGTCAGGGTCAAGAATATCACCCGTATAGCAAATGGACGCTTCCAAAACCTTGCCCGATTGCAAAACCGCATCCATCGCTACCCGCATATTTTCCACCCAATTGAGGCTATCAAAGACGCGGAACACATCAATATATTGCGCCGCTTCTTGCACAAATTTTTCCACCACATTATCGGGATAGTTGGTATAGCCAACGCCGTTCGCCCCCCGCAACAACATCTGCGTCATCAGGTTCGGCATAGCCCCCCGCAGCTGCCGCAAACGTTCCCACGGGCATTCTTGCAAAAAGCGATACGCCACATCAAACGTCGCCCCGCCCCAACATTCCACCGAAAATAATTGCGGCAATGCGCGCGCATAAGCCGGGGCAATGCGCGCCATATCCAACGTCCGCATGCGTGTCGCCAACAGCGATTGCGGCCCATCGCGCATAGTCGTATCGGTAATCAAAACCCGTGCTTGCGCGCGCATCCAATCCGCCAAACCTGCTGCCCCTTTCTCCATCAGCACATCACGGCTCCCGGCAACAACCGCCCCAGCGCCATCCAACAAAGGCGGGGTCGGCTCGCGCAAATTATCAGCAACCCGTGCGCGCCCCGCCGTCTCCGGATGCCCATTCACCGAAACATCAGCAATATAGTTAAGCACGCGCGTGCCGCGGTCGCGGCGTTGATGGAATTGGAACAACGCCTTGGTCTCATCAATAAATTTCGTCGTATATTGATTATCCAGAAACACCGGATGCTTGAGCAGATTTTCAACAAAAGCGATATTGGTCGCCACCCCGCGAATGCGAAACTCGCGCAACGCCCGGTCCATCCGCCGAATCGCCTTCTCCGGCGTCGGCGCCCAAGCCGTCACCTTGACCAGAAGCGAATCATAATAACGCGTAATAATCCCCCCGGAATACGCGGTGCCGCCATCAAGCCTAATCCCCATCCCCGTCGCCGAACGATACGCCGTGATGCGCCCGTAATCAGGAATAAAATTGTTAAGCGGGTCTTCGGTGGTGATGCGCGTTTGCAGGGCGTGTCCTTCTAAACGAATGTCTTTTTGCGATGCCTTGCCGGTCGCCGCCGCCAGAGATTTGCCCTCAGCGATGAGAATCTGCGCCTGCACAATATCAATGCCGGTGACTTCCTCGGTGACGGTATGTTCAACCTGCACGCGCGGATTGACCTCAATGAAATAGAATTCATCGCTATCCATATCCATCAAAAATTCAATGGTGCCAGCACATTCATAATTAACATGCGCGGCAATGCGCCGCCCCAATTCGGCTAGATTCTCACGTTGCTTTTGCGTCAAATAGGGCGCCGGTGCGCGCTCAACGACTTTTTGATTGCGCCGCTGAACGCTACAATCGCGCTCCCAAAGATGATAAATCTCCCCCGCCTTATCGCCAAGAATCTGCACCTCAACATGCCGCGCCCGCGTAATCATTTTCTCCAAATAACCAGCACCATTACCAAACGCCGCCTCCGCCTCACGCCGCCCCTCACGCACCTTACCGAGCAATTCCCCGGGCGCCTCAATCGCCCGCATCCCACGCCCGCCACCGCCCCAAGACGCCTTCAACATCAAAGGATAACCAAGAGATGCTGCCTGCTTGATAATAGCAGCATCATCATCACCCAAAACCTCCGTCGCCGGAACCACAGGAACCCCCGCCGCCATAGCCACCTGACGCGCCGAAGCCTTATCACCAAGCAACCGCATCGTCTCAGATTTAGGCCCAATAAAAGCAATCCCCGCATCCACACAAGCATCAACAAAATCAGGATTCTCCGACAAAAACCCATAACCCGGATGGATAGCATCCGCCCCCGACGCCTTGGCAACACGGATAATCTCATCAATGCACAAATAAGCCTCAACCGCACCCAAACCCGCACCAATGCGATACGCCTCATCAGCCTTAAACCGATGCAAACTTAACTTATCCTCCTCAGCAAAAACCGCAACCGTCCGCTTACCCAACTCATTAGCAGCACGCAAAATGCGAATCGCAATCTCACTACGATTGGCAATTAAGATTTTTTTGAACTCAGTCATGGATATTGTATTATGCGAAATTTAAACAAAATTAAAGATAAATTTTCATGGGGGTTTCACCCCCAAACCCCCACCACGGAACGCCGTGGAGCGAATTTTTGGCGTATGCCATAACTGCCCGCACCCTTTACTTCAAAAACCGATGAGCGCGAAAATTCAAAAAATTCCTCGCGGGGCGCCACCGAACGCGGTGGAGCGAATTTTTGGCGTATGCCACAACTACCCGCGCCCATCTTACCAGCAACCGATGAGCGCGAAAATTCAAAGCGCGCTCATCGCCATCAAAAAAACAAGGCGCAAAACGTCGTGGCATAAACCAAAAAATCGCGGCGCGGCGTTCCGCGCCCGGGGGGTTTGGGGGGCGAAGCGCCCCCATAAATATGCTGTTGAAGTGCTTGTCTGCTATCTGATAAAATGGTATGAACCACTTTTGAAGCGAGAATGAGCAGGTAGATGTCAATTTTGCATTACAATGGTAAAAAACTGTCTAAAGTCGAAAAAACAACCTTCAATGACGAAGGCTTGTGGGAAAAGCGCGATTTGCAGACCGCCTTGAAAAAAAATATTTCTGTAATATCAAATGAGGATGATCTTTTGATCATATCTGAGGAATTTTCCGAATGGTCTAAAGGTCAGAAGCGCATAGATTTATTGGCGGTTGATAAGCATGCCAATATCGTTGTCATTGAACTGAAGCGCACTGCAACAGGAGATTATATGGAATTGCAAGCCATTCGCTATGCCGCCATGATCTCCACGCTGACATGGCAGGATGCGATTGATTTTTTCAGTGAATATCTGGAAAAAGAATGTCCTGACGATGACACCAAAGATGCTGAACAAAAACTATTGAATTTTTTTGATTGGGACGAAGCCTATGCGGATAAATTTGGTCAAGAGACACGCATCATGCTTATTTCAGAAGGCTTTTCGGATGAACTAACAACCTCCGTGATATGGTTGAATGATGCCGGATTGAATATAAAATGCGTTCAAATCAGCCCATATAATTTTGGTGGCGAAACTCTCATCAATGTACGGCAA